>JAISUR010000003.1 GCA_031271975.1 Propionibacteriaceae bacterium
CTCGTGCCAGTTTCCATGGATGTCTTCGAACGCTTCCGGGATGCCGCCGATCCCCAGAAAGCTGTGCCGATGAGCGCCTACATGCGCGACCAGTTTCCGTTCTTGGGCATCCCCACGCCAAAGCGCAGAGAGTTGAGCCGGGAGTTCTTCAAGGCTGTAGACAAGAGAGTTTGCGACTGGGAGTTCGTGTTCAAGTGTTGGGAGCAGCCGGAGCGGGAATTTCAGTATCTGGCCGCCGACTATCTCGCGAAACGGGTGCGGGTACTCACACCCGCCGACATTCCCAATCTCAAGACCCTTGTCACAACCAAGTCCTGGTGGGACACCGTCGATTCCCTCGACACGATCGTCGGTGACATCGCGCTGTGCTTCCCGGAAGTGATGGACACCTTGTTGGCTTGGAGCACGGATACGAACATCTGGCTGCGCCGCGTCGCCATCGACCATCAGCTCACCCGCAAAGAGAAGACCGACACCGCCTTGTTGGAACGCATCATCGCGAACAACTTCGGACAACGGGAGTTCTTCATCAACAAGGCCATCGGTTGGAGCCTGCGGGAATACAGCAAGACGAACCCGGATTGGGTGCGCGACTTCATTACACGCCACCGCAGCAAGATGGCGCCGTTGAGCATTCGCGAAGCCAGCAAGTATCTGTGAACCATGCAGGAAGTCTGGCCGGACGTGATGGACATCCAACGCCGCCTGGGTGTGCCCTACGACAGTGTCCAACAAACACGCGCCCGGCTGATCGCCGCCGGCGTTGTCGCCTCCCCTCGCCGCGGGGAACTGGTGCTGGCTGGCGGGCGACGACAGAGCGGCTACTCGTCGGAGGGCTGCGTCGCGGCGTTGCGGAAGAAGATCTCCACCCGGTCCGTCGTCCATGTCGCCAGGCCTGCGCCGAAGAAATCGTTGTCCTCGGTCCAAATCGGGCAGTCCACGGCCAGTGCCAGGGCCACCACATGCCAGTCATCCGGATCGCGGGCGCCGATCCGCTCCAGCGCCTCATCCCGCCATGCGGCGTAAGACTCCTCCGGTTCCACCGCGATGATGGCCTCCAGGTCGGCCAACGACCGCAGGATCAGAGCCAAATCGCCGCCGCGCTTGGCGACGACAGTGGGCATGTGGCGGCGCGCGTCGGCGAAGACGACCTCGGGAGCGAACAATGCCACCTTGTCGCCATAGCGCTCCAAGAGGAACCCCACGCGCGCACCCAAGACGGCGCTGACGGCGATGTTGGCGTCCAGCACCAGCGCCTTATGGGAGGTCATCGCGACTGGCGCCGCAATTCGGTGACATCCCGGATCAGGTCTTCGGGGTCAATGCCCCGCTCCTCGAGATCCTGGCGGACGGCGCCCGCACTTTGCCTGTAGGCCTCCCACGCGGCGGCGCGGTCCAACGCGGGCCTCGGTTGGCTGGGCACGAATACTCCGACCTCAAGCCCGTGCCGTGTCACATGGACCGGCTCGCCGGACTCGATGTACCCGGCCAAGCCGGCCCGGAACTCGCGCATTCCCACCGTCGTCGCCACGCGGCACCTCCAAAGATAATCAGTGTGTACACACTACCAGCATCTTTCCCGTTGGACACGCTTCCCGACCAGATGCCCGGTCCGCATTCACCGGGAATTCCCGACGCGCAACACTGGCGTCGCCGTGCCAGGATGGGGTGTATGACTGCCTCATACACCGTTACTGACCTCGGCGGCCAGGTTTGGGCGATCGACGAAGGCATGGTCCAGTGCTACCTCATCGTCGGCTCGGCCACGGCACTTCTGGTCGACTGCTGCCTCTCCGGCGGCGAAGAGTTTCCGGCGGCTGTGGCCGCGGTGACCGGCCTCCCCGTCCAACTCCTCTTCTCCCACACCGACCCCGACCACACGGGCGCCCAGGAGTACTTCGGCCCCCCGCTCCTACACCCCGCCGAATACGATTACTACGCCGCCAAGGGAAACGCGGGCCGGTCCGTGCGCCCGGCCTGGGAGGGCGACGTCCTCGACCTCGGCGGGATCCAGCTGGAAGTCGTCCTCATCCCCGGGCACACGCCGGGCAGCATCGCCCTGCTCGACCGTGCGGGGCGGCGCCTGTTCGCCGGCGACACGCTCTCCGACCGGTCGGTCTTCATGTTCGGCCCAGGCCGCAACCTGCCCGCCTACATCGAGCCGCTGCGCCGTCTGGAAGAGCTGGCGCCGGCCTTCGACACCGTCCACGCGGGCCACGGCTCCTTCACGCTGGGCACAGAGTGGGTCGCCCGCCACCGCCGGGCCGCCGAGCTACTGGCCGCCGGCGAACTGGTGGGCACCGACCCGCCGCGCAACCTGCCCTGCCGCCGCTACAGCCACGACGGAGTCAACCTGCTGTATCCCTGAGACAACGTCCTGCTCAACCGGGTGTCAGCGCTTCATGTTGTGGAGGGCTGCCACGATGCCGCCATCGACCATCAGGTTGGTGCCGGTGACATAGCTGGCCTTGTCGCTCATCAGGAAGGCGTAGACCGCGGCCAACTCCTCCGGCCTGCCCGTCCGACCCACTGCGCTCATCTTCGCCAGGCCCAGGCCACTCTCCTCGACCATGGGCCCGTCAACCACTCCAGGGCCGACCGAGACGACGCGGATGCCTTGCCTGCCGACTTGGCAGGCCAGCCATTCGGTATACCAGATGATGAACCTCCGGCCCCAGACATAGGCGTTGTTCCGGGCCATCTGCTCGTCTCCGGAGGCCTCCAGGGCAGCATGCATCTCAGCGAGGAACCGCTCGAAGTCCTCGGTGGCCAGCGGATATAGCGCCTCCTGCATCGAGCCCGGCGGCACCAAGAAGGGCGATGTCGAGGAGATGTTGATGATGCAGCCGCCGTCAGCCATGGCCTTGGACGCCGCCTGGCAGAAATACACCGTCCCCTTGACCGCTATGTCGAACACCGTGTCGCAGCTGACACGATAATCTGGGCCGCCTTTGGGCGAGATGCCGGCCAGATTGAGCAGGCCTTTCACAGAACCGGCCGCGGCGGCGAAGGCCACCAGCTCGGCGACTTGATCCCTGTCGGTGACATCGGCCTTAAAGCCTTCGGCGGGAATGCCTGCCGCCCGGAGTTCGGCGACGGCTTTGTCCAAGGCCGCCTGCGACACATCGGCGACGACTATCGTCATGTCCAACTCGCTTCCGATGGCCTTCGCAGCGCCCAGGCCCATCGAGCCCGCTCCTCCGGTGATTATGCATACGTCTGGCATTTCTAGCTCCTTTGCAGCTCAGCGGGTCGGGGTGAGGCCACCGTCGATGGCGATGGTCTGGGCGTTGATGTAGCGGGCGCCTTCGCTGGCGAGGAAGGCGACCATGGGGCTGCCATCCTCGTAGGGGTCGCCCAGTTTGCGGACCGGGCTCATTTGGGCCACCATCTTGGCCGCCATCTTGCCCTGTTCCGACGTGTCGAAGCTGTCGGCGCGGATGACGGGGAGGAACACGTTGCTGACGATGCCGAACTTGCCCCACTCCTGGGCGGCCGTCCGGGTCAGTGCGAGGATCGCGCCCTTGGCCATGGCATATCCGGCGAACCCGGCTTGGCCCGTCACCCCAGCGCCGGAGGCACAGTTGACGATCCGGCCGTAGCCCTGTTCCTTCATGTACGGGAAGCATTTCTGCATCAGCAGCAGGCTGGCTATCGGCCCCGTCCGGTAGAAGACCAGGGCGTTGTCGGGCGTGGTGTCGAGGATGGGTTGTTGGATGTCGAGCCCGCCCTGGGCGATGTTGATCAGGGCATGGACCGTGCCGCCCTCGGCGATGGCCCGTGCGACCGCCGCGTCGAGATCGGCCTCGACGCCGACATCGCACTGCTGGGGCACGATCCGCCCTTCCATGGCGGCCGTCTCCGCGGCCAAGCTCTCCAACCGGTCGAGCCGGCGGGCGCACGCGATGACGGTGGCGCCTTCCTCGGCGCAGCGCTTGGCGGCGCCGTAGCCGACACCGGAGCTGGCGCCGGTCAGAATGGCCACGCGGCCACTGAGAATACCCATGATCGTTCCTTCTTTCACACACATCGTTGGGTGGAGCGAGGCCACGCTGGACTTACGAGACCACGGTCTCATAATATAGGTGGCCTATGCTGTCAGGCAATATGTCCAAGCCCGCCGGGCGCCCCCGCAGCGCCGCCACCCGCCAGGCGATCCTCGCCGCTGCCGCCGGTCTCATCGCGGAGTTCGGCTACGACGGCGTCACAGTCGAGGCCATCGCCGCCCGCGCCGGCGCTGGCAAGCAGACGATCTACCGGCTTTGGGGCTCAAAGGCCCGGCTGGCCGCCGACGCAGTCCGGACCGGGGCCCTGCCTTTCCCGGCCGTGGCCGTGCCCGACACCGGAGCTGTGGGGGCCGACCTCCGCCAGTGGTTCGCGGACACCCTGCCCCTGACGGCCAGCCCGCCCTTCGCCTCCCTGGTGCGGGCGCTGCTCGTCGAACAGGCCACCATCGCCTACGGCGGCACGCCCCGCGTCGAGCCCGCTTTCCTGCCCACGGAGCAGGCCCTCCGGGGCCGCCTGACACTGGCACGCGTCCGCGGTGAAGTCCGCCCGGACATAGACGTCGACGCGGTCATCGACCTCGTGATCGGGGTCCAGACCATGGTCATGCTCGGCGCGACCGCCTCGGCCGTTCCTCCTGTCGACGCCTGGCTGGACACCCTCATGCACGGGATTGAAGCAGCGCCCGGTTCGCGGTGAGCAGGCGGACGTGCCGCACATGGCAGGATTGGGCCATGAAACCTGTCATGGGAACCGAGGCGGCCCTCGCGGAGAACCTGGCGAACTGGGACGAGCGCGCCCGCCTGCACCTCGATTCGTACCGCGCGGAAGCGTTCGCCGACGACCCCGGCGAGGTCGAGCTGATCGTCGCCGACTCCGTGGATCTGATGCGGCCGCACCTGCCGGGCGGTTCGGTGGACGGGCTCCAGGTGGTCCATCTCCAGTGCCACATCGGCAATGACTCGATCAGTTTGGCCCGGCTGGGCGCGGACGTCACCGGCGTCGACTTCTCCGGCGAGGCGGTCGCCATCGCCACATCGCTGGCGCGGCGCGCCGGGCTGTCGGAGCGGGTGCGGTTCGCGCAGGCGCGCGTCGAGGAAGCGCCGCAGGCGCTGGGCGGCCGGCAGTTCGACCTGGTCTACACGAGCGTGGGCGTCCTATGCTGGCTGCCGGACATGGCAGGCTGGGCGCGGGCCGTCGCGGCGCTGCTGAAGCCGGGCGGGCTGTTCTTCATCCTCGAAGACCATCCGATGCTGTGTGCGCTCGATTGGGACGCGGAGGGCGGCCGGCTGGTCGCGGCCCATCCGTACTTCTGGCGGGAGCAGCCGCTGACGTGGGACGACGGCGTGGACTACTCCAGCCCCGTGACCCTCCAGAACAACCGCAGCCACGAGTGGGCGCATCCGCTGTCGGAGCTTTTCACGGTGCTGCTGGAAGCGGGCCTGAGCATCGAGTCGTTCCAGGAGCACCGGAAGATGTACTGGAAGGCCAACGACGCGCTCCAGCCAACCGCCACCGGAGAATGGGCACTGGCCGACCACCCCGAACGCGTGCCGTTGATGTTCTCACTGGCCGCCCGCAAGCCTGATACCGGATAGTGAGGTGCCGTGCTGGAACACGCGGGTCTTGGAGTAGCGGCCTCGCTGCACGATCATGCATATTTTGACAGTTGCACGATCGTGCAACTATTCTTTCATGCAAGATCGCGCATCCTAGGAGGTCGGGCAATGTTTACCACTCCCCGGGAAGCGGGCATCCTGCTGCGGGGCCTGCGCGAGCAAGCCGAGCTGAGCCGGGCTGACCTGGCGGCGAAAGCAGGCGTGTCTGTGCGCTGGCTGTCAGCTTTCGAGTTGGGGAAGCCCGCCGTCGACCTTGGGCGGGTCCTCGACTGTTTCCAAGTGCTGGGGTGCGGCTTCGAGGCAAGACCCCTGGCTTGGCCGGAGATGTGATGGGCTCCCGCCTGCTTGTCTACCTCGATGGGCGCCACTGCGGCGAAATCCGCCAGAGCACCAAGGGAAACCTCAGCTTCCACTACGACGAGTCGTACCGGGCGAGCCCTGACGCCACGCCCCTGTCGCTGTCCCTGCCCCTGGTCCAACCCGACCACCCGAAACGCGCCGTTCTGCCGTTCCTTGACGGGCTTCTGACCGACAACGAGGCCGCCCGGGCTGCCATCGCCCGGAACCATGGCGTCAACCCCAACAACCCGTTCGCCATCCTGGCCCATGTCGGCGCGGATGTCGCCGGCGCCCTCCAGATACTGCCACCGGACGAGGTCTCGACGGACGGATCCCTGCCACGCGGCGGATCGGCGCCCGTGACCGAGACCCAGGTCGCCCAACTGCTCGACGGCGTCGTAGCGCAATTCGAGGGCGGTCGCGGGCCGCTGCGGGAAGCGGGGCGCTACAGCTTGGCCGGCGCCCAGCCCAAACTCGCGCTCTTGCGCACGCCCACGGGCTGGGCTATCCCCACAGGCTCCACCCCCACCACCCACATTCTCAAGCCTGCGGCGGGCGGCTTCAACCGCCTCGACGTCGTTGAGCACCTGACGATGCGGGTGGCAGCCCTCCTAGGCCTCACCACTGCCACCACCGAGTTGGCCCAGATCGGCGACCACCGCGTCATGGTCACGACGCGATACGACCGCGTCCAGCATCGGGGCCGCTGGCGGCGACTGCACCAGGAAGACCTGGGCCAGGCCCTCAGCGTGCCACCGCACAAGAAGTACCAGCATCAGGACGGCGGCCCGGGAGTGGCTGAGGTTGCCCGCCTCTTGCGCGGTCTCGCCCGTATCGAGGACCGCGGCCCGGCAGCCTGGGCCTTCTTCAGGGGGCTGATGTTCAACGTCGTCCTGCACTGCACAGACGCCCACATCAAGAACTACTCCGTCCTGCTGGACGGGCCCACCGTCCGGCTGGCACCCCTCTACGACCTGGCCACCTACGCCCCCTACGACGACGGGGCCAACCAGGCCAGTTCAGCCATGCGCATCGGCCAGCACTACCGCTTCAGCGCCATCGGGGAAGAAGACATCCTGCAGGCGGCCCGGCTCTTGTCGGTTCCGCCAGCCCAAGCTCTCGGCTTCGTCGGCCACCTCCGCATCGGCGCCGTCGGAGCCTTCGAGACTGCCCGCGACGAACTCGCGGGCGCCGACCCGGGAGCCGCCGCCGTCGCCACCGCAACGCTCGCGGCCGTGTCACGCCTCCCTGGCCTGCGCGCCTGACCGGGACACCGGAAGCACTGGACGAAGGCGGAGTCACGAATTCCGACTCTTGGTGGTCACCCACACAGGCGAGGTCGAGCTGATCGTCGCCGACTCCGTGGATCTGATGCGGCCGCACCTGCCGGGCGGTTCGGTGGACGGGCTCCAGGTCGTCCATCTCCAGTGCCACATCGGCAATGACTCGATCAGTTTGGCCCGGCTGGGCGCGGACGTCACCGGTGTCGACTTCTCCGGCGAGGCGGCCGGAAGATGTACTGGAAGGCCAACGACGCGCTCCAGCCAACCGCCACCGCAGAATGGGCACTGGCCGACCACCCCGAACGCGTGCCGTTGATGTTCTCACTGGCCGCCCGCAAGCCTGATCCTACTGCCGCTTCTTGACGATCAGGTCGTCCCGGTGCACCACCTCGCGCTCGAATTCGGGCCCATACTCGGCGGCCAGTTCCGCCGTCTGACGACCCATCAGCGCGGGCAGTTCCGCGGCATCGTACGCGACCAGGCCGCGCGCCACGGTCTTCCCGTCCTCCCCCTTCAGGCGCACCGGATCGCCGGCCCGGAAGTCGCCGTGCACAGCGGTGATCCCGGCGGGCAACAGGGACGCCTTGCGCTCCACCACGGCCTTCACGGCGCCGGGATCGAGCACCAACTCGCCGCGCGTCTGCGAGGCGTACGCGAGCCAGAGGAGCTTGCGGCGACGGCGTTTCCCGGTGGGGTGGAATAGCGTGCCCACCGGTTCACCGCGCAGTGCCTGGTCCACCTGGGCGGCGTCGGCGAGCACCACGCGGACTCCCGAAGCTGTGGCGATGCGCGCCGCGGCCAGCTTGGTCTCCATGCCCCCTGTGCCCACCTCGGAACCCGCCCGGGAAGCGTCCACGTCAAGAGTGTGCACGTCCGCGACCTCGCTGATGCGTTCGGCGGCGGGGTCGGAGGGGTGTGCGGTGTAGAGCGCGTCCACGTCGCTCAGCAGCAGCAGGCCGTCGGCCCCAACAAGGTGCGCGACGAGCGCGGCGAGGCGGTCGTTGTCGCCGAAGCGGATCTCATGGGTGGCGACAGTGTCGTTCTCATTGACGATCGGCACCACCCCCAACTCCAATAGGCGCGTAAAGGTGCGCAGCGCGTTGCGATAGTGGTCTTGCCGGGCGACATCCTCGACCGTGAGCAGCACCTGGCCGACGATGATGCCGTGCTTTGCGAACAGCGTCGAGTAGCGCCCCACCAGCAGGCTCTGTCCCACGGCCGCCGCCGCCTGCAAGCTCGCGAGATCCTGGGGCCGCCCACGCATGCGTAGCGGAGTCATACCGGAGGCCATCGCCCCAGACGACACCAGCACCACCTCCTGCCCTCGGTCGCGGGCGGCCGCCAGCGCGTCCACCAACGCCACCATGCGCCGCGTGTCGAGGGCTCCTTGCCTGCCCGTGAGCGAACTGGAACCCACCTTCACCACCACGCGCTTGGCCTGCTCGATACCAGTGGTGTCCACCTGATCCCCTCTCCTCGCCGCCAACCGCCATCCCCCGGCTGGACGGTGACCACCATAGCGGCAAGCGGGAGTTCGGCGAAGTAGAGCTCTTTGGCCTCCTTGAACGCCTTGAAAAGGCCCCAGTAGCGGGCGGCGGGTGGTCAACCTGGGCCTGAGTGACGGTGCCTTAGGCAGCCAGCGCGTAGTCGACGGATACCGACTCGTAACCCCAGGCTTCGGCGACCGGGGCGCTCGTCAGATGGCCGGCGTGCGTCGCGAGCCCCCGCGCCAGGACCGGGTTCTCCCGCAAAGCCCGCTTCCAGCCCTTGTTGGCGATCTGGGTCGCGTAGGCCAAGGTGGCGTTCGTGAGGGCGTAGGTGGAGGTGACCGGCAGCGCGCCCGGCATGTTCGCCACCGCGTAGAGGATGGACTGGCCCACCTGGAACACCGGGTCGGCGTGCGTGGTGGGATGCGTGTCCTCGAAGCAGCCGCCCTGGTCGACCGCGATATCCACGAAGACCGTGCCCGGCTGGGCACCAACCATCATGTCGTGGGTCACCAGCTTGGGTGCGCGGGCGCCGGGGATCAGGACGGAGCCGATGACGATATCGGCGTCCGCAAGTTCGCGCGCGATGGCGTACTGCGTGGAGTACAGCGTCTTCGCGTGGCCGCCGAATTCGGAGTCGAGTTGGCCCAGCCGGGCCAGATTGACATCGAAGATCGTGACGTCGGCGCGCATGCCGTACAGCATCTGTGCGGCGTTCTGCCCGGCCACGCCGGCGCCGATCACCACGGCTTTCGCCGGGCGGGTGCCCGGAACGCCGGAAACCTGGATTCCCTTGCCTCCGAAGTGCTTCATGAGCGCGTTTGCGCCGACAAGCGCCGACATCCGACCGGCCACCTCAGACATCGGGGACAGCAGCGGAAGGGCGCCCGAAGCCGTCTGCACGGTCTCGTAGGCGATGGACGTGGTGCGCGATTCCAGCAGCGCGTCGGTCTGCTCCTTGTCGGCCGCCAGGTGCAGGTAGGTGAACACCACCTGGTCTTCGCGCAGGTACGGGTATTCGGCCGCGATGGGCTCCTTGACCTTAATGAGCAGTTCCGCATCGCCCCAGACGTCCGCCGCCTGCTTGATGATGCGCGCGCCGGCGCCGGTGTAGTCGGCATCCGAAATGCCGGAGCCGAGCCCGGCGCCTTCTTGAACCAACACCTCATGCCCGGCCTGGGCGAGATGGTGGACGCCCGCCGGGGTGATGGCGACGCGGTTCTCTTGGCTCTTGATCTCAGTCGGGATTCCGATTCTCATTTCTTGTTCCTTGCGCCTAGCGGGTTGCGACCCGAATGCCGACCCTTCCTGGTCATGCCGGACTGGTTCCGACATCTTGGGACGTAGCCCCACTTGGATTCTCGCCGAAGCCGGCCACGGGAAGGATGCCGAAACGGCCAACTCGCGGCAAACTGCGAAGAACCCTTGGTTCCCACCTCGCTTTGCCGAAGAATCTTCGGAATCCTGGCCAGAACTCTTTGGCGAGACGGGTTTTGCTTCACCTGACCAGTCGAATACGCTCGTTGGGTGAAAGACGAGCGCCAGCTTGACGACATCGACCGGAAAATCCTCCAAACGCTGCTCAACAACGGCCGCCTCCCGAACGCCGCCGTCGCCAAGCGCGTCAACATCGCGGAATCCACCTGCTACGAGCGCGTCCAATACCTGATCAAGTCTGGGGTCATCAAGGGCTTCCACACCAGGGTGGACATGTCGGCCCTGGGCCGCCCCATCCGGGCAGTCGCGCTGCTCAAAGTCCGCAGCGGCTTTCGCGACCAACTACTGCAAGAAGCGCAACGCCTTTCCGGGGTCGAAGGCGTCATCCGGGTGCTGTTCCTGGCCGGCACGCACGACCTGATGGTGGAATTCGCCGTGGCCAGTTCCAACGACCTGCGCGACTTCGTCGTGAACGAACTCAACTCCTCCGAAGCCGTCGCCGACACCGCCACCTCGGTAGTGATGGAAGCCCTGGAAGGCAGCAAGCTGTCCCAGGCATGAGCCCAACTCCCGGACTCGCGGATCGCCGGCCGGTCACATGACGCGGCAACCTGCCTGGCGAAGGCTGCCGACCGCAAGCTCCAACTGAGCCGTGCGGACCAACAGATAGTCGGTGTCATACGTCGAGATGGCGAAGATGGAGACGCCCGCGTCGGCCAACGTCCCCGCGAGCTTGGCGAGGATGCCGACCAGAGCGAAATCCAACTGGCCCGCGACGCGCATGGCCGCCCAGCCCGGCTCAACCAGGGTTGCCCCGGTTGGCACATCGCCCACTGGGCAGACCAACGAGGTCTCGTCATCCGTGCGGGTCAATGACACCAAACCCGTCGAGTGCGGCAATGGGGGCACTTGAGCATAGCGGCAGACCGCGTACTCCGCAGGCAGCAGAACGAGCGTGAGGGGCGGGACGCTCGGGTCAGGCATGTCCGCCACGATACCGCAACGCCAATGCGTGCCGGATCAGGGATACGCTTGTATGCATGAGAGAGATCTACTTCGCGGGCGGCTGCTTCTGGGGAATGCAGAAATACTTCAGCTTGGTCCGGGGCGTGACTGCTACCGAGGTCGGCTACGCCAACGGCCCGGAAGGCGCTACGACTTATGAGCAGGTGTGTGCCGACTCTGGCCATGCCGAGGTGGTGCGGGTGCAATACGACCCCGCGGTGGCGCCGCTGAGTTTCTTGATCGACCTGTTCTTCGCCGCCATCGATCCCACCGCCGTCAACCACCAGGGCCCCGACTACGGCATCCAATACCGCACCGGGATCTACTGGGTCGACGCCGGTGACGCGACAGTAGTCTGCCTGGCCCTCGACGCACTGCAACGCAGAACCCCGCGACGGGTGGTAGTGGAGGCGGAGCCGCTGCGCGTGTTCATTTCGGCCGAGGACCGCCACCAGGACTACCTGGAGAAGAACCCGGGCGGCGCCTGCCACCTGGGCCCGCGCGATTTCGACCGCGCCCGGGACGCCCGGCCGACATCCGCGGGCAAGCCGGACAACGCGGAGCTGCGGGCCCGGCTGACCAAGCTGCAGTACGCCGTCACCCAGGAGTCTGCGACCGAGCCGCCTTTCTCGGGCGAATACGACAAACACTTCGAGCCGGGCATCTACGTGGATGTCGTGTCGGGCCAGCCGCTGTTCACATCCGCCGACAAGTACGACTCGGGCTGCGGGTGGCCGGCCTTTGCGAAACCGCTCGCGGGGGCGCTGTCGGAACACGTGGACATGTCATTGGGCAGGATCCGCACCGAGGTCCGTTCCACCGGTGCGGATTCCCACCTGGGCCATGTTTTCGAGGACGGCCCGGCTGACCGCGGCGGCTTGCGCTATTGCATCAATTCGGCCGCCTTGCGTTTCGTCCCGGCCGCCCAGCTGGAAGCCGAGGGCTATGGCGAATACCAGGGCCTGGTGTAGCCAGTCGATCAGGCGGCCGCGATCGGCATCTGGACTTCCGTCAGCCAATCCTGGGCCGAGTCTTTGTTCCAGACGCCGTCGATGAACGCTTCGCGCCAGTCTCCGGCGATGCGGTAGCCGTTGGTCTCCACCCAATCGACCAGGTAGGCGTAGGCTGCGCCCAAGTCCTCATACGGGCCGCGGTGCAGCACCGAGGCGACCGTCACCGGCGGGAGCTGTTTGAACTCGTACCCGTCACCATCTTGGCCGGGCCCGGTCACCGCCTGGCAAATCTCGATGTCCATGTCCTGGTCGCGGTATTCGGTGTCGTGGCAGACGTTGCAGCAATACTCCGGCTCCACACAGCCGACGCCGGGGTTGTCAGCGGCGACTTGCGCGCCGACCGCCGGGATGAGCGACATCATTTCCGTGTAGTCGGCCACCTTGCGGCGGGCCGAGAACACCGTGCAGCCTGGGATTTCCTTGACGACGACTTTGTATTCCATTTCGTATCCTTCTTCCTTGATCTTGAGGTAGTGGCGGACCCGGAAGAGTTGGTCGATGACTGAACGCTGCTGCGCCTCCAACTCGGCGAGCCGGTCTGCGACCAGGCTGGCCGGAGCCGCGTCGGCGAGGATGGCGGAAATCTGCTCGATGGAGAAACCGAGCTGTTTGAGCGCCACGATCTCGTGGAGTTGGTATAGCTGGGAGGACGCGTAGTAGCGGTATCCCGTCCACTCGTCCACGCTCGACGGCTTCAGCAAGCCGATCTCGTCGTAGTAGCGCAGCGCCTTGACTGTGACGCGCCCCAGTTTGGAGAACTCGCCGATCCGGTACATCTGGCACCTCTTCTTCTCAGGTCCTGGAGCCCCGCGACCTGTTTCGCGACCGCTCCACCACCCAGGCTGGGGCCTCCCGTAACGGGAGAGTCAAGCAGCAGGCTACTCGGACTCGCCGATAACGGCGACGACATCCGGGTCGGCCAGGTTGTCAGCGGTATACCAAACGGCCGGGGAAACGATGTTCGCCGCAGCAGGCATCGTGCCCTGGGCGGCTTCAAACAGCACTTTGACGGCCTGATAGCCGATGCCGCCTGGATTCTGCGCCATGCCGCCGGTGATCTTGCCCTCTTTGGTCAGCCGCAGTTGGTCGGGAGACGCGTCCACACCGATTACGACCGCTTGGATTCCTTTGGCGGCCACCTCGTCGGCGATGGCGATGACCGAGTCGTCGTCTGTCCCGAAGAAGCCCACCAAGCCGGGATTCGCAGCCAGCACCGACTGCGCCTTCGACCGAGACTCGGCCTGATCCGAGTTGCCGTTCTGCGCCGGGAGCAGCGTGACGCCGGGAGCGTTGGCCTGCATCCAGTCGATGAATCCGTCGCGGCGGTCGGCGGCCGTGCCCACCTCGCCGTGGGCGATGATGCCGACCGTGCCCGCGCCGCCGATAAGCTCGCTCATCTTCTGGGCGGCGTCGGCGCCGATCTGGCGGTTGTTGGAAGCGATCGTGGCGATTTGGATGTCGGAGTTCTCGATCGGGGTGTCGAAAGCGACAACGGGGATGCCGGCGTCCTTGGCCTTCCGCAAGTAGGTGTCCGCCTGGTCTTGGGCGCCGTCTTGGGGGGCGAATCCGATGCCGGCAGGTTTGGAGTTGATCGCCGCGTCGAGTTGCTGCAACTGCTTGTCAGGCTCAGTTTCGGTGGCAGGCCCGACCCATTCCACGGTCGCGCCCAGCTCTTTCCCGGCCTTTTCGGCCCCTTCTTTGACGGCCGTCCAGTAGTCCGACGCGTCAGCCTTGGCGACCAGCACGATGCGGATCCCGCTCTCCCCGGAATCACTTGGCCCGGCCGGTGCGGCACTTTGGCATCCGCCCGCCGCCAGGGCGGCCGCGAGCAGCAAAGCGGTGGTGATGAGGGGGCGTTTCATGGTTTCTCCTGTCTGAAAGGGCATTGAGTTGTCAGGTCATTCCTCGCCGCCGCGGCGCCGGATGTCGACGAACACAGCGATGAGGATAACGGCGCCGAGGACGACCTTCTGCCAGGCGTCCTCGAAGCCGAGGATGGTCAGGCCGTTGTAGATGGTCCGGATAGTCACCGCGCCGATGACCGCGCCGAACACGGAGGCGCGCCCGCCGCGCAAGCTGGTGCCGCCGATGACGGCGGCCGCGATGGCGTACATTTCGTAGCTCTGCCCGGTGTTTGGCGGTACCGAGTTGAGATAGGCGGCCATGATGATGCCCGAAATGCCGGTGAACACGCCGCAGATTGTGTAGGCCAGGACTTCCCAGCGGTTGACGTTGATCCCCGAAATACGGACGGCTTCCTTATTGGAGCCGATGGCCAACGCGTAGCGGCCGACCACAGTCTTGGTCATCAGCACGCCGGCCACGATGGCGATGCCCACCAAGATAAGCACGCCGGTGTACAGTCCGGGGACGATTTCGCCCATCGCGATGTCCTTGAAGCCCGCGACATCGCGCAGCGACAGTGTTTTCGAGCCCGCGAGCACCAGCGCGAATCCCCAGCAGACCAGCATCATCGCCAGCGTGGCGATCATGGGCTGCATGCGGACATAGGAGATCAACACCCCGTTCGCGGTCCCCAATGCTGCGCCGGCGAGGATGCCGGCCAGCACTCCCACCCATAGGGGCGCGCCCCAAGCCGTCATCGGCAAGGCCAGCACAACCATGCAGAACAGCATCCCCATGCCGGGAGTCAGGTCGATGCCGCCGGTCGCGATGACGAACGTGAGGCCGATGGCTTGGGTGGCCGTGACCACAGACGCCAGCAGCAGCGAGGAGATGTTCGACCAGGTCAGGAAGTTCGGGTTCAGCAGTGAGAAGAACACGAACAGCGCCGCGAGCACCAGCAGCACCATGCCCTGCTGCACGAACCCGCGGTAACGCTCTTTCAGCGCGAAACCGCTCATGTTTCCTGCCTTTGCTTGGAGGCGAACCGCGTGGCCAGGGACATGATGTTCTCCCTCGTGGCGTCCGCGTTGTCGAGCACCCCGGTGATCCGCCCATCGCACATGACCACGATCCGGTCGGACATACGCAGGATCTCCTCCAACTCGGAAGAGATCATGATGATCGACTTGCCCTGGGCGGCCAGGTCTCGCAGCAGGCCGTAAATCTCTTGTTTGGCGCCGATGTCGATGCCGCGGGTGGGCTCGTCGAAAATGAGGATGTCGCAGTCGCGGGCGAGCCACTTGGCGAGCACGACTTTCTGCTGGTTCCCGCCGGAGAGGTTGCGCAGCAGTTGCCGGACACCGGGCGTCTTGACGCGCAGCCGCTGGCACAGCTGGCTGGCCAACTCGTCCATCTTGGCGTCCTGCAACAAGCCGCGGCGTGCGAATCTGCCCAGCGACGGGAGCGCGATGTTGGCCGACACGCTCTGCTGCATTATGAGGCCGTAGCGTTTGCGGTCTTCGGACAGGTAGCCGATGCCCAGGCGTACGGCGTCGGCCGGCGTCGCGATGTCCACCTCCCGCCCAAACACCCGCACCTGCCCCGCCGTCTTCGGATCGGCCCCGATGAGCGCGCGGGCGGTTTCGGTGCGGCCAGCGCCCATGAGCCCGGCGAAACCCAAAATCTCGCCGCGGCGCAGGGTGAAAGAAAGATCGTGCAGCAAAGCCGGCGTGGCCAGCCCGGCCACTTCCAGAGCCGGCTCCCCCACCGCGCGCGGTTCCGGGCGGGCTCCCGCCGCAATCTCACGGCCGACCATCAGTTGGATGACTTCGGAAATCGCCAGTTCTCCGGCGGGCCGCGAAGCGACGCGGCGGCCGTCGCGCAGCACCGTGATCTGGTCGCACAGGCGCTTGATCTCCTCCATCCGATGCGAGATGTACACGACGGCGGTGTCCGGAGCCGCGAACCGGCGGATGATGCGGAACAGCGCCTCCACTTCGCCGCTGGTCAGGGCGGCAGTCGGCTCGTCCATGATCAGGATTCGCGAATCGTACGAGAGGGCCTTGGCTATTTCGACCATCTGCTGGGCGGCCACGGAGAGCCGCCGCACCTGGACGCGGGGGTCGATGTCGACACCGAGCCGGTCGAGCAGCAGCCGCGCCCGCTCGTTGAGCGCCCGGTCGTCGTTCAGGATGCCTCCGGGCAGCTTTGGCTCCCGGCCGATGAAGATGTTCTGCGCGACGGTCAAGTGATTCATCAGGAAGAACTCCTGGTGGATCACCGAGATGCCCAGCTTGCGGGCTTGCAGCGGACTGGCGACGCGGACCGGCTGGCCGCGCAGCAGCAGTTCGCCGCCGTCCATCTGGTACAGCCCGGCGATGATCTTCATGAGCGTGGACTTGCCAGCGCCGTTCTCCCCGCACACCGCGTGTATCTGCCCGGCGCGCAACGTGAAGTCCACGTCCGCGAGCGCTTGCACGCCTGGAAAAGCCTTCGAGACCCCACGGGCCTCCAACAACACCTCTCCCGCAACCACCGTCACATCGTCCCATCCGCAATACCGCGACCAGGGTACCAACACCTTCGTCCGCCCAACCTAGTACATATGCCCCAAACCACCACGGACGTCTTTTGATTTTTTTTGATTTTCGATGCTCTTGCGGCGCGAAAACAGGCCATTGAGCCCCTCCAGGGACGAAAGTTGAGCGTAGACGGAGTCTTTTGATATTTTTTGATTTGTGGAGATGACGAATCCTTTCAGCCCTACCTTCGGCACTAACCCCTACCTGCTGGTTGGCCGGGCGCCAGTCCTCCAGGAGTTGGCGCGCGACTTCGACCTGGGACCAGGATCGCCGGCACAGGCGGTGTTGTTCACAGGAGTGCGCGGCGTTGGCAAGACAGTCATGCTCAACGAATTCCAGGACATCGTGCGCGCCCGCGGCTGGCTGGTGATATCGGATGGCTCCAGTAAGGGCCTGCTGGACCGGCTCGCAGCTGACAGGCTGCCCCGGCTGTTGGCATCGCACGCCGGAAAATCGCGGAGCAAGCTGTCGTCAGGCTCCATCAGCACGCCGATAGGCGGCGTGAGCGCCACCTGGAGCGAGCGATATCCGGCAGAGTCCTCACTGCGTTCCCAGATCGAGGAGCTAACCGATGCGCTGGCACCCCGCGAGACGGGCCTGCTGATCACGGTGGATGAGATCCAGGGCGCTGACCCCGAAGAACTGCGAAAACTGGGAGAAGTCATCCAGTTGACACAGCGCGATGGCCGCAGGGTCGCATTCGCGGCGGCTGGATTGCCAGCCGCAGTGGACGACCTCCTCAACGATAACGTCGTCACATTCCTGCGCCGCGCCGAGCGAATCCACCTGGGCATGCTCCTGATCGACGAAGTGGCCGACGGCATGGCACAGATGATCCGCGAAACGGGCCGTCAGATCGGAGACGAAGCGGTCGGCCTCGCGGCGATGGCAACCTGCGGCTACCCATTCCTGGTCCAGTTGATCGGCTACCGCAGTTGGAACCAGAATCCCGACGCCGAGCGGATAACTCTGGACGACGTAGGATCAGGTATCACAGAAGCGATCCACCGCCTCTCAGAGCAAGTGTTCGCCCCGTCACTGGCGCCGCTGTCCGAACGTGATCGGGACTATCTGTTGGCCATGGCGGGCAAAGAAGACTCTCAAACCAAGGACATAGCGGACCGCCTCGGCGTCGCCGCCCAATACGCGAGCACCTACCGCGCCCGGCTCATGTCTGCGGGGCTGATCGAGCCAGCCGGGTGGGGCAAAGTTCGCTTCACGCTCCCCTATTTCAGCGAGTGGATCCTGTCGCAAGTGGGATGAAGGCCGGCTCCTTCAGCGGAAGATCACCCAGCGTTGCACGGCGAAGTTGACGGTGGTGGCGACACCTTGGGCGAGGACGAAGCCGCAGACTTGGGCGGCGGTCTGGTCGCCGAACGCGTCCAACAGCCACGGGTAGGCGGCCGCCCAGATTCCGACTTGGACGGCGAAGGTGATGGCGTACAGGCCAACGACTGCGGCGAAGCGGCGCTTGGAGGCCGCGGCCTGGAAAGTCCAACGGCGGTTGATCAGGTAGGCCGTCGTGGTGCCGAAGACGAACGAGACCGCCTTGGCCCAGGTGTAGTCCATCCCGAAGCGCATCAGCGTCCACAAGATGCCGAAGTCGACGATCGCCGAAAGGCCGCCCGAGACGGCGAATCGGAACAGCTGGGTGGACAGCTTCATAGGCCCAACCTAGCGGACATGCACCACGTCGCCGGCCGAGAACGCGCGTTCGCCCTCAGCCGTCGCCACGACGAGGCACCCTTGGGAGTCCACGCGCAGGGCTCGGCCAGCAACCTGCTCGGATTCGGAGACGATCACGTTGACATCGCGGGAGATGGTCGCGCAGGCCCGTGTGTAGGCCGCGGAAATGTCCTGTCCGGCTTCCCAGAGCCGGTACCACTTGTCCAACTCCCGCAGGATGCCGGCCACCAGCGCGGTGGGATCGTGTGGCAAGCCTGCGATGGCCAGCGAAGTCGCGGTGGGCACGGGCAGTTGCCCGGGTGTCATGGCGGTATTCACGCCGATACCGATAACGACGGCGTCGTCTGCCGCCTCCGCGAGGATGCCGCACACCTTCTTGTCCTCGAGCAGCACGTCGTTGGGCCACTTGAGCCGCGCGGGCCCGATCGCCCCGGCGACCGCCAGTCCCGCCAGCAGCGGCAGCCACGTCCACCGCTCCCGGGGCGCTCGCGGACGCAACAGCACGGAGAACGCCACCATCGACCCGGGCGGCGCCACCCAAGCCCGGCCCAGCCGCCCGCGGCCGGCCCCTTGATAGTCGGCAGCCAACACCGTCCCAGCGGGGGCCCCGTCCCGCGCCGCCGCCAACAAGTCTGCGTTCGTGGACCCGGTTGCCGCCACCGCGCGCACCTGCCATTCCGGGGCACACTCCGTGGCCGGCCGGACTTCGTCCGGAGATGCTGAAACAAGTTCAGCATGACGGGGAAGCGAGGCGTCATCCCGGACTCGTTCCGGGATCTCGGCACGAAGTGCCGCTGCGACACGCGCCGCATCTACCAAAGGTTGCATATGCCAACGGTATGCCACGCGCGGCGCATGGCCGCTATCGTCTTCATATGGAATTCGATCTGCACACCACTGCCGGCAAGATCGCCGATTTCGGGGCGCGTTACGACGAAGCGATGAGCCCCTCACCGGCCGCCAGCTATGAGAAGGTCCACGCCAAGGGCAAGATGACCGCCCGCGAACGCATCCACGCGCTGCTCGACGAAGGCACGTTTGTGGAGTTCGACAAGTTCGCACGCCACCGTTCCACGGCCTTCGGCCTGGATGCCAAACGGCCCTACACCGACGGCGTCATCACCGGCACAGGTGCCATCCACGGCCGCCCAGTGTGCGTGTTCTCGCAAGACGTCACCATTTTCGGCGGCGCGCTGGGCGAGGTTTACGGCGAGAAGATCGTCAAGATCATCGACTTCGCAATCAAGACCGGCTGCCCGCTCATCGGCATCAACGAGGGCGGCGGCGCGCGCATCCAGGAAGGCGTGGTCTCGCTGGAGCTGTACTCGCAGATCTTCCGCCGCAATACGCTGGCGTCGGGCGTCATCCCGCAGATCTCGCTGATCATGGGCGCGGCGGCGGGCGGCCACGTCTATTCCCCGGCGCTGACGGACTTCGTGGTGATGGTCGACCAGACGTCGCAGATGTTCATCACCGGCCCAGCTGTCATCAAGACGGTCACCGGCGAGGACGTCTCCATGGAAGACCTGGGCGGCGCGCGCGCACACAACACGAAGTCGGGCAACTCCCACTATCTCGCCGCCGACGAAAACGACGCCCTGGAATACGTGCGCGAGCTGATCACGTACCTGCCGCAGAACAACTTGGAGGAGCCGCCGGTCTTCTACGAGGAAGAGGCCGACCTGACGATCACCGACCACGACTTGCAGCTCGACACGCTCATCCCGGATTCGGACACCATGCCGTACGACATGAAGAACGTGATCTCGCTGGTGCTCGACAACGACGAATTCCTCGAAGTGCACGCCCTCTACGCGCCGAACATCATCTGCGGCTTCGGGCGCATCGAGGGCCGCTCGATCGGCGTCATCGCCAACCAGCCGATGGTGTTCGCCGGGTGCTTGGACATCAAGGCATCCGAGAAAGCCGCCCGGTTCGTGCGCACTTGCGACGCGTTCAACATCCCCGTGCTGACGTTTGTGGACGTGCCCGGCTTCCTGCCCGGCACGGACCAGGAGTGGGACGGCATCATCCGGCGCGGCGCGAAGCTGATCTACGCGTACGCCGAGGCGACGGTGCCGCTGGTGACGATCATCACCCGGAAGGCCTATGGCGGCGCGTACTGCGTGATGGGCTCGAAGCCGCTGGGCGCGGACGTCAACCTGGCCTGGCCCAGCGCCCAGATCGCCGTGATGGGCGCGGAGGGCGCGGTCAACATCTTGTACCGCAAGGAGTTGGCCGAGGTGGCCGACCCGGCCGCGCGCCGGGCCGAGCTGATCGAGGACTACAACACCGAGTTGGCCAACCCGTACAACGCGGCGGAGCGCGGTTACATCGACAACGTCATCTACCCGCATGAGACGCGGGCCCGGGTGATCAAGGTGCTTCGCCTGCTGCGGACCAAACGCCAGCAACTGCCGCCGAAGAAGCATGGGAACATTCCGCTATGAGCGCCACGCAACCTGAAACCCCGCAGCCCCCGCTGGTGCACGTCACCGCCGGGGATCCGACCGACGAGGAATTGGCGGCGCTCGCGGCCGTCATGGTGGCGCTGCGCCGCGACCGGCCCAAGCCGCACGCCCCGTCGACGAGCACGCTGGCAGGCGGGTGGCGTTCGTTCTGGCACACGATCCGCTCCCCCATCCTGCCCGGCCGCGACGCTTGGAGGAGTTCGTTCCGGGGCTGAACTAGGATGCCCCCATGCGCCTGATACTCGCTTCCGCGTCGCCCGCCCGCCTGCAAACGCTGCTCGCCGCCGGGCTGGATCCCGAAGTGGTCGTGTCCGAAGTGGACGAGGACGCGATCTCGGCGCCAACGGCTACGGAACTCGTCGCCGCCCTGGCCGCCGCGAAGGCGCAGGCCGTGGCCGCCACGGTCACCGGCGCCGCACTCGTGGTTGGCTGTGATTCCATGCTGGAGTTTGAGGGCGCTGTGTTGGGCAAGCCCGGCGACGAAGAGACCGCCCGGCAGTATTGGCGCAACATGAGCGGCAAGACCGGCCTGCTGCACACCGGCCATTGCGTGATCTCGCTGCCTGCGGGCGAGACTGCCGTCGAGGTGGCCACCACGCTGGTGCGCTTCGCCGCGTTGAGCGAGGCCGAGATCGACGCGTACGTGGCCACCGGCGAGCCGCTGCAAGTTGCGGGCGGCTTCAAAATCGACGGTTTTGGGGGCGCGTTCGTGACCGGAATCGAGGGCGATTCTCACAATGTGGTCGGTCTTTCCGTGCCTTTGCTGCGCAATCTTGTCGCCCGGCTCGGCGTGGACTACCACACGCTGTGGCGGCATGATTCCTTGTGAGTGCATGTTTAAGGCCGGTGCGACGGGGACGCACCGGCCGATTGCAGACATACTACCGTAGCTGCCCCGCGCGCACCATGGGATGCACTTCCCATTGACGTATTTCTGCAAGGATGCAATAATTGTTGGTTCCTTTGCTCTTTTCCCCGTGGCTGCACGCAGCATCTCACCACCCGATCTGCCACATCTCCGGGTCGGTGTCTGCCATACTGGACGCAGTTGTTCCCCGAAGGAGTAGTGCAATGAGGCCCCTTGCCCAAATTGCCGCCACCGTAGTGACGTCCGCCCTGATCGCCGCCGGCTTGGCCGCGCCGGCCCACGCCGAGAGCCCGGCACCACCTGTCAAAGATCCGACCATCTGGGCCACTGACATTCAGACGACACAGGAACTCGCCGGCGGGTGTCCTGGCGACGTGCACTACTTGGGCTCGGTGACTCTCACCTTGCAGGGCAATAACCCCGACGGCTCGCCCGCCAGCAACACCGACCTTTGGGCAGCGCTGAGCAACAAGCCCGACGCCGCCTACCCGCCAACCGATCCCCTGTTCGCCAGGACGGACGCCGAGGGCAAGGCCAGCTTCACCTTCCCCGACCTGCACAGTGGCTCCTATTGGCTGAGCGCCGGATTACTCGGGATCCCGAACACCGAACCCATTCTCGACTCCGAACGCGTTTATGTCAGCGCCTTGACCGCGGACCCGATCGCCACGTTGGTGCTGTCGTCCGAGCCTTTGGCGGGCGGAGCGGCCTACCAGGTCTGGGCAGAAACGTATTTCTGCGGCGAGTCGATGAGTGGGGCACAGTACGACGTGCCCGCTCCAGCGCAACTCGTGCAATCCAGCTACTACGGCGATCCCGTCGTCATCTACTCCAACGAAGCGGCGAGCGTCACCGTCAAGGCGGCGAGCCATATCGGTATGGGCGGGTATTCCCAGATCAAGCTCGACTTCCCAGTCGTCAGGCCGGAAGCCGCCATCGACGGCAAGCAAGTGACCGGCAAGGTCTACCAGAAGACCGAAGGAGTGCTGCTGACCCTGCCCGCGGGCAGCGCCACGAGTTCGGTGAAGGTCAGCCTCGACCACTGCCCCGACGGCGTGCTGTACGACGGCTGC
>JAISUR010000008.1 GCA_031271975.1 Propionibacteriaceae bacterium
ATCGAGTCCGTCCCGGTCTACCTGTACGCGCCCGACGGCACCTACTTGATGAAAGGCGGCGTCTACAAGGCCGGAGACGAGGCCGAAGCCACCCTGATCGGCACCATGAGCGGCCAGCCCGGCCTGTACAAGTACTACAACGGCGAATACCGCGACAATTACCGCGATGTGACCGCCGGCCGGGTGCTGGAAGGCGAGAGCGCCTACATGGCGGGCTCGGAAAAGGACGTCGTCTTTACCTATGGGGCCAGTGGCGAGTACAAGCGCAATGTCGACCAGTTCACGCTCGCCGACACGCTGCCCACCTACACCGACGCCGCCGGCGTGCTGCGCTACGCCGAGTTCATCGCCGCGAACAACCCCGGCTGGACAGTGGTGGAGTGGGACGCCGACGGCGACGCCGCCACCAGTGACCCGGTTGCGGCCGATCCGGGCGGCGCCGGGGTTCCTTCGAAACTGTCCTACACCGGCAGCCCCGGGGTGGTGCACCTGTTGTCTGCCACCATACTGCCGAAGCTGAAGCTGCGTTTCCCGCTGGCAAGGGTGCCGCAGTCCGTCACCAATTCGGCCTGCCTGGCGACAACGGTCAACAACCGCGAAGACCAGAGCGCCGCCCCATACGCCGCGCAGGTCGACCCAGAGGGATTCAACGCCTGTGACCCGGTGAGCCTCACCCTGACCGGCACCTCCACCCGGGGCATGTACTCCAAGTCCAGCGCCGGGCCGCATGAAATCAGCGGCTACTACTTCTTCTACGACGATCCGGTCGAAAAGGCGGCGGTGTTCAGCTGGGGGCTGAACCTGAGCAACACGCTCGAAGAGCCGCTGTCCAACATCACCTATGTGGACCGGGATCTGGATTCCCGCATGTACTACTACGGCGTGCGCAACCCGCTGGCGGCTCCGGCTGCCGGCCGCACGCAAACCTACGACGCCCAGGTGGTCGCCTACGACTCCGGCGGCAACGTCCTGCTCGACGAGACGGTGACCGAATCGCAGTACGTGTTCCCGGCCGACCTGGGGTCGGGCAAGACCCCCCGCGACATCGACCACATCGAAGTGCGGATCATCGACTACACCCTGCCCGTCGGCTCCAGCGCCGGCATCTCGGTGCTGACCAAACTGCGCGACACCACCGTCACGTACGAATCTGAGTCGACTGGCATCGGCATCACCTTCAGGAACGAGAGCGATTGCGCCTTCACCTACACCGACGCCAACGGCACCCGCCAATATCAGGTGTCGGGCGCCAACGAAACGCACATCAAAGACCCGAACAACCGGCTCTCCATCGGCAAGGAAAGCCAGATCGTCGGCAACAAGCCGATCCTGTCCGGCGGCGAGTACATCGACTACACGCTCTATCTGGGCGGCGAGCGCACGCCCGGCGCCTATCCGGAAGACTTCATCGTGGTCGACCTGCTGCCCAAGGAAGTCGAATTCGTCTCGTTCACCCCTTCCACGATGCTCGCCGACTCCATCGGCTACAGCTACCAGGTGGTCGGCGACTACCAGGGCACCGGCCAGTCGGCCGTGATCATCCAAGCCGACCGGGTGAAACTGACCGCCACCGGCGAGTTCACCGGCGCGCTCCTGGGCACCATCCGGGTGCAATTCGGCTATTTCGTGTACGACAAAGTTCGCGCCGGCTTCGAAAACGACGTCTACATGAGCGCCGCCACCGACACCGACGCCGAATTCACCTTGCAGGGCACGGTGGCCGACCCGTTCGACACCAAGCTGAACGGCGGCGACCCGATCTCCCACGCCCAGGCGGGCAACGACGCGCTGGTGGCGATGACCTTCGAACTGTGGAAGCAAGTGCGGTCTGTCAACCTGGAACAGCCTGAACTATCCGGCGCGTTCTCGTCCTCCGGCGTGGGGGCCAAGGCATCCGAAGCGGGCAAGCCGAGCCTGTTGGAATACAAGCTCAACATCTACAACAACACCGAGGTCGCACACCAAGACTTCGTCCTGTACGACATCTTCCCCTTCGTGGGCGACAAGCTGTACGACAAGACCATCTCCGGCGCCGACAAACCGCGCCTCTCCGAATTCCGCAACACCCTGTACTGCCTGCCCGATCCGGGGCCGGGCTGGTCCGTTTACATCACCCGCGACGTCACCGCGGTCAACAGCCGCGCCTGGGTGAGCGACCCGTCCCACTGGACGCTGTACGACACCTCGGTGAGCTGCCCCGACGCGACGCTGGCGGACGTGCGCGGCATCAAGCTGGTTTCCGACAGCACCGTCGTGCTGGCCGAAGGCGAAGGGTTCGACTACACCTTCCAGGTGCTTTCCCCGCAGGACCCGGACGGATCGCTGATCGGCGGGCGGGCCTACAACTCGTTCGGCGAGCAGGACAACCTCAACCCCGATCCACTGGAATCCAACGCCGCGTACAACCAGGTGCTGCCGCCCACCGGCGCGATCATAATCAAGAAGGTCAACCTCGAAGGCGACGGCCTCAGCGGCGCCGAACTCGAACTGGTCGACCTGGCCACCAACACCCGGGTGGGCGGCATCAAGGTCTCGCGCACCGACGACCCCAACACCTTGGAAGACGAAACCGGCCTGGTCACCTGGACGAACGTGCCCGTGGGCAACTACGCCGTGCGCGAAGTTACCGCCCCGGAGGGCTACGAGAAGACCGTCGCGGAAATCACGGTGAGGCTGGAAGACCTGCTCGCCATGGGCGATGGGTACGTCTATGACGTGACCAACACCGACCCGCTGGAAAACTCGCCGCTGCCGCCCGAGCCCGAAAAGGCCACCATCACGGTGGCGAAAGTTGACGCGAGCGGCCAAGCGCTGGCCGGGGCGTCCTTCACGATTGTCGGCGTGGACGACGGCACCGTGGAAGGCTACCCGGACAACACGTCCATCACCTACCGGCGCGTCACCAACAAGAGCGGCTACGCGGTGTTCGACGACCTGCCGCTGGGGCACTATCGAGTCACCGAGACCGCGCCCCCTGGGCACCTGATGAACAACTGGGCTGGTGAGACCGTCGCCCTCGACGTGGACGGCGCGAACGTGCTGGTCGGCCCCATCGCCAACTCGAAGGCCGAATTCACACTTGTGAAAATCGGCATTTTCGACCAGACGTACATCGCCAAGCCGAATATCGAACTGGACGCGTCGATGGGCAAGCGGTTGGCCGGAGTGCCGTTCGCGCTTTACGACGCCACGCAGTACGCCGCCTACCTGGCCGACGAGGCTTCCAGCCCCGGCTCGGGCACGCTGCCGACGCCCGTCGCCTCCGGCGTGACCAACGCGCAAGGCGAAATCTCGTTCGCGCAGCTCGACCCCAACAAGCACTACACGCTGGTCGAAGACGTAGCCGACCCAGACGTGACCGGCCCCGGCGGCACATCCGACCCCTTGTACGTCGGGCGTGGCTCCGGCGACGACAAGAACCTGTACGACGTGTTCATTTCCCTTACCGGCGACTTGCTGCTGGACGGGCTGAAGATCGGCACCAAGAACCTCGTCATCGGCAACAACGGCCAATCCACGGTGTTCCGGGCCGCAATCGCGAAAGTCGACCAGAACGGCAACCCGGTGCCGGGCGTGGTGTTCCGGCTGGCCACCACCAACTCGGTGACCGGCACGGGCGTCGACCTGACGACGGACGCCGCGGGTCTCATCGAAATCACCGAGGCGAGCCTGAACGCGCTGCCGGCTTCCGCCGGGAAGACCGCGCTGCTCAACGCCTATAGCGCCAATTCCGCGATGTACGTGATTGAAAAGAGCGTGCCATCGGGGTATGCCATTCCGTCTGGCCAGGCGTCCTGGGCCGTCTACAAAGACTCGGGTTATCAGGCGCGTACGTTCACCAACTGGAAGACGAGCCTGGAACTGTACAAATACACGGTCGTGGCCCTCACCACCGACGCCACGCTCGCCTACTTGGGCGTCTCACAGAGCTTGACGGGTACCGCGTTGGACGCGGCGATCGCCGAGAAGCTGGCCGAAGACCCCAGCCTGACCATCACCACCATCGGCGGCGAGAAAGTGCTGCGCAAAGGCGTGGCGGGCGCGGAGTTCCGGGTGGCGCAAACCACTCCGGCGTGCGCGCTGACGGACGCCAACAAGTTCAACCCGGCCACCGGCGCGGGCTGCTGGTTCACCGCCACTTCCGACGCCACCGGCCACATCAAGGCTCCCGATGGCTTCAAGTTCATCTCCAGCTACACCTACACGGTGGTCGAGACGAAAGCGCCGAAGGGCTACAAGCTGGATGCCACCGCGCAGACCTTCTCGCCGGACACGGCGAAGGGCATGGCGGGCTTCGACGGCACCGTCCATCTGACGCTGGCCAACGAGCCGGAGCTGGGGCAGGTGCGCATCACCAAGCTGGCCAAGCAGGGCGGCAAGGTGCTCGAAGGCGTGGTGTTCGCGCTGTATGACACGGACGAAAACAAAGTGGCCGAGCGCACCACCGACCGCAACGGCAACGCGGTGTTCAACTCGCTGCCGTACGGCACCTACACCTTCAAGGAAATCGAGACGATCGAAGGCTTCCGCCTGCTCAACCAAACCTGGACGGCCGTTGTCGGGCCGGATTCCAAGAGCGTTTCGTACGTCATCTACAACGAGGAGACCGAGAAGCTCTCGTCGTTGCAAGTGACGAAGAAAGACGACGAAGGCGTGATTCTCAAGGGAGTGCGCTTCTATTTGCAGACGTGGGTGAGCGCGGGCTTCAACCTCGACAGCACCGACGACGACGTGTGGGCCGACTACACGGTGAACGACAACTGGGGCATCTCGTCCAGGGCGCAGCCGAGGCAAACCGACCCGAACGGCGTCGTGACCTTCGGGCAACTGCCCAAGGGCATTTACCGGTTGGTGGAATCCACAGTGAACGCGAAATACCGCGCGGCGTTGTGCGAGGAGCCTGGCGGGCTGAAGCCGCTGGCCGAGTGCACGTTCACGGTGAACCCCGGCTTTGAGACGACCTTCACCCTCACCGTGGTGAACCCGATTGTGGACACCCCGTCCATCGCCGACGAGGTGAAAGACGCGGCGGGCGGCGGCTGGTCTATGCACGACGCAGACTTGCAGAAGTCCTATGCGATGGCCAAGCCCGACGAGGAAGTGCCGTGGTTCGACTACCTCGACATGGGCTGCCGCACCGACAAGTGGTCGAAGGCCGAGCTGGTTGACGATTTGGACGACCGGCTGGCGCCAATCACCGCCGCGAAGGTGGCGGTGTACGACGAAGGCGGCAACCAGCTCACGCAGGGCGTGGACTACACGGTGAGCGTGCAATCCGACCCGGAGCAGGCCGATTACAACAAGGTTGTGGTCACCTTCCTGCCCAAGGGCACGGGGGCGAACGAGCTGGAATGGCTGGAGTGCCACCAATACACCGTCCGCATCGACACCAAGCTGCGCGAAGACTTGATTGACCGCGAAGGCCACCCCGACACCGCGTTCGGCGCTGATTACCAAGACATGGTGGACCAGTCGGAAGACAACCACGACAACCACATCAAGCACCGCCCGGAGTTCAACTACGCCGACCCAGACGTGGTTTCCGACGGCGACCCCGGCAAGGTGACGGGCCTGTGGGTTGAGGCATATCCTCCCGCCCAGCCGTACCTCGTGCCGTCGAAGTCTTCCGATCCGGCGGATGGCTCGCGGGTGCTGGCCGGCGGCACGGTGACGTACACGCTGACGTTTGCCAACACGCTGGGCACCGCCGCAGCCGAGGTGGACTATCTGGATTTGCTGGCCGGCGTGTTGGACGCCACCGCCATGCCCACCAACATCACCGCGCAGTCCGGCCTGGACGCGATCTATCTGCCTGGGCCGAAGGTGTTGCGCGTGACTGGCGTGGTGCCCGCCGGCGGCACGCTGAAGGTCACTTTCAAGGTCAAAGTGAACGCTGACGGAACGCGTAGCGATAACAGTTTGGATAACTGGTTGGTTCCGACTCCGACGGCACCGTGTGATCCCCGTGAGCCTGGCTGCACGGACACTCCGCCTGCGGATTGTGACGTGGACGACCCGGCTGATGATGATTGTCTGCCGGATGTGCCAGCTGGGTGTACTGCCGGTGAGCCGTGTGTCCCGGACGAGCCGCCGACTCCGCCTTCGTCTTGCCCGGTTTCGGGCCCTGGCTCTGAGTTGTGCACGGTTCACTATGTGCCGGAGCTGGTGCCGTCGAAGTCGTCTGACCCGGCGGATGGGTCGAAGGTGTTGCCTGGCGACACGGTGACATATACGCTCACGTTTGATAACTCCAAGGGTGAGGCTGCTGCCGATGTGGAGTACTTGGATTTGCTTCCGGGGGTGTTGGATGCGGCTGCTGGGCCTACGAATACCTCTACTGCGCCAGGTTTGACGGTTATGTACAGTTCGTCTTCCAAGATTATGCGTGTGGTTGGGTCGGTTCCGGCCGGCCAGACGCGCCAGGTTACTTTCAAGGTGAAAGTCTCTATTGACGGTGCGCGTACGGATAACAGTTTGGATAACTGGTTGGTCCCGACGCCGGTTTGGTCTTGTGATCCGGCTGACCCGGATTGCGACAATCCGAATGGCCTGGCTGATGGTTGTTCGGCTGCCGATGAGCCTGGTTGTTGGGCGCCGAACGGGTATGATCCCGCTGATCCGGATACGTGGGTTTTGCCTGCTGGCTGTTCGGCTGGCGTGCCGTGCGTGCCGAGTTATCCGCCTCCCATTCCGGAGTCTTGCCCGGTTTCGGGGACTGGCTCTGAGTTGTGCACGGTTCACTACGTGCCGGAGTTGATTCCGTCGAAGTCGTCTGACCCAGCGGACGGGTCGAAGGTGTTGCCTGGTGACACCGTCACTTACACTTTGACGTTCGATAATTCCAAGGGTGAGGCGTCCGCTGATGTGGAGTTCCTGGATTTGCTGGCTGGGGTGTTGGACGCGACGACCGCTCCGACAGACATTACGGCTGATTTTGGTTTGACGGCTACGTACCTTTCGGGTTCCAAGACGATTCATGTGGTGGGCTCGGTTGCCGCTGGTGAGACGTTGAAGGTTACTTTCAAGGTCAAGGTTTTGGCCGACGGGTCGCGTAGCGATAATAGCCTTGATAACTGGTTGGTTCCGACTCCGACGGCACCGTGTGATCCGCGTGAGCCTGGCTGCACGGACACTCCGCCTGCGGATTGTGATGTGGACGACCCGGCTGATGATGATTGTCTGCCGGATGTGCCGTCTGGGTGTACTGCCGGTGAGCCGTGTGTCCCGGACGAGCCGCCGACTCCGCCTTCGTCTTGCCCGGTTTCGGGACCTAGCTCTGAGTTGTGCACGGTGCACTACGTGCCCGAGTTGGCTCCGTCCAAGAGCGCCAGCCCTGCGGATGGGTCGCGGGTGCTGGCCGATGGCACCGTCGCTTACACACTGGTGTTTGACAACTCGAAGGGTGAAGCCGCCGCCGATGTGGACTTCTTGGATTTGTTGGCCGGGGTGTTGGACGCGACGGCCGTTCCGACAGACATTACGCCTGATTCTGGCTTGGCCGCTTTGTACTTGTCGGGCGCGAAGGTGCTGCATGTGTGGGGTTCGGTTCCCGCTGGTGAGACGCTGAAGGTTACTTTCAAGGTCAAGGTTTCGGCCGACGGGTCGCGTAGCGATAATAGCCTTGATAACTGGCTGGTTCCGACTCCGACGGCCCCGTGTGATCCGCGCGAGTCTGGCTGTACGGATGTGCCGCCTGCGGATTGTGATGTGGACGACCCGAACGATGATGATTGCCTGCCGGATGTGCCGTCTGGGTGTACTGCCGGTGAGCCGTGTGTCCCGGATGAGCCGCCGACTCCGCCGGGGTCTTGCCCGAGCGAGGGTGCGGGTGCTGAGCTTTGCACTGTCCATTACGTACCTGAGCTGGTTCCGTCGAAGTCGTCTGATCCGGCGGATGGGTCGAAGGTGTTGCCTGGTGACACCGTCACCTACACGCTTACGTTCTCGAATGTGGACGGTGAGGCGACGGCTGATGTTGATTTCTTGGATTTGCTGGCCGGGGTGTTGGACGCGACGGCCGCTCCGACGGATATCACGGCTGATTCTGGTTTGACGGCCACGTACCTTTCGGGTTCTAAGACGATTCACGTAGTGGGCTCGGTTCCCGTTGGTGAAACGCTGAAGGTCACTTTCAATGTCAAGGTTTCGGCTGACGGAACGCGCACGGATAACAGCCTTGATAACTGGCTGGTTCCGACATCGTCCGTTCCGTGTGATCCGAGTGCGAACGGCTGTCCGGATGAGCCGCCGACTCCGCCTTCGTCTTGCCCGAGCGAGGGCCCCGGCGCTGAGCTTTGCACGGTTCACTATGTGCCCGAACTGGAAGTTATCAAGACATCCGACCCGGCTCCCGGCACCGAACTGACCGCCGGACAAGCGGTGACGTACACGCTCACGTTCTCGAACGAAACAGGCAAGGCGAGCGCCAGCGTTGATTGGCTGGACGCTTTGGCCAAGGTGCTGGATGACGCAGACATGGAAGGCGAGCTGGTGGTGCCCGCTGGCTGGACTGGCGTCTTCCACGAGCCTTCGCAATCGGTGCACATCGTCGGAGAGGTGCCTGCAGGAGAATCGCTGACGGTTGTCTATCGGGTGAAAGTGAAGGCAGATGGCAGCCGTGGCGATGACGCCTTGGACAACTGGGTCTTGCTGACGTCAACGGTGGCTACAGCTTGCGGTTCTGGCGAGTCGTGTCTGCCCACCGTTCCCCCAGAAACCGCCGCGGTCTGCCCGCTGGGTTTGAGCTTGTGCACGGCCCACCGGGTGTCATCGCCGGAGCCGACGATTCTCGACCCAACCCCGGTGGCAACCACGACCCCGGTGGCAACCCCAACCCTGAAAGCCACCCAGTCGCCCAGCCCGACAGCGCCCAGCTCCACCGAGCCGCCAGATGACGACAATGGAGACCTGGCCTTCACTGGTTCCGATCTGGCCGGTATAGGAGTGCTGGCAAGCCTCTTCGTCCTCGCGGGCGCATCGCTGCTGGTCGGCCGTCGCCGGAAGTGGAGAGAGTGAGCCGCCCGAGCTTGGCCAATTCGGAGGTCTTGAGCTGCAGGCCCCAGGCGCCGAAGGTGTGGCCGCACGGTGGGGCCCGCCGCCGCCGGCTGGGACACGCTCCAGTGGCGGCGACGGGTGTGGTCAATAACTCGGTGAATGCGGCGGGAGCTTGGACGGGCTTGCCGCGATTCCCGAGGCAATCCGATCTAGGTCGGCTCGCTTGCCTCGACGAGCTGGTCAATGACCTGGCCCTCCACTCAGGCATTCCGACTGTAACGGCTGCGGGTCAGTGTCGGGGTTTCGCCGACTTCCCCTTTGTGGTGCCAAGACCCACTTTGCCACCTAGCAGATGGAAGCGCAAGCGTACGACAAATTTCGACTACTGAGATTGCACATTTTGGCTTGTCGGGCAATGGTTCAGATGATACAGTCTGGAGCAGGAGCAAAGGACGGGCTCATGATCTACGACGACGTGGATCTGGCTGGACTGTATTCAGTTGAAGCGGAATTCTCCGAAGCGACGGCGCTTGGGGTGATCACCGTTGATCGAAGCGGCCAGCCAGTGACATCAGCTTGCGGTTTTTCCGCGTTCTGCCAGGAGATCCGAAAGGATCCCATCAGGCGGCAGATGTGTTACGCCTGCGATGCCTATGGGGGGCTGCAGTCGGCGATGGAAGGGAAGCCGCGGATCTACCGCTGCCATGCCGGCCTGGTCGATTTCTCGATCCCCATCGTGGTGCGCAACAACTATCTCGGGGCGATCCTGTGTGGACAGGTGCGCGTGCAACGGAATGTGGACGCGCCGGGCTACCTCATCTCTCCCACCCAGACGTGGCAACAGAACCCCCGGCTGGCCGAGTTGTACTCCGAGCTGCCCCAGATCAGCATCACCAAGATCCATTCGGCGGCCAATCTGCTCTCCACGCTGGCCGAGGAGATGACGCAGACCAAACTCTCCCGCGTGATCAGCGGGACGATGCCGTTGCCGCTGGCCCGCGCCCACGAGTTGGCCCAGCGTCAGCTTGAGGTCAAGCCCAGTGCCCAGCCGAGTGTCGAGCCCAGTGCTGAGCCGGAGCGGGATGCTTTGTTTGACGCCATCGAGAACAACAGCCTGCCAGCCGCCATCGAGGCGATTTCGGCCGAGCTCGATCGGTATGAGACGGCACATACGGTGGCTGACGAGCAGGTGGCCACCATCCAGCAAAGGCTGCAGGCCGCCGCCGCTGAGCTGGCCCCGCGGGCGACGTCCGCGCTGAAATACGCCATCGCCCAGCGTCGTCACCGCAACGTCAACCGCCCCAACCGCTACAAAGCGCAGGTCTACCTCGAATCGCTGCTGCACATCATCTTTGACGAACGCGGCACCGAGCCCCACGGCCGCAACGAGGTGCAATATCTGCTCAACCAGCTGCACCGCAACCCGACCAAGACGTGGACGCTCAAGGAGGCGGCGGGCATCCTGCAGGTGTCCTTCTCCTACGCCTCGAAGCGCTTCAAGGCCGAGACGGGCAAGTCCTTCATCAGCTACGTCACCAACATGCGCATCGACCGCGCCAAGCTGATGCTCATCCACACCACCATGCCCGCGCAGCGCATCGCCAAAGAGCTGCACCTCCCGCCGAACTACTTCTCCCGGGTGTTCAAGTCGGTGACGGGCGTGACGCCGAGCGAGTATCGGGCCAAAAATACGTAGCCGCTGCATAAATCTGTGCTAGCTCTCCAGGGTTAACCTGTGGGCTGGAGGCGACTATGGACAGATTCCAGATCAAAACCGAGATCTACTACGGCGCGGATTCGATGAGTTATCTGAACCGGCTTGACGGCCAGCGCGTGGTGATCGTGACGGACGCGTTCATGGCGACCACCGACGTCATGGCCCAGGTGCGCCAAGCCCTGTTGAACGCCGAGGTGACGGTCTTTGACCGCGTCAAGCCCAACCCCAACATCGAGGTGATCACCGACGCCTTCATGGTCTTCGCCGGCGCCCGTCCGCAAGCGCTGATCACCCTGGGAGGCGGCTCCTCCATCGACACCGCCAAGGCGGTGCACAAGATCGCGCAGGAGCAGGGGATGGCCGACATCCTCTTCATCGCCATCCCCACCACCTCCGGCTCCGGCTCCGAGATGACGTCATACGCGGTCATCACCAACGAACTCACCTCCACGAAAATCGCGATGGCCTCGGAGGACATGTACCCCGACGTCGCCATCCTTGATCCGCTGGCGGTGCTCACCACGCCCCCAAGGTTGACGGCGGACACCGGTTTTGACGCCCTGTCCCACGCCATCGAGGCCTACGTCTCCACCGGGCATACCGACTTCTCCGACGCGATGGCCGAAAAGGCGCTGCACCTGCTCTTTGAGTACCTGCCGATTACCTATGACGACGGCAAGAACCTCGAAGCCCGCGAACGGGTGCACAACGCCGCCTGCCTGGCCGGCATGGCCTTCGAGAACGCCGGGTTGGGCATCGTGCATTCGCTGTCCCACGCCATCGGCGGCACCTTCCCGGCACCCCACGGGCGGCTCAACGCCCTGATCATGCCCACGGTGATGGAGTTCAACGCCGGAAACCTGCGCGTCTCCGGCCGTCTCAACCCCACCGCGCTGCGCTACGCCCAACTGGGCCGGATGCTGGGGACGACGACGGCGACCACCCGCAACCAGGTGGCTGGCTTCGTCGGCCTGATCCGGCACCTGCGCCGGGATCTGGACATGCCCGAGCGGATCACCGATCTGGGCATCCCCCCATATGAATTCGTGGCGGCCATCCCGCAATTGGCGCAGACGGCGCTGCACGACCGCTGCACGGACACCAACCCGCGCGAGGTGACGGTGGGGGACTTGGAAGCGCTGCTCCGCTTCTTGATCTGAGCAGACTTGCACATTTTTGTCCTCTAGCACATTTTTGTGCGCGAAATCCTGTAGGCGCTTCCCCAATCCGGGCTAGCTGACCGTACTTATGATGACCCCATCGTCTACTGATTAGCTCTGAAAGGAGTGAGGTTTATGCAAGAAGCACTCGGAATGGTGGAGACGAAGGGATTCGTCGCCGCTGTTGAAGCCGCCGACGCTATGGTCAAGTCCGCCAATGTCACATTGGTGGGAAGCCAGCGGGTCGGGTCCGGCCTAGTAACAATCCTGGTTCGCGGCGATGTCGGCGCGGTCAAGGCTGCAACTGACGCAGGAGCCGTAGCTGCCCAGAATGTGGGTGAGCTGGTGAGCGTCCACGTCATCCCACGTCCGCACAACGATGTCGAGAAGATCCTCCCGACCCCGGTCAAGTAAAGGTAATAGAACATGGCTAATGAAGATCTAGTCAATGAAGTGCTCGCGAAGGTGCTCAGCAAGGTTGACGCGGCTCCGGTCGCCTCGGCCTGCGCGTCCGGATGCGTTCCGGCATGCACCGAATTCGTGGGTGTGAACCCAGTCGGCCACACGATTGGCCTCGTTATCGCCAACGTCGACCCGCAGTTGCTGCCGTCGATGCGCATCGGCACCCAGTACAAGGCGATCGGCATCCTGTCGGCGCGTACCGGTGCCGGCCCGCACATCTTCGCGGCTGACGAAGCGGTCAAGGCGACGAACACTGAGATTCTCACCATCGAACTCCCGCGTGACACCGAGGGCGGCGCCGGTCACGGCTCGCTCATCATCTTCGGTGCCGACGACGTCTCCGACGCCCGTCGCGCCGTCCAGGTCGCCCTGGAAGATGTCACCCGCACCTTCGGCGATGTCTACGGGAACGAGGCTGGACACCTCGAGTTCCAGTACACCGCCCGCGCCTCCTATGCCTTGAACAAGGCATTCGGCGCCCCGCTCGGCAAGGCCTTCGGCATCACCGTCGGCGCTCCGGCTGGTATTGGTGTGGTGCTGGCGGATACCGCGGTCAAGGCCGCCTCCGTCGAGGTCGTGGGCTATTCGTCCCCGGCTGAGGGCACCTCTTTCTCCAATGAGGTTATCTCGTTCATCTCCGGCGACTCCGGCGCGGTCCGGCAGGCCATCCTGGCTGCCATCGAGGTCGGTCGTCCGCTGCTTGGCGCGATGGGTTCGTATCCGGAATCCTCCACGACCCCGTACATCTAGGCGGCATCATGGCACGCTCAAAGAGATTCGAGGCGCTCGACGCCCGACCTGTGAATCAGGACGGGTTCGTCACCGAGTGGCCTGAGGTGGGCATGATCGCCATGGAGAACCCTGGCGATCCCAAGCCCTCCATCAAGATTCAGAATGGCAAGATAGTAGAACTCGACGGCAAGCAGCGCGCCGACTTCGACATGATCGACACCTTCATCGCGGATTACGCGATCAAGCTCGAGAACGCCGAAGCCGCCAACGCGCTCGACTCGCTGGAGATCGCGCGCAAGCTCGTCGATTTCAACTGTCCGCGCTCCGAGGTCATCAAGATCACGACAGCGCTCACGCCGGCCAAGTTGACGGAAGCCGTCAGCCTGCTCACGGTCGTCGAAATGATGCAAGCCGTGAACAAGCTGCGCGCCCGCGAAATGCCGGCCAACCAGTGTCACGTCACCAACGTCAAGGACAACCCGGTGCAGATCGCCGCCGACGCCGCTGAGGCCGCCGTGCGCGGTTTCGCCGAGCAAGAGACGACGGTAGGCATTGTCCGCTACGCGCCCTTCAACGCGCTCTCGCTGATGATCGGCGCGAACGTGGGTCGCCCCGGCATCCTCACCCAGTGCGCGGTCGAGGAAGCCACCGAGCTGGATCTGGGTATGCGCGGCTTCACCGCCTATGCCGAGACGGTTTCGGTTTATGGCACCGAGCCGGTCTTCATCGACGGCGACGACACCCCGTGGTCGAAGTCCTTCCTGGCTTCCTGCTACGCGTCGCGCGGTCTGAAGATGCGCTTCACGTCCGGCACCGGCTCCGAGGTGCAGATGGGCTACGCCGAAGGCAGGTCCATGCTCTACCTGGAGGCCCGCTGCCTGTACATCACCAAGGGCGCCGGCTCGCAGGGAACCCAGAACGGTTCCGTGTCCTGCTGCGGCGTTCCCGCTGCGGTCCCGTCCGGTATCCGCGCGATGCTCGCCGAGAACCTGATCGCGATGGCGTTGGATCTGGAGTGCGCCTCCTCCAACGACCAGACGTTCACCCACTCGGATCTGCGCCGCGTCGCCCGTTCCCTGATGCAGTTCGCGCCTGGCACGGACTTCATCTGCTCGGGCTACTCCGCGACGCCGAACTACGACAACATGTTCGCCGGTTCGAACTGGGATGCGGACGACTACGACGACTGGAACATCATCCAGCGCGACCTCAAGATCGATGGCGGGCTCTCGCCGGTCACCGAGGACGAGGTAGTGGCGGCCCGCAACAAGGCCGCGCGTGTCATCCAAGCGCTGTTCCGTGAGCTCGGCTTGACCGAGATCACCGACGCTGAAGTCGAGGCGGCCACGTATGCACGCGGCTCCCAGGACATGCCGGATCGCAACGTCGTCGAGGATTTGAAGGCTGCCGACGCGATGCTCCAGCGTGGCGTCACCAGCGTCGACTTCGTGAAGGCCCTCTACCGGGCCGGCTTCGAGGACGTCGCACAGTCGATCTACTCCATCCTGATGCAGCGCATTTCCGCAGACTATCTGCACACGTCGGCGATTCTGACGAACGAATTCAAGGTCGTCTCCGCCGTCAACTATCCGAACGACTACCACGGACCGAAGACCGGTTACCAGATTTCTGACGAGCGCTGGGCGCAGATCAAGAACATCCGGCAGGCCATCGACCCGGCAACCATCTAGGAGGAGACTCAAATGGACGAGAAAACCCTACGCGCCATCATTGAGGAAGTCCTCAAAGAGGTTGGCGAAGCCAAGACGACGGCGGTAAAGCCCCAGGCCCCGCCACTGCAGATCACGGAAGCGGGCCCTGCCGCCCGCGGCACCGATCCGCGTGAAGTCGTCATCGCGCTCAGCCCCGCCTTCGGCGGCAAGCTGACCCAGTCGATCACCGGCATCCCGCTCGGCGACGCGCTGCGCGAAGTCACCGCTGGCATTGAGGAAGAGGGGCTGAAGTACCGCTTCATCCGCGTCTTCCGCACCGCTGACGTCGGCTTCATCGCGCACGAGGCCGCCAAGCTCTCCGGTTCGGGCATCGGCATCGGCATCCAATCCCGTGGCACGACGGTCATCCATCAGAAGGATCTGCCGCCGCTGTCCAACCTGGAGCTGTTCTCGCAGGCTCCGCTGATCGATCTGGAGACCTTCCGCGCGATCGGCAAGAACGCGGCCAAGTATGCCAAGAACGAGGGGCCGACGCCGGTCCCGGTCCGCAACGACCAGATGGCACGGCCGAAGTATCAGGCAATCGCAGCCCTGCTCCACATCAAGGAGTGCGAGCTGTTGGTTGATGGCAAGCCGGTTCAAGAACTGAAGGTGCAACTATGACGCAAGAAGAAATGATCAAGCAGGTTATGGCTGAGGTTCTCAAGAACCTGGGTGCTGCCGAGGCCCCGAGCTACCAGGCACCCGCCGGCTCGGTGACCGCCGCCCAGTATCCGCTGGCCGAGAAGGCTCCGGAGAAGCTGAAGTCAGCTTCCGGCAAGGCCTATGCCGATTTCTCGCTCGCCAAAGTGATCTCCGGAGAACTCACCTCCGAGGATTTCCGGACGAATCCGGAAGTCCTGATCATGCAGGCTGAGGTGGCGGAATCCGTCGGACGCGACGCCTTCGGGCGCAACCTGCGTCGGGCGGCCGAACTCACCGC
>JAISUR010000006.1 GCA_031271975.1 Propionibacteriaceae bacterium
GCGCCGGTGGCCACCGCCTGCCCCACCGGGAACCCGTCCGGGAAGGCCTTGCGCACTTTGCGGCACTCCGCCAGCAGCAGCGGCCCGGCCGCCTGATGGATGGCCCCATCCACACCCCCGCCGCCCAACAGGGTCGCGTTGGCGGCGTTCACGATCGCATCAGTGGTTTCGCGGGTGATATCGCCCCGGACCGCTTCGATCTTCACAAGCCCGATCCTATCGTCCTGGTTTCGCCCGCGAATCGAAACGCGGAGGTCAACTGATCGCAACATGTCCAGCCTATTGTCGGGGCAACGCGAGAAGGGCGGGAGCATGGAATCGACGATCTACGTGGGAGGGGCCATCTTCCGGGAGGGCATCGGTTCGGTGCCGGGCTGGGGCATCCGGGTGGAAGGCGACCGGATCAAGGCGGTCTTACCGGACCAGGTGCTCCGAGAGCAGGCGGATTCCGGGACTCGGGTCGTCGAGTTGGCTGGCGGGTTCGTCTCGCCCGCGTTCACCGACGCCCACCTGCATCCAGCCGTGGGCGGGTTGGACGCCGCGCGCTGCGATCTCAGCGGGGGCGCCGATTCGGGAACCTATCTGAAGCTGATCGCCGACTACGCCGACGCCCACTCAATCAAATCGTTCGGGAGCTGGATCGCCACAACTTCCAGGCGCACTTCCACGCGTTGGGCGACCGGGCGGTCACCATCTCCCTCGACGCGATCGAGAGTGCGCTGCGTGCGAACGGATATCGGGGCAACCGGCACCATCTGGCCCATCTGCAGATGATCCGCCTAGAAGACGTGCCGCGCTTTGCCGAACTCGGCGCGACGGCGACCATACAGGCCTACTGGGCCCAGCCGGAAGCGCAGATGTGCGAGTTGACGCTGCCTTTCCTGCATCCCGGGCTGCGTTCTCGGCAATACCCCTTCCGTGACTTGCTGGTGGCGGGCGCGCGCCTCGCCGCCGGGTCCGACTGGCCGGTTTCGACGGCGAATCCGCTGGAGGCGATGCAAGTGGCGCTGACCCGGCTCGACCCGGAGAACACGTCCGCGCCGCCACTGCTCCCCGAGCAGGCCATCCCCCTGGAACGCGTCTGGACGGCGTACACCGCCGGCTCGGCGTGGCTCTGCAATCGGGAACTCGAAGCCGGGTCGCTCGATGCCGGCAAGCTGGCCGACCTCGTCGTGCTGGACCGCGACCCCTTCGCGGTCGATCCGATGGAACTGTCCCACTTGCGAGTGACCAGCACGCTGGTCGGAGGTGTCGAAGTCCACGGGAGTTAACACGCCGGCGCCCATCCAGCATTCGACCCAACGGCACTTGGGGGTCACAGGCAGTGCTGCTAAGCTGCATGTGTGTTGCCCCCCGAAAGAGAGTGCTTCATGTGGAGACTGCCCAAAGCCTTGCTGGTGATCGCGTCGATGTTGGCCCTCGCGGCTTGCCAGGGCGAACCTTCGGTCAACACGGAAACCACGCCGCCAACCGCCACCCCTGAGCCGACAGTGTCCCAGACCGTGGTTTCGAACGACGGCGACGAATTCGAGGGCGACTTGGCGCAGCTCGACGGCCGCCCGGAAGGCATGCTGGCGTTCGGCAAGACCTACAAATCCAAGGATGGCCTGGAGTTGTCCATCGCGAAGCCGGAGCCGTTCACCCCGCTGGCGGAGACGGAATGGGATTCCGAGAGCGGCGAGGCGTACCTGATCACCGCCACGGTGAAGAACAACACCGGCCGCGATCTGAAGCTGTTCGAGATCTCGGTTGGCGCCACCAACGGTTCCGAGGCGGCCGGTGAGATTTGGGACGCCCAGATCGGCGAAGAGGACTTGTGGCCCACGCTCAAGAAGGGCCAAAAGGCAACCGTGCAGCGCGCGTACGTGGTGAAAGACCTGGAGTTGTTCTGGGCGGCGATCTGGGTCGGCCAAATGAAAGAGGTCGAGAAAGAACTCCGCTACGACGCCGAGGGCCTCACCGCCTGGGCCGACTTCGGCGTGTTGCCGGGATAGAGCGGCCAGCCGCACCCCACCTGTTGCTTGTTCCCGGGCACCCGATTGTGCCATGATTGTTTCGGACAACGGCATGAGCGTTTCGCAGAGCGAAACAGATAGGGGGCCGGGATGGGAATCCAGGTCAAGCCGGCCGACGCGGCTGCCTTCGACATCGTCGCGTTGGGCGAGGTGATGCTGCGGCTCGATCCGGGCGAAGGGCGCATCCGCACGGCGCGCACGTTCCGGGCCTGGGAAGGCGGCGGCGAGTACAACGTCGCCCGCGGTCTGCGCCGCTGCTTCGGACAGCGCGCGGCCATTGTGACCGCCCTCGCCGACAACGAGATTGGCCGCCTGGTGGAGGATTTCATGTTGGCCGGCGGCGTCGATGTCTCCAACGTCAAATGGATGCCCTACGACGGCGTGGGCCGGGCCGCCCGCAATGGCCTCAATTTCACCGAGCGTGGGTTCGGGGTGCGCGGCGCGGTCGGAGTCTCCGACCGGGCGCATACCGCGATCAGCCAGTTGCGTCCCGAGGATGTCAACTTCGGGCGGCTCTTCGGCGAGCGCGGTGCCCGCTGGCTGCACACCGGCGGCATCTACGCGGCGCTGTCGGAACAATCCGCCGCCACGGCGCTGGCTGCCGCCAAAGCGGCGCACGAGCATGGCGCGATCGTCTCCTACGACCTCAACTACCGCCCCAGCCTGTGGTCTGCGCAAGGCGGCCAAGCGCGCGCCCGCGAGGTGAACCGGGAGATCGCCAAGTACGTCGACGTGATGATCGGCAACGAGGAGGATTTCACCGCCGCATTGGGCTTCGAGGTGGCCGGCGTGGACGAGAACCTCTCCGCCCTGCCCATCGAGTCTTACCGCGAGATGATCGCCCAAGTCGCGGCGGCCTACCCCAACTTCCAGGTGATCGCCACGACCCTGCGCACCGTCCGTTCCGCGACCGTCAACGATTGGGGCGCGCTGGCCTGGAGCCCGGAAACCGGCGTCGTGCAGGCCGTCCAACGCGACGGGCTGGAGATTCTCGACCGGGTGGGCGGCGGCGACTCGTTCGCGTCCGGCCTGATCTATGGGCTGCTCAGCGGAGAGACGCTGCAAACCGCGGTCGATTACGGCGCTGCTCACGGGGCCTTGGCCATGACCACCCCCGGAGACACGTCCATGGCCACCTTGGCCGAAGTCGTCAAACTCGCCCGCGGCGGGAGCGCCCGGGTCGCCCGCTAGGAGAAACATGCTCAATCAGATTCGCCAGATCGGCGTTGTCCCCGTCGTCGTGCTAGACGATCCCGCAGCCGCACAGCCGCTCGCCGACGCCCTTGTCGCCGGTGGGATTCCCGCAGCCGAAATCACCTTCCGGACCGCCGCCGGAGCGGCCGCGATCGCCGAGATCGCCGGACGGGAAGACATCCTCGTCGGGGCCGGCACCGTGCTCACCCCTCAGCAGGTGGACGCCGCCGCCGACGCGGGCGCGCGTTTCATCGTCTCGCCGGGCTTCAGCCGCGCGGTGGTCGAACGCACCCTTGACAGGGGTCTGCTCTCGCTCCCAGGCGCGGTCACCGCCACCGAAATACAAGCCGCGCTGGAATTGGGGCTGAACGTGGTCAAGTTCTTCCCCGCCGAAGTTTCGGGCGGCATCAAGGCCATCAAGGCTTTCGCGGGCCCCTTCGCCGATGTGTCCTTCATACCGACCGGCGGAGTCTCGGCCGCGAATCTGGCCGAATACCTGGCCGTCAAACAGGTCGCGGCCTGCGGCGGCTCTTGGATGGTGCCACGGGACGCCATAGCGGGCGGGGACTTCGCCCGAGTCACTCAACTGTGCCGTGAGGCAGCGGCCATCGTCGCAGCGGCGCGCTAACCCAATTCATCTCGCCGTATCGGGTAAGCGGCCCCCACCCCCGTCATCCCGGGCCTGTGCCGGGATCTCTGCACAAAGTGCGGTCCCAACCCGCCACAAGACCGGACTTCGTCCGAGCCGGAGGACTCTGCGGCGCCCACTAGATGTCCGCCAACGCCTCCACCGGGGGCGCGCTGGCGGCACGCCTGCCGGGCAGGATCGACGCCAAGGCCGCCACAGCGACTGCGACGCCGAGCAGCGCGAACGTCCACACCAAGTCGACCGAGAAGGCCGCGGCCATGTCGCCGCCCGCGACGACGGACTCGCGCGCCAGGGCGTTCACGCCGACCCAGCCGAAGAACACCCCCGCCGCCACGCCGACGAGCGCGCCCACGCCGGCCAGCATCAGCGCCTCAATGAGCAGCATGAGCCGCAGGCCGGACTTCTGCAGGCCCAGCGCCCGCATCAGAGCCGATTCACGCTGGCGTTCCAGCACGGACAACGTCAGCGTGTTGCTCACCCCGACGAGGGCGATCAGTACCGCGACGCCCAGCAGCGCCGTCACCACAGCCATCAAAATGTTGAGCACCTGCTCCATCGTGGCGGACATCATCAGCCCACCGGAGACGTCGTAGGTCCCGGTCACATCCAGCATGTCCGTCACGTCCGCGTAGGCGTTCGTCGCTTGGGCCCCGTCCACGGATAGCCACATGGCGACGTTGGCCACTTGGGGGCCGATTCCGCTCAGCGCCGCAGGTGACACCAGGACGATGCCGTCTCCAGCCATTGCGCTCTTCACCACGTGGAATTCGCGCCCGTTGATGGATGCGGTGTCCCCCTTGAACCCGGTGCCCACATACATGGTGTCGTCCGGAATCGATGATGGCGCGTTGTCGACGACGGCGGGGATTTGCGAATCCCAGCCAAGCACGGTCAACCATTCCGCCGCGCCGTTGGCCGCCACGAGTTCAGCCTCCACACCGGCCAGCGACACCGCCGCCTGCACACCGCGAACCTGCGGCAAGCGCATTTGCATGTCTGCCGAAAGCGGCAACAGCACTGAGTCGGAGTTTGGATAAGAGCGCACTTGGAGATCGACCGGGTAGTTCTTGGAGATCTCGTCCAGCGCCGTCTTGCGCACTGACGCCGTGCCCACCTGCAGCGTGATGATCAGCCCGATGGCGAGCATCAACGCGGTGGCGGTGGCCGAGGCCCGCTTGGGGTTGCGGACCACATTCTTGGCCGCCAGGCGCGGCAGCGGGCCGAACAGCGAGATCACGGCTCCGACCAGGCGCAGCAAGAGCGGCACGAACAGCGGAGCCCCGAAGAGCACACCGACAGCGAGCAGCGCGGAGCCGCCGATGGCCATGAGCAGCGAATCGTCGTCGGCGTGCAGCGCTTGGAAGATCAGCCAGCCGCCCGACATGGCCAGGATTCCGCAGAAGATCATCCGCACGATCCCGGCGCGCCGTTCGCTTGTCTGCGGCACCGGGCGCAAGGCTTCCAGCGGAGCCACGCGCGTACTGCGCAAGGTGGGCACAAAAGCGGCCAACAACGTGATTGCGACGCCGACCGCGCCGGCGATGGCCAAATCGGACGCCGGCAATACCAGGCCGTAGGCCAGCATCCCCAAATAGGCGACGCCTGCCGTGGACACGGCTATGCCCAGGCCGATGCCCAGCAGCGCCCCGGCGGCGCCCAGCAGCAGCGCCTCGATGAAGACGGACCGCCGCACCTGGCCGCCGAACGCCCCCACCGCCCGCAGCATGCCGATTTGGCGGCGCCGGCCGGCCAGCAGGATGGAGAAGGTATTGGAGATGGTGATCATGCCGACCACCGCCGCTATCCCGGCGAACGACCACAGGATCCACTTCCACACCTCGTAGTCGCCCATGCCTTTGCGGGCGTCCGCCAAGATCTGCTCGTGGGTCTGCACGGTCGCCTCGAAGCCGTTGGCTTTCAGCGCCGCTTCCAACTGCGCGGCGAGCGCGTCCGGATCTGAGTCCGCCTGGACGAGGTAGGTGCCGTCGGCGGTGTCGTTCTGGCCGAACTTCTGGAAAAAGGCTTGGCTGCCGAAATAGCCCACGTAGCTCCACAGCGAGCTGCGGTCGTCGGTTACGCCGACCACGAGCAACGGGTCGCTGGCGGCGCCCGCCATGACGACCGAGTCGCCCAGCTTGGCGTGCAGCGCCTCCATCGTGGTTTGCCCCAGCGCCACCTCATTTGCCGCCTGCGGCCAAGTCCCTTCGAGCAGGTTCGCCCAGCGGAATTGCTCCGACGGCAACGCGTAATACTCGACGTACTGGTTGGAGCCGGAGAATTCGGTGATGCCGTAGTTCGTCTCCAGTTTCTCAACGGCGGTGACACCTGGCGTGGCCGTCAATTGCGCGGAAACAGCCGTCGCCGCCACGAAGCCCGGATCCGGAGCGTAGGCCTCCACCGACAGGTCGGCCTTCCCGTATTGGGCGGCCCGCTGTTGGGCCATGGATTCCTGCAGCGTCCCGGTGACGACGGACGCGGCCGTCATGAAACCGACAGAGATCGCGATGGCGATGAGCGTGGCGGCGAAACGCCCCGAGTGGTAGCGCAGCTCCCGGCTGGCGAGCTTGAACATGTCAGCCTCTGATGGCGCGCAACACGGTGTCGACGTCAGGGCGGGCGAGGTCCTGCGTGATCCGGCCGTCCGAAAGGATCAGGGCCCGGTCGGAGTAGGTCGCGGCGGTGGCGTCATGGGTGACCATGATGATGGTCTGGTGCAGTTGGTCGGTGCAGCGCCGCAGGTAGCCGAGCAGCGCCGCCGAATTGCGGGAATCCAGGGCCCCGGTTGGCTCGTCGGCGAAGACCACTTTGGGCGACGTGATCAGCGCCCGGGCCACGGCGACGCGCTGCTGCTGGCCGCCGGACAACTCGGACGGCAGGTGCTTGAGCCGGTCCCGCAAGTCCAGCGAGTCGATCACTTGATCCAACAAAGCCTGGTCAGCACGCCGTCCGGCCAAATCCAGGGGCAGCAGGATGTTCTGCAGAGCTGTCAGCGTCGGCAGCAAGTTGAACTGCTGGAACACGAAACCGACCTGGTCGCGGCGCACAGCCGTCAGCTTGCGGTCGGAGAGCTTCGTGATGTCCTGCCCGTCCAAGATGACCTCGCCGGAAGTCACCCGGTCCAGGCCGGCCAGGCAGTGCATCAGCGTCGATTTGCCCGAGCCGGAAGGCCCCATGATTGCCGTGAACGTGCCGGGTTGGAAATCCACCGACAGCCCGTCGAGCGCGGTCACGGCGGTGTCGCCCTTGCCGTAGACCTTGACGACGTTAACGGCTTGGGCGATCGGAGCCGTGCCCATTCGAATGGGGGGTGGCACCGTACTGGGGGGCGGTGCCACCGTCTTTTGGGGGGTCGCCGCCCACGCTGGGGAGGCCGCGCGCACTGGGGATGCGGCGCGGAGTGGAACGGGTGCGTGGGCCGGCGACACCTGTTTCGCCGGTGTGGGAGTGGATGCCCGACGCGCGGCTTGCCCCGGGGCAGGCAGCGTGAGCGCGCCGTTGGCCGAGTAGGAGTAGCCGGACTCGGACTCGTTGTTTTCACTCATGGATTCGAACATAGGCCACAAGTCCCGCTCTGCGCTCAAGGTTTGCCAATTTCACCCCCAAGTCAGTCCCGCAGGCGGATCTGACGGGGTGTTCACATGCTCCCGTGGGCGTAGCTGAGCACTGCTCGCCCGCGCTCGGATCAGGGCTCAGCGGCCCCACGCGGGCCCCGGGGCGCGCAGCAGATCGTCAAGGCGGGCCAGGTAAGCCTCGCGCGGGATGGCTTGGGCGCCCAACGTGGCCAGGTGGGGGGTCAGCCATTGCACGTCGATGAGGCTTGGGTGCGAGTCGGAGAACTGCTCTGTCAGGCGGAGCAGGGCCACTTTGGAGGCATCGCGGCCATGTTGTGGGTCGTGCCACATGGATTCGCCGGCGAACAGGCCACCCAGGCTCACGCCGTAGAGCCCGCCGGCCAAGCGGTCCTCGGCGTCCCAGCATTCGACGGAATGCACTACGCCGCGTTGGTGGAGTTCGGTGTAGACGGCGCGGATTTGGGCGTCGATCCAGCCATAGGGTCGCGACGGGTCGGCGCAGGCGGCCAGCACGCGGTCGAACGCGGCGTCGATGGTCGTCCGGTAGCGTTTGGCCGATTTCTTGAGCGACTTGCTGACGCGCAGCCGAGACGGCTCCAGGATGCCGCGTTCCAGCGGAGACCACCACGTCACGCCCGCGGTGTCGCGCATGCCGGAGATGGGCATCGGAAACAAGCCCGCGCGGTAGGCCTCCAACGTCAACTCCGCGTCGAACTCCCGCGTGGAGCAGACCGCGTCCTGGTTTCGCGGCCACAGATCGGGAGGCCCGAAGATGAGCGACTGCACAGATTGATTCTCGCACGCTATCGTTGCCACATGCCCTCCGCTAGTGATATCGGCAAGGAACTGGTCGCCCGCACCCCCGAAATGGCCGGCGGGCTGCTGCGCCAAATAGTCGAGTTTGGGATCAACGGACACCCGGCTTTCCCAGGCGCCAAAGCTGTCGCCGTCCGCGAACTCAGCAAGGCGGGCGAGCGCGAAAAGGCCATCGACGCCATCGTCGTGCAACACGTCGTGGTCGCCTCTGGGCAGGGGCTGGCCACTTCGGTCGGCGGCCTGCTCACCGTCCCGGTCACGTTGCCCGCCAACATCGCCGCCATGGCCGTCCTCGGCGTGCGCATGATCGGCGCAATCGCCCACCTGCGCGGCTACGATGTGGACGACCAACGTGTGCGTGCCGCCATCATGCTGGCGTTGGTCGGCGAAACCGAAGTCGCCCGGCTGCTCACCACGAACAAATTGCCCACAAGTCCGCTCGCCGTCGCCACCGCGCCCATGTACGACGCGGTCCTGGAACGCCAGGTGAGCGAAGAGGTGATGGCTTCGCTGGCTGGCCGGCTTGGCGGGAAACGCCTGACTACGCTGGCTTTGCGGCGGATCCCCGTGGTTGGCGGTGGTGTCGGCGCGGCGGTGGACGGCTGGTTCACCCACACTCTGGCTGATTACGCCAGGCGAGAATTTGTGGCCCGGCAGGGCAACCTGGGTGGGTGACTCGCGGTATCGTTACGTGGCTTTGTTTGCCCTTGGTCCTAATCTTGTTCTGTATCGAAAGCAAGGAGAGCGCATGCCCAAGCTGCCTGCCGCCGTCGCTGCCATTGTGGCCGTAGCCCTGTTGGCCGTGACTGGTTGCTCAGGCCCGCAGACCTACATCATGGTCATCGGGCGCAGCACCCAAGGCAAGTATTGGGAGGCCGCGGTCAATGGGGCCACCGAGCAGGCCGCCGCCGAAGGTGTGGCGATGGATTTCTTCGCCCCCGCGCGCGCCGACGACGTGGACGGGCAATTGCAGTTGGTGCAGCAAGCGCTGGACACGCACCCGTCCGCCATCGCCTACTCCCCGATCAATCCGACGGCCGGGATCGAGCTGCTCAAGCAGATCCGGGAAGCCGGAATCCCGCTCATCGTTTTTGAGACCAAGACTGAAGGCTTCATCGGCGACGCCGTGGTCGTCACCAACAACCAGAACGCCGCATGGGAGGCCGCCCGGCACATCTGCGACCTGACCGGCGGCAAAGGTTCCGTCCTCATCGCCGCCAACGGCTTCAACCACCAGACCAACATCGACCGCCACATCGGCTTCCAGCGCGGCATCAACGAAAACTGCCCCGACATGGAATGGCTGGATCCGATCAACACCGAAGGTGACGTCGAGACGGCCATCGCGCTCACCAAAGAGGCGCTCAAAGCACACGAAGATCTGGCCGGCATCCTGATCGTCGACCAGGTCTCCGCCGAAGGCATCATCGAAACCGTGACCGGCATGAAGAACGCACCCGTGCTCGTCGGCTTCGACTCCGGCAAAGTGCAGACAACCGCGATCCGCGAGGGTGTTATGGCGGGCGCGATCGCCCAAGACCCGGCCGCCATGGGCGAGAAGCTGATCTCCACCGCGGTCAAGTTCGTCCAGGGCAAAGGCGACGAGATCGCAAGCCAGGTCGATGTGAGCTACGTGTGGTACGACAAGTCCACCATCGACAAGCCCAACATCCAGGCGCTGATCACCGAGTCGTAGGGGTCCCTGCGTGGTGAGGCCTCCCTCCACCCGTCATCGAAGAACAACCCCACTCCGTCATCCCGGACAACCTCACCCCGTCATGCCGGACTCGTTCCGGCATCTTGGGACAAAGTCCCATGCACCCCGCAGGGGTGCCCCTGCGGGGCACACGGACTACGTCCGAGATCCCGGAACAAGTCCGGGATGACGGGGAACGGGTCCGGGATGACGGGGAACGGGTCCGGGATGACGGGGAACGGGTCCGGGATGACGGGGAACGGGTCCGGGATGACTGGTTGGGTGCCCGATCGAGTCCGGGATGTCGACGAGAGGGAACTCTCGGATCAGCACACCAACCTCTTTCCAGTGCGGTTCCCCCCTTGAATCGGCGATGCAGGCTGGTCTTGTGGAGCTTATGGAGGGGGGACCATGCGCGACACCGTTATCGGGTACTTGCGAGAGGGAATCTCGGTCAACTTGGTGGGGCTGCCTGGCTCCGGGCGCTCCACCTTGGCCAGGGCCGTGCGAACGCGGCTTGGTGAGCTCGGCAACACTGTGTTCCAGGTGAACGCGGTCGCCGACTTGAAGGAACGGGCGCTCGCCGCCTTGGCCACTTCGGGGATAGAAATCCCCGCCGGTGCGGGCATGGTTGCCGGCGCGGTTAACGCCTTGACCCGCGTCCTGCCTGGCCCCAGTGCGACGCTGCTGGTCGACGACGCTGACGATCTCGACCAGTTGTCGTTGGGCGCGATCAGCGCCGCCCATGCCCGCACCGGTTTCACCGTCCTCTTCGTGACGCGCCGCGCGGGGCCGCAGCGTACTTTCTCGGCGATCCAACCCAGTGTGCGCGTCCACGTCGGGCCGCTCCCGTTCGACCAGTTGCACATGCTCATCCGGGAGTTGCTGCCCGAAGGCGCGCAGGCGCAAACGGTGGCCCGGATCGCCACCATGACAGGTGGCCTGCCCGGACCCGCGCACGGCTTGATCGAGGTGTGCCGCCGCAACGAACGCCTGGTGCTGACCCGCGACGGCTGGAGCTTCGGGCCACGCATGTGGTGCCCAGAATTGTCGCCGGTGGTCGAGAATCTGCTGGCCGACTTGGACGCCGGCCAGTTGGACGCGCTGCTGCTGTTGGCGATTTCGGGCACGTCGACGATCGGGCGCGCCAACCAGTTGGTAACGCCTGACCGCATCGCGCAACTGGACGCCGCCGGGCTGCTACAGGTGATTTCCACGGCCAACGGCCAGGTGTTGGGCATCTTCCCGCCCCTGGTCACGGAATACTTGCGGCACGAATCCAAGCCCACCGCACTGCTCGCCGCGCGTGAATCAAACGCGTCCCATGACCCCAAGGCGGTGCTCGCCACTGAAGGTCTGGGCGCAAGCCCCACGGCTCTGGACCCGGGGCAGGCGGCGGTGTTGTCCGGCTATCTCACCGGCTTGTGGCAGACCGAGGTCGCCGTGGCCAGGGCCGCTTGGGAGGCGAAACCGAACCCCACCGCGGCCATCCGCTTGCTCGCCGCTTTGCACGCCGCGGGTGCGCCATCCAGCGAAGCCGCCCAGGTGCTGCGCAACACGTCAGCCGCCCGCAGCCCCAGACAGCAGGCGCTCTTGCTGGTTTGGGATGCCATCTACCGGGCGGAGTATTCCGGCCTGCCGAAGGCCCTGGCCAAGTTGGCGTCGGGGCGGGTGCGGCTGCCGCAGTGCGAGGCGCTGTTGCAGGCCGCCGAAGCCCACCTGCGCTTCACGAACGGCGAGGTGCCGCAACTGCCGTTGGCGGGGGCCGCCGGCGAGGATCGGCTGGGCGAGGACCTGGCGCGATCTGTCGAAGCCGAGATCCTGCTCGCCCGCGGCATGACGCTTGACGCCGGGGAAATCTTGGCCCAGCACCATCCCGCCGACCCGGTCTTCACGGCCCACGCGGACACCGAACGGGCTTTGGCGCAAGTGCTGCACGGTGAGATCGACGCGGGCTTGGAGTTGGCCTGTTCCCGGCTGGCCAACACCAAGTCCGCACTGGATCCCGGAGTCTTCCAGTGCTTCGGCTACGTGATCACGCTGGGTTTGGCGTTGCAGGGCCGACTCACCGAGTTGAACGCCTTCGCGGGCACGTTGCTCACACTCACCCGGACCGGAACGCTTTACAGGGACTATTGGCTCGGGGTGCTGGGTTTGACGGCGGTAGCCGCCCGCTGGCGGCGGGAGACGGACTTTGCCAACGCGCTGGCCAACCAGTTGCGGTGCCAGCGGCCGCGCAGCGGGCCGTTCCCAGGCATGAGTTCGCACACGCTTGCCCAGTTGGTGCTCGATCCTGCTGCGAACGTTTGGGGCGCTGTCACCGCCGCCCTCGACAAGGGCTACGTCGCCGCTGCCGTGGTCACAGCCGCCGCGGCCGTCGAACGCCGCCCGGACCAGGTGGCGGTGGGACGTTTGCAGAAGGTCCTGAAACACGTCCAGTCGCCCATGCTGCGGGCCATCGGCGAGTATGCGGTGACCACGGCCAACGGCGACTTGGACCGGCTGGACCGGGTCATCGACCGGCTGCGCGACACCGGTGCGATCGTCCACGCCGTGCGGGCCAGTGTGCAACTCGCGCTGGCGCTGCGCCGCAAAGGGCAGCGGGCGATGGCTGTGAGTTCCGCCGACGCCGGCTGGGCGATGATGCGCGAGACCGGAGCCCAGTGCGAGGCGCTGTTTGCCCCACTGGTGGCCGACATCGACCTTTCGTCGCGAGAACGGGAGATCTGTGCCTGCACGAACGAGGGCATGTCCACATCCCAGATCGCCGCCCTCTACGAACTGAGTGTGCGCACCGTGGAGAACCACGTCTCCAACATGTACCGCAAGATCGGCGTCTCCAGCCGCTCCCGGCTGCGTGCGGTGACGACCACCTGGCTGGCCCCCTGATACTCACCGGTGGTCATTGCCGCCACGCCGAGGCGGGGACCGGGACCCGCGCCGCTACTCAGACAGCCGCAGATCCCGACTTGGGCAATCGGGTACCCGCCTAGCGTCGAAAGTGTCGGAATAAAACCCAACCGAAGGGTAAAACCAATGGAAAACACACACCTCGTCATCCCCGCCAGGGGTGGCTCGAAGCGCCGCAGGGCGATCATCGCTTTCGGCTCGCTGCTCGGCGTCGGGGCGCTGCTGACCACAGCCGCATTCACCGACGTCGCCTACCTCAACCTGAACGGCAATAGCGCCTTCGGCGGCGGCGGGACCTCGTACAACATTCAAGTCGTCAAGACCGATCCCACCACGGGCGCCCAGATCGCCAACCAGTGGCAGGAAGCCGATGACCCGGCGGGCGTCCCGTTGAAGATCGACGGCTCGGACACGCTGTTTCCCGGCTCGGCCGACATCAGCGTGGACATCCCCGTGCGCAACGCCTCGCCGAAGCTGAAGTCGGGCCTGACGCTTTCGCTGGCGCAGCTTCCGGACGTGCCCGGCACGCGGGAGACCGATCCCAACTTCCGCTCCAGCCTGCGTTTCGACGTGAGCATGCCGGCCACGCACGGCTCCGCCGCGACAAACCACACCAACAAGACCTTCGCGGAGGTCAACGCGCTGGCTCTGGGCAACTTGGACGCCGGCGAAGTCTCGAAGGTCACGCTGAAGATCCGCCTGCTTGATCAGGCGACGTCGGGTGCGCCCTATACCGATGACTCCCTGCAAGGAAAAGCCGCCTACTTGCAGGCTGTGTTCAACGGTACGTCGATCAACTGATCAATACGTGTGGGAGGCCGGATCTCCGGCCTCCCACACATCAAACACCCGACAAAGAACCTCACCAAGGAGAACACATGCACGCGCGTTTCGTCCGGCTGATCGCGGCCTGGATGCTGCTATTGGCGGCATCAGCGCTGCTCACGGACGCCGCCGTCGTGGGTTCGCAGACGATCCAGGTGCACGGCAACGGCGTCCGGTTTTCAATCGAGACGGCCGCTGGCACCCGAGCCGACTGGCAGCCCGGCCCGGCCGATTGGAAGCCGAGTTCGCAGCGGGTGACCATCAAGCTCTGTGACGAACCCCAATATCCACTCGGCCCCGGCCAGCAGGTGTCGGTGCGCGTCGCTGCCCGAACCACCGCGGCGGTGCCCGCCGCCTTGATCGTCGAGGCCCGCGATCCCGACCCGCTCGGCCCAGCGCTTGATCCGGCCACCGGTACGTACCTGGAGCTTTTCGACCAATTACACGTCACCGTCTCCGAAGCCGGGCAGACATTCTTCGATGGCCCTGCCACCGCGCTCGTCGGCGTCGACTTGGGGGAGTTGGCACCTCGGCCGCAGGCCGATTCGCCCGCGCACGGCCGTCTCTTTGACCTGACGGTGAGCGTGCCGGAGAGCGTCGACAACCGCTGGCAGGGGGCGGCCACCGGTTTCCAAGTCTTGCTGAGAGGGGTATCCAAGTGATCCGCCAAGATGTCCGCACTCCCATGGCGGTCCTCGGCATGGGCGCGTTGCTCGCCGTCGCCGTCACCGCCGGCGCGTTCACCGACCGGTTGGAGGTGGTCCTCGGCGATGGCGACCGCCTGGGTGCGAGCTACAACCTCGCGTTGGTGCGTCCCGGCGGCGACCTGTACGAAGCAAACCCCATCCCCGAACGCTTCAACCGCGCGGGCACTATCGTGCCGGTCTGGGGGCAGGGGCCCTATCCCGAGCCGGTGATGGAATTCAAGCTGATTACCACCACGAAGGCGGTCGGCTTGGTCCACATCCGACCGGAGGACGACAATCCCGCGCCGAGCCAACATGACCCATTTCACTACACGCTATTCACCGTGCGCATCGACGGGCAGGCGTTCGCCGACCACGTGACCGCCAACCAACTCGCCGCGATGCCCATCACCGACTGGGAACAGGGCGTGGCCAAAGCGGTCGAAGTGCAGTTGTCGCTGCAGCCCGGAATCAGTGATCCGAACGTTCTCGGGCGGGCGCTCTACTTCGCACTGCACATCGAGGGGAGGACATCGTGAGGGTATTCTGCTCAGCCGCCTTGGTGGCATTCCTGGTTTGGGGATCAGCCTTGGGTGCGTGGGGAAACACCGACACCGCTGCCCGCGTGGTTATCGACGCCCCTTATCCCGGCCACGAAAGCACCTTCGAACTGCACGCCGAACTGCCCGTCGGCGCCGACGTGAGCGTGGTCCTGGACCAAGCCATCGGGCCGCACTGGGAGGGGCCCTACCCGCCGCAGATATCGCTGGCCACGCCAGCGGGAATCGTCGTCGCCAACGGCACGGCCGGCGAATTGCTGGGCAAGCCGGCGCCGGTGGGCAAATCCAGCGGCGCGGTCACCTTGCGCGGCGCGTTGCAACTGCCCTACGAGGCCGGCGACGAACTCCAAGGCCAATCTCTGGAGCTGACCTTCAGGCTGGTCGCTGAGCAGAAGTCGCCGGGCGGCCCCGGGGTCCACTCCGGGGGTTTCCGGGCTGAGTCGGCGGTCGGCTGGGCGCTGCTGGGGATTTCGGTCGCCGGGCTGGTGGCGCTGCTGATCTTGAAACTGCGGAAGGACAAGCCATGAGTGTTCCCAGACGCTGGGCGCTGCTCGCGGCCGCATTGGCGTTGGCCTACATCCCGGGCTCAACCGCCGCCTACAGCGACCGGGCGCACTTCAACGTGGACACCGCAACGCTGTCGAGCTTCGACCCCTTCGAATTGGTCGTCGTCGACGCCGGGGTGGCCCATCGCGCCGACCCGGTGCGGCTTTCCGTGGCGGACGGGGACTTGCTACTGCCCGGCCACACCGTGACCAAGACGCTGACGGTCGCGAACAACAATCCGGTAATCGCGGCCGCCGTCGAATTTCGCGTGCTGGCCGTCGATATCAGCGGCAGCCAGCCGATCTCCGACTACCTGCGGTTCAGCGTCGCCGACAGCTCTGGCGCCACCATCTTGGGCGACCCCGGCAACCCGGCGAATGGGGCGTCCAAAGGCGCGGTCGGCCGTATCGGAGTCCTGGACCACCGCGGCGATCCCCGCCTGGCCGACGGCGATCCGTGGACGCCCGGCCCGTACGACTCTTGGGAAGAGCTGACCGTCACCGTCCATCTGCTCAACCACGGCAGTCTCAACAACCGCGGCAATGGCTGGGCGCGGGTCGCCATCCAATTTGACGCGACTTCGGTGGACATATGAACGTGGCGCGTTGGCGGCGCGGGTTGCGTTTCGCCCAGCGGTGGCTGCTGAACATGGCCGCCGCGTTGGGTGCGCTGTGCCTGTTGGGCTTCCTGGTTTGCGTCGCCTTCGGGCTGCGGCCAGCCGTCGTGATCTCCGGATCGATGGAGCCGGCTTATCCAGTGGGTTCGGTGACGTTCGCGAAGACCGTGCCGGTGTCCGAGATCCGCGTCGGCGACGTCGTCACACTGCCACGCAACGACGGAAACGGCCTTGTCACCCACCGGGTCATCAAGATCGAGCGCGGCCTGCGCACCGACCGCGCCCTGGTGTTGCAAGGCGACGCCAACCGCGAGCCCGATTTGCTGCCCTACGAGGTGGCGCAGGCCGGGCGGGTCGTCGCCGTGATCCCGCTGGCCGGATACCTCGTGCAGGCTGTCCAGGCCAATTTCTTCCTCGCCGTCGCGGTGTTGGTTTCGATCACCCTCTTGGCGGCCATACCGATAAAGGAGACACATGATTAAGCGCATCCTCTGCCTGGCCACGGCACTCGCCGCCCTGGTGGGCGCCACCCATGCCGCCACGTATTGGGATTTGGTGATGATCACCGCCGTGTACTCGACGCTGGGTCCGAACGCTACCGGTTGGGGCCCGGTCACTTCCCATTTGCCCAACACGGCCATGGCCATCTCGGACGCCGGCTCGCTCATGGTGTGGGGCCTGCGCGCGCACGGCCTGCCTGGCAATGGGCAGGAGGTCGTCCCGGCGAAGGATCCGCCCACCCAGATTTGGCTGCCAAACGACAAGCGTTCGGCGGCTGACCGGCGCCGAGTGGTGAAAGTCGCCGGAGTGGGCATCGACAACAACACCACCGACAACCAGCATGCCGGCGTGGCGGCGCTGTCCGACGACGGGTACGTCTACACGTGGGGCGGCCGGAACACCAACCATATGATGGGCCGCGAGACAACGGCTATCAACAGCCAGTGGTGGGTGCCGGGCCGAGTCGCAATCGCGGGGAAAGTGGTCGATCTGGTCTCGTCCGCGGGCGTATTCATGGCGCTGACCGAAAACGGCGACCTCTACACGTGGGGTTGGGCCCAAGGCTACGGCGCAGCCGGCCAAAGTGGCACCGACCTGGACTACTCTTCCTACGAACCGGAGAAGATCCTCGACGGCGTGCATTCGATCCACGCCGGCCTTTGGAATGGCTGGGCGGTCCGCGGCAACTATTCGAAATCAGACAACTCGACTGGCGTGTTTTGGTGGGGCCGCGCCGACCGCGGGGCAGCCGGGGATCCGTCCGGGGATGCCAAGTTTGCCACGCGCGGCGTGCCGACGCGGTCGAAAACCCTCTCGAAGTTCGCCACCTCTGGATGCGACACCCCAGGCGTGGTCGCCGCCTCGAATCGGGACACTTGCACCATCCAGCAGCTGACCGGCCATGCCTACGGCTCGCAATTGCGGCTGGTGGACGGCTCGGTCTACACCTGGGGCGACCAAGCCCATTTCGGCACCGGGCGCACCGGCGACGCAACCGCGCCCGAGCAGTTGGACGTGCTCGCAAGGAATGTGCAATCGGCTCGCGACTACGTCTTTCTGGAAGGTGTCGACGGCTGGGCGTACCTCTACGGCTGGTACGGGACTTCGACCGGTCCGGACCCGGCTACCGGCGCGGCTGCAACCGCGGGCATCCGCAGGCCGACCCGTTTCAAGGCTCTCGGACGCGACTGGGTCGCCGCCGGCTTGCACGGCAACTCCGGCCACGTCCGCAGAACCGACGGCAAGTGGGTGAGCTGGGGCGGCTCGGTGGCCGCGCCGCCCGCCAACAACACCTATTCAGTAGTGCCTCATGCCGCCACTACCGCACCGGCCCCGCTGACCGTCTGGTCCACGCCGGGCATCGCTTGAGCCTCGCAAACACGCGGTCCGCCCCCGCCGGCCAAGTAGGTTGTGACTTCGGATTGGAACCCGGCGGCGACGTGGTGGGGCCGGTAGCATTGAAGTGTGGGAAGTGTGGAGGCCCATAAGAAACCCCGGCACCCGCTGCTGTGGGTGCTTCAAGGCGTGCTCGCGGTGATGCTGGGATGCACGGGATGGATGTTGGTGCCCAGTTGGCTCGCCACGCCCATGAACTACGTGCGGGCCGACTACACCCCGCCGCCTTCCCCCACGCCCACACCGACGCCCACGCCAACTCCCACGCCGACGCCGACCGAGCCGACCAGTTGGGAGGTGGCCAGCCTGTCCAAAGACGTGGCCCGCTACGACAAGCCAGGCGGCAAGAAAGTTGGCACGGTCAAGGCGAAATGGCGCACATACCAGTCGAACCTGCTGATCCTGGAGAAATCCGAAGGCTACCTGCTGGTCCGCCTCGCGCCGCGCCCCAACGGCGACACCGGCTGGATCAAGGAATCCGAAGTCGGCGAGATCTATACGACGCCCTGGCGCATCCTAATCGACACCAAGAAGTACCGGTTGAAGTTGTACAAGAACGGCGAAGTCGTCCTGGACGTCCCAGTCGGCGTGGGGAAGAAAAGCACCCGGACGCCGACCGGCAACTACTTCGTCACCCAGTTTGAGAAGCCGCCGAGCGCTGGCTACGGCGCGTTCGTCATCAGCACGTCGGCGCACTCGGAAGACATCGAAAGCTGGAAGGGCTCCGGCGACGCGACCACCGCCATCCACGGCCCCGTCGGCTCGGACGCCAAGATCGGCACGAAAGGCGCGGCCATCTCGAACGGCTGTGTCCGCATGCACAAAGCCGACTTGAAGAAACTCAAGGACGTGTTGCCGGGCAGCCCGGTGGACATCATTTGAACCCCACAAAGTGTCCTCGCTGCGCTGCGGTGCTTTGCGGGGACCCCTTGGTTGCTGTCGAACCCCACCGCGTCATCCTGGCGTCCCCAACCCCGTCATCCCGGCGTCCCCAACCCCGTCATCCCGGACTTGTTCCGGGATCTTGGGACGAAGTCCCATGCGCCCCGCAGGGGTGCCCTAACGGGCACGCGGACTGCGTCCGAGATGCCGGAACGAGTCCGGCATGACGATGCGGCTCGCAGGGGTGCCCTGTCGGGCGCGTGGACTTCGTCCGAGATGCCGGAACGAGTCCGGTATGACGGTGCGCCGCTACCCGAAACGCGGCGGCTCCGGCAGCTTGGGCGCTGGTTCCGGTGGCGGTGGCGGCGCCGTGACGGGTTCCACGGGCAACGTGGGAATGGGGACCGTCGGCTCGATCGGCTCGGTCGGAGTGCGGGGTTGGTATGGCGGCGCGGCGAAAGCCGGAGCCGGATGTTGTGGGTAGCCGGGCTGCGGAACCCAACCTGCTGGCGGCTGCTGTTGCGGCTGGGGTTGCTGCCATGCGGGAGGCTGCTGCTGCCATCCGGGCGGCATGGGGCCCTGCGGCTGCGGCGCCGGGACTGGCTTGCCGCCGATGAGATGCAGCACCAGCAAGATGGCCGCGATGCCCACCGCGAAGACGACAAAGTAGAGCGTGGGGATGATGAATGGCCGATCCGTGGTCATCATCACCGTGTACTGGCAGACGGTCACCCCTTGTATTGCGGCTAGAATGCCCAGGCCGATCAAGACCTGATAGCGGGCCACCCAACTTCGCAGTGGCCGCTGTTGCCGCAACGCGACGCCTTCTTGGTCTGCCGGATGCGGCTGGAACTTGCCCATTGCCATCGAAACCAGGCCCCAGAGCACGATTAACAGCAGCACGCCGAAGTAGGTGAGGTGCGGAAATACGGATTCCAAACCAGCCACTGCCATCAGCATCCACACCAGCGCCATGAGGAGTGCGCCGCCCAGGGTTCCCAGAGCCCCGCCGGAGCCGCCGACGCCGATGGCTGCCCACGCTTGTGTCGAGATCGACTCCGTCGGCACCCACGAGGCCTGCCGCAACGCGTATAGCGTTCCGGCTCCAGCCGCGCACAGCCCGTTGAACACGAAGGCCGTGATCGTCGCCCTGGTGCCGTAGCGCCACTGCCCGCGCAGACCGGGCCACATTCCGCCCAGCACGCCCTTGTGGCGGGCGCTGAAGATGAAGGACAACACCAAAGTCACCAGGAAAACGGCGGCGAGCGCTGCTAGACCGACGATGATCGTCAATTGGCTCTCCGGCCTGACGGCTTCGTCCAACATCAAGCTCATCGGCCAGAGTTGGTTCGTCAGCACCGGTAGAGCGATCCACAGCGGCAGCGTGACCACCAAAGAAGGCAGCTTCGCCAAGGCGGTCAGCAGCCCGATTGCCAACCCGACGACCACGCCGACCAGCAGCGCGGCGGAGACCCCCACGGCCAGCCGCAGCGCCGGCTGGACCGAACCCATGGCGTCCACTGTGGCGCAGAATGCCAGCCCGCTGAGCAGGATGACCCCGCCCACTGACAGGTCGATGTGGCCGCCCGATATCAGCAGCATCCCCGGTAGGGCGACGAGCCCGATCATGGCGGCGGTGATGGCGATGTTGAGCAGACTGGCGGAACTGAGGAACACACTGTAGCGCAGCAGCAGCCCGCAGCCGAACAGCAGCGCCACAACGGCAAACAGGATCAAGGAGCGCAGGAGGGTGAAACCGAAACTGGGAGGCCGATTCATGCCAGAAGCCTAGCGCGTAGACTCGGTTCCATGAGTGTGAAGACGCACATCAATGCGGCCATCGCCAAGCTGCGCGCCTCCAAGACCGTCGCCGCCGACGCCTCTTTGAAGGCGGCCGTGGAGGATCTTTACCGGGCGCTGACCGAATTGCAGCGCGAAGTCGAAGAGCTGAAGACGAATCAGTAGGCCGGACTGACGTGGTGGGGTTGCGGCCGGAATAAGTCCGGCGCGGGGTGTGGACCGGACTTCGTCCGAGATCCCGGAACAAGTCCGGGATGACGTGGTGAGGTAAAGGATGACGTGGTCGGGTTGATGGCGTGGTGGGGGTGGAGCGCGCTACTTGCCCGCGGGCCGCAGCCAGGTGTTGATGGCTTCGACCAGGGCCTCCTTGCCGACCAGGCCCACCTTGCGGGCGACGTTGTGCAGATGCGTCTCCACTGTGCGGACGCTCATGTCCAAGATGGATGCGGCTTCGGCGTTGACCATGCCCGTCGACAACAGACCCAGCACCTCGTATTCGCGGGCGGACAGGCCCACCTCTTCCCGCAGCAGCGCAAAGAAGCCGGCCCGCTCGTAACCGGATACCTTCGAAATGTCCCAAGCTTCGGCGGCCTGCGCGGCGGCCTCCGCCACCTGGCCCTGGCGGCGCAGCAGCAACGCTCGCAGCACGGCGGCCCGGATTGCGAAGTGCATCGCGCCGGACTTCTGGAACTGGGCGATGAGCTTCGCGAGCGCGTCCAAGTCTTGCGAATTGGCTGCGAGGATGTACTGCGCCAAGCTGACCAGCATCGGGCTCTCGATGTCGGGCAGGGTCTTGGAAATCAGCGCACTCACCTTGTCCGACGACGAATAGTCGACGGCCTCCAGCGAGATGAACAGGCCGCTGGCGACGTAGCCCGTCTTCATGCGGCGCTCCGCGACCTCCCACAAGTCCGGGCCCGGATTCGTACTCGTCGTCGACCAGCGCATCATGGCTTCGACGGCCCACGGAACCATGCCCGGGAACGGGCCCGGCTTGGTGGCCAGCGGCAGCGTGCGCGAGGCAAGGGCCCGGGCGTATGCCGGGCGGCCTTGCCACAGCGCCATCAGCGCGCCCAAGGAGAGCACGCCGGAGTTGGCCGTGTTCTGGAACGCGGCCGATGGGGTGGTAGACAAGATCGACTCGAGGACATCGCCGGCCTCTTGTAGCCGCCCGGCCAGCACCATGCCGAGCGCGGCCGCATATCCGGCCGATTGGATTTCGCCCACCTGCATGCGTTGCCGCGCTGCGGCCAGCATGGTGAGCGCCTTTTGAATGCCGTTTTCCAGATCGCCGGCCATGACAGTCGACAGGGCTTCCCAAGAGTTGCGTTCGCCCTGGAGCGTGGGAGTCATCGGCTGGTAGTCGCGCAGCAAATTGCGCGCCGTTGTCGTCTTGCCCAGCGCGATCATCCGCTCGATGGTCACGCCGTTCAGGAAATCGGCGCCGTTGGGATCGTCGTCCGGAGTGGCCGGGGCGAGCATGGCTTTGGTGGGTTGCTGGTCAGAGTTGAAACAGATGTGCGCCTGGCCGGCCCGCAGCAGCGCATCAAAATGTGGCATTTGCTTGCGGTAGCGCTCCAAGTCTTGCACGGCCGCGTCCACGTCTCCGGTCTGGGAGGCATTCCATTGCGCGGCCCACACCACGAACAGGGCTCCCGGCAGGTCTTCGCCCACGACGGCCGTGTTGGAGATGACCCGGCTGACTTCGACGGGCGGCGACCACGTGTTGACCATAGCCTGCACCAGCGCGGTGGCGTTGGCCGGCGTCGGATCCTGCACCCAGGCCTGGCGGCGCTGCTCGACGAGCGTGACGGACTGCTGCTCCACCTGGTGCGAGATGATGGAAACATCCGAACTGGGGGCGTGCCGCAGGGATGGCCAAGGCTGCGACGGGCGGAAATCGAGGGCGCGGGAGCGGCCCAACGGGGAACCTTCGTGGGACAGATAGTCGGACAGCAGCGGTGGGAATATGCCGGCGACGGCGTTGGAGCCATATTCGACGTAGTGGGCCAGGCCGAGGGCGAAAAGGTCACGCAGCACGTTGTGGCCGAGCAGGGCTTCGGCGTCCTTGACGGGCAGCGGTCCCGCGCTGGCCAGGGCCGTCGCCCCCTCGTAGGCGAGCGAATCGATGCCGGCCAGATACGGCTCGACGGCCGAAGTCAGGTACTCCGACCACAGCTCGCCGGGGATGACCCACAGGCCGACGTCGTTGCGGACGATCTGCTTGGTCTCTTTGCCGACGATCAGCATCGCGCGCGCCAAGCCGTACAGCCCGCCGGAACGCATGGCGACACGGGAAAGCGCCATTGGCTCCATGGGGCCGCCGAGGATCTCGACGGCGAGATCGTGCAGGCGGCTGAGTTCGAGATTCGTGACCCGCAACTGGACGGCCGGGGCCAAGCCGACCATCAGCGAATCAGCGGGGACGAGTTGGTGCGGGCGGCTGCTGGTGACCGCGACCAGGCGGTTTTCGCGGTGCGCGGCCTGGATGGCACCTACCGACGCCGCATCGAGGTCGTCGGCGTCGTCGCAGATGAGCACTGGCGAGCGCCGTCCGGCGAAACGGGTGATGCCGGCCACCACTTCCGCCAACGTGCGGCGGGCCAACTCTTCGCCCAAGCTCGTGTGCACGAACGCGGCGAAGGGCTCATTCTTGAGGGCCGAATTGCCCCGCATCATCAGGACGCTGCTGCCGTCGTCGTCCAGCCAATCGGCCAACTCGCGCAGTATTTGGGAACGTCCAGAACGCCGGGGGCCAACCAAGTGGACGCTGACCCCTTGCCGGAGGAAGTTGACTATTTGGTTGATCTCCCAACCAAACACCACCCCACCCATGTCGATATTACGCATGCCGCCTCTTCATTACGGTAGTCCCCGCTCAGTACCATTTTGTGTCCGCACGACACCATCGGCACCAACCGCCGACCCCACGACGCGCTTGTCTGCACTGGCCAAAGTGCCGCAGGCAATCATACCTCCACGGGTAGGCGATATGACCGGCCAAACCACCGGGGTTTTTGTGGTCCAGTTGCGGCCTTGACAAGCGAGTCCTGGCCGTTGTCTTCCCTTCGTTTGCAAGCCCAGCTTGATCCTAGCTTGAACCGGCGTCAAGAGGGGGCGAAATCACCACAACAACCTGGTTTTTGTCACGAATAGCGGTAGCTGCGCGAGGCCACCCAGCGTGTGTAGGCGTCCTCGGTTACGCCGTTGTTGGCGCTGATGTCGGCGTAGAAGGCGGCTGAGTCGCGCCAGACGCGCTCTTGTGTGTCGTAATCCAGGCCCAGCAAGCCGAAGCGGGCCGACTCGCCTTCGGTCCATTCCCAGTTGTCGGTGAAGCACCAGTGATAGAAACGCGCGATGGGCGCGCCCGATTCGAGGGCGGCCTTCAGATGGTCGAAGATGAACAGTGGCCGGAAGGAGTCGTTCGCGTCCGCGGTGCCGTTTTCGGTGATGTAGATCGGCCCCGGATAGGCCTTGTGGATGCGTTTGGCCAATTCGGCCAAGCCTTGCGGATAGATCTCCCAGCCGAGGTCGTTGACCGGGACGCCTTTGCCCGCGCCGTTTGAGAGGAAATGCACCTCGGACGGCCCGTAGTAGTTGATGCCGTGGAAGTCGTAGTACCGGCCGGGGCGGATGTACTTGGGCTGCTTGAACGGCGGGAGGAACTTCCCGGCGCTCATGGCGCGCACCAGCGCGGATTGGAACAGCCATTCCTGGGCCGCACTGGAGGCTTGGTCGACCGGATTCCAGGCTTGCGCGGGCCGGAAGACGCGCAGGTGGTGGGCCGCGCCGACGTTCGCGGCCGGCTGCATGTCGTGGATCAGCTTGTAAGCGATGATGTGGGCGTAGGCCAGATGTTCCATCACCTTGACGCCGTCCGCCAGCGACTTGCGCCCGGGGGGCCATTCGCCTTCGATGAAGCCCTTCAGCGCGTAGACGTTCGGCTCGTTGACGGTGATCCAGTCAGTGGCCAGATCCTCGAAAGCTTCCACGACGCGGTGCACATAGCGTTCGAAAACCCCGATGGTGTGGGCTTTGAGCCAGCCGCCCGTCGATTCCAGCCAGCCCGGATTGCTGAAGTGGTGCAGGGTCACCAAGGGCTTGATTCCGGCGGCTTTGAGTTTTTTCAACTCGTCCACATAGTGGTCAATCGCGGCGGTGTCGTACACGCCGGGAGCGGGCTCGATGCGCGCCCATTCCAGCCCCATCCGATAGTGCTTGACGCCCAAACGCTGCAGCAGCTCGATGTCGGAATCCACCCGGTTCCAATGGTCTGCGGCGCGCGTCGGAGAAGTGTTATCTGCCACCTGACCAGGCAATTTGGCCCAACGGTGCCAGTTTGTGTCGGCGTTGCCCCCTTCGATCTGGGTTGCTGCTGTCGCCACTCCGAGCTCGCACCCGGCGAGCGAAATCGCGGCCATGAATCCTCCTTGGTCAGCGGATGTCGCGTTTGTCGGCCATACCACCATCTGCGGCCCGCGACGAGTCCATGCAACAAGTATGGACCTTGGACGAATGTGGCGCTGGTTCCCGATAACGTATATCTTCGGTGCGTTTCAGGACGTCCGCTGAAGCGCGCAGGACTGATGTCGGGTCCTCCCATCCGAGTCAGGTCAGGGAGACACAGGGCGACAAACAAGGAGACACTTTCTCGATATGACCAAATACGTCTACGAATTCAGTGAAGGCGACGCGTCGATGCGCAACCTCCTCGGAGGCAAGGGTGCGAATCTGGCGGAAATGACCGGGCTGGGGATGCCCGTGCCGCAGGGCTTCACAATCACAACGGAAGCCTGTACCCAGTACTACACCGACGGCGAGTTGATCAACGACGCCATCAAGGCCGAGATCCTCGAACACGTCAAGACTCTGGAAGCCCAGCAGGGCAAGAAGTTCGGCGATCCCGAGAATCCGCTGCTCGTGTCGGTCCGCTCCGGCGCGCGCGCGTCGATGCCGGGCATGATGGACACCATTCTCAACCTGGGCATCAACGAGACGGTCGTTGAGACGATCGCCCGCAAGACGAACAATCCGCGTTTCGCCTACGATTCCTACCGCCGCTTCATTCAGATGTACTCGGATGTCGTCATGGAGGTCGGCAAGGCCTACTTCGAAAAGCTCATCGACGAAATGAAGGAAGCCCGCGGCGTCACGCAGGACACCGAGCTGACCGCCGACGACCTCAAAGAACTGGCCGAGCAGTTCAAGGCCGCCTACAAGGCCAAGATCGGCTCCGACTTCCCGTCTGACCCGATCGAGCAGCTTTTCGGCGCCATCAAGGCCGTGTTCCGCTCCTGGGACAACCCGCGCGCCATCTACTACCGCCGCATGAACGACATCCCCGGCGATTGGGGCACCGCAGTCAACGTGCAGTCGATGGTGTTCGGCAACATGTCCGAGACGTCCGGCACCGGGGTGGCATTCAGCCGCAACCCGTCCACCGGCGACAAAGGCCTGTTCGGCGAGTACCTGATGAACGCCCAGGGCGAGGACGTCGTCGCGGGCGTGCGCACCCCGCAGACCATCGACCAGTTGCGCGACCAGAACCCGGCCGTGTACCAGCAGTTCACCGAGATCGTCGCCAAGCTGGAGAACCACTACCACGACATGCAGGACATGGAGTTCACCATCGAAGAGGGCAAGCTCTTCATGCTCCAGACCCGCAACGGCAAGCGCACCGCCGCCGCCGCGTTCAAGATCGCTTGCGACCTCGTGGACGAGGGCCAGATCACGCAGGAGCAGGCCGTCGCGATGATCGATCCGAAGCAGATCGACGCGCTGCTGCATCCGCAGTTCGACGCCGCGGAATTGGCGGCTGCCCAGCCGATCGGCAAGGGCCTGCCCGCTTCTCCGGGGGCTGCGACCGGCCAGGTGGTTTTCACCGCTGAGGACGCGACGGCGTGGGCGCGCGACAAGGGCGCGGACGTCATCTTGGTCCGCCTGGAGACGACGCCCGAGGACATCGAGGGCATGCACTACTCCAAGGGCATCCTGACTGCCCGCGGCGGCATGACGTCGCACGCGGCCGTGGTCGCGCGCGGCATGGGCACCTGCTGCGTGTCCGGCCTCGGCGAGATCCGCTTCGGCGCGGACGAGAAGTCGTTCACGCTGGGCGGCAAGGAGTACAAGGAAGGCGACTGGATCTCGCTCGATGGCTCCACGGGCAACGTCTATGGCCAGGCCATCAAGACCGTCCCGGCCGAGATCGGCGGGTACTTCGGCCGCATCATGGGTTGGGCGGACGCCATCCGCACGCTCAAGGTGCGCACGAACGCCGACACCCCAGCCGACGCCGCCCAGGCGATGAGCTTTGGCGCGGAGGGCATCGGGCTGTGCCGCACCGAGCACATGTTCTTCGAGACCGACCGCATCGCCGCCATCCGCGAGATGATCGTCTCCGAGACGGTTGAGCAGCGCGAAGCTGCCCTCGCCAAGCTGCTGCCGATGCAGCGCGGCGACTTCGAGGGCATCTACGAGGCCATGCAGGGCTTGCCGGTGACGATCCGCTTGCTGGATCCGCCGTTGCACGAGTTCCTGCCGACCGATCCGGAAGACATCGCGGCCCTGGCGGCGGAGATGAACCTGTCCGTCGAGCACCTCAACGGCATCATCGCCTCGCTGCACGAGTTCAACCCGATGATGGGCCACCGCGGCTGCCGTTTGGACGTCACGTATCCGGAGATCGGCGCCATGCAGACCCGCGCCATCATTGAGGCCGCCATCAACGTGCAGGCCCGCCATCCGGAATGGAAGGTCGTGCCGGAGATCATGGTCCCGCTGGTGGGCGAGGTGAAGGAGTTGGCCTTCGTGAAGAAGATCATCACCGACACCGCGGACGCGCTCATCGCCGAGTCCGGCGTCGACATGAAGTACCAGGTCGGCACGATGATCGAGATCCCGCGCGCCGCCATCACGGCCGATGAGGTCGCCACGGAGGCGGAGTTCTTCTCCTTCGGCACCAACGACCTGACGCAGATGACGTTCGGCTTCTCCCGTGACGACGCGGGCAAGTTCCTCGACTCGTACTACGAGAAGAAGATCTACGAAAACGACCCGTTCGCCCGTCTGGACCAGAACGGCGTCGGCAAGCTCGTCGAGACCGCCGTCAAGCTCGGCCGTCAGACCCGCCCGGACATCAAGCTGGGCATCTGCGGTGAGCACGGCGGCGACCCGTCGTCGGTGGAGTTCTGCCACCGCGCCGGCCTGGCCTACGTCTCCTGCTCCCCCTTCCGGGTGCCGATCGCCCGCCTGGCCGCGGCGCAAGCAGCCCTGAAGGACAGGAAGTAAGCAAGCAAAGCAAAGGGGGCCCGGGAAACCGGGCCCTCTGCAATTCGCCGTCAATGTGACGGATCCAGGTGTCTCCACATGTGGGTGCATTTCCCGGTTTCCGCACGCGTGGGGCTGCGGAGTGCTAGCCTCTGGCTTCAGGGTGTGGGGGACACCTGTTGTGCGTATCTGGGGGGAACTATGCACACGCGAGCTTTCTATGCATTTCTGCGTTCTCTGATTGCCGTACTCGTCGCCGGGCTGGTCGCAACGATGATGCCCGCGGTGGCGAGCGCCGAAGAGACGCCCGAGCCGGAGCCGACTCCAAGCGCCGCGGCCACCGAGGAGCCGGTAGTTCCTGACGAGCCGGAGCCGCAGCCCGTGGAGAGCCCTGCCCTGGAAGCGCCCGGTGTGGTGGGTACCGCGGCGGGCTGGACCAGCGTCACCAACGACCCGTCCTTCGACACCGCCTACCTGTACAACGCCGTGGTCACCACCTGGGCGGCCCTGAAGGAGGCGCTGGATGCGGTGGGCACCTACGAAGCGAACAAGCCCTACGTGATCCTCATCGGTTCCGACATCACCTTCTCCGCCGCCTACGCCATCAGCGCCAGCAGGAACATCGTGCTGCGTAAGACCACCGCCACCACGGTGAACGCCACGACGCACGCGGGCGAGCAGGCCTGGCAATACACCAGTGAATACACGAATCTCGATGCCGAATCGCCCGACCTCTACGACGAGGTGGCGGATTTCAATCTGAAGGTGGCGAGTTCCTCCGTGGCGAACCACTTCACAGTCTCGGGGACGCCGGTCTCGCTCACTTTGGAGAACATCACCCTGCGCGGGCGGGTGCCGGACAGCGCCGACTACGCTACCGAAGGCGTCAGCACCTATGTGAGCGACTACACCAGCTATGGGGGTGGCGGCATCGACGTGTCGGCCAGCGTGACGATGTCGTTCGCCGGCAACATCACCCGGGTTTTTGGCCAGCACAGCACCCGGGACGGCGCGTTCCGGGGAACCACCAGCGACAAGATCACTTTCCGGGGCGGCGTCTACAGCGACAACGTGACGAATGGGGTGGGCGCGTTCTTCAGCCAGCGCGGCGGCAGCACCACCACCACTGTCACCGGCAACAACATCATTGAAGGCAACTACGCCACCTCGGAGGGCGGCGCCATGGCCTGGATCGGCTTAGCCACCACCGTGACCATTACCGGCAATGCCCTCTTCCGCGAGAACGCCAGTATGGCTGGCGGCGGCGCCATCGACGTACACAACGAGGGCACGCTCACGCTGGGCCAGTCCAGCGGGGCCAGCAACATCGTGTTCTCCGGGAACCGGGCGGCTTTCGATCCCGCCTTCACCTCCGCCAACTCCTACCCGGGCAACGGTGGCGCGATCCTGTCAGCGGGGGCGACCGCAGGCTACACGTTCACCGTGAACGTGTACCCCGGCGTGCGCTTCGAGAACAATGTGGCAGCGCGCGGTGGCGGCGCCATCGCGCTGGGTAACGGCAAGTTGAGCACCGGCGTGACTCCCATCTTGAATCTCTACGGCGGCACGTTCACCGGCAACCAGGCGCTGGGCACCAACCGCGACGCACCCTCGGCGTTCATCGGCTACGCCATCGGCGCGGGCGGCGCGGTCTTCTCGTATTTCCCGAAGTACATCAACATCCCGGCCTCCAGCCCGGTGACGTTCTCCGGCAACTCCGGCACGTTCTCGGCGTTCATCGACAATGCCAAGCTGCAGGACCTGACGAACGACTTGCACGCGCCCGGGTCGTACTACGACGGCGACAACTACATTTCGCACATCCAGAACCCGGACGTGCCGACGTCGGTGGTGAACGCGCACGGGCCGGAGGGCTACGACTACTTCAACCTGTACAACAACTACGACATCGGCGCCCTGAACAACCTGACGATGGGCCTGTTCACTCCGATCAAGGTGACGGTATGGCCCGGCGACGGTTCCGGCGGCCAGGTGTCGGAGGGCGACAACGTCTACATCGACCCGTTGAACACCGGCGTCAAGCAGGCCGAACTCGGTTCGACGCTGACGTTCACGCCTCAGGCGGCGAGCGGCTGGTATCTGAAGTCGTTCGAGTTGGTGACCACGCCGGCGCTGTCGGCGGACGAGGCGACCTCCGCCTGGACGAATGGCTCCGGTGTGTATTCGCTGGTGGTGCCCGCTTCGGACACCGAGTTGGTGGCTACGTTCCACCGCAAGGCGGTGTTGACGGCGCCTGCGGTGAAGTTCCCGGTGAATTATTCGGCGGGCGGGTATTCGCCGCCCGGCGCGCTAGCGGTGACGTTGCGGAATGTGACGCCGGCGGGCACCTATTCTGATTCGGCTACGTCGGTGACGGGCACTTTGGTGGACGGGGACGCGGCGTTGTTCACGTTGTCGGCGCCTCCGGCTTTGATTACGCCGGGAGGTGTGAATGCGACTTGGCGGGTGGAGCCGGCGGATAGTGGTTTTTCCACGGCGCGCACTTACGCGACCACGTTGCAGGTGACGTACACCAACGGTGCTGGGCAGGAGACGTTGAACATCCCGGTGTCGATGGAGATTGCGGACGCCGGTGATCTGTATCTGGATGGGACGGATTTTGATTTTGGCACTTCGGTCTTGAGCGCGGGCGCGTATGTGCCTGCGGTTTCGGCGCAGACGGTGACGGTCACCAGCGTCGGCGGGAATATCGACGCCACTGAGGCCACCGTGGCTTTGGCGAACCAGGCCAAGGATGGCGAGTCGGGTGAGTGGTTCACCCTGACCGGTGGCAGCTTGGGCACGGTGTCCAGTGGCGCTTCGAAGACGTCCACGCAGGTGGTACCCAAGGCCGCGCTGGAGCCGGGTGATTACACGGCCGATGTGGTGTTGAGCTACAAGGTGAACGGCAATCCGCAGACGAAGACGGCTGCGAAGGCGGTGCATTTCAAGGTGGTGACGCCAGCGGCGGTGTCGATCGCCTCTGACATCGCGTTTGCCACGAAGAACGTGGGTTACTCCGCCGACGCGCTGTCGTATGCTCCGGTGGCGTTGGTCAACTCTGGCGGGACGACCGCCCAAGTCATGAAGATCGAGTTGACGGGGGCCTACGCCGCCAGCTTCCGGATTGCCGGTGCGGCTACGGGGGATGGCACTACGGCGGTTGCGACTGTTCCGGCGAATGGGGCGAACTCGAACGCGTGGAGCCTGATCCCGAAAGCGGATCTGCCCGCGGGCACGCACACCGCGCAGGTGCAGGTGACGTACCGCACCGGTGCCAACGATGAGACGAAGACGGCCACCGCGAATGTGTCGTTCACGGTGGTCGGCCCGCCGCACATTGTCACCCAGCCAGTCGGCGCCGCGGTGTTCACCGATGATCCGGTCACGTTGACCGTCGCCGCGGCTAACGACGCTGGCACCACTGACGGCCTGACGTACCAGTGGTATTCCAATTCGTCCGATTCCAACAGTGGCGGCGTGAGTGTCGGCGATATCGGCAAACAGGCCAGCTATAGCCCGCCGACCACCCTGGCGGGCACCGCCTACTACTACTGCGTGATCACCAACCAGGCCGGAAGCGTCCTGTCCGGCGCCGTACCGGTGACGGTGACGGCCCGGACCTACGCCACGACACTGTCGCCGACCTCGAAGACGTTCCCGGATGCGGCCTACGGCTACGGCGAGCAGGCTGCCCAAGCATTCACCTTGACGAACACCGGCAACCAGCCACTGACCGGCGTTACTGCGACGCTGACCAGCGCCGATTTCGAGTTTGTTGGGACGGCCGGGGCCAGCGTTGATTTGGGCACTGTGGCTCCAGGCGCCACGGCGACGGTGTCGGTGCGGCCCAAGACTGGCTTGCCGGCGTCGGATGTCGTGCACTCAGACGTGTTGCGGTTGTCTTACACCGGGATCAACGAGACTTCGCAGACCGCAAACCTGTATTTCACGGTCGGTAAGGCCACCCCACAGGTCACCTGGCCTTCGGCGCCCGCGGTGACGTACGGCGACAAGCTGCCCGGGCTGGTGGGCGGAAACGACACCGGTGGTGGTTCGTTCGCGTGGGTGGACGATCAGGTTGTGCCGACGGTTTCCAACGGCGGCTATCAGGTGGTGTTGACTCCGGGTGATACGGCGAACTACGACTATGCGGGTGTGGAGTTGACGCACACTGTGGTGGTGCAGGTCGCGAAGCGGCAGTTGGTTGGTGTTTGGGCGGCGTTTGCGAAGTCGTATGACGGTTCGACTGTCGCGAGTGCGGTTTTCAGTTCGGATAATCGGGTTGGTGATGATGTTGTGGTGGTGTCGTTTACGGCGTTGTTTGGCAGTGCCGGTGTGGGTGTTGGGAAACCGGTGTCGGTTTCTGGTGTGACGGTTGATAATCCGAATTACTTGCCGCCTGTGGCGCCGGTGGGTTTGACGGCGGATATCAATAAGGCGCCGGCGGGTGGTCCGGTGGAGGTGTTGGTGGATGCGGTGGAGAACACGGCGGCGACTTATCGGGTGGATTTGGCGGGGTTGTTGCCGAGTGTGGTTCCGCCGCGGCAGTTGGGTGAGGTGTCGTATGACACTAGGGAGCCCAGCGATTTGGATCATTTGCTTTCGGCTGCGCCCGAGATTGTTTTGGGGGAGGCTGGTGTCGGCGATGATGTGCTGTTGGTGCCGGTGAACGCGGTGCCGTTCAGCAGTTCGCCGCTGCCGGCGATGTTCCCGGTGGCGATCCATTCGGCCAATTTTGCTGATGTGGAGGTCACGGTGACGGTTTCGGTGACGGCGAAGACTCCGGTGTCAGTGTCGGGTGTGTCTGTCGGGTCGAAGACGTTCGATGGTACGGCGAACGGGTTTAAGGGCACGCTTGTTGCGAGCCCAGTGGAGGCGTTGGGTGTGTTGCAGGTGTCGTACACGGGCCGGAATGGGACGGTGTATGGCCCGAGCCCGGACGCGCCGGTGAATGCGGGTGACTATGTGTTGTCGATTGCGGTTCCGGCGGACAATTTGGAGTACAAGGGTGGCGCGTCGTGGAATTTTTCGATCGCGAAGCGGCTGGTGACGGCCACTCCGAAGGATGTGGTGTTGCGCTATGGCGATGTGTTGCCGGTGTTGACCGGGGCGGATGTGGTTTATGACGGTTTTGTGAGTCCGGACAGTCCAGATACGGTGTTCACCTCGTTGGGTGTGCCGCAGTTCTTGGTTGCTGACACGGGTGTGCCGGGCCAGTACATGTTGCCTATGACCGAATCAGTTTTGGCTCAGGCGGCTGCTGTGAATTATGCGGTCAGTTATGGTGTTGGCACGTTGACGATCAATGCGGTAGCGCCGGCGGCGCCGACGGGTTTGTTGGCTGTTCCGGGTGATCGTGAGGTTATGTTGTCGTGGGCCAGGCCTGATGATGGTGGTAGCCCGATTACGGGGTTCGAGTACCTGGTGGGCGATGGCGGTTGGATGCCGGTGGCTGGTTCGAACGCGGGCACTACTTCTTACACGGTTACCGGCTTGCCGAATGGTGTGGCTTACTCGTTTAGGGTGCGGGCGGTTAACAATGTGGGCGAGGGTGCAGCCTCTGGTGTGGTGTCGGCCATGCCGATGTCGGGTGATGCGTCGTTGGGCACTGTTGGTGGTGTTGTGGTGTCGGTGTCGGCTAATGGGGCTTTGTCCGCGCCGGAGCAGGTGTTGGTGCAGGTTCCGAACGCGGTTGCTGTGATTGATGCCGGTGTGGTTGCTGGTGCTGTGGGTTCGAGTGTGGCTGTTTTTACTGATTCGGGGTTTACCACGCCAGGGTCGGTGGTGTTGGCCGATGTTGCTCCGGCTAGCTACCAGTTGTTTGTGAAAGTGACTGCTCAGAACGGCCGGGAGGCGTTTTATGAGTTGACGGTTTCGCGGGCCCGTTCGTCGGTTGCGAAACTGCACAGCGTCGCCGGGGTACAGCCGGAGCTGCAAAGTGACACTGAGGGCACGTTGACGGTCGATAATGGCGTGTTTGAAGTCAAGGCGTCTGATTTGTTGGCTGCCAGTGGTGGTAGTGCCCAGTTGATGGATTCGGTGTTCGCGAACGTTGTGGACCGGCAGGTGTTGTCGGTGACGGTTGGCGATGGCACGGTCACTGATGTGTATGTCCGGGTGACCGCCCAGGACGGCACAACGATGCGTGATTATCATTTGCGGGTGTCGCGTACGCCGTTGACGGATACGACGTTGTTTTATGTGGGTGGCCAGCCGGTTGTGTTTCCGGATCCGCAGCCGGGTACGGGTTCGCAGTCTTCGCCGACGTTGGGTTCGGTGGCGGTTGCGAATAATGTGGGTTCGTTGTCGGCGGCTGCCGGGGGGAATATTGTGCCGTCGGATTCGGCGACTGCTCAGGTTGTGGCTGCGGATTGGAAAACTGGCCTGGGTTCGCAGGTGTTACCCGCAGCAGAACCGGTGTTTGTGTTTGTGGTTGTGACTGCGCAGGATTTGGCGACCAGGCAGTATTACAAGATCACTGTGACCCGGCAAGGCTCCGCGGATGCGTCTTTGGTGTCGGTTGCTGGTGTGGCGCCGGTGTTGGCTGGTGATTCGGGCACGGTCACGGTCGGTTACGCGACAGGTTCGTTGTCGGCGGCATCGTTCGAGGTCGCCCCGGGCGCTACGGTCCACTTCGGTGCGCAATTGTTGACGGTCGGCGATAACACGGTCGATGTGGCTGTGACCGCGCAAGATGGTGTGACGGTTCGTGATTACACGCTGGTCGTGCACCGGCAAAGCAACGATGTGTCGTTGGGTTCGTTGGCTGGCCAGGCGGTTGGTGTGTCTGGTGTGGGCACGACGCCGCAGGCGCCGGCCAGGGCTACGGTCACGGTCGACCGGCAAGTGACACAAATTTCGCGTGCGGATATTGTCGCCGCGCCGACTGCTTCACAGGTTGTGTTCGCTGCGGCCGATGACTATTTGGATGTGTTGGACGTAGCGTTGCCTGCGGGCACGACTGATGTGTGGGTCAAGATTGTCGCCGAGGATCCGAACTATGCCGGCTATTACCGCATAGGTGTGACTAGGAACATTCCGACCGGCACAAGAATTTTGCAGGTCTTCGGCCAAAACGTCACGGTTAGTGGCGGTGACGGGCAGCAGGCCACACCGTACCTGGTCAACTTGAGTGTCGCTTCTGACGTTGCGAAGCTTGCCGCCACCGATTTGGTGTTGTCGCCCGAGGCGGTCACACAAGTTGATCAGGACCTGGCTGCGGGCGCGTCCACAACAATAGATTTGGTGGTGACTGCTGCTGCTGGGAACACGGCCTACTACAAGTTGACCATTTGGCGCCAAGCCGACGTGGCCGCGCTCACGCAACTGTTGGGCGGAATAGACGAGTTGTTCGACCATGACCTGTTCAAGGGATACACGGCCAGCTCGGTTGATGCTTTACGGGCACAAGCCACAGCCGCCCAGACTGTGTTGTCGCATGCGGCAACAATCACCCAGGCACAAGCCGACACTGCGCTGGCCGACCTGCACACCGCACTGGCCGGCCTAGTACCACTAGTGCCCCAATCCGAGGCGACCGAACACGATTTGGCCGAGTTGGGTGATCTGGTCGGGTATGCGGCCACACTGGACCGGGCCAAATACACTGCCGAGTCGTTTGCCCAGGTGCAAACCCAGGTTGCTGCCGCACAAGAACTGCTCGGGCAAGACTCGCCCGACAGTCACGATTTGGCCGAGATCAAAACCGGGCTGTTGGCCGCGCTGGCCGGTTTGCGGTACCACTACACGATCGAGGTCCGCACCCAAGTGCAGTCGGTTGTGGTCAAAAAGAACAAAACATTCCAAACAGGTGCCCTGGCATATTTGACTAACGGGACCACCCAGGAACTGGTGTATGCCTCGTCTGATCCTTCTGTTGCGACTGTGAACAGCACTGGGAAGATCACCGGGAAAACCACCGGTACGGCCACGATCACCGCATCTTCGGTCACGCCCGGTGTGGACGGGCAACCAGTCCAAGCCCAGATCACAATCACAGTGGTGTCGAAACCGCCATCGGTCAAAACCGTGTCCGCGGATGTGCCCAAGATACTGGGACCTGGCCAAAGCGTCGACATTACGGCCGCCTGGTCCAAGACGACGGCTGCGCCAGGCAAGGTCACGTTCGCCTCGTCGAACAAGAAGATCGCGACCGTTGACAAAACCGGACGGTTGACCGCAGTAGGCCAAGGCACAGTAAAGATCAAGGTCAAGGCCGGTTCGAAGTCGAAAACGTACACGGTGCGGGTCAGCCTGCTAGACGCACCCAAACCGAAAATCACCGGTGTTCCCGCGGTAGGTGTCACCCTGGTCGCCAACCCCGGTGTGTGGGGCCCTGGCGAAGTGGGCTTGGCATACCAGTGGTACCGCTCCGGAAAACCGATCACCGGCGCCACCGGACCCACCTACCTGGTCCAGCCCGCCGACGTAGGCAAAACCATCACCGTCAAAATCACCGGCACCAAAACCGGCTACAAAACCGCCACCGCCACATCTGGCAAAACCGCGAAAATCAAGTACTAGACACCCAAGCCCGTCATCCCGGACAACCCGACCCGTCATGCCGGACAGGTTTTCAGTGTAGGTACGTCGTGTGCCAGACCTGGGAGATGTAGTCGTGGACGGAGCGGTCTGAGGAGAAATAGCCGCAGCGGGCCACGTTCAGCACGGCCGAATGGACCCAGGAGTCTTGGTCGGCGTAGTAGGCGTCCACTTTGGCTTGGGTGTCGATGTAGTCCTGGTAGTCGGCCAGGGCCATGTACGGGTCGGCGTAGAGCAAGTTGGACACCAGCGGCTCGAAGACGGAGCGGTCGCCGCCGCTGAACGCGCCCGAGGCGATCAGATCCATCGTGGCGCGCAGTTGCGGGTTCGTCTCGTAGTAGGAATGCGGCACGTAGCCCTTCGACTGCAAGGCTTCGACCTCTGGCTCGCGCATGCCGAACAGGAAGAAATGGTCGTCGCCCACCAGGCGGCGGATTTCCACGTTCGCGCCGTCGTCCGTGCCGATGGTGAGCGCGCCGTTCAGGGCGAACTTCATGTTGCCCGTGCCGGAAGCCTCCTTGCCGGCCAGCGAAATCTGCTCGGACAAATCTGCGGCGGGGATGAGCCGCTCGGCCAAGGTCACGTTGTAATTGGCGGGGAAGGCGACGAACAGGCGGCCCTTGACGCGCGGGTCGGCGTTAACTGTCTTGGCCACCGAGTTGATCAGGTAGATGATCTCCTTCGCGACCCGGTAGCCCGGCGCGGCCTTCGCCCCGAAGATGAAAGTCCGCGGCTGCACGTCTTCGGCGGACACCTTCCCGGAGATGATCCGCTCATATTCGGTCACGATGTGCAGCAGTTTCAACGTCTGGCGCTTGTATTCGTGTAGGCGTTTGACCATGACGTCGATCAGGTGGTCTTCGGGCAGGACGATCTGGTCGCGGCGCTGCAACACCTTCGCCAGCCGGCGCTTGTTCGCGGCCTTGACCTTCGCGAACTGGGCGCGGAATTCGTCGTCCTCGGCGAACGGCTCCAACTCCTCCAGGCGCTCCAGGTCCGTCAGCCAGCCCACGCCGATCGCGTCGGTGATGAGGCTCGTCAGCGACTTGTTCGCGATGCGCATGAAGCGGCGCGGCGTGACTCCGTTGGTGACGTTGATGAACTTGTCCGGCCAGTACTCGCTGAAGTCCGGCAACACCTTGTCGCGCAGCAATTGCGAATGCAGTTCGGCCACGCCGTTGACCTTCGACGCGGCCACCGTCGCCAAGTACGCCATGCGCACGCAGCGGTACGGATACTCGCCGACGATGGACATATTGCGGGCGCGCAACTCGTCGCCCGGATAGGCCTTGCGCACCTCTTCGAGGAAGTCGTCGTTGATGCGGTAGATGATCTCCAGATGCCTGGGCAGCAAGCGTCCCAGCAGATCGGCCGGCCACACCTCCAGGGCTTCCGGCAGCAGCGTGTGGCAGGTGTACGCGAAGCACTTCTGCGTCGTCTCCCACGCGTCGTCCCATTCCCACTTCTGCTCGTCGACCAAGATGCGCATCAACTCCGGGACTGCGATCACCGGATGGGTGTCGTTCAACTGGAAAATGACCCGGTCGGGCAGGGTGTGCAGGTCGCCGTTGTCTTCGAGGATCTGGTTGGTGTAGTCGCGCAGCGAACACGCCACGAAGAAATACTGCTGCTGCAGGCGCAGCTCTTTGCCTTGCGGAGTGGAATCCTCCGGGTAGAGCACCTTCGTGATGTTCTCCGCGAACGTCTGCGCGCGGGCCGCCTCCACATAATCCCCGGCGTTGAAGACGTGCAAGTCGAATTCCTTCGTCGCCGTCGCGCTCCACAGGCGCAACGTGTTGACGCGGCCGTTGAGGTAGCCAGGCACCATGTAGTTGTAGGGCACGCCCAGCACGTTCCAACTCGGCACCCAGCGCACCCGCTCGACGCCGCCGTCGTAGTACTTTTCCGTGTAGCCGCCAAAATCCACCTGGACGGCCGCCTCCGGGTGCGGGAATTCCCACGGGCAGCCCAACTGCAGCCACGTGTCCGGTTCCTCGACCTGGCGGCCCTCGACGAACACCTGCTTGAAAATGCCGTATTCGTAGCGGATGCCGTAGCCGATGCACGGCACGCTCATCGTCGCCAGGGAGTCGATGAAACACGCCGCGAGCCTGCCCAGGCCGCCGTTGCCGAGGCCCGGTTCGACTTCCTGCGCCCGCAGTTGTTCGAGGTCGAGCCCGCAACTGGCCAGCGCCTCCACGGCGATCTCCTTGAGGCCGGTGGCCAGCAGGGCGTTGTTGAGTTGGCGGCCCAGCAGGTATTCCGCCGAAAGATACGCGACGCCCTTGGCTTTCGTCTGCCGGGTCTTGCGCGACGTCTCCAGCCAGCGGGCCATCAGATAGTGCCGCACGGTGCGGGCAAGGGCGAGATATTGGTCGTTGACCGAAGAGCGGGAAAGCTGGACGCCCTGGCCGGTGTTCAATTCGTGCAGGAATTCGCGCACGAAGCCGTCAACGGAATGCGGGGGAGAGGCGACGGGGGCGAGGGCGATCGGATGCGTCGGGCGGAACATCGGCCCCAGAGTTGCGTTGTCGGTGGTGGGACTCTCGTCCGCCGGGGGCGGCCCATCTACTGGAAAGGGTTCCAAATGCTCGTATTCGGTCACCTGCGCTAGGCTACTCCACCGGCTGGCGCGGCGTTGCCACGTCCGTATTGATCGTCGGTAATTTCACGGTGTCGAGTCACTAGGATTAGCCCATGGTGGCCACCTGGAAAGAGAAGCTTCAATACCGCTTCGACAACGCCATGGCCGGTGGTACGGTCTCGCTCATCGCCTTGCTCTTCCTGGCGGCGCTCGTGGTCATCGTCCTCGCCGGCGCTGTGCTGGCAATCGCCACCGGCGGCGACATTTTCGCGGCGATCTGGGATTCGCTCATGCACCTGATCGATCAGGGCACCATCACCGGCGACGAAATTGATCAGGGCTACCTTGCGTTGATGCTGATCGTCACCGTCTGCGGCCTGCTGCTGATGAGCTTGCTGATCGGCGTTGTCAACCAAGGTTTGTCGACAAAGATGGAGGCCCTGCGCAAGGGGCGTTCCCGGGTCCTGGAAAGCGGGCACACCGTCGTGCTGGGCTTCAACGAGGCCGCGTTCACCATCTTGTCGGAGCTGTGCGAGGCCAACGCCAACCACGGCGGCGGCGTAGTGGTGGTGCTCGACGAGGGCGACTCCGGCGAGGTTGAAGACGCGATCCACGCCCGGATACCGGATACGGCCAGAACCCGCGTCATCGTGCGTTCGGGGCGCATGGACAACTTCGCGGATCTGCATATGTGCTCGGTGGAATCGGCGCGGTCGGTCGTGGTCAACTCCGATGACGACCCGAGCACGGTCAAGGCGATCCTGGCGGTGTCTCAATTGCTCGAAGCCGCCCACTCCGACGCGTACATCACCGCCGTCATACGCGACGAGGCGAGCTACCGCGCCGCCCAGGTGGCTGGGGGAGCGCGCGCCCAAGTGTTGTACCTTGGCGGCACACTGGGCCGCATCACCGCCCACGCCTGCCGCCAACCTGGCATCTCGGCGGTGTTCACCGAGATTCTGGCCTACGGCGGCGACGAGATTTACGTGGAGGACATCCCGGTCACCGGGCGGCGTATGGGCGAACTGAGCACTTGGTTCCCCAAGTCGGTGGTGATGGGGCTGGCGCGCGGCGAGCAGAGCTTGCTCAACCCGCCGCCGGACACCGTCGTGGAGCCGGGTGACCGCGTCATCGTCCTGGCCGAGGACGACGGGGTCAGCATTCCGCGAGAGCCGCCCGCCATCGACGAGTCCTTGTTCGCGGACGGCGACACTGTCGCGCCCGCCGCCCAGAGCATGCTCGTGTTGGGCTGTAACCCGCTGTTGGCGGACGTGCTCATCGAAGAGGACAAGTACCTGGCGCCGGGCTCCACCGTGACTGTCGCCGCCGCGCAAGACGTGCTCGGCACCGTGGACTTCGCCGCGCTGCGGTTGGAGAATCTCGCCGTCGACGTGCGGGCGGCCGATATCTGGAATCCCGAGACGCTGCGGGCGCTGGTCGCCGAGCCGCGCCAGAACGTCCTCGTGCTCACCGACAGCCGCGACGACGACGCCACCGCCGATGCGCAAGTCCTGCTCATCCTCCTGCTGCTGCACGACATCGCGGAACAGACCGGCGCCACTTTCACCGTCACTTCGGAAACGCGCAGCGTTGAAAGCCAGGAGCTGGCCAGCGTCATGAAAGTGACCGATTTCGTGGTCTCCAACCGCCTGACCGCCCTGTTGATGACCCAGATGTCGCAAACCCGCGAGTTGGCCGCCATCTTGGACAACCTGCTGTCGAAGACCGGCTCCGAGTTCTATACGAAACCGGCCGCCCGCTATGTCCGGCTGGGCGTGCCGATGGACTTCTTCACTGTCGCCGCCGCGGTGGCCCGCAAGGGCGAGGTTTTCGTCGGTCATCGCCGCGATGCCGGCGCCGAGCCGCCCAAGGTTCGCCTGAACCCGTTGAAGTCGGATGTCGAGACCTTCACCGCGGCCGACGCGTTCATCGTGGTGGCAGAGTCTTGACGGCGCTCCCGGGCTGAAGAGTTGCCACCTGGGCCCAAATTGCCGCGTTGGTCGTTTCCGGACCATCGAGTCCGGCTATCTTTGGGGCGTGGACACGCAGGCGGACCAGGGCCAAAGCCTCACGAAGATGCTGGGGCCTGCCTTCGTCGCCGCCATCGCTTACGTCGATCCGGGCAACGTCGCCGCGAACCTGACGGCTGGAGCCACCCACGGATATCTGCTGGTGTGGGTGCTGCTGCTCGCCAACACCATGGCCGTGCTGGTGCAGTACCTGTCCGCGAAACTCGGCTTGGTGACGGGCAAGAGCCTGCCCGCGCTGCTCGGTGAGCGGATGCGCAAGACGCCGCGGCTGCTGTTCTTGGCGCAGGCGGAACTCGTCGCCATCGCGACCGACCTGGCCGAGGTGGTCGGCGGCGCCATCGCCCTCTACATTCTGTTCAACATCCCGCTGCTGCTCGGCGCGCTGATCGTGGGCGTCATTTCCATGGTGCTGCTGGCGATCCAGAACTGGCGCGGACAACGGCCCTTCGAGTTTGTCGTGATGGGTTTGCTGCTGGTCATCACGGTCGGTTTCGTCGCCGGCCTGTTCGTGTCCGACGTGTCCTGGGGCGATGCGCTCGCCGGCGCCGTGCCACGGTTCGACGGCACCCAATCGGTGCTGCTGGCGGCGTCCATGCTCGGCGCCACAGTCATGCCGCACGCGATCTACCTGCATTCGCAACTCGCCCATGACCACCACGGTGTCGTGTCGCTGGGCGAAACCAAGCGCTTGATCACCGCCACCCGCTGGGACGTGGTCGGCTCGATGGGCGTCGCCGGGACGGTCAACATTGCCATGCTGCTGTTGGCCGCCGCCACGTTGCAAGGGGTGGGCGGCACGGACACCATCGAGGGTGCGTACAACGCCATCGCCGGGGCGCTCGGACCCGTCATCGCGACGCTGTTCGCGGTCGGCCTGCTGGCTTCCGGCCTGGCTTCGACGTCGGTGGGCAGCTACGCCGGCCAGACAATCCTGGCCGGGCTGATGAAGATCGAGATCCCCATCGTGGCCCTGCGCGCGATCACTCTGGCCCCGGCCCTGGCCATCCTGGCCTTCGGCGTCGACCCGACGTGGGCGCTGGTGCTCAGCCAGGTATTCCTCAGCCTCGGCATCCCGTTCGCCCTGGTCCCGCTGGTGAAACTGAGCAGCGACAAGGCGCTGATGGGGCGCTTTGCCAACGGCTTGGCGCTGCGGGTCGTCGCCTGGTTGGTGGTGGCGCTGATCGTCGCCCTCAACCTCGTCCTGGTCTGGCTGACCGTGACGGGCTGAGCAACTCACGCAGCCACGAAGTCCAGCCCGACATCGAGCACCCGCGCGGAATGCGTCAGCCACCCCACCGAGATCAAGTCCACACCTGCTTCGGCGATCGCGACGGCTGTGTCCGGGGTGATGCGCCCGGAAGCCTCCGTGACCATGCGGCCGTCCACCAAAGCCACCGCTTCGGCCAGTTGGGCAGGCCCCATGTTGTCGAGCAGCACGGCGTCGGCGCCCACCGCCAGCAGTTCGCGCAACTGGTCGAGGGTGTCCACCTCGACTTCGATCTTGACCAGATGGCCGACGGCCGCCTTCGCGCGGCGCACGGCTTCGGTGATGCTTCCCGCGGCGGCCACGTGGTTGTCCTTGATGAGCACGGCGTCGTCCAGTCCGAAACGGTGGTTTTGGCCGCCACCGCAAGCCACGGCGTATTTCTGCAACGCGCGCAGCCCCGGGACGGTTTTGCGGGTGTCGGCGACGTGGGCATTGGTGTGCGCGATGGCGTCAGCGATCCGCGCCGTCCCGGTGGCCACGCCCGAGAGTTGGCCCAGGAAGTTGAGCGCCACCCGTTCGCCGGTGAGCAGTCCCCGCATGGGCCCGGCGGCCCGGCCGATAACCGTGCCTGGGGCGACCCGGCCGCCGTCGGCCACTTCGAAGCTGGTCTGCACGCGTTCGTCCACCAGCTTCCAGGCCCAGGCGGCGCATTGGGCGCCGGCGACAACGCCGGCTTCGCGCGCCACGATGGCGACTTCGCCGGTCTGCCCGGCGGGGATGATCGCGTCGGTCGTCAGATCTCCGGCCCGGCCCAGGTCCTCCAGTAGCGCGGCGCGGACGATGGGTTCGATGGCGATGTCGGGCAGCGTCCTCATCGGTGTGCCTCCAGCAACTCGTGCACACTCAACAGTGTGTGCCGGATTTCGTCGTCTGCAGCCGGATAATCCATCCGGGTGTGCCCGCCGCGCGACTCTTCGCGTTCCAACGCGGCCCGGACCAGCAGATAGGCGACCAGGCCGGCGTCCGTGTCGCAATACGGCTCCAGATCACCCAGAGCCCGCGACAGCCCGTCGGCGTCGCGCAGCACGCCCGCTCCACGCGTGATGATCTCGCGGATGGCCGCCATCTCCTGGTCGGTTGGCGCGGGCGCCGACAGATACTCGGCCTCCGGCACCGGCAAGGGTGCCCGCGCCGGCGTGGCGGCGCGCAGCCGCGCCCCAATCCAGCGGCCGCAAACCACGGCTTCCAGCAGCGAGTTCGACGCCAGGCGGTTGGCCCCGTGCAGGCCGGTCGAGGAGACTTCGCCCACCGCGTACAAGCCGGGGACTGTGCTCTCGCCGTTCGCGTCCACCAGCACGCCGCCCATGTGGTAGTGCGCCGCGGGGCGCACCGGGATCAGGTCCGCGCGCGGGTCCAGGCCGGCGGCCGCCGCCTTCGCGGTGATCTGCGGGAACAGCCGCGGGAACTGGTCGCCGGGCTTGTCGCGGGCGTCGATGAAAACCTGATGCCCGGCCTGCAACTGCCGCCACTCGGCGCGCGAGACGACGTCGCGGGCGGCCAGCGGATTCTTCAGCACCGCCTGGCCCAATTCGTTGACGAGTGTCGCGCCCTCGCCGCGCACGGCTTCGGAGACCAGCGGCATGGGGTCGACGCCCACGTCCATCGCCGTTGGGTGGAACTGCACCATTTCGACATCGCGCAACACCGCGCCCGCGCGGTAGGCCAGCGCCAGGCCCTGCCCGCGCGATGTGAGCGGATTCGTGGTGTGCGAGAACAGCCCGCCGACGCCGCCGGTCGCCAGCACGACCGTCTGGGTGGGCAGCACTTCCACGCCCTGGCCGCGAGTTTCAACCACCAAGGCGGTGACGCGGCCCGCGGCCACGCAAATCTCGACAGCGCGGCAGTATTCGCGGATCTCGATCGAATCCAACGCCTTGGCTTTGGCGATGACGGCGCGCAGCAGCTCAGCGCCGGTGTGGTCGCCACGCGCGTGGACGATGCGGCGCCGGTTGTGGGCGCCTTCCAGGCCGCGTTTCAGTCCGCCGTCGGCCTTGCGGTCGAACTCGGCGCCGATGCCAACCAGCCATTCGATGGCCTGCGGCCCGGCGGCGGTGATGCGGGCCACCGCTTCCGGGTCGCAAAGCCCGGCGCCAGCCGCGATGGTGTCCTGAGCGTGCAATTCGGGGGTGTCATCGCGCCCGATGGCCGCGGCGACCCCGCCCTGCGCCCAGTCCGTCGAGGTGCCCTCGCCCAGCGCCCCGGCCGTGATGACCAGGCAATCGGCGGGAGCCATCTCGATGGCGGCGACGAGCCCGCCCAGCCCCGCGCCGACAATGATTGGCCTGCTCATGCGGTCACCGCCTTGTCTTTCCAAAGACCGGGCTGCAGCATTCGCGCTACGGCCGCCCGTGCGCTTTCGGCCACTGACGCGTCGATGGTGACCTCGTGGGTCATGGTTTCCAGCGCCCGGCGGATGACGGAAAGGGTGTTGCGCTTCATGTGCGGGCAGAGGTTGCACGGGCGGACAAACTTGACGTCCGGATAGAGCTGGGCGACGTTGTCGCTCATCGAGCATTCCGTGATCAGCGCCACCTGGCCGGGGCGCTTGCGGGCCACGTAGTCGACCATGTCGGCAGTGGAACCGGCGAAATCGGCCGCGGCGACGACCGCGGGCGGGCACTCCGGATGCGCGATCACGTCCACACCCGGATGATCGGCGCGGATCTGCCGGATGTCGTCGGCTGTGAAACGCTCGTGGACCTCGCACGAACCGGGATGCGTGATGACTTCCACCCCAGTGCGCGCGGCGATATTGGCCGCCAGGTATTGGTCGGGGATCATAATGACCCGGTCCACACCCAGGCCGGCGATGATCTGCTCGGCGTTGCCCGAGGTGCAGCAGATGTCGGATTCGGCCTTGACCGCCGCCGACGTGTTGACGTAAGTGACGACGGGAACGCCGGGATGTTGGGCCCGCAGCGCCCGCACGTCTTCGGGCGTGATCGATTCGGCGAGCGAGCATCCGGCCAGCGGGTCGGGAATCAGGACAGTCTTGGCGGGGTTGAGCAGCTTGGCCGTCTCAGCCATGAAGTGCACTCCAGCCAGCACGATCACGTCGGCGTCCACGTCCACGGCTTGGCGGGCCAGCGCCAGCGAATCGCCGGTGATGTCGGCAACACCGTGGAAGATCTCGGGCGTCATGTAGTTGTGCGCCAAGATGATAGCGTTGCGCTCCTGCTTCAACCGGAAGATCGCCTCGACGTCGTCTGCCATGGTCGCCCATTCGACGCGAGGGACCACGTCCCGCACCCGGCAATACGCCTGCTCTGCCCGTTCCAACGTGATGGTCATGTCTCACTCCTTTGCTCTGTACTTATGCTAATACTGAGCAAAAGGTTATGCAAGTTCTGAGCAAAAGGGGTGGCATTCCCATGCGCCCCGAAGGGGTGCCCTGTCGGCACACGGACTACTTCCGAGATGCCGGAACAAGTCCGGCATGACGTGGTGGGGGCTCGGGATGACGTGGTGGCGGTCGGCCACGATGGCGGTTGGGGTCGGGGTATTCTCGACGATGTGGGGAGCACTGTTCGGCGGCGCAAGCCTGGGCCCAAACGGCACAGCGTGTGGCTGGCGACCGCTTGGATTGCGGTCGCGGTGGGGTTCGTCCCGCTGGCCAGCGCCATGTTGCCGAGCTTGCAAGCCCTGCACCGCGTGATCGCATTGGCGGCGACGTTCGCTCCGCACGCGGTGTTCGCATGGCTCTACGCGACGCTCGTCCTGGTTATCGCCGCCCATCGCAAGGGCAAGCTGCTCGCGTTGATCGCCGCGCTGGGACTGGTCGTCAACGTGCTGACCGTCAGCCACTATCTGCCGCATGCGGCGCCCGAGGGCAAGGCATCGATTCGCGTCTTCTCGTCCAACCTCTTCTACGGGCAGGCCGACATCGCCGCCTTGGCCGAACAACTCGACACGGCCAAACCAGATGTGGTTGTCTTCACTGAGATCACCAAACGGGATTACCCCGCCATCGAGGAAGCGCTCCAGAAGACATTGCCCTACCACGCCGGCTACCCGGCCGAGGCGTATTCCGTCGCGGGCGCGGCGATCTTCTCCAAGTATCCGCTGGACATCATCGACACCACCGAGAGTGCGGCCTACGAGTGCTTCGCGGTGGCGGTTTCGGATCCGGACGGGCGCTTCGTGCTGGCCGGAGTTCACGCGTCCAGCCCGGTCTACGGGACCGACCGCTGGCTGACGGACGCCTCCGCGATCTCGGCCATGGCCGGGCGCCAAATGGGCGGCCCGCTCGTCGTGGCGGGGGATTTCAACGCCACCTTGGAGCACCTGTCGTTGCGGCGCATCCTGGCCGCGGGGCTTACTGACGCCGCGGACGAATCCGGAACAGGTTGGCTGCCCACCTGGCCCACCTTGGATTGGCCGGCCCCGCTCATCGGCATCGACCATGTGCTCACCAACCGCTACCTGGCGGCCAAGTCTGTCTACGCCGTCAACATCAAGGGCACGGACCACGCGGCCGTGGTGGCGGACTTGATCCGGGTGTGAGAGGGCTTCTCCCCTGGCTGCCACCAGACTCTTTTTCCGGTCATCCCGGAACGAGTCCGGGATGACATGGGGGGTGTTGGTCCGGGATGGCGTAGGGGCGTAGGGATGGTGAAGGGGCGCGACATTAGTCGCGCCCCTTCACTTCGGATTGCTAGATGCTGGCGGGTTCCGGATCGGCGGGCTCGTCCGCGGCTTCGCGCGGCAGGGCCTGGCCGAGCTTGATGATCAGCGGGACGCAGACCAGGAAGATGGCGTAGAGGGCGATTGCGAAGTAGAAGCAGCCCTCGTAGCCGCCGGTCTGGTCGATGATCTGGGCGTACACCAGGGAGGCGCCGGAGCTGGCGACGCAGGTGCACACGGACACGTTCGCGAAGATCTGGGCGAAGCTCTTGCCGCCGAAGGCGTTCTCCACCACGATCGGCGGGACGACCGTCAAACCCGCGAAGCCCAGGCCGTAGATGACCACGGACGTGTAGAACATCGGGATACTGGAGGTGCCGAACGCCAGGAACAGCACGCAGGCCAGCAGGCCCAGGCAGGCGCAAACCACGCCAGTGATCACAGCCGACTTGGTGATGTCGCGGATGAAGCCCAGCAGATACTTGCCGAACACCGCGCCCAGCATCAAGGCTGTCGGCGCGAAGCCGATCATGGCGCCTTCGAAACCGGCCGCCGTGGCCATGGCCGCCATGCGCTGATACATAGTCGCCGTCGACACGATGCAGGCCACCATGATGATCGCCAACCAGAACGCGACCGACTTGAGCGCGGTGCGGTTGGACACGCCAGACTTGAACTCCTTGGCCTCCGGGGTGGCCAGGCCGCCCCAAGGCTCCGTGCCCTTGTCTTCCGGCGTCTTGCGGACCATGATCAGCGTCAGCGGGGTGACGATGACGCCGATGATGATGGCCATCCAGATGCGCACCGTGCGCCAGTCGGAAGCCGCGATCTGCGCCGTGATGACGGGGGAGAAGATCGCCGGCATGAAGTTCACGAACGACGCGGCCAGACCCAGGGCGATGCCCTTCTGCTTGGTGAACCAGTTGTTGATCAGCATGGGGATGGGGATATACATCAGCATGCCGCCGTAGATGCCGGTGATGACGCCGTACAGGTTCCACTGCCACAGCTCTGTGAACGTAGCGGACCACAGGTACGTCAAGGCATAGGCGAGGGCTGTGCCCGCCAGCAGGTACTGCGTCTTCTTGACCGACTGGTACACCTTGCCGATGATCGGCGAGAGCACGCCGGCGACGATCGGGAAGATGGACATGAACAGCGACACCTCTGTCTGCGTCCACTCCACGCCCTCTTGTCCCGGATTGGTGGCAACAGGCACGTAGAACAGGCCCACGGTGTTGCCAAACAGGCCGAAGATGATGCCGGACCAGAACATGGCGCTGATCACGATCACCCAGGCATAGCCGCTTCCTCTGGAGGCGGTGCTTGTTTCTGACATTTTGTTACTCCTAGTTACTTCTTGTTGCTGCGCGCTCAGTCGAGCGCGTAGTCGTGGTACTCGGACTTGCTGAGTTTGTTTTCGGCATAGAGCCGTTCGACGACATCGGCGGGCACTCCCAATTCGGCGAGAATGTCGTCGTTGTCCATTCCAATGGCGGGCGCTCCCCGCCAAACTCTCCCTGGGTTGTTCTTCAGTTTGGGCATGACGTTCACCCCAGGGAGTTCGGTGACGCCGTCGCTGGCCGTCCAGGTCGTGAAGACCTCACGGGCGACGTATTGGGAGTTGGTCTTGGCCTGCTCGTAGTCCATGATCAGCGAACAGGGCACCCCATACTCGTAGAAGAGCTGCTCCGCTTCGACTGCCGTGTGCTGGGACAGGAAGTCCGCCAGCGCCGCTTCGAAAACCTCTGCCGCGGGCGTGTTCACCGGCACCAAGGAGCTTCCTGCGGGGAAGAGCTCCGAGCCGTATTCGAGGCCGAGCAGCGGCAGCCCCTTCGACAGCACGCCGGAGCCCAGGTAGAGGATGTAGACCTCTCCGCCGTCCGCGCAGGTGTACGTGCCGTAGCCCGCGCAGATCAGCGAGTGATTTCCCTCTTTCGTGTAGTCCAGGCCGAAGCGCAGATAGTCGATCGGGTAGTTCGCTTGGATGCGCAGCAGCAGCTCGAATTGGGCGATGTCGATAGATTCGCCCTTGCCGGTCTGGGTGCGCTTCAGCAGCGCGGCGACCGTCATGCCGAACGCGTAGAACGACGCGGTGTAGTCGCCGGGGAAAACCATCGCCGGAATGGACGGTTGGCCGCTCATCCCATTCATGCGCATCAGGCAGCCGAAAGCTTGGGCCGTGGGGTCGTAGCTCGGGCGCGAGACATACTTCGGATCTCCGGTCTGGCCGTAGCCGGAAATGTGTGCGATGACCAGACCTGGGTTAGCCTCCCAAAGCACCTCGTCCGACAGCCCGATCTTGTCGAAGCGCCCACCCACCGAGCCTTCGATGAGCACGTCGGTGGTCTTGATCAGCTCCAGGAAGACCTCTTTTCCGCCCTCGTGGAAATAGTCGATGGCCAGCGAGCGCATGTTGCGGCGGTCCTGCTGCCAGGGGCCGCCTTTGCGAGCTGTGCGGCAGGAGTCGACGACCTTCGGATTCTCGATCCAGATCACGTCGGCCCCATGCTCCGCGTAAAGCTGGCCCGCGAAGGGCGCCGCCACGGACAGGCCCATCATGACCACGCGGTATCCGCTGAGCATTCCGAAATCGGGTTTGGGTGTGGGCATCAGAAGGATCCCCTTTCTGCGATGGTTTCAAAGTCGAAGTTCTTCTTGGCGAACAGGTAGGTGCGTTGGTGGGTGGAGACCAGCACGCCGCGCTGGTTGACGGCGTCCAGCCGGATTTCGAGCAGCCCCTTCGTCTCGTCGAAGTCGGACTTGTCGATCACCTCGAACGTGGTGGTGACGGTGTCGTCCACCTGGATCGGCGCTGGGAACTTGATGGTCTTGTAGCCCAGGCACTTCAGCATCGTGCGCAGGGTCCGGGTGCCGAATTCGGTGCGCAGCAACATGCCGGAGGCGATGGACACGCCCATCAGCCCGTGCATGATGACGTCGCCGTACAGGCTGGACTTGGCGAACTCGCGGTCCACGTGGATTTGCTGGTAGTCGCGGGTGTAGTTGGCGAAGTTGATGATGTCCGCGTGCTGGATGGTACGGGCAAGGCAAGTGGCGGTGTAGCCGACCGGGATGTCCTCCCAGAAGAGCTGCCAGCTCAAGTCGATTGGCCGGGTCATGGCTGGTCTCCTTTCTCGAAGAAGGACTTGCAGCCGATGTAGGCCACGTGGACGCCGCACTGGAGCAACTGCTCGTGCTGGTTGTGGATGGAGATCTGCAGGAAAACCAACCCGCGGTCGGGCTTGTTCTGCCGCTTGTCGGTGATCTCCAACGTGCCGTAAATCGTGTCTCCGATCGCGGCGTCGGCGTGGACCTGCCAATCGTTGGTGCCCAGGAATCCCAGGCTCGGCTTGGCGATGTTGGCGTTGAACGCGCCGGTGTCGATCAGGGAGTGGTAGAGCACGTAGACCAGCAGCGGGTCCACCAGCCGTTTCCCGGTCGGCGAGTATTTAGCGCAATAGTCCACGTCCACGTACAGCGGCCGGTCGTCGCCGCTGAGGTTCGCGAAATTGACCACGTCGGCTTCGGTGATGGTCCGTCCGGTGGTAGTGGTCTTCATGCCCACTTCGATGCGTTCGAAGTACAGGGCGGTGTCTTCGCTCACGAGTTCACCTCCTCTTGGTTGGGTGCTTGCGCGGCGCTCCTGGCTTGCCGCACCCACTTGATCGGCATCAGCACGCAGGTGGGTAGGGCGATCAGCAGGATTCCGACGAAGCCGAGGGCCGAATAGCCCCTCGAAACGATGGTTGTCAGTCCGAGTTGGGCGATGGCGAGCACCACGCCCAGAAACACCAGGCCGATCCCGATGCGCTGCACCAGCGGCCGGGAAAGCACGCCTTGCTTGGGCAGCAGTTTCGCCACGCGGGCGATCATGGCTTGGTAGGCGGGCACGCCGCTGGTGACCAGCGCGAAGAACATCACGAAGAAGTACAGCCCCGGCAGCCAGGGCAGCTTCTCCACCAGGAAGGTCTGGATGATGTACATCGTCGGCACATCCGAGGCCATGACTTCCGGGATGTACGGCAAGATGACCAGCACTTCCAACGTGAGCACCAGCAACGTGAGCAGGAAGCACCAAAAGCCCACCGAGACGGCGTGGACTTTGGTCTGGACCTTCTGCATCAGCGCGCAGAGCACCATGCCGTTGCAGGCGCCGGAGAAGCCGAACAAGATGGCCATGTAGATGCCGTTGCCGAGGTCGGCCTCGGGCAGCATGTAGCCGGTGGACACGATGTTGGCCAGCGCGTCGCGGTGGTCCCAAGCGGCGTAGCCGGCCAGCAGGCCGAAGCCGACCGCCAAGATGACGCACATCACTGACGAGGCGCCCCGGATCAGGCCGGCGCCCTTCAGCACCAGAGTCAGGCACAGCAGCCCCAAGAACAGCGAGCCGAAGATGGGCTCCCAGCCGGCGATCTGTTGCATGAACGTGCCGCCCATGGACATGACCGCGCCGAGTGTGAGGATCTGCGCCATCAGCATGTAGATCTCCATCAGCGGGGTGCACACGATGGAGGCTTTTCCGTAGAGGGCTTTGGAGAAAGAGTTGTAGTCGTAGACGTGTTCGCGGCGGGCCAACTCGGCGGAAAAGCCGATTATGGCCCCCGAGATCAGCGGGAAGGAGAACATGAAGACGAAGGCCCAAGTGCCGTAGGGCACCAGGTACACCTTCGAGTAAATGCCGGAGATCATGCTCGGCCCCACCAGGGAGCCAAAGAACACAGCGCCAATCGGGAATCCGACTCGCAAGGCTGATGTCTTCATGTCACACCCGCTATCCCGGAAGCTCCAGCGGCTCGCCCTGCAACCCCGAGGCTGCCTGCGATGCCTCGCCGGCGAAGGCTTGCACGACTTGGGCGTAGCGCTCGGCTTCGGCGCCGTGCACCTCCAGCGCCGGCAGGTCTTCCGGCCGGCGGCGGCGCACTACGCACAACGCCCAGTCGCGGGCGCTGCCCTTGATCCAGTTCTCGGCACCCGGGTCGCCTTTCGCCCAGGTCGCCCCAGAGGGGAGCGTCACCTCGACATAGAGCGGTGTGTCCGGCATTTCCAGACCGTTGATCCGGTACGCGTTGGGCCGGGCTTGCCAGCCGAGGAACAGCACCGCCTGGATACGGTCGGTGACCGGTGTTTCCAGGCCGAAGGCGTCGTACACGTCCACCGAGTGCGCCCACAGCTCCATCAACCGCGCCGAGGCCAGCGACCGCGCGGCCATGGGCAAACCCGGCGCCCATGGCACGCGGTCTTTGGGGTTCTTCTCCAGGAAGGCGGCGTCCATCTGAGTGCGCAGGACGCGCCAGCCATCCAGGACTTCAGCTCCGGTCAGGTGCTGAAACGCCGTGACGCGGTAGATCTCGTCATGGCCGAAGTACTTGTCGGCGAACTCGTTGACCACGTTCCAGCCGCCTGACAGCATTGCCCGGGCGGCGGCGTCGAACGCGGCGATGTGCAGCAGTTCTTCTTTGATGGTCCACTCGGTGTTGGACGCGGGGGCTTCCCACTGGGCGTCGGTCAGCCTGGCGCAGAAGGTGTCGAACGACGCCTGTTCCGCGATCAGGTCAGTGACGATGGCTTTCATGGCTGCTCCTAGGAGTGTGCTTTGACGATCGAGCGGCCCACGATGTAGATCATCACTTCGTCGGTGCCGCCGCCGATGCGCTGCACGCGGGATTCCAGCCAGAGGCGGGAGATGCGGCAGTCTGTGGTGTACCCGATGCCGCCCATGATCTGCATGGCGTCGTCGCACACCTCGAAGCAGGCTTGCGCGCAGAACAGCTTGGCGATCGCGGAGTCGTTGTTGACCGGCAGGTTCTGGTCGATTTCCCAGGCCGCCTTGTAGACCAGGCCGCGCATGGCCTCGATCTTCATCAGCATCCGGGTGAGCTTTTCCTGGATGAGCTGGAAGGTCCCGATCGGCTTCCCGAACTGCACCCGCTCGGCGGCGTACCGCGCGGCGTCTTCAAAGGCGCATTCGGCCATACCCAGGCAGGAGGCGGCCATCAGCAGGCGTTCCACCTCGAAGTTGATCATGGCCTGCATGAAGCCGTTGCCTTCCACCCCGACGAGGTCCTTCTCCTCGATTTCGACGTTGTCGAGGTAGATCTCGCAGGTGTCGAGCATGTGCCAGCCGATCTTGTGGATGGGTTCGACGGTGATGCCGGGCAAATCCATGGGCACCCACCACATCGAGAAGGCGTTCTTCTTGGCCGTCTCCTGCGGCTCGTCGCCGTTGCGGGCCACACACAGCAGGTACTTGGCCCGCAGGCCGTTCGACATGAACGTCTTGTGGCCGTTGAGGTACACCTTGCCGTCCTTGCGCGTGTACGTGGTGGCGACGGCTGACGAGTCGGAGCCCGCCTGTGGCTCGGTGAAGCCCAAGATGAAGCCGACGTGCCCAGAGGTGATCTCGGCCATGCACTGCTCGATCTGCTCGGCGTTGCCGAACTGCAGCATGTCGGCGATGGACAGGGCTTGGCCGAAGGAGAAGTTGGGGCCGCCGTTCTTGGTTATCTCCTCGGCGACCAGCATCATGGTGACGGTGTCCACCGGCGTGCCGCCATACTCTTCCGGCACGCCCAGCATGGCAAAGCCGGATTCAACCAAGGCGTCGGCGAATTCTTGCGGGTAGCGCCCGGCGGCCTCGCATTCCTTGAAATAGGACTCGGTGCCGGCGCGGGCCATTACCTCGCGCAGCGATTCGAGCAGCAGTTCTTGTTCTTCGGTGATGCTGAAATCCATGTTGTCCTCGTTCGTTAGTAGGTGTGTTCGGCGGCCAAGCGCCGCTTGTCGACCTTGCCGGACAGGTCCCGGCCCAGGTTTTCCATCACGCGCATCGCCAGCGGTTTCTTGTAGGAGGCGATGCGCTCCTTCGTCCATTCCTGGAGTTCGCCCAATGTGAGGGTCGCGCCCGGATGCAGTTCCACGGCCACGGCCACGGCTTCGCCCAGCGTCGGGTGCGCCACGCCATAGACGGCGCAATCCACGACCGCCGGATGCGCGGCGACGACCGATTCGACCTCGGCGCTGAACACGTTCTCGCCGCCGGTCTTGATCATGTCCTTCTTGCGGTAGCGCAGGTAGTAGTAGCCGTCGGCGTCGCGGCTCATCATGTCGCCGGTGCGCAACCAGCCGTCGCCGGGCAGCACTTCGGCGGTGAGCTCGGGCTGCTCCCAATACCCCCGCATCACGGCTTCGGAGCGCACCAGGCATTCTGCGATTTCGCCAGTGGCCACGTCGTTGCCGTCATCGTCCGCCAGCCGCAACTCGGTGTGGGCCATGGGCAGGCCGACTGATTCGAGCTTCGAGTCGCCTGTGGCGAGCATTTCGCGGGTGAGGACCATCGTCGATCCCAGCCCGGATTCGGTTTGGCCCCAGCCGTAGTTGATGGCGCAGTTGGGGAAATAGCGGTAGGCGTTTGCGACAAAGTCCCTGGTCACGGCCCCGGCGGAGGTTTGCAGTATCTTGACCGATGAGAGGTCGAAGTCCGAGATCGACTCGTGTTCCATGAGCCTCACGTACGTCGTGGGTGGCAGCAGGATGATGTGTGTGACGCGGTGCGTTTCGATGGCCCGCAGCACTTCCGCGGGGTCGAACGCGCCGCCGATGACCAGTGTCGCGCCCTGGGCGATGGCCATTGTGAACCAGGCGTGGCCGCCATGGTGTTCCAGCGGGCAACCGACGAAGACGACAGTGCCGGGCGTCTCGTCGAGGAAGCTGGCCTGCGAGGTGCCCGCGATGTTGACCAGATCGGCCGCGTGGGTCCGCATGGCCCCCTTCGGCGTGCCCGTGGATCCGCCGGTGAATTGGATGCGGGAAATGGCCCCGGGCACCCGGGGACCGGCGAAGGGCGAATCGTCCAGGTCCAGGACGAGCTGCTTGGGCCGCCCCGGATCCACGCAAAGTGCTTCGACTCGTTCGAGCCGGGAGGCGGCCTGCTCCACTTGTTCGGCCCGCAGCGCGGAATACAGCAGCACCTTGGCTTTGACGGCCTTGGCGAGGTAGGCGATTTCGGGGGCGATCGAGCGGACGTTGATGGGTACGGCCACCGCGCCGAGAGCTTGGATGGCGTAGAAGACGGTGACGATCTCGATGCGGTTCTCCAGCACGTACGCGACGCGGTCGGTGGGGTTGACACCCAGCTTGCTGAGCGTGCGCGCGGTGCGGTTGACCTGCGAGAGCAATTCCCCGTAGCTGAGGCTGCGGCCCTGGAAGATCAGGGCCGTCTTGTCCGGCGAGCGTTCTGCTTGCCGGATCAGGGGCTCGATCATCGAGAGCATTGGGCTCCTACTTCGCGAACTTCTTTGCGACCGCCGCAAAATCGGCGGTCAAGGTACACATGGGAGAAGTCACCACTTCGGCGCGGAGCAGTTGTTCCAGCCCCACGTCGGCGGTGGCGTTCATGATGCGCTTGGTGAATTGGACTGACGCGCCCGGCTGGGCGGCCAGTTCGCTGGCGAACGCGAGGGTTGCAGCCTCGAACTCGGCTGCGGGGAAGACTCGGTTGGCGATGCCGAGGCGCAGCAGGTCGTCGGCCCCCAAACGCTTGCCCAAGAACAAGATCTCCTTGGCGGTTTTCTCGCCGACCAACTCGGGCAGCAGTTTCATCATCCCCATCTCCGGGACGATGCCGATGGACACGAATGCCGGCACCACTTTCACCCGGTCGGACACGACCGCCAGGTCGCAGGCCAGCAACAGGCTGAAGCCCCCGCCGACCACATAGCCGTCGGCGGCGGCGATGACCGGCTTGCCGATTTCGCGGATGGTCTTGACGGCCGTCAGATAGCGCTGCAGCATCCCGACCTTGCCCTCGACGGTGTCGGCGCCCGGCTCGTCTTGGGCGAGATCGCCGCCGGAGCTGAAGTTCTCGCCCGTCCCCCGCAGCACCACGGCCTTGATTTCCGGGTCCGCGTCGAGTTCGCGCATGATGGTCGCCAGGGCGTCCATCATCTTCGCCGAAATGGCGTTCTTCTTGGCGGGCTGGTTCAGGTAGACGGTGGCGACGGCGCCGTCGCGCGTGGCGTAGACCGGATCGCTCATCAGACCTCCACACCGGCTTGGTAGCCCGCTTTCGTGGCGTCGGCGATGCGGCCCGGATCGTCGCAATCGCCCACCGTCCATACCGGTATGCCCTTCTGCTTCAGCGCTTCGGCCAAGCCCGGGTTGGGTTGGAAGCCCAGGGTGACCGCCACAGTTTTCGCGTTGATCACCACCTCCTTGGGGCCTTCCGGCGTCTGCTGGGTGGCGAGCACCCCGGATCCGGTGATCTCGTCGACCTTCGTGGCCGGGTACAGATCGACATACTCGGACTTCTTGAAGGCGCTGGTCACGTGGAAACGGTCGGACGCCCCCACGTCGTAGCCGACCTTCTTGCCTTCTTCGATGATGGCGGTCTGCCTCCCGGAGTGCATGGTCAACTCGCCCAACTCGCAGCCGGGCAGGCCGCCGCCGATGATGGCGACGGACTTGCCCAGCGGCCAGGGGCTGCGCTTGGCCATCTCGCGGCCCAGCGTGGGTGTGTAGTAAAGCTTCAGGAACACTGCACCCGCGCGCCAGGCGACGGCGTTGAACAGGCCCTTCTTCTTGACCACGCGGCCGTTGAGCATTTCCAGGAAGTCGTGCGAGGTGACCACGTTCGGGCCGTCCACGCCCGGCACGTCGATGCCCTTGGGCTCCCCGCCGATGGCGACGATGACGGCGTCGGGCAGGAACGAATCCACGAACGCCGGCGTGACCGGGGTGTTCAGGCGGATCTTCACTTCCGGATGCAGTTCAAGCTGCTTCTTGTAGTACTTCAGCAGCCGTTCGTGCAGCGGGGAGAAGATCGAGCTCATCTTGACCGAGCCGCCGATCCGCGGCCCGGCTTCGGCGATGGTCACGTCGTGGCCGCGGGAAGCCGCGGTGAGCGCCGCGACCAGCCCAGCGGGGCCGGAACCGGCGACAAGGACTGTCTTCGGCTTGTCAGCTTTGGGCGGAGCCTTGTAGTCCAACTCCGCGCCCAGGCGCGCATTCACGCCGCACTTGGTCAGCGGCAGTTCCTTGGAGACCACGTCGTCGAGGCAGCGGCAGCAGCAGATGCACATCGCGATCTCGTCGGGGCGGTCTTCGACGACTTTCCGCGGGAAGGCCGGATCGGCGATCGAATAGCGCAGGCCGCCGATCACGTCGGCCTTCCCTTCAGCGAGGATCTTCTCCATCACGTACGGGTCTGTTTCGCGGTAGGCCGTCACGACAGGCTTCTTCGCCACGGCTTTGATCCGGTTGGAGATCCACGACCAGTGGCCGTCCGGGATGGTCTTGATGGTGAGCGGCACCGAGGTTTCGTGCCAGCCCACGGCGAGGTTGTGCAGGTCGGCGCCCGCTTCCTCCAAGTACGGCACGACTTTGAGGGCCTCGGTGATCGTGTGGCCTTCGCCGTTGGGGCTCTTGACGAACTCGACCGGCGACCAGCGCACCAGGATGGGGTAGTCGGGGCCTACCATCGCGCGCAGCTCGGAGATCACCTCGCAGGCCAGGCGGACGCGGTTCTCCAGCGACCCGCCGTACTGGTCGGTGCGGTTGTTGGTGGCCGGCGACAGGAAACGGTTCAGGATGCCGCCCACGCCGGCCATGACCTCGATGGCGTCCCAACCGGACTCCTTGATGACCCGCGCGCAGTTCAGGAAGTGCTGCTTGAACAAGGCGATGTGCTCCAGCGTCATGGCCGTGAAGGGGCCCATGAACTTGAGGATCGAGATGTCGGACGGGCCCCACGGCTTCTCGTCCTCGTCCACTTTCGTCTTCCAGTCATGCACGAAATACGGCTGGCCCGCGATCAGGCCGCCGTGGCGATGGACGACCTCGGCCATCTTTTGCAGGTGCTCGATGCAGTCGTCGTCCCAGCCGCCCGGCAAGGGGGAGAGCCCGGGGTGCTCCTTGGTGCGTTTGAGCGGCGCGATGGTCTGCGTGATGAGGGCCGTTTGGCCGGCGGCCCGCTCTTCCAGGTAGTTGAGGAAGCGCTGGGTGGGCCGGAATTCCTCGTCCACGTACCCGGCTCCGGGCGACATGGAAGTGGTCAACATGCGATTGCGCAGCTTGACGCCGCCGACTTGGATCGGCGAGGACAAGATGGGGAATTGCTGGCCCATGGGTGCTCCTTACTTGGCGGCTTTGAGGGTGCCGTTGGCGTATAGCTGGTCGATTTCCGCGTCTGAGTAGCCGTGCTCGCGCAGGACTTCGCGGGTGTCGTGGTCATAAGGCGCCCCGCCGCGGACGGTCTTGGATGGGCGCTTGGCGAAGCGGGGGACGGGTACCGTGCCTTTCACCTGCTCGCCGGTCTGGATGTCCTCCCAGTCTTCGAAGACGCCGCGGGCCTGGTAGTGGGAGTTCTCCAGCATCATCTGGTAGTTCATGATCGGGCTGAGCGGGACGCCCATCGGGGCGAGGATTTCCTCCACCTCGGCCACGGTGTGCGATTCGCAGAAGGCGTCCAGCTTCTCGACGAACTTGCGCGCGCGCTCCGGGAAGTTCCTCGTGATGGACTGGATCGGCCCCTCGAAATCCGGGTCGTCGCCCAAGCCGAAGTACTCGATCATGTTGCGCACCGCGCTCGCCCCGCCGACGGCGATGAAGATCCAGCCGTCCTTGCACTTCTGGGTCCCCTTGCAGGCGCCGACCGTGTCGAGGTTGCCCATCCGCTCGGCCTGGAATCCCTTGTTGATGCCGTCGGTCAGGTATGACGCCTGGATGCGGACGACCGACTCGAATTGGGCGCAGTCGATGGACTCGCCTTCGCCGGTTTCCTGGGCCCGGATGTACGCCGCGAGCGCCGCCCACGCGCCGAACAGCCCGGTGATGAAGTCGCCCGTGTAGGGCTTGGTCACGTAAGGGGGCAGCGGGTCGGGGAAGCCGTTAATGGACATGAACCCGGAGAAAGCCTGGCCTATGGAGTCGAAGGACGCCCGCCGCAAGTAGGCCGGGTCACCGGATTGGCCGAAGCCGGAGATGTGCACGATGACTAGCTTCGGGTTGATCTGCCACAGCGCCTCGTCGTCCAGCCCCCACTTGGCCCAGGTTCCGCCGCGACCGGACTCGACCAAGATGTCGGCGTCCTTGAGGAGCCGGGCCAGCACCTGCTTGCCTTCGTCGGTGGGGATGTTCAACGTCATCGAGCGCTGGTTGCGGCGTTCCTGCGACCAAGACTGCGGCCACAGGCGGTACATGTCGGAAACCACCGTCGACTCCAGTTGGATCACGTCGGCGCCCTGTTCGGCGAACAGCTCGCACAGGAAGGGCCCGGCCACCACCGCGGCGGCGTTGATGACTTTCAGGTTTTGCAGGTTTCCGAAGCCGAGTCCGTTCTCGTCTTTCATGTGCTCCTCCTTGAGCGTTGGGGGGGTGGGGGGTGGCTCAGCTTGCGCCCAAAGCGGCGGTGAGCGCCGGGACGATTTGGTACAGGTCGGCGACAACGCCCGCGTCGCATTCATTGAAGATGGGCGCGTTGGGATCCGAGTTGATGGCCACCACGGCCTTGGAACCGCGCACGCCGACCATGTGCTGCACCTGGCCGGAGATGCCCACAGCCAGATAGAGCGCTGGGGCGATCACTTGGCCGGACACGCCCAGGTAGCGGTCGCGGGGCAACCAGCCGACGCCTTCCGCTATCGGACGCGAGCAGGCGATGGCCGCGCCGAGCTTGGCGGCCAGCTCCTCGATCATGGCCAAGTCCGCCTCGGCTTTGATGCCGCGGCCAACGCCGATCACACGGCTGGCGCCGGCAAGGTCCACTTGGGCCTGCTGGCTCGCGGATTCGGAGACTACCGCGACCTGGTAGGTGGCCGCGGGCGTCGCTTCCTGGAAGCTGCCGCTGCCCGCGGGGACCGGTTTGGGAGCGCCGGAAACCAGCAGTGCCACCGGGCCGGAAACCGCCTCGGTGACGGCGACCAATCCGTTGAGCGTCGTCCGGGACACGGTGTTGCCGGCGGCGCCCGTGACTGCCGGCAACACGGGGATCGAGCGCGCGGCGGCCACTTGGCCCAACAGCGCGCGTTCGGCGCTGCGGTCGGCGGCCAGCACCACGTCGGCGTCCGCCGCCAACGCGATCACCGCCGGAGCCAGCGCTTCGGCGGGCCCGTCGGCAGCGATCCAGGTCACCGCCAAGGACCCGGACAACTCTTCGGCTATCTGCTTGGGACCAGCCGCGATGACGGTTGGCTGGGAGCCCAGGGCCTGGGCGATTTCGACGACATTGCCGATACCGGCGTTGTCAACAACCAAAATGACGCTCATCATGACTCCTAGACGTTCGCCCGCAACCAGGCGGCGAGTTCAGCGGCAGCCTCGGTCGGGTCGCCGGCGGTGATCAACTGCTTCGCCCTGGGCGGCGGTTCGACCCTGGAACTGGCCTGGGTGTCCACACCTGTGGGAACTACGACACCCAGGCCAGCCAGTGGCAACTCTTCTGATGGCTTCTTTCCAGCGCCCAAGATCTCTTTCATGCCGGGGATCTTCGGCTGCGCCGCGTCTGCCGTGACGGCGACTACGGCAGGGCCGGTGACGCGCAGCGTGCGAGTGCCAGAGGCCGTGACTTGAGTCACTTCCAGTTCACCCGGTTTACCTGCCACGGCTAGGGCATCTGGAATCACTGGCCAGCCCAGCGCGCCCGCGATAGTCGCGGACACCAAGTGGGCCCCGATATCGACGGACGAATCGCCGGTGATGACCAGTTCTACGCCGCCAATTTGGTTCACGGCGGCCGCGATCACTTTACCGGTTAAAGTGGCGCCGGCCCCGGCGAGGCTCTCGTCGGCCACGAGCACCGCCTTGTCCAGCCCGCGGGACAGCGCGGCCTTTTTGGCGAGCGAGCCGGCAACGTCTGGGGCGCCGATGGAAATCCCGATCAACTCCGCCTGGGCGGCGTCGGCGAAATCCCGTGCGACTTGGATCGCAACCGGGTCATACTCGCTTATCGCAGCCTTGGCGCGCGACCAATCCGCGCTCCCGTCGGGTGCGATGCTGGCGTCATTGGGGCTGGCTGCCCATTTGTAGGCGACTACTACGCTCACTCCTACCTCCTGGCTTCGTCGGCTGGATGGGGCCTGATGGCAGGAGCGTAGCGGTTTTGTTGAACCGGTTCAATAGTTTTTCGGGAAAATCTCTCAGGCTGCCGCGATGCGGGAGACCGGAGCCGTGCTGCCGCGCGGGACGAGGACCGGGCTGGGACACTTCCCGTCGCCTGGCTCTTGTCCGGCGATCATGTCCAGCAGCATCCGCGCAGCCATCGAGCCCACGTCCTTGTCGTCGGCTTCCACGGCGGACAGCGTCGGGTGGGTGTAGTTGCAGATCTCGGAGTTGCCCCAGGCCACGATGGACAGGTCCTTCGGCACCTGGATGCCCATCTCTTGGGCGACGGCCATGCCGGCCATGGCGGTCACGGTGTTGTCATAGACGATCGCGCTGGGCGGGGCGGCCTGCATCAGCAAGCCGCGCGTGGCCTGTGCGGATGCGGCGTGGGTGGCCGCGATGTCGTTGATCGTGTAATCGGACAAGCCGCGGATCGAACAACTGGCCTCGAAAGCCTCGGAGCGCGCGCGGGCGTAAGCCAGCACCGAACGGTCGGAGAGCCGGGCGATGCGCGTGTGCCCCAGAGCGGTCAAGTAGGCCACCACTTCATCCATTGCGGCGCCGTCATCGCGCCAAGCCACGGGGAGAATCGGCCGCAGCGCGGCGTTGCCGACGCCCACCACCGGAATGTGCGCTTTGCCCAGAGCAGTGGGGCGGTCGTCGTTGGCGCGCAGGTCGACCAGGACCACTCCGTCGACGCGGCCGCCGTACCACCACGAGCGCAGCGCGGTCAGTTCGGCGGCGTGGGAGTTGACCACGCGCATCATCAGCGAGATGGAACGGTGGGACACTTCGCGTTCAACCCCTTGGAAGAAGGCGTCCAGTGCCGGCTCGATGCCGGTGATCGCGGGGGGCCGGTTGAGGACGATGCCGATGGTGTCCGTCTTCGCGCCGGATAGCGCACGGGCGGTGGCTGACGGAGTCCAGCCAAGCTGCTCGGTGGCGGCCAGCACCCGCTCGCGGGTGGAAGCGGGCAGCCCCGGCCGGTCGTTGAGCACCAGCGACACCGTGGTCTTCGAGACCCCAGCCAGTGCCGCCACATCGGCCATCGTGGGACGCTTCTGCATCACTCGCTCTCTCCTAACCAGCTCAGTCGGGCAATCCCAACTAAAGCGGTTCAACGCCGTTTTGGCAAGACCTTTAGCTACTCATTCATACTACGTCGGCTAGGAGTGTCTGCCGGAGAGTGGCAGCCGCGTGCCCGCCACCTGCCGGCTGGCGACGACATCTCTCTTGAATCGGTAAACCCGGGCTGGGCGCCCGCCGGTGTCCGCGCGGATTTCGCCGGTGTCTTCCACGAGTTCCTCGGCGGCCACCAGGCGGCGGAAGTTTTGGGTGTGGACCGCGCGGCCCGCCAGCGCTTCCACGCAATCCTGCAATTGCCGCAGGGTGAAGACGTCGGGCAGCAGTTCGAAGACGACCGGGCGGTATTCGATCTTGGCGCGCAGCCGCGCCAGGGCAGTCGCGAGGATGCGGCGGTGGTCCCCGAACATCCGCTGGCCGGGCACCAGCTCCGGCAAGCGCCACTGGTCGGGTGATTCCGGCACCAGGCCCACCTCATAGAGCAGTTCGTAGCGCTGCAACGCCGCGTCCGGGCGGGCCTGCGTCAACGCCTGACTGGCGGCGGTGGTCGGCCCGAAGCAGACCTCGCAGCGCAACTTCCGCCCAGCGTCGTCGCCCGCCCATTCGCGCAAGGCCGGCCAGATTTGGCCGGGCAGCGGCGCGGTGCGCAAGTCCTCCCACGGCAGCAATTCGTACCAGGGCGTCCAGCTGCCGATGCCGGTGGCAGGACCCCTGGTCAGGCCCAAGTAGGAGACGGAGATGCGCCGCCCCGGCTCAGCGCGGTCGAGGTCGGCGAAAGTGTAGAGCTGTTCCAGGTATCCGAGCTTCTGCCCTGATTGCTGCTCCACCCAAGCCCTGGTGGCGGCTTGCAGGGAGCGGTGCGAGGGCAACAAGGGGCCGGCGGGCAAACGCGGAGTTTCCCCGAGAGTCAGGACACTCGGGCGGCCATCGACTAGGGCGACGACAACGGCAAGCAGTTCGGCGGAGATCGCCTGGGCGGTCATGCCCCAAGTTTACGGGGATGGCGCTCGATTGCATCACGGTAGACGGACACGTAAAGTTCGGCCATTTTCGCCGCCGTCAGCGACTGGGCCAGCTCGCGGCCCGCCGCTCCCATCTCCTCGCGGCGCACCGCGTCGGCCGCCAGCACCGCCATGCCCGCGGCCAGCGACTCGATGGAAGGGTCCGTCATGAGCGCGTTCTGCGGCGTCACACCGGTGGTCAAACGTTCGTCGCAGTAGAGGATAGGGACGCCCGCGGCCGCCGCCTCCAACAGCACCATTGGCTGCACGTCGTAGTGGTACGAGGCGAGGATGAACACATCCGCGTCGGCCATTTCCTGCGACAGTTTGCCCAGGTCGCCTATGTGGCCGGTGAACAGAATGCGCCCAGTCGTGATCTCTGCGGCGCGCCGTTTCAGCGTGGAGAACTGCTGTCCGTCGCCCACGATGACCAATTCGGTGTTCTCATCGGCGAGATGTTCATAGGCTTCGATGACCGCGTCCACGCGCTTTTCCGGGTCGAGGCGGCCCGACGACAGGAAACGCACGACCCCGTTGCGGGGGCGTTTCCGGACAGCTTGGTGGAACGAGTCGTAGTAGCCGTTCGGCACCACGTGCGCACGGTCGGCGAGCACACCTCCGGAGGCTTTCACGATCGACTCGGCGATGAACGCCGCAGGCGAGGTGAATGCGGAAGTCTGCGCGGCGAACCGGGCCAACGCCCTGAAGTCTCGGGACCCGATGCTCGGCGGCAGGCTGGAACGCCGCAGCTTCACGCCCAGGTCGCCGGGAAACACCTGTTTCAGGAGCAGCGGAGCCAAACCGTTGAGATAGAGCGCGGAGACGAGGAAGGCGGCGAAGGGCCGCGATTCGTGCATGCCCGGGAAGTTGGTGTGGAAAGTGTGTACGTGCGGTACGTCCATCAGATGCGCGAGTGCCCTGCCCACATAGGCGGAGCCGCGCTCATTTTGGGTGTGGACGATGTCGAGCGGATACTCCTTGGCCAGCTTGCGGACCCGGCCCAAGCTCGGCCACAAGATGTTGAGGTAGCTGGGCGTGCCCGGAATGCGCACGTTGTTCAGCTTCATGTACTTGCCGATCTCCGGCGCGTGGAAGTGGGCGCGCGGCGCGAACAGCGTCACGTCGTGGCCCGCTTTGGTCAACTCCGCCAACTGCGCCTGGAGCGAACGGCCGATACCGCCCGACTCCGGGAAGAAGTCATCTGTGAACAGGCCGATCCGCAGGCTTTCCATCGTTGTCCCCCTCTATTGCGTGATTTCCCACCCCGAGAGCTGCTCGCCGTCTTCGTTGCGCAGCATCAGTGTGGCCTCGCACGGCTCCATGTCCGCGAAGACGAGGGTGAAGGTGACTTCCTCGCCCTCGTCCAGCTTCAGCCAGCCGTGTTCGTAGTAAGGGGGGCTCTGGTTGGGGGAGAAGGATTGCAGGTCGTGGTTGCGCCACGCTTCGAGCTGGAGATATTGGTCGCCCTTGTCGGCGGCGATATGCACCGTCAATTGAAGGCCGACATAAGTCCAGCGCTGGTCGGTGATTTCCCAGTGGCCGGTTTCCCGGCCGCGCTCGTTCGAGTAAGAGATTCCGAACGGCGGCTTTGCGCGGGTGTATGTGGGGCTGGGGCTGGCCTTGGCCGGCGGCTCCGCCGGGCGCGTCAGCAAGTACAGCCCGCCGACCAATCCGACTACGGCGACGATGATGGCGATGATCCAGCCCAGGCCAAGGCGCGGCGGGGCGTAGTCGTCGATGTTCGGCCGGTGTTCACTCATCGCAGCAAGCCTACCGTCTGTGCGGGCAAATCCGGCTTGTGGCGGCAAACACCTGCCGATGCGGAATTCGCCCACGGCGAACTGCCTGTGGGTAACTTCACGGATCCGCCGCCGCGCCCCATATTCCCGGGCATGAAACCGCATTACAAAGCAAACAATGTCGCCGAATTGCTGGGCGTCGTGCCCACACTGCTCGGATTTCGGCCCGCCGACTCGTTGGTCGCCATCGTCTTGGACGGCAAACAGGTCGCGCTGAGCGCCCGGTTGGACTTTCCGTCTGACGCGGCGTGTGCGGAGGCCGTCGCCATCCTGCGCGGCGTCTGGCCGCAAGGCGCGTCCGGCTTCATCATCGCGTACACCGGACAAGACCCGTGGCGCGTCCTGGCCCGCTGCGAAAGGGCATTCCCCGCCGCCACTGTCATCCATGTGGACGGCCGCCAGTGGCGCGAGTGCTGCCCGAACGGCCCATTGGGCTCGTTCTCGGAAGCCAATCTGGGCGTGCCCATCCTGCGCTCACGCGACGAGTTGCGTGCCAGCCTGGACTCGAAGCCGACCCCAGAGTTTGGCGTGGAGTTGCAACGGGTGGCCAAGCTGTCGGCCGCCGAGCGCGTCGGGTTGACCACCGCGCTGGCCGCGTCACACGACGCCGATTCGGCCGTGGGATGCGCTCAAGCGGCCGTGCTGGCGGCGTTCGCCGATTGCCGGGCGGCGCTCACCGAGAGCCTCACCTGCCAGTCAGCTCCCGAGCAGTTGGAGTTTTGGCGGGCGGCCGTCCGCTGCGCCCCGGCCGAGCACCAGCTCCACCCGTTGAGCGTGCTCGGCCTGGTCTCCTGGCTGTGCGGTAACGGGACGCTGCAACTGCTGTGCGTGGAGCGCGCCGCTCAGATTCTCGACCTGCGCATGGGCGACCTTGTCGGGGCTCCCGGCCACCTGGATCCCCGCATCCCGCCGCTGGTCTCCGTCCTGGCCCTGATCAACGCAAAGGCGGTGCCGCCGACACAGTGGGAGCGCCTGCGGCTGAAAGCCGTGGCCTGATGGCCAGAACCGTTCGAGTGAGGTCTTGGCACCCGGTAGGATTGCCGGGTGCAAAACGAAACCCGTAGCTACGACGCTGTCCGCGCGCAAGAGCGTTGGCAGGCATTCTGGGAGCAGGACAACACCTTCGCGCCCCGCGACGACGGCAGCAAACCCAGGCGGTACATGCTGGACATGTTCCCGTATCCGTCGGGGGATCTGCACATGGGGCACGCCGAGGCGTTCGTCATGGGCGACGTCGTCGCGCGGTATTGGCGCCTGTGCGGGTTTGACGTCATGCATCCGATCGGGTGGGATTCGTTCGGCCTGCCCGCCGAGAACGCCGCGATCGCCCGCGACGCGCACCCGGCGGATTGGACGTACGCCAATATTGAGACACAGGCTGGCTCGTTCAAGCGCTACGGCTTGAGCCTGGATTGGTCCCGGCGGCTGCACACCTCCGACCCGGAGTATTACCGCTGGACGCAGTGGCTGTTCCTGCGTTTCTACGAGAAGGGCTTGGCCTACCGCAAGGACTCTTACGTCAACTGGTGCCCGCAGGATCAAACCGTCCTCGCCAACGAGCAGGTCGTCAACGGGCTTTGCGAGCGCTGCGGCGCCGTGGTCACCAAGCGCAAGCTGACACAGTGGTATTTCAAGATTTCCGACTACGCGCAGCGTCTGCTCGACGACATGGAGCTGATCGAGGAAGGTTGGCCCGACCGGGTGCTGGCCATGCAGCGCAACTGGATCGGGCGTTCGCAGGGCGCCTATGTCGAGTTCGAGATCACCGGACATGAGCCGGTGACGGTGTTCACCACCCGTCCCGACACACTCTACGGCGCCACCTTCTTCGTCGTCGCGCCCGACGCGGAGTTGGCCGCCGAGTTGTGCGCGCCTGAGCAGCGGGCCGCCTTCGAGGCGTATCTGGAAGAGACGAAGAAGGCCACCGAGATCGAGCGGCAGTCTTCCGAGCGGCCCAAGACCGGCGTTTTCCTGGGGGTGCACGCCGTCAACCCGGTGAACGGCGAGCTGCTGCCGGTGTACGCCGCCGACTACGTGCTGAGCGAATACGGCACCGGCGCCATCATGGCCGTTCCGGCGCACGACCAGCGCGACTTGGATTTCGCGAAGGTCTTCTCGCTGCCGGTCCGCGTCGTGCTCGACACCGGCCTGCCCGATCCTTCCGAGACCTGGACGGCAACCCCCGGAGACGGCGTGTATGTCAACTCGCCCGCACTGGAAGGGCTCACCGACAAGGCGACGGGCGTCGCGAAGATGTGCGAGTGGCTGGAGAGCCAAGGCAAGGGGCGCGCGGCCATCACCTACCGCCTCCGCGACTGGCTGCTGTCGCGGCAGCGTTTCTGGGGCTGCCCCATCCCGATCATCCACTGCCCGGCGTGCGGCGAGGTGCCGGTGCCGGACGACCAGTTGCCCGTCGAACTGCCCGACCTGCGCGGTGCGGCGCTGGCTCCGAAGGGCGTCTCTCCGCTGGCCAGCGCCCCGGCGTGGCGCAATGTGGCCTGCCCCAAGTGCGGTGGCCCCGCTGAGCGCGACGCCGACACGATGGACACGTTCGTGGATTCAAGCTGGTATTTCTTCCGGTACTGCTCGCCCGGCTGCGTGGACGGGCCGTTCCGTACGGAGGATGTGGCCAAGTGGATGCCAACCGCACAGTATGTGGGCGGCGTCGAGCACGCCATTTTGCACCTGCTGTATTCCCGCTTCTTCACCAAGGTGCTGCACGACTTGGGCATGGTGGATTTCACCGAGCCCTTCCTGCGCCTGCTCAACCAGGGCCAGGTCATCAACGAGGGCAAGGCGATGAGCAAGTCGCTGGGCAACGGGGTGGATTTGGGCGAGCAGATCGACAAGTATGGTGTGGACGCCATCCGCACCACGGTCGTTTTCGCGGGCCCGCCCGCCGATGACATCGACTGGGCGGATGTCTCGCCCGGCTCATCGCTGAAGTTCCTGCAGCGCGCCTACCGTTTGGCCTGCGACGTGGCCGCCCAGCCAGGCGCTGATCCCGCGGCCGGCGACCTGGCGCTGCGGCAAGCCACTCACCGATCGATCGCCGCGCTGACCGAGGCACTGGATTCACAGCGCTTCAACGTGGCCGTGGCCCGCATTATGGAGTTGGTGAACGCGGCGCGCAAAGCCATTGATTCGGGGCCGGGCGCAGCGGATCCGGCGGTGCGCGAGGCCGCTGAAACAGTCGCCGTCGCGCTGAGCTTGGTCGCTCCGTATGTCGCCGAGGAGATGTGGGAAGTGCTGGGGCACGCGCCGTCGGTGGCCAACGCCACCTGGCCGCAGGCGGATCCGGCGCTGCTGGTGCAAGAGTCGGTGACGTGTGTCGTGCAGGTGCAGGGCAAGGTCCGCGCCAAGCTCGAGGTGTCTCCGGAGGTGACCGAGGAGGAGCTGACCAAGCTCGCCCTGGCCGATCCGGGTGTGCAACGCAGCTTGGACGGCCGCGGCGTGCGCAAGGTCGTCGTGCGCCTGCCGAAGCTGGTCTCCATAGTCCCCCAGTAGCCAAAGCGTCGTCCTGAACTGGGCGCCCCTGCGGGCGCATGGGACTACGTCCCAAGATCCCGGAACGAGTCCGGGATGACGCGGTGAGGAGACCGGGTCGACTCGGCGCTGTGGATATCTGGCAGCCGTCCACAGGACAACATCTTGGTCGCGCACGCAAGGGCCAGTCGGCCCATAGTCTCATCCATGAACGATGCGAGAGACGATGCTGCCCTGCGCCGTCTGGCGACGGTGTTTGCCTCACCTGGCCCCGATGACACTCGCAGGATCCCGGTCGTCGCCGATCCGGAGCGCAACTCAGCTCCCGTACCCACCAGAGTTGCGCCAACTCCGGCTCCAGAACCCGACTGTCCCTCTTCCCGGCTTCCCGCCGCCTTCACCCGCGCGTGGGATTTCACCAGGGATCACGCCACCGCGGTCGGCGTGGTGCTGCTCGCCGGATGCTTGTGGGCTTGCTATTCGATCACCAACGCCACTCCGGCGGAGATTCCCGCGGCTGCGCCGACCGTTGCGGCGGTGGAGCCGGCGCCGGTCGCCGCGGAGCCCGCGCAGACTCCCATCCCCCAGATCGAAGTGCACGTGCTAGGCGGGGTCCGCAAGCCCGGCGTGGTTTCCGTGCCGGACGGGTCGCGGGTGCAAGACGTGCTGGAGGCCGCCGGCGGGCTCGCGGACAACGGCGACCCCGGGGAGTTGAACTTGGCGGCCAAGGCCGTGGACGGTTCGCAGATCGTGATCGGCACCAAGAAGAAGCCGCGCGGCGAAGTGCGCGCGGAGGCGGTGACGGCGGCCGCCGCCACCAGTGGCGGCAAGGTTTCGCTGAATTCGGCCAATGCCGCTCAATTGGAGGCCCTGCCGGGGGTCGGCCCGGTGACCGCACAACACATTCTGGCCTGGCGCAAGGCGCACGGGAAGTTCACCAGCCTGGACGAGTTGCAGGAAGTGGACGGGATCGGCCCAAAGACGTTCGCCAACCTCGCCGACTATGTCCAACTTTGACTTTCGGCCGGTGCTGCTGGCTGCCTTGGCGTGGGCGTCCGTGTGGCTGGCGACGTCACGTGACCTGCACGTGGCGGCGTTGGTTTGTTGCGCGGGTTTGCTGGCCATGCTACTGGGAACGCGACGCGCGAAATCGGCTCCATGTGGCCAGGTGTCCCGGCGCTGGCTGGTCGTCGCCGCTGGCGCGGTGATCCTGGTTTCCGCCGGTTGCGCCGCCACCAGAGCTTGGGTGCAGACGCTCGGGCCGGTCTGCGGCTGGGCCGCCGAAAACGCCACGGTCCAGGTCACGGCGGTCATTGGCGCGGGCCGCTCCGGCGTGGCGAAGTACGGACAGTGGTGGCAGGCAAACGCCACTTTGACCACGGCTCTGGGCCGTGGCGAACGCTGGGATCTGAATGTCCCGGTGCGGTTGGTCGCTAGCGGCGCGGATACCGCCACCTGGGCCCAACTCGATCCGGGCACCGCCGTGAGCACCACCGTGCGGCTGTCCGAGACCGACGAACCCGAAGCCAACGTCGCTGTCGCGCGGGCCCGCGGATCGCCTGACGTGGTCGCTCTCGCAGGGCCCGTCGACGCCGCCGTCAACGCCCTCCAAGACGGGCTGCGCGCGTCGGTCGCCGGGCTGGCTCCGGACGCCCGCGCTCTCGTACCGGCCTTGGTCGTGGGCGATGTCGCGGCCATGGACGAGGCGCTCCGCGACGATTTTTCGGCCACCGGGCTGACCCACCTGATGGCCGTTTCCGGCGCCAACCTCACAATCCTGCTGGGTTGCGCCACGTTGTTGGTGGGCAGGGTCTGGCGCGGCTGGAGGCTGCGTTTCGCCCTGCTCGGCGTCGTGGTGTTTTTCGCGCTGCTGTGCCGGGGCGAGCCATCGGTGCTGCGCGCCGCCGTGATGGGTGGTGTCTCGGTTACCGCGTTGGGCGCCGGCCGGCGCAACGGGTTGCGGTACCTGTCCTGGGCAGTGATCGCCTTGTTGCTCGCCGATCCGTGGCTGGCGCGCTCGGCGGGCTTTGCCCTTTCGGTGGCCGCGACCTGCGGGATCGTGCTTTGGGCGAATCAATGGGCTGAGGCGATGCCGCTGCCCACTTGGCTGGCCCAGGCCGTGTGTGTGCCACTGGCCGCCCAACTGGCCACGCAACCCATCATCACCGCCATATCGGGCCAACTGTCCGTGGTCGGCGTGTTCGCGAATATGATCGCCGCGCCGCTGGTGGCCCCGGCGACCGTGATGGGTTTCCTGGCTACCGCGCTGGCCGTGCTGTCGGTGCCGGTGGCCGCGTTGCCGGCCAACGTGGCGGGCTGGTTCGCCCAAGGCCTGGTTTGGATCGCGCGGTGGTGTGCCGGGCTCCCGGTGGCGGCGATCACTTGGTCGTCCGACCCGACGTCCATCTGCCTGCTGTCGGTGGCGGTGGTGGGCGTGGTCGCCGTGCTGCCTCGGGTGTGGCGCAGCGTTGGGCTCACAGCGCTGCTGGGGATCGGCATGGTCATCGCCGTCCTGCAGCCGGTGGGCCGTCCGGGGTGGCCGCCGGACTGGGACATGGTGAGCTGTTCGGTCGGCCAAGGCGACGCCACGGCCTTCAACGCCGGTTCAGAGAGGGCACTGCTGGTGGACGTTGGCCCCGATCCGAAGCAGTTGCGGCGCTGCCTGGCCGGCCTGGGTGTCCACGAGACTGTGGCGGTGCTCACGCACTTGCACGCCGACCATGTCTCCGGATTGCCAAGCGCCGCGGCGTCCCAAGTGTTCGTGTCCCAAGTGCGCGAACCAGCCAGCGGGTGGGCAATCGTGACAGATTCCGGGCTTCCGGTTACCGTGCTCAACGTCGGCGACCGCCTGAGCTACGGAGATGTTCAAGTGACCGTTTTGGCTGCGAAACCTCTGGCCGCCAGTTCGTCGGCCGCTGAAGGAGAGTCTTCGGCGGAAAACGACTCTTCGCTGGTCATGCGGGTTTCGGTGGGCGACCTCACCGCCCTGTTGGGAGGCGACGTTGAGGAAGCAGGCCAGCGTGCCGCCGCCCAAGCAGACCTGGCGGCAGACGTCGCTCTGGTGCCGCACCACGGTTCCGCCCACCAGTATCCGGGCTATTTGGAGAAAGCACATCCGGCCGCCGCGCTGATCAGCGTGGGGGAGAACAGCTATGGACATCCGGCGCCGTCGGTCTTGAAGTTGTTGTCGGGCACGCCTGTCTACCGCACGGACCAATGCGGGGACATCGCCGTGAGCAAGCGGGACGGCCGCCTGCGGATCACCTGCCCCGCGGCCGGCTCGCAAGGCAATTGACCTACCTGGCCGGTAGGCTTGCCGCATGGCTTTCGGCAGCACCTTGCTCATTTTCGGCCCGGAGTCTTTTCTGGCCGAGCGGGCGGTCGCCGACGCTGTTCGGGCGGCGCGTTCCGAGCGTCCGGATGCCGAGGTCGCCAAGGTTGCGGCCGGTGAACTCGACGCGGGCGGCTTGGTGGAAGTGACCGGCGGATCCCTGCTGTCATCGGCCGCGATCACCGTGATCGATGCGGTCAGCGACTTGGCGCCGGAATTGTCGGATCAACTCTTGGCGTTGGCCGCCGATCCCGGTCCGGACTTGGCGTTGATCATCGTCCATCCCGGCGGTGTGAAGGGCAAGGGCTTGCTCGACAAACTCAAGAAGATCGCCCAAACCCGCGAAGTCACGGCCATCAAACCTTGGGAGTTGCCGCAATTCGCCGTTGCCGAAGCTCGTCGCCGCAAGGGCCGCATGGACAGCGCCGCCGCGGGCGCGCTGGTGGAGTCGGTGGGTTCGGATTCGCGGTCGGTCGCGGCGGCCGTGCGGCAACTCCTGGATGATTCGACCGACGGCCAGATCACCGAGGACGAGGTGCGCAAGTACTTCTCCGGCCGGGCCGACGCGACGGGTTATCGGGTGGCTGAGGCGGCCATCAACGGGGAGATAGGCGAGGCCCTGGCACGGTTGCGCTGGGCGATGTCTATCGGCACGCAGCCTCCGGCGATCACGGCGGCGTTTGCCAACAGCCTGCGCCACCTGGGCAAGTATGTCGACGCCGCTGACCCACATCTGCGCGACGCGGATCTGGCCCGGCAGATCGGTGTCCCGGCGTGGAAGATCAAAGACCTGGCCCGGCAAGGCCGCGATTGGCGCGAACCGGGGGTAGCGAAGGCAATCCAAGCTGTGGCCGTCACGGACGCCCAGGTGAAAGGCGCCGCCGTTGACGCGGGTTTCGCCCTCGAACAGCTAGTCCTGTCCGTGGCGCGCCTGCGTTCCCGCCAGGGCTAGCGGATCCGATCGCGGCCAGCCTCGCCATCGCCTGGCGGCTTTCCAGCCCAACTTGACTCGTTTGCGGTTCTCTGGTTGACTCTCTGCCATGGCTGTTGTATACACGCGCATACGAATATGTGTGAGCGCGCTGTTAGTGTGTACGCCCTGTTGACCTGCCAATTTCCCACATAGCCCTGGTCCGAACATCGAGACAAACAAATCCCATGCCGGGAATAGAGACAAACCAATGAACAAGAAACTGTTGACCATCACTGCCCTTGCCGCTGCCGCGCTGCTGTCTTTCAGCGGCTGCGGCACCACGCCAGCCTCCCCGGCGGGGTCGGCTGACGCCAGCACGGCCGCCGCCGATCCGAACGCGCTGGGTTCGCAGGCCAATCCGATCAAAGTCGGCGTGATCTCCGCGCCCGAACCACAACATGAATGGCTGAAAACGGAGTTGGCGAAGGAAGGCGTCTACCTCGAATTCGTGAACTTCACCGACTACCAGCAGCCGAACCCGGCCACGTCCACTGGAGAAGTCCACATCAACCAGTTCCAGCATGTGCTCTTCCTCGCACAGTACAACGTCGAGTCGGGCAATCGGCTGGAGGCCTTGGCTTCGACGGCCATTTATCCGCTCGGACTGTATTCGGTGAAGTACAAGTCGGTCGCCGAGATTCCCGAAGGATCGCAGATCGCCATTCCCAACGACGAGACCAACCAGGCCCGCGCCATCAGCGTGCTCGCCTCGGCGGGGCTGCTCGTGGTGAAAGACGGCGTCGCCCCGCTCTACGCCACCCCGCTGGACATCGACGAGGCGGCTTCCAAGGTGAAGGTCGTCCCGGTGCAGGCCGATCAAACCCCGCGCCAGTTGGATTCGCCCGACATCGCGGCGGCCATAGCCAACAACAACTGGGCCCAGGATGCCGGATTCGATCCAAGCGAGGCCATCGCGAAGGATGATCCGTCCGCTCCGGGCGCAAAGCCGTATGTGAACGTCTGGGCCGGGCCCGCCGCGTTGCTGGAGAAGCCCGCTGTCAAGCGGCTGCTGGAACTCGCCAAGACCGAAGAATTCAACAAGTTGTTGCTGGACCAGTCCAAGGGCAGCGGCGTCGTGGTCGACGAGCCGTACGCGGAGTTGGTCAAGGACCTCGCCGAGGTCGAAGAGCAGATCAAGAACAAGGCCTGACTCTTATAGACCGCATGCCGTGGTGGCGCCCGGTCTTGGCCGGGCGCCACCACCGACAGGAGCCCTCATGACCCATGCTGCCCCGGCGCCCGCCACAGCGCCGAACTCGGACCAGCCGGCGCCCGAGATCATCCGCTTCGATTCCGTCTTCAAGACCTTCCGCACGCGCCACGGGGAGGTTGAAGCAGTCAAAGACGTGTCGCTGACCATTCTCCAAGGCGAGGTGTTCGGCGTGATCGGATACTCGGGCGCCGGCAAGTCCACCCTCGTCAGGTTGATAAACGCCCTGGAAAAGGCGGATTCGGGCCGGATCGAGGTGAACGGCCAGGAGGTCACCAGCCTTGGGGAGCGGGAACTCAACCGGTTGCGTTCCGGAATAGGCATGATCTTCCAGCAGTTCAACCTTTTCTCGGCGCGCACGGTCATCGACAACGTCGCCTACCCGCTCAAACTCAATGGGAAGGTAAAGTCGGCCGCCGCCCGGCATGCCCGGGCCATGGAACTCCTCGAATTCGTGGGCATCGAAGACAAAGCGCACGCCTACCCCAGCCAACTCTCTGGCGGCCAGAAACAGCGTGTCGGAATCGCCCGGGCGCTGGCATCCAGCCCCGGCATCCTGCTCGCCGACGAGGCCACCTCCGCGCTTGACCCGGAGACGACCCGGGACGTGTTGGACCTCCTCGGACGCGTCAACCGCGAACTTGGCGTGACAGTGGTCATCATCACCCACTCCATGTCCGTCGTGCAGCACATCTGCGACAAGGTGGCCGTCATGGAAGACGGCGCAGTGGTCGAATCCGGGCCCACATATCAGGTGTTCGCCCACGCCAAACACCCGGCCACAAGGCAGTTCATAGCCACGGCGCTGAAGGACAAGCCACGTGAGGATACCGTCGCCCGGCTGCGGGCCAACTATTCGGGACGCCTGGTCCTCGTCACGACTGGCGGATCTGGACTGCCGTTGGGGGCCGCCACCCAGGGCCTGGACGTCGGTGCGGAGATCGTGTTCGGCTCGATCACCGAGGTGGAGCAGCAGCCATTCGGCTCGCTCACCATCGCCTTCACCGGGCCGGATGTCCAGATCGCGACAGCCTTGCGGCGGCTCGAAGCCGCGGGGGCGACTGTGGCCGAAATCGGGGAGGCGCCATGACGCTGCTGTTGGTGGCTCTGGAAAACACCTGGCGGGACGGCTATACCGACGAACTGGTCAAAGCCATCGGGCAGACGTTGCTCATGGTGGCGGCGACGCTGCTCGTCGGCGGCCTGCTGGGACTGGTGGCCGGGCTAGCCCTGTACGCCACCCGCCGCGGCGGCCTGTTCAAGAATCGGCCGCTGTTCCTGGCCTTGAACTTCCTCGTCAACACCATCCGGCCCATTCCGTTCATTATCTTCCTGACAGCCGTGCGCCCGTTGACCATCGCCGTGACCGGACATTCGGTGGGGGTGGAGGCGGCCGTGTTCCCGATGGTGATCGTGTGCACGATGGCCACTTCGCGGCTGGTGGAGCAATCTCTCGTCGGCACGGATCCGGGCATCGTGGAGGCGGGCCGCGCGATGGGGGCGTCCCGACTGCACGTGTTGGTGTTCATCCTCATCCCCGAGGCGTTGGCCCCGCTGATTCTCGGCTACGCGTTCTTGTTCATCGGCGTGCTCGACATGTCGGCGATGGCTGGCGCGATCGGCGCTGGCGGCCTGGGCACGTTCGCTTTGTCGTACGGCTACAACAAGTACAACGACTACGTCACCTGGGCGTCGCTCGCCATCATCATCGTCATCGTCCAGATCGTCCAGGCGTTCGGAAATTCCCTCGCCCGCCGCGTGCTGCACAAATAGTTAGGAGAAAGACATGGTTGCCAGGCACATTCCCAGATGGCGCGACTTCAAACAGGTGCTGAATCCGGAGCCCATCATCTGGGATCCGGTGGAGCGGCGTCTGGGCAAGTCGCACACCATCGAGGACTTGCGCCGCATCGCGTTTCGCCGCACCCCGCGGGCGATCTTCCACTACGTGGACCGCGGCTCCGAATACGAGGTGCAACTGCGCAAAGCCCGTGCCCTGTTCCGCGCTGTCGAGTTCGAGCCGTCGGTGTTGCGCGACGTAGCCGAGGTGGATGTGTCGCGTGAGATCTTGGGCAAGCGCGCCGAGTTGCCGTGGGTGTTCTCGCCGACCGGTGTCTCCCGCATCACCCAACATGAGGGCGAGGTGGCGGTGGCCCGCTCGGCCGAGCGTTTCGGGATCCCGTATGGACTGTCCAATATCTCCACCGCCTCAATCGAAGAGGTGGCCGCGGCCGCTCCGAACGCCCGCAAGTGGTTCGGCTTCTCAGTGCCCAGGGACCGGGAGGCCGCGAAACGCGTGCTGGACCGGGCGTTGAACCACGGCTACGAAGCGCTGTCGGTGGCGCTGGACACCGCCACGCCTGGGGCCCGCCTGCAAGATCGCTACAACGGCTTCACGATTCCCCCGAAGATCGCCTTCAAGACGTTCGTGGACGGCGCGCTGCACCCAAATTGGTGGTTCAACTTCCTGACCACTGAGCCGATCTCGTTCCCGAACGTGGAGATCCCGCCGGGCGGTTCGGTGCACCAAATCTCGGCGGCGATCGGCAACTCGTCGCAGACCATCGAAGGTTTCGAATGGCTCGTCAACTATTGGGCGAACGGACCGGTGATCGCCAAGGGCGTGGGCACCGCCCAGGATGCGCGCCGCGTGGTGGACGCCGGAGCCTCCGCCGTGGTGTTGAGCGCCCACGGCGGCCGCCAATTCGATCAAGCTCCACTGCCGCTGCGGCGCCTGCCGTCCGTGGTGGCGGAGGTCGGCCACCAAGCTGAGGTCTACATCGACGGCGGCATTCTGAACGGCGCAGACGTGTTGGCCGCCATCGCCCTTGGCGCGCGCGGCGTCTTCGTCGGCCGGGCGTATCTCTACGGTCTGATGGCAGGCGGCGCGCGCGGCGTAGACCGCGTCAACGAGATTCTGCGAGAGCAGATGCTGCGCTCACTGCGCTACATGGGTTTGACCAGCCTGGATCAGCTAACACCGGCCCACGTGACCCTCCCCGAGGCCCAGCCGCCCATAGGACGGTCGCTGGCGTAAACGGGTCGTCCGGCGC
>JAISUR010000017.1 GCA_031271975.1 Propionibacteriaceae bacterium
GACGAGATGGCGGCGTTCCTGTACCGCTATCTGGCCTAGCCAGACCCCAACCCGTCATTCCGGACTCGTTCCGGAATCTCGGACGAAGTCCGGAATACGCCCACGCGTTTCGGGGCCCCGCAAAGTACCGCAGCGCAGCGAGGACACTTTGTGGGGTGAAAACCTCGGACGTAGTCCGTGTGCCCCGCTAGGGGCACTCCTGCGGAGTGCATGGGACTTACGTCCCAAGATGCCGGAACAAGCCCGGCATGACAAGGGAGCGTTTCGCGGTGAAGGTCTCGGACCCTCGCGTTTGTCGCTACAATGGGCGGGCGCAAGCGAGCGTAGCTCAATGGCAGAGCCCCAGCCTTCCAAGCTGGCCATGCGGGTTCGATTCCCGTCGCTCGCTCCAAGGTGTCGAACTAACCATTGCGGAGCATCGCCTTGGCCTTCGTTATCGGCCGCCACTTGCGAATCGAATACAGGAAGATCCCGACGCCACCCAGGATGAGGGCGATCCCCACGGCGACCAGCCACGCGTCCCATTGCGCGGCCGAAACGCACGCAGTCACCATGATGCCGAGGAACATTACGCACATGCCGAATCCGGACAGTGGATGATCCATTGCCCATTTGAAGGTCCCGCTGAATGGCGACGCCGCGGCTCGGGCGTCGCCGGCGTTCACTTCGTCTTCTGATGGCGGCGGGCCGCGGTGGAGGATGGAGCGGATGCCGAAGTAGACCACGCCCACGGTCGGCGCGGCGACGAAGAACGGGGCGACCAGGGTGAGCAGGAATATCAGCACTCCAAGGAGCACGCTCATCGCCAGCATCTGCGGCACGGAATGGCCTCGGACGGGAGCTATCAACGAGCCGATCAAGAGCGGGACGGTGAAGTAGCAGCCCAGCAGCAGCCGGCGTGCCATGGTGCCGACTTTCCAAATCCGAGCCGGGGTGCGGACCAGGTCCACTGTCCCCACGACGGTTATCACCCCAATCAGGTAGAGCGTTCTCAATTCGGAGAGGCTGCTGTTCACGAAAACCATCACGAAGACAGCGCTCACAAACAGAACGAACTCCAAGGCATACAGCGCAATCTCCACGGGCCAGTTGGGCTTGGGCTCGCCCGGGGGCACATCCGAATCGGACACGCCGTCGTCCACGCGCGAGGCGTAGCCCTCCCAGGTTTGCGCGGGCTGGTCCAGGGCATGGCCGTCCGGTTCCCTGCTTTCGGCCACGGTCTTCTCGGCCTCGCGCTTCCTGGCTCGCTTGCTTCGGGACGACACTCGGGGATTCATACCACGAGGATATCGGCCCGCTCAATCGAACTGCGGACCCGCTAGACTTCTTGTCCTACTCACCGGAGTGGTGGAATTGGCAGACACGCAGGATTTAGGTTCCTGTGCCGCAAGGCGTGAGGGTTCAAGTCCCTTCTCCGGTACGAATCTTAACCCCCTAGTCAGAGCAACAATGACCAGGGGGTTCGATGTTCACGGTTGGCCCGTCACGCCCGGTTTGAACACAGTCTTGACACAAGAGGCCGACACGAGTCCTGGGCCCGCATCTGTGGCTTTTCATCCGCAGCCGGGTGATTTATCCCGGCAGCGAACGTTTTGCCACGCGAGGCAACCTTTTTCGCCCTGTTCCCGTATGGGAAGGTGAAGGCGAGAAAGGATGGCCATGATTTCGAAAGCGAGACGGGACACCGAGTTTTCGGCGTTCGCCGCGCAGTCGGCTCCCTACTTGTCGCGCACTGCCAGCTTGCTTTGCCCCGACAGGGAATTGGCCAAGGACTTGGTGCAGGACGCGCTGGTGAAAACGTATGTGCATTGGAGCCGGGTGCGCGGCGCCAGCGCCCTCGCGTATGCGCGCAAGATACTGGTCAACGCCAACATCGACCGCTGGCGGGCGCGGCGGGAACTTCCGGCCGCGACACCGCCCGATCAGCCTGCTGCGGCAAGCCCCGAGGGGGCCATCGAACGGCGTGACCAGATTCGCCGGCTGTTGGCCTCCTTGCCGCAGCAGCAGCGCAAGGTCATCGTCCTGCGCTATCTGGAAGATCTGAGCGAGCAAGCCGTCGCCGAGGAGTTGGGCATTTCCCTTGGCGCGGTGAAATCCGCCGCATCGCGCGGCCTCGCCAAACTCAAAGCTGAATTCTCAGGAGAACTGGTATGACTCTCAACATTGAAGACCGGCTGCGCGCCGAATTGCTTGAAGCCGCAGAGCCGCTGGACGTTGATTTGGACGCCGCCCTGGACGCTGGGCAGCGGACGTTGCGCAGGCGCCGGATTGCCGGCGTCGCCTCGGGCGCGGTCGCCGCGCTTGCCATCGCAGCAGGTGTGGGGCTGGCGCTCCCGGCCCTGAATAACGGCGGCGACACCCCGGCTCCTGTCGCGACCGCCGGTGTGCTGACCGGCGTGTGGACTTTCCCTGAAGACGACCTGCATGGCTTCAGTGGGCTGGAAGTGTCCCTGAACGACCACATGATCACCATCAAGGACGACTCAGGTGCCCAGCAGGTTCAGTTGGAAACAGTCTCGGAACCCTCTGTCATCGCCCACGGCGACAACACTGTGTTGCTGTTCTCGCCATACACCCTGAGTTGGGTGAACACGCTGTCGCAGACGGGGATCAGCGAGACCTACTCTTGGCTGCGAGACAGCAACCGCATGTCTATCTACCTGGAGTACTGCGAAAGCACGGCCGACGCGGCTGCCTTTGGCGGATTCGTTTGGTCTGACAGCGAGGGCAACATGGGCCAGTTGGCGTTCGACGGGAGGGTTGACGGCCGGACGCGTGCGCTTGACGTCACAGCTCAGGCGACGCCGGCGTCAACACGGCTGGGGCCCGGCGGCGAGTACACGTTCTATTCGGTGCCGGAGTTCAATACGGTGGGACTCCAGGCTGCGTCTTGGGGAGTGCAGCGTCCGGTGGAACAGATCGACTCCGTTTTCACAATCGACGAGTTCATGTCGCGTAGCGAGTCGGACGGTCAGGCCGTGGAAGTCGGGTGGCTGCCCGCGGGCTTCGCCGATCTGCGAATCCAGGCCGTGGAAGGCGCGGCGGTCTACACCGGCCTGCTGGGCGACATCCCAGTGTTCGCGGTCGCCGGCGACTCCACCCAAGAACACCTGATCACGGAAATCGGCGTTCGGTACGACGGCCAAGAGATTGTGATGCACTGAGCGGCGGATCCAGGCCCTGGGCCAAGAGCGCGGCCGAGTTGGGCTAGGATTACTCAGTCTGTCTAGTTTCAGGAGATTTCGTGCCTAACAGCGTCGAACAGCTCAGCCCGACCCGGGTCAAGCTCACCGTTGAGATTCCTTTTGCCGATTTGAAGCCGCACCTCGACCGCGCCTATCGCGAGATAGCCAACCAGGTGCAGATTCCGGGGTTCCGCAAGGGCAAGGTGCCCGCCATGGTCATCGACCAGCGTTTCGGGCGCGGCCTGGTGCTGCAGGAGGCGATCAACTCGGTGCTGCCGCAGGCCTACGGCAAGGCTTTGCAGGAGGCCAAGATCGTCCCCCTGGGCGAGCCGGACATCGACGTGACCAAGTTGGAGGACGGCGAGGTGGTGGAGTTCGCCGCCGAGGTGGACATCCGGCCCGAGTTCGCGATCCCCGACGTCTCGAAGATCAAGGTCGAGGTGCCCGCGCTGCCCGATGTGGACAAAGAGGTCGATGAGCGCGTCGAGTTGCTGCGCGAGCGCTTCGCCACGTCCGTCGAAGTGGAGCGGGCCGCCAAGAAGGGCGACTTGGTCACGCTGGACCTGGTCGCCGCGATCGACGGCGAGCAGATCCCCAACGGCACCAGCGAAGGCGTCACCTACACGATCGGTTCCGGTGGCATGCTGGAGGGCTTGGACGAGGCCGTGACGGGCCTGAAGGCCGGCGGGTCGAAGACGTTCAAGTCGACGCTGGTCGGCGGCGAAGCCGAGGGTCAAGAGGCCGACATCGAGGTTACGGTGACGAAGGTCGCCAAGCGCGAGTTGCCGAAGGTGGACGACGATTTCGCCCAGTTGGTCTCCGAGTTCGACACCGTCGCCGAGATGCGCGAAGACTTGGCCAAGTCCGTGGAGCGCTACGCCAAGGTGGAGCAGGTCAGCCGCGCCCGCAACCAGGCGTTGGAGGAGCTTGTCAAGCTCACCGAGTTCGAGGTGCCCGAGGGTGTGCTCGCCGCCGAGGTCGAGGCCCGCAGGCAGCAGATCACGGATCAGTTGGCCCGCGCCGGGTTGACGCTGGAGGCCTACCTGGCCCGCGTGGACGACGAGGGGCGTACTCCAGAGGAATTCTGGGCCAAGATGGACGAGCAGACGGTGCAGGGGCTCAAGGCGCAGCTGATCTTGGACAAGATCGCCGAAGACGAAGACCTCCCCGTCGAACAAGACGACCTGACGCAGATGCTGGTCCGCAAGGCCATGGAGAACGGCTCCACGCCCGAAGAGGAAGCCAAGCACATGGTCGAGCACAACCACATCGCCGGCTGGACGCAAGAAATCCGCCGCAACAAGGCGCTGGACTGGCTCACCGGCAAGGTGAAGATCGTCGATTCCAACGGCGAGAAGGTCGATTCGGTCCCCGAGGTGCCCGAAATCTGAGCGCGAACACTTCAACAAAAGGTTGAGAGTGAATCCGCTGAGAGCGAACACGTCCCCAAACAGGCTGGAATTGTCCGTTTCGCGCGGTAGGTTCGTTTCGTGACGATTAATCAAGCTATTCACGGTATGCCGACAGCCGCCGCTGCTGCGGCCCCAGGCGGTATGACGGATTCCGTATACCAGTCGCTGCTGGCCAACCGCATCATCTTCCTCGGTTCCGAGGTGCGCGACGAGAACGCCAACGCCATCTGCGCGCAGATGCTGCTGCTCAACGCCGAAGATCCAAACAAGGACATCTACCTCTACATCAACTCGCCGGGCGGGTCGGTGGATTCCGGCATGGCGATCTACGACACGATGCAGTGGATCTCGAACGACGTCGCCACGGTGGCGATGGGCCTGGCTGCCTCAATGGGCCAGTTCCTGCTGAGCGCCGGCGCCAAGGGCAAGCGCTTCGCGTTGCCGCACGCGCGCATCCTGATGCACCAGCCGTCCGGCGGCCTGGGCGGCACGGCCTCCGACATCCGCATCCAAGCCGAGCAGTCGGTGCACATCAAGAAGACGATGTCCCAGCTCATCGCGAAGCACACCGGCCAGACGGTCGAGCAGATCGTGGCCGATTCCGACCGCGACCGCTGGTTCACCGCGGAAGAGGCCCTCGCCTACGGCTTCATCGACCACGTGTATGAGCGGGCGGCCCAGATCACGACGTCCGGGCCGAACAAGTGAGGGGCTGAAATGAGCGAAATGACCTTTGACCCGGCCATGTCCCCGCGCATGGATTACTACATCCCGCAGTGGGAGGAGCGCACATCCTACGGTGTGCGCCGCGTCGACCCGTACACGAAGCTGTTCGAGGACCGCATCATCTTCCTGGGCACGCCGATCTCCGACGACATCGCGAACGCCGTCATGGCGCAGTTGCTTTGCCTCCAGTCGATGGATCCGGAGCGCCCGATCTCGATCTACATCAACTCGCCAGGCGGTTCGTTCACCGCGCTGACGGCCATCTACGACACCATGCAGTACATCAAGCCGGATGTCCAAACGGTGTGCCTGGGCCAGGCCGCTTCGGCGGCCGCGGTGCTGTTGGCCGCGGGGACGAAAGGCAAGCGCCTCGCCCTGCCCAATAGCCGCATCCTGATTCACCAGCCCGCCATCGGCGGCGAAGGCTCCTACGGCCAGTCCTCAGACTTGGAGATCCAAGCCAAGGAAATCCTGCGGATCCGCTCCCTCATGGAGTCGATGCTGGCCAACGACACCGGCCAGCCGGTGGACAAAGTCAGCCACGATATCGAGCGAGATAAGTATTTGACCGCCGCAGAGGCTAAACAGTACGGCATAATCGATGACATACTGACATCACTGAAAGACGCGCCCCGCTAGGGGTTCTCTCCCCCGAGGTTCAGGAGAAGGCTATGGCGAGAATAGGCGAGTCCTCAGACGTACTGAAGTGTTCGTTCTGCGGCAAGAGCCAGAAGCAGGTGAAGAAGCTCATCGCGGGCCCAGGTGTTTACATCTGCGATGAGTGCATCGATCTGTGCAACGAGATTATTGAAGAGGAGTTCGCCGAGACGGCGCCGGGCGGCATCTTGGACGATCTTCCCAAGCCGACGGAAATCCGGGCATTCCTGGATTCTTACGTCATCGGGCAAGACACGGCCAAGAAAGCCCTGTCCGTGGCCGTGTACAACCACTACAAACGCGTCCAGGCGCAGAATCGGGCCGGTGCTGGTGGCCGCCGCGGCGATGATGACGTGGTGGAGTTGGGCAAGTCCAACATCCTGCTGATCGGCCCGACGGGCTGCGGCAAGACGTATCTGGCGCAGACGCTGGCCCGGATGTTGAACGTGCCCTTCGCGATGGCGGACGCCACGGCGCTTACCGAGGCCGGATATGTCGGCGAGGACGTCGAGAACATCCTGCTGAAGCTGATCCAGGCCGCCGACTACGACATCAAGAAGGCCGAGACGGGCATCATCTACATCGACGAGATCGACAAGGTGGCCCGCAAGTCGGAGAATCCTTCGATCACGCGCGACGTGTCCGGCGAAGGCGTGCAGCAGGCACTGTTGAAGATCTTGGAAGGCACGACGGCGTCCGTCCCGCCCCAGGGCGGCCGGAAGCACCCGCACCAGGAATTCCTGCAGATCGACACCACGAACATCCTGTTCATCGTGGGCGGCGCGTTCGCCGGCCTGGACGACATCATCAACGCGCGGGTTGGCAAGCGCCCGTTGGGGTTCAACAATGACGCCGCGGTGCGGCTCCCGCCGAGTAACGACCCGTTCGCCGAAGTCCGGCCGGAAGACTTGCACACCTATGGGTTGATCCCCGAGTTCATCGGCCGCGTGCCCATGATCGCCACGGTCACCTCGCTGGATTCGGCCGCGCTGGTCCGCATCCTCGTCGAGCCGAAGAACGCCCTGGTAAAGCAGTTCCGCAAGCTGTTCGATCTCGACGGCGTGCAACTGGACTTCACCGACGCGGCCATCAAGACGATCGCCGACACGGCACTGCGCCGCGGCATCGGCGCCCGCGGGTTGCGTTCCATCCTGGAAGAGACACTGCTGAACGTCATGTACCAAGTGCCCAGCGAGCCCGAAATCGCCGGAGTCAGCGTGGACGCGGATCCCACGCAGGAGTCGGTCACCGCCCGCCTGGTCAAACGCGGCCGCCTGGCCGCGGCCGACCGCGAAGAGAAGAGCGCCTGAGCGGCCCGCTACGCTGGTCGCCAGTCGCATTCCTAAGCTGTCATCCCGGGCTTGTTCCGAGATCAAACCCCACCTCGTCGTCCCGGACAAGTTCCGGGATCAAACCCCACCCGTCATCCCGGACTTGTTCCGGGATCTTGGGACGAAGTCCCATGCGCCCCGCAGGGGTGCCCTGTCGGGCACACGGACTGTGTCCGAGATGCCGGAACGAGTCCGGCATGACGGTGTGTGGTCCGGGACGAAGTCGCATGCGCCCCGCAGGGGTGCCCTGTCGGGATGACGACGCGCCTACGCCGAAGCCGGCATACGCCGCTTTGTCGAGCCGCCCGAGTCCAGCAGGCCCGACGATTGGGCTATGCCGACGGCCACCAAGCGGTCGTGGACGCCCAGTTTGCGGTAGATGTTGCCCAGATGCTTGTGGACGGTGCGGGGGGAGAGGTTCAGCCGGGACGCGATGGATGTCGCCAGCATGCCGCGGGAGAGGAGTTCCAACACTTCGCGCTCGCGCGCGGTGATCGAGTAGTCGGCGTTCGCCGCGCGCCGCTGTGAATAGGCGCGGGCGGCCTGCGGCCACAAGGCGGTCAGCGGGCGGCAGGCGCGTTCCAAAATGACGGCAGCCTCCTCGTCGTAGGGCACGTCGCGCGCGAACGCCATGATCCGCTCAAAGCCGCCTTCGGGTGCGATCTCGTCGTCGGGCGGGATGTAGACGAAGCAGACGTGGCCCACACCTTTGCAGTGGTCGATCATCACGTGGTGCTTGATGGTGCTGGGGCCGATATCCAGCAGGTAGTCGGTGAGCGGTTGCGCCTCGTCGAGCGATGGGTGCGCGGCAACGAGGTCGAAGGACCCCGACGAATCCACGTACACGCTGATGGCGGCATGCGCGTCCAGGGCCTTGCTGAGATGCGCGATGACTGTTGGATCGGCGGGATCGCCGTCATTGATGGCGAGGATCGTATCCGCCAACATGTCCAACACCATCGAGGCAGGATCACTAGGCACGTGAACCCTCCCTTTCACAGTGGGGCCTACTCTCAATAATGAACTCTAGTACGCCGCGGGGCTAATAGCTCGTTCAAGACTTGAGAACCTACCACGTCGGGCGGCGGGCTGTGGCGCCAATCGTTACCAAACCGTCATTGACTTCCAAAGTCCCTAGCTGCCACGATTTACTTGTCAGGCAACCGGACGTCTAACGACCGGAAGTCGGACTACCAAATGTCTGGTATAGAGTTTGTGACCAAGAGGAGAGGCAATTGGTATCTGCGCCGGTCAAGCTCAATAGGCGGTCTGTGGCCATCCAAATCCGTGACGATCTCCGGCAGCGGATGGCTTCGGGTGAGATCGCCGCTGGGTCGCAATTGCCTTCGGAGCCCGAGTGCTGCGAAGCCTATGGGGTCTCCAGAGCTACCGTGCGCGAAGCCTACCGGCTATTGGAGCAAGAGGGCCTGACGGAGGTGCGCCCAGGCACTGGGCGGTTCGTCCTTCCCAACGTGCAGCAGCAACTGCAGGGATCAGTGAGCCTTTTCGCCAGTATGACAGAGTTCCTTACAACGGCCGGTTTCGAGTTGTCCACACGTGTGGTAAACGTCGTGCTGCGTCAGCCTTCCGAGGCTGAATGCGCGATGCTCGCCCTGGCGCCCACGGACAGCGTCGTCGAGTTGGAGCGTTTGCGCTGTGGCAACGGGGAGATCCTCGTGCATTCCGTGAACGTCTTCGACTCCAAGCTGATAGATACCCCGGTAGACGAGACCGACTGGACGGGTTCGGTGGTGGCGATGTTCCGCGCGAATGGGCGCGAGTCCGCCGCCGCCACCAACGACATCCAAGCGGTCAACCTGTCTGCGGAAGTGGCCAAGCGGTTCGGGCTGTCGGAAGCGACGGCATGGCTGCGCCTGTACGGCGTGGCCTACGACGACCGCGGCAGGCCGCTTTGGTTCTCCGACGACTACATCCGCGGCGACATCCGCACGTTCCACGTGGTGGAGCGCAAGGCCGACGCTGTGGGCGTGCTGCGCGCTGTCGGCTGATCACAACTCCTTACCTGGCATCGGCAAAACGATCCCAGAGAGGGAAATGTCCATGAAACGTCTGTTCCAGTTCGTTATTCCACTGATGGCTCTGTCGCTGGCCGCATGCTCAGCGCAGAGCGCACCCACCACCTCCGAGCCAGCTCCTGCCGACGAGCCTTCGTCGGCGGCGGCTCCCGCAATTACCACCCTCAAAGAGGGCGTCATCACAGCCATGACAATGACCGACGGCGCCCCGTTCGCCTCCATCCAAGACGACAAGTGGACCGGCTACGAGATTGCCCTGCTGGAGAAGCTCGCCGGCAACTTGGGCTTGTCCATCGAGTTCACCGGACGTGAATTCGACACGCTGATTCCGACCGTGGCCGGCGGCCAGGCCGACATTTGCTTCGTCTCCATCGCCGACACCGACAAACGCCGCGAGATGGTGGACTTCACCTTGCCCGACTACACCGGCACGAACAACGTCGTGGTCACCAACGACTCGCCGATTCCGAACGCGGAACAGCAGATCGGCGTCAAGGTCGGCGCGGACGTCACCGGCAAGCGCGTTGGCGTGCAGCAGGCCTCCATGGGCCTGGAGTATGCCAAGGCCTACTTCACCGAGGCTGAGCTGGTCACCTACCCGAACAACAACGCGGCCATCGCCGGTTTGACTTCGGGCAATGTCGACTCCATCGTCATCGACGGCCAGAGCGCCTATCTGTTCGAAGAGCAGTTCCCGGTACACACGGCCTTCACGACGATCGACCCGGCCAACCGCGGCGCTGCCATCGTCATCAACAAGGAGCGCACCGCCCTGCGCGAGGCCCTCAACGCTGAGCTGCGCAAGGCTCTGGCCGACGGCACCATCCAGGCGCTGTTGGAGGAGTACAACCCGAAGGAGCCCGCCGGGCCGGTGGTCGACTTCCTGAAGGAGTACTACGCGAACTTCCCGAACGACACCTATCCCTACTAGTTAGGTCCGCCGCCTCCCGGCAGGTTTCCCGCCTGCCGGGGGCCGTGGCCCCCCGAACGGAATCGACATGTTCTTCGATCTGGACCGCATGGCCGAGGTCTTCCCCAACCTCCTGACCAGCGGCATCATCAACACAATCATCCTGGCGAGTTCCTCTACTCTGCTGGGGCTGTTGCTGGGCATGATCCTCGCGCTGGGCGCCATCTCCCACTTCGGCCCGATCAAGTGGGTGTGCCGCGTCTACATAGACGTGTTCCGGGGTTTGCCGGCCATTCTCACGATCTTCCTGGTCGGCGCCGGCCTGCCCATGGCCGGCTTCCACCCCTTCGGCTACGACTCCTACCCTTACGGCATAACGGCTCTCGGCTTGATCGCCGCCGCGTATATCGCGGAGATTTTCCGCTCCGGCATCGAGGCCGTCCCCGGCGGCCAGCTTGAGGCCGCCCGCACCATGGGCATGCCCTATCTGACGGCCATGCGGCTGGTCGTCGTGCCGCAGGGCGTGCGCAATGTGCTGCCCGCGCTGACCAACCAGTTCATCGGAGCCATCAAGGATTCGTCGCTGGTCTACATTCTCGGTTTCACCGTCTCGCAGCGCGAGATCTACCGCATCGGCCAGGACCAATCCCAGGTCACTGGCAACTTATCCCCGCTTGTCGCGGCCGGTTTGACCTACTTGTTGCTGACGGTCCCGCTCACCTACTTGGTCAACTACCTGGACCGCTCGATGAAACGCGGCCCGCGCTTGGTCCACGACACCGTCGCGACCCCGGCCGCGGAGTTGGCCAGGCCCGCCGAAGCTCCCGAAACGCTGGCCGCCATGACGGTCTCGGTTCCCGAGCGCAAGCGCGCCGACGCCTCCGTTTTCGACGAGCGCCCAGTCGCCTTGGAGCTGTCCGGCGTCCACAAGTCCTTCGGCACGCACGAGGTGCTGCGCGGCATCGACCTCAAAGTCCGCTCCGGCGAGGTGGTTTGCGTCATCGGGCCGTCGGGCTCCGGCAAGTCCACCCTGCTGCGGGTCTCCAACCGGCTGGAGGAGGCCGACGCGGGCACGGTCACCATCTACGGCGACGAGATCACCGCGCCGAAGGCCGACGTCAACCGGATCCGGTCCACGATCGGCATGGTCTTCCAGTCCTTCAACCTGTTCCCGCACATGACGGCGCTGAAGAACGTGGCCATGGGCCCGCACGTGGTGCGCGGACTCTCGCAGGCCGATGCCGAGCAGGCCGCCTTGGAGCAACTCAAGGCCGTCGGCTTGGAGTCGAAGGCCGGCGCCCGCCCGATCAAACTGTCCGGCGGCCAGCAGCCGCGCGTGGCCATCGCCCGTGCTCTGGCCATGGAGTCCAAGATGATCTTCTTCGACGAGGTCACCTCGGCGCTCGATCCCGAGCTCGTCAAAGGTGTCCTCATGATCATGACCGACCTCGCAGAACGCGGCATGACGATGGTCGTCGTCACCCATGAGATGGGCTTCGCCCGTCAGGTGGCGGACCGCGTGGTGTTCATGGACGAGGGCGTCATCGTGGAAGAAGGCACCCCCGCGGAAATCTTTGACGCTCCCAAGACGGCACGTCTGCAGAGCTTCCTGTCCCAGGTTCTATAAGGAGAAAAATGAGCAACCAACGTCCAGTCGCTGATCCCAGGCCCATTTACATCGAGGATCCCAGCCAAGTCGAAGCCCAGCTGGCTCTGGGCCGCGAGTTGATCACCGGACCGGTGGAGACGCTGTACCTGATCGGGTGCGGCGGTTCGCTGGGCGCCTACGGGCCCGCCGAGTACGTGCTGGCCAACCAGGTGCCCGGCTTGGTCGTGCAGGCGATGACGAGCAACGAGTTCAACTACCGTGTGCCCGCCCGGCTTGGCCCCAAGTCGATCGTGGTGGTCGCCTCCCACACCGGCACCACTCCCGAAACCGTGGCCGCCATCGCGACCGCCCGCAAGGCTGGGGCCGCCCAAGTCGTGGCCTTGACCCAAAGCGCTGAATCGCCGCTGGCCAAGGGCGCGGACATTGCTTTCACCCATGAGCCGGTCAAGGCCGCGTGGGACGCCAAAGAGGTGGCGATCCTGCGCATCGCGCAGGGCATCCGCGAGGCGGCGGGCGTCCTGGCCGACCCCGGCCCGGTCAACGCCGCTTTCGCCGCGCTGCCCACCGCCATACCGGAGGCGCTGGCCAGCGCCGACCCGGCGCTGCATTCCATGGCCGAAGCCTTGGCCGACGAGCCGATCATCTACCTGCTCGGTTCCGGGCCGCTCGAATGCGTGGCGCGCGGTTTGTCCATGTGCTACCTGCAGGAGATGCTGTGGAAGCACTCCGCGGCGTACAACTCCGGCGAGTTCTTCCACGGCGCATTCGAGGTGGCCACCGAAGATGTGGGCTTCATCGTCTTCGCGGGCGAGGACGAGACCAGGCCCATGGCGGACCGCGCGATCTCATTCCTGAAGCGCTACACGCCCAAGCTCCACATCCTCGATTCACGCGACCTCGCCTTGGACGGCGTCACCGCCCGCAACGAGATCATTCCCATCGTGATGAGCGCTGTGAGCACCCGGATCGCGCAGCACTTCGAGGCGGTGTTGGACCACGACTTGGCCACCCGCCGCTACATGTTCACCGTCGAGTACTAGGAGCAGGACGTGATTGACTTCCACACACACCTGGCGTGTGTCAAAGAGGCCGTGGATCCCCATCCGGGGCTGGCCGAGGACTGCCAGCGGATATTCGGCATGGGCCCGGGTTGGTCGATGCGCACCTTCCTGGCTGCCATGGACGAGGCCGGCATCGACAAGTCGGTGGTGTTGCCCATTGACTGCACTTCCGCGCACGGCGGCAAGGTGTTTTCCAACGAGCAGGTCGCGCAGGCGGTCCAAGACCAGCCGCGGTTGATCGGGTTCGCGTCGGTCGACCCCAACCTGCCGAACGCCGCCGCCGAATTGGAGCGGGCGGTGCGCGAACTGGGCTTGCGCGGGCTGAAGCTGGATCCGGCGCTGCAGGGCTTCGATCCGGGCGACCGTTCCGTCTACCCGGTCTATGAGAAGGCCGCCGAGCTGGACATCCCGATGGTGATCCACGCCGGCCTGAGCTGGGCGCCGCTGGGCCGCTCCGCCAACGCCAACCCGCTGGCTCTGGAGTCCGTCGCCCACGACATCCCCGAGCTGCGGTTCTGCATCGCCCACTTCGGCTTCCCGTGGGTGCGCGAGGCTTTGTTGTTGGCGCTGCGCTTCCCGCAGGTCTACCTGGACACGGCCGTCATCTACTCCGGCTCGCCGGCGGAGGCGCTGGACCGCGTCGTCAAGATCGACGTCGGCTACGACGTGGTGCGGCGCAGCCTGCGCAACCAGATCGTCTTCGCCTCGAACACGCCCCGCATCCGCCCCAAGCGCATGGCGTACGCGGTCCAGGCATTGGGCTTCGACCAGGAGCTCTACCACAACATCACGCACGCCAACGCCGTGCGGCTGCTGGGCGGGAAGGAAGAACAGTGATTTCCGAAATTGCCAAGGTGGGCATCGACACACCGGCCGACACGGCCATGATCGACATCACCGAGTCGCTGCGCGAAACCGTGCACAACTCCCCGGTGGTCAAAGGCGTCGTCTGGGTCACCACCCTGCACACCACGACGGGCATCACCGTCAACGAGGGGTTGCCGGACGTGGAGGCCGACCTGATCGCCATGCTGCGCCGGCTTGCGCCCACGGAAAGCTCCGACTACCTGCACGCCCGCTGGCTGCCCAGCGACGGCGCGATGGCCATCAACTCCGCCACGCACCAGCGTGCGGCCATCCTCGGCCCGCAGGTGGCTTTCCCGATCGACGCGGGCGAGATCGTGCTCGGCAGCCGCCAGCGCGTCTATTTCGTCGAGCTGGACGGCCCGCTGCGCCGCAACTACCTGACACACATTTTGGGGGAGTGACCCCACACAGCTCGAAAGGAGCAGACATGACGATCTCAATGGACAAAGTGGCCCCCATGAGCGAGGGCTTCATCTTCTTCACCTTCGAGCATTACCTGGACGCGGCGGTGCGCGAAGGGCTCAAGCTGATCGACGTTTACGGCGGGGCGCCGCACATCTGGCTGGACGGCTGGACGCCGGAGTTTTCCGCCCGCATCCGCGCGCAGATCGCCGACCGCGGGCTGAAGGTGTGCAGCTACACGCCGGAGCAGGTGATGTACGCCGAGAACATCGCCGCCGCCGACGACGCCCTGCGTGCAGCCAGCGTCCGGTATTTCCTGCGCCAGTTGGACGTGGCCAAGGAACTGGACGCCCCGCAAATGCTGGTCTGCTCAGGTTGGGGCTACCTGGACGAACCAGTGGAAGCGGCGTGGGCGCGTTCGGTGGCTTCGATGAAGCAGATCGACGCGCGCGCGCAAGACTTGGGCATCAAGCTGGCTTATGAGCCGTTGCAGCCCAAGGAGACCAACCTGGTCTACGACTTGCCCACGGCCAAGGCGATGCTCGCCGAGCTGGATTCGCCGAACATCGGCATCTGTGTCGACACGGTTTGCATGGCGGTGGCCAAGGAGAGCTTGGCCCAGTGGTTCGACGCTTTCGGCACGCTGCAGCATCTGCACCTCAACGACGGCGAGACGCATGGGCACCTGTCCGGCCACCTCACCTGGGGCGACGGCACGCTGCCGCTGGACGAGTACATCGCCGAACTGCGCGCCCGCGACTACGCCGGATACATCACGTTGGAGCCGCTGAACATCAAGTACAAGCGCAACCCCGACGCCGCCTTGCACCAAGGTGTCGAGTTTGTGCGCCGGGCATTGGAGGGCGCCGCGTGAGGGCTGCGGTCATCGGCGACAACTGCATCGATGTCTATCGCGACCTGGATGTCTGCTACCCGACCGGGAACGCGGTGGACACCGGCGTGCACCTGCAAAAGCTCGGCCTGGCCACCTCGTTTGTCGGATTCACCGGCACCGACGCGTATTCGGACTGGATCGTGGAGACGCTGCGGGCCGAAGGGTTGGACACCAGCTACTTGCTGCGCATGGACGGTCCGGCCGCTATAGCCGAGCTGGGGATGGACGGCGTGGAATGCCTGCACCAGCACTACACCGAGGGAGTGCAGGCCTGGGAGGTGTACACGCCTCAGCAGTTGGCCTTCGCCGCCGGGCACGACCTGATCCACTCCACGCCCTGGGCGCATCTGGACGAACACCTGCCCGCGCTGCGCGCCGGTTCGGCGCGGCTGAGCTTCGACTATTCCGACCGCTGGAGTGACGCGGCGGCGCAAGAAACGATGCGCTACGTGCAGATCGGCTTCTTCTCGATGGGTGGAGCCGCCGACGCCGCCGCGGACGTGCTTCGGGAGGCCGTCGGCCGCGGGCTCCGCCTGGCCGTGGCCACTCTCGGGCCGAACGGCAGCATCGCCTGGGACGGGGCCGAGTTCACGCGCTGCGACGCGGTGCGGGCCGCGAAGGTGGTCAACACGGTAGGCGCGGGCGACTCGTTCATCGCCGCTTTCCTGACCGCCGAACTGGCCGGCCGCCCGGTCGCCGAATGCCTCCACGCCGGTGCTGTCCTAGCCGCCCAAGTGGTGGGCCACTTCGGCCCCTGGGATCCGATCCCGCTGCGCCCGCCGCTGCCACAAGGCCCACAGCCGTAGTGACTCCCTCTGAGGCGCAGGAGGTTTGTCATCCCGGGCTTGTTCCGGGATCAAACCCCACAAAGTGTCCTCGTTGCGCTGCGGTTCTTTGCGGGCCCCTGATCGTCACCAGACTCTGTTCCCGTCATCCCGGAACAAGTCCGGGATGACAGGGATGCGCATCGTTATCGAACCGTTACACAGACGTAACCCTCGCTCTTCCGCGCTGCGAGATGCTCTACGCCATGACCGCTATACAGATCCGCCCCGAATTCCTCTGGTTCGTCGGCGCGTATTTCCTCGTAATGATTGGCATCGGCGTCTGGGCCTCCCGCAGGGTCAAGAACGCCGACGACTACAACCTCGCCGGCAGGAGCCTCGGGCCTGTCGTGCTGGCGGGCACGTTGATGGCTACATCCGTCGGATCCGGCACGGTGACCGGCGGCGGCAACTCCCTGGCCTACAACTACGGCTTGTGGGCAGGCGTGGCCTGGATCATCCCCTACATCGTCATTTTCCCCGTCTACATGTGGATCAACGGCAAGATCCGCAAAGTCGGCGCGTACACCACCTCCGAGATCCTGGGCCGCAAGTACGGACCGCTGGCCAAGATCATGGGCTTCGTGGTCACCTGCTTCGCGTTCGTCGGGATCGTCTCCTACCAGTACCGCGGCTTGGCGAACGTGCTGGCCGTGACCACGGGCATTGACAGCGACACCGGCCTGATAATCGGCGTGGCCGTGATCGTCATCATCGCGCTGTTGGGCGGCCTGTTCTCGGTGGCGTACACCGACGCCTTCGGCGCCTTCCTGATCCTCATCATGTGCCTGATCGCGATCCCCGTCGCCATCAGCGCGGGCGGCGGCTGGGATGCCATCGTTTCGTCACCGTCGATCACCCCGGAGAAACTGTCGCTGAGCGGCGGCCGCGAGTGGTACCAGTGGCTGTCAGGTTATCTGCCCCTGATCATCCTGCTGCTGGGCGACCAGAACTTCTACCAGCGCTTCGCCGCGGCGAAGTCCGACCAGGCCGCCAAGATCGGCGCCTTCGGCTGGATGGCGCTGGCCTGCCTGGCCATTCCCGGCGTCGGCGTGATGGCCTTCGTCGGCCTGGCCATGTTCGGCGACAACATCGAGGCCTCGCAGGCGTTCATGGCCGCCACCACGCTGCTTCCGACGGCTGTCGGCGGCCTGCTCCTGGCGGCGGCGACGGCGTTCATCGTCACCACTGGCACTTCCTACCTGCTTTCCAGCTCGACCAACATCATCTACGACATCTCCGCCACCTATATCAAGAAGGACATGTCTGAGAAGACCAAGCTGTGGGCGTCACGCCTGTGCATTCCGATTCTCGGTGTGCTGGCGTACATCGTCCTGAAGTTCTTCCCCGACGTGCTCGCCGTGCAGAACTGGTCGTACACCATGATTGGCGCGGGCCTGACTCCGGCGATCATCGGGGCGCTGGTGTGGCCGATGACCACCAAGGTGGCCGGCATCGCCTCGATCATCGTCGGCGCGGGCACCACTTTGTGGTGGGAGATCATCGCCGGGTCCAAGCTCGTGTTCGCGGGCGGCGTCACTGGCATCGGCAGCGCGCTGGTCGCGTTCCCGCTGGCCATTCTCACGCTCGTGGTCGTCACCCTGCTCACGGGCAAGAAATCGGCTACCCCCGCGATCGTTTAGGGAGTTAGATAGATCCATGGAAAATCTGACTTACATCAAGGCCGGAAAGCTCTACAACGGCCTTGACGAAGGACTGCACGAGGGCTGGAAGGTCCTTGTCAAGGGCAATGTGATCGCCGAGGTGGGGCCTGAAGTGGCCCAGCCGGATTCGGCCCGCGTCGTTGACCTGTCCCACCTCACGGTGACCCCGGGCATGATCGACGGCCACATCCACCTCGACAACTGGGATTGGCGCACCATCCGCGACGAGGTCTACTTCACCTCGGAGGAGATGAAGGTGCTCGGCATCGCCAACGCGGCGAAGAAGACGCTGCAACGCGGCTTCACCACCGTGCGGCACATGGGCGGCATCACGTCCAAGGGCCTGGGCGTGCTCGACGTCAAGGAGTGCATCAACTCGGGCCGGCTGGAAGGCTCCCGCATCATCGCGGCGCCGCTGTTCCTGTGCTCGCCGGGTTCCCACGGCGACCTGTCGCAGTCCCTGTCGCGCAACCCGGAGCTGTCCCGCCACGCCGAGCACGGCGTGCCGACGATCGGGTCCGGTGCCGACTTCTTCGTGAACGCGGTGCGCGAGATGGTGAAATACGGGGCCGACTTCTTCAAGATCATGTCCACGGGCGGGTTCTTCACGCCCAACGACACCCCGGAGCAGCGGCAGCTCAACGACGCCGAGTTGAAGGCGATCATCGAGACAGCGCATGAGTACGGCAAGACGGTGACGTCGCACACGTACACGCCCGCCCTGATGCAGACCTTGGTCAACTTCGGCATCGACGGCATCGAGCACGGCGCGCTCATGGACGAGGAGACTGCCGCGCTCATCGAGGACAAGGGCGTCTACATCGTGCCCACCTTCTCTCCGTACGTCGAGGCGATCCGGTACGACCCGGTGGCGATGGCGAATAAACAGCCCGAGTTCCGTGCGAAGCTGGAGAAATACCGGGATTGGCTGGCCAAGAGCCACGAGATCATCCTGGCCAGCAAGATCAAGCTGGGCTTCGGCTCCGACTTCGTCGCCGTCCACCAGAATTACGATTCCGGCTGGGAGTACCAGGCTTGGCTGCGTTCGAAGCAAAATCCGTTCCGCGCGTTGGCGGCGGCCACCCGCGTCAACGCCGAGATCCTGGGCCTGAGCGATAAGCTCGGCACGTTGGAGCCCGGCAAGCTGGCCGACATCGCCGGTTGGAAGCGCGACCTGATGACGGACGAGCTGGCGCTGCTGGATTGCGGCTACGTCATGAAGGACGGCGTGGAGTACGAGCCGGAGACCTGCGCCGAACTCTAAACCTCGGCCCGGTCATCCCAGCCCCGTCATCCCGGACTCGTTCCGGGATGACGCTATTCGCCCACGCTCTCCAGGGAGCCGACTACGCCGCCGGAGGCCTTGCCCGCCAAACAGGTGATGGCCCGGTCGCCGGCGGCCCAGGTCTCCTCGGTGGGTTCCAGGTACGTCAGCGCGTACTTCGACTTGGACACCTTGACGCCGGTGAATTCCTCGAACGCGGCCTCGCAGAACTCGCCCGCGTCCTTGGTGAGTTCCGCGTTGCCCGGGAACTTGGCTCCAGTCGCTTCGGTTTGCGCGAAGGCTTCCCAGGAATGCTCGCCGGCGCAGTCGAGCAGCGTGAGCCGGTCGGCGCCGCCCGCCGGGATCTCGCCGGTGCACTGGCCCAGTTGCAGCGAATAGGCGTCCACCACGTTTGAGTCCGCTTCCGGCTCGGCGCAGGCAGCGAGCGTCACCGCTGCCAGGAGGGCCAGCGGCAAGGCGTGGCGGATGGGCCTCACTGTTGGGCCGGGGCCAGTTCGACGACGGCGTGCAGCGGCTCGTCGGCGGGCGTCCAGACCACTTCGCCCACGATGCGGCCCACGGCCTTCAAGTCTGCGGTGATCGATTCCAGACGCTGCAAGGACTCGGCTGGCCCGATTAGCTCGCAGCGCGCCACCGGTGTCTTCATCGAGCCTTTGGCCTGTGATTTCGCGCCGCGGATGCCCACCAGCGCGGCGGCCACGTCGGCCAACAGCAGCGGGTCGCCCGCGTCGGGGAGTTCTGCCACACACGGCCAACTGGCCAGGTGCACCGAGCCGGCCTGCCACCACGACCAGACCTCTTCCGTCACGAACGGCAGGAACGGCGCGAACAGGCGCAGCAGCACGTTGAGCGCCATCCGCAGCGCTGTCCGGGCGGAAGCGGCCCGCTCCAAGCCTTGAGCCTCGTACGCGCGCTCCTTCACGAGTTCCAGGTAGTCGTCGCAGAACGACCAGAAGAACGACTCGGTCACCTCGATGGCCGCCGAGTAGTCGTAAGCCTCGAAAGCCGCGGTGGCCGCGGAAACCACTGAACGCAGCTCGGCCAGCATGGCCAAGTCGGCGGGGTCGTTGACGACCAGCCTCCCATCGGCCGCGTCGAACAGCTCGGCTGGAGTTTCGCCCGCGCCCAAGATGAACTTCGACGCATTCAGCACTTTCGTGGCCAGGCGGCGGCCCACCTTCATCTGGGCCTCGTCGAACGGCGAATCCGCGCCGGGGCGGGCCAGTGCGGCGCGCCAGCGCACGGCGTCGGCGCCGAAGCGGTCGATGATCTCGGTGGGCACGATCACGTTGCCCTTCGACTTGCTCATCTTCTTGCGGTCCGGATCCACCACGAAGCCGGAGATCGCCGCCAGGTGCCACGGCAGCACCCCGTGTTCCAGGTGCGCCCGCAACACCCGGGAGAACAGCCAGGTGCGGATGATGTCGTGGGCCTGCGGGGCCATGTCCATCGGGAACGTCAACGCGAACAGCTCCGGGTCGAAATCCCAGCCGCAGGCGATCTGCGGCGTCAGCGACGACGTCGCCCAGGTGTCCATGACGTCCGGGTCGCCGATGAAGCCGCCGGGCTGGCCGCGCTGCTCCTCGGCAAAACCGGGCGCGGGCTCGTTGGCCGGATCGACCGGCAACATGTCCTCGCCGGGCGTGATCGGGTGGTCGTAATCCGGCTCGCCGTCGGCGTTCAGCGGGTACCAGATCGGGAACGGCACGCCGAAGAAGCGCTGCCGCGAGATGAGCCAGTCTCCATTGAGGCCGTTCACCCAGTCGGCGTAGCGGTGGCCCATGTACTCGGGCACCCAAGCCAGCTCTTCGCCGCGGGCCAGCAGCGTCGCGCGCAGGTCTTCGTCGCGCCCGCCGTTGCGGATGTACCACTGCCTGGTCGAGACGATTTCCAGCGGCTTGTCGCCCTTCTCGAAGAACTTCACCTGGCGGCTGGTCGGCTTCGGATCGCCGTCCAAGTCCCCGGCTTCGCGCAGCAGCGCGACGATCGCCTCGCGCGCCGAGAACGCCGTCTTGCCGGCCAGCGCCGCGTACGGCTCCGGATTGGCCAGCCACTCGGGAGCCTCGCCGAGCAGCCGTCCGTCGCGGGCCAACACCACGCGAGTGGGAAGCTGCAATTCGCGCCACCACTGCACGTCGGTCAGATCGCCGAAGGTGCAGCACATCGCGATGCCCGCGCCTTTGTCCGGCTCTGCGGCGCGGTGGGCCAGCACCGGGATCTCCACGCCGAACAGCGGTGATTTCACGGTTGTGCCGAACAGGTGCTGGTAGCGCTCGTCGTTCGGGTGCGCGATGAGTGCGCAGACGGCCGGGATCAACTCGGGCCGGGTGGTTTCGATGTAGACCGGCTGCTGCGGGCCGTGGAAGGCGACGCGGTAATAGTTGCCGCCGTATTCGCGGTCTTCCAACTCGGCTTGGGCAACCGCCGTCTGGAAGGTGACGTCCCACAGCGTCGGCGCCTCGGACAGGTACGCCTCGCCGCGGGCCAGGTTGCGCAGGAAGGCCCGTTGCGCGATCCGCTGCGAATCCAGCGAGATGGTCGCGTAGAGGTGGTCCCAGTCCACCGACAGGCCCAACGTGCGCCACAGGTTTTCGAAGACCTGCTCGTCCACGGCCGTCAATTGCATGCACAGCTCCACGAAGTTCTTCCGGGAGATCGGGACCTGCCGCTTCGGGTCGGGCTTTTCCGGCGGCGTGAAATCGGGATCGTAGGGCACGGACGGCACGCAGCGCACGCCGTAGTAGTTCTGCACGCGGCGCTCGGTGGGCAGGCCGTTGTCGTCCCAGCCCATCGGATAGAACACCTGCTTGCCGCGCATGCGCTGGTAGCGCGCGACCAGGTCGGTGTGGGTGTAGCTGAAGACGTGGCCCACGTGCAGCGAGCCGGACACTGTCGGCGGGGGAGTGTCGATGGAGAACACCTCCGCGCGCGTCGCGGGACGGCGAAAAGCGTAGGTGCCTTGCTCCTTCCAGGCAGCAGACCACTTGGCCTCCAGGCCCTCCAGGGCAGGGCGGTCGGGAATCCGGGCGTCTTCAGTCATAGGCGGAAGTCTATAGCCACGTCCCGCAAAGTTCTTCCGGCGCGGGGCCGGCCGCCATCACGCGAAGGTCTTCAGCCACTCCAGCACGGTCGCGGCGTCGGTCGACGCCAGCGCGGTGTAGTCGGTGATGTTGGCCAAGTCCACGTCGTTGCCGTTGACCTTGAGCGCGGGCGTGGACGTGATGCCGGCCTGGCTAGCCTTGTCCGCGACGCCTTCGACGAAGCCCTTGGTCAGCTTGTCGTCGAAGCAGGTCTGGAACGAAGTGAGCTGGTCGTCCTGGAACGAGACGATGCCGTCGCGCATCAGCTCGTCGGTGAGCCCGCTGTAGGTGGACAGCTCTTGCGCCGACTTGATCTGGGTGAAGATGTCGGTGTGGTAGCTCTTGTAGGCCTCGATGCCGCCGATGGCGTCGGCGCAGGCCGCCCCGATGGCAGCCTTGGTGGAGGTGTCGTTGCCGCGGGCGGCGTCTTGGCCGAGCATGGCGATGTTGTCCAGGACGATGTCGCCTGAGGCGGCCAACTCCAGCAACTGCGGGCCCATCGCCGTCTCCAACTCCACGCACCCGGCGCACTGGTAGTCGAAATAGGCGGTGACGGTGAGCGGCTCGACGGCGGTCGGCGTGGCGCTCGGCGTCGCGGTGTCCGTGGCGGCGGGCGTCGCCGTGTCGGACGCCGTGGGCGTGGCGGTGGAACTGGCGCTGGCCTTCACCCGGATCGCGGTGCCGTCTTCGGTGGCGTCCGGCGGGGTAACGGAACTCATCAGCTGGTTCTTCTCGCTCTGCTGGATGAGGACCACGGCGAACACGCCGACGACCACGACGGCCAACGCTATCGCCGCCCCGATCACCGCGCGGCGGATGGCCGCCGCCTTCTTGCGGGCCTCCTCCTGCTGTGCCCGGATGCGCTCCTTGTGGGTCTGCGTGGTGAGTACTGTCTTCTTTGCCTTCTTCGCCATCATGCTTCCTGTTTAGTGGGTGCCTCGGGAAAGATACCGGATATTGCTGTGGGCGGCTATACCCCGGTCTTCGACTTGATCAGCGCCAAGAGATTGGCCGGGCGGTTGTCGTCCATCGCAATCTGGTAAACCTCGGACGTGGGCAGATCGTTCCCGTTGACCTTCACGGTCGGAGTGCTGGTGACCCCGGCCTTGCTGCCCGCTTCGCTGGCCGCATTGACCCAAGCGAGCGTCTGCTGCTCGTCATAGCACGTCTGGAAGGCGGTCAGGTTGTCGCCGGTGATGCCCACCTGGCCGGGGATGGTCACGCGCAGGGTTTCGTCGGTGTAGCCGTCGCCCTCTTTGGCGGGTTGGGCCTGGAAAATGGCGTTGTGGAAGGCCTCGTACGCGCCGACTGTGTCGGCGCAGGCGGCCGCCACGCTGGCGCGGGTCGAAGAGTCGTTCTGCAGGTTGTTGTCGAGGAACTTGAACGGGTGGTAGACGAGCTTGATGGCGCCGGTCTGGGACAAGGAGGCGAACGCCTCGCCGTACGAGCGTTCCAACTGCCCGCAGCCAGGGCACTGGTAGTCGAAGAACAGGTCGACCACTGGCACGTCCGCGGTGTCCTTGATCACGATCGCGTACTCGGCGGTGGCGTGCGGCGGGGTGACACCGTCGCCGTCCGTCTCTGGCGGCGTCAGGGTCGGCACCACGACGAGCACGACCACCAAGACCGCGGCGAGCGCCACCGCGATTCCCCCGGCGATCAAGCCCAGCCGGACCGCCTTCTTGCGCTTCAGTTCCGCCTGGCGCCGTTCATACATGCGCTGTCTCGCGTTAGCCATCAACCATCCTCATCGATAACGGTCACCGCGGCACGCAGCCGCGAATCGACACTGAACTTGCCTTTGGGTCTCCACACCGCCCACGCGCCGCAAACCAGCAGGCCGACGTCGCGCAGGATTTCCCAGGGGTACTCGCCGACCGCGCCTTCCTTCTCGCCGCCGTTGCCGAAGCAGCCGCAGTCGATGGAAATGCCGCGCGCCCACACCGAGGCGATGGCGAAAATGAACGCGACCATCAGCAGCGAACCCGCCAAGGCGGCCCAGCGGGTGAAGATCCCCGCGACGAGCAGCAACCCGATCGCTATTTCCGCGAAGGGCAACACCGTCCCGGCGAACTTGGTGAAAGCCCAGAAGGCGTCCGGAACGGCGTCGGAGCCGGTGAAGATCGCATGCAGCTTGTAGGCCTGCACCGCCTGGATCGAAAGGGGGATGTTCCCAACCTTCATCGCGCCGGCCACCGCCAGCACCCCGCCCAGGATCAGCCGGGCCGCCAGCGTGATCCACGGGCACACCTGGGCCGCCTCCAGGCGAGGCTGAACCGCGGTGCCGGTTTCGGACATGGAGACAGTATAGCGATGCCTCCCAGGCAATACCTGTGTGGCCGTACGCGCGACGCCGCGCCCAGGCAGGGTCTAGGGTGTTGGTTACCATGACCGAGCATTCGCAGATCATCGCCGAACTCCAGGCCCGCTGGCCGGAACACCAAGTGGCGCGCGGCTTGGGCCGCATCGAAGCGCTTGTCGACCTGCTCGGCTCGCCGCAGCGCGGCTATCCCGTCATCCAGATCGCGGGCACAAACGGCAAAGGGTCGACGGCGATCATGGTGGATTCGCTGCTGCGGGCCCTCGGCTTGCGCACCGGCCGCTTCACGTCGCCACACCTGGAACGCCTCAACGAGCGCATCTGCGTCGACGGGGAACCGATCTCGGACTACGCCTTCGACGAGTTGGTCCGCGACGTGTCGCCGTTGATCGAAATGGTCGACGCCCGGCGCATCGACAACACCGCCATGACCTTCTACGAGGTGATGACCGGCCTGGCCTATGAGGCCTTCGCGCAGGCGCCGGTGGACGTCGCCGTGGTGGAGGTCGGCATGGGCGGGGGCTGGGACGCCACCTCGGTGGCCGACGCGCAAGTCGCCGTCGTCTGCCCGATCGACTTCGACCACACCCACCTACTGGGCTCGACGCTGCCTGAGATCGCGGCCGAAAAGGCCGGCATCATCAAGCCCGGCTCGGCGGCGGTTTTCGCCGCCCAAGCTCCCGAAGCCGCCAAAGTGCTGGTCGAGCGCGCGGCCCAGTGTGGCGCGCGGACCTACCTCGAAGGCGTCGACTTCGCGCTCTTGGACCGCCAGCCGGGCGTGGGCGGGCAGGTCATCCGGATCGACGCCGCGGGCGGGCCATTGGGCGACTTGGTGTTGCCGCTGTTCGGCGAGCATATGGCTCACAACGCGGCCCTCGCCGTAGCGGCCGTGGAGGCCTTCTTGGGCGGCAAGCCTTTGGCGCCGGAGGTGATCGCCGAAGGGCTGGAACGGGTGGCGGCCCCCGCCCGTATGGAGGTCATGCGCCACTCCCCGACGATCGTCCTCGACACCTGCCACAATCCGCACGGGGTGCGCGCCACGTTGGACGCGATGGTGGAGGCGTTCGACTTCGCCCCGCTGATCGGCGTGGTCGCCATGATGCGCGACAAAGACGTGGACGGCGTGCTGCGGATCATGGCCGACGAGATGACGACGGTCGTGGCTGCCGGGATGCGCAATGAGCGCGCCCTGCCGCCCGGCGAATTGGCCGCCAAGGCCGCCCAGGCATTCGGCCCCGACCGCGTGGAACAAGCCCCCGACATGGGTTCCGCAATTGACCTGGCCGTGGGCCTGGCGGACGCGGCCGGGCCGGGAGCTGGCATTCTCATCGCCGGATCGGTATACGCGGCGGGTGAGGCCCGCGCGCTGTTGGGAAAGGAAAACACCAGGTGAGCCAGTACGAGCAGCAACCGCAGCAGTGGTATCCCCAGCCGGTGTATACCCCGCCGCCGGGGATGCCACCCGCACTGACGCCGCCACCCGGAGTGGTGGTTCCGCCTGGGTACTACTACGCCGGGCCGCGGCCCAAGCCCAGCCCGATGCCGGACGTGCCGCGCGCCTACCACGACTTCTATCGCGCCCCGGCTTTCCGCTGGTGGAAGGTGCTGGTGCTGCTGGCCGCGATGGTGGCCGGCTTCGCGGTCGTCGAGTTCACCGTGGTCATCGTGCTCTTCGCCGGCGGCTGGGTCCAGTTCGAGGACGGGCAGATAGTCACCAATTTCCCGCTCTTCCTGGGCAACAACATCGGACTGGCCTTGATGATCCCGGTCGCCTTCTTGCTGCACTGGTTGATCTTCCGCCAGCGCCCCGGATGGCTGATTTCGATCACCGGGCGTTTCCGCTGGGGGTTCTTCGCGCGCTGCGCCGGGATCGTCCTGGTCTTCGAGTTGGGCACTTTCGCGTACGAGTTCGCCTCGGGGGGGCTGGGAGAGCTGGTGTGGCAGCCGGACGGCGCGATCCTGGCCGTGGCGATAGTGCTGACGACACCGTTCCAGGCCGCCGCGGAGGAAATCTTCAACCGCGGCATCCTGTTCCGCGGGTTCGGGTCGCTGTTCAAGTGGCGCATTCCGGGCCTGATAGCCGCCGCGGTGTTCACGTCGGCCGTGTTCATGGCGCTGCACGCAGCCGAAGATATGTGGCTGAACATCTACTATTTCGGATTCGGCCTGATCTCCTGCTTCCTGATTTGGCAGACCGGCGGTCTGGAGGCCGGCATCGCGTTCCACATCGTGCACAACTTGGCGTCCGAATCCATCATCCCCTGGACGGGTGTGGACGGCATGTTTGACCGCGGCGCGGGCACGGGGGATCCCATCTTGCTGGTCTACCTCGGATTGCACTTGATCGTCGCTGCGCTTATCGTTTGGCAGGCGAAACGAATGAAACTACCCGTCTTGGCGAGGTGAAAGTGGAAGTCAGCGAGAAGCCGCACTTGGATGCGGTGGCGGGCCTGAAATGGCTCCGCGCCCAGATCCGGCCCCGGGCGGGCCGCACGCTGGTGGGTATCGACGGAGTGGACGGTTCCGGCAAGACGAGCTTCGCCGACGAGCTGGCGGACTTGCTGCGCGAATCCGGCCTGACGGTCATCCGGATCTCGCTGGACAACTACTTGAACGCGCAGGAAGTGCGCTACGCGCAGGGCCGGCGTTCCGCCAAGGGCTATTTCGAGGACACCTACGACAAGGAACGCTTCCTCAACGACGTTCTGGAGCCGCTGCGTTCGGACGGCTCGGGCTGTTACCGCACCGCCGCCTACGATTTCGGCTCGGAGACCCCCGTCAAGTCGCCGATGCAGGTGGCTCCCGACGATGCCGCGGTGATCGTCGACGGCATGTTCCTGCACCGCCCGGAGTATTGGCGTTCGGCCTCGGACAAAGTGTGGAACATCTCGGTCTGGCTGGATGTGCCCTTCGCCGAGTCGTACCGCCGCATGGCCGAGCGCGACGGCATCAACCCCGACCCGCGCGACCCGAGTAATTCGCGCTACTACCAGGGCCAGTTGCTTTACATAGCAAAGTGCGAGCCCGAGAAGAAAGCCGACATAGTCGTCGACAACTCGGGCCCGCACGATCAGGTTGACTGATCCGCTATCCGCAGATCGAGGCTCGCGTTCCGGTGAACACCAGGGCGCTTGACGTCGGCTGACGGATAAGGGGCTCTTCACAATCGAGGGTGTAGTTGGGGTTTGAATCCGCCGGTTTCGAGGAGGCTTCTGGCGATGTAGTTGGTGAGGTTTCTGAAGCCGAGTGCTGAGCCTCTTCCCGCGCTGCCCGCAACGCCAGCACCTTTGCTCGGCTGCGTCCACCTCGCACAAGATCACCGCACGCTCGGGTTCAAGCCTTTGGCCAGTCGCGACCAGGCCGAGCCCGCCCAGGCCACAAAAGGTAGTCAAATCAGGGTCAGCGAAGCTAGAGTCAGAC
>JAISUR010000035.1 GCA_031271975.1 Propionibacteriaceae bacterium
GGCGTTCCAACAGGAGTTGGCCCTTGAGGGTCTGGTTGATCGATTCGATGACCTGGCGCAATGGCTTGAGGAGGCGGCCCCGGGCCTGGGGGCCTCGTCTTTGCGGGCCGGGCGGATCACGGGGACGCCGGCGCCGGCGAGGGCGGTGTCGAACGGACCGCTGGTGTAGCCCTTATCCGCCATGATGGTCTGCCCGGGGCGGGCCAGCTGGCCGTCCACCACGGCCAACAGGACATCGCGCTCGTCGGCTTTCACGCCGGTCAACGCGAACCCGACGGACAGGCCGCCCGGCGTGCACAGCAGGTGGAGCCGGAAACCCCAGAACCAGCGGGACTGAGACGCGCAGTAGCCGTACTGGGCAAACCCGGCCAAGTCGGACCGGTGGACGGTCTCGCGGGAGCGTCCCGCCTCGACCGGCGTGGAATCAGCCAGCCAGACGTCGTCATGCCACTGGTCGGTGTCTTCCGCCAGCCGCCGCTGAACCCACAACATCAACCCGGCCAGGCGGCGCAACCGCTTGTTGTAGCCGGATTGTTGGGGAACATGGGGAAAGTAGCCGGCCCAGTGCCGGTGCGCGTACCGCACCACGCGGCGTTCCGAGCCCAACTGGAACACCTGGCCCATGACGGCCAGGGTGATCAGCTCCGCGTCCGACATCTGCAGCCGTTTACTCCCGGGCCGATAAACCGTCAGCATCTCCGGGTGGGCGATCAGCAGATCACCGATCCTGACATAGAGTGTGGTAGCGAGGGTGTCCAGGTCGGCGTCCATGGCGACTCGATCCTCCGGGATTGGGGAAGCAGGAGTTTCTACCGCCGATTCTGGACACCTTCCCCCCTCACACCCCCACGCCGCGCCGACCCCACAGCCAGGAATCAATCATCTAGGCCCAGGAATCAATCATCTACAGGTGCCCAGGCTGGACGCTTCCCTGGTGCGTGCCCGACAGCCAGCGTTCCCCCACCGAGAACACCCAGTGGACGCCAGTTAGCAGTTCATGCGCATCCGCAGGACCGGGAGCGGACTCGTTGCGGGCCTCGTGACCTGCAAGCCCGCGGGGGGCGGACTGGCAGGCGCTCAGCCCGTTGGCGATGACCCGCGAACCGGGCTCGACATGGGCGCGGACGAACAGCCGCAGTTCCCACGCCGACCGGTTGACGATGAGCCCGAGCCGCACGCGGCCGTAGCCGCGACCGCTGCGACGATGCTCGACGGCTGCGGCCACCAGGTCTTGCCCGGTCAGTGTGGTCCCACCCTTCGCAGCCCCGCCATGGATGCACTCGTCGACCTCCACGACCGCCGACAGGCGGTCCTTGTCAACCTCCGACATCGCGGCACGCAGTTTGGCCACCACCGCCCAAGCGGTCTGGTAGGAACTGATCGGCGGCACCCGCGACAACGTCGTGGCCGAGACGCCGTTCTTCGGCACCGTCATCAGCCGGGCGGCCTCGAACCACACCGTCAACGGAGTTTCGGTGCTCTGGAAGACCGTTCCCGTCGTCACCGGCACGCGCCGCCAGTACTCCCGGCAGCGCCTTAACCCGTCCTTCCCACGCCCGCCTCTAGTTCCCCCGCAATTCACACACGAACCCGTCAGGCCAGCACAACCAGTCCAGGTCATCGCGACAGTCCGCGTCCGTCGAGAGCCACGACCGCAACTGGGCCAATCGCGACGGATCGAATGGATGGCCCATGCTCTCAGCGATATGCTGAACATGTTCGGTACAGCTAGACACCGTCGCCTTGGTTTGTTGCCCTGCCGAATGACCTAAGACTTAGGGGCTAGCCATGAACTCTCATCCTCGGGCCGGATGGCTCGCCGCTACTGGCGTGACAGTGCTCGTTGCTGTACTCGCGTTGGCGGCGTGCGCCAGCGGCGCGTCAACGGCCGACTACTCCAACGCCGATCTCACGGGTGCCGACTTTGCTCGGGCCGACTTGGCGGGGGCCAACATGTCCAATGCTCGGCTGGTGGGGGCGGACCTGACTGGGGCAAACCTGGCCGGCGCCGACCTGAGCAATGCGGACCTGACTGGCGCCACTCTGGCCGAGGCCAACCTAAGTGGGGCTGACCTCAGCAACTGCCGTTTAAGCGGTGCTGATTTGAGGCGTGCGACTGCCACTCGGGCGAACCTGTCGAACTGTCGGCTGACCTCGGCCGACTTGACTGCGGCCGATTTCTCAGATGCCGACTTGAGTAACGCCAATCTCGCTGGGGCCGCCACGGCTGGCATCGTGCTGACCGGCGCTGACGTGTCGAATGCCGTCTGGTAGCGGTGGTGATGCCAAGACCACTGGCGGCCCAACTGGTCGCTCGGGAGCAGCCGGAATCTTCACGACGGCGATGGAGATTGCGGAGTTGGCGAATGGGCGGCGCCGGGTTGGCCTGGTTGACGCGCGAGGTGCGGCGCTTGCTGGACAACTACGTTCCAGGATACTGCACCTGGGGATGGCATCCCCCATTTCCCGCGTCAGGCTGATCTCCTCAACCGCTCGCTGCGCTCCGCCACCATCACCATCGACGGCGCCACCCCAACCATCCCGCCCGCCCGCCCTCGGCACTAAGGCATTTGACCCTTCCCGGCCTACTGGTGGGATCGCCAGCCGGCCGCGCTGCGGGCGGCCGGGCAGGTCGCGGCGGTGGAGCGGATGGGCGGCGACCCGCTGCTGCGCGGCCGCTACGACCAGGGCGA
>JAISUR010000001.1 GCA_031271975.1 Propionibacteriaceae bacterium
CACCCGCCTGCAAGTGCGCATCACCGGGTCAAAAGACGGCTACCCGACAGTGACACGCACATCCAACAAAACCATGAAAATCTACCGATAACACCCGCCATGCCGGGGCACCCCTTGCGTGCCAACCACCGTCATGCCGGACTCGTTCGGGGCCCCCGCAAAGTATCGAAGAACTTTGTGGGGTGATCTTGTTCCGGCATCTCGGACGCAGTCCGGCCACAAAGAACTGCGAGCGCGTAGCGCTCTCAATTTCAGCGTAAGTCTTCCGCAGGCCCGTCCAAGGGATGTTCGTCTTTGTCGGCGCGGCCGGGCCAGTTCCAGTCGTTGCGGCGTAGCAGCCACAGGCCTACCACGGCCACGGTGATGAAGGAGGCTATCGCGCCTATCGCTACCGTCCAGCGGGGGCCGAAAGCGTCGCCGATCCAGCCGACGATCGGGGAGCCGAGCGGGGTGCCGCCGAGGAAAATCGCCATGTAGAGCGCCATCACGCGGCCGCGCATTTCGGGCTCGACAGCCAACTGCACCGAGGCGTTGGCGCACGTCATCACGGTCAGGGCGAAGTAGCCGGTGGGGGCCAGCACGACCGCGTAGAACCAGTAGTTGGGCGAGAACGTCAACACCAGCATCGCCAGGCCGAACAGGGCCATGGAGGCGACGATCATGCGCAACCTCGGACGGGTGCGGCGGGCAGCGACCAGGCCCGCTGACAGGGAGCCCACCGCCATGATCGACGACAGGATGCCGAAGTCCTCCGAGCCGACGCCGAATGCGACGGTGGCCATGAGGATGTTGGAAATCTGGAAGTTCAAGCCGAACGTGCCCAGCATGAACACGATGAACAGCAGCACGATGATGTCCGAGCGTTTTCGGACATAGCGTACCCCCGCGCGGATAGCCCCTGGCTTGGTGGAACGCGGCGCGGGCGTCAACTCGCCCACGCGCATCAGCATCATCGACCCGATCACGGGCAGGAAGCTCAACGCGTTGATCAGCAGCGCCGGCGCCACACCCCACCAGGCGATCATGAAACCGGCCGCCGCCGGACCGAGCAGGCGGGCCGCGTTGAACGACGTGGTGTTCAAGCCGACGGCGTTCGGGATCAGGCGGCTCGGCACCATCTCGGGAGCGAACGCCTGCCGGGCCGGGGCGTCGAAAGCGCCCGCGATGCCGGACAGGAACGCCAGCACATACACCTGCCACATCGTGATCAGCCCAAACCACACCAGCAGCGCCTGGATCAGGCCGGTGACGAGCATGCCGGATTGCGTGACCATCAGCAGCTTGCGCTTGTCGAAACGGTCCGCGGCCACGCCCGCCCACGGCACGCAGATCAGTGCGGGCAGGAACTGCAGCGCGGTCACCCAACCCAGTTCCAGCGACGAATTGTCAGTGAGGATCGTGACGACGAGCCAATCCTGGGCGATGCGGCCCATCCACGTGCCTACGTTGGAGACGAATCCGCCGAAGAAAAAGAGGCGATAGTTGTAGACGGCCAGCGAAGAGAATATGCGGACGTGCCCAGCCTGTTCTCCACCCGTGTTCAACTCGTCCCCAAAGCTAGATTGCCGCCGCTCCCAGGCAATGATCCTACTCCTTGACGACGGACACCTTCACCTCGGCGATGCCGCCGCGGTAGTTCTTACCGTCCTTCGGGAGCGAAGTCAGATAGATGAGCAGATACTTCGTCTTGACCGGTTCGATCTCGAAGACGACGCTCTGACCGGCTTTGTCCGCTGCGGCGACTTCTTTCCAATCCGCGACGGTCTTGACCGAGTATTCGTCTGCGGGCACCATCAGCTTCAAATTTGTGGGTTCGCCGACAAGGGTCAGTTCCACTTTCGCGACCTGCGCCGACTTGGACAACTTCACCACCAGCCCAGCCCCCGGCTTCAGCCCGCCGAATGCCGCCTTGCCGTACCGCTCGGTCTTCCAGTTCGTGTTTGCCTTGCCGTCGATGGCTTTCTTCACGTTTCCGGGGTTCTCGCCCCCGCTGCCGCCATCCGCTTTCGGGTCGAAATCCTTGGCCGAAGAGATCTTGGCCACCGCCAGTGCGACGGTCTCGGTGGGCGTCGGAGTAGCACTCGGAGTCGGTGTCGCCGGGACGTCCCGGAAGGTGGCCGACGCGTAGAGCGCGACCCCTACGATCGCAACCCCCAGCCCGATGACAAGCGCCGACACCCACGGCTTGGGGCGGGCCACCGTGGAATTGGCCGCAGGCGCTGTTGCCGGCGGTGGCACTGGCGTGAACACCTCCGCCCGCCGCATGGCCTCCGCCACGAAGGGCGCCGTGTGGCTGCTGGCCCCAGTGGGTGGGCCCGCCGAGGCCTCACCTTCAGGCAGCACCGGCTCGGGCGGCGTAACCTGCGAAATCGGCACCTCGTCGGTGGAAAGCTCCAAGCGTGTGCGCAAGTCCTGCGCGGCCGAGACCGGACCAAGGTAGAGCGACAGCGCGGTGGTCACCTCCTGGGCAGTGGTCAGCCGCGAGGCGAAATGCTTGGGCACCAGCGAGCCGATACGGTCGATGATGGTCTCCAAGCGCTGGTCGATGCCCAGTGGCCGCGTCGAATCGGCCCCTGGCAAGCCATAACGGGTGGCGCCGGGCCAGTGCGCGCTGAGCCCCGCGAACAACAGCCTCCCTAACGCCTGCACGTCCTTGGCTTCGTCGTCCCCGCCGCCGGGCACCTCGTTCAGAGCCTCGTCCGCGAGCATGCCCGTTACTTTCACGTTGCCGTTGGACGTGATGATCACAGTGTCTGGATTCAAATGCCGGTGGTAGAGCCCTTGCGCGTGGCAGCTCGCCAACGCGTCGGCGATCTCGCGCACCACCCACGCCGTCTCCTCACCCGTCAGCGGGCCTTCGGCGAGCAGCGATCCAAGTGTCTGCCCGGCGACATACTCACCGATCAGATAGACGCCGTGGGAACGCGGATCTTCCGGGATCACGTCGAGGATACGCAGGATGCGAGAGTCGGTGGCGGCGGCGATGTCCTTGGCGAGCGCGCTGACGTGCACGGCGCGGGGGTCGCCGGGAGCGAGCAGGTGGATCAACACCTCGCGTTCGAGCAGTTCGTCGAAGGCAAGGAACACCTGCGTCGTGCCGCGCACCCCGCGCAGCGCCTCCACCCGGTAGCGGTTCTCCAGCACGTCGCCGGGCGACACCAACCCTTGTACGGCTCCCGTGATCGGCGCGGTGTGCTCCGCATCAGCTTCCTGCTGCCCGGCCGCGGTCAACGGCACGAAGACTCCGCGGCCATCCGGGTCCGTGTTGTCTACGTCGGGGGCCGGACTTCGTCCGAGATCCCGGAACGAGTCCGGGATGACAGGTGAAGGGGAGACGCCGGACGCGCCCGCGATGACAGGTGAAGGGGAGACGCCGGACGACGCGCCCGCGATGACAGGTGAAGGCGAAATGCCGGACGCGCCCGCGACGGCGGCTGAAGGCGAAATGCCGGACGCGCCCGCGATTTCGGTTGGGTCTTCCGGCATGGGCTCGGCGATGATCTCCGGGATGGCGGGGTTGTCGTCGGCGGGCACTACCGCCGTGGTGGTGTCCTCGTCGTCGACGGGCGTTTCCGCCGCCACGGCCGCCGAACTGCGTCGCAAGATGCCCACCAGTTGGGTGGCTTCCGCGATGTGCAGGCGTTTGGCGATGAAGAAGTAGATCACGACTGCCAGCGCCACGCCCACCAAAAGCCCGATGTTGGCGAGCAGACCCGAGCCGGATGTGCCCGCAAACCAGGTCACGCCGAACGCCACGCCCACGGCAGGAAGGGCCGCGACCAGCAGCCGCGCTAGGTGCCGTCCGACTTCCGCCCCACGCAGCCCGGGCAGGCGCTTGGCCAACGCCCGGTGCGTGATGAACACGCCCAGGATGTAGGAAAGCGAATACGCCAAGGCGAGCCGCGCGGCCACCGAGCCGGGGTGGTTCAGCATCCACACCAGGCCGATGGCAAGGGCGGCGTTCACGCCCGAGATGGCGATTTGCAGCAGGAACGGCGTCTTGGTGTCGTCGATGGCGTAGAACGCGCGCAGATACAGGTACTGCAGCGTGTACGGCACCAGCCCGATCGCGAAACACAGCAGCGCCCAGGAGATGAAGTGATAGTCGCGCGCGCCGGCCCCGTTGCCGAAGATCAGCCGCGTGATCGGGTCAAACAGAACCGCGTAGGCCAGGCAGGCGGGCACGATGAACGTCGTCGCCAGCCGCACGGCGCGCATCGCCTCCTGGGCAACGCCGGCCTTGTCGCCACTCACCCCAAAGCGGCTCGCCGAAGGCAGCATCGCGGTGGCCAGCGAGACGGTGATCAGCGAATGCGGCAGGATCCAGATAAGGTAGGCGTTCTGGTAGACCGTCCAGCCGCCCGCGACGGTCGCCTCGCCGGTGAGCGGGTTGATCGCACCGGGCAGCGCCAACGAGGCTTGATTCTGCACCACGATCTGGGCCAGCGAGATGACGGCGACATAGCCGACCATCCATTTGGCCACGTGGAAGGTGCGGCCCAGGCCTGCGCCCTTGAAATCAAAGCGGGGCCGGTAGGAAAAGCCGACCTTCTTCAGGTACGGCACGAGCACGCAGGTCTGTAGGAAGATGCCCAGCGTCGAGCCGGCGCCCAGCAGGACGCACTGTTCGGTAGTGAACGCCGCGCCGTCGGCGGCACTGCTTCCCCAGACGCCCAGGTACACGCTGAGCACGGTGATCGACACGACGTTGTTGACGATCGGAGCCCACATCATCGGGCCGAAACGGTCGCGCGCGTTCAGCACCTGCCCGATCATGAAGAACACGCCGTAGAAGAGGACCTGCGGCATCGTGATGTAGCTCATCAGCAGCAGCGCCTGCCAATGCTCGGCCATCCAGTCGGTGCGCCACGCCTCGGACGTGTAGACGCTCATCACCCACGGCGTCAGCAGCGTCAGCACCACGGTCAGCACGGCCAGGATCAGGAAGAACGCAGTCATGATCCGGTCCACGAACGCCTTGCCACCGTCCTCGTCATGCTGGATGGCGCGCACGATCTGCGGCACGAGCACATTCGTCAGCGTGCCGCCGATCACGAGGATGTAGAGCGAGTTGGGGACGGTCAGCGCGTTGGTGAAAGCATCGACGCGCAGCGTGCCGTTGCCGATGGCGATGGCCAGCAGGATGTTCCGCGCAAACCCAAAGACCCGCGAGACCATGGTGCCGGACGCCATGATCGCAGTGGCATTGAGCAGGCGGCGTCCACCGGTTGCGGAATCACTCATCTAGCCCATCGTAGGCCGCGAACGCTCCGATTCCCGGTAGTCCGCGCGCTATGACACCTTCTTCGACTTCGACGTGGCGGTCGCGCTGTAATAGCCGTCTCGGGCGCCGGTGGCCTTCACCGAGATGTACTTGCCCTTGTCGGCTTTCTGCAAAACGTACTCGTCCCCGGCGGCGATCTTCTTGCCGGAGCGATACCACGCGCAAGAGGTCTGCACCTCTCCGGGGCCCCAAATGCCCGGATCGCAGGTGAGTGTCTCCCCGACCGAAAACTTGCCGACCATGACCGGCTTGACCGTCTGCAACACCCCGATCTTGGCCTTCGCCGAGGTCCGGGATGCCGCCGCGTACCCAGGCCGGTAACCGGTCACCTTCACCGTGATCGACTTCTTATAGTCGGATTTCGTCGTCTGGTAGGTGGCTTTGGTGGCTCCCTTGATGGCCTTGCCGCTGCGATACCACTGGTACGTCCAGCGCTCCACGCCTGGATCCCACTCGCCTTGGTCGATCTCCAACAAGGCATCCTTGGCCGGATCCGAGGTGATCACCGGCGTGGGCTGCGTGGGCAGCTTCTTAGCCGCTATCTTCTTGGTGGCTTTCGACGTGGTCGAGGCGACCTTATAGCCGTCCTTGACGCCCGTCACTTTCACCGAGATGGTCTTGCCGACATCGGCGGCAGTCAGCGTATACGTCGGGTCTGTCGCTCCCGCGATGGCCTTGCCCGACCGCAGCCACTGGTACATCAGGAACACTGGCGACGGGCTCCAGCCAGACATGCGCGCGCTCAGTTCGTCCTCGAACTTCGGCGCGTACTTCCGGGTGTCTTTGCCAGTGGTCAAGTTGACCACGGTAGCCGTCTTCTTGGTCAGCGTCTTCAGCGTCTTGCCGGCCGCCTCGTAGTACTTCTGGACTCCCATCAGGATCGAAACGTGGTTGGCGATCGCGGTGGCCGAGTTGTGGCCGTTGACATCCAGGTACGCCGTGGCCCCGATCAGCTTGAACGGCAGCACTTCGCCGTCGGCGGTTTCGGTGACGACGTGCTGCGCGTAGTAGAGCGCGCACGCCCGGCGCAGGTGCGAATAGTCAGAGATGAGCGTGTACGTGGTGATGCCCATCGTCTTCAGGATCGGGATCGAATAGCGCGCCTCGCCGACGGTTGACGCGGACTTCTCCTCGGTCCAGATCCGGTCGGCGGCAATGCCTTTGGAGATCAGGTAGTCCCGGCCAACTTGTGCCTCGGTGTGCCCGTTCTTCGGCTTGCCGCCGCTGACCAGCACCAGCGAGTTGGGGTTGGCTTTCAGCAGCTTGACGGCCACGTCGGCGCGCCGCTTCAGCTTGGTGGAGATCGTCCCGTCGGCCTTCAGCGCCGAAGTCAGCAGCACATACGCGTGGCCGCTTTCGGGCGGAGTGGGATCTGTGGTGGAGAACTTGATGGCGCTCCACTCGGCGACGAACCGCTCCCAGAGCGACCCCACGAACGGGTCGTTGGCTTTCACCGCGCGGATCAGCGCGTCCCGGTCCGAGGTCTTCTTGTGCGCCTGGTAATAGATGATCCGCCCATAGATGGACGACCAATTGATGCTGCTCGCCGCCGTCGGCGCACCCAGCACGGCCGTCTTGGGCGCGTCCACATAGGGATTGTCGTCACCGAAGATGTCGACGTCGTCCGCGCTGGCCGGCGCCGCGCCTCCCACCAGCAGGCACACCCCGGCCACGACCGCCACGACCGCACGCAACCAACGCATGCCAGTCATTGTGGCAGACGGGCGCCCGCGCCGTCCCGTGCCAAATGACGCTTTCACGCCCAGTCTCAACCTGACAAGGAGAGCGGGGCACACGGACTACGTCCGAGATCCCGGAACACCACCCCACAAAGTTCTTCGATACTTTGCGGGGTCTTATCCCGGAACGAGTCCGGGATGACGGTTGAAGGCAACGCGCCCAGCGCAAACGGTCATCACGACCGGATCCGGCAAGTCCAGGCCTCGATACGGGTTGTTGCGCGACAGTGACGCCGACGTTTGCGGATCCACGGGCGCACGCCGGGCGGGATCGACCAGCACGACGTTGGCCGGCTCGCCTATTGCCAACGGGCGGCCCTGGTCGGCTACCCGCCCGATGCGGGCTGGGGTGTAGCTCATGCGTTCGGCCAGCGTGGGCCAATCCATGCGGCCGGTGTTGACCATCACGTCTATCACCACCGACAGCGCCTGCTCCAGGCCCAACATGCCCGGTGAAGCTTCCGGGAATGGCTTGGCCTTGTCGCTGGCGGCGTGCGGGGCGTGGTCGGTGGCGACGGCGTCGATGGTGCCGTCGGCGAGCGCTTCGCGGACGGCCTCCAAATGCTCGGTGGTGCGCAGCGGAGGGTTCACTTTGTACGTGGTGTCGCCGGAAGCGAGCAGCGGCGTGTCGAGCAGCAGGTGGTGGGGTGTGACTTCGGCCGTCACCGGGATGCCGCGCGCTTTGGCCCAGCGCAGCACGTCAACGGTCTCGGCGGTGGAGACGTGGCACACGTGCAGGCGCCCGGATGTCAACTCGGCTAGTTGCACGTCGCGGGCGACGATGGCCGATTCGGCTTGCGCGGGCCAGCCGTCCAGGCCGAGTTCGCGCGAGACGTGCGACTCGTGGCAGCAGGCCGTCGGCCCGGCCAAGCGCGGATCTTGGGAGTGCTGCGCGATGACGGCGCCGGTCGCCGCGGCGAACTCCAGCGCGCGGCGCATCAGCAGCGAGTCCGCCACGCAGCGGCCGTCGTCGGAGAATACCCGCGCGCCGCCAGCGGCCATCGCCTCCAAATCGGCCAGCTCTTCCCCAGCCAGGCCTTTCGTGACCGCGCCGACCACGGCCACCTCGCAGGATGCCTGCGCTGCGGCCGTCTGCCGGATCCACTCGGCACGCTCGGCCGTGTCGGTGACCGGCGTGGTGTTGGCCATGGCGTGCACGCAGGTGAAGCCGCCGCGCGCCGCCGCAAGCGTGCCGGTGGCGATCGTTTCGGCGTCTTCGCGACCGGGCTGGCGCAGGTGGGTGTGCAGGTCCACCAAGCCAGGCAGGGCCAGCAGCCCCGCCGCGTCAACGCGCCGCACATTCGGCGGGGCTTGCAGCGGATCGGCGAAAACACCGTCGCGGACATAGAAGTCGGTGGCGAAACCGTCAACGGTCCGCGCGCCGGTGATCAGCATGTTCACTCCTGCAGGGTCGCGCACCAGGGGCGCGGTTTGGTGGTGAGCGCGACGGCTTCGGTGGAGACGCCGAGCGCGGTGAGGAAGATCGCCATGCGCACGATCAAGCCGTTGTCGGTCTGCTTGAAGATCGCCAGGCCGGGCAAGTCGTCCACGTCCGTGGCGAGGTCGAAGGAGTCGCGCCGGGAGTCGCGCGGCAGCGGGTGCATGATGATGACGCCGAGGTTGTCCGCCTCGGTGAGGATCTGCTTATTGAGCAGGTCCCCAGCGGCGTTCGCGGCCGCCACATCTTCGGGCATGCGCTCGCGCTGCACCCGCGTCGCGTAGACGACGTCCGCACCCGTCACGGCCGCGCCAACCGAATCCGCGAAGCAGACCGTGTGCCCGCGCTCGGTGGCGTATGCCGCCACGGACTTGGGCAGTTCCAGGCCGGGCGGGGCGAAGAAGGCGAAGCTGACGCTCTGATACAAGCTGAGCAGCTTGACCAGGGAGTGCACCGTGCGCCCGTAGCGCAGGTCGCCCAGAATCGCGATGCGGCAGCCGTCGACCGACTTGCCGCGGGCCGACAGCTCTTTCTCCATCGTGTAAACGTCGAGGAGGGCCTGGGAAGGATGCTCGCCGGCGCCGTCGCCCGCATTCACGACCGGAACCATCGACGCAGCGGCGAACTCCGCGACCGAGCCGGTGTCCGGATGCCGCACGACCAGCACGTCCGAATAGCCGGAAACGACCCGCGCGGTGTCCGCGATGGACTCGCCTTTCGCCATCGACGAGAAGGTGAAGCCCGTGGTGGTGGTGACTTCGCCGCCGAGCCGCAGGAACGCCGACTCGAACGAGAGCCGGGTACGCGTGGACGGCTCGAAGAACAGCGACCCCAGCATCGCGCCGTCCAACACAGTGCAAACAGCTTGCCGCCGCGCGATCGGCCCCACGGTGTCGGCCAGCTCGAACAGGGCGGCCAAAGTCCGCTTGTCGAATTGGGAAACAGAAAGCAGGTGCCGGCCCTGCCCAAACAGCGGCAAGTCGCTCATGCCCCGTAGCCTACCGTGACTACTCCCCAGCGACCTTCTCTTCTTCGTAGAGCGAATCGACGACGCCGGCGAAGCGCTGCGAGATGATCGCGCGGCGGATCTTCAAGCTGGGGGTGACGCCGCCGTCGTCCACGGAGAACTCGCTCGGCAGGATGGCGAACTTCTTCACCGTTTCCCAGCGTTCCAGCTTGGAGTTGGCCGTGTCGATGCCGCGTTCGATGGATTCGCGGAAGGCGGGCGACGCGAGGATCTCCTCGTAGGGGCGGCCGGTCATGCCGTGGCGCCCGGCCCAGTTCATCACGTTGTCGCGGTCCATGGTCAGCAGCGCCGAAATGTACTTGCGCCCATCCCCGACGGCGACGACCTGGGAGACGTACGGCACGGACGCGGCGACGACTGTCTCCACTTTCGCCGGGGCGACGTACTTCCCACCGGACGTCTTCATGAGGTCTTTCTTGCGGTCGGTGATGATCAGGTGGCCGTGCGAATCCAAGCGGCCGATGTCGCCGGTGTGGAACCAGCCGTCGGTAAGCGCCTCGGCCGTCAACTCCGGGTCTTTGTGGTACCCGCGCATGACGCCCGGCCCTTTGAGCAGCACTTCCCCATCGTCGGCGATGCGGCATTGCGTGCCGGGCAGCGGCGGCCCGACCGTCCCAAAACGCGGGTCTTCGCGGCGGGTGACGCACGAGATCGCGGACGTCTCCGTCAGGCCGTAGCCTTCGATGATGAGGATGCCGGCCGAATAGAACCAGGCCTGCACCTGCGCGGACAGCTTCGCGCCACCGGAGATGAAAAGCTCGACGTTGCCGCCCATCTTTTTCTTCAGCTGCGAGAAGACGAGCTTGTCGGCGATGGCGTAGGCGGGCAGCAGCGGGAACGGCAGCTCGCGCCCGGCGAGGCGATGCGCGCGGGAGGCGCGGCCAACGGAGAAGGCCCAGCGGGCGATCTTGGACTTGACGCCGGTGCGCGAGGTGAGCATCACAGTGGCGCGCACTTTTTCGAAGATGCGCGGCGCCCCGCACATGATCTGCGGCTGCAACTCGCCCAGGCCCTGCACGATGCGGTCCACGCGCCCGTCGACGGCCTGCCGGAAGCCGATCGCCAACTGCGCGGCGGCGATGCACTTTCCGAACACGTGCGACAGCGGCAGCCACAGGAAGTGCATGTCCACCGCCGGCTTGATGATCTTGATGTGCTCCACGGCGAAGCCTTCATAGACCCAGCCGCGGTGCGTGAGCTCGACGCCCTTCGGCATGCCGGTCGTGCCGGAGGTGTAGACCAGCGTGGCCAGCGAGTCGCCCGTCAGTCCCGCGTGGATGCGCTGCAGCATTTCCGGGTCGGCCACCAGGGCGTTCTGGCCGCGTCCGAGCAACTGCTCCCAGCTCAGCACGCGTTCCCCGTCGCCCTTGCCGTCGAACAGGATGACGTGCCGCACCTGGTCGGCGGCTGCTTCGCAGGCCTGGACTTTGGCAAGCTGGGTCTCGTTCTCCGCGAAGACGATCACGGAATCAGAATGCGTGACGATGTGGTCGAAGTCTTCGCCCTCGGTGTTGGGATAGATGGTCGTGGTGGCCCCGCCGGCGACGTTGACGCCCAAATCGGCCAGGATCCACTCGATGCGCGTGCCGGAAGCGATGGCTACGCGCTGCTCGGGCTGCAGGCCCAACGAGACGAGCCCGGCCGCCACCCGGTCGATGCGCCGCCGAGCCTCCGCCCAGTCGATCGATTCCCATTTGTCGTCCGGCAAGCGGTAGCGATACGCCTCCTGGTGCGGGGTCTGCTCGACGCGCCAGTAAAGGAGTTCCGGGATGGTCTGGGGCTTCCCGGCAAGTATCTCCTCGGCTGTGGTCATCGTCGCTCCCATCGACAAGGTCCACCACAATTGTGGGCTGTTGACAAAGCAGTCTAGGGGAACACACAGCCACATGTGCTGGAGTCTCCCCCAGGAAACCAGTCGGGAAGTTGTCGGGTTCCTATGTCGCCGACCTCAGCCCACCAACGGTCGGGCTGCGTCCGTCATGCCGGAACGAGTCCGGCATGACGGCGGCCCAACCTGTCATCGAGGGCTTGTCCCGGGATCTTCGGACGCAAGTCCGATGGCGCCCGAGAGGTCGCCCCTCCCGGGCCGCATGGGGCGACTAAGCGTGCTTGCCCCGCCGCAGGAACATCGCGGCCGAGCCGGTCGCCAAGCCGAGCAGCAGCAGGATCGGCCACCACGACTCCAGCGGAGTGCCGCCGGCATTCGCATCCGAGCCGCCTCCACCTGAGCCAGCATCGCTGTCGGACGCCGGCACGGAGGCCGTGACCACGCTCGAACCAACTCCGTCCGCGTTGAACGCCTGCACGGTCACGACAGTGCCCTCGGGTAGCCGCGTGGCGAACGTGACCGACCAAGCGGCGGGCGGCCCGGCAAACCCGGCGCCGCTCGCACCCGCGGCCGTCTCGTACGTCTGGCCGGCGGCCGTCACCACGACCCGGTTGCCCTGCTCGGCGGTGCCCGAAATCTGCGTCGCCGTCAACGACGTGATCACCGGGGCCGTCGGCGTCTCGGTCTCACCTGGCGTCACCGTCGGGCCCGGTGTGGGATCGGTCGGCTGGCCGCTGGGATCAGTTGTCGGCGTTGTCGGGTCGGTCGTCGGATCGGTCGTCGGGCCAGACGTGGGATCCGTAGTCGGATCCGTGGTCGGATCGGTCGTCGGGTCCGTCGTGGGGTCCGTCGTGGGATCCGTGGTCGGATCGGTCGTCGGGTCCGTCGTCGGGCCACTTGTCGGATCCGTAGTCGGATCGGTCGACGGGTCGGTCGTCGGGTCGGTCGTCGGGCCACTTGTCGGGTCCGTGGTCGGGTCCGTCGTGGGATCGGTAGTCGGGTCCGTCGTGGGATCGGTAGTCGGATCCGTCGTGGGATCCGTGGTCGGCGTGGACGCTGTCGTGAACGTCAACTCCAACGGGAAGCCCTCGATCTCGTACAGGCCCCAGACCAGGCCATCCACCGTGAGCGTGCCCGGCGAAGACTTTGTGTACGTCAACGTGTGCGTCCACTGGTTCTCCAAGCTGAGCGTCGTCAACTGGCCCACACCGCTCGGATCCCGAGTCCACACTGTCGCCTCGCCACCCAGCGGCTGGTAGATCTCGGGGCTCAGCGCCACCGCCATAGCACCCTCCGGGGTCTTCGGGTAGTCCTGGCCGGCGGCCGTCAACGTCACTTCGATCACCTGCCCAGCCTCAGCTTCCGTGACCGCGGCAGTGGCCCGCAAGAGGGGCTGCGTCATGTCGGACGGATCGGTGAAGTTCGCAAACGTGTACAGGCCGGTCGCGTCCACCGAGTCGTTGCCTGGCGTCACCGGATCGTCCGCCTGGGAGTTCAGCGCCAAGCCGACTTTCAGCGCGCCCGGCTGCAACGACACCACCTCTGCGGTGAACGTGCCCTCCTCGTCCAAGACGATCGGGACGCACGGGCCGTAGCAGATAGCCGCGTTCGGATAATCCGCCAATGACGTGATCGGATGGCCGAGCGTGTCCTTCGCCTCTAAGGTGACCTCCTGGATGGCGCGCCCATCGGCCGGCACATCCGGATATTCCGAGGCGGTCAAGGTCGACACGGACGCGTTGAACTCGCCGTTGCAGAAATCGACCAGGACATAGCCCAGATAGGAGTACCAACCGTCGCCGAGCGGCATGTCAATCTCCATCTCGAACCATCCTTCGGCGAGCCCATAGGCGTCTGCGGAAGCGGTGCCGTCCGGGCCGGTGGTCACCTCGTAGTCGTCGCCTTCCACCAACACCATGTCCCACGACCACGAGTAGAACGAAACGGTCACGCCCTCGATGGGATTGCCGTACTGGTCGAGCATGCGAACCGTGACAGTCTTCAGGTCTTCGCCGTTTGCCGCCGCGTGATTGTCGGAAACCGTCATTTCGACCTCTCCAATGACGGCCGGCAGCACCTGCACTTCCATCTCAGACCAGTAATTCGGAACGTCGGCAAGAGATGCTTGCAAAGTCACCGTCGCCGGGCCCACATATTCGACGTCAAAAACACCCCAGCCATCAGAGTCCGGCTTGGAGATGGCGTTCAGGATGGTCACCTCCGGCGATTCGGATTCGAGCTTGGTCCGCAACCCCTTGATGATGTTCCAGTCCTCGTCAATGGGCACCAGATACACTTGGTTGCGGCCAGGCTGGGCCACGCCCAGGGCGTCGATGTAGACCATATAAGGCACCTCGGCGAACTTGAGCCCCGTGCCAATGCCCAACTGGCCGCCGAACCACTCCGACTGGCCCGAGTAGTAGGCCCCCACCGAGAACGAGCCGGCTTTGGTGGACCAGCAGAATGCCGAATACACGCCGACGCCCGTGCCTGTGGGCTCGACGTCGCCACAGCGCACCTGGGAGTCGTTCGTTTTGAAGCGCAGCTCGCGCGCCGGGACGTCCACCGGCTCACCGTCGGCGTCGAACACTTCGAGCGTCACGGTGTACGCCGAGTTGCCGTCGGCGATGCGCGCATATGGGTCGGCGCTCAGCGTGCCCGTCAGCAACTCGTCTGGCGCTCCCGCGCCACCGGTGAACTCCTGGACGACGGCAGCTTCAGCACTTGCCCAGCCGTATTCGCCGTATTCCTCGAACAGCGACGCGGAGACGGCGACAGACTGCCCGATCTTGGAATCGACCTCGACCCGCGCCTTGCCGGAGGCGTCCAGCGTGGCCCAATGCACGCTCAACTCCGCATCGGCGCCCGCCTGGAAGAACACCTCGGCGCCCGCCTGGGCGGGCGTCAACGCCACGGTGAGCGTGGCGGTCTCGCCCGCGGCTACGGGTGTGGTCGGCTCGAAGGCGAATGTCGATTCCTCGGGCTCCCCGACAATCAGCCACACGTCGCGGTAATACGCGTCGCCCGAGGCGCGGTGGATCTCGGCCACCAGGATCTCAACGCTGAGCAGGCCGTCCGGGACGGGATCGGGCAGCCGCACCACGGCGTCGCCGGATTCGGTGACGGCGATCCACTCAGGCAGCTCGCTGGTCCACACCATTTCTTCGTCTTCGATCTCGGCCATGTACCAGGCCTTGGTGATGACCTCGTCCGCGTGCCATCCATTGGTCGACCGGCTCAAATAGGACTCCCCAGGGGCCAACTCCGCATAGTCGTAGTTGCGGCGGACGGTGCTTCCGGTGAAGGTCACGTTGGCCAGGCCGGCGTCGCCGGATTCCGCGTCCTCGACGAAGACCCGCAGTGGCTCTTCCCAGTCTTGGTCGGACCAACCCAGCGCGCCCAGTAAGGCGCTCGCGCGCACACGGCAACCTTCTGCCGAGAAGATGGCTTCATCCCAGTAGTCGCCGGGCACCGGGCCGCATTCGATGTCGCGATCTCCGGCCGTCACCTGCACAGATGCGCCGCTTATCGGGTTGAAAGCCGCGTAGAAGGGATCCTCGTCCACTTCGAGCAACTGCCCCGACTGCGAAACGATCAGCGTAACAAAGTCGGATTGGGTGGTTTGGCCGGTCGGCGTGAACTTCGCCGAAACGTAAAACTCGGTGGCAAATTTCTCATCGCAATCCACCGACACCGCCGTCGCGGCGATCGTGACACACTCCGGGATCTCGACGCCGTAGCTCTCCAGAGTGAACTCGACGTCTTCGGCGTCAGGACCTTCAAGGATGATCGGGATGAGCGTGGCCTCGCCCACCTTGGCCGATACCAAGTTGGATTCGAAGCCCACGTTGAACACCGGCAGCGGCACTGTCGCCAGGAAGGTCGCGGTCGCGGACTCGGCGCCTTCGGAGGAAACCACCACGGTGACCGAGTAGGTGTCGCCCGGCTCGGCGTCTGCGGGCACGGTGTAGGTCAACAGGCCTGCCTCGCTCACAGCGGTGTCAGCGGGGTACGTCGGCCCGTCGTCGATCTCCACCTGCTTGAAGGTGAACTCGGGGTCGATGGTGTTTTCCACGACGGCGGTCACCTGGATGGCGACTTCCTCGCCCGCGCTGACTTCGCGCTTCAAGTCGTCGCGGATGTTGGTGATGAACACCTTCTTCGCGGTGGAGGCTTCCGTTTCGAAGGCCAGTTCCATGGCGTCCGCGGCGTTGACCGCTCCAAAGCCGCTGGTGGAATCCCGGCCCGGCTGGTCGACGTCGATGGCCGAGTCGTAGAGCACTTGCTGCACCTGCGACTGGGTCAATTCCGGATTCGCGCGGATGATCAGCGAAACCACGCCCGAAGTGAGGGCGGTCGCCGAAGACGTGCCGTTGGCATAGTCGATGTATCCGCCGCCGACCGCGAGCGAAACCTGGTCGCCGGAAGGCGCGGCCACATCGACTTCGGGATAGGCCATGGCCAGCGGATCGCGTTCACCGTCGACATCGCGCCCGCCGACCGCGATCACTGTTGGATAGGCGGCCGGGTAGGACACATCTACATCGTCTTGCCAGGGGTAGTTGCCCGCCGCGGCCACGATGACGACGCCGCGGGCAAACGCGTAGTCCATCGCCGCGGCGGTCAGGGCGTCCGGTAACTCGCCTCCCAGCGACATGCTGATCACGCGGACCCCGTCATCGGCGGCCATCATGATGCCGTCCGCGATGTCTTCGTAGGACAACGACCAGCCGTCTGCGCTGATCTGGTAGACGCGGACCGCTCCGTCCCAGGTGACGGAGGCCATGCCCTCGTTGTTGTCCGTGTTGGCGGCCATCAAACCGCCCATGGCCGTCCCATGGAAGCCGCTGTCGACGACATGCTCGTTGTGCTCGGAGACGTTGTAGCCCGGCACGATGTTCGGCCCTTTGTCCTCGTGGGTGAAGTCGAAGCCCGTGTCCAGCAAGCCGATCACGGCCGCTTCCGGCCCCGCCGCCTGACTCAGCAAAGGCCAGGCATTCACGGCGTTGACGCCCGGATACTCCATATGCCCCCACTGCTGTTCGGGCGTGAACATCGGGTCATTCGGGTCGCTGTCATAGCTGGAGATCGTGTACTTGCCCTCATAGTCCACGGCTTGGAAAAGCCCGGACTCCACCAAGGCGGCGGCCACAGCCGGCGTCAGGCTCGGATCCATCCGCAAGGACACGATCCTGCCCCTGTCGTCCGCGCCCGGATTGTTGATGATCTGGATGTCTGGCGAGATGGCCTTTACGGCGGCCTCGACCTGCTCAGCCGTGACGCCTTCCTTGGGCAGCATGCCCAGGCCCGCCGGGTTCACGTTCTCGCCGTTCGGATCAGAACGCGGCGCGAGTGTGCCCTCCCGGTCCGGGATCACGACCTTCCCGTCATGCGTGACCACGTTCAACGCGCTGCCGGACTTCTTGCCACTAGGCTGCACGGCCGAATCGTCGGTCTGGGTGGCGGCCAGGCTCAGGCCTGCGGTTGCTAGGAGCGTTAACGCGAGCATGCGTGCTAACCAATTGACGGTACGCCGGGGCATCGCTTCCTCATTTCTCGGGGAGACTTCGGGTGCTTCAAAGCTACCGCACAGGGAGGCTAAGGGCAACGCGCCTTGTTAGCGGCATGTTGATAGGTACCAAAGTGCGCGCAATTAGGTAAATCGGAGAGCGCTTCACCCGCACTGTTCTCAGCTAGGCTTCGTGCATGGCTCGCAAACTGAGTTTTCGCCTCGGCGCAGGCGAGTATGGCGGGTCCCCCGTGAAGGTGGACCGCAAGAAGCTCTACGGCTGGAGTGAGATCGTCGCTTTGGACGACGCCGGCCAGGAATGCCAGGTGGCCTGGGTCGACCAAACTGGCACCTTGGTCATCCCGCGCGGCGGCGTGGGCCTGGGCATCCTCGATTCGCGCTCGCAGTGGGTGGACCGCTCCGACTTGCAAGCGGTGGCAGCAGACGGCAGTCCAGCCGTCACGCGGACGTCCAGCTACGACGCGCCGATCGAACTCGCCGAAAAGGCCAGCGTCGAGGATCTGCTCGATCTGACGCTCAGCGCGGTCTACCAGCTCGATGAGGCCGATCCCGGGTTGGCCGACGCGCTCGGCGCGGACATCTACGGCTTTGACTACTACTACCGGGCCGGCTATTCCGGCTCGCGGGCGTATCTGCTGGCCAATGAGGGCACCGTGTTCATGTTCACCGGCTACGTCAACGAGTTCGAGTGGTTGGGCTTGGAACAGGCCACCCTCGTCGAACCGGAAACTGAGGAATCCGAGGATTCCGACGATCTCGACTTCTCTTTCATGTGAGGCCCAAATGAGAGCGATGAACCTTGCCAACGAGAAACAGCGCGACGCCGAGATCGGCTTGGAATCGCTGCGCAAACGCGAGGCTGTCCGGATGGTGTTGCCCGACGGCGGCGAGCGCAGTTCCGTGAAGTTCCTGAAGACGACGGCCGACATGGACAAGCTGACGTCCCAGTTCGGCGACATCAAAGCTGTTGGCCAGGCCATCATCGACGGCGATCCGGAGACGGACATCGAGCTCGTGGGGCGTTATCTGCCCAAGACGCACCGCCTGTATCTGACGGCGGCGGGCGACATCGCCTACCGCGTCCGCTTGGAGCAGGTGCGCTACAACCCGGACGGCGCCGAACTCGACCGCCGCGACGCCACCAAGACGCCCGCCAATGTGGCCACCGAGACGCCGATCACCTGGAGCGGCCGCAAGTTCCCGAAAGAGCAGGCCATCCGCAGGTTCGTCTTCACGCGCAAGTACCAGTTGCGGCATACCAACGGCCTGACGTTCGACTTCCTTTACGACATGGCCAAGCAGTTGCACGACGCCGATTCGCTGATGCTGGTCGGCGCCGGCCCCAAAGGCACCGAACCGCTGATCCTGACCACCGGCGGCGAGCCTTACCGCGCCTTCCTGGAAGGCCGCGTGGACTCGGACAAATACTGCCTGATCCTGCATCTGTCCAACCAAGAGCTGAAAGCGATCCCCGCCTCATGAACCCGGTACCGGACTGGCATCTCCGGACGAACCCCGGTCCCAACCGAAAGGTGACCCAATGACCCTCGACCGATCCAAGATGACCGACAAGGGCTACCTGGAAGGGGACGCCAGCGCGGTCGGCCAAGACACAGTCCAGCTCGTCGCGGACTACAAGAAGGATGTCTGCAAGGCGTACATCTCGCTCAACCCCACGCAGGTCGACACCCGCCTGGGCGGCACGAAATACCAGGTGACCAGGAAATATGACGGCGAGTTGGCCGTCATCTTCTATTCCGGGGACGAGCTTTTCACCATCAACACGGGCGGCAAGGTGCGAGCCGGGCTGCCTTGCCACGACGCGGCGTTGGCGGCGCTCCAAGCCAGCGGGCTGAAGTCGGCCGTGATCCCGGCGGAGCTTTTCGTGGCCGAGGACGCCGGGCGCACGCGCGTTTTCGACGTGCTGGCCGCGCTGGCCGACAAGAAGCGCCTCGGCGAGCTGCGGCTGGCTCCGTTCGAGATCATCTCGCTGGACGGCGTGGACTACCAGCCCGGCTCGTACACCGAAGTGCACGCCAAGCTCACGGAGCTTTTCACCGGGTCGCAGGTGGCCCCGGTGCGCATGCGGGAGGCCGATTCGCGCGGCCAGGTGAAGGAGATTTTCGAACAGTGGGTGGGTGCCGAGGGGGCGGAAGGATTGGTGGTTCGCTGCGAGTTGCCGCTGGTCTACAAGGTCAAGCCGGTCTACACCGTCGACGTGGTGGTGGTCGGCTATTCCGAGTCTGCGGAAACCAAAGGCCTGGCCCGCTCGATGCTGGTGGCGATGATGACCGACGACGGCCGCTACCAGGTGGTCGGGCATGTCGGCGGCGGCTTCTCCGACACTGCCCGCAAGCAGTGGTTCGACCGCCTGGCGCCGCAGGAGGTGGAGTCGTCGTACATCGAGACGGATTCCAACCACGTCGCCTTCCACATGGTCGCCCCGACAACCGTCATCGAGGTGAAAGTCAACGACGTGCTCTTCGAGAACACGTCCGGACCGCTGGTCAATCCGATCTTGAGTTTCGATGGCGCTTGGAGCCGGCTCGGCCAGGCGCGCGGCATCGCGATCATCTCCCCGGTGTTCGAACGCGTCCGCGAGGACAAGCAGGCCACGCCCGACCAGGTGCGCCTGTCCCAGATCGAGGAGTTCATGAGCTGGCCCACGCCGGCCGCCACCGAGCTGGGTGCCGACGTAGCCGCGTCTACCGTGCTGCGCCGCGCGGTGTTCCGCAAGGAGCTCGGCGACAAGTTGATGGTGATGAAGTTCCTGGTATGGAAGACGAACAAAGAGAAATATGGCTATCCCGCATACGTTTTCAGCTATACCAACTTCTCGTCGGACCGGGCCGACCCGCTCGCCACGGAAGTGCGGATTTCCTCCGACGAAGCCCAGATTCTCCGAATTTGTGAAGAGTTTCAGGAGAAGAATGTGAAAAAGGGCTGGCACCCAGTCAGCGGGTAGCGATAGTTTGGGCGACACCTGACAACAGTGCGAGGTGTTACATGTCCCCGAACATGCCCCGGCCGTCGCGCATTGGCTGCTTGGCAGCCGCGATCGCCCTTATCGTTTCCCTGTCCCCCGCGACCCCTGCGGATGCCGCGCCCGAGCCTGATCCGGCCGACACTCCCGCCGAAACCGCCGCCGAACTGCCACTGACCGCGGCGACGGCCATCCCAGACACGGAGGTCACACTGGCCCCGCGCCTGGATCCGACCGACGAAAACGTGGAGGCTTCGGCGCTGGTGGCGCTGCCCAACGACGGCGTCACCGCGGCCCAGGTCAAGGCGGCCGTGAAAGCCGCCGGCGGCGACATCGAGATCGTCCGCAACCCGAAGCCGGCGGACGCCCAGCGCACAGTCTTGCTGCAGATGGACCCGGCCAAGTCGGCGGCGGTAGCCGCGAAGCTGGTGCAATCGGGCCTTTTCCAAGCGGTGGACTACAAGGCCAAGGTGAAAGTGGCCGCGTACACGGTCGATCCCGACGACCCGATGTTCGGAACCGAGCAGTGGAATCTGAAAGCCTATCCGGGCGCGAACTTCCAGGCCGCCTGGGGGCAACTGGAGTCGGCAGCCGGCCCGGAAGCGGCGCCCATCGCGCTGATCGACACCGGTTTCGACCTCACCCACCCCGACAAGGGCGACAACATCATCTCCGGCTATGACTACGTGGCCGACGACCCGATCGTCGTCGACGAGGGCGGGCATGGCACGCAGATGGGCGGCGTGATGGCCGCCAAAACGAACAACGGCATCATGGTCGCCGGAGCCGCCTGGGACGCCAAAGTTATCGCCTACCGCGTCGGCGACTACTACCTGGACACGGAGATGATCGCCAACGCGGTGTTCCAAGCAGTCGACGACGGCGCAAAGGTGATCTCTATGTCGTTCGGCTCCGAATACCCCGATTCGGTGATGCACCGCGCCTTGGATTACGCCTTCGCCAACCACGTGGTTTTGGTCGGCGCGGCCGGCAATGAGCCGGTGTGGCAGTGGCGAGACATGGAGTGGCCCAGCTCGCAGTATCCGGGCAACTATCCGCCGGTCATCACCGTCGGCGGCCGCACGCCAGAAGGTGAGCACGATCCCACAACCCTGGAATACGAAGGCATCGATGTCGCCGCACCTTCGACCGGCTTCATGTCGCTGGCCACCGGTGGCGGTGTAACTATGACCGGTGGCACGTCTGCGGCCACGGCGGGCACTTCAGCGGCCGCCAGCCTGGTGTTGCGCGCTAACCCGTACCTGAGCGCGATGCAGGTGCGCCAGATTCTCTTCGACACGGCGCGCGACGTGGGCCCGGCGGGCATCGACGACGAATCCGGGCACGGCATGATCGATGCCGCCGCCGCGATGACGCTGGCCAAGAACACCGCGCCCTCCACCACGCGCTCGGTGATGATCACCAACGTGAAAGAAGACGTCAAGCTGAAAGTCCTGCCCGGACAGACCAGTTCCATACAGGTGACCGCCGTCGTGGAGGGTGACACTGGCCCCAGATTCACCTATTCGATGACCGCGCCCGACGGCTCCCCCGCGCCAGGCCAGCTGTCGCCGGAAGGCCTGTTGAGTTTCACCATGCCCAGCACCGCCCAACCCGGCGACCAGTTGCAGTTCCGGGTGACCGTCGCCGCGGCGGGCGCGACTGCCGACACGGTCTTGTTCACCGCGACAGCGCAACTGCCCGACTTTGCGGTGGATTTCGCTTCGTACAATCTCGTCGCCAAAGCGGGCAGCAGCACGGCTTTGCCCCTGACCTACTCAGCGGGCATCGACCCGGCGAACGTCCGGCTAGAACTGCGCCCATCGGCCCTGGCGGTCACGTGCGAAATCGTCGACGGCCAGACCATTTGCCAGTCGATGGAGACACCCGACTGCATAAGCGTTTCCGGCCTGCAAGTCACCGTCAACTGCGCGGCCACGTTCGCCATGCCGATCCGGCTGCAAGCGACGTACTTACCCACCGGCCAGCGCTACTCCTCCAGCTACTCCTTGCTGACCGTGTCGCGATCCGGGAAGCTGCTGGAGTTGGCCAATGCAACGCCCACGGCCCGGCTCGACCCGCTTTACGGCACCACTGTGCCGTTGGCCGCGGCGGACGGCCGGGCGGTGACCTGCTCAGCAGGCCTGGGCGAAGGCTGGGAACTCAACGATCACTATTCGCTGTCCGGCTGCGATCTGGCGGTGCATCCGAACCTGGGCGCTAGGTGGTACGGCGCGCCAGGCGGGTTGGTGCACGACAACTCGGCACTCGTGTTCGTCGAGGACCCGGCCTCCGGAGACGCGGCTCCGGCCGAAGTGAGTATCACATCCACAGTGGGAGACCACAATTACGACGATGTCGACCTAGCGCCCGGCGAATCCCGCGTCGTTCCCGCCGCGGACACCGGCTTCACCTCGGACAACGTGCTGGTCACATCCTGGATGAACCCCTTGTGCAGCCCGGACTTCTATCCGGACTTCCCACCACGCTCGATCGTGACCGTCTCGGGCGACTTGGTGGTGACCATGCCCGCAACGGACACGCCCTGGTGCTTTGAGCCGACTGTGGCATTCGTGGATCTGGAGTCTGGAATCCCCTTCTACCAGGACTACTACATCTACAGCGAGGATTCCGGCGTGCCTGAGGTCACGGCGTCGTTCGGCGACCCTGGCCAGGCGGCCCCCGGGCAGACGCTCACAGCGACTCTGACCGTGAGCGTGTCCAGCGGGAGCAAGGCCAACCTTCCAGTGAGCTTCACCCTCTCAGACGGGTTGGAGTTGGTCTCCGCGTCAACCAAGACCAACTCAACGGGGAAGGCGACTGTCAGCTTCAAGTCATCCAAGGACATTGTCGCCGCTATCGCAGCCACGGTCACGAAGAACGGCGTGGAGTATCAGGCCGGTACCTACGCCAAGTTCACTTCCGGCCAGAGCCACCTGCACGCGACCTTGGATGCCGGTGTGTCGGCTGTGATCGCTGACGGCGCGAGCGCCCACACCGTCACCGCACGGGTATTCGACGAGAACGGACAGCCGGCGGACATTCCAGCCGGCGAGTTGACTCTCGCGTCAGACCTGGCGGGGTCGAGCGTGGGCCCGGCGCAGCGTGTCTCACAAGGGGTTTACCAAGCCCAGGTCACATCCACGCAGGCGGGGACCGCGCACATAACGGCGCATTGGGCCGATCAGTCCGATTGGTACGGCGGACTGCTCGGTGCCGCCATCGCGGTGCAGTTCGTCGGGGCACCGGCGCATCTGTCCGTGTGGTCGTTCCCCCAAGGCCCGGGTATACACGAGGTTTACGCCGTCGCCCACGACGAGGCGTGGAACCAACTGGACAACGTGCGCCTCAAACTCAGGGTCAGTTATGGAGCCACGCTGGTCAGCGGCGAAATCGCAGAAACGTCCGCAGGTGAGGCCACTTGGCTCGTCGACTACCAGGGCGGCGTGAACATACTCTTGACCGTCGCACTCGTCGACGCCGAAGATCCGATGCCAACGGAAACCGTTGTCCACGTGCCCAGCGCCAAACCGACCGCGTTGCGACTGGAAGTCACCGGCGGCAAGGGCTCCTTCCGAGAGATCACCGCGACGCTGACCGATGCCGACGGCGCCCCGGTTACCAACGCGGACTTGTGGATGTGGGCGGACAACAGTCCGGGCATGATCCAGAGACGGAGTGCCGTCTACACCGACTCGAAGGGCCAGGTGACGGCCGAATACTGGGCGACCAGCCTCGGAAAACACACGGTCGGGGCGTCGGCAACCAGCTTGGAAACAGGCTGGCAGATCACCTCCTTCGAGATCACCGAACTCGGCTGCCTGGGCAAACCCGAGATGGTCGGCAACTACCGCGTCGGCCAACTCATGTCGGTGGTTTGGCCCGACTGCCCGCAGATCATGTACGTGACCTGGTTTGCGGGAAACCGGCAGGTGGGATACGACCCGCTGTATGTGCCAACTGAGGAAGATCTGGGCAAGCGTATCCACGCCGTGGTCTTCAACCAGCAGGGGCACGACTACCGCTCCACCGCGACCGATGTGTCGCCGCGTTCGGTGCGTTGGTACTTGGATGTGGGCACGGACCAGCGTTTCTATACGGCGATCAACTTCTTGGCGTCCAACCACATAGCTAGCGCCCAAACGTCCAACGACTACTTCTTCCCAGAGCGGGCGTTGACCCGCGGCGAATTCGCCGCCTACCTGTACCGGATCGGCGGCCGTCCCAAGTTCACCGCGCCGGACACGCCAACGTTTACCGACGTGCCCAAGACACACATGTTCTACGCCGAGATTGAATGGATGAAGGCCACAGGCCTCACCAGCGGCAAAGGCGCGGGCACGTTCAAACCCGCAGACCCAGTCACCAGAGGCGAAATGGCCGCATTCCTGCACCGCTTCGACATCATGGTCAACGGACCCGCGAACGTGTCCGCCCCAGTGCCGCACTTCAAAGACGTGCCGCGCGACAACACGTTCTACTTCGACATCGAATGGATGCTCGCCACCGGCCTGGCCTCGCCCAACACCTACTTCTACCCAACCCGCGAATGCCTACGCGACGAATTCGCCGCATTCGTGTCCCGGTACTTGGGAAGCTGACCGGCAGCAAGGTCATCCCGGACTAGTTCCGGCATCCCCCTTCACCTGTCATCCCGGACTAGTTCCGGGGTCCCCGCAAAGTATCGAAGAACTTTGTGGGGTGGTGTTCCGGGATCTCGGACGAAGTCCGTGTGCCCCGCAGGGGCACTCTTCCAGGGCGCATGGGACTCCGTCCCAAGATGCCGGAACAAGTCCGGCATGACGGTGGGGTCTTGCCGGAACTAGTCCGGCATGACGGTGGGGTCTTGCCGGAACAAGTCCGGCATGACGGCGGGGCCTTGCCCACACCAGAAGGCGTCAATCAGCCCTGGGTCGTCGCGCTTCTGGCCGGGCACGGCGCTCAGCCACCCGCTGCCCACTTTGCGGTACTCCAGTGCCGTCGCCACCCCTCCCGACAAGTCCATGGCGGCGTCCAGCAGGGCGCGCTGGTCGGCGGCGGGGTCGAGCCAGTCGTCGTAGAGCCGCGGGGCCAGGTACAGCGGCTGCCTGTCGTGGATCAGCACCATTTCCCCTTGTGGGGGCCGGGTGATGATGGTGGCTGAAAGCACCCAGCGCTCCGGGTCGGCGCGGTCCTGCCACCATTCGTACAGTCCGGCGAGGGCCAACACGCCCCCGTCCGACGGCGTGGCGAAGTAGCTTTGCCGGTCGGCTTTGCGGCGCTCGTAGAAGCCGTCGACGGGGATGATCGCGCGCCGCCGGGCCATCGCGAAGCGGTACATGCCCGAGGTGAACAGCTTCTCGCAGCGCGCGTTGAAGGGCGTGGGCCCGTCGGTGAGCGACTTCTTGAACGGCGGCACCAACCCCCAGCGGGCCGACGCGAGCCGGCGCGGCTTCTCGGCGGGCTGCATGACGATGGCGATCTGTTCAGATGGGGCGAAGTTGTAGGACGGGCCGGGCAGGTCGTCGGCGATTTCGGCGATGTCGAACAGCGGAGCCAAGTCCGAACTGGCCCGGGCGAGGACGAACCGCCCGCACATCAGGTTTCGTCGACGGAGCGGATGGAGGCCAGCAGGCGTTCCAACTCGGCGTTGACGGCGTCGGGCGGTGGCTCTTGGGCGATAGTGGAGCATTCCTGCGCGAGGTCGGCCAGCAGCCGCAGTGATTCGTCGGTGCGCTGCACTTCGGCGGCGACGCGCGGCAGGAGGCTGGCGATGGCCGCGTCGTCCGAGCCGGCCACCATGGTCTGCCATTGCTGTATCAGCGAGCGCGGGATGGTGATGAGGTCGCGGATTTCATCGAGCTTGGCGGCGGTGTCGCGGGCCAGTTGGGCGTTGGCGATTTCCTGCAGGCGGGTGGCTTCGAAACCCTCGCTGAGTGCTTGGCCGAGCAGGCGCAGCGCTTGGCGCGAAGCTTGGTCGTCGTAGTCGGGCACGGTCACACCGTCGATGAGTTCGACGGCGAACTGGGCGACGGTGTCGGTGTGCAGGGTTGCCAGCGCGAGGCGGAAGATCGTTTCGGTGGACGACGAGCGCAGCCGGTGCAAGTCGGCTTCGAGTTCTTCGATGAGGCGGTTGATCTCGCCCATCATTTCGGCCCAGACGGTCAACGAGAGCAGCAGCGGGGCGAATCTGTCTTTGGCGGCGTCCTCGAAGGCGCGGGCGGCTCCCAGCGCGCCGTCGGTGGCGGCACGCAGGCGGGGCAGGCCGTTGTCGAGGGCTTTGACCACCTGGCTGAGTTGTTCCTCGTGTCCGGACCAGTGGTGCAATTCTTCGCCGAGGCGGTGGGCGCCAGCCAGCAGTTCGGCGAACGGCCCGGCGGCGGCGGGGCGTTCCAGGCGCATGGCCGCGGTGTGGCGGATGCCGACCTCGGTGGCCAGCGCGTTCCACATGAACTCGTCGTAGCTGGGGAATCCCGCTGCCACAAGCAGGTTTGCGAGGTGTTCGAGGCCCAGTTCAGCTGCGCGGCGGGCCGATTCACCGTTGGAGCGCGCCATCAGTTCGAGCGGCCGGGTGGCTCGGTAGAGCGAGTCGGCGGCGGCTTTCAGCGCGGTCGCCATCGGGCGGGAACGCACCGACAGGTAGGAATCTTGGCCGAGCGGCGTGATGGTGGCGAAGACGCAGTAGGTGGAGCCGTCAGCGGCCAGATTGTCCACGTACGCGCAGAACGGCTTGCCGGCCTTGAGCGTGTCCCACATGAGTTTGAAAGCCCCGCCGGGCATCACTGGATGGCGGATGATGTTGTGGGGCGCGTCCATCAGCTCCTTGTAGCCGAAGCGCGACAGCCGCACGAACACCGGGTTTGCCGCCGTGATGACCCCGAGCAGGTCAGTCGTAGAGAAGAACAACTCGTCCACACCGACTTCGTGGGTCGCGCCAGTGGGCACCCGGTCACAGGGAAGACTGGGCCAATCCTGATCCTGTTCCGACACTACCAACACCATGCCCGCCATTGTGCCATCCGTTCGGCATCCTGAGAACCTCCAGGTTCCCAACTCTCAGCCGCTTGCTGAGGCTCCCAGGATCTTGATTGCGAGCGCCGCCGCCCCAAATCCGTTGTCGATGTTGACCACCGCCACGCCCGGCGCGCAACTGGCCAGGGCCGCGTCAAGCGCCACCCGCCCCCCGCTGGCCACGCCGTAACCCACAGAAGTGGGACAGGCGATGAGCGGCGCCCGGATAAGCCCGGCCAGCACGGAGAACAACGCCCCTTCGAATCCGGCCACCGCGATGACAACGCGAAACCGCCGAATCTCGGCGATCCGGGAAGTCAGCCGCCAAAGCCCGGCGACGCCCACATCGGCGATGATCCGAGCCGGATACCCGCAAAACTCCAAAGTCCGCCGCGCCTCCGCCGCCACCGCCAAATCGGAAGTCCCCGCCGTCACGATCCCGACCACGGCCGCGGCGCCGCCGTCCAGCTCCCCCACCGGGTCATCCCGGACTTGTTCCGGGATCTCGGACGCAGTCCGTGTGCCCCCAAGGGCACCCCCGCGGGCCGCATGGGACTTCGACCCGCCATCCAGAACACCCACCCCGTCACCGAGAACGCCCACCTCGTCATCCCGGACTTGTTCCGGGATCTCGGACGCAGTCCGTGTGCCCCCAAGGGCACCCCTCTCCAAGTCCAGCACAGCGGTCCCCGACAAGGGATCAAACTCCAGCACCGCGGCGACGTCGCCAGCCAACTCCCCATACGACCAAAGCCGCGTGAACAGCAGCCGCCGCCCGCTCGCGGCAGCTTCCCGGACGATCTCCTCGATCTGCGCGACAGTCTTGCCCTGGCACATGACTGCCTCCGGCATCCCAGTGCGGGCTTCCCGCTCCCAATCCATGTTGGTCACGGGTGCACCCCGGTCATGGCCCCGCGCCGGTAAGGCCGGGCGCCGCAGAATCTATGCCCGGCGGACACAATGACCGCGCTGGCGGCGTCCAGCGCCGCGGCGTCGGGCGGATAAGGTTCGCTCTCCACGAATACGCCTGTGGGCGTGATCCGGCAGCGCAAGGTGGCGCCCGCAGGGGAGGCGGCAGCCAAGGCGCGTTCCACCCGGGCAACCAGCGCCAACTCGTCCGGGTGGATCACCATCCCGGTGTGCACGCGCGACGACAAACACGGCGACGCGGGCAATTCCGCGATGTCGCCGAGGCCGAAATCCCTTGCCAGCGCCCGAACGCTGGCTTTGTCCAGGCCAGCGGTGATGAAGGGGTGCACGATGCCGCGTTCGGCGGCGGCTTCCAGCCCGGGCCGGTAATCGGCCAGGTCGTCGGTGTTGGCGCCGGAGGCGATGGGAGCGTCGGTCAGTTCGCGGATGCGGTCGTAGAGGTGCGACTTGCAGAAATAGCAGCGGTTGACTGGGTTGGCCAAGTATCGCGCGTCGCCGAACTCTCCGGCGTCGACGATCTCCAGCCGCCAGCCGCGTTCTTCGGCCAGTGCGACTGCGCGCCGAGTCCCTTCGGGGGCCACCGCGGGCGAGATCGCGTGGTAGACGCGGGCGCGTTCACCCAGCACGCGGTGGGCGGCTTCGGCCAGCGTGAGCGAATCCACGCCACCGGATACCGCGATGGCCAGCGCCGGATATCCGGCCAGCACGTCTGCGATGTTCACCGCGCCCTCCGCTCGGCCAGCGTAGCCCCGCTGCGGTCGTCGCTCTCCACCTTGGACGTGACCACGCCGCCGGGCCGCGTGACGGACTTGACCCGCACCCCGTCGACGGTGAAGTGGGCCCGCGGCAGTTCGCGCCGCTCGTCCGTCCGCAACCGCAACCCAATGGTGGAAGTCTGCGCGAAACACGCCGCGGCGACGCTGTCGGCCAACGCCACGTCGGCCAGCAAGCGGAACTCGACGGCCGGGCGCCCCTTCTTCCCGATCCGCTGTCCCAACGACACGTCCCGCACCCCGGCCGTGCCCCGCAACAGCTCAGCCGCGGTGCCGATTTCTTCCCCAGTCATGTCGTCCACGTCAAACTCGATGACGCAGACGAACCGAACTCCGTCCGCCCCCACACCGTAATCCCAAACTCGATCCGGGATTGCGGACGCGCCCTGGTTGTCAAATACCAACACCCGCAGCACATTCGGCACCCCGGCAAAACGCTTGGTGCCAGCCCCGCACCCGACGCGCTCCAAAGTGCCCCCGGCCGTGCGCGCCCCAGGCACGGCCAAGTGCTTCAGAATCGCCGCCCCCGTGGGCGTGACCCGTTCCCCGGTCACCTGGTCGTCGCGCCACTCGAACCCCTCCAACAGCGCGGCGGTCGCCGGGGCCGGCACGGGCAGCACCCCGTGTTGCGTCTGCACGGTCCCGCCGCCGATCGGCAGCGCCGAGACGGTGTATCGCGCATCTGGCAGCGCGGCAGCGATGCTCCCGGCGACGACAGTGTCGGCGAGCGTATCCCAGTCGGCTATCTCGTGGAAGTGAACTTTTTCGATGTCCACTTGGTGGATGCGCGCCTCGGCTCCAGCGAGCAGCGCGAGGATGGCTAGAGCATGCTCTGCCGTCCCGGGGGCCAAGTCCGCAGCCTCGATTCTGGCCACCATGTCGGCATAGGAGACATGCCCGGCGTGCTCCGCTTTCACCACGCGCAGGCTCAGCGCGCGTATGGAGTCGGCCCGCACTTCTTCCACGGTGACGGCGACGCCCGCTGGGAGCACGGCCTGGGCGTCGGCGAGAGCACGCTCGCGGTGCTCGGGGAAGGCGTCGAGCAGCGCGGCCGCGAACATGTCCCCGGCCACCCCGCCAACAGCGTCGAGGTGAATCTCCACGCGCTTAGCCTACGACTGGGCCCGCGGCTAAGCTAGCGCCATGGCGATGCCGGAGTTCATAGCCGAGTTGCGTTCCAAAGTGGGCCACATGCCGCTGTGGCTCTCCGGGGCGACGGCCGTGGTGCTGCGCGGCGACGAGGTGCTCTTGGTCAAGCGCGCCGACACCGGCGAGTGGACTCCGGTCTCGGGCGTGGTCGATCCCGGCGAGCATCCGAAGCTGACGGCGACGCGCGAGGTGGCCGAAGAAGCCGGTGTCGCGTCGGAGGTGGAAAGGCTGGTCTGGCTGGCGGTCACCGGCATGGTCCGCTACCCGAATGGCGACCAGACGCAGTACATCGACCATGTCTTCCGCTGCCGCTGGCTTTCCGGCGATCCGCATCCGGCGGACGGCGAGGCCACCGCGGCGACGTTCTTCAAGCTGGACGCCCTGCCACAGTTGAGCGAGCGCCATGTGAAAGCCATCGCTTTGGCCGTGACCGACGGCGAAGTCTGCCTGGACTAGGATTGCGCCCAACGAAAGGAACCCGGCATGGCCACCCGAACGGTAGCGATCGCGTCGGCGATTGGCCTGCACGCGCGCCCGGCGTCGCTGTTCGCGCAGGCGGCCACAGCCAGCGGCATCCCCATCACGATTGGCCGCCCTGGCCAGCCCCCGGTGGACGGCCGCAGCATCCTGATGGTGATGGCCCTGGGCGTGCAACACGGCGAGGAAGTGGAGTTGGCCTCAGACGCCGAAGGTGCCGAAACCACCCTGGACGCACTGGTGGCCCTGCTCTCCCGCGACCTCGACGCCGAGTGACAATCCCCGCCAGGGCAGTTGTCGCCTACTCCATGCCGGTGTCCAGAGTTTTCAAGCCGAGCTGGGTGAGGAACTGGTACAGCTTGAAATTGTCGTAGCCGTGGTTGATGGCGAAGATGATCGCGGCGTCGCGTTTGATCAGCGGATGCAGCCCGCCGGATTGGGTGACGGCCAGCATGCGCTGCGTGGTGCGCAGATCCAGGTGCATGGCGATAGCGATGGACAGGTAATAGTCGCGGCCGCCCACGCGCGTGCCGTCCATCACCTGGTAGCCGTAGGCGCGGGAGATATTCGCGTCGCGGATCACGTCGGCGCGTTTCAGCCCAGTAGTGCGCAGCAGGTCGTCGAAGAAGTCGCGGATGTCCGGGTCCAGAAAGCCGCACTCGTCCCAGCGCTGGCCCGGAAAGCTGTCCTGGCGCAGCAGATTCATCATGGCTTGCGAATCAAGCTCCCGTTCCGCCATGGCCAACTCCCGTCTCGCCGCGCCACCTCGCGCGCTGGCACCAATCGTAACGGCACTCTTGCCGCTAGGGCGCACGGCCACCATTTCGACAACCCCGGTTGTCTGCTTGGCGCAGACCCCGGCCGGACGCCGCCCCCGTAGAGTCTCGTCCAAGTGCAACTCGATACGACGGACGGGCTCTCTGGTCGAAGGAGGCGAGGATGGCCGATTATCAGGACTTCTTGGAGTCATACCAGTCCGCGTTGTCTTCGCAGGCGCAGGCATGGCCGGCGCATTGGTCCCAGGCGTACCGGATCGACGAATGCTTGCAGGCGGACGACTCCAAACAGGTTTACCTGGTCACCGACCGGCGCACCGGCGTGCCCGTGATCGTGCGCGCCACGACGGGCACGGCCGCCCCAGACGCCGCGGCTGAGGCGGCGGTGCTGGCCAAATTGCGCCACGCGGGCATTCCCCAGGTGTATGGCAGCCAGTTGGAACCGGGGCGGTCTTTCGTGGCGCGGCAGTACTTCCCAGGAGAGTCGCTGGACAAGGTGGTGGCGCGCGGCCGGCTGACGGAACCACAAGCTGTCGGCGTGCTGCGGCAGCTGTGCGGCATCCTGATCTACCTGCAATCCCGCACGCCGCCAGTCATGCACCGCGACCTGAAACCGCAGAACATCATCGTGCGGCCCGACGGCACGCTCGGCGTGACCGATTTCGACATCGCCCGCACGTTGCGGCCCGGCCAGGCTTCCGGCACGTTGTTCGCCGGCACCCGCGGCTATGCCCCGCCGGAACAGTACGGCTATGGGCAGTCCACACCCGCGACGGATGTTTTCGCCAGTGGCATGGTGATCATCTTCGCGCTCACCGGCCGCCCGGACCGCGCCGGGCTGGCGGCCATCACCGGCAAACGGCTGCGCGACACAGTGGCCAAATGCGTGGAGTTCGACCCCGCCAAGCGTTTCCCGAACGCCGCAGCGGTGCTCAAGGCGCTCGACGGCGGCGGCCACGCCCGCTGGCTGGCCCCAGCTTGATTGGTGCAGATCGCGGCTTCCTGGCAAACTATTAATCCGCTCGGGGCATTAACTCAGTTGGTAGAGTGCGACCTTTGCAAGGTCGAAGTCAGGGGTTCGAGTCCCCTATGCTCCACTGGCCTCTGACAAGGGCTTTTGCCCTTGTCAGAGGCCAATTAAGTACCGTGGACTCGAACCCGCAGGGCTTGCGAGTTTTCGAGAGGAAGCCCGGTGGGCTTCCGAACACTCGCAAGACGCGAGGATTCCCCGAAGGGGAACCACAGCGGAACGGATTCGCTGAAAGCGAATACGTGTCGAGTCCCCGTCCCGGCGGCTTTTGCCCTTGTCAGAGGCCAATTAAGTACCGTGGACTCGAACCCGCAGGGCTTGCGAGTTTTCGAGAGGAAGCCTGCCAACACCGCTGGACACGCTCAGCCGTTCCTGCCCGCCGGGGGTGTATGCTCATGTGTATGGGTGCACACCTGCTTGAGCGGACGAACATCGTTATCGATGTGGAGAAGATGCGGGAGGCTCTGAAGCTCTCCGGCCTCACCACCAAGCGCGCGGTCGTGGACGCGGCGCTGGATGAGTTCGTG
>JAISUR010000020.1 GCA_031271975.1 Propionibacteriaceae bacterium
GTGATCGTCTTCGGCGAACCAGAAATCTCCGTGCCGCCCAGCTTCGCATGAATGGCAAAGTCACCAGCCTTCGTCGACTTCACCGTCACAACGATCTTGCCGTCCGCACCCGACGCGGCAGTCTGCCCCGTAGCCGTCAAACCAGCCGCGTCCAGACCCTCCCAGGTCAGCGTCACGCCGGAAACCGGATTGTCGCTGGAATCCAGCACTGTCGCCGTCAGCGTGTGCGTCTCAGTATTGTCGGCCACCCTCGTGCCCGTGGTCGCCTCCAAGGTCGAATGCGTGGCGGAAGCCGAACCGGACGAGAAAGCGGCCTTGGGCGTACCCGTGACGGTCTGCCCGGCCACCTGCACGGTCAACGTGTACTCGCCCACATCGCCCGACTTGACCTTCGCCGTCGCCTGGCCATCCGTGCCCGTCGCCGCCTGCGTATCGAAAACGGTCGCCGTCCCAGATCCGGCAGTCAATGTCGCCGGCCAGGTCGCGGCGACGTTCGGGATCACGTTCTTGTACTGGTCGCGCGCTGTCAGCGTGCCCGTCCAGAAGTCCGAGTTGTTCGCCAACACCACATCGCCGGTCTTCGTCAGCAGCAACTCCGTGAAGCCCTCGCCGACCACCAGCGGGCCAGGCACGAATGTGATCGTCTTTGGCGAACCAGAAATGTCCGTGCCGCCCAGCTTCGCATGAATGGCAAAGTCACCAGTCTTCGTCGACTTCACCGTCACGACGATCTTGCCGTCCGCACCCGACGCGGCGCTCTGCCCAGTCGCCGTCAGCCCGGCGGCGTCCAAGCCTTCCCAGGTCAAGGTCACGCCGGAAACCGGATGGTCGTCGGAATCCAACACTGTCGCCGTCAGCGTGTGCGTCTCAGTATTGTCGGCCACCCTCGTGCCCGTGGTGGCTTCCAGCGTCGAATGCGTGGCGGAGGCCGAACCGGATGTGAACACGGCCTTGGGCGTGCCCGTCACCGTCTGCCCGGCCACTTGCGCGGTCAGCGTGTACTCGCCAACATCGCCCGACTTGACCTTCGCCGTCGCCTGACCATTCGAACCAGTCGTGGACTGCGTGTCATACACCGTCGCTGTCGTCGTGCCCGCGCCGGATAGTGTCGTCGGCCAAGTCACCGCCACATTCGGAATGACGTTGTGGTGCTCGTCGCGCACCGTCAGCGTGCCTGTCCAGAAGTCCGAGTTGTTCGCCAACACCTGGTCTCCGGTCTTCGTAAGCAGCAGCTCGGTATAGCCCTCGCCGAAGTACGGCGGCCCAGGCACGAAGTCCAGGCTGACGGGGCTGCCAACCACGGCGGTGCCGCCGATCTTGGCCGCCACGTCGTAGCTGCCAGCCTTCTCAGTGGTGAACGACACCGTCAGCGTGCCATCCGCGCCAGTCGTTGTCGGAGACTTGGCAGCGGTCAGGTCGGCGGAGAACTCCCAGGTGGCGTCCGCCCCAGCAATCGGGTTGTCGAGCTCGTCCTTCAGCGTCAGCCGCACCTGGTGGGCTTCGCTTCCGTCAGCCGTCTTGTCGCCGGTCGTCAGCTTTTCGATCTTTGAGTGCGCGGCAGAAGCCGGGCCCGCGTTGAACGTGATCTGCTTCGGCGAGCCGGACACCGCGGCCGTGGTGCCGCCGAACTGCGCGATGGCGGCGTGGACGTAATACGTGCCGGCCACATCGGCGGTGATGGTCACCTCGCACTGGCCCGTCGTGATGTCCGTAGTGCATGAACTGTTGGAGAGCGTGACACCGGTGGTGACCACATTCGCTCCAGCGGCGTCGGTCGTGATCTTGTAGCTGACTTCCTGCGAACCGATCAGCGTGCCCTCGGCTGTCTTCGTCGTCGTGACAGCGGTGAACTCGCCGTCGATTACGGACTGGGCGGTCGTCGGCGTGACCGTCAGCGTGGACGAATTGGGATCGGCGAACTTCACCACATCGAACGTGCACAGCAGATCGCCGCCGCTTGGGATCGCGTCGGCTGGAATCGTCAGCTTGCCGTCGCTGGCGTCAAACGTCGCCGTTGCGAACGCGGAACCGTCGAGCGAATCCACGCACGTGGCGCGGACCGGGTTCCAACCCGTCGGGGCGGTGGCCGTGATCACCGTCGCGGCGCTGCGGCTGCTGATCGCGTGCAGCTTGGCCGATGTGACCGCAACGCCCTCGGCGGTGGTCGTCAGCGAATCAGTAGCGCTGGAAGGCGCCGTGGTCGCGGCGTTCGTCAGAGCAAAGCTGACGGTCGACGTGCCACCGACAGTGCGCAAGGCGAGGCGGACCTGCGCCTGGGCGACGGCCACCTGATAGTCCTCGACTTCACCGAAGCTGACCCACGGATTTGCGCTTGAATAGGCGCCGGCCGCGTTATCGGGAGCGGAAATGTTCCCGGTGGAGGCGATGGCGCGGAAGATGCCCGTGGCCAGCGCCCCGCTGGGAGCGGTGGACGCGGTGTTCAGCGTGCCCGTCGCCTTGCCGGACGATATCGAGGGTTGCCAGATCGGAGCCCCGGACAGGGCGGTCGCGCCCGAGCCCGTGCCAATGCCGGAATACCAGCCCTTGACCACGGCCTGCGCGGCCTGGTCGCCGCCCAAAACGGCTTCCAGCGGATAGCTGCGCCCGACGGAGAAGGCCTGGCCTTGCAGCGGGACAGTGGCGCCATTCACCAGCTGCACGAAAACGCCGTCGTCGGTGGCGTGGGCGCTGGCATCTGCGGAGGTCGTGCCGTCGGTATAGCGGCCCAGTTCCGCACCGAGCCGCAAGCCGGTGTAGCTGCCGTTCGTGAAGACCGCGCCGTTTTGCGCCTGGGTGGACTGGGCCGGAGCATCGCCGTAAGAGCCCGCCAGCGAGAACGCGAAGTTGGCGTCGGCCACGTCATTCGACGTCGTCATCAGGACCTCTGACACGAACGCGAAAGTCGCCGGATCCGCCGTGGAACCCACCGCGCCAACTGCCGGATCGGAATAGGGCGCGAGCAGGTTGCCGGAGCATGCTCCGTCGGAAGTCTTGTGCTCGCCCAGGCAGTAGGCCGTCACCTTGTTGGGATCGCTTGCGGTGGCCGCGGCCCAAGTCTGGACGGCGTTGCGCGAGTCGATCTGCGGCTGGACGATGCGCACGTAGTAGGTGGCGTTGTTGGTATCGCCGATGAGCAGCGAGTAATCGCCCTCGGAGTCGGTCTGGACCACGCCCACGATGGTGTTCGTGTCGTCGTAGATGGCGACTGTCTGGCCGGCCAACCCCGGATCACCGGTGACGTCGCCGTCGCCGTTGACGTCGTTGTAGACCGTGCCCTCGATGACGGCGGCGGTTTGCGAAGACGCGAAGTCGAAGCCGTCGTAGCCGGCGGTGTTGGTCGAAGTGTTGAAGAACGGGGTCGCGGTGGCGTTGACCGTGCCGGTGCCGGCCAGCGGATCGACCTTCAGCACGGCCCGGCGAGCGGGAACTGTGCCCATGGCGTGGTAGCCGCCGGCGTAGAGCTTGCCGTTGTAGAACGCGGAGCCCACCATGCCCGCCGCCCCGGAGCCGAAAGTGATCGAGCCCGCGCGGGAGATGTGGCTGACTACGTTGTAATACCAGACGTTCGCGGCGTTGCGCGTGGCAGTGGTGGGGCCGGAAATCGGCTGCCCCGAATCGTCGCGGGCAGGCAGGATGCGCAGCAAGACGGAGTGGTCTGCCTCGGAGGTGTCGGCCAACATGTAAATGTTGCCGTTGGCGTCCAGGGCCATGTCGGATGTGGCGTAGGCCTCGATGCCAGTCGCCGTGGAACTCGGGTTGGCCAACTGGGCCCAGTTGGAGTGCAGGCTGCGGCGTTCGGCTTGTGTGGCGGGCTGGATATAGCCGGAGTAGGTCGCGTCGCCGGTGTTGGGATCCCAGATGGTGAAAGAGAATCCGTTGGAAGTGTTGGCTGCGTCGGAGACACGGTTCTGCGAGTCGATGTCCGTAGCCGTCAAGCCAGAGAAGTAGATCTTCCCGGTCTGCTGGTCCACCTCGCCGCCAGTCACTTGACCGGATGCCCGGTTGTTATAGACAGCGGGGGCACACGCCGTCTTGGCCACCGTTTCGCCATTGATGAGCCGCGTCACCTTGGTCTGTCCGGCCGAGCATCCGTTGGCGTTGCCCGCCCAATCCCAGAAGTAGCCGGCCAGCGTGCCGTCGGGCATCGGGCCCACGCCGAGGGACGAGTACATGTCCGCCCCATCGGTCCAGTCGCCCGCGCTGGCGGTGTACTTGCGATACAGGAAGGGCGCGCGGTCGACGACGTCGCCGTTCTCGTCGATCGTGAAGCGGTCCACAGTCAGGGCACCCTTGCCACCGTTGCCGGTGCGGGCGTTCTCGAAATAGGCCGTCACCTGGTAGACGGAATCACGGTCCCACTGCGGATGCGCGGCGTCATCGAAGACCCACGTCTTCGTGGCTTCGTCTGGTTGCCAAACGACGTCGGCGCGCGCCGAAACGTTGGCAAACGACAGGCCGCACGCCACCAAGGCAAAAGCGGCAACATAGGACAGCGGTTTGCGCATAAGCATTCCCGACCCCCGTCAACCCGCGTGGAGCGAGGTCTCCACAACAACTGACTACGTAATATAGGCGCAGTTACCCCCAAGGTGCGGGTTGGGAAAAGCAGACTACGTGCCCGGCATGGAAAGCCTCGTATTCAAACGTACCCGACTGCGTACAAGTGGGTACTGTCTCTCTGCACATGTTAGAGGCCAAAATCACCCCAAGTAACCGAACTCCGTGAGACAAAACCTACGGAAGCGTAGCTAAACGCCTCAAGAAGAGTCACAATAGACCCATGAGCAATGCCCCATGGACGCGGCACTACCAGCCGGGCGTCCCGGACGAAATCGAATTACCCACCGAATCCCTGGTCTCCCTCGTGGAAACGTCGGTCCGCGAGGCTGCGGACTGCGTCGCCACGGAGTTCTTCGGCCAGACCATGACGTACGCCCAACTGGGCGACCAGATCAACCGCGCAGCCGAAGGCTTGCGCAAGCTCGGTGTGAAAGCCGGCGACCGGGTGGCGCTGGTGCTGCCCAACTGCCCACAGCACATAATCGCGTTCTACGCGGTGCTGCGCGTGGGCGGCATCGTCGTCGAGCACAATCCGCTTTACACCCCCCGGGAACTGCGCCACATGTTCGAGGACCACGCCGCGCGCGTCGTCATCGCCTGGGACGTGGCGGTCGCCAAGCTGCGCAGCCAACCCGACGACATCAAGTTGGACGCCATCGTCTCCGTCAACCTGATCAAGGCTTTCCCGGCCGTCAAGCGTTTCGCTCTGTCGTTGCCCATTCCGAGCCTGCGCAAGACCCGCAAGAAGCTGACCCAGCCCGCCCCCGGAACGACCAGTTGGGAAGACTTCCTGAAGAACAAGCCCATCGACCCGGAGTATCCCAAGCCGGCCGTCACCGACCTGGCCGTCATCCAGTACACGTCCGGCACCACCAGCCAGCCCAAGGGCGCAATGCTCAGCCACTCCAACCTTTTCTCCAACGCGCGGCAGGGCATGGCCTGGATGCATGGGGCCGAATACCGCAAAGAGACGTTCTACGCGATCCTGCCGATGTTCCACGCCTTCGGCATGACGCTGTTCCTCACCTACGGCATCCTGCAGCAGGCCCGAATCGTGCTGTTCCCGCAGTTCGACGTGGACATGGTGCTGGACGCGGCCAAGAAGAGTCCGCCAACCGTCTACCACGCCGTGCCGACGATCTTCGAATCCACCGCCCGCCGGGCCAAAGAGCGCGGAATCTCGCTGAAGTCCGCCCGTTTCTGCATTTCCGGCGCGATGAACCTGCCGGATTCCACAGTCGAACTTTGGGAAGCCCAATCCGGCGGCCTGCTCGTGGAGGGCTACGGCATGACGGAGGCCTCGCCGGTCTGCCTGGGCAACCCGTTCTTCTCGTCGCGCAAGACGGGCACGATCGGCGTCCCGTTCCCGAGCACGCTTATGAAAGTGGTCGACCTGGAAGATCCCACGAAGGAAGTCGGCGTCGGCGTGCGCGGCGAACTGCTCATCAAGGGCCCGCAGGTGTTCTCCGGCTACTGGAACAATCCGGTCGAGACAGAGCGCACCTTGCTGCCGGGCGGCTGGCTGCGCACCGGTGACGTGGTGACCGTTGACGAAGACGGCTTCACCACCATCGTCGACCGGGTAAAGGAGCTCATCATCACGGGCGGCTTCAACGTCTCCCCGTCCGAGGTGGAGACCGTGTTGCGCGGCCATCCGGATGTGACGGACGCGGCCGTGGTAGGCCTGCCGTCGCCATCGGGCGGCGAAGTCGTGACCGCGGCGGTGGTCGTCCGAGCCGACGCCGAGTTCAATGAGGACAAGCTGCGCGCGTTCTGCAAGGAGCGCCTCACCGGCTACAAAGTGCCGCGCTCGTTCGTCCAGGTGGATTCCTTGCCGCAGTCGATGCTGGGCAAGGTGCTGCGCAAGCAGGTCAAGGATCAGATTCTGGCGAAGGCCAACGCCTAGGCGCTCCCCTTCACTTCCGCCGCGGCTTCGTCTTCCGAAACTGTGGTTACCACGCCCATCTCGGTTGCGCGGCGGCCGACCCAGAACGTCGTCCACCACAACAACGCGCACGCCGCCGCCCCAATGCCGATCTTGAGGCCTGGATGAAGCGACGACGGGGTGACGAACCCTTCCAGGATGCCGCTCAAACCGAGGAACAGCGTCAGCGCGACCACGACGATGATCGTCGAGCGGCCCTCGTCTGCCAGCGACTTGGCGCGCGTGCGCCCGCCTGGCACGAGCCATGCCCACAGCAGCCGGACCCCGGCCGCGCCAGCCACGAACACGCAGCTCAACTCCAACAGGCCGTGCGGCAGGATCAAGGTCCAAAACACGTAGTCAGCGCCATGATTGTGCATCAGCGCCGCCACCACGCCCAGGGACAGGGAGTTCGAAAAGAGCACTTGCAGCGGCAGGATTCCGGTGATGCCCGCCGCCACGCAGATCGCGGCGATGCGCGCGTTGTTGGTCCATACTTTCGCGCTGAAGCTGGCGTGCGGATATTCGGAGTAATACTGCGCGAAGGCCTCGTTGACGTACTCCTCTTGCCCCCGCTCGGAAAGCACGAGGCCGATAGCCTCGGGATTGGCGACGCACCAAAAGCCAGCGGCCAAGGCCACGATCATGCAGAATGCCGTCGCCGCCACCGACCACCAGCGGATGCGGTACAGCGCGGCCGGAATCGTCCGCGTGAAGAACTCGCCAATGGCCGCCCAGGTGAGATTATGCGGGGTGCCGATCCGGCCGCGTGCTTTCACGAGCAGGATCGAGAGTTGGGAGACCAGGCCCGGATCGGGAGCGGTGGAGCGGAGTTGGGAAAGCTGGGTGGAGCCCTGGCGATAGAGCTGCACGAGCTCGTCGGCCTCGGCCCCCGTCAGGCGAGACGCCGAGGTGAGTTCTTCCAGCCGCCGCCACGCCTTGGCATGAGCCCCGGTGAAAACGTCCACATCCACACCGGTAGCCTATAACCATGGACCCAGACGAGATCCTGACTGGCGAAGGGGTGGCGCTTTCGGTGCAGGCGGCGTCGGTGCTTGCCCGCGCAGGGGCTTGGCTGCTGGACGCGATCGTGATGCTCGCGGCCTTGTTTGGGTTGTCCATGCTCATGACTGTCGGCGGCGGAAACCTCGACAATGCGATGGCCACGGCCTACATGATGCTCGTTTCCTTCATGTGCTTCATCGGCATCCCGACACTGCTGGAGACGCTCACGCACGGCCGGTCGGTGGGCAAGCTGGCCTTCGGGATCCAGGTGATCCGCGACGACGGCGGCCCGGTGCGTCTGCGCCACGCAGCTATCCGCTCGCTGATCGGCTTCTTCGAGTTGTGGGCCTCGCTGGGCGGCATCGCGTTCATCGTCTCCATGCTCAACGACCGCGGCAAACGCGTCGGCGACTTCCTCGCCGGGACGTATGCGGCCAACGTCCGCGGCGCGAAAACAGCGCCGCTGGCGATATCGCTCCCACCAAGCCTGGCCGACTGGGTGAAAGTGACCGACATCCGCCCGCTGCCCGACGCCCTCGCCATGCGCGCGCGCCAATTCCTGCAACGCGCCAATACCTTCCCCGTCCAAGCCCGCAACAAGCTCGGCTTGCGCGTCGCCGCCCAACTCGAACAGTACGTCGCCCCATCTCCCCCGCCGTGGACACACCCGGAGGCCTTCATAACCGCCGTGCTGTACGAACGGCGCCGCCGCGAGCAGGAATCCACCGCAAGCCGCATCCAGCGAGTGAACCAGCAACTGGCCGGCATCGAGACCCTGCCCTATTCCGTGGCCGACCCCGTGTTGTAAGACCACGCCTGACCCACTCTGAAGGAGCAAACTGGTCCGAGATCGCCCAGAAATCGAAGACCGCGAACCGCGATTGGGATTCCGCCGCAGCCCTCCTGGACAGCTACGGCCTGCGAGTTGAGCCCGTAACGAAAGCCGACGCCGAGTGGGCTGCGGCCAGGTGGCGCAAAGGCAAAGGCTTGTCTTTGGCAGACCGACTCTGCCTGGCGTTGGGCGACCGGCTCAACGCCGAGGTGTGGACGACCGATGCGCTGTGGAGCGGCCTGCCTGGAGTGCGCGTGGTCAGGTAGGCATCACTGTCACTTGTTTTGGCACGGCTGCTGGGCCGAGACGCTGGCGCACCAGCGAGCGCAGTGCCTCCGCATCGAGGTCCGCGCCCTCAACGGACGCGTGCAACCGTTTCCCGAAGTCGGCGTCGGGTTCCTCCCAGACCATCGCCCGCCGCACGCCGGGAGCGCTTGCCAAGACCGCCTGCACTTGGGCGGGATCGGTGAACTCGCCACCGGAGCGGGTGAGGTTGTCCGCGCGTCCCAGCACGTGTAGCAGGCCGTCCCTGAGATAGGCCCGGTCGCGAGTCGTCAGCCAGCGCTTGCCGGGGTCGGTGACGGACATGGTGGCGGATTCGATTCGCACCAATCCCTCCACCCCTTCAGGCACTGGGCGTCCACCGGCGTCCACCACGACGACGCGCGCGGTCGCGATCGGCCGTCCCACCGAGTCGGGATGGGCCAGCAGTTCGCCGCCGCCCAGCGAGCACACCGTCCCCGTCTCAGTGGTTCCGTAGTAGTTGACCAGCACCGGGCCGAAGTGGGCGCCGAACGCGGCGATGGTCTCAGCGTCCAGGGCGTCCGAACCGGAAACCACGCTGGCCAGCGGGGGCAACTCGTCCAGGCATTCGGCAAGACGGCGCAATTGCGGCGGCGACGCGAACAGGGTGCGGGTGCCCGTTTGCCGCAGCCGGGCGGCGAGTTTGGCTGGATCCGCGCCTTGGCAAAGCACCAGCGGCGAGCCGTTGACCAGGCACAGCATCGCGGCGGCGAGCCCGTAGCCGTGGGAGATCGGCACGGCGACAGCCACCGGAGAACCCACTTCGATGCGCGAGATCCCAGCCAGCGCCAACGCCGCGAGCGCCTCCCGGTAACGCCGCCGGATCGGAATGCCCTTGGGAGTGCCGGTCGTGCCGGAAGAGAGCATCGTAAAACGCGAGCGCTTGGCCAAGCTGCGAATCTGCGGAGCGGGCCTGGGGGAATCCAGGCGGGAAACGTCCAGCAATCCCCCCAAATAGCCGCTCTCGTTGATCGTCGCGGAGTATTCCGGATCGTAGAGCAGCACATCTAAGCGTTCCCGAGCCGCGACAGCCCCGAGCCGCTCGCTGCCAATCGCGGTCCAGATCGGCACCACCACGGCGCCGGTCAGCGAGGCCGCCCCGATGGCACCCAAGAAGTAGCGGTCGTTACCGCAGAGCACGCCGATCCGGGAGCCAGGCTGAGCACCGAAGTCCTGCTCCAAGATGGACGCGCCAGTGCGGGCCAGCTCGCCAACTCGGGCCAAGGTGCAACTGCCACCGTCGTCAAACAGGCGAACCTGTGGCCAAACCCGCGCCGCCGCGAGCACGCCGGCGCCCAAGGATTTGCCCTCGCGGACCGCGGTCGCGAGCACGCGGGCAAGCCGCGCCGGGCGGGCGATGCCGAAGGCGCGCAACCCGTCCCGCAGTTCCGCTGCCGCACTCATAGCCGGATTCCGAGCCGGGAAGCTTGGGCGAACACCCAGTCGAAGGGGGCCGGGAACGCCCGCGAGAGCACGGCCAGCCGAGACCACCACGGGCTCACCAGGCGCGGGCGGTGGATCATGGCCCGGCAGATCACGTCAGCGGCCTGCGTCACAGTCAGCTCGGGTACGGGGTACTGGCCCGCCGTTGGGGCGCTCATAGCTGTGGCGACGCGGGGAAGCTTCACAACGGTGGTGGCCACTCCCTTTTCGCGCAGTTCTGGCGCGACGGTGGAAAGCCAGGAGTCGAAGGCCGACTTGGACGCGGCGTAGGCGGACCAGTTCGGCACCAACATGTCCACGCTGGTGGTGGAGACGCTGATGAGTTGGCCCGCGCCGGCGTCGGTCATCACTTCCAGCAGCGGCAGCAGGAACGCGATGGGGCCAAGATAATTGGTGCCCGCAGTCCGGGCGATGTCATGGAAACGGCCGAAGGTTTCCGTCACCGAACGGTGTATGGATTGCCCGGCGTTGGAAACCACGATGTCCGGCCTGCCCCAAGTGGTGGCGATGTGCCGCCCCGCGTCCTCGGCCGCATCTGTTTCCCGAAGGTTGACGGCGAGATACTCCACCTGGCCCGCGGCCTCATCCTGGAGCGACTGCAACCCCTGCTCGCCCCGGGCAAGCCCCACCACGCGCCCGCCGGACGCCGCCACACGCAAAGCGACTTCGCGCCCAATCCCGCGCGAGGCTCCGGTGACCACAACAAGCCTTCCCGCGACGACGGCCCGCAGTCGCTCCGGCGCCGCACCCGAGGTGCGCACCCCAAGCAACAGCGGAGCGAGCGAATCCATGGGCACACTCTAGAACACTTCACAAGACGCAGCCGAAGTCACTTTGGTTACTGTGGGTGACGCCTGATTTCCTGTTGAGCCTGATCGCTAGGGATTGATGAGCTGAATCAGATGGCCCCATTCCGGCGGCAAACATCTGACGAGCTTCGCGTCAAAGGTCGCCAATCGCGCGCCCACATGCGCGGCGAGATTGAGGAGGTGGAAATCGGTGACCTGGGCCTTTCCCATCACGACCCTTCCCAGCACCTCGACGGGTAGCGCAGGGTCTGCAAGAGATGTGCCGTCGACGACAAATTCATGTGGAACCCGAGTTGCGTTTTTCATCGCTTGAAGCTGGCCAACAGCAGTGGCATAGCTGACAGAGCATCCGACGACTTGTGGATTCATGAGCAGCCGGAGGAAGGCAGCTTCGGTGAATCCAGTGGTCAACCAGACATCGGTCGCATCCAGGCTACCCAACCACCGATGTGCCGCCTCATGATGGATGTGGTTCGGCAAGGAGAGCGCGACAAGGACATTTGCGTCCAAGAGGAAGCGATGGGAGTCAGTCATCGAGATGCAGCTTCACCAACTCGTCAGTTATGACATGGTTTCGCACGCCCAAGTCCAGAACTGGAAAGCCGTCCGGACGTTGCGCGGGCGGAACCCGCTCCAATCCCCGCAGGGCCAGCTCCGAGACCGCGCGGCCCAGCGATATCCGCTCGCCGCGCCGCAGGCTGTCCTCCACCACACCGCGGGCCGCGATCAGCACTTGATCATCCAAATCGAGAGTTGTTCTGGCCATGCCAGCATCATATCATCAGCGCATCACTGCATCAGTGTTCCTGCTGCGGCGGTGGCACCCGAGAAAGTGTTGGAGCGGGCGACGGGAATCGAACCCGCCTCTGCAGCTTGGGAAGCTGCCGTTCTACCGATGAACTACGCCCGCAAGAAGCACAACGAGTGTAGCGCAATCTGGCAGGCCGGTCTCCGCCCTCACCGCGGCAGGTGTGAAGGGTCGTGGATGAGCTGGGACCGGACTGCGTCCGAGATCCCGGAACTCCACCCCACAAAGTTCTTCGATACTTTGCGGGGACCCCGGGAACAAGTCCGGGATGACTAGGCTAGGTTGCCGCAACCAAGCCGGAGAGTTCCTCGTTCACGTCGAACTTGACTGTGTCGCCGTCTGTTACCTCTCCGGAGAGCACACGCTTGGCCAGGCCGTCCTCTATGGCCGTCTGGACCAGGCGCTTCAGCGGGCGGGCGCCGTAGACCGGATCGAAGCCGGCCATGGCCAGCCAGTTCTTGCCGCCTTCGCTGACCTCGACGCTGATGCGGCGGTCGGCCAGGCGCTGATTCAGGCGGGCGAGCTGGATGTCGACGATCTTGCACAGGTCTTCCGTGGTGAGCGGGTCGAACATGACGATTTCGTCGAGGCGGTTCAAGAACTCCGGCTTGAATGACTGCCGCACCACGCCCATCACGGCGTCGTTCTTCAGTTTGGCGTCCAAGCCCTGGTCGGCGAGGAACTGCGAGCCCAAGTTGGACGTCATGATCAAGATGACGTTGCGGAAGTCGACCGTGCGGCCTTGTCCGTCCGTCAAGCGGCCGTCGTCAAGCACCTGCAACAAGATGTTGAACACCTCCGGATGGGCTTTCTCCACCTCGTCCAAAAGGATCACCGAATACGGGCGGCGGCGCACGGCCTCGGTGAGCTGGCCGCCCTCCTCGTAGCCGACGTAACCGGGAGGAGCCCCAACCAGGCGCGACACGGCGTGCTTCTCGCCGTACTCGCTCATGTCGATGCGCACCATCGCCCGCTCGTCGTCGAAGAGAAACTCCGCCAGCGCTTTGGCCAACTCCGTCTTGCCGACGCCGGTCGGCCCGAGGAATAGGAACGAGCCGGTGGGACGGTGCGGATCGGAAATGCCCGCACGGGAGCGGCGCACCGCGTCGGCGACGGCAGTCACAGCCTTGCGCTGGCCGATCAGGCGCTTGCCTAACTGGTCCTCCATCGTGAGCAGCTTCTCCGATTCTCCCTGCAGCAAACGGCCCACGGGTATGCCCGTCCACGCACCGACGACCTCGGCGATGTCCGTCGCGGAAACCTCTTCGGAAACCATCCGAGGAGCGTTCTCCTGCTCGTGGGCGGCGTCCAATTCCGCCTCCAACTCGGGAATCTGCCCGTAGAGCAGTTTGGAAGCGTTCGTCAGATCACCCTCGCGCTGGTAACGCTCGGCCTCGATCCGCAGCTTGTCGATCTGCTCGGTCAACTCGCCAGCGCGGTTCAGTGCGGACTTCTCCGCCTCCCAGCGCGACTCCAAGCCCCGCAGTGTTTCCTGCTTGTCCGCCAACTCGGCTTGCAGGCGGTCCAGCCGCTCCTTCGAAGCCGGATCGGCCTCCTTCTCCAGCGCGAATGCCTGCATCGTCATCTTGTCGATGTCGCGGCGCAACTGGTCGATCTCCTCCGGAGACGAATCGATCTCCATGCGCAGCCGCGAAGCCGCCTCGTCGATCAAGTCGATGGCCTTGTCCGGAAGCTGGCGCGAAGTGATGTAGCGGTTGGACAGCGTGGCCGCCGCCACCAGCGCGCCGTCCGTTATGCGCACCTTGTGGTGGGCCTCGTAGCGCTGCCGCAGCCCGCGCAGGATCGCGATGGTGTCCTCCACCGACGGCTCGCCCACGAAGACTTGCTGGAAGCGGCGCTCCAAAGCCGGATCCTTCTCGATCCGCTCGCGGTATTCGTCGAGAGTCGTCGCCCCGATCATGCGCAACTCGCCGCGCGCCAGCATGGGTTTGAGCATGTTGCCGGCGTCCATGGACGAGTCGCCGGTGGCCCCAGCGCCGACGACAGTGTGCAGTTCGTCGATGAACGTGATGACTTGGCCCTCGGCGTCGCGGATCTCATTCAGGACGGCCTTGAGCCGCTCCTCGAACTCGCCGCGGTACTTGGCGCCTGCCACCATTGAGGCCAGATCCAGCGAGACGACCTTGCGCCCCTTCAGCGAATCCGGGACGTCGCCGGCGACCACGCGCTGCGCCAGGCCCTCAACGACAGCAGTCTTGCCGACGCCGGGCTCGCCGATAAGGACGGGGTTGTTCTTGGTACGCCGGGCGAGCACCTGGATGACGCGGCGAATCTCGGCGTCGCGGCCGATCACCGGATCGAGCTTGCCCTCGCGAGCGCGCGCGGTGAGGTCGATGGAGTACTTGTCGAGCGCGGACTCGCCGCCTTCCGACTCCGCCGACGTGATGCGCTTGTCGCCGCGGGCCGCGTTGAACGTCTCTTCGAGTGCTTTCGCGGTGACGCCCAAGTCGGCGAGGATGCGCTGCGCGTCCCCTTGTATGGAAGCCAGCCCGATCAGCAAATGCTCCGTAGCCGTGTATTCGTCTCCCATGGCCTGGGCGCGCGTCTCGGCGTCTGCCAGCACCCGTGCGAACGGCCCGGACAGGCTGGGTTGCGCCACCGAATTGCCAGATGTGCTGGGCAGCTTCTTGATCGCGCCTTGCGCCGCCGCCTTCACCACCTCGGGATCTGTCCCCACCGCGCTCAGCAGCGCACCGACCGTGTTGTCAGGGTCGAGCAGCAGGGCGCTGAGCAGGTGGACCGGCTCGGCGTTCGGGTTGCCGTTGGTGAGGGCAAGACGCAGCGCCGTGGTGACGGCGTCGCGCGACTTCGCAGTCAGCTTCTCAGTGTCCATGTTCTCCTTGTTCTCCAAAGTTGAGTCCCTTAGACTCAACTATAATAGCGCGGGCTTCTATTCCGCGCGTAGCGAAATTGCCCCCAGATCCGGGGAATTCACTGACGCCGGGGTTACACTGAAAAGGTATCGGCGTCGGGCCGTGAGGGGAAGTGGCCCGCAGCCGGTGGGTCATGATGCCTTCCAGGCAGCCAAGCGCAAGCTAGCTACACGGTCGGCACAAGACGGGGGAGACCGAGACATGTTAGATCAGGAACAGTTGGACAACTTGTTCGTCGACTCTGCGCTGGCAGAGAAGTTGGCGGACGCCCGCGCGCACATTCAGGAATCGCTGACTTCCCTGCGCGAGCTCGAAGAATCACTCCAAGCGGACCTGGCCCAGCTCGTTAGCGAGTACTGAGCCGACACGCGAGAATCACCGCCCGGCTGCAACGGGCGTCATTTCGGCGCGCATCGACCGCGCGGCGAAAAACGCTCCCAGCAGCAGCGCGATCCCCAAGCCCACTCCCGCATTGCAGACTAATTGCTGCCACCACTCATAGCTCAGTTCGACGTCGTTGTCGCGCGGCAACGCCTTGAACGGCGCCAGCGCCACCCAGGCCGTGTAGGCCAACCCCAGCCAGCGATACCAGGCAGGCAGCGCCTTTGCCTGCCAGAACACGATTCCGAGCGGCACGATCCAGACGTAATGGTGCGACCATGACACTGGGGAACCGAGTAGGCTCGTCAACCCCGCCAAGACCAACGCCACGGCCGCCTGACCCGACTTGTGCATGGAGATGGCCGCGATCACCCCCAGCAAAATGACGACCACGGACAGCAACAGGCCTGGCGAACTGGGCGTGCCCGACAGCCGCGCCCACACGCCCATCACCGACTGGTTCGTGGCGTAGTTGAAAGAGCCGTTGACGCCCGTCTCACCGTGGGCCAAGGCGTTCCAGTAGTACAGCGAGGGGCCGTACAGGACGAAGCCGAGCGCCGTCGCCGCGCAGAATGAAGCGAACGCGGTCAGGCCCTGCTTGCGTTCCCCGGCGAAGAACTTGTAGACCGCGATGACCGCGGGGGTCAACTTGACCGCTGTGGCCAGCCCGGTGAGCCAGCCTTCTGGAAGGATGCGGCCGTTGCGGCGGCGGAGGACCGGTCGGGATGACGAACGGGAGGGCAGGGAGTCCAGGCAGACGGCGGCGACCAGCAGGATGCCCAACTGGCCGAAGCCGATGGTTTCGCGCACTGGTTCCACGAACAGGATGCAGGCGGCCACCGCGAGGCTCAACCACCAGCCGTGGATGCCCAGGCGGCGCAGCACCGCGCCCAGTGCTACGACGCACAGCGCCAGCCAAGCGACAGCTCCGACTTCCAGCGGCACCAAGCCGAACGGGATGCTGAGCAGCGCGGCGAAAGGCGGATAGATCCAGGGCAGGCCATCAGCCACATGGAAGAAATCCTCGCCTGCCAGCACCATTTGGCCGGTGCGCTGATAGACCTCCAAGTCGAGTATGCCGGGATGCCACGGCCACAATTCCGAACCCGGGATCAGCGTCCCCGCGATGTACATGGCGGCGAGCAACGGCAGCAAGAACATGCCGAGCCGCTTCACCCATTTCCCAATCCCCATCGGGGCCAGTGTAGTGCGGGTCAGGCAGGCGCGAGGCAGCCCACATGCACTATGCCGGAATCGATGTCGCGCAGCTTTATGGTGAGGACCGGGCCGCCTTTGTCGGGAGTGACCGACACTTTGCCCTGGTGGCCCGAGGTGCCCGTGTAAGTGGCCTTGCCACCTTTGCCTTCCAGGCCGTCGTAGAACTTCAGCATCGCTTTGATGTTCCAATCGGTGGTGACGTTCGCGTCGCAGGGCACATAGATCTGCGGCTGGCCGGTGTGCCGGTGTGTCGCCTCAAAGGTGATCGTGGTGTCCTTGTCGAATTCGTAGCCGGTGAAATCGATCGTCGCGATCTGGGCGTTGTCGTCGAAGACCACCTTCTTGGGCAGCTTCGTATCGTTGGTGAATGTCAAGCGCGGGAGAGCGCCAAACACGGAGATTGTCGTGCCATCCCAGGAGTAATCACCGCTGTTCGAACTGACGACGGTTTCGTCGGCCACGTCTGCGGGCTCGTCCGTGTCCGCGTCAATCGGCTCATCGACATCGGGTTCCACCGCATCAGTGCCCGAGTCCACCACGTCTGGTTCGTCCGCATCGCCAGCGGGTGGATCTGCCACCACAGTCGATGGCCCCGCCTGCGGCGCCGTGACAGCGCGCGAAATGAAGTAGCCACCGCCACCCAACACAACCAAGGCGGCCAGGGCGGCGACAGCGATGGTCGCCGGGCTGCGGCGCGGACGCGGCTCAGTCAGCGCCCGCTGCGGCTGGCCATACCGCACCGGCGCGGCGGGATTCTCGGCGGGCGCCTCGAAGGTGACCGGGCCGGGCGCGGGCACTTGGGCCGGGCCGGCAAGGGACTGCCGCGCCTGGCGCAAGGCCGCCAAAGCCTCGCCCGCCGTCGGATAGCGGACGCGCAGATCGCGGGCGGTCAACGTTGCGACCAGCGCGTCCAACTGTATGGGAGCGCCGGGCAACACCGACGCGAGCCGCGGCACGTCTTGGGTGGTTTGCCGCAGCGCTATCTGCATTGAGTTTTCCCCCGCGAAAGGTTGGTGGCCGGTCAGCAGTTCATAGAGCACGACGCCCGTGGCGTAAACGTCCACCGAAGGCGAGACCTGGCCGTGCAACAGCAACTCGGGAGCCATGTAGCCGACTGTGCCCACCACGTCGCCGGTCTTGGTGACACGCGCGTCGGTCATGGCCCGGGCAATGCCGAAGTCAGCCACCTTGACTTGGCCGGATTCCGTGACGAGGACATTCTCGGGCTTGATGTCGCGGTGCACGATGCCGAGTTGGTGGGCGGCATGCAGCGCGTCCAGGATCTGGTCCGCCATCTGCAGCGCGGCGTCCGGGGTGAACCGGCCCTGGGCGGAGAGCACTTCGCGCAACGCCTTTCCGCGCACAAACTCCATGGCGATGTAGATCGCCTCGCCATCAACGCCGGCGTCGAAGACCTGCACCACGTTCGGGTGCGCCAGCCGGGCGACCGAGCGCGCTTCGGTTTGGAAGCGCTGCACGAAGGAAGCGTCCGCCGCCAGATGGCCATGCAGGATCTTGACGGCCACTTCGCGGTCCAGCCGCGTGGCCCGGCCCCGGTAGACAGTGGCCATTCCCCCGGCTGCCACGCGTTCCAGGATTTCGTAACGGTCCTCCAAGACCCGCCCGACGAATGTGTCTGCTGCCATCGGCACTCCTAACGCTTGTTGTCGACGGTGGTGGAATTCTGCGGATCTTTCAAGACCAGCTTCAGCCGCGGCCCGTCGTTGACCGTGATCTTGCGCGAACCCTTCGCCTCGGCGTTCGTCCAGGCTTTGCCGCCGTCAAGGCCGTGCAGCAAGTTCAGCGAATTGCGGGCGTTCGTCCATTGGATCGTGACGTTGAGATCCGCCGGGATGATGATCAACGTGCTGCCCCGGGCGCCCTCGACAGTGATCGTGGTGTCCGCGTCGAAGGGATAGTCGAAGAAATCCAGGCGGATGTTGCCCGCCGACGCGTTGACCAGGGTCGGGAGCTTCTTCCCGGCCGTCCAAGCCGCCTCGGCGTTGCCGCTGAGCCGCAGTTCGGTGCCGTCCCAGATGATCGTCGGGTTGCAGTGTTCGCAACGCGGATCGGAGACGTCCTCTGGGTCGCCCGCCGGATCAAGTGCCGGTTCTGTGGTGGTGGGCTCCGGTGTGGTCAGCTCCGGCGTCGGCGTTGCCAGTGCCGTTTGGCTAGGGGTTTCTGCTGGAGCAGACGCCGACTGTTCGGGAACGCCCGTTGCTTCGGGGCTCTGCGGCCACCGCGTGACGACGAGGTAGCCCAAGCCAGCGACCAGCAGTGTCGCGAGGACGGCGATCAACGCCGGAAGCACTGGCTTCTTGGGCCTGGCGGGAACGGGGATCGGGTCCTGCAATGACTGTGGGAGCGTAGCACCGACCGGGACCACCTGCGTGGCGGGCGGCGATTCGGGCTCGGGCACCTTGGCGACGAGGCGGGTCGGCGGCAGGTAAGTGCCGACGGGTTTCTCCAAAGGGACGCCCTGGGCTTGCGTGGGCATCACCCGGGTGTCTCGGACGATGACCTCCGTCTGGGCGGGGACCGTCGCCGTGCCAGTGTCGGCTGCGGCTGAGCCGGCGGCCCGCAGGCGGGTGGAGCGGTACGTCATCACGCGCGTGCCCAATGCCTGCGTCGCCCGGCGGTCGGCGTTGGCAGGGGCGAGGGCGGCGATCAGTTGCCGCAATGGCGGGAGTGCCGCGGCGGCGTCCGGGATGCGCCGGGCCGGATCGACAGCGGTGAACTTGGCCAGCAGTCCATCGACACCATCGGGCAAGGCCACAATGCCGGAAGGCGGCGGCAACGCGTCGGCCAACTGTTTGGCCACCACTTCGGCAGGCAGCAATCCAGAAAACGGCTGGACGCCGGTGAGCAGTTCATATGCGGTGATGCCAAGCGCCCAGATGTCCACGGCCGGGGTCACCGTGCCGTGGCGCAGCAACTCGGGAGCCATGTACTGCACGGTGCCCATCGTCGTACCCTGGCGCGTGAGCCCCGCTTCGCCCAGCGCGCGGGCGATGCCGAAATCGGCCAGCTTCACCCGTCCATCGGGGGCGACCAAGATGTTCGCCGGCTTGATGTCGCGGTGGACCATGCCCAGCTTGTGCGCTTGCGCCAGGCCGTCGGTGGCTTGATCCAGCAAGCCGAGCGCTTCGGCGGGCTCCAGCGGTTTGCGTGACGCCAACAGGTCTTTCATCGACTCGCCGTCCACAAATTCCATCGCTATGTAGAGCCGGCCATCGAAAGTGCCCTGGTCGAAAATCTGGACGACCGAAGGGTGGTTGAGCCGCGCCAGCGCGCGCGCCTCACGCTGGAAACGCTCTACGAAAGCCGGGTCGGCGGCGAGATGTTCGTGGATGACCTTGACGGCGACCGGCCGCCCCAATCGGACGGCTTCGGCCCGGTACACGGCTGCCATACCGCCGGAGTCGATCCGGCTGACGATGCGATAGCGCTCGTCCAACGTACGTCCGACCAGGGGATCGGGGGCAACAGCTTGCACGCGGCTATTGTCCCTGACGGCGGAGGAAAGGCCAACCCCCAAGAACTACGCCCATGGGCGGACGGCCCATCCGGACAACCCATCGGTCATCCCGGCCTCGTTCCGGGTCCCCGCAAAGGATCGAAGAAGTTCGGGGTGAGTAGTCGGTCAAAGTGAAACGCTCCAGGGCTGTCGATGGCAATGCCGCCGACCACTGATCAAGCCCCGGCATGAGTTGGAGCAAGAATGGGGCCAGGAACAACAGGAAAACGCCAAGTCCCAACGCAACGCCGGGCCGACGAACCAGATACGCAATTCCGACCACCATGAGAGCCAACATGGCACATCCGATACCCAGCCGCGCGACTGCTTGGATTTCCGCTGCCGGCGCAAGAGGAACCGCAATGCCATGGGCGTCTAGCGCCACCCTCGCGACAATCACGCCCAATGCGCCTCCAACAACCGCTCCACATGTTGAAATCAAAGTCAGCACGGCCGCCTCGGCAGCAACATGCTTCCAACGGGCAGGTATCAACACCATCTTGTGCATGTTCATTCCCGTGGTTTGGTCTGCGGCGACAGCCAACACAATGAGGCATGGCACCAGCAAGTACCCAGCGTAGACTCCCCCGATCAGGCCAAACCCGACAACAGGGTCGCCAAGCATGGTCAAGATGTCATCTTGTGAAGCCTCGACAACTCCCAATGCGCCAAGAATGTGCTCGACTTGAAAGTGAACTATCGGCGCCGACAGCAGCGGATAGGAAACGACAACGAAGATAGCGGTGCTCCACAAGTACCTGAGACCAAACACCTTCTCCACTTCCGCCCGGGCAAGGATCGCCTGCCACCTGGGCCGACGTCCACCGGTCATGAGAGATGTCCCTTGGACGGCCTGACCGAGGCGCGCAGAGCATCAAGAACACCCTCGCCTGGCGGGGTGCCGAAGCCCGCAACATCATCGACACCTCCAGCAAGCCGGATTTCATCGGAAACTCGTCCATGCTCAATGATCAAGATACAGTCACAGGTTGTCGCCAGCAGAGCGGCATCGTGTGATGCGATGAGCACAGCGCCCCCACCTGATGCAACGTGGCGTGCCAAGTCGGTCACCTGGCTGGGACCTCCCGCGTCGAGCGAATTGGTGGGCTCATCCATCACCAAGAAGTCGCATTCCCCCAGCCACCCGCAAGCCAGGGCCAACCGCTGGCGCATCCCCATCGAGAAGGAAGCTGCGTTCGAGCGGCTCCGATCAGCAAGGCCGACGCGGTCCAGAGCATATTCGGCGGCGCCATGAGTCAAGCCAGCCAGTCGCGCGAGGATGCCCATGTGCCGGGCAGCGCTCATGCCTAGGGGCCCGATGGCGTCTGCGGTAATGAGCCTGGCCTGAAAACCATGGCGCACTGCTGCAGCGAAATCGACACCGTGGTACAGAACACTTCCAGCGGTAGGGCGGTCAATGCCGAGAAGCAGGCGCAGCAATGACGACTTCCCAGAACCGTTAGGCCCAAACAGCCCAACCGTCTCCCCGCCATGAATGCTGAACGAAACACCGTCGACAGAGCAAACAGCACCGTGCGTTTTTCTCAGATTGACCGCTTCAATCACGGTGCTCTCGACACCTCCGGCGCCGTCAACCCGCCGCGCCAGTCAGCCAAACGCCACTTAACCAGAAGACCATCGCTGGGGATCTCCATGCGAGTCTGCCCAGATGTGGTGAGGCCGGTCCAAATCTGGAGGCCTCCGTCCTCGGAGCGAGCGATCGCTTCTTCACACCGACCGTCCACTATGGCGGCAACGATATCCAGCAGATACTCTCTGTCGAAAGACGCATCAGGGATCGGGAAGTACGACGATGACCCCGTGAAGATGTAGACACAGCCATCCTCGAAGAACTCCAGCACGATCGGAGAAGCAGGGATCTGGGTGGCCAACAAAGTCATGACGCGGGCGTCCGCGTCGTAGGCAATGCGCCCGTCGTCACCGATGATCTGCTCGATCAGATCTTTGATGGCCAGGATTTCGGAGTCGTCCAACTGTCAACCTCAAGCTGTCTCTAGCATGTCACCTTAACCGCCTTGGTTGAAGCGGTGTGTTTAATCGGGGTTCGCGCCTTGCCGGCCATCGCAAACTCGATCTTCGCAGTGGCACGGTAGGTGCCGGTGACGCACTTAGCCGTGCTGTTGATCGTTAGCGTGAATTTGCCCTTCTTAAGTGCTTTGGTGTTGCTCTTGTTGGCACCCGGAACTGGAAACCACTGTCCGCCCTGTTGCCGCTCGATCTTGATTGTGTATGTCACCGTGGCAGGTGCCGTGCAGCTACCTGTTGCGTCTACATTTAGCGTGCCCGGCCTGTGGTGAGAGGCACGAGGATAATTCATGTGGCGACGCAAGCATCAGCTCTTGCAGAACACCCCGCGAGGCCCGGCGGCAACAACGACACCGCGGTGACAATGGCCAGCCCACACAGCCGCAGGGGGATTCTCATAATGATTCTCTTTCTTCGAACGCGTCCGGAAACACGTAGTTTGGGCAGCATGTCGCAGCCATTACACGTGTGTCAACAAGTAGAGCGAACATGTGGGTGCTGGCTCATCTCCGTGGCGCTGGCCGTGTTCGCGTAGCGGCACCGCGGCGTTTGCTACTCACCCGTCCCGGCCTCGTTCCGGGGTCCCCGCAAAGTATCGAAGAACTTTGTGGGGGTTCTGTTACCCGCCCAAAATGGCGGCACGGATGTGGGCGCGGGCCGTGCGGCCCAGGTGGACGTCGCCATATTGGCTGGCGGTGAAGACGCGGGAATCCTGCACGCCCACTTGGATGGCGTTGACCAGCTCGCTCAGTTGGGCGACTTGGGCCCGCAGGGTGTCCAGCTCGTTTTCCAGGGCCAGGATGCGTTTGATGCCTTCCAGATTGATGCCTTCGTCCTGGCTGAGGCGTTGGATGTGGCGCAGCTTGGCGATATCGCGCAGCGAATAACGGCGGCCGCGGCCGCGGGCGCGGCGGGGCACCACCAATCCGAGGCGGTCGTAGCCGCGCAGGGTCTGCGGATGCATGCCGGCTAGCTGTGCGGCCACCGACACCACGAACAGCGGCAGATCCGGATCGACCCGGGCTGGCAGGTTTTCGCTCACTTCGACTCTCCTAACAGCGCCGCCCGCGGATCCTCGCCAGCACTCGCGTAGGCGTATTGGACCAGCGCGGCCCGGGCCTCTTCACTCAGCGCTTTGGGCACCTGGACGGCTACGGAGACCAGCAGGTCGGCGTCTCCTGAGCCGCGGCCGCGCACCCGCAGGGTTTGGCCGTTCTGCGTGCCTTCGGGGATACGCAGCCGCACCGAGCCGCCGTCCAATGTCGGCACCTGGATGTCGGCGCCCAATGCGGCCTCCGCAAACGTCACCGGCACAGTCAGCGTGACATCCTTGCCCTTGCGCCCGAAGATCCTGTGCGGGCGCACGTGGACTGTGACGTAAAGATCCCCGGCGGCCCCGGAGTTGGCCCCCGCGCCGCCCTTGCCCTTGATGCGGATACGCTGCCCGTCCTCGACACCGGCCGGGATACGGATCTGCATCTGGCGACGCGCCGCCGAATGGCCCGAACCGCCGCACGCCGGGCAGGGATCAGTGACGATGACACCCCGGCCGCGGCATTCCGTGCAAGGCTCCGAGAAGGCGAACAGGCCGCCGTTGCCGGACGTGCGCATGCCCGACCCTTGGCAGGCTTGGCAGACCTTGGGTTGGGTTCCCGGTTTCGCGCCCGTACCGCGGCAAGTCTCGCAAGCCGCGTCGGAGCGGGTTTGCAAGGAGACTGTCACCCCGCGAACGGCGTCGGCGAAATCTATGGTGGCTTCGCCTTCTATGTCACTGCCGCGTCTGGGCCCGCGCCCGGTCGTGGGCTGCCTGCCGCCGCCGAAAAGGCCGCCCAGCAAATCGCCCAGGCCCGCGCCGCCCAAAATGTCTTCCATGGAAGGGCCGCCGCCCGCGCCACCTGGAAAACGGAAACCACCGCTGCCGAACAATGCCCGGGCGTCGTCGTACTCCTTGCGCTTCTTCGGATCGGACAGCACGTCGTGCGCCTCCGACACCTCTTTGAAGCGCTTCTCCGCGTCGGTGTTGCCCGGATTCTGATCCGGGTGGTACTGGCGTGCGAGCTTGCGGAAGGCCTTCTTGATCTCGTCGTCGGATGCCGACTTGGACACGCCGAGGATCTGGTAATAATCCTTTTCGAGCCAGTCCTTAGTGCTCATGGACCCTCCTTCCTTTCAGGGCCGGACTTCGTCCGAGACAGGGTTGGCCGCTGTCATTCTGGGTTGGCCACTCCTACTCGGGCGGGCCGCAGGATGCGTTCGCCCAGCTTGACGCCTTTCTGCATGACGGCCGCGACCGTCGGCTCGGCGATCTCGCCTTCGTAGGGCATCTGCAGCAGGGCTTCGTGGACCTTGGGGTCGAACGGTTCGCCCGGCTCGCCGAAGAACTCCAGCCCGTGTTTGGCCGCGAGTTGCTCCAACTGCTCCGCGACGCCCTTGAAGCCGCCCACGAGTTCTTCGTGTTCGCGGGCGGCCGCAATGGAATCCAGCACCGGCAGCAACTGGGTCAGCACGGCTTCCACGCCGGCCTGCCGCGACAGGGCCCGGTCACGGTCAACGCGCTTCTTGTAGTTGGCGTATTCGGCTTGCAGGCGCTGCAGGTCGGCAGTGCGTTCGTCGACCAAAGCCTGCAAGTCCTGGCCGCCGGGCTCGTCGACAGCGGTGGCCGTGTCTTTCTCGACCAAGTCGGCCAGGGCCTCCAGCTCTTCCAGCAACTCCGGGCTCAACTCGGTGTCGGCTGGGCCCGCCGCCTCAGTAGGCTCAGCGGGCTTCGGCTTGGCGCGCTTGGATCGCGGCTTCGGCTCGGGAGCCGGCTCGGAAGCGGGCGCGGCTTGTTCCTCGCTCACTGCTGCTTGCCCTCGTCGTCCACGATCTCGGCGTCGATCACCTCGTCGTCAGCGGCTGTGGCGCCGGGCTCGCCGGCCGCGGCGCCCTCGGCGGCTTGAGCGGCCTGAGCGGCGGCGTACATGGCCTGGCCCAAAGCCTGCGCCTTGGTGTTCAGATCCTCGACGGCGGCCTTCACGGCGTCGTTGTCCTCGGCGGCCAGGGCCTCCTTCAGCTTCGCCAACGACTCCTCGACCGGCGTCTTGACGTCTTCGGGAATCTGCTCGCCGTTCTCCGCGAGGATCTTCTCGGTGGAGAACACCAAGGTCTCGGCCTGGTTGCGCATCTCAACGACTTCGCGGCGCTGCCGGTCCTCTTCGGCGTGGGCTTCGGCTTCCTTGACCATCCGGTCGATGTCTTCCTTGGCCAGCGCGGAACCGCCGGTGACCGTCATCGACTGGGCCTTGCCGGTAGCCATGTCCTTGGCGTTCACGTGGACGATGCCGTTGGCGTCGATCTCGAACGAGACCTCGATCTGCGGGACGCCGCGCGGCGCCGGCAGCAGGCCGGTCAGCTCGAAGTTGCCCAACGACTTGTTGTCGCGGGCGAAGTCGCGCTCACCCTGGTAAACCTGGATCATCACGGACGGCTGGTTGTCGTCGGCCGTGGTGAAGATCTCCGAGCGCTTAGCCGGGATGGTGGTGTTCCGTTCCACGATCTTGGTGAACACGCCGCCCTTCGTCTCGATTCCGAGGCTCAGCGGGGTGACGTCGAGCAGCAGCACGTCCTTGATCTCGCCCTTCAACACGCCTGCCTGCAGCGAAGCGCCCAGTGCGACGACCTCATCCGGGTTGACGCCCTTGTTGGGCTCCTTGCCGCCGGTCAACTCCTTGACCAGATCGACGACGGCCGGCATACGCGTCGAGCCGCCGACCAAAATGACATGGTCGATCTTGCCGACGGACATGTTGGCGTCCTTGATGACCTTGTTGAACGGAGCGCGGCAGCGGTCCAACAAGTCCTGCGTCAGCTTCTGGAACTCGGCGCGCGACAGCTTCTCGTCGAGGTGCAGCGGGCCTTCGGCCGAGGCCGTGATGTAAGGCAGGTTGATGGAAGTTTCCTGCGCGGCGGAAAGCTCGATCTTGGCGCGCTCGGCGGCCTCCTGCAGGCGCTGGCGGGCCATCTTGTCCTGGGACAGATCCACACCGTGCTTGTTCTTGAACTGCGTGACCAGCCAATCCACCACGCGCTGATCCCAGTCGTCGCCGCCGAGGCGGTTGTCGCCGTTGGTGGCCTTCACCTCGAAGACACCGTCCGCGATCTCCAACAGCGAAACGTCAAACGTGCCGCCGCCGAGGTCGAACACCAGGATCGTCTGCTCGGCGTCGCCCTTGTCCAGGCCGTACGCGAGCGCGGCCGCCGTGGGCTCGTTGATGATGCGGTCCACGACCAGGCCCGCGATCTCGCCAGCCTCCTTGGTGGCCTGGCGCTCCGCGTCGGAGAAGTATGCCGGGACAGTGATGACGGCGTTGGTGACCGGCTCGCCCAGATACGCCTCGGCGTCCCGCTTCAGCTTCTGCAGCACGAATGCCGAGATCTGCTGCGGCTTGTAGTCCTTGTCGTCGATCTTCACGGACCACGAAGTGCCCATGTGGCGCTTGACGGACCGGATCGTGCGGTCGACGTTGGTGACTGCCTGGCGCTTGGCGACCTCGCCGACCAGGACTTCGCCGCCTTTGGCGAACGCCACGACAGAAGGAGTCGTCCGAGAGCCTTCGGCGTTGGGAATTACGGTGGGTTCGCCGCCTTCGAGAACTGCGACGACAGAGTTGGTGGTGCCGAGGTCGATGCCGACTGCTCGTGCCATGTTGCTATACCTCCGGGTAGTGATTGAACGAAGTTGAGTCTAGCACGCTCAACTCTGCTTTCAAGTCGGTTCGCGGTTCGCTCCCCGGCCAGCACAGGGTCATGGCCTATTATCGAGGCGAGAGGACAGCCCCATGCTCGACGATGCCCCTTCGTCGGCAAACCTGCTCGAATCCGGCGATGCCGCCCTCATTGAACCGCCGGAAGAGCCGCAGGCCGCCGCGCAAAGCGAGAGCCAGGCCGCCAAGAAGAAGCGGCGTTGGTGGATTCCGCTCTGCCTGAGCCTGTCGTTGCTGCTCGTCGCCGCGGGCTGCGTCACTGGGTGGGGCTGGTACACCCTGAATTCCGCCCTCGACAAGATCACACGCGACCCGGCACTGGTCGTGGACCGGGCTGGATACACTCCGGCGCCCGAAACCGCACAAGGCCCGCTGAACATCGTCATCATGGGGTCGGACGCGCGCAGCGAAGACGAAGACGGGCGCAGCGACGTGCTGTTGATCGCGCACTTCAACGCCGCCCGAGACAAGCTCTATCTGATCTCCCTTCCGCGCGACCTCTACGTCGACATCCCCAACTTCGGGATGAACAAGATCAACGCCGCCTACGCCTTGGGCGGGTCGCCGCTGGTGATCGCCACCTTGCAAGAACTGCTGGGAATCGGCACCGACCACACGGTCGTCATCGATTTCGAAGGCTTTATCGCGGCCACCGAGGCGATCGGCGGGGTGACGTTCAACAACCGAATCGAATCCGCGTCGAAGGGCTACACCTTCCCCAAGGGGAAGATCACGCTGGAAGGCAAGGCCCTGTTGGCCTACGTGCAACAGCGAAAGGGACTGCCCGACGGCGACCTGGACCGCACCGAACGCCACCGGACGGTGTTGCGCGCGATCTTCCTCAAGATCGCCACGCCGCAGACTCTGACGAATCCGGAAGCCATGATGTCGTTGGCCAACAATGTGGGCGGATATCTGACGGTCGACTCCCGCCTGACCAACGGCGAGATCATACGGCTCGCGTCCACCCTTCACATTGACGCGGGAGAGGACATCGTCTCGCTGCAAGCCCCCGTCGCGGCGTTCGAACGCAACGAGGCGGGAGCCGTGGACATCGTCCACGAAGAGCGCATGGCGGAACTGGCCACGGCCGTTCAAGACGACACCCTCGATGAGTACGTGAACCGGTACGGCACGGGTACAGGACTCACACAATAGAGATCGGCGACCACCCAGTTTGAGTGCTATCGACCACTAAAATGGTCCATCCTTTGACACGCGCCTATCCCAATTTGACAGGAACTTGTGCTTACAATCGCCCCAAGGAGATTCTGCAATGCCCCAACAGGTCGCCGTAGTGCTGCCCCCACAGCGTCCCCCCGGCGAGGCGCTGCGGATTTTGCCGTCCCAATTCCTGGCCTTGAAACGGGTCTGCGACGTGGTGTTGTCGGCGGCGGCGCTGATCGTGCTGGCGCCACTGCTGCTGGGGGTCGCGGTCGCCATCAAGGCCACCTCGCCCGGGCCCGTCTTCTACCGGCAAGAACGTATGGGGAAAGACGGCCGGCACTTTTGGATGTGGAAATTCCGGACGATGCGGGTAGGGGCAGACGCCGAGCTGGACAGCCTGCAGGCGGGAAACTCCCGCGCGGGAATCGGATTCAAGCTGCGCGGCGACCCGCGTGTAACCCCCGTGGGCCGTTTCTTGCGCAAGACGGCGATCGACGAACTGCCGCAACTGGTCAACATACTGGCCGGAGACATGGCGATCGTCGGGCCGCGGCCGCTGCCGATCTACGAAGCGGTGCGGTGCACGCCCGAGCAAGACGCGCGTTTGGCAGTCCGGCCCGGATTGACGTGCTTCTGGCAGGTGGTCAAAGACGTCGATTTCGACGAGCGGATGCGGATGGACGTCAGCTATGTCCACCGGATGGGAATCCGGGTCGACGCCCTGCTGATTTGGCGGACGATCCTGTTCCTGGCGCACGGGAAGGGCGATACGTGAGGGCCTGACATGAAGCGCATACTGGTGACTGGAGGAGCGGGATTCATCGGCTCGCATTTGTGCCAACGGCTGCTGGACATTGGACACGACGTGCTTTGCGTCGACAACTTCTTCGCGGGCAGCCGTGACAATGTGGCCCACCTGCTGAACCATCCCCACTTCGAGATCATGCGGCACGACGTGACCGAGCCGTTGCGCGTCGAGGTGGAGCAGATCTACAACCTGGCCTGCCCGGCCAGCCCGGTCTTCTACCAATCCGACCCGATCAAGACGACCAAGACGAACGTGCTCGGAGCCCTACATATGCTCGGCTTGGCGCGAAACTTGGGCGCGACCGTCCTGCAGGCCAGCACATCGGAAATCTACGGCGACCCCGAGGTGCATCCGCAGCCGGAGAGTTACCGGGGCCTGGTCTCGACCACGGGCTTGCGCGCCTGCTACGACGAGGGAAAACGCTGCGCGGAGACGCTCTTCTTCGACTACTGGCGGCAGCATTCGGTGGCGATCAAGGTGGTGCGGATCTTCAACACGTACGGGCCCCGGATGCGCTCCGACGACGGGCGCGTGGTGCCGTCGTTCATCACACAGGCGCTGCGCGGCGAAGACGTCACGGTGTTTGGAGACGGGTCGCAGACGCGCAGCTTCTGCTATGTCGATGACCTCGTCGCAGGCTTGATCGCGATGATGGAATCGCCAGAGGCGTTTATCGGTCCAGTGAACATGGGCAACCCGCACGAAGTCACTGTGCGGGAACTGGCCGAGACCGTGATCCGCCTGGCCGGGAGCCATTCCCACATCGTGCACCAGCCGCTGCCCGACGACGATCCCAGGCAACGCTGCCCGGACATCACATTGGCGCGGGATCAACTGGATTGGCAGCCGACCGTCGGCTTGGAAGAGGGACTGACGCGGACCATCTCCTACTTCTCAGGCCGCTGACATGAACTGGCAGCCGGCTATCCGAATCGCGGGGTCGCGGCTGCTGCGCGCGGGATTGCGCGTGACGCACCTCGCCGCCTTGTCCGACAAGGTGTTTTTCGACGCTGGAGGGACCTATTCGTGCAGCCCGAAGGCCATCTTCCAAGGCCTTGGCGAGGCCAACAGCGTGTGGTCCCTGCACCGGTGGGAGGATTGCCCGCCGGGAGCGCGGGCGGTGAAGTGGGGCTCGCCAGCGCACTATTTGGAATTGCTGACCGCCCGCGTGATCGTGGTCAACGCCGCGCTGCGCCCGTTTCTGCCGATCCGGGCGGGGCAGACCGTGATCAACACCTGGCACGGCGGCGGGGCGTACAAGCTCACCGGCGGGGGTCGGCGCCTGGACGCGGACATCGTCTACGCCCGGCGCGAATCGGGGCGGACGGCGCTCACCTGGTTCCTCACCTCCAGCCGGGCCTTTTCCGAAGCCGCCATGTCCGACATGCTCGTGCCGCCCGCCAAACTCCTGGCCACCGGGTTGCCCCGCAACGACGTGTTCTTCACCGACACCGCGGCCATCGCCGCGGCCACCAGGCGCAAGCTCGGCCTGGGCGACGAGGCGATCGTCCTCTACGCGCCGACTTGGCGCGACGCGAACTCTCATCCGACACTGTCGGTCCCACAACTGGTCGAAGCCCTGGAAACCCGCTTCGGCAAGCCGTTCCGCTGCCTGTACCGCGGACATCCACGAGCTTTCACGCCGCGCCCGGCCGGAGCCGCGCTGGACGTGACCGGCTATCCGGACATGCAGGAACTGCTGTGCGCCGCCGACGTCCTGGTGACGGATTACTCCTCATCCATCTGGGACTTCTCGTTGACCGGCAAACCCTGCTTCCTGTACGCCCCCGACCTGGCGGACTACACGCTGAGCCCCGGCTTCATCCGCCCCATTGACGACTGGCGTTTCCCGCTGGCCACCAGCAACGCCGAACTGGTGGCCGCGATCCAAGCATTCGACGCCGCGGGCTTTGCCACCGCGATGGACGCGCACCACGCCGACCTGGGCAGCTATGAAACCGGCGAGGCGACCCGGGCAGTCTGCGACATCATTGCCCGCGCCTTGCACCCAGACGTCGCGCCGGTGGCAGTCTCATGACCACGCTCGCCATCGTCTTCGCGGCCGGGCTGGGGACCCGGGCCAACACCGACCCCCCGAAACAGTTCGCCACCGTACGGTCCAAACCGGTGCTGGCCCACACGTTGCAGCGCCTGGACTCCCATCCTCAGATCGACGCGATTTACCTGGTCGCTCCCGCGGCGCATCTGGCCCAGGCGGCGGCGTTGGCCACTCCCAAGGTGCGCCAAGTGGTGCCCGGCGGCGATTCGGCGCACGCATCCATCATTTGCGGGCTGGAAGCGGCCCGGCCGGATGCGAGCGACGACGACATCGTGCTGTTCCACGACGGAGTCCGGCCCGTGATCGACGCCGCGACGATCACCCGCTGTGTGGCCTCGGTACGCGATTTCGGCTCGGCCATCACATCCATACCCGCCTATGAGACGGTCGCCGAATCCAGCGACGGCGAATGGGTCGATTCGGTCACTGTCCGCAGCCAGACGTACATCCTGCAAGCGCCGCAGGCGTTTCGTTTCGGCCACGCCTATGCGCTGAACCAGCGCGCGGTCGCCGACCAGATCGTCGGCCAAGTGGTGGACCAAGCCGAACTGAACCGCCGCTACGGGTACCGGGTACACCTGGTTCCAGGGCTGCGCGGCAACACGAAGCTCACCACCGCCTACGACCTGGAAGTGTTCGCCGCCTTGGCCGAAGCGGGGGTCTATGAGTGAGACCTATCTGATCACCGGAGTCTCCGGCCTGATCGGCTCCCGCCTGGCCAGCCTGTTGACGGCTGGTTCCGGGATCTCGGAAGAAGTCCGGCCCAGCCCTGCAAGGGTGGTCGGCGTGACCCGCGATCCGGAACGGGCAAGGTGCGTCGTTGGGAACGAAGTGACACTGGTGGGCGACCTGGCCGAGTGGAACGAGCCAGTGGACTACCTCATTCACGCCGCCGCCCCCACGGCCAGCCGGTTCTTCGTTGAGCATCCCGTCGCGACGATGCAGGCCATCGTCGCCGGCACGCGGCAAGCGTTGGAATGGGCCCGGGAGCATCCGGTCAAAGCACTGGCGTGCCTGTCCAGCCTGGAGGTCTACGGGGTTCCGACCCAGCCGGGCAAGCTCGCCGAAGCGGACTTGGGCTACCTCGACCCCCGCGACGTGCGCAGCAGCTATCCGCAGGCCAAACGGCTCGCCGAGACGATGTGCGCCGCCTATGCGCGCGAATTCAAAGTGCCCGCCCGTATCGTGCGTTTGTCCTGTGTGGTGGGGCCGCCGGTCGACGAGGCAGACGTGCGCTTCACCGCGCAAGTAGTGCGGGCCATGCGTAGCGGCGCGGCGGTCGCGTTGGCCACACCGGGCAGATCGGCGCGCTCCCACATCGGGTTGGATGACGCCGTTGCCGCCATCGTGGCCGTGTTGCGATGTGGCGCCGACGGCGAGGCCTACAACGCGGCCAACGAAGCGGCATTCTGCTCGATCCGGGAGTTCGCGGAAACGGCGGCTGCGCTGGTCGGGGCCCAGGTGGCTGAGCCAGGCCCCGGTTCAGGCAGCGGCGAATACCTGTCTGAGCGGGCCGTCGAATTGGATACCGGAAAGCTACGGGCATTGGGGTGGGCGCCGACGCAGTCGTTGGAGCAAATGCTGCGGAGCGCCGCTAGCTTGGTCTGAGAGTGGCTGGTGGCTAGACGGAGAGCTGCGCGTTCTCAATCGGCGAATTGCCGCAAGAACTCCGCTATGGCCGCGGAAGGAAGCCGGATGCTGGTCGGGAACTGCGAATTGACCAGGGTTTCCAGGGCCGCCACGTCGCCGCGGCGCACGCAGGGCACGCCGTGGGTGGCCTGCAGGCCGAGGGCCCGTCCGTCTATGTCCAGGGCGATGGAGCGCACCGCGTGTTGCAGGGCATATGCGGCCCCGTGCAAGCGCGTGCCTATGTAGTCGACGCCGCCTTCGCTGAGCACTTGCGACAGGGCTGGCAGCGAGTAAATCCGCTGTCCGCCCGGGCCGGCCAAGCTCGTCCAGTAGGCGTCGTCCCCGACGGTGCCTTGGCACCAGAAGATGACCTCCGCGTAGTTGCGTTTGGCAAGGTCGGCCAAGGCGCGGTCGGCCGCCACATCGCGCTGTTTGCGGTGGGACGACAGCGAGACCACCACGCGGTCTGCTTTGCCCTGCGGGATGGCGGCGCACACTCGGTCGCTGACTCCCCAAAGCGACGGGCATCCAGTGACGAGCGCGCGAAACCCCAGGGATTCCAGCAACTCCCGAGTGCGTTCGTCCCGCACGGAATGGGCCACGCCGCTGGTCAGCGCGCTGCGATACAGCCAGGCGGTGTACGGATCGGGGCGCCCGCCGACCCGGCCCGCGCCCACCAAGATGCTGCCGCGATACAGCCGCAGGTTGGGCGGGCCGAGCTGCCACCACGGCGCCCAGGTGAGCGCGTGCGGTACCAGGCACGCCGTCCCGCCGATGAATTTGAGGTCGGCGGCGTCGGCAAAGCGCCGCTTCGAGCCGTAGACCGATTGCCGCCAGGTGAGATTTTGCAGATGAGTGGCGAAACGCAGCACGCAGGACTGCTCCAATACGGGGGCCAGCCCGCGCTCCACACCTTGCATCACGATCAAGTCGCCCAAGTTTCCCGAGCCGACAGCGGTGTCGAACAGGACCACTTGTCTCACGCCGAAAACTCTACCCGTATCAGCTACCATGAGGTATCGCCCCGGATGCCTCACGGGACTGGAGGATGAGTTGCCCAAGCTGCCTGCCTATCCGGTTTTCTCGCTGATCATTCCCGTGCACGACTCGGCGGACTTCGCAGGCAGGCTTTTCGACTCCATCCCGGTCCGCGACGACCTTGAGGTGATCGTGATCGACGACCGGAGCACACTCGAGCAGGCCAAGGACACCCGTGCGGCATTGGAGGCACGCGGTTTCCCTCACCGCCAATGGCTGCCCAACCAGCAGCGGCCCGGCCCGGGCGGGGCGCGCAACACCGGCTTGGACCACGCGCGGGGCCGTTGGATCGTCTTCGCGGACAGCGACGACTACTTCACGGCCGCTTTCCCGGCCGCCCTGGACACCTACGCGGATGCCCCCTGCGACATGGTCCTGTTCCGGCCGGGCACCGCGCCCAACCCGGCAGGCAGGTCTCGCACCGCAGACCAGGAGAGGATCTTCGATGCGGGCGATGTCAACGTGGTCGGCTTCAACACCAACACGGTCTGGGGCCGATTCGCGCGCCGAGACTTGATTGAGCGGGGCTGCCTGCGCTTCCACGAGACGATGGTCAGCGAGGACGTTGCGTTCGCCGTGAGCTGTTTCGCGAACGCGCGAACACCGGTGCTGGACGCCGCGGTCATCTATCTGAAGACGATCCGGGAAGGGTCGTTGATGGAACACCCCTACACGATGGCGGAGCAGTTGACACAGGCGTCAGCCATGGTCGAAAAGGCAGCCATCCAACGCCGGGCGGCGCCGCGCGACATCCTGCCGACAGTGGTTCCACCGGGACGTTGGCTGCTTGCCCGCGCTTGGCGCACCCACGGCTGGCGCGGCCTGTCCCGAATGGCCCCGCGCGTGATCGGCCGCGGCCTGTACCTCAGCCGCGAAAAGAACCTGACCCGGGTGCGGCTGGCTCTGGGCATCCGGCGCGTCTGGGAACGGGGCCGCGCGTGATCAACTACTCCATCATCATCGGCGCCTATAACGAGGCGGATTGGATCGGCCCGCTGCTGGATTCGATTCCGCGCCGCGACGACGTCGAGGTGCTGTTGGTCGACGACCATTCCGACCCGGAACAGACGGCGGCCATGCGGCGGCGGCTAGCGGAACGGCGCTTCCCATACGCCAGCTACTTGGCCAATACCGGGAAGCAAGGCCTGGGCACCACCCGCAACGTCGGCATTGCGGCGGCGCAAGGCAAATGGCTGGTTTTCGCCGACGCGGACGACAGTTTCACCCCCGCCTTCGCGGCGGCTCTGGACAGGTACGCCGAGTCGTCGGCCGACCAGGTGCTGTTTCTGCCCCAGACGGCTCCGAACCCATGGGGGGCGTCGCGAACCTTGGCTTCGGAACGCCTCTTCGAGGCTGGTGACGCCGCCGTGGCCGGCTACCGGATCGCTTCGGCCGCTTCCCGCTTCGTCAAACGCGAACTGGTGGAACGTCGCGGCATCCGCTTTTCGGAGGTCCCCATCGGAGAGGACACCATGTTCTCCGTGCAGGTGATGGTCAATGCCACCGACGTCCGGCTGGACCACACCCCCATCTACACGATTGCGATCCGGGAGGGGTCGCTTTATCACCGGCGCCGCACGATGCCGCAGTTGCTGGCAACCGTCGACCTGCAACTCGCCAAGGCTCGCTATCTGCGCGAACACGTGTTCGACCGGGCTCTGTTGCGAAAAGCGCTGCCCAGCAAAGGCCGGCACCTGCGGATGGGGCTGGTGTGGCACGGTCCCGGGGGGCTGTTCCGGGTGTGGCTGCGCTATCTGGGCCACGGCCTCCCGCTATCCAAGCAGAACCCCGGCGAGACCCTGCGGAACATCGTCGAAACGCTGCGCCTGGCTGTAGTTGAGCGTGACGGCTACCTCCCGCTCCAAGTACCGCGGAAGACCGCCCCATGACTACCACGACGCCCGCCTACTCCATCATCGTTCCCGTCCACAACTCGTCCGCGCACATCGCGCCCCTGCTGGATTCCATCCCGCGCCGCGACGACGTGGAGGTCATCTTGGTCGATGACCGCAGCACCCCCGAAGAGGCAGCCGAAACCTGGGCACTGGCTCAGAGTCGGGCGTTTCCCCACCTGGTGACTTTGACCAACGTGCGCACACCGGGGCCCGGCGGGGCTCGCAATACGGCGTTGGAGGCGGCCCGGGGCCGCTGGATCGTGTTCGCGGATTCCGATGATGCCTTCACGGACCAGTTCGGCCCGGCCCTGGACCGCTACGCGGCAGCTGACACCGACCTCGTCGTGTTCCGCCCCAAGACCACCCCCGGGGGAGTCCGCACCACTGCGATGGAGGTGCTCTTCGATGCCGGGGACTTGGACATCTACACCGCGCGGCACCAAGAACTGTGGGCGCGGTTCGTCCGGCGCGAGTTGATCGCGCTCCATGGCCTGCGGTTGAACGAGGACTGCTTGGTCATGGACGACGTGCTGTTCTCGTTGGATGCGGTGAAGTGGGCACGCTCCGCCGTCCAGGACGCGAACGCCATCTACCAGGTGTCCGAGCGAGTCGGTTCGCTCACTGCCCGACTGCTCAGCGTGGAAGAGTTACTTCAGATCGCGCGGGTCCGGGTCGCCCAGGCCGCGTTTCTGCGCGATTGGCTGCCCGCGGACAGACTGCCCGAAGCCCTGCCCACCTGCGGCCAGTTGCTGTTGAAGTCGCTCGTGTGGCACGGCCCGAAAGCCGTGGCGGCGATCGCCAAAGAACTGCGCGGACATCAGGTGCCGTTGACACGCCACGCGAATCCGCTCACTTGGCTGGGCAAGGCGGCGAAGGTCGTCCGAACGGCTCCGGCGGTACGCCGCGGGGGGAGTCGGTGATGGAACAGTTGGCATATTCGCTGATCATCCCGGTGCACAACTCGGCCGGCTATGTGAACACGTTGTTCGAGTCAATTCCGCACCGCGCCGACCTTGAAGTGATCGTGGTGGACGACCGCAGTGAGCCAGAACAAGCTGCCCGGACCCGCGAATTGCTCGACGCGCAGGCTTTCCCACACTCCCGTTTCTTGCAGAATCTGCGCGGGCCCGGAGCCGGGGGAGCCCGCAATACCGGCATGGATCACGCCCGCGGCAGGTGGCTGGTGTTCGCCGACAGTGACGACAGCTTCACCGCCGAGTTCGACGCCGCCTTGACCCGCTGGGCCGACACGGCCTGCGACATTGTCCTGTTCCGGCCGTATGCCGCCGCCGACCAAGCCAGCCAAGACGCGATTACTTACTTGCTTCCGGTATTCGACTCGGGGGACGCCTTCGCCTACGGTTTGCTTTCCCACCATGTCTTGTGGCGGTTTGTGAGGCGCGACTTAGTGGAGTTGGGCGCCATCCGGTGTACGGAAAGCAGCGTTGGAAACGACACCTGGTTCGCCTTGAGCGCAGTTTCCGCCGCAACTACTTTGCGTCAGGACCCGACGCCGATCTACCGGCACCAGATCCGCAAAGGCTCGCTGACTCAACACGCGCATTCCTTCGGCGAGTTGGCGGCAAGGGCCGACATCCAAGTGGCGGCGGCAAAGCTGATTCGCCATGCCGCACCGAAAGAGCTCTGGCGGGTGGCCCTTCCCACAAAGGACTGGCTTCTCGTGCGGGCGTTGGCGTGGTGCGGGCCACTGGGCTATCTGCGGCTGGCGGCGCGGCTGGCCGGCCACGGCCTCCCCTATTCGCGTGCCGCCCGGAACCCGATCCTGCTGGCTTGGAACACGCTGCGCCGAGCCGCGATCGTGGCCAGACGCACCGGGTGGAGCGGCCATGGCTGAATCGACGCTCGTCCAAGCCCAGCCCACTCTCGCGCGATGGACTCCAGAAACGCTGCTGGTGGCAGCCTTCTGGCTGTACTTGACGCTGCCATCCATGGTCGGCTGCCTGGCGTATGGATCCCGGGTGGATCCGAGCTTGTCCGGAAGCCACCTGCCGGTAAGCGGGCCTTTGGTGGCCATCTTCGAGTGGCTGACATTGGGACTGCTGTTGGCCGCCTGCCTGCTGGCCATCTTGCGCCCCGCGGGGACGCGGCAGCGGGTCAACCCCGGAGCGTGGGTTGCCGTAGGCACTCCGGTCTTCGCGGTGGTTGTGGCCACAATCCAAGGGCGCGGCGCGCCACTGTCGCAAGCCGTGATCCTGGTGCTGGCCGTTGCTTGCGTCTTCTTGAATCCGACCCGCCAACTCCTGCGGGCGGTCGGAGTTTCAGTGGTCACCACGGCAGCGGTCTCGCTCCTGATGGGATTCCAAGGGTCCGGGATGGTGTCTGGTTGGAACTCGGAAACCAAACCCATCCTGTTCGGAAACGTGTTGGCGGGGCCATTCCCTTTCGGCAACAGCTTGGGCATGGCTTTGGCCCTCGGCGTTCCGTTGGTGCTGGTGTTGCGGCGGCGCTGGCTGCGCTGGACCGGCCTGGCCGCCGTCGCGCTGGCGATCACATGGTCTGCTTCCCGCACCGCGATGATTGCCGCCGCGGCGGGGCTGCTGGCTTACGCCCTGGCCCGGCGAGTCCCCATGTCCTGGAAGACGATGACCTTCTGGTGCGGCGCGGTCTTCGCCGCCGCGGCCACGGTCCCTTTCCTGGGCTGGTCGCCGGAGACGTTCTCCAACCGGGGCAGCATCTGGCGCAGATCGGTGCAAGCTCTGCAGGACTTTTGGTTTCTCGGGATGCCCGCCGGGGCATCGCCTGTGCCGGGCGAAGTCGGGCACGGGCAATGGTCCTTGGTGCCGCACAGCACTTTTCTGGCGGCGGTGGCCGACGGCGGCATCGTGCAGGCACTCCTGGTCGTGGTGTTGTTCCTTTGCAGCGTCGCGGCTTTCACGCGCACCGACTATCCCGCGGTTGGCTTCGCAGTGGGAATGGCGATGGCCGTCAACTCGACGACTGAGAACATCCTTCCCTTCCCGCCGGCGATGAAGACCGGCACCGTGGTCTTGCTGCTGCTGATCATGGCGGCCAGTTGGCATCCGCATCCGCACCGGCAGCCAGAGGATGCCACCTGATGCGCGAGTTGTTCTTGCGGGGGTTCTTGCATACGGCCGTGGGCAAGTACTCACGGTTCGCAATCACCTTGCTCGTCGCCGCCATTTTGTCCCGCCTGCTGACGCCAATGGACTACGGCACGGTTGCGCTGGTCAGTGTGATCGCCGCGTTCGCCGACGTGTTGGTGGATGCCGGGCTGGGACCGGCGGTCATCCAGAACAAGACCCTCGACGCGGACGACAACACGGCCATCTTCTGGTTCTCCGCCGCGCTTTCCGCGGTTGTCGCCCTGGTGTTCGGGGCGTGCGGCTGGCTGCTGGAGCTCTTCTATGGTGGAGCCGTCTATCGCGAGGTCACCTGGCTGCTCGCCGGGTCCGTATTCACGTATGGGCTGTCGATCGTGCCACGGGCGCTGCTGACGAAGGAGAAGAACTTCCGGGACGTCAACCTCATCTTGGTGGCGGGCTCGTTTGCGGGCGGTGCCGTCGGCGTGACCACTGCGCTGCTTGGAGTGGGCGTCTTCGCGCTTCCGCTGCAGTCGATCACCAGCGGCTTGGTCTCGCTGGGGCTCTATTTCGCCCGCTCGCCGCTGCGGGTGCGACGGCTTTGGTCGCTGGGCGCCGTGCGGAAGGTGTGGGGCTTCGCAAGCTGGCAATGGGCTTTCTCGCTGGTGAACTACTTCACGCGGAATCTGGATTCGCTGCTTGTTGGCAAGCTCTTGGGGCCCACCGCGTTGGGGCACTACAACAAGTCCTACAACCTGATGATGCAGCCAAATCAACTGCTGATGGGGGTGATCCTCCCGGTCATGCACCCAATCCTGTCCGACTACCAGAACGACGTCGCAACGGTGCGCCGCGCCTTTCTGCGGATCGTCCGCGTGCTGGGGTTGGTCGGCCTGCCGCTGTCTGTGTTCTGCGCGCTCAGCTCTCGGGAGATCATTTTCAGCCTCTACGGCGACCAATGGGGAGACGCCGTTTTCCCCTTCTCCGTGCTGGCTTGGTCGATCTGGGCGCAGATGACGCTGTCCCCGGCCGGGGCGGTCTACATGGCGCGCGGCCGGACCAGGGCGTTCTTCCTGGTCGGCTTGGGGTCGGGAGCGTTCATCATCGCGATGTTGTGCGTCGGCTTGGCCTGGGGCGGAATCGACCAGGTGGCGATTGCGCTGACAATCGCTTTTACCGCGCAGTGGCCGGTGCTGTACGCCGTCATGGCCCACCTCGTGCTCGAATCCACCTTGCGCGAAATAGTGCGGCAGTTGTGCCGGCCGGCGCTCGTGGCACTGATATCCGCCATGCCGCTGCTGGCCCTGAACTGGTTGCTGCCCGACTGGAACGTCTTCGCCTGCCTGGGGATCAAATTGGCCACCTGGGGATTGTTCTACCTGGCTGGCGCGGTTTTGCTGCGGGAGCATCGGGTGATCCTCGATCTGCTGCGCAAACCTGGCCCGGATAGGATTGCGCCATGACTGCCCCACACCGCGTCAAGCAGGCGTTGCCGGGGTTGGCAAGAGCCCTAGCCAAAGCCCGGAAGACCAGCCGCGCGGCGAAAGTGAAACTCTGGGTGGCCAGCGACCCGCTGGTGCGCAAGTTCCGCGCCGCAGCTCAGGGCCGCCAGGATCTGGTGCACTGCCCGGTTTGCGACTCCACCTTCCGCCGTTTTGCCCCCGCTGGCGATCCCGTCCGCGGCCAGGCGCAATGCTGGAATTGCGGCGCGCGGGAACGCCACCGGCTGCTGTGGCGCTACCTGCAGGACCGCACCGACCTGTTCGACTCGTGCCCCAAACGCGTGCTGCACCTCGCTCCCGAACAGGCTCTGGCCCGGCGTCTCGGCGACAAGGTGGCCCTCGATTACGTTACCGGCGACTTGTGCCCCGAGAATCCGTCCTACGCCGGCCTGAACGCCTTGCGCGTCGACGTCACCAAGATGCCTTTCGACGATGGCTCGTTCGACGTGATCCTGTGCAACCACCTGCTGGAGCATGTGCCCGACGACGCGACCGCGATGCGCGAGCTGTTCCGGGTGTTGCGGCCGGGCGGTTGGGCGATCCTGCAAGTGCCGATCGACTACGCCAATCCGGCGACGATCGAAGACCCGTCGGTCACTGACCCCGCCCAACGTGACCTGGTCTTCGGACAGCGCGACCATGTGCGTTGGTACGGTCGCGACTACCCGGATCGGCTGCGGGCGGCCGGATTCGACGTCACCGAGGATGACTATGCCCGCAACTTGCCGCCCGAGTTGCTGCGCCTGGAGCGGCTGCCGCGCTCTGAGTTGATCTACTTCTGTGCCAAGCCGAGGCAGCAGTGAACCGCTTGCGACGTTGGACGTCGCGGGCGCGCAACGCGTGGCGCTACGCGCGGTTGGCTGTTTGGAACCGCATTTCGTGGCGCTCGGTGCTGGGCGACGGCCCGGTGGTGTCGCTCACGACCTATGGCCCGCGGCGGCGCACGGCCTATCGCGCAATCGAATCCATCGGCCTGGGCATGCTGCGCCCGAGCCGCTTGGTGCTGGTGCTGACCGAGGCGGACGCGTCCGAAATTCCACCGAGCTTGCGCCGGCTGGAGCGGCGCGGCTTGGAGATCCTGCGGGTGCCGGAAGACTTGGGCCCGCACAAGAAGTACTACCCGCTCGTCACCGCCGATCCGCCGCCACCTGCCGTGGTCACCGCCGACGACGACATCTATTACGAACGCAGTTGGCTGGCCCTGCTGGCCCGCGCCGCCCAGGACAACCCGGACATCGTGCACTGCCACCGAGCGTGGTTCATCGGTCTCGACGAAGACGGCATGACTGCGTACATCACTTGGCAACCGGCTCCTGGCGGTGTGGCCAGCCATCGGCTCCTCATCACCGGCGGGGCTGGCGCCCTATATACCCAGGCGGCGATAACGGCATTGCGGGAAGCGGGCGACGGCTTCAAACTGGTGGCGCCGCGCACCGACGACATCTGGATCAGCCACACGCTCTTCCGGGCCGGCATCCGGGCCGCGCGGCTGCGTACGCCTTTCCGCCACGTGCCGCTGCAGGCCAGCCGCTTGGATCCGGCCGCGCTTGCGCGCGAGAACCGCCTCGGGGGCGGCAACGACCGCACGTTGGCGGCTCTGTACACGCCCGCCGACATCGCGGCCTTGCGGACCGAGCCTGACATATAGCCTGGCGACCGGGATGACGTGGTTGGGGGGTGCTGCGTCCAATTCGGTGCCGCGTACCGTTAGAGTAGCTGTAACGGCAAACAGGCGGAGTAGCTGTGGAAATCATCGATTACCTTCGGGCGGTGCGGCGTTTCTGGCTGAGTTGCCTCATCACAGTGGCGGCCGCCGTCGGGGTCGGAGTCCTGCTGCTGGCCGTGCTTCCCAAGAGTTTCACCGCCGAGACCCGCGTCTTCTTGACCGTGGTGGTCGGCAATTCGGGCTCTGACTTGGCTTCGGGCACGAACTACGCGCAAAACCAAGTGGACTCGTTCGCCGAGGTGGCGGTCTCGCCGTTGGTGTTGGATCCGGCGATTTCCAAGCTTGGTCTGCAGACCACCGCCGACGAGTTGGCCTCGCACATCGGCGTGCAGGTGCGAGACGGGACCTCTGTGATGGTGCTGTCCGCGACTGACGCCAAGGCGGAGTTGGCAGCCGACATCGCCAACGCGGTGAGCGATGCACTCGTCGCCGCCGTCGACCAACTCTCACCCGTGTCCTCGGACGATGAGAAGCTGGTTTGGGCCACTGTCATCACTCGCGCCACGGTGCCACAATCCACCTCGTTTCCACCCACGCGCAACACGTTGCTGCTCGCCGCTCTGGCAGGCGTGTTGTTGGCCCTGATCCAGGCGGTCATCCGCCATCGGCGCAACAGGCACATAGTCGCCGACGAAGATGTGGCGAAAGTCACCGACGTGCCGGTCGTCGCACACATCGGCGAGGACGAGGAACTGTCCCGTCCGGGCGCTGACAAGCTGGCGCTCGCCGCGCACACCGGAGAGGACTACCGCCGCCTGCGCACCAACGTTTCCTTCCTCGGCTCCCACGACGGGGCGGGCAAGGCCTTCGTGGTCACTTCGGCTGTGCCGTCGGAGGGCAAGACCACCGTCTCGCTGAACTTGGCACGGGTGCTCGCCCAAGCCGGCGAGCGGGTGCTCTTGGTGGACGCCGATCTGCGGAATCCGACCATCGGGTCGCTGCTGGATCTGCACGGCTCGGTGGGTCTGACTGACGTCTTGGTGGGCCGCGCCCAATCCGGCTCGGCCTTGGTGGATACCGGCATTGCGGGGCTACATGCTGTCTTGGCCGGAGAGATCCCCCCAAACCCCTCAGAGTTGCTCGCCTCGCCGCGGATGCGCGAGTTCTTGGCGGAAGCCACCTCGCGTTTTTCGTACGTCATCATCGACTCCCCGCCGCTGCTGCCGGTCACCGATGCCGCCGTCATAGCCCACGAAGCGGACGGAGCACTCATGGTGACAAGCACCCAAGGCACCACCATGCCGCAACTGGCCGAGGCCCTGGAAGCCCTGCGAATAGCCAACGGCGCAGCCCTCGGCATCGTGTTGAACAAGCTGCGCCGCGACCCCAAGCGCTACGGCCGCTACGGCTACGGCTATTACCACGGCCACGCGAAGACGTAGCCTTCCCCCCGTCATGCCGGACTCGTTCCGGCACTCCCATCCCGTCATGCCGGACTCGTTCCGGCATCTTGGGACGTAGTCCCATGCGCGCCGCAGGCGTGCCCCTGGCAGGGCACACGCACTCCCCCGTCATGCCGGACTCGTTCCGGCATCCTGGGACGCCAGTCCCATGCACGCCGCAGGCGTGCCCTTGGCAGGGCACACGGACTACGTCCGAGATCCCGGAACACCACCCCACAAAGTTCTTCGATACTTTGCGGGGACCCCGGAACAAGTCCGGGATGACAAGGTGGGGGTGTCGGGATGACGCGGTGGGGGTCGGGGATGACAAGGTCAAAGGGCACTGCGGGCGCGCAGCGCTCTCAAATTGAAGTCGGGGCGCCCCAAGCGGACGCCCCGACCCTACAACACCCCAAAACGCCTACGCGGTGGCCACCGCCGGGGTCTTCTCACTAGTCAACGACACCGAGTTATAACCCGCCTTCGACGCGGTCACCTTCACAGAGATCTCCTTACCCGCATCAGCAGCAACCAACATGTACGTCGCACTCGTGGCCTTCGAAATCGCCTTACCCGACCTGTACCACTGGAACACGAACTTATCCGGAACCGGAGTCCGCCATGGTTGCCGCATGCGCGGAGTTCGGCCGCTACCCGCTGGACCTCGACCGCATCGACGCCGAACTCGCTCGGTCGGCCTAGGGATGTGTTGCAGCCACCTGGTCGGCCAGTTGCACCATTGAGTTCCGACTGGAGTCGGCGAACCTCACCTTGCCCACAGTGCCCGGAGCCTGAGTGTTGACATCCTTCCGAAATCTCCCCGCGCTCTCGATGCCGAAGACCTTGCTGTCCTGGCCATCGATGACCACTTTGGCCCCTTGAATGAAACCGCGGTTTCGACCGGATCCTCACAACTCGTCCAGGATCGCCAGCACTCCGTCGGACATGGTCGCGTGGTTCATCTGGTAAGCGTAGAACAGGTCGCCGACCGTCAGAACGCAGCCAAGGTCTGCGAGGTGGCCGTCGGTGATGCAGCCGTCTTCCACGTCGGCGGTCTTTCTCACACCGGAGGCCAGGGTTTTCCCGCTGCGGGCGTCGATGGCGGAAAAGTGGGCGTAGTTAATCGCGCTGTAGCGGCATTCACTGAGGCTGATGCACCATTTCGCCCGTTTCTTCTTGTCGAGTTCGTACTCGGCTTGAATCAGCGTCTGCACCTCGGCGAGGCTGGACGGGATCTGGTCCAGCGGGAGGCTGAGCAGCGCCGCTGGGTGGACGCGTTCCAACGTGCCTTTCTCGCCTTTGACATGCTCGCCCCGGGTCACCACAAGGATCTTCCCCGCAGGCGCGGTGGCGACTTCGGCTTTCGCCTTCTTGGTGAACTCCAGCGGCTGCAGCACGTCGTAGAACTCTTTATAGAAATCCCGCTGCGTGGAACCGTCGGCCACATCCGCATAGTGGCTCTTCACCAGGACAGCCTGGCGCAGCGCCTCGGCGATGGTCTTCGGAGTTTCGAAAACCTCGACGTCAAACTCGTAGGAATGCTCCCCGATGCTGGCGGTAATGGTGGCAGACCCGGGCCCGTTGCCATAGACCTGGTCTCCCCAGCCCGGGGCGTCCGCACTGGTGCCGGCACTGGCGACGCCGGAGTCGGAAGACTGCCAGGTGATCTTTTCCCGGGGGCCGAATTCGGTGACTTCTGCGCCGGTGGAGTCAAAGGCGCGCACAGTGACGGAGACTCGCCCGCCCGCGACCAGCGGGATCGTCGCGACGTTCGCGATGGGCTGCGCCAAGGGGTCCGAGCCTTGGAAATGCTCGGCGATCCCCTTCTGGTCGAGCGTCAGCGTCGCCTTGGCGGTCTGGGTGACCGTGAGGCGCGCTATCCGAGATGCCCAGGCGGACACCTTGACTGTGAAGAACTCTTCGTAGACGTGGCTGCCGGACTCGGCACTGGCCCTGATCCGGACCACGCCCGGACCGTCGCCGCGCACGTCGTGGTGTCCCTCGTCCGAAGTCCCGCCCAGGAACGACACCACGGAGTCATCCCCATCCACGACTTCCCAATCGATGTCGAATTTCGGGGTAGCGGTGCCAAGGATGATGGTCAGTTCCAACGTGGCCGTCTCTCCGACCCAGATTTCGACCTGGGGGTGTTCGACGGAACGGACCGGCTCGGGCTCGGGGGAACCGCAAGCGCTGGCCGCCAGCAGCAGGAAGGCGGCAGCCGCGGCGAGGATGGTACGGATGGTTCTCATTTGGGCTCCGGAATCGATGTCGCGCCGCTACGCCGCAGCGAGGTGAACACCCCGAGGATGCAAATGCCGGCGAAGACGGCGAAGCAGAAGCGCAGGGTGGCGGTGATCAGCTCGGGGGACGCGTCGGCGATGGCGGTGCGGCCGAAGAACTGGGTGACGGTGATGGTGATGATCGCCATGGAGACCACCATCCCGAGGTTGCGCATCATGGACAAGAACGCGTTGGCGATGCCGTATTCGGACGGTCTGGCCATCGACATGACGGCGGTGGTGTTGGGCGAGGCGAACAGCCCGAAACCGGCTCCGATGAGGGCGAGGTTGGCGATGATCAACACCAAAGGAGTCTGTGCGGAGATGGTTGCGAACACGATCAGGCCGACGGCGCACAGGCCCATGCCGGCGCTGGCCATGATGAACGGCGAGTGCCGGTCGGCGGCGCGTCCCGCCCACGGCGACAGCAGGGCTTGCACGGCAGGTGAGGTGATCAGGACGAAGCCGGCCAAGTCCGCAGTCAAACCCTGCACCTGCTGCAAGTGGATTGCCAGCAGGTAGGAGACGGCGAACGTCGCGGCGTAGGAGAGCAACGCCGACAGGTTGGACAGCGCGAAGTTCGGCCCGCCCGCCCAAAGCGCGGGCGAGATCAGCGGCTGCGCGGCGCGGCGCTCCACCCACACGAAGACACCCAGCAACGCCACCCCGGCCGCCGTGAAAGCAATACCGGGCGGGCTCGGCAGCGTCGTCAACCCGTAGGTCAACGCCAGCGCGGCGCCGACAACCAATGCGATGCCCGGCACGTCCAGCTCGGCGAGCAGGTTTGCGGGCCGCCGCTGCTCCGACTGCGGCAACCGCCAAACGGCGAAAGCGCCATTGACCAAGCCGAGCACGGCGATCAGGTGGAACACGGAGCGCCAACCCAAGTGGTGGGTGATGAGCCCGCCGATGACCGGCCCGACCGACAACCCGACATAGACCGCCGCCACGGTGAGCCCGATCGCCCTGCCGCGCTGTTTGGGATCGACCGCGGACACCAAGATCGCCTGCCCGGTGGCGAACAGACAGCTCGCCCCAACACCTTGCACCACACGCGTGGCTATCAACCCGCCCAAGGTGGGCACCCATGCGGACACCTCTGCGACCACCGCCAGGACCGCAAGCCCAGTGATGAACATCGCCCGCCGGTTCGTCAGGTCGGCCAGCCTTCCCAACGGCAGCAGCAGTGCCACCGTGCACATGTTGTAAGTGGTTACCAACCAGCCCAAGTCGGCGGCCGCAGCCGCAAAGTCGGCCCCGATGGTGGGGATGGAGACATTCAGGGCGCTGCCGGTGAACGCGTTCAAGAACTGCGAGCAGACGATGACCGCTATGGTGATGCCGGCCCGCGAAGTGCTCACTGACCCAGGATATGCCTGTCGGCCGACCCAGGTGTGCCGGCAGGACAGTCTGCTGACTGGGCCGGGCCGGAATCACACCGCTTCGACCTTCACGCTGAGCGCGTAGGCGGCCAAGGCCTCCAAGTCCTGGGCGTCGGAGGTCAAGACGGTTCCGTCTGGCTCGGCCAGGGCGACGACGAGGGCATCGACCGCAGAGCCGCGCCGGGCCAGCAACAGCGCCGCCGTCGCCCGGTCGCGGACCGCAAGCCTGGTCAGCCCCCCGGAGTCGAGGACCGGGGTCCCCGCAAAGTATCGAAGAACTTTGTGGGGTGGTGTTCCGGGATCTCGGACGTAGTCCGTGTGGCCCGGTAGGGGCACCCTTTCAGGGTGCGTGGGACTTCGTCCGAGGGTGTTGAATCGTCATCCCGGACTTGTTCCGGGATCTCGGACGTAGTCCGTGTGCCCTGGCAGGGGCACGCCTGCGGCGCGCATGGGACTTCGGCCCAAGATGCCGGAACGAGTCCGGCATGACGGGGAGGGGGTGCCGGAACGAGTCCGGCATGACGGGTGGGGTTGGAATACCGGAACAAGTCCGGCATGACGGGTGCGGTTGGTCCCCGGCAGGCAGCATCCGCACAAGTTCCACTTGGACTGACAGATTCGAGGAGGCGGGCCGGGCCCTTGGAAGGCGCCGAAGGGCTAGGCTAGCGTTTGAGCCTGGGGCGTGGTCGCCGCGCCCTGGCGTACGCCGATAAAGGAGAGAGTCATGGCTACACCCGTTCTGTTGCCCGCGCTAGGCGAATCCGTCACCGAAGGAACGATTTCCCGCTGGCTCAAGAACGTCGGGGACACCGTCGCCATGGACGAACCCTTGGTCGAGATTTCCACTGACAAGGTGGACACCGAAATACCCTCGCCCGTGGCCGGCGTGGTGCTGGAGATCCGCTACTCCGAAGACGCCACCGTGGAAGTGGGCGCAGTGCTCGCGCTCATCGGAGAAACAGCCGTGCCCGCGCCGCCGCCGGTGTTCACGCCCGATTTCGCCGTTCACAGCGAAGACCCGGTATCGGTTTCCGACGAAATCCCAGCCCCCGTTCCGCCCCCAGCGCCGCAGCCCCAGCCCCAGCCGGATCCCGCCCCGCAGCCGGAACCCGATCCGGAGCCGGCACCGGCGCCGGAACTGGATTGGAAGCCGATTCCCATCGCGCAGGCCTGGTCTGCCGCTTGGACATCGGCGATCGCGCAGGCGTCCGCACCGGCGCCCGCACCGGAACCGGAGCCCGAGGCCTACACGCCGCCCCAGCCCGCCCAGCCTGTCTCGGCCGCCGATCCGGAAGCCGAACCGGTCCTCTCGGCAGATCCCGAGCCGGACGCATCACCGGCCCCGGAACCGGAAACCGCACCAGCCCCTGCACCTGCGCCGGCCAGCGCGCCGCCAGAGCCCGTCGCAGAGCCAACTCCCGCCCCGGAACCCGTCGCGGCTCCTGCCGCCGCACCCGCCGAAGGTGTCGAGGTGCTGTTGCCCGCCCTTGGCGAGTCTGTGACCGAAGGCACGATCTCGCGTTGGCTCAAGAATGTGGGCGACGCGGTCGCCATGGACGAACCGCTGGTCGAAATTTCCACCGACAAGGTGGACACCGAGTTGCCTTCGCCCGCCGCGGGCACGCTGCTCGAAATCCGGGTGCCGGAGGACGCCACCGCGACCGTCGGGTCCGTCCTGGCCATCATCGGGGCCGCCGCACCGACGATAACCGAGCCGGAACCTGCCACCGCCCCAGAGGTTGCCGCCGCGGAGCCCAGCGCGGCGCCCGAACCTGTCACCGAGGCCGAGCCGGCCGCGGCCCCCGAGCCGGCACCGGCGCCCAGCCCAGAACCCAGCGCGGCATACCACGCGCCCACGCCCGTGCCCGAACCCGCGGTCCCAGCGCCCGCGCCGGAACCTGCCGAGCCGCTCCCGACACCAGTGCCGGAACCCATTCCCGCGGCGCCGCAACCCAGCCTTCCTACGCCCGAAGCGCCGATCTGGCCAGCCTCTGTCAGCGCGCCTGAGCCTGCCGAACCAGAACCGCGCCCGGCCCGGCGGGCAGCCAGCCCAGATGACACGTATGTGACCCCGGTGGTCCGCAAGATCGCCGCCGCCGGCGGCATCGACCTGGCCGAAGTCCAGGGCAGCGGCGTCGGCGGGCGCATTCGCAAGCAGGACGTCGTCGCGGCCATCGCGGCCAAGGGCGGAACACCCGCGGAGGCCGTGGAAGAACCTCCCGAGCCCAGCCCTGACGCCGCCAAACGCGGCACGACCGAACAGCTCTCCAGCCTGCGCGCGGCCATCGCCAAACGCACCGTCGAATCGCTGCGCGCCACCGCGCAGTTGACGGCTGTCGCCGAAGTGGATCTGACCCGCGTCGTCCGCAACCAGGAAGGCTATCTCGTGCCGGTGTTGCAGGCCGTGGCGGACGCGCTGCGCGCAAACCCGCTGCTCAACGCCACCTTCGACCTCGCGGCGGGAACGGTCGCCTACCCGGCCGTTGAGAACATCGCCATCGCAGTCCCGACCGGCAAGGGCGTGCTCAACCCGGTGGTCAAGAATGCGGCAGAGCTTTCCGCGGCAGACATCGCCAAGGCGGTCTCCGACCTCACCAGCCGTGCGCAGTCGGCCAACATCCTGCCCGACGACCTCGCCGGCGCCACGTTCTCCGTCGTCGACTTTGGCGCTTTCGGCTCGCTGCTGGACACGCCCGTCGTCGTCCCGCCGCAGGTGGCCGCGCTCGGAATCGGGGCGGTCACCAAACGCATCGTCGTCCAAGGTGAGGAAACGCTGTCCATCCGCGACTTGGCCTACCTGTCGCTCAGCTATGACCACCGGCTGGTGGATTCCTCCGACGCGGCGCGCTTCTTGGCACACGTCAAGGCCCGGCTGGAGTCGTGACAGGGCCACGCGGAGCAGACCCCCGGCCGATCGAGTTCCGATACTTGGGGCTCGGAGAACACCTGGCCGACTACCGGGCCACACTAGCCGAGCAGCGGCGCGTGCACGCGCTCGTGGCCTCCGGGGAACTCCCGGCGCAGGTGCTGTTCGTGGAGCATGCTCCGGTGTACACGGCCGGGCGGCGCACCCTGCCGCAAGAACGGCCCGCGGACGGATCCGAGGTGATCGAGGTGGACCGGGGCGGCAAGATCACCTATCACGGCCCCGGGCAGTTGGTCGGCTATCCGATCGCGTTCGTCCCTTGGAAAGTCGGCGTCGTGGACTATGTGCGGATGCTGGAGGAAGCCCTGATCGGTCTCCTCGCCGACTACGGACTGCAAGGGATCCGGGTTCCGGGCCGCACCGGCGTCTGGCTGGACAAACCGCAGCGCAAGATCGCCGCGATCGGCATCCGGGTATCCCACCAAACCACCCTGCACGGCTTCGCACTGAACGTGTCCGACGATCTGGCGGCGTTCCAAAAGATCATCCCCTGCGGCATCGACGACGCCGGCGTGACCAGCCTGGGCCGGGAGTTGGGCGAGACGCCGCCGCTGCTCGCAGTGGCCCAGCGCCTCGAACCGCACCTGCGCGCCGCCCTGAAGGGTAGGATCGCAGGATGACCCAGGCCAAACGCATGCTCCGGATTGAGGCCCGCAATTCCCTGACGCCCATCGAGCGCAAGCCGCCCTGGATCAAGAACACCGCCACACTGTCGCCCGACTACCGCGACCTGCGGCAATTGGTGGCGGCCGGTTCGCTGCACACCGTCTGCCAAGAGGCCGGCTGTCCCAACATCTTCGAATGCTGGGCGGACCGCGAGGCCACCTTCCTCATCGGCGGCGACGTTTGCACGCGCCGCTGCGATTTCTGCCAGATCGAATCCGCCAAACCCAAGGACTACGACACCTCCGAGCCGGCCCGCGTCGCCGACTCGGTGCGGCAGATGGGCCTGCGCTACGCGACGGTGACGGGCGTGTGCCGCGACGACTTGCCCGATGAAGGTGCGTGGCTCTACGCCGAGACGATCCGCCAGATCCACGCCGCCAATCCGGGTGTCGGCGTGGAAATGCTCGCCCCCGACTTTTCCGGCAAGGCAGACTTGCTCGCCCAAGTCTTCGACACCCGGCCGGAAGTGTTCGCCCACAACGTCGAGACGGTGCCGCGCGTCTTCAAGGCGATCCGGCCGGGCTTTGACTACGGCCGCTCACTGGAAGTGTTGGCGGCTTCGCGGGCAGCCGGGCTGGTCACCAAGTCCAATCTGATCTTGGGGTTGGGCGAAACCAATGGCGAGGTGCTCACCGCGCTGCGGGAATTGCACGACGCCGGCGCCGAATTGATCACCATCACGCAGTACCTGCGGCCGACGCCGCGACACCACCCGATCGACCGCTGGGTGAGGCCGGAAGAGTTCGACGAATTCGCGCGGGCCGCAACTGAGATAGGCTATGCGGGCGTGCTGTCAGGGCCGTTGGTCCGCTCCTCTTACCGGGCGGGGCGGCTCTACCGGGAGGCGATAGCCGCACGAGCGAATGTAGACGGAGCAGCAGATGGCAAGTGAAAGGGCGAAGGAACTCGCCGCGAAGCAGAAGGCGGAGATGAAAGCCGCCAAGCTGGCAAAGAAGACTTCACAAGATCCCAAGGACTGGGGCTGGTTCAAGCAGATCACCCAAACGGTGAAGATGACGGTCAGTTCCGACCCCGAGTCGAAGTGGTGGCTGATCGGGGCCGGCCTGCTGGGGCTCATCGTCGTTTCCGCCATCGGCTTCTTCCTGGAGCCGTGGTGGATGTACCTGATCATGGGCGTGATGGCCGGCGTCATCGCCGCGATGTACACGCTGGTGTGGCGCGCAAAGAAGGCCACCTACAAGCGTTTCGAGGGCCAGGCCGGCGCAGCCGAGGTCGCTCTGGGCATGTTGAACAAGAAGAAGTGGAGCTACACGTCTCCGGTGACGGCCACCAGGCAGATGGACGTGCTGCACCGCGCCGTCGGCCAGGCGGGGATCGTGCTCATCGGCGAAGGCGCCCCATCGCGGGTGAAGACGCTGTTGGCCGCAGAGGCGAAGAAGCACGAGCAGATCGTCTACGGCGTGCCCGTCACCACCATCGTCATGGGCGACGGCGAGGGCCAGGTGCCGCTCAACAAGCTGACCAGCTACATCAACGCCTTGCCGAAGAAGATCCGCAAGCTTCAGATCACGGAAACGAACCAGCGGCTGCGCGCCTTGGACGCCGCCCGTCCCAAGATTCCGATGCCCAAAGGCCCGCTGGTGGCGCCGAAGGGCGCCAATAAGGCCCTGCGCGGCCGGTAAGCGCCGCCTGGCATGGGCAACCTGGTCAACGCCGAGCGCGTCTCCATCGCGTTTGGCACCCGCGTCCTGCTGGACGAAGTGAGCCTGGGCCTGTCGTCGGGGGAAGTCATCGGCGTGGTGGGCCGTAACGGCGACGGGAAAACGACCCTGCTCGACATCCTCACCGGCCGCCGCCCACCCGACTCCGGTCAAGTCATCCACGCCAACACGCTCCATTTGGGGTATCTGAGCCAACGCGAGGATTTCGCGCCGGGCGCCGCGATCCGCGACGTGGTGGTGGGCGGCCAGCCCGACCACGTGTGGGCCGCCGATTCGGAGCGGCGGCAAATCGTCCAGCGGTTCCTGGGTTCGCTCGACTTGGACGCCTCGGTGTCACAGCTCAGCGGCGGCGAGCGGCGGCGCGTGTCGCTGACCGGGCTGTTGCTGGGCGGGCACGACCTGCTCGTCTTGGACGAACCCACCAACCACTTGGACGTGGAGGCCATCTCGTGGCTGGCCGAACACCTCCAATCGCTTGCCGCGCGCGGCACGGCCATGCTCGTCGTCAGCCACGACCGCTGGTTCCTGGACGCGATCTGCAACCAAATCTGGGAAGTACACGACGCCAAGGTCGATTCCTACGAGGGCGGCTATGCGGCCTACGTCCTCGCCCGCGCCGAGCGGGCCCGCATCGCCTCAGTCGTGGAATCGCGGCGGCAGAACCTGCTCCGCAAAGAGCTGGCTTGGCTGCGCCGCGGCCCGCCCGCGCGCACGTCGAAGCCGAAGTTCCGCATCGACGCGGCGAACGCCCTGATCGCGGACGTGCCGGACCCACGCGACAAGCTGGGTCTGCGCGAGTTCGCGATGGCGCACCTGGGCAAGGACGTCTTCGACCTGCACCAAGCCACGTATGTGCTCGATGATTCCCGCGTCCTGCTCAAGGATGTCAACTGGTCGATCGGGCCCGGGGACCGCATCGGCATCATCGGCGTGAACGGCGCCGGCAAGACGACGCTGCTGGACTTGCTCGCCCACCGTGTCCGGCCCACCTCCGGCAAGGTGAAACAGGGCAAGACCATCCAGCTCGGCTACCTGTCCCAAGCCGTCGAGGAGTTGGACGACACCGACCGGGTGCGTGAATCCGTGGAACGGCTGAAGCACAGCACGCGGCTCGCCACCGGGCACGAGGCGTCCGCGTCGAGCCTGCTGGAAGGCTTCGGCTTCTCCGGGCAGAAGCTCATGACGCGAATCGGGGACTTGTCCGGCGGGGAACGGCGGCGCCTGCAACTGCTGCGGCTGCTGTTGGCCGAACCGAACGTGCTGCTGCTCGACGAGCCCACCAACGACCTGGACATCGACACCCTGACCGTCATCGAAGATTACCTCGACACCTGGCCCGGCACCCTTATCGCCGTCTCCCACGACCGCTACTTCCTGGAGCGGGTCTGTGACGTCGTGTATGCGCTGCTGGGCGACGGCCGCTGCGTGCTGCTGCCCGGCGGCGTCGACGAGTACCTCGCCCTGCGCGCCCGGCCGTCCGCACCCGAACCCGCCCCCAAGGCGGCCAAGACCCCCGGCGTCGATGCCCAAACCCGGCAGGCCAAGAAAGATCTAGCCCGGATCGAAGGCCAACTCGAAAAACTGCAAGTCCGCGTCGGGAAGCTGCATGCGAAGCTCGCCGAACACTCCTCCGACTACACCAAACTTGTCGAACTGAGCGCGGAGCTGGACGCCGCCAACACCCGCATCGCCGAGTTGGAAGCCGCCTGGCTGGAGGCCGCCGAAACGCTGAATTGAGAGCGCTTCGCGCTCGCGTCCTGCCATCCCAGACCCCCACCACGTCATCCCCCAACCCCGTCATCCCGAACCTCCCCACCACGTCATCCCGGACTTGTTCCGGGATCTCGGACGCAGTCCGTGTGCCCGTAAGGGCACCCCCGCAGAGTGCATGGGACTTTGTCCCAAGATGCCGGAACGAGTCCGGCATGACAGGGAGTGGATACCGGAACGAGTCCGGGATGACGGCGTGCGCTGTCAGTCGGCGAAGCGGTCGGTGGCGGCGACCAACTCCTTCGCGATGGCCGGCTCGGCGATTGAGTGGCCCGCTAGGACGAGCTTGTAGTCCGCTTCGGGCCAAGCACGGTGCAGGTCGTCGGCGGTCACGACCGGGCAGCATAGGTCGTACTTGCCTTGCACGATCACACCGGGGATGCCGGCGAGGCGGTCGGCCAGGTCGATCAACTGGTTGTCGGCGAACCAGCCGCCGTGGACGAAGAAGTGGTTTTCGATGCGGGCGAACGCCAGCGCATAGGCCGGATCGGACCAGGCGTCGATGTCGGCCTGGGTGTTCTCCAGCTTCGACGTGGCCGCCTCCCAGCGTGTCCACGCCAGGCCGGCGGGCAGGTGCACGGCTGGATCCGGGTCGAAAAGCAGGTCGTGGTAGGCGCTGATGCGGTCTCCGGCGAATCCCGCGCCGAGGGGTTCCTCGAACGCCCGCCACCAAACCGGGCTCATCATCCCGGCGGGGCCGTTGTAGAACCAGTCCAGTTCCTTGCGCCGCAGGGTGAAGATGCCGCGCAGCACCAGCTCGCTGACGCGCCGCGGATGGGCCTCGGCGTATGCCAAAGCCAGCGCGCTTCCCCACGATCCTCCGAAAACGAGCCACGAGTCGATGCCGCGGTCGGCGCGCACAGTTTCGATGTCGGCGACCAGCTTCCAGGTCGTGTTGACCGAAAAGTCGGCCGCGGGCGTGGCCGCGTGGGGCGTGGAGCGGCCGCATTGCCGCTGGTCAAAGAGCACGATGCGGTACTTGTCCGGGTTGAAATAGCGGCGCTGGTCGGCGTTGCAGCCGCCACCTGGGCCACCGTGCAGGAATACGGCGGGCTTGCCGTCTGGATTGCCGCACTCCTCCCAGTAGAGTTGCTGCCCGTCGCCCACCGAGAGCATGCCGGCGTCGTATGGCTCAATGGGCGGATACAGGATCTGCTCAGTCGTCATCGTCGTCGTAGTCGTCGATGATGTGCATGGCCGCTTCCTCGGCGGAAGCGGCGCCGCCCGCAAAGCCCACGTCTTGGCCGGCGCCATCTGCACCGCTCTCGGCGCTCACCAGTCGGCCGGCGCGCTTGTTGCCCACCTCCCGGTGCTCGGCGGGATCGGGATTCCACGGCGTGTCGTCTTTCACGACCTCCGGCTGCTCCTGCGCGACACGCTGCTCCAACGTCTCGCCGCGGCGCATTTCTGCTTTCGTGTTTCCGAATCCTTGCGCGGGCGACCAATTCTCCGGGGTGACATACCCCTCGTCCAGAACGTCGTCGACGCCGCGATGCAGCAGCGAAACGTCAGGTTGCAACTGGTCGAGCTGCTCGGATTCGTCAGGTACTTCCACTGCGTAGTCCGTCATATCGCTAGCTTGCCATCAGAAAACCGGTTTGCAAGGAAGATGGGCGGTTTTTGTCCCAACAAGAGAGCACCCGCGACCAGGTTGTGACCAAGGTGCGCGTGTGGGGTGGCGCATCGCGCGCGGGCGGTCTATGCTGCCCAAACGTGTCAGCGCCAGAAAACAAACGCGGGGTCTACGACCTGATTGTCGCCGCCTTCTGCGGCATGTTGCTCATTTCCAACGTCGGAGCCACGAAAGTGCTCGCGTTCGGACCAAACTGGGATGTCGCCGGATTCCCGGTGCTGCCGATCCTGGCAGACGGCGGCGCGTTCCTGTTCCCCCTTACCTACGTCTTGGGAGATGTCCTCGCCGAGGTCTACGGCGTCCGCAGGGCGAACCGGGCCATCTTCGCCGGTTTCACGCTGGCGGTGATCGCCGCGGTGGTGTTCGCCGCCGTGGACGCGGCCCCCGCCTCAGCGGATTGGCCGCTGCAGGACGCCTGGCATGACGTGCTCGGATTCGTGCCGCGCATCGTGCTGGCATCCCTGATGGGCTATCTGGCCGGGCAGTTGACCAACGCCGTCGTCTTGGTCCGCATCAAGCAGCGCTGGGGCGAAAAACGGCTCTGGGTGCGCCTGATCACCTCCACGCTCGTCGGTGAGGCGGCCGACACGGTGCTGTTCGGCCTGATCGCCTTCGGTTTCCTGGGCGCGCTGTTCGGCGGCGACTCGCTCCCCGCGGGGGAACTCACCAACTACATCATCGTGGGCTGGGTCTACAAAGTCTTGGTGGAGGTCATCTGCCTGCCCATCACCTACCGGGTGATCGCCTTCGTCCGCAAGCGCGAGGGGCTCTAGACGTCTGCGTTTGCCAACTCTTTGACGCCGTAGACCGGGACGATGGTCTGGTTCCAATTGGAGATGAACGCGGCCTTGAGCGGGTCGACCGCTTTGTCGAGCTTCTGCGCCTCCTTGTAAAGGCTGGACTTCCTGCCGTTGGCGCACCCGTTGGCCTGCTCGTCTTGGGCCCAGGCTACGTAGGCGTCGTCGGTCGCCAGCGAGGCCAGCAGTGCGGCGCGCAGTTGGGCCAACAACTCCTCGCCGCCGTCGATGCGGTCCACCGGTGTGGATTCCAGGGCTTTGAGCAGCTCGGTGCGGTTGTCCGAGACGGCCTGCATGTCCTTGATCGAAGCGCTCACCTTCTTGCACGCCACCACGTTGTTGATCGCCGGGGAGAGCTTGCCGCGGGCCTTGGCCGACTTGGCGAGGATTTCGGTGAGGTAGCGCACTTGGTCTTTGGCGGTGTTGTCGGGGGCTTCGACGCCTGTCGGCCCAGTGCCTTGGCCGGCGCCGCCCGAGCCGGAATCGGCGAAGAAGTTCGACTCGACGCTGCGCTGCACGACCTCGCCGTCTACCACGAACGCCACCAGCGCGGGGGCCGCGTAAGCGCAGGCCCGGCTGGCGCCGCTGGACGCGCAGTACATGCCCGGCGCGTAGACGACCTGGGAAGTCTCGCCGGCTCCCAACTCCGAATCGGAAAAGGCCAGCCAACTCGGCGAAGCGATGGCGGACCCGCAGACGACCAGCCAGCCGCCGGGCCATGTGGATTGGGAAAGTTGCTGGGTCCCGGCCGGGCAAGCGGGCAGCCCGGACGGTGTCGCGGCAGGTGATGCCGGGCCCGTGGCCGCGGGCTGTTGCGACGCTTGCGCTCCGGAGGAAGCGACGTTGGGCTCCGCAGCGCCGCTCCCAAGGAACTGGACGCCGATCACGGCGACGCCCGCGACCAGCGCCGCCGCGGCCACGCCGATGCCAACCAGCAACGGCCACTTGGGTCGCTGGGGCGGCTGCGCGGGCCCGGGCTGATACACGCCGGAAGGGTAGCCAGCGGGCGGATACGACCCGGTGGCCAGCCCAGGCAACGGGCCGGTGGGCGGTGTCGCGAACTGCTGCGCGACCGGTGCCGTGGGCGGTGTCGCCGGCGGAGGCGGCGGAGGAACTTCCTCGGCAGCCCGGATGACGGTGGGGTTGTCGGCGGGATCGGGCACGAAGACCGATTCGTCCACGGGCAACCGCTGGGCCCCTATCTGCTGATGCGCGTCGCGGTAGATCGTGGGCAGGGCGCCACCGCAATTGCCGCAGTAGTTACCACGCTCACCGCTGGCGCCGCATCGAGGGCAGTCGGCCATGTCCACCTCACAGAGGCCAAAACTCTTCGACTACCATATCGCGGCCAGCGGCGTGCCCGGGAATTGAAGCGGCGCCGCGGTGCTCCGTGCCGGCGCGGAGGGCTGGCACCAAGGTTTCCTAGAACCCGAACGCGCAGTGGGGTTGGCGCGGTACCCAGAGGGCCTGCGCCAGGCGCTGCACCGCGCCCGGGGTGTGCTCGGCCAACTGCCCGGCGTCCAGGTACGCGACCGGTGAGATCCCGCCCAGCAACACCGATCCGAGCAGGCGCACGTCAAGCCGCACGTCCGGCTCGGCATCCGTGCGGGAAACGTCGGCGGCGCCACCTTTGATCTGCCAGCGCCACCGGCCCGCGTTCTCCTCGAACAAGCAGTCCGCGACCTCGATCACCAGGTCCGCGTCCGAGGAGTAGCTGCGGGCGGCCAGGCATCCGGGCAAGTCCAGGATGCGCAGGTGCAGGAAATCGCCGAGCCGCTGTGTGATGCGGGGGTTCTTCAGCAAGGCAAACAGCGGATCGTCCAACGGGATTGGCCCGGTTGTGATGCTGTCGGTCAGGTCGAGGTTGGTGACCACGGACCACAGCGCTCGCGAGGTGGCCGCGTCGGCGGCGGCGAGCGGGTAGACGTGGACTTTGCCGGTGGGGACGTCGTCGGGACTCCAACCCTCCTTGCGGCGGAACAGCGCGAACCCCGTCGGCTGGCCGGCACGCCGGGCGATGGCAACGCGCAGCGGCTCGGCCAGCTCGCGGGTTTCCACCGGGTCGTCGAAGTGCAAGCTCCAAGCGCCGTCCTGCCTGGCAGGCGTCCACCCGGAGCGTCCCGTCGCCGCACCCACGGCCATGTAGGCCCGTTCCGCGGCCTCCTGCGCGGCGGGGCTGGCGGCGTCCTCCAACGTGACCTCGACCTCGTCGGCCCCCGGCACGTCGTACAACTCCACACCGCGGCTGAGCGACACCCGGACGACCCGGTCCACCTGCCCATACCCGAACCGGGTGTAGATGGGCACCTCGGCCGCCGTCAGCAGCGAGGCCAGCTCGCCAGCCGCCCGGGCGTCTTCGAAATGCTTGCCCAACATCGCCCGCAGGATGCCGCGCCGCCGGAACTGCGGATGGACGGACACCCACGTCAACCCGCTCGTCGGAAGCACCCCGCCGGGCACCGGCAAGTCGAAATGGAAAGACCCGGCGACCCCGGCCAGCCGTCCACTTTCCGTCTGCGCACCCCACAACTTGAGCGGCCCGGCCAAGTTGGCCCGCACCCGCTCCATCCGGCCGGCTTCGTCGGGCGCGAACCATGCCCAGCGCTCCACGGCGTCGATCTCGTCGATCCGCTCTGGCCCCAGATCCACCAAAGTCCAGTGTTGACTCACCGGACCAGCCTAGCCACCCGGCACGGCGTTCGGGCCACGTCACCCGGAACTCCAATGGTCATCCCCGGACTCGACCGGGTGCTACGCGCGCGGCGCGGCCCCAGCCATCCAGAAATCCGGACAACTAGGCGTAGTAGCGCCCCAGGAAAGACTGCCGCAAATCGTCGAAGTTGCCTGCGCTTATCGCGGCGCGGATGTCGTCGACCAGGCGGATGATGAAGCGCTCGTTGTGGATGGTGGCCAAGGTGTAGGCCAGCAGCTCTTTGGCCCGGAACAGGTGGTGCAGGTAAGCCCTGGTGTAGTGGGCGCAGGTGTAGCAGTCGCACTCGGCGTCGACTGGGCGGAAATCGGACCGGTTGGCGGCGTTGGTCACGTTGAAATGGCCATCACGGGTATAGAGCCGCGCGTTGCGGGCCTCGCGGGACGGCTTCACGCAGTCGAACGTGTCCGCGCCGTAGGCGATAGCGGCGAACAGGTCGTCGGGCTCGGAGATCCCCAGCAGGTGCCGCGGCTTGTCGCCGGGCAGCTCCGAGCAGACCCAGCCGACGATCTCGCCCAGCTTGCGCTTCTCCAACGCCCCGCCGATGCCAAAACCGTCAAAACACTGCCCGTCCACGTTGGCCGCCGCCAGATCGCGGGCGGCCTTGCGGCGCAGATCTTCATACTGGGCGCCTTGCACGACGCCGAACAACGCCTGATAGGGCTTGCCGGCCCGCGCTTCGGTGAGCTCGCGGTGCGCCGCCAGGCACCGCAGCGCCCAGGCATATGTCCGCTCGAGGGACGCTTCCTGGTAGCCGCGGGTGTTCATCAGCGTCGTGCATTCGTCGAAGGCGAAGATGATGTCAGCGCCCAACTCGTGCTGGATCCGCATCGAAACCTCCGGGGTGAAGCGGTGTTTCGAGCCGTCCAGATGGGAGGTGAACGTGACGCCCGCGTCGTCGACCATCGCCAGGCGCTGCTTGCCTTCGGCGATGACGTCGTCCGATTGCAGCCCGGTAGTGTCCATGGCGAGCACCTTCTTGAAACCCGCGCCCAGGCTCAGCACCTGGAACCCGCCGGAATCCGTGAAGGTGGGGCCGGGCCAGTTCATGAACGCGCCCAAGCCGCCAGCCGCGTCAACGAGCGCGGAGCCGGGCTGCAGGTACAGGTGGTAGGCGTTGGCGAGGACCGCCTGCACCCCGCAACCGGCCATGGTCTCCGGCAGCACTCCCTTTACGGACGCCTGGGTGCCAACCGCCACGAACGCCGGTGTGGCGATGTCGCCGTGCGGGGTGTGGATCACTCCAGCGCGGCCGCCAGAGTCCAAGGCAGCCGTCTGCTCGAACCAGAAAGTCACTTTGCCAGCGCCTGCAACTGGGCCAACGCGACGACGCCCGCCGTGGAAGTGCGCAACACCGCGTCCGAGATCGTGACGGCTTGGGCCCCGGCCTGCGTGAAAGCCGCAACCTCGGCGTCTGTGAGGCCCCCTTCCGGGCCGATGACGAAGACGACCGCGCCTGCGGCGGGCAGTTCCACGCTGGACAGCGGGCGTTCGGCCGACTCGTGCAACACCAGCGCCAGATCGGCCCGTTGGATCAACGCCACCAGTTCCGGCGTCGTGAGCGGGTCGGCCACGACAGGCACCCGGAAGCGGCGGCTCTGCTTGGCCGCCTCCCGGGCCGTTGCCCGCCAACGCAGCAGGCCCCGCTCGACGCGGTCGGCCGCCCATTTCACGATGGAACGCTCGGCCTGCCACGGGTAGATCGTGTCGATGCCGGCTTCGGTGAGCACTTCGACGGCCAATTCAGACCGGTCGCCCTTGGCCAGCGCCTGCACGGCGATGTAGCGGATGGGTGCCGCCGGCTGCTGCAGCACCTCCGCGACTTCGACTGTCAACTCCCCCTTGGCCACGGCCGTCACCGGCCCGCGCACGGCCAGCCCGGCGCCGTCGGAGATCAACACGACCTCTCCGGCGCGGATGCGCCGCACATCGGCGGCATGGTGGCCTTCCGCGTCGCCCAGCGCCACTTGGTCGCCCACTTTCGGCGCGTCGAGGTGTCCTAGAAATAGCGGTTCCGTCATGTGAATGTGTCCTTCAGCCAACCGAATACCCCACGCCCCTGCTTGGCGACCGTGGCCTCAGGGCTGGATTCGTTGCGCAATTCGGCCAACTCCCGCAGCAGGTCGCGCTGTTGCTCGTCGAGTTTCATCGGGGTGGCCACCGCGACGGTGACGCCCAGTTCGCCACGGCCCCGGCCGCGCAACTTGGGAACCCCTTTGCCGGGCACCACGATGCGGGCGCCGGACTGCGTGCCGGGTGGAATCGTGATCGTGATCTGGCCTTCCGCCGGATCGATGTCGTCACGCTCCCCCTCCAATGTGCGCAGCGTCACCTCCGTGCCCAACGCCGCCGCCGTCATGGGCAGCGTGACGATCATGTCGAGGTCGTCGCCGTTGCGGGTGAACACCTCATGCCGGGAGACCGTCAATTCGACGTACAGGTCTCCCGCCGGACCGCCGCCCGGGCCGACTTCGCCCTGCGAATCCAGGTGGATGCGGTTGCCGGTGTTGACGCCCGCGGGGATCTTCACGTTGACCGTCCGCACCGTCCGCACCCGGCCCTCTCCGGAGCATTCGCCGCACGGATTGGGGATCACGGTGCCAAAGCCCCGGCAACTGGGGCACGGCGACGTCGTGCGGATGTCGCCCAGGAACGAACGCTGCACCTGCGTGATCTCGCCGCGGCCCTGGCATGCCGAGCAGGCCACCGGATCGCCGCCATCGGCAGCACCCGCGCCGTTGCACGACGGGCAAACCACCGCGGAGTCGACCTTCACCGGTTTGGTGATGCCGAAGGCTGCTTCCGCCAACGTCAGCCGCAGTCGGACGAGCGTGTCCGAGCCGCGCTGCACACGCGAACGCGGGCCGCGCGCCGTGTGGCCGCCGAACATGGCGTCCACCAGGTTCGTGAAATCGAAGCCGCCCGGGAAACCGAAACCGCCCGCGCCGGAGAAACCGCCGCCCAGCGGATCGCCGCCGCGGTCGTAGATGTCGCGCTTGGAGGGATCTTGCAGGACTTCGTACGCCTCGCCGATCTGTTTGAACTTCTCGGCGGCGTCCGGCTCGTCGGCGACATCCGGATGGTACTTCATGGCGAGCTTGCGGTACGCCTTCTTGATTTGCTCGGCGGTGGCGTCGCGCGGCACTCCCAGCACTTGGTAATAGTCAGTTGCCACGTCAGCCTTCCGAAAGGTACCTGCCCACATAGCGCGCCACCGCGCGCACCGTGGCCATTGTCGTCGGGTAATCCATGCGCGTGGGGCCCACCACGCCGAGATTGGCCCAGGAATCGCCGTAGGGGCTCGCCACCAAAGACGTGGACTGCAGCGGCTCGTACGGATTCTCCCGCCCGATACGCACCGTGACGTCACCCGACGAACTCGCCTCGCCCAGCAGACGCAGCAGCACGACCTGCTCTTCCAAGGCCTCCAACACCGGCTTGACAGTCGTCTCGAACTGGTCGGCGAAGCGGGTCAGATTCGGGACACCGCCCACCACGACGCGCGTGGAAGGTTCGCCGCCCAGAATCTCCACCAGCACGGCACAGACCACCGTCCCCAGCGAGCGGTCTTCCGGGCGTAACTGCTCCAAGAACCCGCCGAGGGTTTCCAACGCCTTGGCGGCGCTGAGCCCCACCAACGCGGCGTTGAGCCGGCCGCGCAGTTCGGCGATCGCGGAATCCGGCGCGCCGCCGGTCTCAATGGACCGCTGTTCCACGTGGCCAGTCGAGTTGACCAGGATCACCAGGGCGCGCTCCGGCGTCAGCGAGATGATTTCCACGGCGCGCACGCTCGCCTGTGCCATGGCCGGATACTGCACGATGGCGACTTGTTGCGTGATCTGGGCGAGCAACCGGACAGTGCGCTTGACGACGTCGTCGATGTCGAGCGCGCCGGCCATGAACGTCTCAATGGCCCGGCGTTCGGCGGCGGACAGCGGCTTGATCGCGCCGAGGCGGTCGACGAATAGGCGGTACCCCTTGTCGGTGGGGATGCGGCCGGCCGAGGTGTGCGGCTGGGTGATGTACCCTTCCTCTTCCAGGACGGCCATGTCGTTGCGCACCGTGGCCGGGGACACGTTCAGCCGATAGCGCTCCACGAGGGCCTTCGAACCCACGGGCTCGCGCATGGAAACATAGTCGGTGACGATAGCCCGCAAAATCGCAAGCTTCCGGTCATCCAGCACCCGAATCCTCCTCCCGCCGCTAGCACTCTGACTCGTCGAGTGCCAGTGTACTCGTTCGGGAAGTAGTTGAGGTACGATCGACGACGGCTCCAACGGAGGATCTAAATGCCAGGCAAGGATGCGGACGAGCTGCTGGAACGATGGCTCGCCGACGATGAAGAACTGCTCGCCCAAGTGCGGGCCAACCCAACCCTTTCGCAGATAGCCGAGAACTTCACCGCGGGCGCGGATTTCGACGCCGCGATGATCGAACGGCTCTGGTCGCTGCTATTGCCAGATGACGCGACGTCGGCGCTGCTGATGCGCTTCATGTGGGCGATTCCGGTGGCGCGCAAGCGGCTTTTCATCAGGGGGTTGGATGAACACTTGTCCGGCCGCTACCCGCTGTTCTCCGGCATGAGCCAAGGCTGGCCGGCGCTGGTCGGCGTGGAGCCCTACATCCGCCCGGTGGCGGAGCGCAACCGGGACTTCGAGTTGGTCAACACCGGATACCTGGGTTACCTGGCGTTGGGATTCTCGCTGCGCGAGGTGGAGTTGTTCGTCTGGGTGGAGACGCTGCGCGACCGCCAGTGCGCCGAGTCGTTCTGCGAGCTGGGCAAGATCCCGCGCGGCAGCACGGAGCGCGTCGGCGGTTGCCCCGTCCAAATCCACATCCCGACAATGTTCGAACTCATCGGGCAGGGCCGCTTCGCCGACGCGCTGGCGATGCTGGAGGAGTGCAACCCGCTGCCTGACGTGACGGGCCGGGTCTGCCCGCAGGAGTTGCAGTGCCAGGGCTCGTGCATCCACAAGCATTCGATGTCGATCGGCCAGGTGGAGTGGTTCCTGCCGCAATGGGCAAAGCTCAAAGGCCAAGTGGCCAGCCCCGCGGTGGACGCCGACCCGTGGCAGCAAGCGGCCAAGCCGCCAGTCGCGATCGTGGGCTCCGGCCCGTCGGGGCTCATCGCGGCGCACATGCTGGCCAAGGCCGGCTTCCCCGTGACGGTCTTCGAGGCTTTCCACGAGCTGGGCGGAGTGTTGCGTTACGGCATCCCCGAGTTCCGCCTGCCGAATAACCTGATCGACGATGTGGTTGCCAAGATCAAAGCGTTGGGCGGCCGTTTCGTGACGTCGTTCGTCGTCGGCAAGACGGCCACGCTGCAGGACTTGCGCGACGCGGGCTTCGCCGAGATCTTCGTGGGCTCGGGCGCCGGCCTGCCGCGCTTCTTGAACGTCCCGGGCGAGCATCTGCTGAACGTGATGAGCGCGAATGAATTCCTCACCCGCGTCAACCTGATGCAGGCCCACAAGGATGACCATGAGACCCCGCTGCCTGAGGTCGCGGGCAAGAACGTGATCGTGGTGGGCGGCGGCAACACCGCCATGGACGCCTCCCGCACGGCGCTGCGCCTGGGCGGCAACGTGACCATCTGCTACCGGCGCACCAAGTCGGAGATGCCTGCCCGGGAAGAAGAACTGGAGCATGCTCTCGAAGAAGGCGTCGTGCTCCGCGAGCTGTGCTCTCCAGCCGAATTCATCGCCGGCGAAGGCGGTTTCGTCGCGGCCGCCCGGGTGGAGGCGATGGAACTGGGCGAGCCGGACGAGTCCGGGCGCCGCTCCCCCGTGCCGACCGGCGAGTTGGCAGATGTGCCCGCCGACTTGGTCATCATGGCCCTGGGCAATGCCGCCAACCCGATCATCAAGGATTCCGAGTCGCGCCTGGAAGTGACGCGGCGCGGGTCGATCCAGTTGCGCCCGGATTCACAGGAGACGTCGATCGCCCACATCTACTCCGGCGGCGACGCGGCCCGCGGCGGTTCGACGGCGATACGCGCGGCGGGTGACGGCCGTTCCGCCGCACTGGAGATCGCCGCGAGTGCGCCGGCGGCCCTCGCCGAACAGGTGGCCAAGGCGCTGGCTTACACCGAGCAGGCGGGCGAGCTGCCCGTGATCACGGCAAAGCGTGTGCTGACTCCTCAAATCACCGAGTTCACCGTGCGCGCCCCCGCCGTTGCCCGCTCCGCGCAGGCCGGCCAGTTCGTGCGGGTGCTGAAAGACGCCAACGGCGAGTTGATCCCGCTGACGCTGGCCGACTGGGATGCCGACGCCGGGACGATCACCCTGGTGATCCAGGACATGGGCGCCTCGTCGCACCTGATAAACGCGATGGACGTGGGCGAGGCGTTCGCCGGCGTCGCCGGGCCTTTGGGACGCCCGTCGCAGTTGGAGGAGTATCCGCTGACGCCGCTCAACGAGGGCGAAGATGACGACGTGCGCTACGGCCGGGTGGTTTTCGCGGCGGGCGGCTTGGGGCTGCCCCCGGTGTATCCGATCCTGCGCGAGCATCTGCAGCTCGGCAACCACTGCACGCTGATCTCCGGATTCCGCAGCCGCGACCTGCTGTTCTGGACCGACGACTATGTGGCCGGCCTGCAGGCCGAATTCGGCGACCTGCTGGAAGTGATCTACACCACCGACGATGGCTCGTTCGGCGTGCCGGGTTTTGTGACCGCGCCGCTGGAGCAGATGCTCATCGAACATGTCCCCGTCGCCGAGGTGATCGCGATCGGCCCGCCGTTGATGATGCGCGCCGTGGCCGAGTTGACCAGGCGCTTCACGGTGCCGTGCACGGTCTCGGTGAACTCAATCATGGTGGACGCCACCGGGATGTGCGGCGCTTGCATGGTGCCCATCACCGACGGCGGCGAGTTGGTCCGCAAGCACGCCTGCATCGACGGCCCGGAGTTCGACGCCCATGCGATTGACTGGGACAAATTCCTGCCGCGGTTTGGCCTTTTCAAGGCACAGGAGCGCGCCAGCCGGGCCCGCCTGGCATCCTGACCAGTGCCGAAACCTGTAGGGTGGCGGAGTGAGCGAGCGCGCGGATCTGGACAAACAGCCGGGGCAGGTGGCCGCTATGTTCAACAAGGTGGCCAAGCGCTACGACCTGCTCAATGACATCCTCTCCGCCGGGCAGGACAGGCTGTGGCGGCGCCAGACCACCTTTGCGGTAGCCCCGCAGCCGGGGCAGTTGATCTTGGATCTGGCCGCCGGCACGGGCACCAGTTCGCAGCCGTTCGCCAAGGCCGGGGCGACCGTCATCCCCGCAGATCTCAGCTTCGGCATGCTGGAACGCGGCAAGGCCCGTTTCCCCGACTTGTGGTTCACCAACGCCGACGCCCTCGACCTGCCCTTTGCGGACGGGGTTTTCGACGCCGTGACCATTTCGTTCGGGCTGCGCAACGTGTCGGACACGGCACGCGCACTGGAGGAAATGCGCCGCGTCACCAAACCGGGCGGGCGCCTGGTCGTCTGCGAATTTTCCACACCGTCGGTCCGGCCGCTGCGGGCCGCCTACCAGCTATACCTGCGCCGGGCGCTCCCCCGGCTGGCGAGGCTCGCCGCGTCGAACCCGGACGCGTACGAATATCTGATGGAGTCCATCCTCACGTGGCCGGATCAGAAGCAACTCGGCCGCATCATCACGGCCGCGGGCTGGAAGAAAGTGGGCTGGCACAACCTCTCCGGCGGTATCGTCGCCTTGCACCGGGGCACGGCCTGATGGAATTCACGCTGGACGCCTACGCCGCGCGCACTTGCCCGGTCAAGACCTACAACGCGTTCAGCGGGCAACTGGCGGCGGCAGCCGACATCCCGCCACGTTTCCCCGGATCGGCGGAGTTCACCCGCAAGGTGCTGGCCATGCTCACCCAGACGGATTCAGTGGCCGATTTGCGCGGCTTCGGCCCGTCATCTGCCGAACAGGAGTCCGCTTGCCTGAAAGCCATGGATTCCGGCGTCGACCTGATCCTGGGCGGGCTGGTGCCCCGCGACACCGGGTCGCACCGGGGCGGGCGTATCCCGCTGCTGGTGCGCGACCGCCGTGGGGACGGCTACTACCCGGCCGTGGTCAAATACCAACGCGTCACCGAACAGCGCGAAGCGGGCCATTACGAATACTCCACCTTGGCCGATCCGACGGAGCATCAGACCTTGTCAGGGCACCGTTTCCGCTGGCATTGGCGAGCCGGCACGGCACTGCAATTGGCCCACTATTGGCGCCTGCTGCAAGCCTGCGAACGGGCGGCGGCCTCGGGGGCGCTCGGCGGCGTGATCGGGACCGACGAACTCATCGAAGACTTGCCCGTGATTTCCTGGATCGACCTTGCCGAGCCCAACATCCAGGTCGGCCCAGAAACGATGGCCACTCCGCTGCAGGTGTACGAGGAGGAGTTCGCCAAGCGTGTCGCCATCGCGCAGCGCGCCGCGGCGGGCGACGAAGCTGTCGCGGCAGAGATGACGCCGATCATCACGAGCGAATGCGAACCGTGCGTGTGGCGCGCGCGGTGTGTGACGCGCCTCGATCCCGATGATTTGAGCCTGCGGATTTCCAAAACGCCTTTGTCTGCACTGGAAATAGTGGCCCTGCGGCAAGCCGGCGTTGTGACCACGCGCCAGTTGGCGGCCCTGGATTTGGAAGGGTTCTTGCCGCAGTATCTGCCTCAGGTGGAGCAGCGCCCCGGCGCCGAGGAACGCATCCGCCTGGCGAAACGCCGCTCCGTGCTGATGCAGTCCGGGATCGAGTTGGAACGTACGACGACGGGCCCCATCACCGTGCCGGGCGCGGCGCTGGAGGTCGACATCGACCTGGAGACCAGCCGCGAAGACCGCGTCTACCTGTGGGGATTCTGGGTGCACGACACCGTTTCGGGCGCGGCCTACTACCGTCCGTTTGTCGCCTTCGACCACTTGGACGACGCCAGCGAGTTGAAGCTGGCCCGGGATGCCATGTCCTGGCTGGAGGCGCTGGTCACAGACACCGACGCGCTGGTGTACCACTACTCCGACTACGAGACCGTCCGCATCGCCCGCCTTGCCAGCTCGACCCACGACGAGCAACTGCGCTGGGCGCAGCGCTACTCCCAATCACACTTCGTAGACCTGTTCAAGATCGTGCGGGCCAACTTCTTCGGCACCCACGGCCTGGGCCTGAAAACCGTGGCCCACCACGGCGCCGGTTTCGCCTGGCGCGACGAAGACCCCGGAGGACTCAACTCCATGCGCTGGTTCGAAGACGCCGTCGGCGGCGAATCCGACGAAATCCGCGACCAAGCCGCGGGGCGCGTCCTCGAATACAACGAAGACGACGTCCGCGCCACCTGGGTGCTCCGCAAATGGCTGCGCGAGCAGACCTAGACTCGACCGTGCGCTTCCCAACCCGCTAGGCAAGCCAGTCTTCCACCACGAGGCCGGGCACCCGGTCGAACTCCCGCACGTTGTTGGTCACCAAGGTGCAGCCGCGGGAAAGGGCGTGCCCGGCGATGAGCGCGTCGTAAGCGCCGATCTCTAGACCCTGCTTGCGGAGATCAACGCGCAGTTGGGCAGTGCGGACGGCAGCGGGTTCGTCGTATGGGAGGATCACGACGAACGCGAGCAGTGCCAGATACGCCTCGCGCTGCCGGTTGGACCCGCCGAGGGCAAGGCCAGCCTCAATCTCCATCGCGGTCACAGCAGACGCGCACAACAAGCCTTCATGGTCTCCGAGGTGTCCTTCCGCGGCCCTGGCTTTCCCACGCAGCATCGCGATCAAGATGTTGGTGTCGAGCATCCACCCGCTCACAGGGCATCCCGCTTCTCGGCCACACCCTGGTCACGCTCCGGGAAGGAATCTTCCAAGTTTCCAAACATCGCGAACCACTCCGTCCACGAATTCGGCACTGGCACAAGGATGAGGCGATCTCCGTCAGGGACGATCTGCACCTGTTTCACATGCTCCGGAAAGGCGACAGCCTTGGGAATCCGCACGGCCTGCGTCTTGTTGGTGCGGAAAACAGTGCCGGTAGCCACATGAACCTCCTGTATCTACACATAAGTATATACCATGTGGCGCCAGTGGGGCCGTCGCAGCAGACTTCGCTTGGAGCTACGCCACTATCAGGTACAGCGCGGAGATCGCGCAAAAGACCGTCACCAGGACTTCGAAGGTGCGCTGGGCTATGCGTTTGATCAGGACTCGGCCCAACCAGGTGCCCACGAGCGTTATCGGGGCCAGCGCCAACGCGAACAGCGCTATTTCTGGACGCAGGATGCCCAGGCCGATCGAGACCGGGGCCTTGGAGACGTTGACGAAGAAGAAGAACCATGCCGATGTGCCCAGGAAACGCAGCTTGTCGAACTTCGCCGCCAGCAGGTACAGGCTCATCGCCGGGCCGCCGGCGTTGGCGACCATGGTCGTGAAGCCGGCCATCGCGCCGTATCCGAACGCCACCGGTTTGCGTTGCACGCCGAGCTTGTCCGGCCAGAAACCCAGCACGATCAAGACCAGGATGATCACACCCATCGTCTTCTTGAGGACCGTGTCGTCCACCCAATTCAGGAACGCCGCGCCGAGTCCCAAGCCGACGAGCACCGGCACGATGAGCGAGACGATCAACTTCCAGTCCACAGACTTGATGTAAACCCAGATCGCGACCAGGTCGCCCACCAGGAACAGCAGCAAGACGACGCCCGTGGAGTCGCGGACGGGCAGGATCTGGGCCATGGCCACGACGGCCACCAGCGACATGTTGCCGATCGATGTCTTGGCAAAGCCGATCAGCAGCGCGGCCAACCCCAAAATGCCCCAAACCCACCAGGGCAGGGTCCAAACGTCGGCGAACTGGGTGATCACCCCATCATTGTCCCGCTCTCGGGAGCGGCCGACGGCGAATGCGCCGCTGGTGAGATCAGTCGATCAGTTTGCGCACCTCAGCGGCCTCCGCGGCGCGGCCCAGCGAGTCATACACGTCACTCAGGACAATCGCCATCGCCTGGACCAGGCCCGGATCGCCCCCGGCGTCCACCGCGGCGACGGCCTTGTCCAACGCGGCGGCCATGATGGCGGCGGATTCCTCTGGGCGCCGCAACGGCTCGTGCAGCAACTGGCCAGCGAAAAACTCGGCGCGGGCCGAAGCGAAGGAATCATCCGCCTGTTCGTACGCGTCAGCGGCCGCCAAGAAGGCGGCGACGGCTTCGTCCTCGCGTTCCAACGCGTGCAGGGCCCGGGCTTTGGAATCCAGCAGGTCCGCGGCGACCCAGTCCTCGTCATCGCCCTTGGCGATCGCGATGGCGCGGTCGATGTCGTCCAAGGCGGAGTCGTCGCCGCGGGAGGACTTCACCGCTGACAGGCCCTCCAGCACGCGCACCAGGGCGCCGTTGTGCGCGTCATCGCCGGCCACCAGGCCATGGGCGCGTTCCAAGTCCGCCAGCGCATCGTCGTATTGTTCGAAGCCACGCAAGATCTGGCCGCGCCGCCACAGCATTTGGGCGGCTGAGGCCGGGTCTTCGGCTTCTTCGTACAGGTTGGCCGCATCCGCGAAACAGCCCAGGGCATAGCCGAATTCTTCGTCGGCCGCGTGGGCCTGGCCCAACCAGCCCAGCGTCTCCGCGCGGCTGCCCGCCGGCGCGTCGGCGTCAGATTCCTCGGCGTAGATGTCATGGAACAACTCGGCGGCCTCGCCCGCATGCCCGGCGGCCAGTAGCGCCTTGCCCAGCCCCCAGCGAAGCGCCACGGGCTGCTCGCCGAGGGCCTCGGTCTCGCGCAAGCCGTAGCGGAAACGCACCGCCGCCTCGTCGGGACGGCCCGCGTCGATCAACAAGTTTCCGGCCAAGTCAGCCGAGGAGGCAGTCGGCCCGGACATCCGCAGCGACGCGTTGATCCGGGTGGCCTCGTCGGCGTCGGCGGCGCCGGCGGCGAACTCTCCCACCCCGCCGTGGTAGCGGGCTCGGAGCCGCAGCGCGGCGGCGCGGATGCCCTGCGGCACATCCATTTCCAACAGTTGATCCAAGGCTTCCTTGCCCTCCGCCCAAGTGGAAGCGGGGCCGGCGGCATAGGCGTAGCGGGCAGCTGCCAGGATCTCCGGCTCCGCCTCTCCCATGGCGCCGAGCAGCTTCTCTTTGAGCAAGTCGAGATCCGGCTCCTCCGCGAGCGACAGCACTTTGGCGAGGTTCAGGCGCACTTCGGCGCGCTGCGGGCCGGCGGGCAATTCGCCCTCGGCGCCTTCCAGCAACAGGCGGGCCCCTTCGGGATCGCCGGCGCCGTACAGCAGTGGGCCGAGCTTTTCTTCCAGGTCGGCCTGCGCGGTGTTACCGGCCTCACGCAGGGCATCGATCCGCGCCATGAGCGCCTGGAGGGCCTGCGGGTCACCGATATCTACGAGCGCCTCCACCTTGGCGCGCAAAGCCGCTGCCCGCTCGCCCGCATCGCGGGCAGCCCAGACGGCCTGCTCGGCTGCTTTCAACGCCAGCGCGCTCATGTCGGATACGAAATAGGTGGTCGACAGGCTGCGCCAGCCGGCCGAATCCGTCGGCAAAGGGATGGCCTGCGGCGGAGCGTCCAGGAACGCGTCCGAATGGATGGGCAGGCAATACTGCTCGTCCAGCAAGGCGCGCGTCTTGCCGACACGGCTGGAAACGTAGTTGTTGCGGTTGCGCGCGTCGAACGCCTGGGCGCGCTGAATGGCCGCCTGCCACACCACGGGCGCCAAGTCTTGAGCTGTCCAGGCCCCATCGCGCGGGCCGAAGAACGGCGCCAAATCCGCCTGGTCCGCGCCGCGCACGAGTTGGTCGCCGTGGCCGGCGCGCACCACGGACTCCAACACCGCGGCGGTGGCCAACAGGTAGTCGAGTTGGCCCGCCTCGTTGAGCGCGTCGTGGGCGAGCCAGGCAATGTGCCGCTCCACCATCGCCAAGCCGCGGGCCGCGTTTCCGGTGACCGCGCAAAACACCAAGTTATCCGCGAGGATTTCGATGTTGTCCGGATTCTGCCGGGCCAGCCGGTAACTACGGGTGTGCGCGGCCTTCGCGTCGTCCAGTCGGCCCGCGCGCAAGTTGGCCAACAACGTGCGCGACAGGGCGTGTTCCGGCTCCTCGCCGCACGAAAACCCGCCCGACATGATCTCGTCGACCAGGCGCAGCGCCTCATCCCAGTCCCCCAACTCCGCGGCGAAACCCGCCGAATCTGACCGGCTGCAGGCGTCGCAATGGGAATAGTCGTCGCGCGGCGTGGCGAGCAACTCGGCGTGCAACTTCTTGGCCGCTTCCAAGTCGCCGGTGCGCCAGGCGTGCTGAAAACGCGCTTGCAGCACGCCGGACATGCCGATCCCGGCCTTGCGGTAGTGGGTCTCCATGTCGTCGAGCATTTCTTGGGTCTGCTCCAGCGAGATGACGGACGACTTGTTGAACGCCCCCGACATCCACTTGAACTGCCACATCAGGTCGAGCCCGGAACCCAAGTCGTAGGGGAACTGCTCCGGATCGGAGTCATGCTTGCCCAAGCACCAGGCAAACGAGGTGAGCATCGCGTCCGTGTCGCCGGTCTGCGCGGCCGAACGCGTAAGCATCAACCGGGCTTTGTAGGCAGCCTGCTCATCGCCCAATTCGGCGGCGATGGCCAGCGCCCGGTCGATGAGGGCCCGTTCCTGCGGGCCGTACCACGTTTCGTCGATCTCTTGATACAAGGCATCCAGTTCGCGGCGCAGTTCAGCTGTCATGGCTACAACATACCTTTTGGCAAGGACACTTCCACCAGTGCACGAAATCACTGCGGCACGCGGGCGCGCGCCGCGGACGCCTCGCCGGTCCGGCCCAGGGCTTCCAGCACATCGCCCAACGACAGGGCGAGCGCGCGCACCAGGTTGGGATGGGCCCCGGCCTGCTCGGCGCGGTCGAGCGCGGTGCGCAAAATCGGCTCGGCGTCGGCCTTGCGGTCAAGCTCCGCGAGCAGTTGCCCGGCGTGCCATTCGAGTTGGGCTGCCCACGCCTGGTTACCCGCCTGGACATACCCGTCGGCGGCCGCCAAAAAGGCACCCGAGGCCTCCTCGGTCCGCTTCAGCCGGGCCAGGCACCGGGCCCGCAATTCCATCGTGTGCGGCTCGCCGCCCTCGCCCCGGAAACGCGATGCGGCAGCGTCGATGTCGGCGAAGCACGTGTCGTCGCCAAGGCCGGACTTGGCGGTGGCGCGATTCTCCAAAGCAGCCACCGCCATCTGGGATTCGGGGTCGTCACCCACCAGCGCCAGCGCGGCCTGAGCCTGCTCAAGCGCGTCTTCCCACATGCGGAACTCCAGCAGCAAGTCGCCCGCCTTGTTGTGCATCAGCGCGGCCTGCTCGGGTGATCCCGCCTCCGCGAACAGCGCGGCAGATTGTTCCCGGCAGCGCAGGGCGGCCGAATAAAGCTCATTGGCGTAGTGGGCATTGGCCACCCAATTCAACGTGTCCGCGCGCACGTGCGGCGGCGCGTCGTGGCTCTCCTCGTAGTCGAGCAGGTGCAGGAACTCCTCCGTAGCCTCAGCGGCGTGACCCGCATTCAGCAGCGCCCGGGCGTGCCCGAACCGCAATTGTGAGGGGTAGCCCTCCATCCGGGCGGCCTCGCGCAAGCCGTACTGGAAGCGCACGACGGCCTCCGCGGGACGGCCCAGTTCCAGCAGGGCATAGCCGGCGATGGAAGCCGCCATGGCATGGAACTGCGGGAACAGCCGGGTGCGGGCGAACACTTCGCAGGACTGGTCGGCGAGTTCCAGCGCTTGATTCATGCGGCCAGCGTTGAAGTGGTTGCCGGCCAGGAGCCGCAACACGTCGGCCCGCCAAGTGTCGGAGATTTCGAACTCCAGCAGTTGGGTCAGGGCGTGAGCAACTTCCTCGGGCGCGCTACCGGATTCGGTGCCGAGCAGCCACAGAATCTGGGCCTTGGTGAGATCCCGCGCCTCGGCCACAGCCTCATGCAGCAGCGCGCGGGCTTGCTCCTGGTCGGGCTCCGCCTCGCGCAGCATCGCCTGAGCGATGTACAGCTTCGCCATGGCCCGGACCTGGCCGTCCGAGGTCGTGTCCAGTTCGGCACGCAGGGCGGCGGCGCCTTCCGCGGTGCGATCCCGCCAAAGCAACAACCCATGACGCGCCGTGAAATCCGCCAAGGCCTCCCGGCCCGCCTCGCGCAGGTAGGTGATCCGTCGCGCCAGCCAGGCCTGGGCCGCTTCTTCGTCGGGCAACACCCAGTTGATCTTGAGCCCGCAGGCTTCCGCCCGTTCGTCGGCGTCGCCCAGGGACAACGCCTTCTCGACCATGGCCTCCGCGTCTTCGCTCTGGCCGGCGGTGATCAGGTCGCGCGCGCGGTTGAGCAACTCGCGAACCGTTTCCGGCTCCGGCGTGGGCGGTGGCGCGTCGAGGAAAGCGTTGGTGTGCACGGGCACGTCGTAACGCTCGTTCAGCAGTTCCTTGCGCTGCGCGACGCAACTCGAGACGTAGTCGTTGCCGTTGCGTTCGTCGAATGCCCGCGCGCGTTGTTCCGCCGCCGCCCAGACCACCGGCAGCAGGTCCGCCGCCCGCCAAGGGCCGTCGTGCTCGCCGAAGAATTGTGTGAACTCCGCCTTATCCGCGCCTCGCACCAATTCGCCGCCATGCCCGTCGGCGACCACGGCTTCCAGCACCACGGCCGCGTCGGTGAGCAAGCTGCGCTGGCCCTCCACGTCCAGCGGGTCGTAGCCGAGCCACCCCAAGTGCCGCTCCAGCAAGGCCAAACCGCGGGCGGCGTTGCCGGTGACCGCGCAAAAAGCCAGATTGCAGGCCAAGGTGCCGGCCCGCGCCGGATTGGACCGGATGTCGCGGTAGCTGCGCGTGTGATCAGCCTTGGCCTCGCCGAGCCGCCCCGCGCGCAGTTTGGCGAGCAGCGTCTCAGCGAGCATTCCCGACGGCTGGTTGGCGCACCAGTAGCGCCCCTGCATGGTCTCGTCGAGCAGGGCCAGCGCCCGCGGCTCGTCGCCCAAGGCCAGGAACATGAAGATGAACAGCGCCTTCGTGCAAGCCTCGCAGTCGCTGTACTGATCCCGCTCGGTGGCCAAGACTTGCTCGTACAGCTCCTGTGCCAGGTCCCAGTCGCCGAGATTCCCGGCCACGCGGTAGCGGGCGGCCAAGACACCGCCCATGCCCGCCCCCGCGCGCTGATAGCGGGCCTCCATGTCGTCGAGCATGGTGGTGATCTGCTGGCGGCTGAACACCGGGGAAGAAGCCAGCGTGTTGGGCATCCACTTGTAATACCACAGCAACGAGTGGTGCTCGACTTTGATAGGAAAGCGCTCCGGGTCCGAGTCGTGTTTGGACAGACACCAGGAGAACGAACTGAGCGACAGCTCGCTCTCGCCGCCCATTTCCGCCTCATTGGTCAAGAACATGCGGGCGCGGTATTCGAGCCGCTCATCCTCCAACTCCTGTGCGATCTCGACCGCGCGCCGGGCCTTGGCGATGGCCGCTGGGCCGTCCGGCATGCGGCGGGCCGCTTCGATCAACTCCTCGATCTCGCGCCGGGAGTCCTGCTTCGACATCACTCACTCCGTTTCCGGGGAACCGTCCAGTATTCCACCCAGCCCAAGGTCTTGATCCACGCCCACCCGCAAGGCGATCAGGTCAGCCAGGGCAGCGTGCAGCAGCTTGCGGTCCGCCCGTGTCAGCGGGCGATGCCCGGCCAACTGCGACTGGGCGTAAAGCAACTGGACACAGCGGTCGAAGACGGCGTCGTCTTGCAGTCGGGCCAGCGAACGCACCAGCTGGTTGCCCCAGTTCAGGCACATCCGGGAGCGATAGTCTCCCGCCGCCCGGCCGCGCGCCGTGCTCATCACCTCGTCGACCTGGCCCAGCACCCGGTCCCAAAGCGGGCTGGCAACTCCACGGGCGCGGCCGCGGTCGATGCGCCGGAACACCTCGGGGTCGGCGACGAAGAGGGCTGGAGTCTCCGGCTGTCCCATGATCCGGACCACCACCTGGCAGTCGCGGCCCTCCAAGGCGGCCGTGCCGCGCTCCTCCAGAGCGAGGGCCACGGTGCGGTCGTCAAGCGGCGGCGGGTCGAGTTGGTCAAGCTCGGAAAGCACGTCGATCCGTTCCACCTGGACGTCGAACAAGGTGGGCAGCAGGCGCACCAAGTCCGCGTCCCACAGGTAACCGCCGTTCACGATGAGCGAATCCTCGCGGGCGATGCCGACCACCTGGCTGAACTCGTCCAGCGTCTCGGCGTAGCGGATGACCGGATTCTCGACCAGGCGCTCGACGCGCATCCGCCCCAACGAGGTCTCCACGGACAGTTGTTTCGTGACGAAGCCGGCCAGGTCATCGTCGTGCAGCACGAGTTGTTTCAGAGCACTCTCGTGGACGGCGAGGAATTGGCCCATGCGGTGCGGGTCGCGCATGCTCAGGTCGATCAGCCAGCGCCGGATCGCGTTTCCGAGTTCTTCGCGGGCATGCTCCAGGCGGAAGTCTTCCACCAGCGCCTCACGCGAGGCTGTCGGCGTGAGCGAATCCGAGTCAATGACGGCGCGCACGAAGAACGCCCAATCCGGCAGCACGCCGTCCAGCCGTTCCGAGAGCAGCATCCGGCCCAGATACACACGGGTCGCCTGGTGGGCGTTCGGCGCGGGCGCATACGGAAGCACGAAGGCCTTGCCGCGGATGCCGACGCCGGGCACGGAAATGTCGATCACGTCGAGGGGTTCGCCGCCGATCAACTCACGGCCGAAACTGAACAGCTCGCCGGGATTGGCGCCGATCTCACGCAGGAACACCGGGTCGCGGTTGAGCCGCAGCGTCTCCCCGGGGGTGTCCACGCAGACCGGCACGGGAAGATATTCGCCGAACTCGCCCGCCAGTTTGATCGCGGAGGCTTGGCTCAGCAACTCGCCAGTGTCGAAACGCGGCGTCAGGTACACGCTGGTGCCCACCGGCAGCGACTCGTCGATTTCCCGCACCGAAAACGTCCCGTCGGCACTGCCCACCCACTCGACAGGTTTGCCGCCGCTGGCGGACTGCGAGCGGATGCGTATGGTGTCGGCCACCATGAAACAGCTCAGCAACCCGATTCCGAACTGCCCGAGATAGTCGGAGCGCGGCATGTCGAAGATGTCCCGTTTGGAGGTGCGCCCGACAGTGGCCAGGAGTTCCACCACCTCAACAGCGGTGAGGCCGATGCCGTCGTCAGTCAGGATGAACTCGTCGCGAGCACCGCCGCGCGGGTAGACGCGGATGCCCCAATTTGGCGAGTCCACCCCGAGCTCACGGCGGGCCGTGATGGCGTCCACGCCGTTCTGCAGGAGTTCGCGTAGATACACGCGCGGGCTGGAATAGATGTGGCGGCTGAGCAGGTCTACCACACCGCGCAGATCGACTTGGAAAGGACGGCTTCCGGGCACAAACGAAGCCTACCTGAGTCAGGAAACCTCAAAGCTGGCTGCGGCGTCCACGACGTTTTGCAGCAGCATCGCCCGCGTCATCGGCCCGACACCGCCCGGGTTGGGTGTGACGAAGCCGGCCACTTCCCAAACTCCGGCATCCAGGTCGCCCTTGGGTTTACCGTCCACCCGGGTGACGCCGACGTCGATCAACGTCGCGCCGGGCTTGACCATGTCCGCGGTCACCATGCCGGCTTTGCCCGCCGCGGCCACCACGATGTCGGCCGCGCGGGTGTGAGCCGCCAAGTCGCGGGTGCCGGTGTGGCACTGCGTCACGGTGGCGTTCTCACTGCGGCGGCTCAGCAACGCGGCGAGTGGGCGGCCCACCGTGACGCCGCGGCCGATCACGCAGACTTCCGCGCCGTCCAGTTCGATGTCATAGCGGCGCAGCAACTCGACGATGCCACGCGGCGTGCAGGGCAGCGGGGCGGGCACCCCCAGCAGCAGGTTGCCAAGGTTCACGGGCGTCAGCCCATCGGCGTCTTTCGCGGGGTCGATCAGCCCCAGCACGCGATTCTCGTCCAAGCCGCGCGGCAGCGGCAACTGAACGATGAAGCCGGTGCATGCCGGATCGGTGTTGAGCGCCAACACGGCCTCTTCCACTTGGGCCTGTGAAGCTGTCGCGGGCAGATCGACGCGGATGGACTCGATGCCCACCTCGGCGCAATCGCGGTGCTTTCCGGCGACGTAGAGCTGGGACCCGGGATCCTCCCCGACCAGGACAGTGCCCAGGCCGGGCGTGACCCCGCCGGAACGCAACTCGGCTACTTTCGCGGCCAGTTCGGCCTTGATCTGGGCGGCTACGGCTTTGCCGTCTATTCGTGTGGCAGTCATATCAGGGAGCACTCTACTGAAGAATCTCGGCGGCCAACGCGTTCCAGTGGTGGCGCCAGCCGTAGTAATCGCAGTGGCGGGAAGGAAAAGCGACGTCGATGGACTCGATTTGCGCGCCGGCCCGGGCCGCGGCCGCAACCCATTCATCGCGGCCGAGCGGTTGCCGCACCGGGATGTCCAGTTCGGGCCAGTTCATCAGATACACCACGCGGACTCCCACCAGGGCGTCCAGCGGCGGAAGCCCACCGCGGATGAAGCGGGTTTGGTCGGCGAACAGAGCGAGTTTGAAGCCAGCGCAAGCTTCCTGCTGCGCCACTTGGACTTCGCGCGCGTCCAACACCGGATCGATGTACTTGGTCGGAGTGTGCACGGCGGACCATGACCAGTGCACCGGGCCGGGATAGTAGCCGAACGCCTTGCCTGCCAAGTGCACCAGGCCGAAAAGCCCGTTGCCAAACCCCTGCAGCAGCGGGCCGGGATAGAACCAATCGGTTATGCGCGAGATGGGCAGCACGATGTTGGATTCCCCCGCGGGCGAATCGGAGAGCACAACAGTCAGCCGGGCGCGCTGCTCCATCGGCAGCCGCAGCACGTCCAGGGCGTGGGCCGCCAGCATGCCACCCATCGACTCGCCCCAGATGACGACGCGCTCATAACGCCGCAGGTCCTGGGCGATCAGGCCCGCCAAGGCCTGGACTGCTTCCCCAGCATCGAAGCGCTCACCTTCGTAGTCAACCAGTTGCACGTCGCCCAACGGCGTCAACGTCTGCAACAGCGGCGTCACGTTGGGCAGGGCGCGGGCGACCACCCCGGGCACGAAAACCGCGACTCGAGCCGCGCGAGGCTCGGCATCCGCCACCGGAACGGCCACGCCGTCCGCGATCAACTGGCGGCAAACCGTCCGCGCCGACCGGCCACGCAGCAGCGCGGCGTCGACGGCCAGCACGGCGGTGAGCCCGCCGACGGCCGCGAGCACCCCTTCGGCGACCGCTTTCACCACTGACTTCACAAAACCACTGTATTGCGGCTGGGCAACCGGCAGGGCGTCAGTGGTAGAAATGCCGCGTGCCGGTGAAGTACATCGTCACACCGGCGGCTTTGGCGGCCTCGATGGTCTCCTGGTCGCGCACTGAGCCGCCCGGCTGGACGATCGCCTTGACGCCAGCGTCAAGAAGGATCTGCGGGCCGTCGTTGAAGGGGAAGAAGGCGTCGGAGGCGGCCACCGAACCGGCAGCCCGGTCCCCCGCGCGCTCCACTGCCAGCTTGCACGAGTCGACGCGGTTGACTTGGCCCATGCCGACACCGACGGACGCCCCGCCGGAGGCCAACAGGATGCCGTTCGATTTCACGGCCCGGCAGGCGCGCCAGGCGAACGCCAGGTCGGCCAGCGTTTCCGCGTCAGCGGCTGCTCCCGAGACCAACTGCCAGGTGGCCGGATCGTCGCCGGGGCTTTGGAACTGGTCGGCGTCCTGGGCGAGCACCCCGCCGGAGACCGGCCGCAACTCGAACTCGTCACGCCAGCCGCGCGGCTCCACTTGCAGGATGCGCAGGTTCTTCTTCTTGGTGAGCACGTCCAAAACGCCGTCATCGAAGCCCGGGGCGAGCACGACCTCGGTGAAGATCTCGGCGATCTGCCGGGCGGCCTCCAAGGTGATCGGCCGGTTGGCGGCGATCACCCCACCGAAGGCCGACACCGGGTCGCAGGCGTGGGCGAGCCGGTGCGCCGCGGCGATGTCCGCCCCGACGGCGATGCCGCACGGGTTGGCGTGTTTGATGATGGCCACGCACGGCTCGCGGAAATCGTATGCGGCCCGATACGCGGCGTCGGAATCCGTGTAGTTGTTGTAGCTCATCTCCTTGCCGTGCAGTTGCACGGCGGCGGCCAAGCCCCAGGGCTCGTCTCCGACGTAGAGCGCCGCCCGCTGGTGCGCGTTCTCGCCGTAGCGCAGTGTGTGCGCCTTGTGCCAGGTGCGGCCCAGCCAGGCGGGGAAACCGTCACCGCCGGACGAATCGGTCAGCGTCTCACCCATCCAGGTGGCCACGGCCACGTCGTAGGCGGCGGTGTGGGCGAAAGCCGCCGCGGCCAGCGCTTGGCGCTGCTCCGGCGAGAACCCGCCTGCCGCCAAAGCCTCGCCGACCAGCGGATACTGCGCCGGAGAGGTGATGATCGCCACCGAGGGATGGTTCTTCGCGGCAGCCCGCACCATGGATGGCCCGCCGATGTCGATCTGCTCGACGCATTCGCCGATGGACGCGCCGGAAGCCACCGTCTGGGTGAACGGGTACAGGTTCGACACGACCAGGTCGAAGGCGGCAATGCCCAGATCGGCAAGCTGTTGGACGTGGGAATCCAACCGCCGGTCGGCGAGGATGCCCGCGTGGATCTTCGGATGCAGCGTCTTCACCCGCCCGTCAAGGCACTCTGGGAAACCCGTGACGTCTTCGACCGGGATTACGGGCACGCCGGCCTCGGACAGCCGAGCCGCCGTCGACCCGGTGGAGACGATCTCGACGCCCGCCGCCGCGAGTTGCTTGCCGAGGTCGGCCAGGCCCGTCTTGTCGTAGACGGACACGAGGGCCCTGCGGATGGGGGTTTGGTTCATTTCTGCATACCTTTCGTCCATTCATTCACCACGCGCACCAGCAGCGCCCGCTCGGTGACTTTGATGCGTTCGTGCAGCGATTCCTCGCTGTCGCCCGGCAACACCCGAACCTGCTCTTGGGCGATGATCTTGCCGGAATCCACTCCGGCGTCTATTTCAAACACCGTGGCCCCGGTGACGTCCACCCCGGCCGCCAGCGCGTCGCGCACGGCGTGCATGCCCGGGAACGCGGGCAACAACGCCGGGTGGCAGTTGATCGCCCGCCCGCCGAACGCCGCCAGAAACGCTGGCCCGAGCAGCCGCATGAACCCAGCACTGACCACCAGATCGGGAGCGAAATCGGCCACCGCCGCGGTCAGTTGCGCATCCCAAGCGGCCCTGTCGCAGCCCTGCTGGAACAGCACCACCACAGACTCGATTCCCGCGTCGTCGGCTCGGGCCAATCCGGCCGCGTCCATCCGGTCGGAGACCACGCCCACAATTTCGGCGTCCAATTCTCCCGCATCTTGCGCGTCGATCAGCGCCTGCAGCAACGTGCCCACACCCGATATCAGGACCACGACCCGTTTCGCCACGACCAACACCCTATACCGGTCGGCGGCCCGCAAATGCCCGATGTCATCGACGCCGCAAGCGCCCGCAAACCGCAGCCGGCTACCCGATCGGCTGGCTTCCCGTCGCCGCGGCCGGCGCTGGATTTGGAGCCGGGATCAGGGCCCATGCCGCCCCCGGGAGTGCCGCGCTGAGGATCAGCAACGCCGGTCCAACGATCAGCAGATCGCCCATTGCCGGGCCGAGGCCGGTCATGCGCAAAGTGCCGATATCGCCCCCGGAGACCGCCGCGACGGCCAACAGCACCCCTGCCGCCACGACCCCTGAGGCGGCGCCCGTCAGGATGCGCAGCCACAGCGGGGCGCCGTGCATTCCCAGGCAGGCCACCACGGCGCCGCCAGCACCGGCGACGACTCCCACGATGAGCACCGCCGCCAGAGCCTCGGGCGCCAACCCAGGGGCCGGTAGGGCACCGAAAATGGGGATGTCGGGCAGCATGCCCAGTTGCGTGCCGGACACCGTCACCAGCGAACCTCCGCCCACTGAGAATCCGGCGCCCAGTATCCAAGACACGGCCCAAGCCAGCAGATTGGGCAGGTAGGCCAAGACCAACAGACCCCAAACCGCGCTCCCGTAGCCGTCCAAGGCCAGGCCGTCTTCCAACGTCTCGATGCGGCTCCAGCCGGCAATAGCCGCCACGACGACCAACACCGCGCCAGCGGCGGCAAGCCCTGCCAGAGCCACCCCGGCGCCCCGGAATGCCTGCACTACCAGGGCGGGAAGCGCGTCGTCGCCCCAAAGGCGAAACTCCCGCAGACAGGCCCACGCCACTCCCACGCCCGCAAGCAGCAGGCCGCCAACCAGCCCGCGTCCGAGGTGGGCTACCTGGCCCGAACCGAGAGCCAGCCCGGCCAGCGACAGCAGATACCCGCCGACCGTGCACACCCACACCCGCCACGCCAGTTGCAGGCGATTCAGCGCCGGACGGGCCAACCCGGCCTGGTGGGCGCCGAAACGGGCCAACCACCTGCAGCCCACCACCCCGGCGAAACTGAACCCCAGCGGCGTCAAAGATATGCGGATAGCCCCAACATCAATGGGCACACCATTTGCAAGCAGCCAGAACTCAGATGTGAATCGAAAAACTGCCGGCAATTCGATTGTCGGGGTGCTGAGCCAGGCCACCAAGCTCAGCCCAGCCATGATCAGCCAGCCCAAGAAAGCGGCAGCCACCCCGGACAGCGCGGCGGAAGCCGGCCACGGCAGCAGTGGCCGCGCGCCGTCGTCTTGGAGCGGGACGCTCGCGCGCTGCGATCCAGGCCTTATCCGGCTGCGCAGGGATCTCCACTTCGCATCGGCCACGCCAACAATCTTCACAAGCTCTATCAACGGTTTAGGTCTTGACACGCCACGCAATGAAAAAACTCGGGACTTAGGCATACTGGCTAGACTTGCATTGGACGTAAACGTCTTTTGTTTGCCGTGTGGAGTAGGAATGGGGGCGCATTGACCGACCAGGGTTACGGTTACCCACCCCCTGAGGACCGTCGCGACTCCCAACCTCCGCGGTACTCCAGCCGATCATTCAGTCTCAGTTCGGAAGAGATCGACTCCATTTGGCCTGCGCTGCCCCGTCTCCCGGACATCCCGCAGGCCCCTTCCTCGCTGCGCGGCCCACGCCCGGACCCGCCGGCGTATCCGGGCGGTTCGTATCCGTCATCGCGGCCGGCTTACTCCGCGGGGCCACCACCGAGCTACCCTTCGCCACCGCCTTCGCAACGCGGGAATCCAGATCCCTATCCGAGTTCGTATCCCTCCAGCCCGCGCTACACCCCGAGTTCCTACCAGCGCCCCACTCCTGAAAGCGGCCAACGGTCGTATTCCGCGCCGCCGGAGGACACCCGCCCTGGACAGCAGCGGTTCGTGTGGTCGGCCGAACGCCTGGGTGAGCTTTCGCCCAGCTACGATCCGCCGCCGCGTTCCTACGAGCCACCCGCTTCGCGTTCCTACGAGCCGCCCGCCGCGCGCGCATACGAGCCTCCCGCCGCGCGCGCCTATGAATCGCCCGCAACCCGTTCCTACGAGGCTTCGCGGGATCCCGACGAGCCGCGCGGCTATGCGTCCCGGTCATATGAGACGCCGCGCACACATTCGGAATCCCGCGGCTACGAGACTCCGCGCGGTTTCGATTCGCGTTCCTATGAGCAACCCCGGGCGGAACCGCCGCAGCGCCCCTATTCCGGGCCCGCGGCATCCTATTCCGCGAGCCGGGCCACCGAGGATCCGCTGGCAGGACGGTATTCCGCCCCCACCCAGCCCAGTTCGCGCTCGCTGCCGCCACCAAGGACCGACTCCCAATACGATTCGGCCCGCCCGGCCTATCCGACGCCGCTGGCAGGCCGCGTGCTCAGCCCCGGCCGCGATCTGGAAGACACCGCGCCGAGTCTTTCCGCCGTGCGGCGCGAGACAGCGGCCAGGCAGGGGGAACGCCCCGTGGTCCGCCCGGCGCCCAAGATTGACTGGGCTTCGCTGGGGGCCCTGCGAGACGATGAGGAAGTCACTCCGGCGCCCGTGCCGGAATCGGCCACTTACATGCGGCCCAGTTCATTCAGCCGCCCCACCGATCCGCGCACACCGGCGCCCGAATCAGCGCCGCGGGTGGAGCACACCCCACTGTCGCAGTTCCGCCGTACGCCCAAGCCATCCCCGCAGCCCGGACAACCCGCTCCGGTGGCGGCCACCCCGCCCCCGGCTGGAGGCGGCTTGAAGGCGTGGGCCAGCGGCCAGACATCCCGTCCCGCGCTGCCCTCCGGCCCATCGGCCACGGCGGCCGCGCAGTCCAACGTCCCGGCCGTGGCTCCCAAACCGGGATCTGTCGGCCTGTCTGGTTGGAAGGGCCGCTCGGCACTGAGCCCAGCTTCGGCACCGCGGCAAACGCCGGCGCAACAGGCCGCACCCCAAACCCGGCCCACGCCCCAAACCCGGCCCGCACCCCAGCAGACTGCGCGGCCCGCGCCCCAGCCAACTCCTCGTCCCGCGGCGCAACCGGCCCCGACCGAGGAGCGGATGGTCGCGCCGGTGCTGCCGAAGACGGAGCCGATCACCCTGGGCGACTGGGCACTGGAACCGCAGCAGTCGCAGGCTCCCACGATCGAGGTCTCGCAGTGGTCGCTGCCCGGCGACCGCCCCAGCTCTCCCACTCCCGCGCCCGCCGCTGTTCCCGCGCGCGACGAGACCGTGCTGCTGCGGCGGCTGGCGAACACGGAGCGCCCGCGCCGCGGGCCGCGGACCGCCGACGCCCCCGCTCCCAAGTCGGCTGCCTCGGCGGCTGAACCTTCCGGAGAAACTTGGCCGGTCCTGCCGGCGACCGGCGGGTCCGGCGCCGAACCGGAAAAGGAAGACAAGAAGAAGCGCAAGGGCGGCGGGCTGCGAATCTTCCTGATCGCGCTGATCGGCCTGATCGTGGTGGCTCTCATCGCCGTCGGCATCATGTGGGTGCTCTCGCTCAACAAGCTGGGCGGCGACTCGTCCGGAGCGAACCCCGTGGGCTCGGATCCGCTGATGACCGAGCAAGACTTGTCTACCGGCACGGCCGAAGGGTGGAACCTGGCCGCGGAAGGCACCGAGACGCCCGCCTTGACCTGCATGTCCGAGCCGACGCAATACTCCCCAGACCGCAGCGAATCCCGCGTCTTCACCAGCGCCAACGACACCTCGCTGCTCGCGGTGCACGCGCTGGAAACATTCGCGGACGCCGACCAAGCCGCCGCCGAATACCAGGCCCGGCTGACCCAATCCGGCACCTGCCCGGGCCAAGTCGCCCAGGTGACCAGCGCCTACACCATCGCCAACCTCGCCGACGAAGCCTCCGCGGTGGCGGTACTGGTGCAGCAGTCGCTTTCGGGCAACGAGTACCACACTGTCCTGCTCTCCCGCACCGGCAAGGTCATCTCGATAGTTGACGTGAAGGCCACCGGAAGGGCCGTGACCACTACGAAAGTCGTCGATTCCGTGTTGCCGGCGCTGAGCCGGATCTGCGCCGGCGACCAAGGCACATGCCCTGGGCCGGGCAGCCCCAACGTCGCCAAGACTGTCCCGGCGGCCGGCAATCCGGTGGGCTGGCTGACGACGTCGGATCTGCCGCGGATCACCCCGAACGCCGGGAAATGGTCCATGCTCAACACGGAAGACAACGCGTCCCGCATCGGGACCCAGTGCGAAGGTAGCGCGCTGACAAGCTCCACGGCGTCCACGGTCCAGAAGACCACTTACATCCTCACCGACGACCCGCAGGGACCCACGCCGGATTCCTTCGGCATCGACGAGGCGGTTTTCACGTTCGCGGACAGCGAATCGGCTGCCGCCATGAGCGAAACGCTCGTCACCAACATCAGCGAATGCCAAAAACCCGGATCCACGGCGACGGTCGAACAAGGCGAGGCGATCGCGGGGTCCGGGGTGAACTCGGTGGCGATCTCCGGGGCCACCTTTGTCGTGCAGCAGACCGCGCAGGACACCGTCGTGATCCGCCGGGTGGCGGTCATCGTGACCGGCAACCGGGTCGCCTATCTGATGGCCAATCCGACTGAGACCTACGACTTCCGCGACAATGAATGGCAAGCGATCGGCCTGCGCGCCGGAGAACGTCTTTCCCAATTCTGAGAAATCTCTCAGGAATGGTATAGTGATGACCCGTGGTGGCCTTCTATCAAGGCCACGGCGCTTTTCTCGGGCAAGGAAGGATGTCGCGTTGCTAGGAGCCCCGCTTAAGACGCGTCGCCCACGCCGCGCTGTCCCCAGCCGTCCGCGGCGGGCAGTGTCTGGGTGGTCCACATTCTGGTACACGACAGCGGGAAAAATTGCGACAGCCGGAGTGGCGACAGTGCTCGCCGCGGCCGGCATTTTCTCTTTCGTGGCGATCCAATCCCTGGGCTCCAGCGCCGCCAACGCCGACGGCGTCATCAGCAAGGGAACGTCGGCCGCCGAGATCGCCGAGCAACGCCAAGCGGCTCTGGTGGCAGAGTCCGAGGCCATCTCCCAGACGAACGCCGAAACGGCCCGGGCCCAGCGCGAATTGCAGTTGGCCAGCGAGGACGAGGCGATCCTGAGCGAGGCGACACGGCTTTCCAAGCTTTCTGAGTTCTTCTGGCCGGTCGACGGGACGGTTTCCCCGGGCAACGAATGGGGCATGCGCTATCACCCCATCCTGCACCGCACGCGGCTGCATGACGGCACGGACATCTCCGCCAAGTGCAACCAGCCGGTTTGGGCCGCGCAGTCCGGCGAAGTGACCCGGACGACGTCGGGATATTCCGGCGGTTCGGGCAACTCCGTGCGGATCGACCACGGCAAGTACTCCGGCCACAACATCCAGACGGCCTACCTGCACCTGTCCAGCTTCCTGGTGAAGGAAGGCGAGCAGGTCGAGAAGGGCCAGCTCATCGGCTACGTCGGTTCCACGGGCCTTTCCACCGGCTGTCACCTGCACCTCTCGCTTTACGAAGACGGCAAGGGCATCGACCCGATGACCTACGTCCACGAGCCCGAAAAAGAAAAGTAACTACAACTTCTCCAACGGCGCGAACTTCAGCGCCAACCTCTTTACGCCCGCCGAGCCGAAGTCGATGTCGGCGGTGGCATCGTCTCCCGTCCCCGTGACAGCCAACACCTTGCCCAAGCCGAACTTTCCGTGCAGCACCCGCTCCCCGACTTCCAGAGCCGCCACGCGCGGACGCGGCGGGACAGCGCCGGCGCCACCGCCGAGCGAACGCCCAGACGTGCGGGTCTGCGCGACCGCTCGTGACTGCCAACCGGACGATGCCATGCCCGTGCGGCGCCAAGTGAGCAGCTTGTCCGGAATCTCGTCGATGAACCGGCTCGGCGGATTGTATTGCGGCGTGCCCCACAACATTCGCATGGTGGCCCGCGTCAGGTAGAGGCGTTTGCGGGCGCGGGTGATGCCGACGTACGCCAGACGGCGCTCCTCCTCCAACTCGTCCAGCGATTCCATGGCCCGCGTGTGGGGGAACACGCCGTCCTCGAAGCCGGTCAGGAATACCGTGTCGAACTCCAAGCCCTTGGCGGTGTGCAACGTCATGAGCGTGACCCGACCAGCGGAGGTTTCCGGGAGCTGGTCCGAGTCGGCGACCAGCGCGATGCGCTCCAGAAAGGCGGGCAGCGAGTCGTCGGGTTCCGGGGCTGCCGAGGCCAGTGCCCCGCCCTCCCCAACACCGGGTTCCAGATCTTGGGTGTGCGCCGCTGCCACGAACTCCGCGGCCACGGAAACCAACTCGACCAGATTCTCCAGACGGGTCTCGTCTTGCGGGTCTTTCGAATCCTGCAATTCCTTGATGTACCCCGACTTGTGCAAGATGGACGTGAGAATGTCGTCGGCGGGCACGCCGGACTCCACCTGCGCGCGGTGCTCTTCGATGAGCTGGGTGAAACCCGCGATCTGGTTCGCCGAACGCGTCGCCAGGTCGGGAATTTCGCCAGCCAGCGTCAACCCCTCGTAGAACGCCAGCCCCTGGGCGCGGGCGAAGCCGTCCACCTGTGTCTCGGCGCGGTCCCCGATGCCGCGCCGCGGCACATTGAGGATGCGGCGCACCGAGACATCGTCGCTGGGGTTGGCGATGGCCCGCAGGTAGGCGATGGCGTCACGCACTTCTTTCCGCTCGTAGAAGCGCACGCCGCCGACCACCTGATATGGCGTGCCGACGCGGATGAACACATCCTCGAACGGGCGGGACTGGGCGTTCGTCCGGTAGAACACGGCTACATCGCCTGGTTGCTCCCCGCTCGCGGCCAACCGCGCGATCTCGTCGTTGATGAACTGGGCCTCGTCGTGTTCGGTGTCGGCCACGTATCCGGTGATCAACTCGCCGTCGCCCGCGTCGGACCACAGCCTCTTCACGGGCCGCTTCGGGTTCTTCGTGATGACTTGGTTGGCCGCTGAGAGGATGTTCTGCGTGGAGCGGTAATTCTGTTCCAGCACGATCGTGGCGGCGCCGGGGAAATCCGATTCGAAGTCGAGGATGTTGCGGATCGTCGCACCTCGGAAGGCGTAGATCGACTGGTCGGAATCGCCGACGACCATCAACTCCGGCGGCTCGATGTGCACCTCGTCCGCAGTCGATGGCCACGGCCCGCAAAGCTCCCGGACCAGGGCATATTGGGCGTAGTTGGTGTCTTGGTATTCGTCGACGAGCACGTGCCTGAAGCGGCGGCGGTAGCCTTCGCGCAACTCGGGAAAGCTCTGGAAAAGCTGCACTGTGGTCATGATCAGATCGTCGAAGTCGAGCGCGTTGGCGGCTCCCAGGCGGCGCTGGTATTCCACGTATACCGCCGCCCACACCCGCTCGTTGCCAGCTACGGCCGTCCGCTCGGCGGACTGCGCGTCGACGAGTTCGTTCTTGCAGTTGGAGATCCAGTTCAGCGCGGTGCGCGGATTGAACCGCTTGGGATCCAGGTTCTGGTCTTTCATCACCAACTGCACCAGCCGGCGCTGGTCCGCGTCATCGTAGATGGAGAACGAGCGCGACAAGCCGAAACGGTGGATTTCGGAGCGCAGGATGCGCACACATGCCGAATGGAACGTCGAAACCCACATGGCCCGCGCCCGCGTGCCGACCAACTCGACCACCCGCGAACGCATCTCCGCCGCGGCTTTATTGGTGAAGGTGATGGCGAGAATCGACGCCGGATGCGCGTTGCGTTCCGCCACCAGGTAGGCGATCCGCCGGGTGAGCACCCGCGTCTTCCCGGACCCCGCCCCGGCAACCACCAGCACCGGCCCTCCCCAGTGCATGACGGCTTGGCGCTGCGGCCCGTTCAGGTCGGCGAGCAGATCAGTCATACGAGCTTGCGATCTGTCGCCCAACGGGTCAGCTGGTGCCGGTTGGAGAGCTGCAGCTTGCGCAACACGGACGAGACGTGCGTTTCCACCGTCTTGATCGAGATGAACAACTCCCGGGCGATCTCCTTGTACTGGTAGCCGCGCGCGATCAGCCGCAGCACCTCGCGCTCGCGCGTCGAGAGGCGGTCCAGGTCTTCGTCGATGCTGGCCACGTCGATCACGCCGGAGAAAGCGTCCAGCACGAAGCCGGCGAGCCGAGGTGAAAAGACGGCGTCTCCCTCGGCGACACGGCCGATGGCCTCCACCAGTTCGTTGGAAGAGATCGACTTTGTCACATAGCCGCGGGCGCCCGCGCGGATGACGCCGATCACATCTTCGGCCGCGTCCGAAACGCTCAACGCCAGGAATTTCACCTCCGGCTCACGCGCGTGCACTTGCTTCAATACCTCGACGCCGCCGCCGCCGGGCAGGTGGACATCCAGCAGCACCACGTCGGGAACCGCCGCCAGGACGGCCGCGACAGCGGTGGGCACGTCCTCGCCCTCGCCGACGATGTGCACGCGGCCGCCGATCTCATGCTTTACTCCAGCGCGGAACATCGCGTGGTCGTCGACGACGACAACGCGCCAACCCGCCCGCGGGGTTTCTTCCATCTGGCTCACAGTGGCATCTCCAGTCTGATTTCGGTGCCCTCGCCGGGAGCACTGCGGATGATGACTTTACCGCCTGCCCGCTGCACTCGTTCGGTTATCGAGTCGCGCACGCCGTGTCGATCGGTCGGAATCGCCGCTGGGTCGAACCCGGCGCCGCGGTCGCGCACGTAGACGGACACCTGGCCGCCGGCGATCTCGGCATAGACGTCGAGGCGGTCCACGCCGGCGTGCTTGGCGGCGTTCACCATGGCCTCGCGCGCCGCAGCGACCAGCGCGTCCTGGCCCGCCCCCAGCCGGACATTGGCGTCGCCGACGCGGACAACATCCACCTCCACGCCAAACCGCTGCTCGACATCCGCGCAGGCCTCGGTGAGCGCCTCCCCGAACGACGCCTCATCCAGCTGTTCCCCGTAGAGATAGGAGCGCAACTCGCGCTCTTGGCCGCGGGCCAGCGCGGAGACCTGTTTCGGGTCTTCGGCGGCTTGCTGGATCAGAGCCAACGTCTGCAGGACAGAATCGTGCAGGTGGGCCGCCATGTCAGCGCGCGCGTCCGCGACCAAACGGTCGTTGCGAGCCTGGGCCAGTTCGCGGCGCACCCGCAGCCACGCTGGAGCCACGGCAAGCACGAATGCCAACACGGACAGCGCCACCACCAGGGCGATGCGGGTGGGCTCGTCCGCGGCAACTTGCAAAATGACCAGCGCCACGGCCGCGCCCACGAACACCAAGCCCAGGCCGGCGATCAGGATATGCGTCCATTGCCGCAGCAAAGTGCCCAGCCATTCGCGCATCGGCAGCCGGCGGTTGCGCGCCGGGAAGTGGTCCGTGACCCACCAGACGGCGGCCAAACCCAGCGCCGCCAAGCCGCCCGCGATCAGCGTCGACGACGGCAAACCCCAATCCTGCCGCTGGATCAGCCACAGCAAGCCCACACCCAGCAGCCCCAGCGCCAACGCCAGGCCCGCGTCGGCGAGTCGGCGCGGCTGTTCCGTGGAGCGCAGCCCCGCCCGGTCTGCGGCGGCCAAGCCCGGCGCGTTCGCATCCGGGCGCCACCGGGGCATCGTGAGCCACAGCGCGAGGTACAGCGCCACGCCCACCAACCGGAATGCCCCCGCGACTACGAACAACGCCCGCAGCGCCACCGCCGGAACACCGAGCTGGGCGGCCAAGCCCGCGCAAACTCCGCCGACCCACGCCTCGTCGAGGGGCCGGGACGAACGCACGGATGTTTCTGTCATCGCTGACAAGCGTAGCCGCTCACTGGCGGGGGGACTTCGGGACAAGCCCGGCATGACGGGGGGGACTTCAGGGTAAGCCCCCATGTTGCGCGGGGCGACACGCGAGTTGAATGGGAATGTGAACAACACACCAACGCTCTATCGGCCTACCCAGGGCAAAGTCTTCGCCGGCGTCTGTTCCGGCGTGGCGGACAAGCTGAACATAGACGCGACCGTGATCCGCGTGGCCGCCGTCATCCTCACCTTCTTCGGCGGTGTCGGCCTCGCGGGCTACCTGGGCGGCCTGGCCATCATGCCGAAGCAGGGTAACACCGAGCTACCCATCTGGCGCATCGCCCCGTTCACGCGCAACTGGCATCCGGCGCTGACCGCCGGGGCCGTCTTCGGCGTCGTACTCGTCGGCATCGCCCTGCTCGGCGGCTCTTCGGGCGGTTTCGTGGTGCCGATCGGCATCGTGGCACTCATCGTCTTCTTCAGCACCAAGAAGCGCAGCCGCAACCTCACTCAGCCGGCCGAGCCGACGCCGTTCGAGCGGGCCAGCCAGGCCTGGCAGCAGCGGGTCACCGAAGTGCAGGCACCCGACCGTTTCCGCGAGCCGACGAACGAAGAGCTTTACGGCTACACGACGCCGCCCGCCCAGCCCAACCTGCCCGCGGTGCGCAAGCGCCATGGCTGGTGGCTCGCCTTGGCGCTGGCCGCGATCGGGCTCCTTCCGCTGGTGGTGCTCGCCATCATGGGCATCCAGATCCCTGCGATCGCCTACCTCGGCGTGATCACGCTCGCCCTGGGAGCGGGCCTGCTGTGGACGCACCGCACGGGCCGGCCCAAGGGCATGCTGCCCGCGGCGATTGCGGCGATCCTGCTCACCGGCGTGCTGTCTTCCGTCTGGGTGGGCCCGACAACTAGCTTCCCTGTGCCACTGGCCGCCCCGCAAGCGGTGGCGGTGGGCGACACGACCGCCACCTGGCTCACCGACGCCGACGTGGCCGACGTGCAACATGACATGGGGCAAGTCGTCATCGATATGTCCGGGTTGCACCTTGATGCTGACCAGAGCGCGCACATCAGCCTGGACGCGGGCCAGTTGACGATCATCCTGCCGAAGGATGTCGGCTACGAAGTCAACTGGCAAGTCGATGTGGGCGAATGCACCGAATCCGGCTCGGACAAAGCCAACGGCCTCGACCTGGCGGGCCAAACCAACGGCCCTGTCGCAGGACAGCCCACGCTGACCCTGACCGTCACCGTTGACATTGGCCAACTGGAATTGAGGGACGCATGAAAACAGACCTCGCAGCCTTCCTGATCGGCCTGATCGCCTGCATCGTGGGCGTGCTGGCTCTCGCCGCCGGTTTTCTCACCATGCCGTGGCACTTGCTGGGCTTCCTCGCGCCGTTCGTGTTGATCTCCATGGGCGCCGTGGCCATCATCATGGCCGTCCGCCGGCGCTCCTAAGCCGTGTCGGCGACGTAAAGGTGGTCGGCCACTTCAACAGGGACTTCCCGCGCTCCCCCGGCGGCGGCCAGATACAGCGTCTGCGGCGTCATTGTCGCCGTGATGCGGGCCCCGGGACGGACACCGATCGCGGCCAAGGCGGCCAACACGTCGGGCCAAGTCTGGACGGCCTCTCCCATGCGCCGCACGATCGCGGCGTGCTCCTGGCCGTCGGCCGCCAGGTCGGCCAACTGCCGCACTCCGGTAAGGAATGACTCTGGCGGCGGTTCCGCCCCCAAGTCGGCCAAGGCGGGAATCGGATTGCCATATGGAGAAAACGTGGGATGGTCGAGGATCTCGACGAGGCGGCGTTCCACATCGGTGGAGATGACGTGCTCCCAACGACACGCCTCCTCGTGCACGAGTGCCCATTCCAGCCCGATGACGTCGGTGAGCAACCGCTCGGCGAGCCGGTGCCTGCGCATTACCTGCGCCGCCAGCACCGCGCCTTTGGCCGTCAGCTCGATGTGGCGGTCGGATTCCAGGTGGACCAGCCCCGCGCGCTCCATGCGGGCGACCGTCTCCGACACCGTGGGCTGGCTCTGCTTCAGACGCTCCGCGATGCGGGCCCGCATGACCGGGATGCCCTCTTCGACCAGCTCCTGGATCGTGCGCAGATACATTTCGGTGGTGTCGATGAGGTCGCTCATGGGGGGCCTACTTCTTGACGGCCACCACCAGCGCGGCGATCAGCGCCAGGCCGCCAGCGGCGCTCAACACGATGATGGTGGAGTTGTCCTGGATTTCGGGGTCGCTGTCGGTGCCGTCGTCGGTGTACTCATCGTCGTCGCCATATTCGGACGGATCCGGGGTCTCGGTCGCGGCGGCGTCTGGGTCGGCGGACGCTGACGGATCAGCGGATGCGGTGGCGGACGGGTCTGGAGCCGGGGTGTCCGCCCAGGCGATGGGCGACGCGCCGGCCAGCAGCCACAGCGCGGCGAATCCGCCGGCCAACGCCACACGGATACTACGCGGGGGCGTCGGCAAGTTACTCATACAAGCGAGCTTATCAAGACCGCCTGGGCAGATTCTGCGCCACGGGGGAATAGACTGCCAAGCACTGGTGTTTATTCGCTCAGAGCGAATTTGGCGGAAGGGGTTGCGGCATGGCGACCATTGATTTGACTGGCGAGACCTTCGACACGACCGTCACGGGGAATCCTATGGTGTTCGTCGACTTCTGGGCCGCCTGGTGCGGGCCCTGCCGCATGTTCGGCCCGGTTTTCGAGGAAGCCTCCGAAGAGCATCCCGACATCGTCTTCGGCAAGGTCGACACCGAAGCCGAGCGCGGCCTGGCCCAGGCCCTCGGGATTCAGGCCATTCCCACCCTCATGGGATTCCGCGACGGCATCTTGATCTTCCGCGAGTCCGGGGCGCTGAACCGCCCGCAGTTCGCCGAGTTGATCAAGCAGGCCCGGGCGCTGGACATGGACGAAGTGCGCAAACAAGTGGCTGCGAACGAGTGAGAAGCTAGCAGCGCTGTGCTCTGCGCTTCACAGGACCCGGCGGCAACTCCAGGGCCGGAAGCCCGCCTTGGCGTAGTAGCGGTTGGCGATGGTGATTTGCTCCTCGCGGCTGGCCTGGTGCGGGTACGCGGCGAAATCGCGGCCGCCGTTGGCATCCCAGCTGGCCTTGGAGAACTGCAAGCCGCCGTAGTAGCCGTTGCCGGTGTTGATGTGCCAGCGGTTGCCTGACTCGCACTTCGCGATGCGGTCCCACTGGGCGGCGCGGGCCAGGTTGATTTTCACGCCGTGCGAACTGGCCTTCGTGCCGTGCACCTCTACCTGGGTGACGGGCTTGGTCAGCACCTTTTCGGAAAGCAACTCGCGGCTGTCTTCCTTGCCGTTGACGGTGGTGATCCGGTAGGTGCGCTCGGCTTTGCCGGCCTTTCCGGCGGTGGTGACCTTCTTCTCCGAAATCCACATGGACGAGTTCTTCGTCACCTTCGTGTCGAAATCGATCTTCTCCTTGACCGTCTTCTCGGTGACTTCGACCCGGTCCACCTGGATCTGGGCGCCTTCGGTGAGCAGCGTCTGCGGGTCGGGAGTGACGCGGTCGTCGGCGTCCAGGGTTATGTTGAGTTCGGTGAGCAGATCTGCGACGGAACGCGACGTCGTGTTGACGCTCTGCTTCTCGTTGGCGACGGCGACCTTGACTGCCTTCTCGGTGGTGACCTCGATCTCGGCGCCCAGGTGCGAAATCCGCGTCGCCAGAGGCATGGAGACCGCCGCCGTGGACAACTCCGGGATCGCCACCTCCGACAACGCCGCGCGGACCGTGGACGCGTTCGTGGTGATGACGCGCTCTTCGCCGTCCACGTCGATGGTGACCGACTTGAGGAACTTCACCTGCACCACGTCCCCGTCGTTGACCGGCGTGTCGACGGACGGGATGACTATGTCGCCCGGCTCCACTTTGATGCCCTGGCCCGCGAGCACGTCGCCGACGGTCAGCGCGAACGCCCCCGCCGGGCGGGAACGGCCGTCAACCTCCAGCGTGACGTCTTTGTGCAGCGACGTCGCCGCGGCGCCCGATCCGAGCAGCAAAGCGACGGCTAGCGAACTGGACATCAAGATGTTGGGCAGCTTCAATTTCGATCCCTGGATGGACAGCAGTACCCAACTACAATGCCAAATCCTGAGAGAATTCTCAAGTAGTTCTCAGGAATGAAGGGGTTCAGCGGCTCAGAAGATCGCGGCGGCCTGCGCTCTGGCGAGGCGGTCGGCGACGTCGGCCCAGTTGACCACGTTCCACCAGGCGTTCACGTAGTCGGCCTTCACATTCTTGTATTGCAGATAGAACGCGTGCTCCCACATGTCGAGTTGCAGCACCGGCAACTGGCCCACCGGGACGTTTGCCTGCTGGTCGTAGAGCTGGGCGATATTGAGGCGCTTACCGAGCGTGTCCCACACCAGCAGCGACCACCCGGATCCCTGGATGCCGTTGGCGTTGGCGGCAAACTGCGCCTTGAAACCGGCAAATGAGCCAAAGTACTCACTGATCGCGGCCGCGACCTCCCCCGTCGGCTCCCCGCCGCCGTCCGGCGACATGTTCTTCCAGAACACACTGTGGTTGATGTGGCCGCCCAGGTTGAAGGCCAGGTCCTTCTCCAGTTTGGCGATGTTGCCGAAGTCGCCGGTCGCGCGGGCCTCGGCCAGCTTGTCGAGCGCCGTATTGGCTCCGGCCACGTACGCGGCATGGTGTTTGGTGTGGTGCAGTTCCATGATTTCCGGCGCGATGTGCGGGGCCAGCGCGGAGTAGTCGTAATCGAGTTCGGGCAGCGTATAGGTCATTGTTCCCCTCCAGCTTGTAAGTCGGATGATGCCATCGTAGCTCTGGGTGCGGATCGGTGCGCGCTTTCCGACGGGGCCCGCGAGATGACGCGAGCGGCTGATGTGTGTAGTGTGGGCGATGCTGAACTATTCGGGGGAAGCCGGTGCGATTCCGGCGCTGACCCGCAACCGTGACGCTTGCTCCTTGGAGCGGCCAAGCCGGGATGCCTGGGTAGCTCAAGCTCGGTAAGAATCCGTCGTGGTGCGCGGATCGAGCTGGGCCCTGCGGGCCCATTCGGACGCGTGCCCAGTATCGAAAGGCGCTAGATGTCCTTCTCAATCAACCAACACCGCGTCGTTGCCGGGTTTGCGGCGGCTGCGGCCACAGCCCCCGCCGGGTAAGACCACCGACTTGCGGCGAATGCCGCTGCCTGGCGATGGATGGACCCCCATCGCCACGGCTCACGCGGCACCCGAGGCGAGCGCTGTTTTCGACCGCCTGGATCCCGGAAGCTGGGCAGCAATCCTGTCGTCTCCCGCACCTGGGAGGCTGTCGCCCGCTGACGGAATCGGCCGGGCTTCATGTTGGTCTGGCCCGGCGCGATGATCTGTCCAACCAATGACGGGTCCGCCGGGCGGCCGCCCACTGGTCATATGGGCGGCCGCGCGGCGGATGGGGGGGAACAGGTTGGACGCAGGTGGCTCCGCGCCCGTCCCCGGGTGCCGCGGCGGGCTGGTCCGCGCACTACCGGGCTCCGCAATCGACCGGTCTACCAAGCACCGTGGAACTGGACTCCTGACAGCAATACTGCAAACGTTGCCATTCATCTTTGCAGGGAGATTTGAGCGTTACCGAAAACGGAATTGGAAAACTGGTTGACACGAGAATGCAAACGGTGCGCCGGCACACCCGACTCTTGCCCGACCTGCGCCGCCCACGCCGAACGCTGCTCCTTAGCCTGATATTCGGCTACCTGAGCTTCCGCTCTAGCTATCCGCTCAGTGAGCTTTTGCGATTCCGACTTCGACTGCTCCTCAATCTCGGCCAATCGGCGTGCCGCTTCGGCGTTTGCTTTGCCTTCGGTGCGGAGCTTCGCGTTTTCGGCGCGGAGCTTGCGGACGTAGTCTTCGGTGAAGGTTTTCGCGTCCTCCTGGGCCGCGATGTCGGTTTGTTCGGTTTGCGTTTCAGGCGCAGTTTCGGGCGTGGTCATGTGTCCTCCTGTGACATCTTTTGGTTTGGCGTCTCCGCATCTAGCGGGACGCAGAACCCCCAGGACCGGTCCTGGGGTGGACTTGTAGGGTGGTGGTCTACTCCTCCGGTCTTTCAGCGAGGAGAGCTTCTATGATTTCCGAATTGAACGCTTTTGCGGCCTTGTAGCCCAAAGCCTTCACTTTCGCTACCTGTGCCGCATCCGAGCCCGGATGAATCTTCGCCAACTCCGCAAAAAACCCTGCAGCAAGGGGACTGTCCCGGAATCCCGTCGCAATGTTATAGAACTCCGTTTTGCCTTGAACACTATCTACCAAATCGTCAATCATAGAATCTTCTTCAAAGATCAGTTGCAGCATTATCTCACCGCCTCAATCACCCGGCGAGCCCACGATCGCGGATTTCCATTCTCAAACTCGGCAAACGATTCGGCTATGAATTCCTGTACGGTCTTATCTTTGATTCCATAAAGTGAGACGTTATCCCGCGCCCACTTCCTGGCAGCCGCTTCGCGTTGTGTTTGTGTAGGCAAGTGGGATGCAAATGATTGCAAACTCTGCACCGCTTCGCTGCGGATCGCTTTAACCTTACTCAACCGGGCCATGTCAGTATCCATGCCGAAAGCGATGTTGTTGACTCGATTCCTGTCCGCGAGCGCATGGCCCATCTCATGCCAAATCGCGCGGCCAGGCGTACCCGTAGACCAATCACCAGCAAGATACCTCTCTGCCGAAAGCTGCGCCAACTCATCCAAGTCTGCAAAGCTTTCGCGGTTAAGAGTCATGCGGCGCAATCCAAAGGTGTACTCCGCGACAACATTTTTGGGAAGGTCGCCGGCAGCCACTTCCAGCAGATGCCCCTTCAATTCCGGGAACTGCTCGTAAATCTTGGAGATCTCCGACGCGACCATGCCACCTGTCCTAGGATCGAGACCCGCCAAGTCTACAAGGTTGATCCCCAGATCGTGAAGGGCATGCTCCCCAGCCTGCAAAAGCAGATCGCGAGCCTGGTCTCCGGACACTTCCACGACTGTGACATCGTCCCATTCCGGCGCAGGAGTGCATTGGCACCCAGGATGATACCCATCCCAATCATCCTTCCAAGCCTGCCGGACCCCGGCGACCTGCTTGCAATAATCGCAAGTACCAGACGGGACGCGGTCCACCACCGGGCGGGACGGATCGAGCACCGCCGACTGCTGCACAGATGCCATAGTTGTTCCAGCGGCCACCGTTGGCCGCCGGAACACAACTGAAGTCCAATACATCCGAATCCCCCACGCGTGCGGCGG
>JAISUR010000042.1 GCA_031271975.1 Propionibacteriaceae bacterium
TCCGAACCGGTCTCCGTAACGTACGCCGCCGCACCGATCTGCACCGGCAAGCTGGCCATCACCGGCTCGCTGCGCGTCGGCCAGCCGATAACCGCCACCGGCCTGGACTGCGGCGACGCTGAAGTGAAATACGCGTGGAACAAGGCCCTGTCACCCAAGACCGGCGTCTCGGTGACGCCTGGCACGCTGGACCTCGGCAACCGGATCCAGGTGGTGGCAACCGCGACACGGGGCAACGACACCGAAACTTACACAGTCACCTCCGAGCGTTCCGTCCGCTTCTTCGTCGACGTGCCTTCGAACCACCGCTTCTACGACGCCATCAACCGGTACGCATATGCGGGGATCATCTCCAGCGGCGCCGCCAACGACAACTTCTTCGGCGACCGCGCCATCACCCGCGGCGAACTCGCGGCGTACCTGTACCGCATCGCGCAGCGGATCGGATTGGCGCCGAACTTCCAAGCTCCCGCGACACCGTCCTTCTCCGACGTGCCCAAGACGCACACTTTCTACACCGAGATCGAATGGCTCAAGGCCGCCGGGCTGACCAGTGTGACCACCTTCAACCCGGGCGCGACCGCGAGCCGCGGCGAGGTGGCTGCCTTCCTGCACCGCATGTACGCCTTGGGCGGCAGCACGGCCGTGTCCGGAACGATCCCCTACCTCGACGTGCCGAACACGCACCTGTTCTACGCGTCGATCAAGTGGATGCGGCTCAAGGGGTACGCCGCCGATGGCAAGTACTTCTATCCCGACCGCGCCACGACCCGCGAAGAGTTCATCGCCTTCGCCGACCGGATCTTCCCGCAGTCCGGCTGGCCGGTCCCAGGACCCGTCATCGTATACAACTCCGCGGGCGGATGACCTGACCTGGCCGAAGCGATAACGCGGTTCCCGAGAACGGCAGCGCGGCTTGGGTTCGCCCGCTATGCTGGCGCGCGTCATGAGTGTGGAGGAACTGGCCCGGAAGAGCGCGCTGCCCGCTTGGCTGCGCGCGATGCGGCCCAAGCAGTGGGTGAAGAATGTGCTCGTCTTCGCCGCGCCGGTCGCGGCGGGCAGGCTGTTCGAAACCGACGTGCTTTCGGCCTCCGCGCTCGCCTTGGTGGCGTTCTGCCTGATCAGCTCGTCGGTGTACCTGGTCAACGACGTCCGTGACGCGGAGGCTGACCGGGCGCATCCCAAGAAGCGGTTCCGGCCGATCGCCGCCGGTGAGTTGGCGCCCCAGGCGGCCGTCGCCATGGCGGTCGTGTTGGGCATTGCGGCGCTGGCGCTGAGTTGGTGGGTGGCACCGCAGTTGTTCGCCACGATCGCCACATATTGGGCGCTGCAGCTCGGATACTCGCTTTTCCTGAAAGACCAGCCGATCGTCGATCTGGCGATGGTGGCGGCGGGCTTCCTGCTGCGCGCGATCGCCGGCGGCGTCGCCTCGGGCCTGCCGCTGAGCCAATGGTTCCTGCTGGTGGCCAGCTTCGGGTCGCTGTTCATGGTGGCCGGCAAGCGCTACTCCGAGTTGAAGCAACTCGGCGACCAAGCCGGGACGCGCACGTCGCTGGAGTCGTATTCGCTCAGCTACCTCAACATGGTGTGGGGCATCTCGGTCGCCGTGGTGATCGTCTGCTACAGCCTGTGGGCCTTCGAGCAACCCGGCCCGCACCTGTGGAACGTGTCCTGGCCGGCCATCTCCATCGCCCCGTTCACCTTGGCCATCCTGCGCTACGCCATGGCCGTGGATTCCGGACGCGGCGGCGAGCCCGAAGACGTCGTGCTCTCAGACCACGTCTTACAAGCGCTCGCCGTCTGCTGGCTCATCCCCGTGGCGCTGGCCGTGTTCGCGTGAAGCAATCCACCAACGCCAGGAAATTCTCCAGCGGGGTGTCCAACTGGACGTGGTGGGTGGGGGCGCACAGCCAACCGCCGCCAGCGCCGAGCGTGGAGTGCAGCCAATCGAACTCTTTGCGGATGTCCGCCGGGGTGCCGAGCGGCAGCGTGGATTGGACGGCGACACCGCCGAAGAAGGACAGCTTGTCGCCGAAGCGCTGCTTCAACACGGCCGGATCCATGCATTCGGTCTGGATGGGATTGAGCACATCCACGCCCACCTCGATCAGGCCGGGGATGATGTTGTACACGCACCCGTCGGTGTGGAAGGCGATCTTGATGTCGGGCTTCACGGCCCGCACAGCTTGGATCAACGCGGCGTAGCGCGGGGCGAAGAACTCGTCCCAAGTCTGCGGCGAGACGATCGAGTTGGTTTGCGCGCCCCAGTCGTCGCCCAGCCAGATCATGTCCACGCCGCGCTGGGCCAGGTTCACCGCGACCTTGGTGTGGTAGCCCGCCACCAAATCCAGCACGGCGCAAGCCGCTTCCGGCTCCGCCATGAGGTCGACGAGCAAGTTCTCGAAGCCGCGCAGCGCCCACGCCAACTCGAAGATCGTGCAGTGGACGCGCCCGATGATGTAGTGGCTGGAGCCATATTCGCGCACCAGGCGCTCCACATGGTCATAGGCGCCGGGCCGATCCGGGTCGGGAGCGCGGATGGCGGAAAGGTCCACCTCGCCGGCCAACGGGTGCGAATCCGGATTGGTGTAGTAGCCCGAGCCGTACGGAGTTTCGTAGCGCTCGACCACCCAGTCGATGCCCCAGTCGTCGGTGAACGGGGCATCGTGCAGGTAATAGTTGGTGACCCAGCCCGCACCCGCCTGCAGCGCGTCCTGCCCGGTGGCCAGCTCCAAGTCGTAGCCATACCACTTGCGATGGTGCGGCTCGGTGAACTGTGCGAGGAGGCCGAAATGCGTTCGCAGCCGGTCGGCGAATTCGGGGGTGAAAGTGGCCTGGAACGGCGGCCTGTCGGTTGGTTCGCGATCCAGAGCCGTCTGCACGCGCTCCCTCGCTGTCATGCTCATGCGTGCATCCTAACCCGTATTACGGCCACAGGAATGTGGGCTACCCTTACCTGTGTGACAAGGCGAGAAGGCTTTGCCGGGCAACGAATGCAAGTGTTGCCGGGGCCACGCGTGTCTGAGGCTTTGCAGCAGCCGGCCACTTCCCGGTTGCTCGTCACCGACGCCGGGTATTTCCCGAACGCCGACGGGCATTACCGCCGCCGCGACCGGGGCTCCGGCGCCGCGATCTTCCTGCTCTGCACCGAGGGTAGCGGGTTTCTCAATTTGGGCTTGGGCCGACTGCCGGTGCATCCCGGGCAGGTGGCTGTCATTCCGGCGGGCATGCCCCACGAATACGGCGCCGACGCGGAACATCCGTGGACGCTGTGGTGGATGCACGTGGCCGGGAGCGACCTTTCCGATCTGGTGACCGTGTCGGGGGCCACCCGGTCGCAGCCGCTGATCACCCTGCGCGACGCCTACCGCTTCTCGATGCTGATCGGCGAAGCCATCGACCGGATGGAGTCTTCCGATTCGGACATGGCGCTCACCGGGGCCTCGGGGGCGGCGTGGCACGCCCTGACGCTGCTGCGCACCGACCGCCGCGTGGGCAGCCGCGACGACCCGATCCAGGACATCGTCCGCTACCTGCAGGACAACGTCGGCGAGCGGGTCTCAGTGGCCGACCTCGCCGCCCGGGCGATGCTCTCCCCCACGCATTTCGCGGCGCTGTTCCGCAAGGCGACGGGCCTGTCCGTGCTGCAGTACCAAACTTCGCTGGCAATGAACAAGGCCCGCGTGCTGCTCGACAACTCGGATCTACCGGTGGCCACCATCGCCACCATGGTCGGTTACAAGGACCCGTTCTATTTCTCCAGGCAGTTTCGCGCGGTGCATGGGGCGAACCCGACCCAGTATCGCAAGGGCGACAAAGGCTGATAACGATCACATAACGTCGTTTTATCCAGGGATCTAAGCGAATCGTGCATTAATTCAGCCTTGGAAACTGCGTAGTTTCGTCACGAGCTCAACGGAGAGTCGGGCTGTGGCAACCGGGCCGCAGCTGGTAATCCCCCGGCGAGCCGCCATTCCAAAACAAGAGGAAGGAATCCTATGAGGATCTCTAAGATTGCGGCAGCGGGCCTGGCCGCAGCGCTGTTGGCCACCACGTTCGGCTGCAGCTCCGGCCAGGAGTCGGCACCGCCCGCCACCAGCGCGGACGCCGGCGGCGACGGCGGCGCAAGCGGCGCTATCGAGATCGCGTTCCTGCAGAAGCAAGGCGACCAGCAGTACTTCGTAGACGAGATCGCTGGCGCGAAGAAGGCCGCCGACGAGGCTGGCGACGTGACGATCACGTCGGCGGACTTGGGCGATGACGCCAACAAGGCCATCTCCGAGGTTGAGGCCGCCATCGCACGCGGCGTCCAGGGCATCATCATCGTCGTTCCCGACCAGGCGGTCGGCCCGAACGTGATCAAGCTCGCCACCGACGCCGGTATTCCGATCATGGCCGCCGACGACGGCATCGTGGATGACGCCGGCAACGCCGCTCCGTTCACCGGCTTCAACGGCACCGACATGGGCAACAAGGTGGGCGAGAAGGCCGCCGAGCTGTACCAGGCCGCCGGCTGGGATCCCGCCGACACCGCCATTCTGGCTTCCTGGAAGCAGGATCTGTCCGTTTGCACTGACCGCGTGGAAGGCGCTCTGGACAAGTTCACGTCCATCGTCGGCGCGGACAAGACGCCGCGGGAAATCCAGGTGGGCACCGACAACACTCCGACCAACGCCCAGGACAAGGCCACGGCCACCCTCACGGCGAACTCGGACGTCAAGCACTGGATCGTCTGGGGCTGCAACGATGAGAACACCACTGGTGTGACCACCGCCCTGCAGAACGGCGGCGTCGCTCCTGCCGACATCATTTCCGTCGGCCTGGGCGCCTACCTGGCTTGCAAGGACTGGGCCGCTGGCCAGGACACCGGCAACAAGGCCGCTCTGTACATCTCCGGCATCGACGTCGGCTACGCCGCGGTCAAGGCCATGGTCGCCAAGATCCGCGACAACACACCGCTGCCTCCGGAAACGATCGCGGCCACCTACATGGCTGACGCTTCCAACTACGAGTCGGTCGGCGTGGTCTGCACCTAGAGACACTCCCGCGGGTCACCCCGCGGGGCTCTAGAGTCAAGACAACAAGAACCAGGTTGGGGGCCGGGTTGCGGCCCGGCCCCCAACACTCACAAAGAGACGATCATGACTGATTCCACTCCCGCCCTGGAGGCTGTGGGCATCACCAAGGTGTTCCCCGGTGTACGGGCACTAGACCAGGTGGATGTGAAGTTCTTCGCAGGCCAGGTAGCCGCGTTGATGGGAGAGAACGGGGCGGGCAAGTCCACGCTCCTCAAAATCCTCCACGGCGACTACGTCCCGGATGCGGGCACCATCACCCTCAACGGCAAGAAGGTGACATTCAACGCCCCGGCGGCCGCCCGCAAGGCTGGGCTGCGGGTCATCGCGCAGGAGCCCGAAATCGCTCCGTATGTCACCGTCGCCGAAAACATGTACTTGGGCCGCTTCCCCACCCACGCGGGCTTCGTCTCCCAGACGGAGATGGAGCGCGACGCGGCCGTAGACTTGGAGCGGCTCGGCTTCGCGGGCCTGCTCAACCCCACCGACATCGCCATCACGCTTTCCCCCGCGCAGCGCCAGTTGCTCGAAATCGTGCGGGCCCTGATCGACGACCCGCAGGTGATCTGCTTCGACGAGCCGACCTCGTCGCTGTCCGACCACGAGATTGACGCGCTGTTCGCCTGCATCCGCCGCCTGCGCGACGAAGGCCGGGCCATCATCTACGTGTCGCACCGCATGCGCGAAGTGTTCCAGATCGCCGACTCGGTGACCGTGCTGCGCGATGGCAAGCTGGTCGGCACCCGGGAGGTGGAAGGCCTCGGCGAGCAGGACATCATCCAGATGATGGTGGGCCGCGACCTGTCCAACATGCACCAGCGCGAGCCTTACGAGCCCGGCGACGTCCGCCTGCGCTTGGAGAACGTCACCACCGACGACGTGCGCGACATCTCCCTGGAGGTGCGCGCCCACGAGATCGTGGCCATCGCCGGCTTGGTCGGCGCCGGCCGCACGGAGTTGGCCCTCGCCATCGCCGGCGACCGCCCAGTGCGTTCCGGAACGATCCTGGTGGACGGCAAGCCGCTGGTGTCCAAGACTCCGCAGGACGCCATCGAGCGCGGTGTCGGCCTGGCTCCGGAAGACCGCAAGGGCAGCGGGCTGGTGATGATCCGCACCGTGCGCGACAACATCATCCTCGCCACGTTGAAGAAGATCACCCGCCTGGGCTTCGTATCCGACAAGAAGGAAGCGGACATCGCCGCCGCGCAGGTGGAACGCCTGAACATCCGCACGCCGAGCCTGCGCCAACGCGTGGAGAACCTCTCTGGCGGCAACCAACAGAAAGTCGTGCTCGCCCGTTGGCTGGCTGGCGACTCGCAGGTGTTGATCCTGGACGAGCCGACCCGCGGCGTGGACGTGGGCGCGAAAGCCGAAATCTACAAGATCGTCGACCAACTGGCGGCCAACGGCGTAGCGGTGCTGGTGATCAGCTCCGAGCTGCCCGAGGTCCTCGGCATCGCCGACCGCATCGTGGTGATGCAAAACGGCCACATCACCGGCGAACTGACCCGGGCCGAAGCTACCGAGGAGAAGATCCTCGCCCTCGCAATGGCCGACCAACTGACCAGCGCGACAACACAACCAGGAGAAAAGCGATGAGTGACCCTACCCCCACGAAGGCCCCGGAAGCCCCGGCTTCCGATTCCGCGCCTGTGAAGGCCAGTAGTGGAATCATGCCGTTCCTGCGCAAGATCGGCGTGGAGAATGTCGCCTTGGTCTTCGCCATCATCGCGCTCGCCGGGGTGATCGGCTCGCAGAACGCGTCATTCTTCAAGCCGGCGAACATCGCGGCCATCGGCAACTACGTGGTGATCATGGGCTTGCTGGCCGTCGTCCAGACAGTCGTCATCATCATGGGCGGCATCGACATCTCGGTCGGCTCCATCGCCGGCTTGTCGTCCGTCTTGGCGGGCATGATCTTCGCGTCCTCGTCGAACTGGGCTTTTTCGATGATCGTGCCGCTGGCGGTCGGGGCCGTGTGCGGCCTGTTCAACGGCTGCGTGGTCATCTTCGGCCGGATCACGCCGCTGATCGCCACCCTGGCTACGCTGTCCAGCTACAAGGGCATCGCCCAGTTGGTCTCGAACGGCCGGGCGCAGGGCTACACGGGCGCTGACCCGGTGTACATCTTCTTCGCGCGCGGCTCGGTGCTGTTCATCCCCGCCCTGGTGTGGGTGTTGATCATCGTCGCGGCGCTGATCCACGTCATGCTGCGCTACACCCGGGTGGGCCGCGACATCTACGCGGTCGGCGGCAACGACATGGCCGCCCGCCTGTCCGGCATCAACGTGAACCAGCGCATCCTGACCGTGTTCGTCCTGGCGGGCGTCGTCGCGGCGATTGCGGGCATCTTGATCACGGCGCGCACCGGCTCCGGCCAGCCCGTCTCCGGGTCCGAGGGCATGGAAATGCTCGCGGTCACCGGCGCGGCCCTGGGCGGCGCGGCGCTGCGCGGCGGCAAGGGATCGATCATCTCGACGATCTTCGCGGTAATCCTGCTGGGCGTTCTCATGAACGGGATGACGCTGCTCGGCATCAACCCGTTCTGGCAGAACATCGCCCAAGGCGCGCTGCTGATTTCAGCCGTCGTCATCCAGCAGTTGTCCAGCGGAGAGAGAAGGGTCGGGCTTCCGAAGTAGCCCTAGGACCATGGAATCCAAGATCGTATTGCCGGAGCGTCCGGCAGGGTTGGCTGCGGCCCCAGTGGCCGCATGGGAAGCCGATGTGGTCATCGACTCCTACCCGGTCGGCGCGCCCGACCCATACCCGGAATACCTTGCCACCAGGGTGTTCCAAGGTTCCTCGGGCGCGGTCTTCCCGATGCCGTTCTTCGACTCGATCAGCCACGAGAAGGCGCCCAAGGCCTGGCGCGGGCTGCACCTGGAGAACGATTATGTGCGGCTGCTGATCCTGCCGGAGCTGGGCGGGCGCATCCACATCGGGATGGACCGCTTGAACGGCTACGACTTCTTCTACCGCAACAACGTGATCAAGCCGGCGCTGGTCGGGTTGACCGGGCCGTGGCTTTCCGGCGGCGTCGAGTTCAACTGGCCCCAGCACCACCGGCCGGCCACCTTCCTGCCCGTCGACTGGCACATTGAGCAGGAGGACGACGGCGCGGTGACGGTGTGGTGTTCCGACCACGACCCGTTCGCCCGGATGAAAGGCATGCACGGCGTGCGACTGCGGCCCGGCAGCGCGTTGATCGAGTTGCGGGTGCGGCTGTTCAACCGAACGGAAGACGTGCAGACGTTCTTGTGGTGGGCCAATGTGGCGGCGCGCGTGGGCGACGACTACCAGTCGTTCTTCCCGCCGGATGTCACGATGGTCGCCGACCACGCCAAGCGCGCCTGCGCCACTTTCCCGCGCGTCTCCGGGCACTACTACGGAGTGGATTACCCGGCCCGCGTGGACGCGGATCATCCCGACGCGGACCGGCTGGATTGGTACAAGAACATCCCAGTCCCCACGTCGTACATGATCATCGGCACCTCCGAGGACTTCTTCGGCGGCTACGACCACGCCAAACAAGCCGGTTTCGTCTACTGGGCCGACCACCGCATAGCGCCGGGCAAGAAGCAGTGGACCTGGGGCAACGCCGAGTTCGGCTGGGCCTGGGACCGCCAACTCACCGACACCGACGGGCCGTATGTGGAGTTGATGGCGGGCGCCTTCACCGACAACCAGCCCGACTTCTCCTACCTGATGCCCGGTGAGACGAAATCGTTCTCGCAGTACTGGTATCCGATCCAGCAGATCGGACCGGTCCAGTCCGCCACCCGGCAAATCGCAGGGTCGCTTTCGGTGTCGTCGAACATCGCGAAGATCGGCTTGTGCGTGACCGAGCAGATGGCCGGCCTGAGCGTCGAATTGGTGGGAGTGGGCCTGCCGTTCTTCTCGGCCACGGTAGACATGAGGCCCGGCGAGCCGTACGTGGCGGAAGTGGAGATTCCCACCGCGGAGCAAGGCTCGGAGCTCGAGCTATTCATCGACCACGCCGCGGCGCCGCTGCTGCATGTGGCATGGGAACCACCTGACGATGAGCCGCTGCCCACCGAGGACGAACTACCCATCCTGGCGACGCCGATCCCCCCGCCCGACCAGATCGCCACTGTGGAAGAGCTGTATCTGTCCGCGCGCCACCTGGAACAGTACCGCCATGCGACACGCTCCCCGGAGCCCTACCTGGAGGCGGCGCTGCAGCGCGACCCGGAGCATGCTCCCAGCCTGCTGATGCTCTCGGCGCGGCGCTACCGCCAGGCCTGTTTCGACGAAGCGGCCAACCTGGCGCAGGCCGCGGTGGACGCGTTGACCCGGCGCAACCCCAACCCGTACAGCGGCGAAGCGCACTACCGGCTCGGAAAGGCGCTGCGCCGGCTCGGGCTGCCCGCCGACGAGGCCCTGGTCAAAGCCGCTTGGGACGCCGCTTGGCGTGGGCCGGCGCTCGCCACCCAAGCCCAAGCAGACCTCGAGCGGGACGACTTGGAGGCGGCGCTCAGACACATCCGCGCCGCGCTCGACTGCCAAGGCGACAACACCCGGCTGCGCAACCTGATGGTCATCGCGTTGCGCCGATCCGACGGCAACTCCGCCGCGGACGCCGTGCTGGCCGACACCCGCCAACTGGATCCGCTGGACTGGTGGGCCCGCGACCTCGCCGGCGAATTGATCGAGCCCGACGATCCGCAGATCCTGCTCGACATCGCCTGCGAATACCGCGCCATCGGCGATTGGGAATCCGTCGTCCGCCTGGCGAAGCTGGCCATTGCTGCGGCCCCCCGGGCCAATCCGGGCCTGGTCAGCGCCGTGCCGATGGCCCACTACTACCTCGCCGAAGCGCTGGATTACATCGATGATGAAGCGGGCCGCGACGCCGCATTGAAAGCGGCCTTGGATGCGGAGCGCGGCACTTGCCAGATATGCCGGCTGGACGACTACGAAGTGCTGGATTGGGCCTTCGGCGAGTCCAAGACGGACGCCAACGCAGCGGCGCTGCTCGGCAACTGGCTCTACCACGTGCGCCGGCCCTACGACGCCCAGGAATACTGGCAGTTGGCCGCCCGATTCGACCCTGCGGACGCGATCTCGCTGCGCAATCTGGGCGTTGCCGCCTACAACGTGGACCACGATCCAGTTGCCGCGGCCGACTACTACCGCGCCGCGCTGCGGCTGCGCCCCGACGACGCCAAGCTTGTCTACGAATACGACCAGTTGCGCGGCCGCTTGGGCGATCCGGTGGCCGACCGGCTGGAAGCGCTGCGGAGCCGGGCGGACCTGGTCGCCCAGCGCGACGACCTGACCGCCGCGACGGCCGAGTTGGCCACCATCGCGGGCGATCCGGCGTTCGCCGTGGAGTTGCTGCGGGCGCGCGAGTTCGGGCCGTGGGAAGGCGGCGAAGGAGTCGTCCTGGGCGCCTGGGAACACGCACACTATGCGCTGGCCGCCGCCGGGGTCGATCCCGTGGCCACCTTGCGGGCCGCGCTCGACCCGCCGGAGAATCTGGGCGAAGCCCGGCACCTGCTGGCAAACGCCTCCGCCTTGTGGCTGGCCCTCGGTGACGCCCTCGCGGCCGCGGGCGACACTGCCCAGGCCCGGGAATGGTGGAGCCGCGCGGCCTATTTCAAGGGTGACTTCCAATCCATGTCGGTGATGCCGTATTCGGACTTGACGTACTATTCGGTGCTGGCGCTGCGCCGCCTTGGCGAGACCGCGGAAGCGGACGCCTTGTTGGCCGGCTTGGACGCCTACATCGCCGAACAGGAGCAGGTATCCCCCACCATCGACTACTTCGCGACGAGCCTCCCGACGATGCTGCTGTTCGCCGCCGACCTGGACGAGGAGCACGCCCGCTACCTGCTGTTGCTGCGGGCTCAAACCGCCCTGCTGCGCGGCCAGGACGCGACACCGATGTTGGACGAGTTGACGGCCCGGGATCCGGCCAAATTTGGCCCGTATTCCCTGCGTTCGCTGCGACAGTAACGAGTCAGCCATGCCCCCTGCCCTCACCCCACTGGCCGGCTGTCCCACCGGGCTGCAAGTCTGGATCTTGCGGCACCGGGACTTGCGCCTCGCCTTTCTACCGTCCGTGGGCGGCCGGCTGATCGGAGCCGCGATCTCAGGCAAGGAGTTGCTGTGGCGCAACCCGGAGTTCTTCGACGACCTGCTGCCCGTCAAGCCCCGCCACACTTGGCAGCCGCTGGACGCCACCATGGGGTCGTGGTCCAACCTGGGCGGGGCGAAGACTTGGCCGGCGCCGCAAGGCTGGAGCGGGCCGGACCAATGGCCGGGGCCACCCGATCCGGTCATCGACTCCGGCGATTGGGAGCTGGCCGGCGAGGTGGTCATGGTCTCACCGCCGGATCCCTACACCGGCCTGCAGGTTACCCGGAGTTTCACCATCACCGGCGACACCTCGTTCACCCAAGAAACCAAGTTTGCCAACGTGAGTTCGCGGCCGGTGCGCTGGTCCATCTGGGAAGTGATCCAGCTCGACACGGAACCAGCCACCGACCGCTGGGCCGGCGGCCAGGGTTTGGTGGAGATAGCGGCGGGCAACGAGCATCCCGTGGTGCTCGCCGACGCGCACGGGACGCTGGCCATGGAGCGGCGCAACGGCTGGGTCCGCATCCCGATCCAGCCGGTGGTAGCCAAGCGCGGTTTCCCCGATGCGACGGGTGAGGTGGCGTTCCGCGGCCCGAACGGGGCTGTCCTGCGTTGGCGTTTCGACGTGTTCCCGCACGCTACCTATCCAGACGGCGGCAGCCGCGTGGAGGTGTGGATGCAAACCCCGCTGCGCAACCCGTTGGCCGAGTTCGGCGACCTGCATCCGGATGCCAACTACACCGAAGTGGAGATCCTGTCGCCGTTGACGACGCTGCTGCCCGGCGACACCTGCACCCAGCGCATCAGCTGGGAACTGACCGCTCAGCCCTGAATCCTCAGTAATCCTCCCCCCTCGTTGGGCTGCCCGCCGACAAGGTTTGGCTCTAGACTCACATCGTTGGATCAAGGAGGACCTATGGCTATTAAGAAAGTGCTGGTGGCCAACCGCGGAGAAATCGCCGTTCGGGTGATCCGCGCCGCAATGGACTCGGGAATCGCCTCGGTAGCGGTCTATGCCGATCCGGACGCCGCGTCGTTCTTCGTGAAACTCGCCGACGAGGCTTTCGCGCTGAACGGTCAGACGCCCGCCGACACCTATCTCAACGTCGCCAAGATCCTGGATGTGGCCGCGCGTTCTGGCGCGGACGCGATCCATCCCGGCTACGGCTTCCTGGCCGAGAACGCCGAATTCGCCCAAGCCGTAATCGACGCGGGCCTGACCTGGATCGGCCCGCCGCCGGCGGCCATCGACGCCTTGGGCGACAAGGTCAAGGCACGCCATATCGCGCAGCAGGTTGGCGCGCCGCTGGTGCCCGGCACACCCGATCCGGTCGCCGACGCCCAAGAAGTCATCGCCTTCGCCCAGGAACATGGCCTGCCGATCGCCATCAAGGCCGCTTTCGGCGGCGGCGGACGCGGCCTGAAAGTCGCCCGCGAACTCGACGAAATTGAGGAGCTTTTCGAATCCGCCACCCGGGAGGCCGTCACCGCGTTCGGCCGCGGCGAATGCTTCGTGGAACGCTACCTGGACAAGCCGCGGCACGTCGAAACGCAGTGCTTGGCGGACGCGCATGGCAATGTGGTGGTGGTCTCCACCCGCGACTGCTCACTGCAGCGCCGCCACCAGAAACTCGTCGAGGAGGCCCCCGCGCCCTTCCTCACCGAAGAGCAGGTACAGCGCCTCTACGAGTCGTCGAAGGCGATCTTGAAAGAGGCCGGCTATGTAGGCGCGGGAACGTGCGAATTCCTCGTCGGCGCCGACGGCACGATCTCATTCCTCGAAGTGAACACGCGTTTGCAGGTGGAGCATCCGGTCTCCGAAGAGGTCACCGGCCTTGATCTGGTGCGCCAGCAGTTCCGCATCGCCGAGGGCCAAGAACTCGGCTTCGGAGATCCGCTGGTGCGCGGCCACTCCATCGAGTTCCGCATCAACGCGGAAGACGCCGCCCGCCGATTCATGCCGGCTCCGGGCAAGATCAGCTTCTTCCGCCGCCCGACCGGCCCTGGCGTCCGCGTGGACGAGGGCTATCAGACGGGCCAGGTCGTGCCCGGTTCGTTCGACTCGCTGGTAGCCAAGATCATCGTCACCGGCGCGGACCGGCACATGGCCATCACCCGCGCCCGGCGCGCGCTGGCGGAGACGAAGCTGGAAGGTATGCCGACAGTCATCCCGTTCCACCTCGCCGTCGTCAACGAGCCCGATTTCGTCGCCGAGGACGGCAACTTCAAGGTGCACACCCGCTGGATCGAGACCGAGTTCACCGGCGCGATTGAGCCCTACGTGGGCGAGTTGGGCGAGCCGGACGAAGTCACGCAGAACACCTACGTGGTGGAAGTCAACGGCCGCCGCATCGAGGTGCGCCTGCCCAGCGCGCTGGCCGCGCCCGTCACGAAGGCGCCCGTCAAGAAGCCGACCAAGCGCTCGACCGGCGGGGCCAAGGCGAAAGCGCCCGCCACCAACGCGCTCACCGCGCCAATGCAGGGCACCGTCGTCAAGGTCGCCGTGGTGGAAGGCGAACCGGTGCAAGAAGGCGACCTGATTGTCGTCCTGGAAGCCATGAAGATGGAACAGCCGATCAACGCCCACCGCGCCGGCGTGGTCACCAACCTCAAGGCTGTGGCGGGCGCCGCGGTGGCCAGCGGCGAAGAACTCTGCGAGATCGTCGACGCCACCTAGAGATTGCGAGCGCTGACGCGCTCGCGGCGCTCTCGGCTCAGTAGAGGATGACGCGCTCGTTCTCGTGGCCGTGGAGGCGCCGGGCGGCTTCGGCGATAGATCCGGACAGCGACGGGTACACCGTGAAGGCTTCGGATAGTTGTTCCACAGTCAACTTGTGTCGCACGGCCAGCGACAGCGGGTGGATCAGTTCGCTGGCGGACGGCGAGACCACCACGCCGCCGACGATGATGTGCGTGGTCGGCAGGCAGAAGATCTTGACGAATCCGTCGCGCATGTCGCGCATCTTGGCGCGGGCGTTGGAACTCAGCGGCAGCGTGATCGCGCGCGCGTTGAAGCCGTCGTCCAAGTCTTGCTGGCCCACGCCGACGGTGGCGATCTCAGGGGCGGTGAAGACGTTGGCGCAAACCGAGCGGGTGTTCAACGGGGACACGGCGTCGCCCAGCGAATGCCACATGGCTATGCGGCCCTGCATGGCGGCCACGGACGCGAGCGCGAAGGAGTCAGTGCAGTCGCCAGCGGCGTAAATGCCGCGCACCGATGTGCGGGAGACCTTGTCCACTTTGATGCGCCCGCCCGAATCCAGCTCCACCCCGGCTTCCTCCAGGCCGATGCCGGACGTGTTGGGGATTCCGCCCACGGCCATCAGGCAGTGCGAGCCCCACACCTCGCGGCCGTCCGCGAGCAGCACGCGCACTGAATCGCCGGTGTTCTCCGCGCCGACGGCCCTGGCGTCGTTGTAGATCTCGATGCCGCGGTCGGTGAAGACCTGCTGGATGACGGCCGCCGCGTCGTCGTCTTGGCCGGGCAGCACCTGGTGGCGCGAGGAGATGAGCGTGACTTCCACGCCCAGCGCCCGGTACGCGGACGCGAACTCGGCTCCGGTCACGCCCGAGCCGACCACGATCAGCCGGCTGGGCAACGTGTCGAGGTCATAGATCTGGGACCAGTTGAAGATACGCTCACCGTCGGGTTTGGCGGTATCGAGCTCGCGCGGATGCGCGCCCACGGAGATCTGGATGATGTCCGCGGGCAGTTTCTCCTCGCCGGCTTCGGTAGCCGCGATCACCTCGGCGGCGCCGTTGAGCCGCCCGGTGCCGGAAATAACCCGGATCCCGTCGGCGATGAGCCGGTCGTAAATGTCGTCGGATTGGGCTTTGGCCAGGGCTTTGATACGGGCGTGCACTTGGGCCATGTCCACCTCGACGGCCGCACCGATGTCCCCGCCGTCGCGCATCCGCAAACCGAGCGAGTCTGCCGAGCGCAACTGTGTCATCACCTCAGCGGCTGCGATCAACGTCTTGGAGGGGACGACATCCGTCAGGACCGCCGACCCACCCAGGCCGCGCCGCTCGATCAGCGTCACGTCGCCGCCAAGTTGCCTGCCCACGAGCGCCGCCTCATATCCGCCGGGTCCGCCGCCGATAATTACCACACGAGTCATAGGACCATTGTTTCGCGTTTCCACACCCGGCCGCACCTTGGGTCCCGATCCGCCGCTACTTGGTTCAAGTAGGCTTGCCTGAGAGCGATTGGAGACAGCATGCCCCCCGAACCAGGCGGAGAGGAGTATTCGCCGTGGGCGCCGCCGGGCTATTACGGGGATGACGTGCCTTATCCGGTCCAGGACCCGCCGCCTCCCCCACCGCCGCCGGAGCAGCCGGTCCCAGCAGCGGTTGCCGCACCCGCGTATGATCCGATCGCCGGTACCGCTGTCCCCATCACAACACAGGTGGTATCGCCAAGGGGCAACCGCAAGACTCCTATCCTCGGCATCGCCGCATGCGCCCTGGCTACCGTGCTGGTGGCCGGATTGACCGTCGTCTTCCTGGCCGGGCACCAGCCAGCTCCCGCACCCACACCCAGCCTCACGCCGGGCAATAGCGAAACTCCGCCAATCCAGCCCACGTCCAGTTGGAGGACCGGCACTCCGCCTGCCGGAGAGCCCGGAGCCACGCTGACCAGCCTGCCGCTGGTGCCAAACGAATCGGACGGCGACTTCGAACTCGGAGTGGACTCCAGCGTTGTCCGCGAAGATCACTACGGCCGGTGGAATCCGGCCAAACTGCCCAGCGACAGCCTGATCTACGACTTGACCGACGAATACGTCGCCGCCCAAAGCAAAGCCACCGGTTGGACCAAGAAAGAAGTCAAGAAGGCCTTCAAGCTGGCGGTGGATTTCGCCATAGACGAGTTGCTCGACTCAGAACTGGTCTGGGACGACACCGTGGACAACCGGGAGCGGGTGGTCAAGCGGCTGCGCGGCAAGTACATCACGTCCGGCGACAAGGCCATAGCGCAAGCAGTCAGCGACCCCCAGCGTTGCGGCGATCCGCCCATCGACTGCCTGTTCGACCAGAACATCGCAGATTGGCGCGGCGCCGACCTGACAGGCTATCCCAGCGTGAGACCCGCCCCCTATCAGCTGGGCGCACCCAGATACGGCTTGACGTCGTACTGGGTCGACGAAGATTCGGATGTGATCGGCGGCCGTTTCGTATTCTCGCTGGAGTACATCCGCCAAGTGCTCCTCGCCGACGGATCTCCGCTGGTCGAAGAATCCTGGCTGACCGCGGAACTAATAGTCGCAAAGAAGAGCGGCAAACTGCGGATCACGGGTCTGGGCGATACGCAGGGCCACGGACATAGCTACGTCGGCACGTGTGAGCCGTGGACGGCTCTCGACTACATGCCGACGCTGGCCGAAACCACCGTGCCGGACGACTGGTACAGCTACCGCGCTCTCGGCCTGGCCTTCGCGCTGCCGGCCGACTGGGCCCAGACGGACCATGACGCGGACGGGGAAACAGAGATCCTCATCTTCGAACCGCCGGTGGCGGCGGATACCTGGGGAAACCAAATGTCGGTGCAGGCCAGCCTGTGGGCCGTGCAAGGCTACGAGGACAGGCTGGAAAGCGTGACCCTGGACGATCAGTACTACGCAATCCACAAGGACGGCCTGAACGGATACGTCCGGGTAACCGGACAGTGGGACAGCATCCAGGTGATCTTGCGAGACGAAACCACCACATACGACTTCCAAGCCGACGTGCCCCCCAGCGGCTGGGGCCTCTACTGGGCCAAGCTAATAGTCGGCGGGATGCACGCCGCCTAAGGACCGCGGGCATGTCAACAGAACTGTGACCCCCACTGTCATCCCGGACTTGTTCCGGGGTCCCCGCAAAGTATCGAAGAACTTTGTGGGGTGGAGTTCCGGGATCTCGGACGCAGTCCGTGTGTCCCGCCAGGGGCACGCCTGCGGCGCGCATGGGACTACGTCCCAAGATCCCGGGACAAGCCCGGGATGACGGTTGAGGGGGTCCCCGCAAAGTACCGCAGCGCAGCGAGGACACTTTGTGGGGTTTGATCCCGGGACAAGCCCGGGATGACGTGGTTGGGGTACCGCGGCGAAGCTAGGGCAGTTTGTGGCGTTTGATCATCCCAGGTCGGCGAGGTGGGGAATCGCGGGGATGGCGCCGGGCTTTGTCACCGACTGGGCGCTCGCTTTGACGGCCAGCGATAACGCCTCGGCGACGGATTGGCCACCGGCCAGGCCAGCCGCCAGGTAGCCCGTGAATGTGTCCCCAGCGCCCGTCGTGTCCACGGCCGCCACGGCGGGGGCGATCTGCTCGAAAAGCTGCTCGCGGGTGGCGGCCAGCGCTCCTCCGGCCCCCAGCGTGCAAACGACGACGTTCTGCAACCGGGTGGCCAACGCCGTGGCCAGGGTGGGCGCGTCCGCGTCGATAGACATGCCCAGCATGCCCGCCACCTCGATGAGCTCCCCGTAGTTGACCACCAGCACGTCGCTGACGGCAAGGAACGAGCGGGCCTGTTCCAACACCGGCGACACGTTGAGCATGACGCGGGCGCCGCGGCGGTGGGCGGTGAAGATGGCGGCTTCGATGAGCGGGCCTGGCACTTCGAGCTGCAACAACACGAAATCCCCTGGGCCCAATTCGGCCAAGCCGCGATCCAAGTCCGCGGCCCCCAACTCGAAATTGGCGCCGGGCGCCACCACGATCTGATTTTCGCCGCGCTGGTCCACCATCACGAACGCCGCGCCCGTCGGCTTGGGCGAAACCCGCACGCTGGCGGTGTCTACCCCGGACTCGCGCAACGCGGCCAGCAAGCGCTGGCCAGCCGTGTCTTCGCCGAGGGCGGCCACCATACGGGTGCGCGCGCCAGCCCGGGCGGCCGCCACCGCCTGATTGGCTCCTTTGCCGCCGGGGGCCAAGGCGTAATCCGTGCTCAGAACCGTCTGCCCGACACCGGGCAACTCAGGCATGGTAAGGCGGTGATCCAGGTTCGCGCTTCCGACGACGACGACTCCGCCCATGGAATCAAGACTAACCAACGGGGGCGAATGACGGCCCAGTCTCCCCCAGCGATTCGTCCAGTTTTCCGAAAAGCGGCGTCGGCTTGTCCAGCGGACGGCCGACGTCCAGCGGCTGCGAGGCCCAGATGGCGCCCTGATTCTCATAGTCGCCCATCAACACGGGATAGTCCGGACCGCCCGCCTCGGAAACCGTGCGAATCTCCGGCTGCGCCGCCCAGACGCCTTGCCCGCCGAGCAGCTCGTGCACCTTCTGGGCGGAGTGCGGAAGGAACGGCGTGAGCAGCGTGTTGGCGTCTTGGACGACCTGCAAGGCGACGTGCAGGATCGAATCGCGCCTTTCCGGCTCATCCTTCAGCTTCCAGGGCTCGGACTCGGAAATGTACTTGTTGGCCAGGCCCACCAGGCGCATCGCCTCGCCGATGGCCTGCTTGAAGCGGCAGCGCCGCAGCAGCGCACCCACCTCGTCGAAGGCGCGCTGGCTGGCGCCCAGCAACTCGCGGTCCGTGTCGGACAAGAAGTTCGCGGCGGGGATCGCCCCACAGTTCTTGAAAGCCATCGAAATGGAGCGGTTCACCAGGTTGCCCCACTCGTTGGCCAGTTCGAAGTTGTTGCGGCGCACGAATTCGTCCCAAGTGAAATCGGTGTCTTGGCTCTCCGGCCCGGCGACCGCGATGAAATAGCGCAGCGCATCCGGCCCGAATTCGCGCAGGAAATCGCCGACGTAGATGACGTTCGACCGCGACGTGGAGAACTTGGAGCCGCTCATCGTCAAATACTCCGACGAGACCACCTCCGTCGGCAGGTTCAGAGTGCCGAACGTGCCCGGCTGGCCACCCAGCGAGCCTTGGCCGTTGTGGCCGAACAACATGGACGGCCAGATGACGGAGTGGAAGACGATGTTGTCCTTGCCCATGAAGTAGTAGGCCGACGAGTCCTGGCACCACCACTTCTTCCAAGCGTCCGCGTCACCGGAACGCCGCGCCCACTCCACCGACGCCGAAAGATACCCGATCACCGCGTCGAACCAGACGTAAATGCGTTTCATCGGCTGGTCGCGCCAGCCGTCCAACGGGATCGGCACGCCCCAGTCCAGGTCGCGGGTGATGGCGCGGGGGCGCAGGTCTTTGAGCAGGTTCAGCGAGTACTTCAAAACGTTGGGCCGCCAATCGGACCGCGTCGCCAACCACGAGCCCAGCTGTTCGGCGAGGGCGGGCAAGTCCAGGAAGAACTGCTCTGATTCCACGAATTCGGGCTTCTCCCCGTTCACCTTGGAACGCGGGTTGATCAGGTCGATCGGATCGAGTTGGTTGCCGCAGTTGTCGCACTGGTCGCCGCGCGCGCCGTCGTAGCCGCAATGCGGGCAGGTGCCCTCGATGTAGCGGTCGGGCAGGGTGCGGCCGGTGGACGGGCTGATCGCCGACTGCTGCTTCTGGGCCACGATGTACCCGTTGCGGTACAGCGAGGTGAACATCTCCTGCACCACCCAATAGTGGTTCAGCGTCGTCGTGCGGGTGAACAAGTCGTAGGAGAGCCCCAGGCCGGCCAAGTCTTCCACGATGACGCGGTTGTACTTGTCGGCGAGCTGCCGGGCGGTGACGCCCTCGGCGTCGGCCTGCACCGAGATGGGCGTGCCGTGTTCGTCCGTTCCGGAGACCATCAACACGTCGTGCCCGGCCATGCGCATGTAGCGCGAGAAGACGTCCGAGGGGACGCCGAAGCCGGAAACGTGTCCGATGTGCCGCGGTCCGTTGGCGTAAGGCCAAGCCACCGCCGTGAGAATGGTGTCAGGCATAGGGGCAATCATAGTCCCGGACGGATCACACGACACACTCTTGTTACCACTAGGATGTGACTCGTGACCTCTGTGTTCATCTTGATGGTCATCGTGGTACTAACCGCTTTGGCCTTTGATTTCACAAATGGGTTTCACGACACAGCCAATGCGATGGCTACCTCCATCGCAACGAAAGCGCTGACGCCGAAGGCGGCAGTGACGCTGTGCGCAGTTTTGAATCTTGTCGGCGCGTTCCTCTCGGTAGAGGTGGCGCTGACCGTGACCACTGCCGTGATCCGAATACAGACCTCCACGGGTGGGGTGCGCCCCGAACTCGTCACGGACGGTGGTTTCAACATTTTGTTGATCCTCCTATCTGGACTCGCCGGCGCAATCATTTGGAACATCCTCACCTGGTTATGGGGTCTCCCGTCCAGTTCTTCGCATGCCCTTTTTGGGGCGTTGGTGGGCGCGACGATTGCCGGTCTCGGTTTTGAGCAAGTCAAGTGGCTCGGTGAAGGCGAGCATCTCGACGGCGTGATCGGAAAAGTCGTGCTGCCGGCGTTGGCTTCGCCGTTCATCGCCCTGGTGGTGTCCGCGATCGGCACCAAGGTGGTCTTCATGATCACCCGCGGTGTCACCGGCCGCTACCGCGACACCGGCTTCCGCTGGGGGCAGATCGGCACAGCTTCGCTGTTGTCGCTCTCGCACGGCACCAACGACGCACAGAAGACCATGGGCATGGTGACGCTCGCGCTGATCGCCGCTGGGCAGTGGCACGACCTGGAGTCCATCCCGCTGTGGGTGAAGGTAGCCTGCGCTGTGGCCATCGCCGCCGGCACGTATATCGGCGGCTGGCGGATCATCCGCACGATGGGGCACGGCCTGGTGACGGTCTCCTCGCCGCAAGGTATGGCGGCCGAGGCGGCGTCCGCGGCGGTGATCCTGGCCTCCAGCCAGCTCGGCTTCGCCTTGTCGACCACGCACGTGGCCACGGGTTCCATCTTGGGCACGGGCATCGGCGTGGGCGCCAAGGTGCGCTGGTCCGTGGCCCGCAAGATGGTGTTCGCGTGGCTGACGACGCTGCCGGCGGCCGGGGCCGTGGGTGCGGTGATGTACTTCATCGGCCACCTCATCGGCGGCGAAGCCGGGTCGTTCACCGTGTTTGCCTTGATCTGCCTGTCGGCGGGCGGCATGTACTGGCAGTCGCGCCGGAACAAGATCTCCCACGCCAACGTCAACGAAGAGTGGAGCGAAGCATGAACCAAGTACTGGCCGCATTGGACGCCTCCTGGCGGATCCTGCTCGTGGGCATCCTGCTCGGTTCGGGCCTCCCGGTCCTGTTCGCCCTCGGCGTGCGCGCGCTCGCGTGGGGTTCGGGCGGCGACGCCGAGGAACACCTGGCCAGCGAAGTCAACAAACCTTCGCTGACGGGCCGGCTCATCGCGTACACGATTTTCACCGTGGTCGTGCTGATGGTGCTGTGCGGCATCGGCTACATCGCCGCGCACGGCATGGGCATCCGGATCACCTTCGACGGCATCGTCCCGGTCTTCAGCCAAAAGTAGCGCCACCTGGCACAGTGCTACGCCGCGTTGGGGAACTCGGCGCGCGCCCAGTTTTCCGAAACGGGTGTCCGGGGGCGCTGCGGGCTTAGTATTGTTTCCCCCGTGACTCCCGCGTTGGTACTGCTCATCGTCGTGTGTGTCACCGCCCTCGCTTTCGACTTCACCAACGGCTTCCACGACACCGCCAACGCGATGGCCGCCGCCATAGCCACCGGGGCCCTCAAACCCCGCGCCGCCGTTACCTTGTGCGCCTCGCTGGACTTGGTCGGCGCGTTGATCTCGGTGGAAGTCGCCATCACGGTCACCAACCACGTGATCCGCATCCAAAACTCCGACGGCACTCCCATTCCCGCGCTGATGGCCGACGGCGGCATGCCGCTGTTGCAGATCCTCATCTCCGGACTGGCCGGGGCGGTCATCTGGAACGTGCTGACCTGGTTGTTCGGCCTGCCTTCGTCGTCGTCGCACGCGCTTTTCGGCGGCTTGGTGGGCGCGACGATAGCGGCAGTCGGCCTGGACGGGGTTCGCTGGGTGGGCGAAGGAACCCACCTCGACGGCGTCGTGGGCAAAGTGATCCTGCCCGCGCTGGCTTCGCCCGTCATCGCGTGCATCGTGGCGGCGCTCAGCACCCGCGTCATCTTCAAGTTGATGCGGAACGTCCAAGAGAAGTACCGCGACGGGTTCTTCCGCAAAGCTCAGATCGGCTCCGCGTCGATGCTGGCGCTCTCCCATGGCACGAACGACGCGCAGAAAACCATGGGCGTCATCACGCTGGCCCTGATCGCCAGCGGCAGTTGGACGGACACCACCGCGATCCCGCTGTGGGTGAAGCTGTCGTGCGCCATCGCGATCGCCTCCGGTACGTTCACCGGCGGCTGGCGGATCATCCGCACCATGGGCAAGGGCCTGGTCGAAATCGCCCCGCCGCAGGGTTTCGCGGCTGAAGCCAGCTCAGCGACCGTCATCTTGGTCTCCTCCCAAATGGGCTTCGCGTTGTCCACCACACATGTGGCCACCGGCTCGATCCTGGGCACGGGCCTGGGCCGCCCCGGCGCCACTGTGCGGTGGTCGACCGCGGGCCGGATGGGCATCGCCTGGCTCATCACACTGCCCAGTTCGGGGGCCGTCGGGGCGCTCTGCTGGTTCATCTGCCACCTTGTCGGCGGGCTGGCCGGGGGGCTCACGGTCTTTGGGCTCATCGTCGCCGCCGCAGGCTACATTTTCCTGCACTCCCGCCGCAGCAAGGTAAGCCACCATAACGTCATGGAGTAACGGCGCGGGCCACTAACATTGGTGTGTGAAGAGGATCCTGGCGGCGGCCGCCGCTCTGGCGATGACCGGCTGCGGATTGGCTGCCCCCGCTCCCACTTCGGAACCGACTTCGCCCACTCCCGCCGTTTCGACTCCGGCCGCATCCGGCGAACCCACACCCACCCAGACTCCTACCGCGACGCCCACACCCACATCCCAATACCCGCCCGCCGACGCGCCAGTGGCGGAGACCACGCAGGAGGTCATCTTTTCCGTGCCGTGGGGAAAGAACAAGTCGCAGATTCACGCCATTCCAGAGTCCGCGATCAAGATCATCAAAGGTGTGCCCAAGGGTGGGACGATCACTTTGTCGATGTTCAACATGACGTATCCCGGCTCGGCGAGCGCGCTGATAGCCGCCCACCGCCGCGGCGTCAATGTCCGCGTCCTGATCAACTACGAGTCGGGTGGCAAGCAGTACAAAGCGCTGGTGAAAGCCCTCGGGACGAACACCAAGAACCGCTCTTGGGTAAAGCACCGCGCGGGCAAGATCCGGATGCACTCGAAGTTCCTGCTGGCCAGCGAGTCCAACGGCAAGAAGCTGGTGGTGTGGACGGCCTCGGGAAACATGACCAAACGCGGTGTCGGCCAGGCCAACGACGCCTTGATCACGACTGGCGACAAGGCGCTGTACGACTTCCTCAACGACCAGTTCACGCTGCTGCGCAAGGGCACCACGTCCAACAAGAAGCTGGGGCGTACCGCTGTCACCGCGACGTCAATCGTGCAGACGTATCCGATCGCGAACGGCGGCCCGGACAACGACCCCGTGCTGGACATGCTGAACGACGTCCAATGCGTCCACGGCGAGGAGAATACGATCGTCCGATTGGCGCAGCTATATCTGACCGACGAACGCGGGTATCTGGTGGACCGCCTCCGGGAGTTGAAAGCTGAAGGCTGCGATGTGCGCATCATCGGCCACGAAGAGTGCTATTACCCGCCAGTGCCGGAAAACCTCACGGCCGCCGGCGACGGCAAGATCAAGCTCTACTTTCTGAAGGGCTACGCCCTGCACAACAAGATCACGACGATCACCGGTTGGGACGCCGCCGGAGCGCCGCTGAAGATCGCCATGGTCGGCTCCCACAACCTGTCGCTGCGCGCGCTGACCTCCCACGAGGTCGGCACCAACGACGAGCTGTCGCTGATCATCTGGAACCCGGACCTGGTCGACCAGTACAACGACTATGTCGACGACGTGATCAAGAACCATTCCAAGGTTTACAAGAAGAAGTAGCGCAGGTGTGTTTGCGGGTTGTTGCCGCAAATCGGGTGGCGCGAAGCGTGTTAACGATATGACCAGCCAAGCGGTCGCGATTGCGGCCCCGATAACCGACTCGGTGTCCTTCACCGAGTTCGTAGCCACCCAATCCGGCAAACTGATCGGTTTTGCATACCTGTTGACGGGCGAGCGAGAGGATGCCCGCGACATCGTGCAAGACGTGTTGATCCGACTGTATCCGCGCTGGCCGCGCATCGCGGCCACGGGCGATCCGGGAGCGTACGTGCGGCGCTGTATAGCCAACGCGAACGTCTCCGCCGCCCGGCGGCGCCGCAGGCGGATGCCGCCCACCACCGAAGTATCCGTCCCCGATAGCGCCGAGGCGACCGCGGCCCGCGACTGGGCCGTCCGGCTCTGCGCGGAATTGCCCAAGCGGCAGCGCATCGCGGTGGTGTTGCGAGTGCTGGAAGACCGCGAATTCGCAGAGATAGCCGAGATCTGCAACTGCTCTCAGGCCACCGCGCGTTCGCTCGTCTCCCGCGGGTTGGCCCGGCTTCGCGACCGCTTGGCGCAACGAAAGGAAATACGATGACCGACCAAGAACTGTTGACGGGCCTGCGCGAAGCCAGTTCGGGCTTTGCCGCGTTGGACGCCGCCGAGCTGGCCCGCGTGGGACGCCGCGAACACAACCGGCGCGTGGGAATCGCCGCGGGAGCCTCCACACTGGCGCTGGCGGTTGGCTTGGGCGCCGGCCTGCTCGCGCTGCCCACCCAGGTGGCCACCCCCGAACCTGCCCAGACCCAACCGGCGCAGACCCAGGCACCAGCCTGGTCCGTTGGCACATGGGAAGCGGTGGCGGCGCCGTTGGCCCAGCAGGACGGCGGCATCGGCGACCTGGTCTACGTCGACGGGACTTACCTGCTGCTCGGCGACGACGGCTGCGCCGACCCCACCCGTGAAGAGACCTGCGACTTCAAAACCACGCTCGCCGGTTTTGACGGCTCCGTGTGGACGAAACTGGCAGACCCGCCCGCGGACAACCTGCGGTTCACGGCGAACGCCGTCATCTCCGACAAGCTGTTCTACGCTGGGTTGGCCGGCGCGGAGCAGATTTTCTGGAGCTATGACCTCTCCGACAACGCCTGGACCGAATTACCGCTGCCACCGATCGAGTTCGACTTCGAGTTCGGCACGACCCAACTGCTGGCGGCTGGGGAGAATCTGTACCTTTACACGCCAACCAGCGATTACCTCTATGACGGCGCTTGGACCAAGCTGCCTGAAAACCCGCTGCTGCCCGAAATCACCGTGATCGAAGGCATGCCGCAGGCGGTCTACAGCTACCGCGAAGCCGCCTGGAACGGGAGCGAAATCGTCGTGTTCAGCAAGCAGCCGTACGAGCGGGCGATCACAGACGCGGAAATCGATGAGATTACCTCATCCGGGCCAGTCTCGCCGGAAACCGAAGCCAAGGCGGGCAATCTCAAGGACGCGACCATCACCGGATTCTCGGCGTTGGGCTTCACCGCCTATAACCCGGCCACCGGCACCTGGCGCACCCTGCAAACCGCCCTGCCCGACGCCGAGTTGGCGCTGTTCCCCAACCTGCTGGTCCGCGCCGGCACCACGGCGCAGGCCGAGTTGTATCGCCTGGACGCCGACAATCTGGTGCCGCTGGGGGCGCAGTGGCCCGCTGTCGCGCCGTTCGACTACAACGGGTCAATCATCACTGCCACCTTCGCGGAAGCCGAGGGCAATCTGCTGACCGCCGATGGCCAGGCGCTGGCACTGCCCGCGCTGCCGGGAACCGGGATGGCCGCCGCCACAGCCGCCGGCCCCGACAGCGTGCTTGCCGTCCGCGGCGGCGAAGCCTTCCGGCTCACGCTGCGGTAAACCATCCGCCAAAACCAGGGGCGCGGCGCCACAAGGGGCCGCGCCCCTAATGCCGTGCGGACGATGAACCCATCTGAAGAGTTTGCGCTATTTCAGCAAAGTCCCGAACACTCCCCGGGTCAGTTGGCGGCCCAACTCTCGGCCGATCGACGAAACGGTATTGGTCACCACACGGGTGACTGCCTGGCTGCGGCGGTCCGCGGCCTTCTCGGCGGCGCGGCGTTCCTTCTCTTGCTGCTTGGCGATTTCGGCCGCTTCCTTGGCCCGCTGCTTTTCGCGGGCGGCGGCTTCCTTCTGCTGCTGGGCGACGGCCTGGGCGTATTGCGGCCACCCGGCGGCGTCTGCGGGCGGCAGGTCCGTCACGGGCGCCGCCGACGCGCCCGTCAGCTGCTCGTAGGCGGAGAAGTTGTCCACCGGCACGGCGTATTTCGGATACATGGGGCTGGCAACCACGCAGCCGGTGATCAGGGTGTCTTCTGCGACCCCCATGAAGCTGCGCGGCGGCAACACCTTGGCGCGCTGCACGATGGACGGCACCCCGTCGGCGTCCAGCACGGAAATGAGGGCTTCGCCCGTTCCGAGTTCGCCGAGCACGGTTTCCGTGTCGAAGGCCGGATTGGCCCGGAATCCGGCGGCGGCGGCCCGCACGGCCTTCTGCTCCTTGGGAGTGTAGGCCCGCAGCGCATGCTGCACCTTGTTGCCGAGTTGGGCCAGCACGGTGTCGGGTATGTCGGCCGGGACCTGCGTGATGAAATACACCCCCACGCCTTTGGAGCGGATGAGGCGGGCCACCTGCTCCACCTTCGCCAGCAGCGCCCGCGGCGCGCCGTTGAACAGCAGATGCGCCTCGTCAAAGAAGAAAACCAGCTTCGGTTTGTCGAGGTCCCCGGCCTCCGGCAGGCGTTCATACAGCTCGGAGAGCATCCACAGCAAGAACGTCGAATACAGCAGCGGACGTTGCACCAACTCCGCGCAAGACAGCAGGTTGATCACGCCCCGGCCGTCGGAGACCGTCATCCAATCCTCGATGTCCAGGTCCGGCTCGCCGAAGAAGGTGTCGCCTCCGAGGGATTCGAGGTGCACCACGTTGCGCTGGATGGCGGCGATGGACTGGGTCGTCACGCCGCCGTAAGCCAACTCGTAGTCCTTGCGGTTCTCGCCGACGTGGGCGAGCATCGCCCGCAGGTCCTTGATGTCGACGAGCAGCCAGCCGTTGTCGTCCGCGATCTTGAATACGATCGCGAGCACTTCCGTCTGCACCTCGGTCAGCTCCATGATGCGGGCCAGTAGCTCCGGGCCCAACTGCGAGATGGTCGTCCGCACTGGGATCCCCTTGCGGCCGAACACGTCCCAGAAACGCACCGGGTAGGCCCCGTACGAGAAGCCGGACACCCCCAACGCCGCAACCCGCGAATCGACGGACTCGTTGGCCTGTCCCGGCTTGACCATGCCGGAGACGTCGCCCTTGATGTCGGCCAGGAACACCGGCACGCCCGCATCCGAGAATCCCTCGGCGAGCACCTTCAGCGTCGTCGTCTTCCCAGTGCCTGTCGCGCCGGCTATCAACCCGTGCCGATTGGCCATCTTGGGGAGCAGATAGACAGGTTCGTCGCCCTTGGCGACCCAGATCAGATTCTCTGCGGGCAAGTACATGTGCTCAGCCTACCGAGCGCTTGACCGTCCGGACCGCGCGATACCAGTAGAGTTTGACGCGACGATGGAGGCTAATGCTCAAAGACGAATACGAATCCGGCAGGCTCTACAACGCGCCCGAGATGGAAACCAACTACGCCGAGGCCAAGAAGGTGACCGGCTCGGTACGGCGGCGGGCGATTTCCGTTGAAGAACTCGCCCAAGAGGTACTGAAGGGTTCCCGGCAGCACATCGCGCGGGCGATCACGCTCGTGGAGTCGTCTCGGCCGGACCACCGCCGAATCTCCCGGAAGCTGCTGCGCATCCTGCGCCCCTATTCCGGCAAGGCCATCCGCGTTGGCATCTCCGGCGTTCCTGGCGCCGGAAAGTCGACCTTCATCGACGCGATGGGACGCCGCCTCATTGAGCGCGGGCATAAAGTCGCGGTGCTCGCCATCGACCCGACATCGACCAAGACGGGCGGCTCAATCCTCGGCGACCGGACGCGCATGGGCGAGCTGGCCGCCTCGGACCAAGCCTTCGTGCGTCCCTCCCCCACCTCGGGACATCTGGGCGGCGTGGCCCGGGCGACACGCGAGTCCATGATCGTGACCGAGGCCGCCGGCTTCGACGTCACCTTGATCGAGACGGTCGGCGTGGGCCAATCCGAAGTGGCCGTGGCCGGAATGGTGGACACTTTCCTGCTCATCACGCTCGCCCGCGCCGGCGACCAACTGCAAGGCATCAAGCGCGGCATCCTGGAAATGGCCGACGTCATCACCGTAAACAAGGCCGACGGGGACCACGAGGCGGAAGCCCGCGTCGCCGCCCGCGACCTTTCCGTGGCCCTCAAACTCATCACGTCCGATCCCAACGCTCCCCGCCCGCCGGTCCTCACCTCCAGCTCGGTGACGGGCAAGGGACTCGACGAGCTGTGGGACGCGATCCTCGAACACCGCAACCGCTTGGAGGCCAGCGGCGAGTTGGAAGCCCGCCGGGCCAAACAACAGCTCGAATGGCTGTGGGCGCTGGTGCGCGGTGAGTTGGAAGACGCCCTGAAACGCTCCGAGCAGGTGCGATCGCTGAAGCCTGAAATGGAAGCGGGCGTCATCTCGGGAGAGCTGTCCGCCCTCGAAGCATCCAACGCCATAATCAAGGCTTTCGCCGCGGACATCCCCGACTTGGTCCGCACCGAAGACCTCTAAGACCTGGACGACAAGGGGCCGGGCGGGAGAAATCCCACCCGGCCCCTTGTCTTGGACTGCTATTCGGTCACAACGTCCAGGCGCTCCAACAGCTTCTGCAGCAATTCGATCGCCTCGTTCGGGATCACCGTGCCCGGAGGATAGATCGCGTCGGCGCCAGCGGCCCGCAACGCCTCGAAATCCTGCGGCGGGATGACGCCGCCCACGACAACCATCATGTCCGGGCGCCCGAGCTTGTCGAGCTCCTTGCGCAACTCCGGCACCAATGTCAGGTGGCCGGCGGCCAGCGAAGAGACGCCGACGACATGCACGTCGGACTCGACGGCCTGGCGGGCGGCTTCCTCAGGCGTTTGGAACAACGGGCCGACGTCGACGGTGAAGCCGATGTCGGCGAACGCCGTCGAGACGACCTTCTGGCCGCGGTCGTGGCCGTCCTGGCCCATCTTGGCGACCAGGATGCGCGGACGCCGGCCTGCGGCCTCCTCAAACTGGGCCACCAGGGCGCGGGCCTCGTCCATCTTGGACGACTTGCCATATTCAGTGCTGTACACGCCAGAGATTGTACGGATCTGGGCCTGATAACGCCCAAACACCTTCTCCAACGCGGTCGACACCTCGCCAACCGTCGCCTTGTTGCGCATCGCGTCTACCGTGAGCTTGAGCAGGTTGCGGCCCGGATCGGTCGGATCCGGATTCGCGGCGGCCCAAGTCAGCTTCTCCAACGACGCCTCCACGGCCGCGGAATCCCGCTCCGCCTTCAGCTTCGCCAGCTTGGCCAACTGCTCCTCGCGAACCTTGCGGTTGTCGACGACGAGCACTTCCGGCACCTGGTCGTTCTCCACGGTGTACTTGTTGACGCCGATCAGCGGCTGCCGGCCCGAATCGATACGGGCCTGCGCCTGGGCGGCGGCCTCCTCGATGCGCATCTTCGGCAGACCCTGCTCGATGGCCTTCGCCATGCCGCCAACAGCCTCGACCTCTTGGATGAGCTCCCAGCCCTTCGCGGCGACCTGGTAGGTGAGCCACTCGACATAAGCCGAGCCCGCCCACGGATCGACCGTGCGGCAGGTGCCCGACTCCTGCTGGATGAACAACTGCGTGTTGCGGGCGATGCGGGCGGAGAAATCCGTCGGCAACGCGATCGCCTCGTCGAGCGAGTTCGTGTGCAGCGATTGGGTGTGGCCCTGCGTGGCCGCCATGGCTTCCAAACAGGTGCGCGCGACGTTGTTGTACACGTCCTGCGCCGTCAGCGACCAGCCTGAAGTCTGCGAGTGCGTACGCAGCGACATCGACTTCGGATTCTGCGGGTTGAACTGCCGCACCAGCCGCGCCCAGAGCAGGCGGGCGGCGCGGAACTTGGCCACCTCCATGAAGAAGTTGGTCGAAATCGCCCAGAAGAAGCTCAACCGCGGAGCGAACTGGTCCACCTTCAAGCCCACTGACTCGCCGGCGCGGATGTACTCCACGCCGTCCGCCAACGTGTACGCCATCTCGATCGTCGGCGTCGCGCCGGCCTCCGACATGTGGTAGCCGGAGATGGAGATCGAGTTGTACTTCGGCATGTTGGCCGAAGTGAACGCGAAGATGTCGGAAATGATCCGCATCGACGGCGCCGGCGGGTAGATGTAGGTGTTGCGCACCATGAACTCTTTGAGGATGTCGTTCTGGATGGTGCCGTTCAACTGCTCCACCGGAACGCCCTGCTCCTCCGCGGCGACGATGTACAGCGCGAGGATCGGCAGCACGGCACCGTTCATCGTCATCGACACTGTCATCTGGTCGAGCGGGATGCCGTCGAACAACTGGCGCATGTCCAGAATCGAGTCGATCGCCACGCCGGCCATGCCGACGTCGCCCGTAACGCGCGGATTGTCGGAGTCGTAGCCGCGGTGCGTGGCCAAGTCGAACGCGATGGACAGGCCCTTCTGGCCGGCGGCCAAATTGCGCCGGTAGAAGGCGTTCGATTCCTCGGCCGTGGAGAAGCCCGCGTACTGGCGAATCGTCCACGGCTGGTTCACATACATCGTGGCGTACGGGCCGCGCAGATACGGCGGGATGCCCGGGTACGTGCTCAGGAAATCAACGCCGTTCAAGCTGGAGAGGTCGTACAGCGGGGATACCGGAATGCCGTCCGGGGTCTCCCACGGGGTGTCGAAATCGGCCAGCTTGGCTTTCAGAGCCGCAAACTGCGCCGCGGCGTCGGCCGGAGGCCTGCCCTCACCGAGGGCCAGCGTCGTGAAATCCGGGATGCTCATTTGGCCGCTCCAATCTTGTCCAAAGTCGCCGAGAGGAACCCGACCACGTCCATTCCGTCGAAGATCTCGCCGTCGATAACCGAATCGGCCTCGTCCGAGCCCGTCTCAGCCTTGCGGCCCGCGATGTATACCGTCTCCACGCCAGCGGCCTTCAGGGCCTTGGCGACCGGAATCGCCTGCTCGGCGTAAACCTTCGCCGAAGACGCCAGCACGGCGAACTTCGCGCCGGCCGCCTGCGCCTGTGCCGCGATCTCCTCAGGCGTGCCACCCTCGGACTGGGGCTGGGCGATGCCGGCCACAGCCAGCAGCGGCTTGGTGAAACCCTCGCGGCCGCCGAAATCGCGCCGCTCGCCCAGACAGGCCAGCCAGACCTGCGGCTTCGGCGACGATTTCGCCGCGCGGTCCCGCAGCGCCTCGAAAACCTCCGAGTCGCGGTGCCACTCCAGGCCGCCGCGCACCGGCGCAGCCGGACGCGGCCGCGTCTCGATCGGCACTTCCTCGTCGCGTGGGAACATCGAGACGCCCGTGATGGGCAGCTTGCGCGTCGCGAGCCGCTTGGCCCGCTCGGCGTTCACCTCGGCGATGGCCGCGGAGGCCGCGCCGGAAGCCAGCCACGCGGCCATGCCGCCCGCCGCCTCGATGGTCTGGAACAGCGCCCAGGCCTTTTCGGCCAGCTGATCCGTGTAGGACTCGACGAAGTACGCGCCGCCCGCCGGATCGTTGACCCGGCCGATGTTGGACTCCTCCGCGGCGAGCAACTGGATGTTGCGCGCGAGGCGGCGGGAGAAATCGGTGGGCAGGCCATGGGCCGTGTCGAACGGCAACGCGGTGATGGACTCGGCGCCGCCGACAGCGGCTGCGAACACTGCGATGGTGGTGCGCAACAGGTTGACGTACGTGTCGTCACGGGTGATGTTCCGCCACGAAGTCACGGCGTGCTGGATGGCGCCCGCGGGTGCTCCCGAAGCCTCGGTGATGCGCGCCCAGATGCGGCGGAAAGCGCGCAGCTTGGCGATCGTCGTGAACTGGTCTTCGCCGGCGGCGGTGCGGAACTCGATCTCGGTCACGGCGTCGGCGGCAGACACACCAGCGGCTTCCAGGGCCCGCAAGTACGCCACACCGGTGGCAGCGGCGATGGCCAACTGTTGGACATCGCCCGCGCCCGCGTTGTCGTAGGGCACGGTGTCCACGGTGATCGCCTGGATCCCGGGCAGCTCAGCCAGCGAAGCCTGCACCCATTCGGCGAGCGGCGACAAGTCGGGCTCGGTGCCGTTGACAGCCGCAAAACCGATCGGGTCAAGGCCGAAGTTGCCCTTGGCCGTGGCGGCCGCGCCGGATGCCCGCACGAAGTCGGCGAGCGCCTTGGCGGCCGCGACCTGGTCATCGTAGGAGGAGACAGCGATGGCCGCCAACTCCGGATTCACACCGGCGAGCACCTGTGCCAGGTCGGCGGGCGCGATGGCGTCAGTGCCAAGGCGCAGCCACAGCGACGTGGCGCCCCGCTCAAGATCGGCCAGCACTTGGGCGTTGCTGAACGCCGCGTCGGGATCCTCGTGCAGGGGCCGCACGTCCCAGGCGTCCATGTCCCCGTCTTTCACCGTGGCGCCGCGCGTGAAGGGCGCCACTCCCGGGAAACCCAACTCACCGTCGTAGGAGGTGTAAAGGGGTTCGGTCACCAGGCCATCCACTGAAGTGGAGCGCAACCGCTCCAAGGCCTGTTCTATTGATATTTCTTTGCCTGGCGGACGGCGTCGGTTGAGGATCTTGAGAACCTCAACTTCCCACTGATCCCAAGTGGACGACGCGAAGTCCCCGGCAAGCTGCAGCATGTCGGTCATGAAGCAGAGCCTATATGAAACCGCGGACATTTTGTGGTCGGACCAAAAAACAGGCGGTTCTCCCCAGGCGGGATTTGGCTTGCCGTAAGCCGAGAAGCGGTGGATCAGGGCTCAGACGACCTGCCGCACCAAAGCTTCGGCGGATCCGATCATCAGAGTCGTCTCCCGCTGCCAATCCGGCTCTTGGGAGCGGAACGGGCCCGTGGCGAGCGAGATGATCACAGCCGCCGCGCGCAGGCGCAATTCCGCCGCGTCCACGCGGGTGTCGAAAACCGGCACCCAATCCCGGATGAGGGAATGCACGCGGTCGGTCTGAGTGGCGTTCATGCGCTGGATCGTCGACAGGTGCGCCACCAAGCAGGCCAGGTCGTCGACGCGGCTGCCCGGGCCCACGGTGTCCACGTCGAGCAGGCCGACAACCCGGCCCGACGCCACATGCACTTGGCCTTCGTGGAAATCGCCGTGGGTCGGCTCGTCGCCGAGCGGGATGTCTGCCAGGTGGCCGGCGATCGTATCGCGCAGCCATTCCAGCCGGGGCCGCAGCTGGGGCAGGGACTGGGCGACGACTTCCGAATAGTGCGGCAGCGACTGAGTCCAAGCCGCCCGCCGGGGCAGGCTGGAGACAGCTTGGGGCAGCCGGTCCAGCGTCTCGATGAGGTCTTGCGCGGTGGTCGGGGGGTCGGGTTCGAAGATGGCCTCGGCGAGCGGCGTGCCGCCCAATTCGGCCAGGAAGAGCATGTGGTCTTCGGTGACGGCGAGCACGGGCGCGGCGGGAACGCCGGCCTCCAGCAGCATGCGGTGGCGCTCGGCGATCTGCCCGATGAGGTGCTCCCGCAGCACCTTGACGTAGACCGTTTCCCCGCTGACAAGGTCTGTCACCTTCAAGACAGCCCGCCGCCGCGGCCGGTACACCACCATCGTCAGCGATAAATCGTCGGGAGCTACCGCCGAAGAGAAGATCTTGTGGTCGTTGCAGACGACGGCCATCGACTCGGCGTAGGCGGCGCGGGCGAGTCCCGGCAAGTCCGGATCCTTGGGGTACAGCCACACCGCCACCTGGCGGTCTCCGTCCGCGAAGATCTCCGCCGCGGCGTCCGCGCCCGCGATCCCCCGCGTCCGGGCCGAGACGCCGAGCACTTCGTGCCGGCGCCCGTATGGCCAATCCACGTACACCGAATAGGTGGCCGTGGTGGATTCGTTGGGGTTGCGGTCCACTTGGTCCAACGACCACTCGACCAGATTTCCGCCGGCATGCGCGACTGCCGCGCTGAGCAGCGGCCCAGCTTGGGAGGATGTCAGCAACTCGATGCCGTCGTCACCTGGCACGCCACTAGGGTAACGGGTTTCGCGGTTTCCGCTCGCAAACTCGGCGACAGTGCAAGGATGGTCCAACAGACGAAAGGAACGAACAATGACACGAAAGCTCTACACGGGGCCCATCGTTGATCTCACCTTTGACGGGGACGTCTGCCAGCACGCGGGCGAGTGCGTGCGGGGCATGCCGGCTGTGTTCAACGTGCACGCCCGGCCATGGGCGAACCCGGAGGCGGCCAACACGCCGGACCTGGCCGCGCTGCTGCGCGAAGTGATCGGCCGCTGTCCGTCTGGCGCGCTCCAAGTCGCCGAGCATCAGGCGGCGTGATGGGTGTCAAAGTAACGCACAACACTGCCGAGGCCCGCTACGAGGGCTGGCTGGACGACGTCCTCGCCGGTTTCGCGGAATACCAGCTCACCGACAAGCTGGTCGTCTTCACGCACACCGAGGTGGACCCGCATTTCGAGGGGCACGGCGTTGGCTCGGTCATCGCGCGGGCGGCGTTGGACGACGTGCGCGACAACGGCGCCGGCCGCCAAGTGTTGCCGCTGTGCCCGTTCATCAAGGGCTGGATCCAGCGACATCCGGACTACGTCAGCTTGGTGTACGGGGCGACACCGCAGTAGCCACGCCGCCGCGGTCGACGTCGGGTTCCAGGTAGATGACGATCGACGCCTTGGGCACCGCCGCGCGCACCGCCGCTTCCGCGGTGTCGATGATCTCGGACAATTCGGCGGCGGACTCTGTCGGAGGCACGGCTATCTTGGCGGCGAGCAGGATCTCGTCCGGGCCCAGGTGCAGCGTGCGCATGTGGATGACACGGCTGACGCCGGGGGCGCCTTCCAGGGCCGCCGTCATCCGCTTGATCCGCCCGGGCGACGCCGCCTCGCCGATCAGCAGCGATTTGATCTCGATGGCGAGCACGATGGCCACGCAAATCAGCAACACGCCGATGCAGCCCGTTCCGACAGCGTCCCAGATGCCGTTCTTCGTGAGCAGCGTCAAACCGACGCCGCCAAGGGCGAATAGCAGGCCGAGCAGCGCGGCGAAGTCCTCCAGCAAGATGACGGGCAATTCCGGGGCCTTCGTGGCGCGGATGAAGCGGAACAGGCTCTGCTTCCCGCGCGCCTCGGCGGATTCTTTCACGGCCGTCCGGAAGCTCATGCCCTCCGCGAAGATTCCGAAGCAGAGCACCGCGATCGGCACCCACCACCACGGACCCTCCAAGAGTTCGTTCGGATGGCCTTCGGAGACTTCGACGTACTTCTCGTAGGCCTCATACAGTGCGAACAGACCGCCCAGCGAGAACAAGATGATGGCCACCAGGAACGCGTTCAGGTAGCGGACGCGGCCGAAACCAAAGGGATGCTCCACGTCGGGGGCCTTCTTGGCCGACTTGCCGCCAACGAGCAAGAGGATCTGGTTGGCGGTGTCCGCGATGGAGTGGACGCCTTCGGCGAGCATCGACGATGCCCCGGTCAGCGCCCAGGCGGCAAACTTGGTGAGGGCGATGAAGAAGTTCGCGCTCAGCGCCGCAATCACGGCCTTGGTACCGGAATGGGGATTACTCACGGTACAAAATGGTAGCGCCCCAGTCCGAGGCGCAGATACGCCGCGGCGAAGAGCCCGGTTTGCAGCAGCGACGCGTAGCGGGTGACGCGGTCGCCGGCCGAGCAGGAAATCCGCGAAACGCGCACCCGGCCGGCATCGGCGAGCCGGGTCAACGCGTCCAACTCCCGCACGGCCAAGTCGTCACCGAGGTCGTCGTCGAGCACCACCAGGCCGGGCCGCAAACCGGGAGCTTCTTCGGTCGGATCGGCGAACACATCGACCGGCGCCGCCTCTGTAAGCAGCGGCGACAGCGCGCCTGCGTCGGCGGCCAACACCACCCGTCCACACGCCCCTCGCAAGGCTTCGGCGATCCGCCGCGACGCGCGGGCGGCCAGAATGGAACCACCCCAGACGAGCGGTTGCGCGTCCGCCAACTCCAGGGCGATGGCTTTGGCGCGATTCTGGCTGATGTCCAACAGGGCGGCGCATTCGCTGGCGACCAGATCCATGGCGTCTGCGACCGCCTCGATGTCCACCTGCGCGCCCACCCCCAAGCGGCGCAGTCCGTCCAGCGCGAGCACCGCGTTGGTCAAATAGTCGGCGTCGGCTGGAAGCACCGTCGTCGACCGCGAAGCCGCGACGGCCGCCAGTTCCGAATCCGGGGGGCACACGGCCAACACCCGGCTGCCCCGGCGCACGGCCTCCGCGGCGGCGGCCAATGCGACCACGTTGGTGGCGCCCAGGACGATCACCAAGTCCAACGGGCCAACCCACGCGGGCAGCCCCAGACGCGGCCAAGCCACGAACGGGACTGGGCAGGTCGGCTCCAATACCGCGCGCAGTAGCCGGGCCTCCGGGCCGAAAGCGATGACGGCCCTGGGCAGGGGCTCGGGTTCCAGCCCAGCCAGCGGCTCCGCGACGGCCAAGGCCTCACGGCGCAGCCGAGCGCCCGATTCGGCCAGCGGCCGGATGACGTGGTCGGCGGCGGCGAGCGACTCGGCGTCTTCCAGCCGCCAATCCTCGAAGTCGCTCACGGCTTGTGGGCGCGGTCAACCAGGAGAACGGGTATGCCGCCCTCGACCGGGTATGCCAGGGCACAACTGGCTGACGAGCAGATCAATTCGCTCGACTCGTAGTCCCAGGCCAGCGCGCCGCGGCAGCTGGGGCAAACCAGTATCTGCAGCAATTCAGCGGGAATCTCCATGGTGTCTCTCAATCTGCGACGACGGCGAGGTGCCCTTTGCGGCGGCTCAGCACCGGCCGATCCGGCTGCCCAGCGCGGCGGATCAGATCAGCAAGGGCCATCACGTCGGATTGGCTGGTCATGGTGTAGTAGTCACCCGGCAGCCGGGTCACCTCCCACCCCTTCGGGGCGCTGAGCGTGCGCGCGTGCTCGCGGCACAGGTCATAGCTGCCCGGCTCGATGCGCGGGGCCAGCGGCCCGAGCACCGCCTCGTGATCGGCGTAGCTGAACGTGAGGGTGGCCACCGCCTCCCCAGAGCAGGCCGGCCGTGTGCAACGTCGATTGATCACGAAGCCAGGTTAGCCCGCCTGTGACTCCGCCCGCGGCTGACACCCCAAGAAAGCTGCGAATCATCCCACCACGTCATTCCGGACTCGTTCCGGAATGACGGACGTGGGCACATACTGTCCACGGCGGCGGCCTAGTAGGGTGGGCGGGTGAGCAAACGCCGAGATCGACACCAGCGGGGCATGCGCGGCCCGGTGTCGCTGCCCAACCCGCTGACGCGGACGCGGCTCATCGACCGGCCGACGGCCGAGGGGCAGTTCGCCGACTACATCGCCCAAACTGTCGCGCGCGTCGCCGCAGACTGCCCGCAGGCGCTCGCGCGGATCGATATTGGCTACGAAGACGTGCCTGTCGCCGCCGGCGACGTGCCGCTGGCTACGGCCACCTCGGCCACCCCGGAACGCAATGGCCAGGTCGTGCTTTACCGCCGCCCCCTGGAGCACCGGGCGGCCAGCCAGTCGGACCTGCGCCGTTTGGTCCGCCTCACGATCGTGGAGCAGCTTGCCGCCATCACCGGGCTCAGCCCGCACCAGATCGACCCCGAAGAAGACTGACCCTCCCCGGCAAGCTGCCGCACCGGAGCGCCAGCGCAGCAAGGACACTTTGTGGGGTGATCTCTAGCTGCCCACCGAATAGTCCAAGACGACTTGCGGCGCGGCGCCCGCGGACTCGTCCGAATGCAGCGGGATGACGGTCATGCCGGCGAGCGTTCCCACCTTGCCGGCGACCACTGCCGCGGCCTGGAGTTCCAGCGCGTCCGTGCGCAGCCGCAACACGGTGAAACCGCGCGGCATCAATTGGCGCACCAGCGTGCTCTGCGCGGGCACCGCCACCGACGCCGTCTCAGCTTCGCCGTCCGGGGTGTCGGAAAGTGTGAGCGAGACCTGGGCGGGCTGGTCGGTCGGATTGGCAAACTGCACCTGCACGGTGTCCTCGTCCGTGATCGGGAGCGCCCAGATGCCGGCCTGCCCGATGGGGCTGCCAGCCGCCAGAAAAGCCATGTCGGCCTTCTTCGCGGTATCCGACGACGTCAGAGCCATGCCAGCGGTGATTTCCGGCCCGCTGCTGGTGACGCGCAGCGATCCGCCTTCGCCTCCCAGCGGCGCGGCCAGATCGAGGTTCAACGTCGCGTGCGGCTCCACTTCCAAGTCGCCCACCCCAGGGAACGAGATCCCATCCGGGCCGAGAAACTCCACTGTGAGCGTCGCCGGAGTGTCCGAGTCGTTGAGCACGGTGAGCGTGCGCTGGCCCTCCCCCAGCGGGATCCCGGGAATCAGCACCTGCCCGGCTGGCTCAACGGTGGCGGGAATCCACTCCGCGCTCAACGGCTTCGACTTGTCACCCCAAAGGCGTTGCCGCAAGAAGCTCGCGACCCGTCCGGTGCTGGCCTGCACATGGATGGCGACTGGCTGGTCGGACACCGGTTCGGGGGACGTCGGCAGCACCGTCAGCGGGACGGAGTAGCGTCCCAGGGCGGGAACCGTGATGCCGCGGAAACCGGGCGTAGTCACCTGTCCGTTGACGTCGAAGACCGTGACGTCCACCACGGTGTCCGACGTATCGGCGTTGTACAAGATGAGGTCGGCGGACGCGCTGGCGCTGAGCGTCGCCCCCGCATACCAGGTCGAAGCGGTGGGCGAAACGCAGGCGGTGGTCGACATGCCGCGTTCGGGGCCATCCGCTGTGCGCACCCAGTCCAGCGCGGAGAACGTGTCGTCCCGCGGCGAGGTGACCCGCAGCGGATTCTCAGACCCTTTGAGGTCCAGCAGCGCCACCGACTCCTCGGTCAGCTTCATGCCGAACTCCCCGGCGCGCAGCTCGCCGCCGGATGAAACCCCCACGGTCTGCCACTCGGCCGCGACGCTGGTGAGCGCGGCGCAGACCAGGCTGGCCCGGGCCGAGGATGTGCTGGAACTGTCCGGCGGCACCTGGCCGGCGGGAATGAACCCGCTGGCGGCCAGTGCGGCGACCATCGCCACGAGGGCGATTCCGGGAACGAGCAAGCGTTTCATGCGGCCCTCCTAGCCCGGTGCGGACGGCCCAACTTCTTGTGGCCTTTTTGGGCCCGGGCACCAGTGGCCGCCGGAGCGCTGCGTAACCGTTTCCCGGTGCGCGGGCGGCGGGAGGGGCCGCGCGACTGCAACCCCGGCAAGGCCAGCAGGATCAGCAGCAGCAAGCCGCCCAACTGCACCCAAGCCCACCACAGCGAACCGCCGCGATAGCCGTATTGCAGGGTGCCGGACGCCGTCCCGAGCCGGAACACCTGGCCGACGGCGGCCTCGCCAGCGGGCAACTCTGCACCCACCCTCGCCCACCAATCCGCATCGGCGGGTTCGGCGATCATGAGTTCGCGGTCTGCCGCGCCCGAAACGATCTGCGAGCCGTTGCCGACCACTTCGCGGGCTTCCCCGTAGCGCACCACGGCGATGCCCGAATCGGGCACCGGCCACACCATCGCAGCATCTCCGGTGCCGCCGGACAGCCCAGGTGTGTTCGAGATGCCCATGCGCATCGCCTCGTCGCCGCCGGACAGCCAGATATGGGCGACGCCGAGCCGGACCAAGTCACCGGCTAACTCGTCGTCGGCCGAACCCGACGCGAGCCGGCTCACCACGGAGCGCGCCAGAGCCATCGCTTCCCGGTCACCGAAGAACACCGGGCCGGCCTCCGTCTCACCCATGCGCGGATAATCGGCGCCAATGAGCGTCCACGCGACCGTGCCGTCATCCGCCGCCCGCATGGCCAAGGTGCGGCCCGGAGTCTCAGACGTCTGCACGTTGGACACGAAGCTGGGCAACTCCCCCACCGTCTTGCGCTGCAAACCTGCTTCGCCCGTCCAAACCCAGTGCACCGCGCCCACGCCCAGCGCTCCCGCGCACAGCAATGTGACCCCGAGGACGGCGAAGTGCTTGACGCCGATGGATTGGGCCCGCAGATTCGCCCCGACCATGTCCATACCGATCGCCCCGGCGGCGGCCAGCAGCCCCACCATCACGATCAGCAATTCCTGGCCCGATGGACGGGTCCAAGCCCCGGGCGGGACATAGACCAACACCCGGTTGAGCAGGGTCGCCGCAAGCGGGGCAGCCGCGGCGGCGAGGAAAACCGGCGCCAACGCCCGGCGGCGCACCGTGCCGGCCAGCGCGACCAGCCAAAGCGCTCCCAACGCCGTGGCGGACACCCACAGCGGCGTGGTTGCGGTCGCGCACAGCGGGGCCTGCCACCACTCGAACACCGTGGCCGGATGCAGTGCGGCGTCCGTCCCCACCAGCAGGCGTCCGGGGTAGGCGGTGATCGTTTCCCAGGTGGGGCCGAGCAGCAGCAATCCAGTGCTGGCCAGCACGAAGAGCCGCTGCAAGCCCCCCACGACAGACGGCCGGAGAATGAGCTGCGCGACTAGCAGCACCGCAGCGGCCAGCCAAGTGAGCGGATACAGCGCGCTCAGCACCAGCAGGTTCAGCGCCACTGATCCGGCACCGCGCCAGGTGTGCCGCCCATCCGTCAACCACCAGCGCATCGAGTAGGCGGCCACGGGCAGCAGCAGCGTCCAGACAGCCACGGGGAATCCGTTCGACTCCAGGGCGCCGGTGAGGATCGGAGCCAGGGCGTAGGCGCCCGCCCCAAAGGCCGCCCAGGTGCTGGATTCGGCGACTTGGCGGGCAAAACGGAAAGCGGCCAGCCAGGTGAGCGGCACGCAACCGATGACCAGCACGGACACGAGCCATTCGGGATTGCCGAGGGTGATCAGCGAAGCCAGGCCCGTCAACGCTTCCCAAGGCGGCATGGACAGGTGCTCCGCCCCAGGCACCGGGGCGATGTAGCGCTGCAACATCGTCAACCACGAATCGGCCGCGGGAAGTTGCCGGGCGGCGATGAGCGAACCCGCTCCGAACAGGTGGCGGCCCGCGGCGATGGCGCCGATCACGGTGACGACCATGCCGACGAGAATGGTCGGGATGCGGATCCGGTTGGACTCCGCGAAATCACCTTCGGCGGTCAACTCGTCGATGCTGGGGCCTTCGGAACGGCCGGTGAAGGTGATCAGCCAATCCACCAGGCGGGACGCGACCGAATCCAGCGCGTGCCGGATGCCCGCCAACCGGTCCGGGCGCAGCGCCTTCGTGGCGGCGATTGTCTCCTCGGTGGGGTTGACCTGTTCCCGCCGGTCGTGGAGCCGCCGGCGGCGCTTGAACCCCGCCAGCCAGCGGCCGATGCCCGCTATTTCGTCGCCCGCGGCCATCGGCTCTTTGCCGATTAGGAACCCAAGCGCCGCGAAGACGGAGACCAGGATCAGCTTGAACGCCACGGGCCAACGCCACTTGGAATGGGTGGCCGTCAGCGCCAACACGCCCGCGCGCTGGGCGGCTCCGTCTGGAACCGAAAAGTCGGTCACCTCGGCGTCGGGTTCGACCATCACCTGGTGTCCGGCCAGGTTCGCCAGCCAGCCCAGCTCGAGCCCCCAGACGCTCGGCGCCAACACCTGCACGAAACCGCCCAATTCGCGCCACAGGTCGCCTCTGATGAGCATGCCATAGGGCGGCGCGCCGAGTGCCTGGCACGCCTTGAGCTGCCCCTGGTACAGCTCGCCGGGCTCGGTCAAGGTGCGAAGCCGGGCGAATCCGGAGACCGTCTGCCCGAACGTGTTGATCACACCGGCCGGCCCGCGCCGCCTGGGCTCGGTCTGCACAGCGCCGACGACTGCCGCTAGCGGGTTCTTAGCGGCCCGGCTGACCAGCGCGTTGAGGCATTCGGGCTGCGGCACGCAAGTGTCGGGCACCGCCCAAATCCAGCCCGCGTCGTCTGGAATATCGTCTTCGGAGACTATGGCCCGGGGTTGGAATGTGGACCGCTCAATGGCCAGCCGCGCCCGCTGGGTGTCCGCGGGTGCCCCCATTGGGAAGATGACGGCGACCACGTCGAAACTGGCCATGTCCAAGCTGATGTCCGCGGGGTCGTCACGAAGCCATGACCACTCGGCGAGCGCGTCATCAGGGGAAGTGTCGTTAACCATGCCAGTGCAGACTCAAGTATGTAATCAGTTGCCTCCAGCCTATCGGGCAATCTGCCCGGGCGCGCGCACAAAATCAAGCGCGCTTCTTCAACCTCCGGCGTTCGCGTTCGGAAAGCCCGCCCCAGATACCGAAGCGTTCGTCGTTGGCGAGGGCATATTCGAGGCATTCGGCACGGACTTCGCAGGACAGGCAGACCCGCTTGGCCTCACGGGTGGATCCGCCCTTCTCGGGGAAGAAAGCTTCCGGATCGGTCTGCGCGCACAGGGCGCGCTCCTGCCAACCGAGCAACCCCTCGTCTTCTTCTGTCATCAACAACAAAAGCTCCTGCATCCGTCTGCCTCCGTTCCCCACCCGGTCGCAGTAATTACACCAGGAGAATTACACCAATGTCATTATAGCCAATTCAACCGCATTTGTAGACAAATCCGCAAGTCTGTTTGAATCGCACCGTAGGGGGGTAGATGGAGGCTCATTCAAAGCCGGGCGCCTGGACGGCCACCTGCTCGGCGAGGGCCTTCACGCGTTCGGCTTGGTCGGCGGGCACGACGAGGGTTGCGGTGGGAGTGCGAACGACCACCAATCCCGTCACGCCGGCCACGGCCACGACGGCGTCCGGGTCGTCGTTGATGATGACGTTGCCCTGCGCATCAGCCACCACTCGGCCGCTGGCGGCGTTGCCACCCAACTGCGGCAGCACGTTGCCGAGCGCCGCATAGCCGCCGACGTCGCGCCACTGGGCGTCGAGCCGGACACAGCACACCATGCCCTGCGCGGCGGCGGGTTCCATGACGGCGTAGTCGACCGAGATCTTCGGCAGGCGCGGAAAGATGTCCGCCAGTTGGCCAGGATTCTCAGCGAGTTCGAGCACAAGTTGGGCGCATTCAGGGCGCAACTGGGCCACCAAGTCCAGGAACGCCGCCGCCCGCCAGCAGAACATCCCGGCATTCCACCAATACTCGCCGCTGGCCAGGTATTGCTGGGCGAGCGCCAGCGGCGGCTTCTCGGTGAATCCCAGCACTTCGAAGGCGGTGTCGGACAACGCGGCGCCGCGGCGGATATAGCCGTAGCCGGTGTGCGGACGGGTGGGCGGCACACCCAGCGTCACCAGCTTCGGGCCCGACTCGGCCAACTCGAAGGCCGCGGCCAAAGTCCGCGCGAAGCTGTCCACCGGCTGAATCAAGTGGTCTGCGGTGAGTTGCGCGATGACCGCGTCCGGGTCGCGGGCGGCCAGTACCGCGGCCGGCCAAGCGGCGGCGTTCAGCGAATCCCGTCCCACCGGCTCGCCCAGCAGATTGGATTCAGGGATCTCGGGAGCCAACTCGCGCACCATGTCCAAGTACGCCGCGCCCGTGACGATCCAAATCCGCTCCGGCGGCACCACAGTGCGGGCCCGCTCCACGGCGAGATGGAGCAGCGAGACCCTTGCGTCTTGTGCGGGGATCAGCGGCAGGAACTGTTTCGGAGTGCCGCTGCGCGACAACGGCCACAACCGCGTGCCCGACCCGCCAGCCATGATCACCACATACCGCATAAGCTAAGGCTAGTGCACAGCGGGTGTGGCAACCGGAGGCGGAAAGGAAAGTCATGGTCTTGTCCCGGAGGGCCTTCTTGGCGGGATTGGGAGCGGTCACGTTGGCGGGCTGCTCGCGCGTGCCGGAGCCGTCCGCGTCGCCAACAGGCGCGGTGGATGCCCAATTGGAGGCCGCCATCGAGGTAATCAAGGGCCAGAACGCCCTGTTCGGCGTCGCGCTGAAAGACCTGCGCGGTGGCACGGTGTGGGGACTGGCGCCCGACTACGCTTCGCAAAGCGCGTCGATGGCCAAGCCGATGATTGTGGCCATGGCGCTGCGCAAAGCCCGCCTGGACGGCACCACCCTGAGCGACGAGCAGTTGGAAGACTGCCGCAAAGCGATCACCATCTCCGACAACGACGCGGCGGACCGGCTGTGGGCTTTCGCCGGAACGAGCGCCGCCTATGACGAACTGGCTGCGGCGCTGGGCCTGGCGGCGACGCATTCCGACCCGGCGCGGGATTTCTGGAGCTGGACCTGGACGACGCCGACCGACCAGCTCAAGCTGCTGGAGACTCTGCTCGGTCCCGGCGCCGACGCCATCACCTCCGCCGAAGCGGCGTTCATCCTGGACTTGATGGGCAATGTGGCTGACGACCAGGCCTGGGGCGTGGGCACGGTGCGTTCGGACAGTGTCGCCGTGGAATTGAAGAACGGCTGGGTGCAGTTTGAATCCACCGACAATCTTTGGGCGGTGAACTCCATCGGCCACGTCACCGGCGGCGACTGCGAATATCTGCTGGCCGTGATGAACCGCACCCCGGATTTCGAGACCGGCCGCGACACCTGCACCGCGGTCGGAAAGTGGGTCTACGAGATCCTGACCTGAGAACTGGTGCGCGTCAACTCACCTTGCAGATCGAATCCAGCTTCTGCGCATTCGACTTCGGCTTGGGCGTGGCGGATGCGGACGGCGTCGGCTCGGGTTCCGGTTCCGCTGACGCGGTGGCCTTTTCGGCCGCTTCGTCCGCCGCCTCGGCCGCCGCGATCTCGTCGGCGACGATCTGGCGGATCTTCGCGAAATCCGGGTTGGCGGGTTTGATCAGCGGCGGGACGAAGCTGACGCTCGTCATCGGGATCTTCTGGATCTTGGGCGCCAGTTCGAGCATCGCGCCGATCTGGTCGGTGGGCAGGTCGGTCTTGACGACGTTCTTGCCGGCGGCGGCGATCTCTTGGAAGCTGGTCAGCACTGTGGCCGGGTCGAGTTGCTTCAACATGGCGTTCATCACGCACTTCTGCCGCGCCATGCGCTCGTAGTCGGAGGAGTATTCGCGGGAGCGGGCGAACCACAGCGCGTGGTAGCCGTCCAGGTGCACGTTCTTGCCGGCCTCGATCCAGTCAAACACGCCCTTCTTGCCGTTGACCGACCCCATCGGCACCTTCTTGCCGATGTCGAGAGTGATGCCGCCCACGGCGTCGATCAGCGCCTCGAAGCCGTCCATGTCGACGATCGCCCAATAGTTGATCTTGAGGCCGAGCGTCTCTTCGACGGCGCCTTTCGTGGCGACGATGCCGGGGTTCTTGACACCCTTGAACAGCTTCTTGTTGTTGTTGTTCGTCGCCTCGGTGTAGATGGCGTTCAGCAGGCACTCCTGCGACTTGCACCAATAGCCGTCCGGGTACTTCTCGTACAGCGGCGAGTCCTTCGGGAAAGGCGCGCGCTGCAGGTTGCGCGGCAGGGAAAACAGGATTGTGCGCCCCGTCTTCGCGTCGATGGAGGCGACCGTGATCGAGTCGACCCGCACGCCGTTGCGCGCGGCCGAGGAGTCACCGCCGAGCAGCAGGATGTTGTAGCGGCCGTCGATGGTCTCGGTTTCGCCGCCGCCTTCCATGACCGTCGATATCAAGTCCGCCGAGGAGGCGAAGATCACCCGGCCATTCCAGGAACCCCACACCAGCCCGAGAGCGATGACGAGGGCCAGCACGCCCGAAACCGCACGGCCGCGGCCCGTCATGGTGCGCGGGTTGGCGATGCGCCAGGCGTCGAGGGCCAGAAAGCCCCAGCCCACGCCCAGGGCCACCACCAACCAGCCGATCACTTGGATGACGATGGGATTCGCCGCGAAACCCAGCAACGTCAAGATCAACGTGCGGTTGGCGAAGAAGAGAACCAACGCCACCAGGCCCAGCAGCAGGATCGCCCCCCAGACGCGGATCGCGATCCGACCGAGCCTGCGGCTGCCGTGCGCCAGTTGCGCCGAGCCGGGCACGATCAGCGTCATCAGCACCAGCACTATGCCGCGGCGCAGGGCAATACCAGCCGTCCGTACTTGCGGCGGCGGAACTGCTACTGCTGCTTCAGACATCTAACACCACTCAGGAATCGCGGTTATTCCCACGGTCCAGTATGTCCAGTGGGCCCAAGAATGCCGGGCAGGGCGCGCCGTCAGGCCAGTTTCGCGCGCAGCGCCTCGCCCTTGGCCTTCGCGCCGTCGCGCAGACTGGCCTGGAAGTCCAGAACCGCCTGCGTGCGGACCGGATCTCCCGCGGCCAGCATCCGCGCGGCCAGCAGGCCGGCGTTGCGGGCGTTGCCGATGCCGACGGTGGCCACCGGAACGCCGGCAGGCATCTGCACGATGGACAGCAGCGAATCCATGCCGTCGAGCACCTTCAGCGGCACGGGCACGCCGATGACGGGCAACGGGGTGAGCGCCGCGACCACGCCTGGCAGGTGAGCCGCACCGCCAGCACCCGCGATGATCGCCTTGAGCCCGCGGCCGTGCGCGCCCCGGGCGTATTCCAGCGTCTCGTCGGGCATCCGGTGGGCGGAGATCACGTTCACCTCATAGGTGATGGCGAACTCCTCCAGCGCTTTGGCGGCGGCCTCCATGACCGGCCAATCCGAATCCGAACCCATCAAGATGCCGACTTCTGCCATCACCGCTCCTATCTGCTCAGCGGGAAGTCTACTGCCTGATTGATCCCTAGTTGTGCGCATAGTCGCCGGCCCCATTCATCTGCCAAGATAGCTGCCATGACAACCCACATCGTTGCAGCGGGCGGTGGCGGCTTCTCCATGGCGGAGAACGGCGCGCCCACCAACCTCGACCGCTACCTTCTCGAATTGACCGGCAAGAGCGCGCCGCTGGTGTGCTTCGCGCCGACGGCATCGGCCGACGACCCGCAGTACATCAACAAGTTCTTGATGGCGTACGGGCAGTTGGGCGTGCGGTCGATGGTGCTCACGTTGTGGCACAGCGATTCGAAGGCGAGCGTCGAGCGGCTGCGCGAGGCAGACTTGGTGCTCGTGGGCGGCGGTCACACGGTCAATTTGATGGCGCTATGGCACGCGCACAAGGTGGACCGCGCACTGCGGGCGATGGCCAAAGAGGGCGACGTGGTGCTGGCCGGGGTGTCCGCGGGCGGCGCCTGCTGGTTCGAGGGCTGCGTGACGGATTCTTTCGGCGACGTGGCGCCTTGGCGCGGCGGCCTGGAGATCCTGCCCGGCTCGTTCTGCCCGCATTACGACGGCGAATCCGACCGCGCCCCGGCTTTCAGCGAGGCGATCGCAGACGGCGAGCTGCCCGGCGGCTGGGCGGCCGACGACGGCGCCGCCATCCACTTTATCGACGGCACGCCGGTGGATTTCATCGCCGAACGCAAAGGCCAGCGCGTGTACCGCATTCTCCCCTCCGACCTGCCAACTTCGTCAGGCGTGCTGTCGGAAGCCCAGGAGATGACGATTCTCTGACCACCCGGACGGTGATCACTCCCACTCGATCGTGCCCGGCGGTTTGCTGGTCACGTCGAGGACTACGCGGTTGACCTCGGGAACTTCGTTCGTGATGCGGGTGGAGATACGTTCCAGGACGTCGTAGGGCAGGCGGCCCCAGTCGGCGGTCATCGCGTCTTCGCTGGTCACGGGACGCAGCACGATCGGGTGGCCGTAGGTGCGGCCATCGCCCTGGACGCCCACCGAACGCACGTCTGCGAGCAGCACCACGGGGAATTGCCAAATGGCGTCGTCCAGCCCGGCGGCGGTGGTTTCCGCGCGAACGATGGCGTCGGCTTCGCGCAGGATTCGCAGGCGTTCGGCGTCGACGGCGCCAATGATGCGGATGGCCAGCCCTGGGCCGGGGAACGGATGGCGCCCCACGATCTCTTGCGGCAGGCCCAATTGGCGGCCGACCTGGCGCACCTCGTCTTTGAACAGCGTGCGCAGCGGCTCAACCAGCTCGAACTGCAAATCGTCCGGCAGCCCGCCCACGTTGTGGTGGGACTTGATGTTGGCCGCGCCTTCGCCGCCGCCCGATTCGACCACGTCCGGGTAGAGCGTCCCCTGCACCAAGAAGCCGACCGCGCCTCCGGTTTCGGCGATCACCTCGCGTTCGGCCTCCTCGAAAGTGCGGATGAACTCGCGCCCGATGATCTTGCGCTTCTGCTCCGGTTCAGTGACGCCCGCCAGATAGCCGAGGAACGACGCGGACGCGTCCACCACCTTCAACTTGGCGCCGGTCGCGGCCACGAAGTCGCGTTCCACCTGCTCCCGCTCCCCCTTGCGCAGCAGCCCGTGGTCGACGAAAACGCAGGTGAGCCGGTCTCCGATGGCGCGCTGCACCAGCGCCGCCGCCACCGCCGAGTCGACGCCGCCGGACAGCCCGCAGATGGCCTGGCCATCGCCGACCTGGGCGCGGATCTTGGCCACCTGCTCGTCGACGATGTTCACGGATGTCCAGGTGGGCTGGCATCCGGCGATGTCGTAGAGGAAATGCTCCAACACCGTCTGCCCGTGCTCGGTGTGCAGCACTTCGGGATGCCACTGCACGCCGGCCAACCCCTGCTCGGGCGCCTCCATCGCGGCGACCGTAGCCCGCGGTGACCGGGCGATGACAGCGAATCCCTCGGGCGCGGCGGTGACCTCGTCCCCATGCGACATCCAACTCGTCAGCGTGCCGGGCAAGCCGCGCAGCAGCACCCCCGGCTCCAGCACGGACACGGACGTGCGCCCGTATTCGCGCTGCCCCGAGTGGGCGACATTCCCGCCCAACACCTGCGCCATGGCCTGCATTCCGTAGCAAATGCCGAAAACAGCCACGCCGGATCGCAGCAAGGCCGGATCGAGCGCGGGCGCGCCCGGCTCATACACCGACGACGGCCCACCCGAGAGGATGATCGCCTTGGGCCCCTTGGCGAGCATCTCGGCGGCCGGCATGGAATGCGGCACAATCTCGGAATACACCCGCGCCTCGCGCACCCGCCGCGCGATCAACTGCGCGTACTGCGCCCCGTAGTCGACAACCAGAACCAGATCGTGCGCACTCGTCATAGGCGGAAGTCTAGTGGCCACAAGTTTCGGCCAGGAAAACGACGACCAGGCCATGGCGCCGGGGCGTATTTCCCGAGCTGCCGTCCGTCAAGCGATCACATCCAGCGAGCGCAGCTCTGGCGGGCCTTGGATGGCGATACCGGCTTTGACGCACGCCGCGGCGGCGTCGATCTCAGCGACCGCATTCGCCACGCTTGGTGACACGCCAGCGGTGCCGAACAGGGCCCATGCGTTGGCCTTTCCGGGCATGAAGCGCGCTCCATAGCGGATGCCGCTGAAGCCGGATTCGCAAATCGCGACCGCCCAGGCCTGGGAGACCGGATACATGCTGGGCGGGCAAGCGCACAGTTCGCGCGTGATCCCCACCCTGGCGGCCGATCTCGCCGACACATGGCCGCATCGCCACGTGCTGTTCATGGTGGCCTTGGCGACGCTGAACGTGGCCGCCAGCGCTGGCGAAACGACGCCGGCGGCGACGACGCGTTCGCGCAGCCGCTCCCGAACAGCCGTCTCCAAATTGTCGGCCACGTACAGCGTGCCCATCGGCTCGGGAAGATCGAAACGGCCCAGCCCGGTCCCTGAGAACCACCACGGGTCATTGCTGACTGAGTGGGCGCGGTACACAGTGGTTCCCGCACGCAGAACCGCGACTGCGAGCGCGCGAAGATCCTGATCCGCCGCAGGTGGCAGCAAGGCAGATCCGTCCGTCATGCGGCGATCCACGACTGCGCATCGGCACGCGCCTCGGCCAGGACGGCGGCCAGGTCTCCGCTGCGAAGCCGCTGCGCCATTGTGCTCTGGCCCGGCAACTGCGCGTTCAGCCAGGCAGCCCATGTCCACGCATCGTCCACTCCTGAAGCCAGGGCCGCGACAACCTCGCGCAGCCCTGGCAGCCTCCGCCCCGAGTCGTCGAACTGAAAGGCCGGGTAGACGGCGACTCCGTCGGCCGTAGTCAGGCGCAGGATCGACTTCTGCTGGACGAACTGGTGAATGGCCTGCCGGCTTATGCCCAACCACTTGGACAGGCCCCGCGTCGTGTACACCGGGCCCACGGTCTGGCTCCAACGGGAAGCTTCCGGAATCGACGCCACCATACGCGTCACAACGGCATCGAGGGGGCCGACAGCCTTCAGGTCGCGGCCGCGCAACTCGGCGCGCAGCAAGGTGAGCAGGCGCTCCTCTATCTCGGAGGCTTCGTCTCGTTCATGCACACTCAAGGCCATGCGTCAAGTATGTCAAGTAACGTCAAGTGCGTCAAGCAGATCTGCCGACATGGCGTCGGCGATCTTGGTCGCCACCTGCGCGTAGAGCGGTTGGCGGGCGGCGAAGCGGGCGGCGAGGTTCGCGGAGTTGAGCACCGGGCGGGACGGGTCGTCGCCGAGGCGGGCCAGGGCGTCCTGAAGTGAAATGCGCAGCCAGATGACCTCGTGGCCGGCCAGCAGATCACGCACCGCCGGGGTTTCAACAGCGCCGCCGCCGAGCGAGACCACGGCTTGAGGACCGGTCAGCGTTTCGCGGATGGCGTCCTCCTCCAGGTCGCGGAAGGTTGCCTCGCCAGCGCTGGCGAAGATGTCCGCGATGGGCCCGTGGCGGGCTGCGATGACGTCGTCGGTATCCACGAAAGGCAGGCCCAGGCGCTGCGCCAAGGCGGCGCCCAAGGTCGTCTTGCCAGCTCCCATGAAGCCGACAAGAACAATCACTTGGCCGCCTCGGCCATGGCGGCGATGGGAGCCTCGCGGCCGGTGAACAACTCAAACTGGCGAGCCGCTTGGCGCACCAGCAATTCCTTGCCCGAAACCACCGTGGCGCCCGCGGCGGCGCCGGCTTGGGCCAGCGGAGTCGGCCAGCCGTCGTAGACCACGTCGAGCAGCACCTTGACGTTGCTGAACGCGTAACGCTCGATGTCATCGGGCCCGATCACTCCGGCGGGCAGGGTGGACACCAGGGCCGGGGCCTCATTCTGCTCCCAAGACACCAGCCGGTTGGGTGCCACGGCGACGCCAACCTGTTCGCCAAGCTCGGCAAGCCGTGCGGCGGCTTCCAGGTCGCGCGCATAGACGAAGACCCTGCGAGCGCCCAGGTCGCGCAGGGCGATGAGCGCCGACGTGGCGGTGGCTCCCGCCCCCAGAACCGCCGCGTCGTGGTAGTCCTTCCAGTGCGGCCGCAACACGTCCACGATGCCGCCGATGTCGGTATTGTCGGCTTCCCAACCGCCGGTGATCTTCACCAGCGTGTTGGCCACGCCTGAATCCGCGGCGGCCTTGGTGTGCTGTTTGGCCAGTTCAAAGGCGCGGCGTTTGAGCGGCATCGTCAGGGAAAATCCCTCGTACTCCTCCGCGTTCGCGGCTAGAAACGCTTCCAGTTCGGCCGTAGTGACTTCAAAACTGTCGTATTGCCAGTTGGCCAAACCCAAGGCCGCGAAGCCGGCCTCGTGCAGGGCCGGCGAGAGCGAATGGGCGATCGGCGAGCCGAGCACTGCTGCTTTCATGAGAGGACCTCCCCAAGGATTTGGCCTGCGCGCAGGCATTCTTCATAGCTGACGTCAAGATGGGTGACGGCGCGAACGGCCTTGGCGCCGACTGCGTGGACGAAAACGCCTCGGCTCTTGGCCGCGGCGACAATTTGCGCCGCGGGAACCGCGCCGGAGTCCAACACGACGATGTTCGTGACCACCGACGCCGGATCTATCGCGGCAGGGGCACGCTGCGCGACCGCCGCGGCGAAGGCTTTCGCGGCGGCATGGTCCTCGGCCAGACGCGCGATGTTGTTTTCAACCGCGTAACGTGCGGCCGCCGCCAGCACGCCGGCCTGCCGCCAAGCCCCGCCGAGGCGTTTGCGCTGGATGCGCGCCCGGGCGATCGTGTCCTGGTCGGAGCACAGCATCGAACCCACGGGCGCGCCCAAGCCCTTCGAGAAACACACGTTCACCGTGTCGAAACAGTCCGCGTACTCGCTCAGCGGCACGCCGGCCGCGACGTGGGCGTTCCATAGCCGCGCCCCGTCCAGGTGCATCTTCACACCCGCGGCCAGGCAGGTCTGCCGGATCGCGCGCACCGCGTCGATGGGCTGCACCGTGCCGCCGCCGAAGTTGTGCGTGTTTTCCAGCGCGACGGCTGCCGTGGACACCTGGTACGGCCCGGCGTTCGGCTGCAACATCGCCGCCACGGCCGCCGGGTCGGCAACACCCGAATCCGAGGCCCAGGTGCGGGTGGTAACGCCGTGCAGCGCCGCGTGGGCGCCCATCTCCGCCCGCACGATGTGGGCCAACACGTCGCAGAGGATTTCCTGCCCGGGACCCACCAGCGACCACACGCCCAACAGGTTCGACATGGAGCCCGTCATCGTGAACAGCGCGGCCGGCTTGCCCAGCAGCGCCGCAACTTCTTCCTCAAGGGCATTGACGGTGGGGTCCTCCGCGAAAACGTCGTCGCCGACCTCGGCTTCGGCCATTGCCTTCCGCATACCCGCAGACGGCTTTGTCAGGGTGTCAGAGCGTAAATCGATCACACCGATATTCAACCACTAGAAGTCCTCCGGCTTGTACGCCTGGACGGCGTTGCCGTGGGAGGCGCGGCCGGCAGCCAAGCGTTCGGCGATCATGAAGGCCAGTTCCAGGGACTGGTTGCGGTTGAGGCGCGGGTCGCAGGCCGTTTCGTAGTGGGCGGCCAGGTCGGCCTCGGCGAGCTCGTCGACACCGCCCACGCACTCAGTGACGTCGCCGCCGGTGAGTTCCACGTGGACGCCGCCGGGCCAGGTGCCGAGTTCGTCGTGGACGTCGAAGAAGCCGTTGACCTCCTCGACGACATCGCTGAAGGCCCGCGTCTTGTAGCCGTTCGCGGACGAGAACGTGTTCCCATGCATTGGGTCGCACACCCAAGCGACCTTGCGCCCGGTGTCCTCGACGGCTTCGATGATCGGCGGCAGCACTTCGCGCACGTTGTCCGCGCCCATCCGGGTGATCACGGTGACGCGGCCCGGCTCCTGGTTCGGATCCAGGCGGGCCAGCAGCGCCACCACATCGTCCGGGTCGGCGGTGGGGCCGAGTTTCACGCCCACCGGGTTGCGCAAGTGCCGCAGCAGTTCGACGTGGGCGCCGTCCACCTGGCGGGTGCGCTCCCCCAGCCAGACCATGTGCGCGGAGACGTCGTAGGGTGTGCCGGTGCGCGAATCGATGCGCGTCAGAGCGTGCTCGTACTCCAGCAGCAGGGCCTCGTGCGACGAATACAGATCGACCGTGCGGAACTGGTCGTTGTCCACGCCGCACGCCACCATGAACGCCAGCGCCCGCTCGATCTCGCCCGCCATCGTCTCGTAGCGCTCCTCCACGTTGGAGTTGCGCACAAAGTCGGAATTCCAGGTGTGCACGGTGCGCAGGTCGGCGAAACCGCCCTTCACGAAGGCGCGCAGCAAGTTGAGGGTGGCCGAGGACCGGTTGTAGACCTCCACCAGCCGATTCGGGTCGTGCGCGCGGGCGGCGGGGTCAAAATCGAGGGAGTTGACCGCGTCGCCGCGGTAGGCCGGCAGCGTGACGCCGTCGCGGGTTTCAGTGTCGGACGAGCGCGGCTTGGCGTATTGCCCGGCGATGCGGCCCACTTTGACGACCGGCACCTGCGCCGCGTAGGTGAGCACCACGGCCATTGAAAGCAGCACCCGCAGCTTGCCCCGGATGTCCTGCGCGGTCACGGAGTCGAAGCACTCCGCGCAGTCGCCGCCCTGCAACAGGAACGAGCGCCCAGCGGCCACAGCCGCGATCTTGCGGCGCAACTCGTCGCACTCTCCGGCGAAAACGAGCGGCGGGCGGGCCCGCAACTCCGCCAAGACCCGCGCGACAGCGTCCGGGTCGGCGTACGACGGCTGCTGCGCCGCCGGGAGCGCGTGCAGTTCTTCCAGGGTGGGGATTACGTCAGCCACGCAGTAGAGAATACGGCCAGGCGGGGTTTTATTCCCAACTGCGTCACCACAGACGTGTCCTCGCTGCGCTGCGATCTTTTGCGGGGACGCCGGAAAAGACCGGAAGGCTCAGGGCTCAGCCTTGCCCGGGCAACTGCGGGGCGGGCCCGCCGCCGGGACGCGGCAGCACCTTTTCGTCGGCCCCTTGTTTGGTGACCGCGCCCGACTTCACCGACGAGCCGTACACATCCACGTACTCCTGGCCGGAAAGCCGCTGGATCGCCGCCATCACCTCGTCGGTCACCCAACGCAACGTGTCGTGGTCCTCGACTCCGGCGGCGTATTCCTCGAAGCTGATCGGCTCGCCGACGACGATCAGCGGCCGGTCGAGCCATGGCAGGCCGAGCGGGCCTTTCACCTTTTGGGTGCGGAAACACGCGAATGGGACCACCGGCACATGCGCGGCCAGGGCCAACCTCGCGATGCCGGTCTTGCCCTTGTAGAGGCGGCCGTCGGGCGAACGCGTCCCTTCGGGGAAGATCGCCACCGCGCCGCCGTCCTTGAGCCGGGCGAGGATCGGAGCCAACGCCGCCAGCCGGTTGCGCGGATCGGCCCGGTCGAGCGGCACCTGGTTAATCACCTTCAAGAACCACGCCACCACTTTCGAACCCAGGCCGCGGTCGCCGCGGAAAAGCTCGGCCTTGGCCGGATACAGCACCTGCCGGTGGATGAGCGCCGGCATGACGTATGCGTCGGCGGCGGCCACGTGGTTGCCGGCCAAGATGATGCCGCCGTGGGCGGGGATGTTCTGCTGGCCGGTGATCCGCCCGCGCAATACTGTGCGGAGAATCGGCGTGAACAGCAGGTACTTGAACAGCGTATAGAACATCGCGCCCTCTCTCGTCTCCCCGACATAATCTCACGCCCGGCATCCCACGACGGCGATTGCCCACCACTACACTTCCAATATGCAGCCGAACGCCTATGCGCAGCCCTACTCGTCGGACTCCGGAGACGTGGGCGTGTTGTTCTGCCACGGATTCTCCGGCTCACCGTGGTCGCTTCTGGAATGGGCGCAGGTGACGGCCGCCGCCGGATACCGCGTGCGCCTACCCCGGCTGCCCGGGCACGGCACGAGCTGGCAGGAACTGAACACGACCCAGTGGCGGGATTGGTACGACTGCGTTTCGCGCGAGTTCAACCAGTTGGCCGCCCACTGTTCCAAGGTCTTCGTCACCGGGCTGTCCATGGGCGGCGCTTTAGCGCTGCGCCTGGCCGAGAAGCACCCGGACAAAGTGGCCGGGCTGGTGCTGGTCAATCCCGCCGTCCAGGCGAAGCTGGTCTCCCGGGCCGCGCCGCTACTGCAGCATTTCGTGGGCTCCGTGAAGGCAATCGGCGAGGACATCGCGGCACCAAACGTCTTGGAGCACGCCTACAACCGCACTCCGGTCAAGGCCGTGGCGTCGATGCTGAAGATGTGGACAGACGTGCGCGCCTGCCTGGACCTTGTCGTCTGCCCGGTGCTGCTGTTCCGCTCGCTGCAGGACCACGTCGTCCCGGCCGCGTCTTCGCGCACCATCTTGACGCACATTTCCAGCGATGAAATCACCGAACGCTGCCTGGAACGCTCCTACCACGTAGCCACCATGGACTACGACAAGCAGCAGATTTTCGACGAGTCGCTGGCGTTCTTCGCCGCGCACTGAGCCGGCAGCTACGACTTGGCGATCTTCTGCAGCGCGGCCTGATACCAGCCCAAGATTTCGGCCAGCTTCTCGGCGTCGGGCGCTGTGCCCTTCGCCAACTTGCCGACCAACTCCAAGGCGTCTTTCCTGCCCATTTCGTCCACGCACACGTCCACGACCACCCCGGACAGCGCGTAGGCGGCGGCGATGGCGTCCCGGTCCTCAGCGGCGGGATCCGCGGGCAACGCGGCGGGCACGCCGTGGTGGGCTACGTAGTTCTTGACGAGGGCTTCATTCTGCGCCGCAGCCGAGGAGTACGCCTCTTGGGCGACCCACTCGGCGAGTCCCTCCGTCGCCCACCAAGCGCCCGACTTGGAGCACGGCGAAGCGGTGGCCGCATGCACCGCCTCGTGCGCCATCAGCGCCTGCCCTTCCGGGTCGGGGGCGCTCAGAGAGGCGGGGTTGACGACGATGTGCACAGCGCCGGATTCGCATTCCGCCGCGGCTGACGACGTGGTGGGATCAACATCGACCAACTCGGTGTACTCGCTGGTGGTGCGTGGCAACTCGACGACGAGCCGCCCGTCCCAAGACTCCACAGTGGATCCCAGCTTGGCGTCCTTGACGACTTTGACAGCATCCTTGAGCCGTTTCAGCCACGCCTTGGACTCGGACTCGGAGACCGTTTCGGCGGCGATCAGCGTGCCTTCGTCGACATTGGTGACCGTCACCCTCCCGAAAAGCCAGCTCGGCGGGGACGAGGAGGCGAGCCGGTCCAGAATCAGCGTTCGGCCGCCGACTTTGGCCATTTGCATGCTGAGGGTTTCTCTGGACGGGGTGCTTTGACCGGGAACCGACCACGTCACCTGCAACTGGCCGCTCCCGGAGACCGCCGTGAAAGACACGTCTTCGAACTGGCTCAAGTTGGAGTACCACTGCTCCGCCAGCGCCACCCCAACTGTCGAGGTGGCGAAGTTCGCGGCAAACTGCTGCTCGGACTTGAGGCGGATCGCGGACGTGAGCGATTCAGCCACCTGGGCGGAATCTGGCTCCAGTGGATCGGGGGTCGGTTCGGGCGTGCAGCCAGCCAGCAGGCTCACTGCGAGAATTGCGCCCAACAGCGCCCGGAGCATCGTGTGATCAGCCCACCACGCGGCGCGCGCCCGCATACGGCGCCGGATAGCTGTTCAGAGTCTGGATGACCAGATCGGAGCGGGTGTTGCGCGCGTGCACGATCTTGCCGCCGCCGATGTACATGCCGACGTGGTGGATCGGGTGATACCAGAAGATCAGGTCGCCCGGCTTCAACTCGCTGCGCGACACCGCACGGCCGATCTTGGACTGGGCCTTGGACGAATGCGGCAAGCTGATACCGACAGAGCGGTAAGAGGCCAGCATCAGGCCCGAGCAGTCGAACGAGTTGGGACCGGAAGCGCCCCACACGTACTGGCCCGTCTTCACCTTGGAGATCGCATACTTGACGGCTCCCAGCGCCTTGGCGTTCGCGGACTCGCCGCTGATCTCGCTCAGATCGAAGTCAGCCGCGGCGCCGTCGGACTGGTCCAGTTCCATGAGCGCTTCGAGCGTCAACTCGTCCACGATGGCCTGGGCTTCAGCGAGCTTTGACTCGACCTCGTCCTCAATCTGCGCCAAGCGCTTCTCATCTGCGGCCAGGGCCGCAACCTCGGAATCCAGAGCACGCTGCATCTGCAGCAACTCGGCCTGCTGGGATTGCTGCTCCTGCAGCGTGGCGTTCAGATTCTCATCAACCTTGCTCACCGTGGACAACTGGCCCAACAGCGTATCGGGGTCGCCCTCGCCGAAGATCTGCAGCGACGTGTTGATGCCGCGATTCTGGTACTGCAGCAGCGCCACCTGACGGGCTTCCGTCGTCAACTGGTTGACGAGCTCGGTCTGCGCGGCGATGTCCTTGCGCAACTGGCTGACCCGCTTCTTGCCCTCGTCCAGCTTGATCTTGGCCTCGTCGTAGGCCTCGTCGGCCTCGGAGGCTTCTAACTCAAGCTGCTTCACGCGCTCCTTGGCCTTGTCCAGATCGGACGGATCGGCCGTGGCGGAGGGGATGGCGAATCCTGAGAAAACCAAGGCGACGGCGGCCACTCCAGCGACGATTATCCTGATCGCTTTGCCGTGTTGCATGGGGTTGAGCTCCTGGGGTCGTCGCGAATACTTAACTTTGGCTGAGAAAACTCTAAGGGAATCCAGAAGCGAGCGCAACTCGCGTCCCACTACGTAGACACCCTTTTGGCCGTTTCAACGCCCGGCGGCCCTGCCGTATTCCCCACCCGCTTTGGCGAAAAACTGTCCGTAGGCGCAATTAGTCTTGGACCTGTGAGTGCCGCCGTGATCCAGCCGACGTTCGCCGATCTGGGCGAAGCGCTGTCCGAGGTCACTTTCTGCGTCGTCGACCTGGAGACGACGGGCGCGGGCTCATCCGCCGGCATCACCGAGATCGGCGCGGTGAAGGTCCGCGGCGGGGAGCAATTGGGTGAATTCCAGACGCTGGTGAACCCAGGCGCCCACATCCCGGCGTCCATCTCCGTCCTGACCGGGATCACGGATTCGATGGTGGCCGGCGCCCCTTCCATCGCGGCCGCGCTCCCCAGCTTCCTGGAGTTCGCGGCCGGCTGCGTGCTGGTGGCGCACAACGCCGGTTTTGACGTCGGCTTCCTCAAGCGCGCCTGCGAGGAGTTGGGCTACGCATGGCCCAAGCCCAAGGTCGTGGACACGGTGGCGCTGGCTCGGCAGGCGCTGCTGCGCGACGAAGTCCGCAACTACAAACTGGGCACGTTGGCGGCCCATTTCCACACCGCGGTGACGCCCGACCACCGCGCCCTGGACGACGCCCGGGCCACTGTCGAGGTGTTGCACGGCCTGCTGGAACGCGTCGGGTCGCTGGGCGTCTTCTCCCTGGAAGAACTGCTTGACTTCACCCGCCGGGTCTCACCCGCCCGGCGCGCCAAACGCGGTATGGCCGAAGGGCTGCCACAACTCCCCGGGGTGTACTGCTTCGTCGCCGAATTGGCCGACAAGCAAGGGATACTGCGGCGCCAAGTCCTGTATGTGGGCAAGTCGAAGAACATCTACCGGCGGGTCCGCAGCTACTTCACATCCGCCGAGACACGCCGCCGCATGGACGAGATGGTGCGCATCGCGACAAGAGTTGAGGCGACGGTGTGCCGCACGGAATTGGAGGCGCAAGTCCTGGAGCTGCGGCTGATAGCCGCGCACTCGCCGCGCTACAACCGGCGGTCCAAATTCCCGGACCGATACCTGTGGCTGCGCCTGACCGACGAGCCGTTCCCGCGTTTCTCAGTGGTGCGCAAGCCTCCACCCGGTCCCTGCCTTGGCCCGCTCAGCGGCCGGGCCGCCGCCGCGGACGCGATGCTGGTCGCGCAAGAAGCCTTCGGTTTGCGGCAGTGCAACCAGCGGATCCCCCTCCACAAGCCCGCTCCAGCGTGCGCTTTGGCCCAATTGGGCCGCTGCCCAGCCCCCTGCCAACACCTGATCAGCCCGGCGGATTACGCCGTGCTCGTGGACGCGGCCAGTGCGGCGTTGGCCGGGGACGTCCGCCCGGCGCTGCATGCCGCCGCCAGCCGCGTGGCCGAACTGGCCGCCGCCCAGCGCTATGAGCAGGCCGGGGAGATCGTCGGGCGGCTGGAAGGATACTTGGCGGCCACGGCGAAACACCATCGCCTAGCGAGCCTGGCCGCGTGCCCGTTGCTGGTCGCCGCGTACCCGGTGGACAAGGGTTGGGAGATCCACGTCATCCGGCACGGCCACCTGGCGGCGGCAACCCAGGTGCGGCGGGCGGCCGAGGTCATCCCCGCAGCCGCGGCGGCTGTTGCCGAATCGGGCACTGGGCCGGATCCGCTCGTCGAAGAGACACAACTCATCGCTGATTGGCTGGAACGCCCCGGCGTGCGCATCATCGAGATCGAAGGCACCTGGGCCTGGCCGCTGCACGCGGGGGTGGGCTCGCTGCCGCAAGCCCTCGCGGAGCCCGATCAGTCGGCCCCGATAGAGAAGGCGGCCTCCAGATCCAGCGACGAATAGGCGCGGAAGGCGATGTGTGTCTCCGTCGCCAGCACGCCGGGGATCTTGTTGAGTTGGTCGGCGACCGTTTGCGCGACGTCTTCCAAGGTGTGCACATGGACCATCGCTATCAGGTCGATGGTTCCCGTCGTGGAGTAGACCTCCGAGACCCCGGGCAGATCCGCGATGCGCTGCGCGACCTCGGAAAGCTGCGGGGTGTCCGCTTCCACAAAGACAATCGCGGTGATCATGTCACTCCTCCACGGTGACGGATTCAATCACGACAGGCTTGACCGGGCGGTCTTGGAAACCCGTCGGCACCTGGGCGATCTCGTCGACGACCTGCTGTGAAGCCGGGTCCTTGACTTCTCCGAAGATGGTGTGGCGGCGGTTCAGATGCGGCGTGGGGCCAACCGTGATGAAGAACTGCGAGCCGTTGGTGCCTGGGCCCGCGTTGGCCATGGCCAGCAGATACGGCTTGTCGAACACCAAGTCCGGGTGGAATTCGTCGGCGAACTGATAGCCGGGCCCACCGCGCCCGTCACCGCGGGGACAACCGCCTTGGATCATGAATCCGTCGATGACCCGGTGGAACGTCAGGCCGTCGTAGAACTTGCCAGTCGTGGTCTGTCCGCTGGCGGGATCCCGGTACTCCTTCGTGCCGGTGGCCAGCCCGGTGAAGTTGGCGACCGTCTGCGGGGCCTGGTCGTCGAACAACTCGATGACGATGTCCCCGTGGTTGGTATGCAGTGTGGCTTTGCTCACTTGTTTCCCTTCTTACTTGGCGGCTGTGAAACCGGCCGCTTCGGCCGCCTCGGCGGAGTTGAACCATACTTCGGCCGTAGTGCGGTCGTAGTGCGAACCGCCGGGCACATGGTATTTCTTCGAGCGGGCATTGCCTTTGATCGTAAACCCTTCCGGCGGCTCATCCCCGACATAAGAGCCCTCGCCGTACCCCTCAGCGGCCGCGGCGGCGGGCTCTTCGGCATCGCCGGCTGGGACTTCAAATGGAGCGACGGTCTCGCCCTCGGGGGCGTCCATCGACTCGGCGGCGGGAACGAAATCGTCTGTCACGTCAGCGCTCGGATGCGCGATGAACGCGTCGGACGGCGTGTGGGAAACCCAATCGGCCTCCGACGGCGGCTCCAAAGCCTTCTTCACGACCCAGGCGACCGTCCCGGCAATCGCAGCGAGCAGCGCGAAGACGAAGAACTTCTTGCAGCACTTCTTCTTTGGGGCCACGACGACAGGCTCCGGCTCGGGGGCGTGGCCCAAGAACGTGGTCAGCAACTCGTCCCTGACGTGTTCGATGCGCGGTTGCAGTTGTTCCAACGTCTCACCGGCGACTTGGGCGCTGTGCCGGATACGGGCAGCCGCTTGGTCTGCCAGCGGGGCGACCTTGTCCTGCGCCTGCTCGACGTACGGCGCCAGGCGCTCCACGGCTTCGGCGATGGCCGCTTGGCCGATCTCGGCCGCCGCGGCGGCGTTTTGCTCGACAGCTTGCAGCAATTCAGACTTGCGCATGTCTCCTCCAAAATGGACTTTGCCTCAAACCTACCCCAACCAGGGACACAACCCACGGCCTTTGCCCGACAAGTTCGGCAATCTTGCCGGCGACGGGTCTAAACGAGTGACTGCGTCTTGGACACCCACGCCTCCAGCAGGCGCGCGGCCGCGCCGGAATCAACCGCAGCGCGCATCCTCTCCAGTTGCCCGCCCAGCTGCGGTGCAACCGGCGCCGAGAGATCCGGCCCGGCGTAAGCCAGGCCCGCCGCTGCGGCGTTCAGCAGCACGATGTCGCGCACCGGGCCCGGTTTGCCGCCCAATGTCTCGCGGACAATGGCGGCGTTCAGTTGCGGCGAGCCGCCGACCAAGGCGGACTTTTCCGCCCGCGCGATGCCCAACTCGGCTGGATCAAGCGCAGTTTGGACCACCTGCCCCGCGTTGATCAGCCACAGGGCGGAATCGGTCGTCGTGGTGAGTTCGTCGAGGCCGTCACCGCCGTGGAACACCAGCCCGCGGGCCCCGCGCCCGGCGAGCACTCCCGCCATCAGCGGCGCCATGCGTTCGTTGGCCACGCCGACGGCCTGCGCGATCGGTTTGGCGGGGTTGGCGAGCGGGCCGAGGAAGTTGAAAGTCGTTTGCACGGCAAGCTCGCGGCGGGCCGTGGCGGCGAAACGCAGCGAAGGATGGTACATAGCCGCGAACAGGAAGGCGATCCCGAGTTCGGCGAGCACCTCCTGCTGTTTGGCGGGCGGCACGTTCAGCGCGACGCCGAGGGCTTCCAGGCAGTCGGCCGTACCGCAGGCGGAAGACGCCGCACGGTTGCCGTGCTTGACGACCGGGACTCCGGCGGCCGCCGCGATGATGGCCGCCATCGTGGAGATGTTCACCGTGTTGGCCCGGTCGCCGCCCGAACCGACAATGTCCACAGCCTCGGGATTGATCGAGATCGCCGTGGCGCGGCCCAGCATCCCCTGTGCCAGTCCGGAAATTTCGTCGACGGTCTCGCCTTTGGCGCGCAACGCCACCGCAAAGCCGGCGATCTGGACATTGGTGGCCTCCCCGGCGAGGATCTGGTCCATTGCCCAAGCGGCCTGCTCGGGAGCCAAGTCCTGCCCGTTGATCAGGCCGGTGAGGATGTCTGGCCAGCTATAGCTCACGCGCTCGCCTCCGCAGTTTCGGGGGTCTCGGCGAACCAGGCGCGCAGCAATTCGGCGGCCTTCAGCGGCAAGAGCACCGGATCGACCGGGTGCGTCAAGGTGGCGTCAGCCTGCGACCACGTGGCGAGCCACGCATCCGCGACGCGCGCCACCAGGAGCAGCACCGGCGGGCAAACCGGATAGTCGTCTTTGAGTTGGTGTGCCAGGCCCATACCACCGGCGGGTGTGGCCTCGCCATCCAGGATCGCCAGGTCGATGGCGCCGGAATCCATGAATTGCAGAGCCGCGGGTTGTGTGGCGGCCTCGACGACCTCCACCTCGGGCAGATCAGCTGCGATCGATTTGCCCAACGCGGCGCGGACAGCTTCGCGCACGGCGCGCTCGTCGGAATAGACCAAGATGCGGGCGATTGATTCGGTCATGGGTTGCCTTCCGGCTCAGTGGAAGCTGTTCCCGCAGGCGCAGCTGTTGACGGCGTTCGGATTGTCGATCGTGAAACCGACCTGCTGGATCGTATCGACGAAGTCGATGGTGGCACCCACCAAGTACGGGGCGCTCATCTGGTCGGTAACCAGGCGCACACCGTAGAACTCCTGGGCGACGTCAGAATCGAGGACTTCCTCGTCGAGGCTCAACTGGTACCGCAGCCCGGCGCATCCGCCCGGCCCGACGGATATCCGCAGCGCCAGATCGGCGACGCCCTCGTTTTCGGCCAGGGCCTTCACCTTCGTTGCGGCAGCCTCGGTCAAAGTCATCCCGGTAGCTGTTGTCTGATCCAGTGTCATATTCTCCTCCAAAGTGTTCGCCAGGTTCAGTGTAGTCGTCTCGCGGTTGGCCGCGTGCGGCCGGCTACGCATCCAGACTCATGGGCCCCATCACGGCTTCGCCGCCGTCGACGAGCGTCACAGCGGTGACCCCGGCTTCCGCCAACTCGGCCCAACTCGAACCCAGCCAATCCTCGGCTGCCGCCACGTCGGCGAAACCCAAGTCCAGGCCGAAGGCGGAGCGCTCGGCGCAAGACAGCTCCGGAGTCGTCTCCCAGGTGAGCATCAGATCTTGTCCCCGACCTTGACGACGGGCTTCGGCGTGCGCAGCCGGCGCGGGTTGATCGCACGGTTGATGGCGTAGGAGGCCAGCCCCTTCGGCGATTCTTTGGGCAGCCGCTCGGCGAGCAGCTTCTTGAAGCCGCGCCAGATGAGGAAGAGGTCGATGATGATGAGCAGGAAGATGCCCCAGGTGGTGTACATGACGATGAGCACCCCCGTGTCGCCCAGGTTCTCCGCGAACATGGACGCCGCCAGGCAGATCATGACGATCGGCAGCGCGAAACCGGCCGGCGAGCGGCGCGTGTCGACATAGTTGCGGCACAGCACCCGCCGCGGCTCGGCGTCGATTTTCTGCAGCTCTTCGCCGCGCTTTGCCGCCGCCAACTCGCGCTCACGGGCCTTGGCCTGCTTCGGGTTGAGCGTCGGATTCAGCCGTTCGCGCCGCGCTTGCTCGGAAGCGGCCCGGGTCGGCGTGGGCCGAGCCTTCTTCTTCGGCGCCTCGGTGGCCTCGGCCGCCGCAGGCTCAGTTTCCGCGACTTTGGCGGCAGCCGGCTTCTTCTCGGCCGACTCGCTGGCCGTTTTCTTGTCTGCGGCAGCCTCGCCGCGCTCATAGGGCTTGAAAAGACCCACTGCAGAACTCCTTGCTATGACCGGCCCATCCTACCCGAGTCCGGGGCGGGTTCCGCACCGCCGGTTCGGAGGTCCAAACCTGAAAGTTCGCCAAGATTCGCCAAGAACTGCCACGAAGCAGCCTCCCGATCCGTCGTAAATGCAATCAACCCGCGGGTTGCCCCGAATAAAAGGAGAATCATGAAGAACAACCTCGCCACCAAGTTGGCACTGTTCACCGCCGCCGGGCTGTTGGCGTCCGGACTCGGCGCCGTCCCCACCGCGCACGCCCTGGTGGACCCAGATCCCGCCGACCCTTGCATCCCGGAAACCCAGGTCACCGAAACCTGGGACGTGACGGCCATGCACTGGAACATTCTGGGATCGCATTTCTCATCCGATTTCGCCTCCCGGAAGAAGGCCGTGTCCGACAAGCTCAAGGCCGCCGCGCAAAGTGGCGCCACCATCTTCGGCCTCACGGAAACAACGCTTTCCGACACGCAGTATCTGGTGGGCCAATTGCCGGGGCACTGGTCCTACTACCAACGTGATGCCAACAGCTTGCAGGCCATCGTGTGGAACACCGACGTGTGGACCCGGCAGGGGGCCGGCTTCCTCTACACCGAGAAGGTGACCAGTACCGGCGCGCTGTACGGCTTGCGCGGCATGGCCTGGACATCGTTGCAGCACCGGCCCAGCGGCAAGGTGCTGCGCGTCGGCGAAATCCACCTCTCGCCGCGCTACAAGACCGGCTTGGCCAGCCCAGCCATCTCCACCACCCACGAATGGGACATGATCGCCCGGGAACTCGCCTCCGAAACCAACCCGGTGTTGCTGCTCGGCGACATCAACTGGCACGGCGTGGCGAAAACCGGCGTAGACGTCTACGCGCATTACGACAATGGCGCCCCCATGACCAGCAACACCATCGTGCGCAGCGTCGCGGCGGGCTCCATCGCGTCGTCCTTGGATCCCGTAATCCGCTCCGGCTCCATCACCGGATTCGACGCGATTTCGCGGGAGTACGGGTACTGCCCGATCCAGACCGGCGCCGGGTACAAGCCCGCGTCCATCGTGGACCACGCCGTCGCGAAGAACGACCTGGCGGTGATCGACTACGAGCAGGTCAGCGCCAACGGTTTGTCGGACCACCCCGCCATCAAGGTCAAGGTCGGGCTGTTCGACAAGGCGGCGCGGTTTTTCGACGCCGACTCGGACGGCGACGGCACGCTGGACAACGTGGACTATTCCACCCAGGCGGACGTGAACGGCGACGGGCGGGCAGACCTCGTGGGCTTCGGCAACACCGGGGTGCACGTGTCGCTGGGAAAGGCCGACGGCACCTTCGCGGCGTCTGCCAACTGGATCGCCAGTTTCGGCTACAACCAGGGCTGGCGCGTGGACAAACATCCCCGCCTCGTGGCCGACCTCAACCGAGACGGCAAAGCCGACCTCATCGGGTTCACCGACGACGGCGTGCGGGTCGCGGTGAGCCAGCCGCAAGACAAGAGCTTCGTCAACCCGGTCACCAAACAGGCCGACAGCACCTACCTGTACCGAGGCTTCGGCTATGCCGACGGCTGGCGGATCAACAAGAACCCGCGCACGTTGGCTGACGTGAACGGCGACGGCAAGCTCGACATCGTCGGCTTCGCCAATGACGGGGTCTGGGTGGCTCTCGGCGTCGGCGACGGCACCTTCAAACCGGCCACCCGGTGGCTGGCCAACTTCGGATACAACCAGGGCTGGCGCGTGGACAAGTACCCGCGCTACGTGGTGGACGTGAACGGCGACGGCAGAGCGGACATCGTCGGCTTCGGCGCAGACGGCGCGCGCGTGGCCGTCAGCGACCCGGCGCGCTCCACCTTCGCCAACCCGGTCACCAAGAAGAACGACAGCACCTATCTGCTGGCGGACTTCGGCTACAACCAGGGCTGGCGGACCGAGCGCCATCCGCGCGCGCTGGCCGACGTCAACGGCGACGGCAAGACCGACATCGTGGGCTTCGCAAGCGGCGGCGTGACCGTGAGTTTGGGCGTGGGCGATGGGACGTTTGCCTCCCGGACCACATGGTTGGCCAACTTTGGCTACAACTCGGGCTGGAAAGTGGAGAACAACCCGCGGATCATCGCCGACGTGAATGGCGACGGCAAAGCCGACATCGTGGGCTTCGCGGACGACGGTGTCAAGGTCGCGCTCAGCAACGGCAAGAAGTTCACCGTGCAGACCAGCGGCGGGGTGACCTTGGTCTCGTCGGAGTTCGGCTACGCCCGCGACGGGTGGCTGGTCGGCCGGAACCCGCGGGTGTTGGCCGACGTGAACGGCGATGGGAACCTGGACATCATCGGATTCGCCAACCAAACAGTCCGGGTCGCTCTGGGCTCAGGCAGCGGAACCTTCGCCGCCAGCAAGACGGCGAGTTCCAACTACTGCGCCCAGAGCGCGAGCGGTTGGAACCACCTCAAGCACCTGCGCGCGCCGATTTCGTGATCGAAGGGCAGCTGGTCTGACAGCGACAAGGCGCCAGCCGGAACCATGGTGGCCGGCTGGCGCCTTCTTGCCCGATCAGGGCTCGGATCACTGTTGCCGCACGTTCGGCGCCACGAAGGGAGTGTCCCGGATTTCGAAGGGCAGCACCTGGTCGCGGACTTGTACGCCGACGCGGCCGCTGGTCGGATACGGCGCGTCGAGCAGGGCGAGGGCGATGCCCTTGGACAACGTTGGGGAGAACGTCCCGGAGGTGACCACGCCCAGTGGCGCGCCGTCCGCGGTTAGCACCTGCATCCCGGGACGCGGGATTCCCTTGTCCACCGCGACCAGGCCGCGCAGACGGCGTTTGGCAGTGCCGGCGCGCTCCGCCTTGAGCGCCGCGGCTCCCCAAAACACCTCCTTCTTCCAGCCGACGGCCCAGGCGACCGAGCCTTCCAAGGGGGAAATGTCCACCGACAATTCGTGGCCGTGCAGCGGATACCCCATTTCGGTGCGCAGCGTGTCGCGCGCGCCCAAGCCCGCGGGAACTATGTCGTACTCGCGCCCAGCGGCCAGGACTTCGTTCCACAGCAGCGCGGCGGCGGCGACGGGAACCACAAGCTCATATCCGCGCTCCCCGGTGTAGCCGGTCCGGCAAACGGTTAGCTGCTGCGTCGCAAAGACCGCGTTGGCGAACGACATGTAATCGTGGCCGACGGGCAGGTGCAGCGCGGCCAACGTCTCGTCGGAATACGGCCCCTGGACGGCGATGACGGCGTAGTCGCGGTGCAGGTTCGCCACTGTGACGCCCGCGGGGGCGGCGGCGGCGAGCTTGCCGGCGACCGTCGCCGTGTTCGACGCGTTCGGGATCAGGAACACCTCGTCATCGGAAATGCGGTACGCGATCAGGTCGTCAATGACCCCGCCCGTGTCGTCGCAGGCCAGGGTGTACTGCGCCTTGCCGGCGGAAACGCGCTCCAAATCGTTGGACAGGCAGGTGTTCAAGAACGCGACCGCGCCGGGGCCCGAGACCCGGACTTTGCCCAGGTGGCTGACATCGAAGACCGCTACGCGCTCGCGGCAGGCGCGGTGCTCGGCGACGATCCCGGAATACTGCAGAGGCATCTGCCAGCCGCCGAACTCGGCAAAGCGGGCACCCAGGGCAACGTGTTGTTCGTGTAAAGGAGAGAGCAGATCAGTCACGCGCCAACTCTAGCCTGGCCAAGCGGAGTAGATTAAGGCTCGCACGCTTTCGCGGAGAGGATTGGGATGGAGACCGCGCTGCCCCGAATCAATTTGGCCACTGCTGCCAGCGGCGACGCCGACGTCATCGTCGTTGGGATTGCCGCCGCATCCGGTGGCGACATCCTCGTGGGCCTGCCGCCCGACATGGGCAAGAAGTGGGCGGCGGCATTCGGAAAACCCGTGCTGGACGTCGCCCAGTCGGTGGGCGCGGAGTCCGAGACCGGAACCGTCGCCATCGTGCCCGGACCCGGTGGGCAGCGGATGCTGGTTGCCGGGCTGGGGAAAGTCGATGTCACGACCGAAGCGGTGCGGCGCGGCGTCGGGGCCGCCTTCCGCGCAGCCCTCAAACTCCCTTCTGACAAGGGGCTTCGCATATCGGTAAGCCTGGACGCGCTGCAGCCAGAACTGGTCAAGGGCGCAGTCGAAGGAGCTCTGCTCGGCGCCTACCAATACCGGCCCAAAGGCAAAGGCATCGCCGCGATCGAGATTGTCAGCCCCAGCAAGGACGCCAAGCCGGCGGCCACCGCGGGCGTCACGACCGCCACGGCGGTGATCCGCACCCGTGACTGGGTGAACAAACCAGCCAACGAAATCTATCCCGAGTCATTCGCGGAGTTGGCCCGCGGCCTCGCCAAGGAAGCCAAACTCGATTTCCAAGTCTGGGACGAGAAAGCCCTCGCGGACGAGGGCTGCGGCGGAATCCTCGCCGTAGGCTCGGGTTCGGCGCGCCCGCCACGGCTCATCCGTGCCGGTTACACCCCGCGCGGCGCAAAGGCGCACCTGGCCCTGGTTGGGAAAGGCATCACTTTCGACTCGGGCGGGCTGGATCTGAAACCACCGGATTCCATGTACACCATGCGCACCGACATGACCGGCGCGGCGTCGGTGCTGGCCGCCACGGCGGCTATCGCGCGCCTGGGCCTCAAGGTGAAGGTGACCGCGTGGGCCGCCATGGCCGAGAACATGCCTTCGGGGACGGCGACACATCCCTCCGACGTGCTCACGATGCGCAATGGCAAGACGGTCGAAAACGGCAACACTGACGCCGAAGGGCGCCTGGTCCTGGCTGACGCGCTGTCCAAGGCCGCGGCGGAGAAACCCGACCTGATCGTCGACGTGGCCACGTTGACCGGCTCGTGTGTGGTGGCACTCGGGGAACGCGTGGCCGGGCTCATGGCCCGCGACGACGCCACCGCTGACCGCGTGCTCGACGCCGCGGAAACCGCCGGGGAGCTTTTCTGGCACCTGCCCATCCCGGAAGAAACCGGCGAAAAGCTCAAATCAAATGTGGCCGATTTGCGCTCGACCGCTGACCGCCCGGGTGGGGCGCTGACGGCGGCGCGATTCCTGTCCGAGTTTGTGCCCGAGCCTATCGCCTGGGCGCACCTCGACGTCGCGGGCACCGCTTTCAATCCGCACGCCGCCTACTATTACGTGCCCGAAGGCGCGACCGGCATGTCGGTGCGCACCCTTATCGCCCTGGCGGCGGGATTGGCCGGTTGAAATGCCCCAGTTTGAAACAGATCTGGTCATAGCGGGCGCCGGCACCGCCGGATTGTTGGCCGCCGTGGCGGCACGCCGCCTGGGTTTCGAGGTCTTGGTCGTGGAGCGCACCGCGTACGCCGGCGGGACCACCTCCGGCTCGCGCGGCGCCATGTGGCTGCCGGCCAACGACCTGGCCGGGAAACTCGGCGTCAACGACTCCGTTCCGGCCGCCCTCGAATACCTCAATTCCGTGTTGGGGGACACCACCGACGCATCGACGGCGGCCCGCCGCGAAGGTTACATCACATCCGCACCGAAAATGGTCCGCTGGCTGCTCAGCTCGCGGCTGCCGCTGTTCGTGATGCGCCTGCCCGACTACCATCCCGCCGAAGAGGGCGGCCTGCCGCAAGGCCGGGTCATCTCCACCCACCACTCCGACCCGAAGTCGCTGGGCGACAACGCCGCGCGCCTGCGCCGTGCGCCCGCCCGCACCGCCCGCAAGCTCCCGCCGCTGGGTTTCCTCGCCCCGAAGGCATCCACCACCGGCACACGCGGCGAATCCCTGGCCACCGAACTGCTGCGGCGCGCCTGCGTCAACGGCGTCGAAATCTGGTTCGAGACGGCCTTCGCCGAGTTGACCGAGACGGCCGGAAGAGTGACCGGCGTGGTCGTGGAACGCGGCGGCGAACGCGTCCAAGTGGTGGCCCGCAAGGCCGTGCTGTTGGCGTGCGGCGGCTTCGAGGCGAGCCAAACCCTGCGCGAAGAGCACCTCCCGCTACCGACAAATGCGGCTTGGTCGCTCAACGAAGCGCTCAACGACGGCTCCGCGCTGGACCCGGCCATGGCGCTGGGAGCGGACACGGCCGCAATGGGCAACGCCTGGTGGGCTCCCGTGATCGTCGCAAACGGCGTCCCGTACCGCATCGACCGCGCCCGGCAAGCGCCGCACAGCGTCATCGTCGACCACGCGGGCGACCGGTTCTTTTCCGAAGCGGCAGGCCCGGCGATCCTGGGGCGCTACCTGTATGACCGGACCCGCGGAGTGCGCTCAGTGCCATCGTTCCTGATCATGGACAACAAGCACCGTTCCAGCTACGAACTCGGCCCCTGGAAGGCCGGATCCACGCCACGCAAAGCCATCGATGACGGCGACATCGTGCGCGCGGGCACGCTGGACGAGTTGGCGCAGCAGTTGGGCATCGACCGCGCGGGCCTGATCGGCACCGTGGTCCGCTTCAACGGCTTTGCGCACAAAGGCGTGGACGAGGACTTCCGCCGCGGCGAATCCGACTGGGACCGCTTCGGCCTGGGCGGCTCCAAGAAGAAGAACTACGGCCTGGCCAAGCTCGACCGTTCGCCGTACTGGGCGGCCAAAGTCTATCCGGGCGACACCGGCACCAAAGGTGGCCTGCTGATCGACGCCGACTCGCGCGTGCTGCGCGCCGACGGCTCCCCTATAGCGGGCCTGTACGCGTGCCCAGGCGCAGCCGCGTCGCTGATGAAAGGCACCTCGCCAGGACCGGGAGCCGGATTGGGCGAGGCCCTGATAGCCGCCTACCGCGCGGTGTTGGCGATAGACGGCGCCCAAGGCGAGTAGCGGCGAGGTTTCGCCCGGCGTCGTTCCGGGTTTTATCTGGGAGCTTGGGACAAACTCCGACTACGTGTAGCTGCCTGGTCAACGCCGGTTGCTGCCCGGTAGACTGTGGCCCACCCACGTCGAGAACGGAACCGCAATGAAGCTCCTGCGCACCCTCTCCGCCACGCTCGCCGCCGCGCTAGCCACCAGCACGTTCGCTCTGGCCGCCCCGCAGGCCAGCGCCGACCTGTACTGCACATCCCCACAGCCCCAATGCACGATCTTGGACCTGGACGGCCAACACCTGGGCACGATTCCGGCTGGCTACTTCTCCGGAATGACGCAGTTGGTGGAGTTGCGCCTCGCAAACAACGAACTGGAGCAGATACCCGCGTTCGGCAGCCTGCCCAACTTGAAGTACCTGTACTTGAACAACAACCATCTCGGCACCGTGCCCGGCGGGATCTTCCAGGGGCTGTCAGGCCTGCAGATCCTGGATCTGTCGGACAACCAGATCAGCATGATACCGCCGGCGGCTTTCACTGGGCTTTCGTCGTTGCAGATCTTGGCCCTGAAGAACAACCAGGTAGCGACACTGCACGAGGGTACCTTCGATCCCCTGACCAACCTGAGTGTGCTGGACTTGGACAACAGCGGGCTGCAGGACTTGAGCGAACTTCCGTTCGGCTCGTTGAGTTCGCTGACAATCCTCTCCTTGGGAAGCAACGGGTTGACCGAGTTGCCTGTCGGGGTTTTCGACGGCGCCAACCAATTGCAGTACTTGTCTTTGAGCGGTAACAGCATCTCCGATATTTACGCCTCGCGCTTTGCGGGCCTGCCGAACCTGATCGACCTCAACTTGTCCGACAACGTCATCACACACCTGATTTCTGGCGCGTTCGTAGGCCTGGCGACCGTGAAGTCCATCAACTTGAGCCATAACAACATCGGCGCTATCGACTGGGGCGCGTTCGACGCGCCCAGGATTGAGAGTATCGACCTGAGCGCCAACAGCATTGTCAGCCTGGATCCCCAAACGTTCGACGGCCTGACTTGGTTGCGCTACCTGCGGCTCGACAACAACCAACTGGCGTCGCTGCCCGCCGACCTGCTCGCCGACACGTTGAGCCTCGAAGAGTTCCTGGTGGCAAACAACCAATTGCACAAGCTCCCCGCGGGCCTGTTCGACGGCACGCCGTACCTGCAGCATGTCGACCTGCGCGGCAATCCGATGGAATGCCTGCCCGACGGCATCTTCTCCGGCCTCGATGTCACTGTGGAGCAGGACTACGATCTGCCGATCTGCATGGACGCGCTCTGCACCGGCACGTTGGGGATGGCAGGGTCGCTGCGCGTCGGCCAACCGCTCGCCGCGTCCGGCCTGGAATGCGAACCGAACGTCGACCTCTACTACACCTGGGAGATCAACGGGAGCATCGTCGGCACCCAGCCGACCTATACGCCCACGGCCAACGACCTCGGTTACCGTGTGACGCTGACCGTTGTCGCCGCCCAGGGCATGAACCAAGTCACCTTCGAGAAGCCGTCAGTGCGCAGCGTGCGCTGGTTCGTGGATGTGCCGAGCAACCAGCGCTTCTATGAGGCAATCAACTATCTCGCCGCGAACGACATCATTTCGCACGGCGCGACCAACGACGAGTTCCATCCCGACCGCAACCTGACCCGCGGCGAAATCGCGGCCTACATGTACCGTTTGGCCGGCCGCCCGCAGTTCTCCGCGCCCACGACCCCGTCGTTCACCGACGTGCCCAAGACCCACATGTTCTACCGCGAAATCGAATGGCTGAAGTCGACCGCCATCACGTCTGGCAAGGGTTCGCCGACCACGTTCAAGCCGTCCGATACCGCCACCCGCGGCGAACTTGCGGCGTTCCTGCACCGCCTCGACATCTACCGCTACGGCAACCGGGCCTGGACTGCCCCGCCGGTGGCGTCGTTCAAGGACGTGCCCAAGACGCACACCTTCAACTGGGACGTCGAGTGGATGCTGGCCTTCGGCATCACCAGCCCCAACGCGGAATACCACCCGGAGCGGGAGTGCCTGCGCGACGAGTTCGCCGCGTTCATGTACCGCTACCTGCAATCGACCCCCACGGTCGTCGTCTACAACCGATAAAGGGGCATCCCCGCGGGGCGCACCGTCATGCGGGGGCCGCATCGTCATGACGAACCACCGTCATGCCGGGCTTGTTCCGGGGTCCCCGCAAAGTATCGAAGAACTTTGTGCGGTGATCTTGTTCCGGCGTCTCGGACGCAGTCCGTGTGCCCGAGAGGGCACGCCTGCGGCGCGCATGGGACTTCGTCCCAAGATCCCGGAACAAGTCCGGGATGACGAGGATCGGGGCCCCGGAACAAGTCCGGGATGACGAGGACCGCTACTCACGACCAGCGATTAGTTCCCTGAGGCTGTGCTTGACGTCGGAGATTTCGTCGCGCAGCTTGGCGGCCAACTCGAAGCGGAGTTCTTTGGCGGCGGCGTGCATCTGGGTGGTCAACTCTTCGATCAGCTCTGACAACTCGTGCGCGGGGACCTGGGCCAGGCCGCGCGCCCGCTCGGCCAGGGCGACGGTGTCGCCCATTTTGGCTTTCACCGCGGCGGTGTCCGCGTCCTCGCGGGCCAGCAATTCGGTGATGTCGGAGATCTTCTTGCGCAGCGGCTGCGGGTCGATGCCGTGGGCCGCGTTGTAGGCCACCTGCTTATCGCGGCGCCGGTTCGTCTCGTCGATGGCTTTGGCCATGGAGTCGGTGATGCGGTCGGCGTACATGATTACCTGCCCCGAGACGTTGCGGGCGGCGCGGCCGATGGTCTGGATCAGCGAACGCTCGGAACGCAGGAAGCCCTCTTTGTCGGCGTCCAAGATGGCCACCAAGCTCACCTCCGGCAAGTCGAGGCCTTCCCGCAGCAAATTGATGCCAACCAGCACGTCGAACGTCCCCAGCCGCAGATCGCGCAGCAACTCCACCCGCTTCAAGGTGTCGATGTCGGAATGCAAGTACCTCGCCGACACGGAGTTCTCCAGCAGATAGTCGGTGAGGTCTTCGGCCATCTTCTTGGTCAGCGTCGTCACCAGCACGCGCTCCCCCGCGGCCGTCCGCGCGGAGATCTCGCCCAACAGGTCGGCGATTTGGTCCCGGGTGGGTTTGACCACGATCTGCGGATCAACCAGGCCCGTCGGCCGGATGAGCAACTCGACGTGGCCTTCGGAACGCGCCAGTTCGTAGGGGCCGGGTGTGGCCGACAGATACACCGTCTGGCCGATCCGCTCGGTGAACTCCTCGAACCGCAGCGGCCGGTTGTCCAACGCCGAGGGGAGCCGGAACCCGTGCTCGACCAAAGTGCGCTTGCGCGACATGTCGCCCTCATACATAGCGCCGATCTGCGGCACCGTGACATGCGATTCGTCGATCACAAGCAAGAAATCCTCCGGAAAATAGTCCAGCAGGCAGTTCGGCGGAGTGCCGGGGCCGCGGCCGTCGATGTGCCGGGAGTAATTCTCAATGCCGGAGCAGGTGCCGATCTGCCGCATCATTTCGATGTCATAGGAAGTGCGCATGCGCAACCGCTGCGCTTCCAGAAGCTTGCCTTCCGCGTCCAACTCCGCCAGGCGTTCGGCCAGCTCAGCCTCGATACCGCGAATTGCCCGCTCCATGCGCTCGGCCCCGGCGACGTAATGCGATGCGGGGAAGACATAGATTTCGGAATCTTGGCTCACCATCTCGCCGGTGAGCGGGTGCAGCGTCGACAGGGCTTCGATTTCGTCGCCGAAGAACTCGACGCGCACGGCAAGCTCCTCGTACATCGGGAAGACCTCGACTGTGTCCCCTCGGGCCCGGAACGTGCCACGCGCGGCGGACATGTCGTTGCGCGTGTACTGGATATCGACCAGCCTGCGCAGCAGCGAGTCGCGGTCCAACTCCTGCCCCACCTTGAGCGTGATCATACGGTCTACGTACTCCTGCGGCGTGCCCAAGCCGTAAATCGCCGACACCGTGGCCACGACGACAACGTCCCGCCGCGTGAGCAGCGAGTTCGTAGCGGCGTGCCGCAGACGCTCCACCTCCTCGTTCAGCGAAGAGTCTTTCTCGATATATGTATCCGTTTGGGGAATATACGCTTCAGGTTGGTAATAGTCGTAATAGGAAACGAAATACTCGACGGCATTTTGCGGGAAGAACTGCCGCAACTCATTCGCAAATTGGGCTGCCAGCGTCTTGTTGGGCTGCATGACCAACATCGGCCGCTGCACCCGCTCGGCGAGCCACGCGATCGTCGCCGTCTTGCCCGTGCCCGTGGCCCCCAACAGCACCACATCCTGCTCCCCTGACCGCAGCCGCCTTTCCAACTCGTCGATGGCCTCGGGCTGATCCCCGGCAGGGGTGAAATCGGCGACCACCTTGAAAGGGGCCACTCGGCGTTGCAGATCGGTGACAGGACGCATGGCAACAGCATAGAGCCCGCCCAGGACAGAAATCGCAGGTGTGGAGGCGGGCGCTAGGTGGTGGTGGGGGGAATAGCGCCCGCCTCGCTTGGAGGGGTTAGCCCCGGCTCCCCGGTGGGGGCTTACCTTGGGTCGGGCTCTTGGCGAGAACTCCGAGTCGTCATTGACCGCCGTGTCCTGCGCCAAGGGCCCTCAAGTCCTGATTGAACCCCACCGTTCGGGAACACTGATAATAATAGCGACTATTCGCAAGAGCGCAAGTCAGAAGGTACATGAAGCCATAACTACTACTATTTGTAGTAGATTTCTACTACTTATTGTAGTAGTACTACAAATCGTAGTAGAAAAGCGAAGCTATTTCCTCATACAGGGAAATAGCGCGGCGCCGCAACTCGTCCAAGCTGCCTTCATTGGCAATCACATCAGTGGCCGCCGCCAGGCGTTCCTCCCGCGTGGCCTGCGCCGCGATGCGCTGCCGGGCATGCTCCGCGGACAGGCCCGAACGCGCCATCAGGCGCGCCACCTGGAGCTCGGGATCACAATCGACGACGACCACCCGGTCGAACTGGGCGGCCATCCCGGTCTCAACCAACAGCGGGATCATCCAAACGACGACACCGTCGGCATGGGTAGCGAGGCCTTCGGCGAGCCGGAACACTTCGGGGTGGACGATCGCTTCCAGCTTCGCGCGGGCGGCCGGATCGGCAAAGACAATCTCCCCCAGGCGAGCACGATCCAACTCGCCGTTGGGCAAAAATACGCAATCTGGGAACCACTCCCGGATTGCTTCCAAACCAGGCGTGCCGGGAGCGACGGCCGCGCGGGCCAATTCGTCGGCGTCAATGACCGTCGCACCCAACTCACGCCAGATGTCGGCGACAACGCTCTTGCCAGAGGCGATGCCGCCGGTGAGGGCTACACGCCTACTCGTCGGCACCCGTCAGCTTGTCGCGCAGAGCCTGCAGGGCCTCGTCTGAAGCCAGGGAGCCTTCCTCCGCGACCTCTTCGGCGCCAGCGGAATAGGCGGCCTCGTTGGCCTCCTCGATAATCGCCTGCGTTTCGGCCGCCTTGGCCTCCTCGACCTGCTGCTTGTGGGCGAGCCAACGGGCCTGGGCTTCGGCGTACTGCTGCTCCCAAGCGTCGCGCTCCGCCTCGAAGCCCGGCTTCCATTCCTGGGTCTCCGGATCGAAGCCCTCGGGATAGATGTAGTTGCCCTGCTCGTCGTAGGAGGGGGCCATGCCGTACAGCGCCGGATCGAAATCGTCGGCGGCGACGTCAACGCCCTCGTTCGCTTGCTTCAGCGACAGCGAAATGCGACGGCGTTCGAGGTCGATGTCGATGATCTTGACCATAACCTCGTCGCCGACTGTGACGACCTGTTCCGGAATCTCCACGTGGCGTTCGGCCAGCTCGGAGACGTGCACCAAGCCTTCGATGCCCTCCTCGACGCGGACGAACGCGCCGAACGGCACCAGCTTGGTGACTTTGCCCGGAACGATCTGCCCGATCTGATGGGTGCGCGCGAACGTCTGCCAGGGATCTTCCTGCGTGGACTTCAACGACAGCGAGACGCGCTCGCGGTCCAACTCCACCGAGAGGACTTCGACGGTGACCTCGTCGCCGACCTCCACGACTTCGCCCGGATGGTCGATGTGCTTCCAACTGAGCTCGGACACGTGGACCAAGCCGTCAACACCGCCGAGATCGACGAACGCGCCGAAATTGACGATGGACGAGACGACGCCCTTGCGGATCTGGCCCTTGGCAAGCTGGTTGAGGAACGTCGAGCGAACCTCGGACTGGGTTTGCTCCAGCCATGCGCGGCGGGAAAGCACCACGTTGTTGCGGTTCTTGTCGAGTTCGATGATCTTGGCTTCGAGCTCCATGCCGACGAACGGCTGCAGGTCGCGGACGCGGCGCATGTCCACCAGCGACGCCGGCAGGAAGCCGCGCAGGCCGATGTCCACGATCAGGCCGCCCTTGACGACCTCGATAACCCGCCCGACGACCACGCCGTCCTGCTCCTTGACCTTCTCGATCGTGCCCCAGGCGCGCTCGTACTGGGCGCGCTTCTTGGACAGGATGAGGCGGCCTTCCTTGTCTTCCTTCTGCTGCACCAAGGCCTCGACCTCGTCGCCCACCTGGACGACCTCGAACGGGTCGACGTGGTGTTTGATGGAGAGTTCCTTGGCGGGGATGACGCCTTCGGTCTTGTAGCCGATGTCGAGCAGGACTTCGTCTCTGTCGACCTTGACGACGATTCCGGAGACGATATCGCCGTCATTGAAGTTTTTCATGGTCGCGTCGATCAGGCTGTTGAATTCCTCGGGGGAGCTGATGTCGTCGATAGCGACCGGGGAAGCCTCTGAGGCTGAGGTCATTGAGTAGGACTCCGATTGAATAGATGTTGACTAGTTATGTTGCCCTGGCCCTGCGCAAGCCGGACCCACCATCGGCGGGAAGGACTCGCACGCGCGCGACCCACTCCATGCCGGAGTCACGCTGGACGCAGTGCGAGCCCAAGGTTATCCAGGCCGTTCAAGCAGGGTCAATCTGGCGGGGAAAACGTTATCTGCCCGTGACCAAAGCGTCTCAGTGGGCGGCCAGGTGCCAGTTGGCGCCCGCTCCAACCGACACGTCGAGCGGCACGGCCAGCTCGACGGCGCCGCCCATCGCGGCCCTGACCAGGGCTTCCAGGGCCTCGGCCTCGCCCGGCGCGACCTCGAAGACGAGCTCATCGTGGACCTGGAGCAACAGGCGTGACCGCAACTGTTGTTCGGCCAGGGCGTCGGCCACGCGGATCATGGCCAGCTTGATGATGTCGGCGGCGGACCCCTGGATGGGCGCGTTGAGGGCCATGCGCTCGGCCATCTCGCGGCGCATCCGGTTGTCGGAGTTGAGGTCGGGCAGGTAGCGGCGGCGGCCGAGCAGGGTCTCCGTGTAGCCCGTGCGGCGGGCCTCGGCCACGATCTGGTCGAGGTAGTCGCGGACCGGGCCGAAGATCTCGAAGTAGCCGTCCATGAGGGCCTTGGCCTGGGGCACGGGGATACCGAGCTGGCCGGACAGCCCGAAGGCGGAGAGCCCGTAGGCCAGGCCGTAGTTCATGGCCTTGACGTGGGAGCGCTGGTCCGGCGTGACGTCGGCCACGGGGACGCCGAAGACGCGGGCGGCCGTGACGGCGTGGAAGTCGCGGCCCGAGCGGAAGGCCTCGATGAGGGAGGCGTCGCCGGAGACGTGGGCCATGATCCGCATTTCGATCTGGGAGTAGTCGGCCGTCAACAGGCGGTCGAAGCCGGGGCCGGTGACGAAGCCCTGACGGAGTTGGCGGCCCATCGGCGTGCGCACGGGAATGTTCTGGAGGTTGGGCTCGGCCGAGCTGAGGCGGCCGGTCGCGGCCACGGTCTGGAGGTACGTCGTGTGGATGCGGCCGTCGTCGGCGATGGACTTCTGGAGGCCCTCGACGGTCTGGCGGAGCTTGATGGCGTCACGGTGGGCCAGGAGGTGGGCCAGGAACGGGTGCTCCGTCCGGGCGAACAGGCTGGTCAGGGCTTCGGCGTCGGTCGTGTAGCCGGTCTTGATCTTCTTCGTCTTGGGGAGGCGGAGCTCGTCGAACAGGACGGTCTGGAGTTGCTTGGGTGAGGCCAGGTTGACCGGGTGGCCGATGGCGTCGTAGGCGCCCTGTTCGGCGGCGCGGACCTGGCCGTCGAGCTCGTCCCAGAGCCGGTCGAAGAGGTCGGCGTCGGCCGCGATGCCGGTTACTTCCATGCGGGCCAGGATGCGCTCGAGGGGCAGTTCGACCTCCCGCAGGAGGTCGGCGGCGCGGCCCCGGCCGGCCAGGTCCTGGTCGAACGCGGCGGCCAGGTCGCGGACGGCGAGGGCGCGGCGGGCGGCGGTGGCCGCGTCGGCGCCCGTCTCGGCCGGGTCGGCGAAGTCGAGGGCGAGCTGGCCGTCCTCGGCGAGGTCGGCGGGGGCGCTGAGGTCGCGGTGGAGGAGGCGGCCGGCCAGGCCGTCGAGGTCGTAGCCGCGCTGGTCGGGCCAGGCGAGGTAGGCCGCCAGCTCCGTGTCGGAGACGAGGCCCTGGAGGTCCCAGCCGCGCGCCCAGAGGGCGCGGAGCGGCCCCTTGGCTGAGTGGGCGGCCTTGGGGACGGCGGGGTCGGCCAGCCAGGCGGCCAGGGCCTGGTCGTCGGCCGGGGTGAGGCGGCTGACATCGAGCCACGCGGTGGCGCCGTCCGGCGCGGCCAGGGCCACGGCCGTGACGTCGCCGCCCTGGGCGGACCAGCGGCCGGCCAAGTCCAGGCCGGTGACGGTGTCGCCGGACTCGGCGACAGCGTGACGGCGGAGCCACTCCCCCACGTGGCCTGGTTCGAGGACGGTCACGGCGACCGCGGCCTGGTCGAGGTCGGCGGCGGTCTCGTCGGCCGGGCCGATTTCCTCCAAGCGGGTGCGGAGGGCGCGGAACTCGAGGAGGTCGAAGATCTGGCGGACGGCCTCGCGGTCCCACGGCTGGCGGGCCAGGTCTTCGACGGCGACGGGGAGGTCGAGGTCGCGGACGAGGGCGTTGAGCCGGCGGTTGCGGACGACGTCGGCGACGTGGGCGCGGAGCGACTCGCCGGCCTTGCCCGGGACCTCGTCGGCGCGCGCCAGGAGCTGGTCGAGGCCGCCAAATTGGGTCAGCCACTTGACGGCGGTCTTGGGGCCGACGCCGGGGACGCCTGGCAGGTTGTCGGAGGCTTCGCCGACCAGGGCCGCGAGTTCCGGGTACTGGGCCGGCGGGAGGCCCTGCCACTGTTCGATGCCGGCGGGGGTGTAGTGCGCCAACGTGCCCTTGCCCTGTTGCGGGTAGAGCAGCGTGACGCGCTCGTCGACGAGCTGGATCGTGTCGCGGTCGCCGGACCAGACGTAGACGTCGTAGCCGGCGGCGGCGCCCTGGGTGGCGAGGGTGGCGAGGATGTCGTCGGCCTCGTAGCCGGGGCATTCGACCGAGCGGATGCGGAGCGCTTCGAGGACGGCCTTGATGAGGTCGGCTTGGCCGCTGAATTCGGGCGGGGTCTCGCCGCGCGTGGCCTTGTAGTCCGCGTATTCGGCCGTCCGGAAGCTGGTCCGGGAGACGTCCCAGGCGACGGCCACGTGGGTCGGGGCCTCGTCGCGCAGGAGGGCGATCAGGGTATTGGTGAATCCGAAGACGGCGTTCGTCGGCTGGCCGGTCGAGGTCGTGAAGTTGCCGCGGACGCCGTAGAAGGCGCGGAACGCGACCGAATACCCATCGATCAGGAGGAGACGGGGGGCCTCGCTCACTTGTCGGCCTTGGCGGGCCGGCTGTGGTCGATCACGCCTTGGGCGACCTCGCGCATCGGCTTGCGGAGGTCCATGGCCGTCTTCTGGATCCAACGGAACGCCTCGGCCTCGGTCAGGCCGAGCGACTCCTGGAGCAGGGCCTTGGCCTGGTCGACCACCTTGCGCGACGCCAGCCGCTCCTCCAGGTCGAGGACCTCGGCCTCGACGGCGAGGATCTGGTTGAAGCGGGCGAGGGCGACCTCGATGGCGGGGACGACGTCGGACGAGTCGAAGGGCTTGACGATGTAGCCCATGGCGCCGGCGTCGGTCGCGCGGTTGATGAGCTCGCGCTGGGAGAACGCGGTCAGCATGACGACGGCCGCGATCCGGTCGCCGACGATGGTCTCGGCGGCGGAGATGCCGTCGAGCTTGGGCATCTTCACGTCCATGACGACGACGTCGGGCTGGAGCTGGCGGGCCAGCGCGATGGCCTCCTCGCCGTCGGCGGCCTGGCCGACCACGTCGTAGCCCTCTTCGGTGAGGAGTTCAACAAGGTCCATCCGGATCAGCGCCTCGTCCTCGGCGACGAGGACCCGCGGTTGATCGGGCTCGGGAGTGTTCTTCTGGGTCACGAAGGGCATTCTTCCACCTCAGCCCAACACCAGGGCAACCGGACCACGCCACCGGGGCCAGGGACTGCTCACTCGTTGGCCAGCAGAGCCACCATGTAGATGGGCCAGTAGACCACGGCCCCGCGCCGCTCCGTGTTGGTCTCGGCCAAGACGTAGGCGTGTTGGATGTCGTAGTTCTTGACGGCCAGGGCGTTGTCCAGGGCCTTGTGCGAGAGATAGTTCCGCGACGACTTGACCTCAAGGGCCGTGACGCCGCCCGCCCTGTTTTCGAGGACGAAATCCAACTCCCCGACCTGGCGGTTGGTGAAGTAGCGCAAGTCGAACCCGTGCGCTGCCAACTCCTGGCCGACCGCGTTCTCATACACACCCCCCAGGTTCGCGCCCGGCTGGCCGGCCAGGATGGCCTGCGCCACAGGTTTCGGAAATGCCCCGGTCAGCAGCCCGACGTCGGAGTAGAAGAGCCTGAACAGGCTGCGGGACTCGTTGATGAGCAGCGGGCTGACGGGCTCCCTGACGTTGTAGGCGGCGAGGGCCACCCCCGCGCGCAGCAGCCAGAGGAACTCCTCCTCGACCTGCGCGAAACGCCGGACGTCCGCGATGGAGCTCAGCCGGAAACGCCTGTTCTGGGTCGCCAGTTCTGACGGCACCAGGTCGTAGATGTTCTGGATGACCAGGCGCCTGTCCCTGGGCGCGTACTGGCTGATGTCGCGGCGGTAGAAGCGGCGCACGTCCTCCTGGACCGTGCGCACGGGGTCCAGGGAATGGGCGCGGGCGAACCCCGCCACAGCGTCGGGCATCCCCCCGACCAGGAGGTAGCGCCGCCACAACTCCAGCAAGCGGCGATGCAGGTGGTCCGCGACGGGCTCCGTGTCGGCGAAGTGCTGGCGCAGCCTCGCAAAGGCTTCGTCCGGAACGCCGTTCGCCCAGCAGAACTCCTCGAAGTCGAGCGGGAACATCTGAACCTCAGTCACGTATCCCACCGGCAGCGAGCGCACGTTCTCCAGCGCGATGCCCAGCAGCGAGCCGGACAGGACGTAGTCGTAGTCGCCCCGGTCGACCAGGAACTTCACCCACGTGACGATCTCAGGGCACTCCTGGACCTCGTCGATGAACACGAGCGTCTCGCCGGGCACGAGCGGCGTGCCCGAAGCCACGCTGAGCCGGAACGCCAAGTCCTCGGCGCTGCTCGCCTGGCGGAAGGAGTCCCGCGCGGCCCTGTCATCGATCAGGTTGAACTCCACTAGGCGGGGGTAGCGCGCCCGGGCAAACTCGCGGACGAGGTACGTCTTGCCGACCTGGCGCGCCCCCGTGACGAGAAGAGCGGTACCGGAGCGGCTGCCGCCCCACTGCTCGAAGCGCCGCCACGCCTTGCGAGTAAGCACAGAGACCTCCCCTCGAGACTGACTTCGCTTGCCGCAGGCCAGTGTACGACACATTTGCACGATTTCGACAAGACCTTGGAGACACTTATGCAGATATTTGTCGTGCTCTGACTGTCACTTTTGCCATGTTTCGCCGGGGACGTGACCGCCACTCGCGGTCAAGGGCAGGCCGACCAACGATCACCGGCACTGCGCCCCGCCGCGCGGCCGGTTGACCACCACGGCGGGCGCGTCAGCGGCCTCCAGCGCTGGCGCTCACGGGCAGTTGCGGGACCTGCCAAGATTGGTCCATGGAGTTGTCGGCGGGGGCCCGGGATCGGGCGGCGGGTGTGTTGCTCGGGCAGGCCATTGGTGACGCGCTCGGTGTGCCCTACGAGTTCGCCGCCCCCGTCAAGGCCGGTGAGGCCCGGATGATCGGCGGCGGACTTGGCCCCTACGCGCCGGGCGAATGGTCCGACGACACCCAGATGGCGTTGTGCATCGCCCAGGTCGCGGCCGCGGGGGCCGACCTGACCACGGACGACGCCCTCGACGCGGTCGCCGAAGCCTTCATCGGCTGGAAGGGCCACGGGGCCAGCGACATCGGGCGTCAGACGGCGACCGTGCTGGCGCGGGCCTCCGCGCGTGACGCCGGGACGCGCCTGTCCCACCGGATGACCGCTGTCTCGATGGAACTGGCCCAAGACGGCCGCGCCGGCAACGGCGGTTTGATGCGGACCGCGATCGTCGGTCTCTCCGCGCTGGATTCCGCCGAGCAGACCGCCCTGGCCGCCGCACGGGTCTCCGCCTTGACCCACGCCGAAGCCCGCTGCGTCGACTCGTGTGTCTTGTGGTCTTTGGCTGTCAGGAACGCCGTCCTCACCGCCGCACTCGACCTCCGCGGCGGCCTAGCCTACCTGCCGGCCGAGCGCCGCGGTCGGTGGGAGGAATGGATCGCCGAAGCGGAGACGAAGGACCCCTCGACGTTCACGCCCAACGGGTACACCGTGACGGCCCTTCAGGCGGCGTGGTCCGCCATCGTCGCCACCCAGACCGTGGCCGGGCCCGACCACGTGTCCGCCGCCCTGCACCTGGCCATCTCCATCGGCGACGACACCGACACGGTGGCCGCCATCGCGGGCGGCCTGCTCGGCGCCCGCTGGGGCGCGGAACGGCTGCCCAGAGAGTGGGTGGACCAAGTTCACGGCTGGCCTGGGCTCAACGCGGCAGACCTGACCCGTCTCGGCCTGGCCGTCGCAGGCACACCACTGGCTTAACGGTTGGCCCCGGCGGACGCCGGGATCTGTCCTGGGGGGG
>JAISUR010000037.1 GCA_031271975.1 Propionibacteriaceae bacterium
CCGTAGATCGGCGAGGACTTGTCGGTGCGGGCGACGGGGTTGACCGTGTCGTTGGCGCCGATGACCAGCGCCACGTCGGCGGTCGGGAACTCGTCGTTGATCTCGTCGAGGTCGAAGATCATGTCGTAGGGCACGCCCGCCTCGGCCAGCAACACGTTCATGTGGCCGGGCATGCGGCCCGCGACCGGGTGGATGGCGAACTTGACCTCGACGCCGGCATCCTCGAGCAGCTTGGTCATTTCCCAAACCTTGTGCTGCGCGCCGGCCACAGCCATGCCGTAGCCCGGGCAGATGATGACCTTCTCGCCGTAGCGCATCGCGGCGGCGGCGTCCATCGGGCCGATCTCCTTCATGGTGCCCTCGATGGATCCGCCGATGGCCTCGCCGGTGATCGGCGTGAAGATCACGTTCGTGATCGGCCGGTTCATGGCCTTGGCCATCAACTGCGTCAGCAGCGTGCCCGAAGCGCCCACGACGATGCCCGCGATGATCAGCGCCGGGTTGCCGAGCACATAGCCCTCGAAGCCCACTGCCAGGCCCGTGAAGGCGTTCAGCAGCGAGATGACGACCGGCATGTCGGCCCCGCCGATGGGCGAGGTGACGATCACGCCGAGGAAGGCCGCGACCAGGAAGAACAAGATCAACAGGAACGGCATCGCCGGGCTCTCCAAGAACACCACGATGAGCGCGCCCAAGACGACGCCGACAAGCGCCAGCACGATGTTGACCAGGTTCTGCGCGGGCAGGCGCCAGGTCTTCTTCATGATGCCTTGCAGCTTCAGGAACGCCACTACCGATCCGGTGAACGCCACCGAGCCGATCAGCGAGCCGAGCACCGCCAAGATGGCTACCACGGTGGTGTGGACTTCGCCGCGCGCGAACTCGACGGCCGCGATGAGCGCCGCCGCGCCGCCACCCATGCCGTTGTAGACGGCGACCATCTGCGGCATGTCCGTCATCTTGACGATCTTGCCCAGCCAAGCGGCCGCGCCGCCGCCCAAGATGATCGCCACGACGATTAGCACGAGGTTGATGATCTTGCTGCCTTCGAACAACAGCGGTGTGCCCGTCAGCAGATTCGGATAGAAGAAGGTGACCAGCACGGCTACGACCATGCCGACACCGGCCCACATGATGCCGCGCTTGGCCGTGACCGGCGAACTCATCGCCTTCAGGCCGAGGATGAACAGGATCGCGACCGCGAGATACGCGGCCTGGATGACCCACCAAAGCACTGGTTGACCTACCATGTCAGGCCTCCTTCGCGGCTTCTACTGCGGCGGGCTTCTTCTTCGTCGTGAACATGCCCAGCATCCGCTCCGTGACCACGTAGCCGCCGGCCGCGTTGGCCGCGCCCAGCAGCACCGCCAGGAAGCCCAGCAGCAACTCGTACCACTGGGTCGCGTTCGACAGGGCGAACATCGATCCGACCAGCACCACGCCGTGGACGAAGTTGGAGCCGGACATCAGCGGCGTGTGCAGGATCACCGGCACCCGCGAGATGACCTCGTAGCCTACAAAGGCCGCGAGCATGAAGATGTAGATATATTCCATTTCAGCCCCTCACAATCCGAGTACCTGTTTGACCATCGGGTGTTTGACTTCGCCCGCATGCGTTAAGCAGGCACCCGCGATGACTTCGTCTTCCCAGTCCATGTTCAGCAGGCCCTCGTTGAGCATGGGCGCGATGAAGTTGAGCAGGTTCTTCGAGTACATCTCGGAGGTGTGCACCGGCATCCGCGACGGCAGGTTCGTCGGCCCCACGATGTGGGCGGGCCCCACGCGGACCTCTTTGCCCGCCACCGTGCCGGCCACGTTGCCGCCGTTCTCGGCGAGCATGTCCACGACGACCGCACCGGGCTTCATGCCGGCGACCATGGCTTCGGTGATGATGACCGGCGCCTTCTTGCCGGGGACGCCGGCCGTGGTGATCAGCACATCGCACGCGGCGACGGCCTTGGCCAGCTTTTCAGCCTGCTGTGCCTTCTCCTCTTCGGTCAACTCGCGCGCGTAGCCGCCGGACCCGGCCGCCGAAACGCCCGTGTCGACGAACTTCGCGCCGAGGGACTCGATCTGCTCCTTCGTCTCTGGCCGCACGTCGTAGGCGTCCACGATGGCGCCCAGCCGCTTGGCAGTCGCGATGGCCTGCAGCCCGGCGACACCCGCTCCGATGACCAACACCCGCGACGGGCGGATCGTGCCGGCCGCGTAGGTGAGCATCGGGAAGAACTTGGGCGCCCGCGTGGCCGCGATCAGCACTGTCTGGTAGCCGGAGGCCGAACCTTGCGACGAGAGGATGTCCATCGACTGCGCGCGGGAGATGCGGGGCAGCAACTCCATCGCGAACGCGGTGATCTGGCGCTCGTTCATGAGGGCCAACCTGTCCGCGGACGAATACGGGGCGAGCAGGCCCATCAACACCGTTCCGGGGCGGACCTTGGCCAACACCTCGTCGGACGGCGGGCCAATCACCCACAGCACGTCGGCGACGGCGAGCACGTCATCGGTGGAATCCACCCAGGAGACTTCGCCCAGGGATGTTTCATCCAGGAATGCCCCTGCGGTAGCCCCTTTCTCGACAACGACCTCCGCGCCCGCGGCGCGCAACTTCTTTACAACATCTGGAACGATCGGCGTCCGGCGTTCTGCCGCGTCTGCGCAGACCGGGATTCCGATGACTACCGCCATACTGACTCCTTTGTGGAAGGGTAATTCGATCGGTCGGCCCCCATCTTGTCACCAAAGCAGCCGCCGGACCAACCCGACACTGGGGTGTCGGGTGTTTTGGTAGGACCAAATCCCTATTGCGACAGCCAAGACGCCAGCAGCAGGAAGACGCTGGCCGTCCAGGTGTAAGCGCGGTCGCGCAGCCCCGCGCCGGTCAAGGCGTCGAAGTTCTCCGCCATACCCGCTCCCGCCACCAAGCTGCAGAAGGACTCGGCGATCTGCTTGGCCAAGGCGGAGGCGCCGCAGGCGCGCAAGCTGTCGAGAATCAGGTAGGTGCTGGGCGCCCAGATCGGCCCGCGCCAGTAGCCGTCGGGCACGTACAGCGGCGAGTCGGGCGGCTCGGTCGCCAACCCATGCTCAGTGAGGTGCCCCTGTGTGGCCAGCCGACCGATCAGCGTGTTGCGGATCTCGTCCGGCAGCCGGTGGCCCAAGACCAGCGTCACGAACTCCAGCAGCGAACGGTGTTCGATCGGCTTTCCGGACACGTCATGTGCGACAAAGCGCGTCCCGTCCCAGGTCGCGAGCAGGGATCGCAGCAAGTCCTCGGCCCGCTCGGCCCAGGTGGATTCACGGCCCAGTTCGCCGGCGATCCGGGCCAACACTTCCAACTGGATCACCAGCAATGCGGCCAGATCTGGGCTTTCGACGGGCTTCCCGCCGATGAAGACCGTCGAGTTGTCCCACCCCGAGTCGTTGCCGTGCAAGTAGTGGGGGAGCGTTCGCCCGGGCGCGGTGCGCTCGGTCAGCCACCAATTCGTCCATGCCGACAGCGGTCCGTATACCTCTGCGAGCCGGGCGTCGGTCACGACGCCCTTATCCCACAACGCCGCGAGCGTCCAGCCGTGGACTGGCGGTTTGGTGAAGCAATAGGTGGCTGTCGCGTCGTTGAACGAATCTTGGAGGTTCCCGGCGGGTCCCTGGTGGTCGAAGGCGGTCATGAACTGGCCCCAGGCGAGTTCGGGGGATCCGGCCAGGGCCAGCGCGTTGAAGCAGTGGTCCCAGCTCCACACGTTCGTCATCCAGTTCTTGGACATGAACATGCTCGGGCGCCGCACCAATCCTGAGGGAGCCACCATGGCCGACCAGGTCACGTAAGCCGCCAGTTCGCGGGTCGGGGCGAAACGCTCGGCGGCCGGCGGCGCCAGGGCGAGCCAGTCCGCGAAGTCCATGAGCGGCGGCGCGTCGGGGGCGGCCAGCGGCGAATCCTGAACTGACCTGACCTCCAGCACTGTGCCTGGGGCGGCGTTCAGGCAAGCCGCGGTGTGGCGGGCCCCGTCGAAGTCGGCCCACAGCTCCGCAACGCCTGCGAGCACCCGGATCTGCAGGTGGACGCTCGCCGAATAGCGCAGCACCTCCCACATCCCGGGGGCCGGCGACACCACGGCGTCATATGCCCCACTCGACCGCAGATCGAGCGAATAGCCGACATCACCGGCCACTTCCAGGCGCCGCGTGGAGGTGAACCGCGCGTTGATCCGTCCGTCGGCCGTCGGGATCGCAACTCCGCCTTCGGGTGTGAAAGCCGCACGTTCCGCACTTGGCGCCGCGGGCTTGATCGTGAGCAATGTGGTCGCGAGCGAATCGCCCTGCACAGACCGCAGCACCACATGCTCTGAGACGCGGCGCTCGTCGAGGTAGCCGAGGGCCAGGTACGAACCCGCGATCGAGTACGGCTGGGTCAACAGTGGAAACGGCATTGTCGCACCTAACTTTCGGGCTGCCGGGGTGGACAGTGTCGCCAGATTAGCAACGCCGCTCGGACTTCGTCCGGGCCTCGAAACAGTTTCCTGAAGTGGCAAGCTGCCGTACCGGACTGGTTCCGGGTTCTCCGAACGCAGTGCGGTGTGCGCGGGCCGCCATATCGAACTCAGAATGACCCGGGTGGGGCCGCCGATTCGCCCGTCGGTGCGCGACACGGTAAAGTAGGTCCGCCGTCACGACGGCCGCGGAAGCGTAAGAGCTCCCAAGGACCCCAATGGTCAACCTCGCGTGGGAGCGCCGCGCAACGAGACAAGAAAGGGCAGCGCGCCAACATGGATGCTGAGACCAAGAAGAAGATCATCGACGAGTACGCCACCAGGCCGGGTGACACCGGATCCCCCGATGTGCAGATTGCGCTGCTCACCAAGCGCATTTCGCACCTCACCGAACACCTCAAGGTGCACAAGGGCGACCACCACTCCCGCCGCGGCTTGATGCTGTTGGTGGGTCAGCGCCGCCGGCTGCTCAACTATGTCGCCAAGCGCGACGTGGAGCATTACCGCGCGCTCATTCAGCGGCTGGGCATCCGCCGCTGAGCGACCGCCAATCGGAGCGTTCCGCATTCTTTGCGGCGGGTTTCCGCTACGCTAGGGGGTGGCCTGCGGGCCACTCCCTATCTGCATATTGACAACTTCAAACAAAACCAGACACCCAGCGCCGGCGACGTCGGTCCTCGGTAGTGGCTTCCGGGCGTTCCTCCCGTGGGCCTCGATCGAAGACCGGATACTCCGGGGCATGGGTTTACGAAAGGAATACCCATGCAAGGACCAGACTTGCAATTCACCGAGGCCGTCATCGACAACGGTTCCTTCGGAAAACACACCGTGCGCTTCGAGTCGGGCCTGCTGGCCCGCCAGGCCAGCGGTTCGGCATCGGTCTATTTGGACGACGACACGATGCTGCTCTCGGCCACCACGGCCCAGAAGAACCCACGTGACGCCATCGACTTCTTCCCGCTGACGGTCGACGTCGAAGAGCGCATGTACGCCGCGGGCCGCATCCCCGGCTCGTTCTTCCGCCGCGAAGGCCGCCCGGGCGAGGGCGCCATCCTCGCCGCCCGCCTGTGCGACCGTCCGCTGCGCCCCTGTTTTGTGAAGGGCTTGCGCAACGAGGTGCAGGTGGTGGTTACGGTGTTGGCGCTCAACCCAAACGTCATGTACGACGTGCTGGCCATCAATGCCTCGTCTTGTTCCACCACGCTTGCCGGGCTGCCGTTCACGGGGCCCGTCGGCGGTGTGCGGGTGGCGCTGATCGGCGACCAGTGGGTCTGCTTCCCGACCGTGGAGCAGGTCGAGTCCGCGACGTTCGACATGGTCGTGGCCGGACGCGTGCTGCCCGACGGTGACGTGGCGATCATGATGGTCGAGGCCGAGTCCACCGAGTTCACCCTTGACCTGATCCGGGCCGGCAAGACGGCCCCCACCGAAGAGGTGGTCGCCGGCGGTTTGGAGGCCGCCAAGCCGTTCATCAAGGTGCTGTGCGAAGCGCAGGCCGAATTGGCCGCCAAGTTCCCCAAGGCCGTCGAGCAGCTGCCGATCTTCCTCGACTACACCGAGGAGGTGTTCGCAGCCGTGGCCGCCGCGGCGACCGACCGGCTCAAGGACGTCATGTCCATTGCTCCCAAGCAGGAGCGGGAAGAGGCTACTGAGGCGCTGCTCGCGGACATCCAGGCCGAGCTGGCCGAAACCCTGCCCGAACAGGAGAAGGAGATCACCGGCGCGTATCGGGCCTTGACGAAGAAGATCGTCCGCCATCGCACGTTGACCGAAAAGGTCCGCATCGATGGCCGCGGCGTCCGCGACATCCGCACGCTCTCCGCGGAAGTTTCGGTGTTGCCCCGGGTGCACGGCTCGGCGCTCTTCCAGCGCGGCGAAACGCAGATCCTCGGCGTCACCACGCTCAACATGCTCGACATGGAGCAGAAACTCGACACGCTCGCCCCGGAGACGACGAAGCGCTACATGCACAACTACAACTTCCCGCCGTACTCCACCGGCGAGACGGGCCGCGTCGGCTCACCCAAGCGCCGCGAGATCGGCCATGGGGCGTTGGCCGAGCGGGCGTTGGTACCGGTGCTTCCCAAGCGCGAGGAGTTCCCGTATGCGATCCGCCAGGTCTCCGAGGCCCTCGGGTCGAACGGTTCCACGTCGATGGGCTCAGTTTGCGCGTCCACGCTGTCGCTGCTGAACGCCGGCGTCCCGCTGAAAGCCCCCGTCGCGGGCATCGCCATGGGCCTGATGAGCGAGGAGATCGACGGCGAGGTCAAGTACATCGCGCTGACTGACATCCTCGGCGCCGAAGACGCGCTGGGGGACATGGACTTCAAGGTAGCGGGCACGAAGGACTTCGTCACCGCGCTGCAGTTGGACACCAAGCTGAACGGCATCCCGGCCGAAGTGCTCGCCGCCGCTTTGCTGCAGGCCAAGGAAGCCCGCCTCACGATCCTCGACGTCATGTCGGCGGCCATCGATGCGCCGGACGAGATGAGCCCGTACGCGCCGCGCATCATCACGGTCAAGATCCCGGTGGACAAGATCGGCGAGGTGATCGGGCCGAAGGGCAAGATGATCAACCAGATCCAAGACGACACGGGCGCGCAGATCTCGATTGAGGAAGACGGCACGATCTATATCGGCGCCGACAACGGCGAATCCGCTGAAGCCGCCCGCTCGCTGATCAACGCCATCGCCAACCCGACGATGCCGGAAAAGGGCGAGCGCTACCTCGGCACGGTCGTGAAGCTGATGCCTTTTGGCGCTTTCGTTTCCCTGCTGCCCGGCAAGGATGGCCTGCTCCACATCTCGAAGCTGCGGGCATTGGCCGGCGGCGCCCGGGTGGAGAACGTCGAAGACGTCGTCTCGGTGGGCCAGAAGATCCAGGTCGAAATCTCCGACATCGACGACAAGGGCAAGCTCTCGCTGGTCCCCGTCATTGAGGAAGACAAGGCCGAATAGGCAAGATCAGCCCAGCCAAACGGTGGTGGCGCCAGGCACGGCGCCATCCACCGGCGAGCTGGCCAGCAGCACTTCTCCGGCTGGCAACGCCACCGGGTCGTCTGCGAAGTTGGTGAAGCACTGCCACTTCCCGCGGCGGAAATGCAAGGTGTCCGCGGGCGAGTCCACCCACTCGAACGGACCCACCGCCGCCAACAATTCCTTCCGCAGTTTCAGCGCCGCGCGGTACCAGTTCAACGTGGAGTCCCGGTCGGCGTCTTCCACGCTCACTGCGTAGGCCGCGAACCAGGCCGGTTGCGGCAGGTGCGCTCCGGCCGGTCCGAAACCAAATGACGGGCCGCATGCGGTCCACGGCAGCGGTACCCGGCAGCCGTCGCGGCCCACTTCGAAACCGGGGTTGCGGAAGAAGGACGGATCCTGCCGCGCGGAGGCCGGCAGGTCTGCCACCTCGCGCAGCCCGAGTTCCTCGCCCTGGTACAGGTAGGTTGAGCCGGGCAGAGCCAGGATGAACGCCGTCGCCGCTTTGGCGCGGCGCAGCCCGAGGCCAACGTCCTGGGCGGGGTCGGTTCCGCCGGTTAGCAGCCATTTGCGGTCACGGTCCCAAGTGGGGCCTTGACCCACGAAAGGCGCGCCGGGCGTGGTCAGCGGCAGCCCGTAGCGCGAAGCGTGCCGCACCACGTCGTGGTTGGACAGCACCCACGTCGACGACGAACCGGCAATTCCGGCTATGTCGAGGTTCGTTGTCACGATGTCGCGGAAATCCGCGGCGCGGAAGTCGGCGCGCAGCAAGTCGAAATTGAACGCCTGCCCCAAGGACTCGCCGGTCGCGTAGCGCGCCAGCCGGCGTTTGTCCTCCAACCAGACCTCGCCGACGGCGAAACGCGGGGGATCGTATTCGTTGAAGACGGCGCGCCATTCGGCGTAGATGCCGTCGAGTTCGTCGCGGTCGAAGAGTGGATGGTCCGGCCCTGCGGGCAGCGCTGCCAATTCGGCGGCCGAGGGAAGCGGGTTGGCGGAGAAGTCCTTCGCCAACGCGGCCGCGACGTCGATGCGGAAGCCGTCCACACCCCGGTCGGCCCAGAATCGCAGTGTCTTGATGAACTCGGCCCGCACGTCAGGATCGTCCCAGTTCCAGTCGGGCTGCTCGGGGGCGAACATGTGGTAGTAGTACTGGCCGTCCCCGACGGGTTCCCACGCGCTGCCGCCGAACGCCCCAGTCCAATCCGACGGCGGTGCGCAATCCGGCCCGACGCCGTCGCGGAAGATGTAGCGTTCGCGCGCGGGTGACCCTTTGGGCGAAGCCAGGGCTTCTTGGAACCACGCGTGCCGGTTGGAGGAGTGGTTGGGCACGATATCCACGATGACGCCGATGCCCGCCGCGTGCAGGGCCGCCGTCAGCTCGTCGAACTCCGCCAATGTGCCGATCGCCGGATCGACATCCCGGTAGTCGTCGACGTCGTAGCCGCCGTCAGCCAGAGCCGAAGGGTAGAACGGGCTCAGCCATACCGCGTCGACGCCCAGTTTGGCCAGGTATGGCACCCGCGAGGTGATTCCGGCCAAGTCGCCGATGGTGTTGCCGTCCAAATCGGCGAAGGACCGGGGATAGATCTGGTAGACGACGGCGTCGCGCCACCACTCGGGCTGGGTCATGTGAGCATCCTTTCCGAATGCCACGTCAGCGCGGGCCTTTGTTGGGCGGGAACATCGCCGCCAAGTCCGGCGGGAGCTGGAAACCGTCCAGCATCTTCGACATATCGGCCGGGTCGGGCTGGGAGCCGAAGGGGCTCGCAAAGGGCGACGCAGGAGCGGCGGGCGTCGCCACCGGCTCGGGCACGGGCGTCCCAGCAGCGAGCGCGGCGCGCTTGGCGGGGTTTCCGGAGACTCCGCGCGTCTTTTTCTTGGTCTTCTTCTTGGCCTGCTTGCCGGACCGCGGCGCCATGCCGGGGATCATCTGGCCCATCGCGGACATCATCTTCTTGGCCTCGTTGAACCTGGTCACCAGGTTGTTCACGTCGGAGACCCGGGTGCCGGAGCCGTTTGCGATGCGGCTGCGGCGCGAGCCGTTGAGGATCGCCGGGTTGGCGCGTTCGGCGGGCGTCATGGAGTAGATGATGGCCTCCACGCGGTCGATTTCGCGCTCGTCGAAATTGGCCAGCTGGTCCTTCATCTGGCCCATGCCCGGCATCATGCCCATGATCTTGGACATCGGCCCCAGCTTGCGGACCTGCTGCATCTGCGCGAGGAAGTCGTCCAGGCCGAACTGTCCTTCGCCCTTGAGGAGTTTGGCCGCCGCTTTGTTGGCCTCCTCCACGTCGAAGGTCTTCTGCGCCTGCTCGATCAGGGTGAGCAGGTCGCCCATGTCGAGGATGCGGGAGGCCATCCGGTCCGGGTGGAACGCGTCGAAATCGCCCAATCCTTCGCCGTTGGAGGCGAACATGATCGGCTTGCCGGTGACCCGCGCGATAGACAGGGCCGCGCCGCCGCGGGCATCGCCGTCCAGTTTGGTGAGGACCACGCCGTCAAAGCCGACGCCGTCCGCGAAGGCCTTGGCCGTGTTCACGGCGTCCTGGCCGATCATGGCGTCGACGACGAACAGCACTTCGTCCGGGTTTACCGCCGCTCTGATGTCGCTGGCCTGCCGCATGAGCTCGGCGTCGATGCCCAACCGGCCGGCGGTGTCGACGATGACCACGTCGTAAAGCTTCGATTCGGCGTGCCGGATCGAGTCGCGGGCGACTTGGACGGGATCGCCCACGCCGTTGCCCGGTTCCGGCGCGAATACGTGCACCCCGGCGCGTTCGCCGACGACCTGCAACTGCGTGACGGCGTTGGGGCGCTGCAAGTCGGCGGCGACCAGCAGCGGGGAGTGGTTGTCTTCCTTGAGCCATTTGCCGAGCTTGCCCGCCAGCGTGGTTTTGCCGGAGCCTTGCAGGCCGGCGAGCATGATGACGGTGGGGGGACGTTTGGCAAAACGCAGCGCGCGCGTCTCGCCGCCGAGGATTTCGATCAGCTCGTCGTTGACGATTTTCAGGATCTGCTGGCCGGGATTCAGCGCGGCGTGCACTTCTTGCCCGCGGGCGCGCTCCCGCACCGCCGCGATGAACTCTTTGACGACACCCAGGTTGACGTCGGCTTCGAGCAGCGCGATCCGGATCTCGCGCATCGTCTGGTCGATGTCGGAATCCGTCAACCGCACCTTGCCGCGCAGTCCGCGGAAAGCCGCGGTGAGCCGGTCTTGGAGAGTGTCGAACATCCTCGCCCTTTCTTCTTTGGCCGGACACAGTCTACTGGCCCAGCGGCGCGAACCTTGTGGCATGCTTGCGAGCGTGCTTCATTTGCGTGGCGTGGTCCTGCCTGGCCAGACGGTACAAGACCTTTGGCTGGCCGATGGCGTCATCCACACCGAACCGGTCGCCGGAGCCGAAACCGTGGCCACGGATGTCTGGATCATGCCCGGCCTCGTCGACGCGCATTGCCACGTCGGCTTGGGCAAACAGGGCCCAGTAGACGCCGCGACCGCCCGCGCCCAAGCGTTGGCCGACCGCGATTCCGGGGTGCTGCTGATCCGCGACGCGGGAGCGCCGTCCAACACCCGCTGGATCGACTCCGACCCCGCTCTGCCGCGCGTCATCCGCGCTGGGCAGCACATCGCCCGGCCCTACCGGTACATCCGGAACTTCGCTGTGGAGATCGACCCCGAACAGTTGCCCGCGCAGGTGGCGATCGAGGCCGCGCGGGGCGATGGATGGGTGAAACTAGTCGGCGACTGGATAGACCGGTCCGCCGGAGATCTCGCCCCGTTATGGCCGACTTCCACGGCTGCCGAAGCCATCCGCCGCGCCCATGCCCAAGGGGCCCGCGTCACCGCCCACTGCTTTGCCGAACAGTCCGTGGCCGAACTGGTCGCGGCTGGGATCGACTGCATTGAACACGGCACCGGTTTGGACGACAGCACTATCGCCTTGATGGCCGAACGCGGAACTGCGCTGGTGCCCACCGCGATCAATCTGGAGCTGTTTCCGATGTACGCGGCGGGTGGCAAGGAGCGTTTCCCGCGCTATTACGCCCACATGATGGATCTCCACGCGCGCCGGCTGGAGACCATCGGCAAGGCCTGGGAGGCCGGCGTGCCGGTGTTCACCGGGACGGACGCCGGGTCGACGATCGCGCATGGCCGGATTCCAGACGAGGTGGCCGCCCTGGCGCAGATCGGCGGAGCGGATTTCGCCCTGGGGGCGGCCAGCTGGCGGGCCCGCGAATGGCTGGGCGCCGCCCGGATCGCGGAGGGCGCGGCGGCGGACTTGGTGGTGTACGACGCCGACCCGCGCGTGGATGTGCGGGTGCTGGGACATCCGAAGTTGGTGATACTGCGCGGGCAGGTGGTCGCGTGAAACATGACTGGCCGTTTTGGGTGTTCAACATGACACAAGGCGGCGGTTTCTGGCAAACTTGTTCCTTGGTTCTGGGTCCGGGGGTGCCCTCTCACGCCGTCGGGAACAGAACAAGCCGGAGCCAGCCGAAGCGCACCCACTCGCCGAGGCCAGTTCCATCCGTCCGGTCTGGCGACGTGCCAGGCCTAGTTCGTTAGGGAGATTCCACACACGTGGCTGTCAAGATTCGTTTGAAGCGGCTCGGTAAGATCCGCGCTCCGCATTACCGCATCGTTGTCATGGATTCGCGCACCAAGCGCGACGGCCGTGCCATCGAGGAGATCGGCATCTACCATCCGAAGAACGATCCGTCCGTGATCGAAGTAAAGTCTGAGCGCGCCCAGTATTGGCTGGGCGTTGGCGCGCAGCCCACCGAGGCTGTGATCGCCATTCTCAAGCGCACTGGCGACTGGCAGAAGTTCAGCGGCGTTGAGAGCCCCTCTGGGGTGACGCCGCAGAAGGCCAAGAAGGACAAGGTGGCGGCGTTCAACGCGGCCCTTGCCGAGGCCGATGCCGAGCCGACCAGCGCCGCCATTTCCAAGTCGCGCAAGCAGCAGGCCGCGGAAGACGCAGCCGAAGAGGTTGCCGAGCCGTCCGCGGACGCTCCGCAAACCGACGCGCCTGCGGAAGCGAGTGCAGAGTAATGCTGGCTGAAGCTCTGGAGCATTTGGTCCGCGGGCTCGTCCCGCACCCCGATGATGTCCGCATCAAGGAATCCAACCGGGGCCGGGGCCGCACTCTCGAAGTGCGGGTCAACCCGGAAGACGTGGGCAAGGTGATCGGCCGCCAGGGCCGGACCGCCAGCGCCCTGCGCACTGTCGTCGCGGCGCTGGCCGGTGGCGAGCAGGTGCGCGTGGATTTCATCGACGTGGATCGCAAACCGCGCCGCCGCTGACGTGGACGTCATCGTAGGTACTGTGGGGAAGGCCCACGGTATCCGCGGAGATGTGTTGGTGCGTCCGCGCACCGACGATCCCGCGGCGCGCTTTGAAGTAGGCGCGCTGCTGCATACCGAAGACGGCCGCCCGCTGCGGGTCCGGGCATCGCGCGAGCTGCGCGAGGGCCTGGTAGTCGCCTTCGACCAAGTAACTGACCGCAACGCCGCTGAGGCGCTGCGGTCAGCGGTGTTGTGGGCAGATGTGCCCGACGAGCCGGAGCCGCTGGGCGCCGACGAGTTCCACGACACCCACCTGATCGGCCTGGAAGTCCGCGACCTGGCCGGCAATCGCGTGGGCGAGGTGGCAGGTGTCGAGCACTATCCGGCCCAAGACGTCCTGGTGCTCGCTGATCAGACGCTGATCCCGTTTGTGGGCGCGCTTGTGCCCGAGGTGGATGTCGCCGCCGGGTACCTGAGCGTCAACGCCATTCCCGGGCTGATCGGAGGCGGAGATGCGCCTTGATTTCGTGACGATCTTCCCGGACTACTTCGCGCCGCTGCGGCTCTCCTTGGTCGGCAAGGCCGCCGAAGCCGGAATCATTGAGACGGCCGTACACGACCTGCGGGACTGGACGCATGACCGGCATCGCACAGTGGACGACACCCCGTACGGCGGGGGAGCAGGCATGATGATGAAGCCGGAACCCTGGGGAGAATGCCTGGACGCCCTGTTGCCCGCAGGGCAGTGGGACGACCAGGCGTTGGTGGTGCCCACGCCGGCCGGCATCCCGTTCACGCAGGCGCTGGCCGCGCAGTTCGCCGCCAAGCAGCGCTTGATTTTCGCGTGCGGCCGCTACGAAGGCATCGACCAGCGCGTCATGGACTACGCGGCGGCCAAATTGCCGGTCTTCGAGGTGAGCCTGGGCGACTATGTGCTGGGCGGTGGAGAAGTCGCCGCCTTGGCGATTGTCGAAGCCGTCGTGCGGCTGCTGCCCGGAGTGCTGGGAAACCCCGAATCCCTGGCGGAGGAGTCCCACGCGGACGGGCTGCTGGAGTATCCCGGCTACACCAAACCGGCGACTTGGCGCGGGCTGGACGTGCCGGAGGTCTTGCTGTCCGGCAACCACGGCGAGATCGCCAAGTGGCGCCGCGCCCAGGCTGTCGCGCGCACCCGTGCCCGCCGCCCAGACCTGTTGAGACAAGATTTAACCAACAATTAAGTTGAGTAAATGTCGCATTCACTAGGCGAAATGCCGACACGCCCAAATTCTGGCGATTTTCCGCCTCCAGTTGACCGCTGAGTTCGGCAAGGCGGCGTTTGGTTCGTTATGGTGTACCCGTGGCAACAACTCTTACACCACATCAGCGAGCCCTCCGGTCCACCGTCGCGCTGAAGGCCCTCATGGCCGTCACCGGCTTGGTGCTGATCGCGTTCCTCCTGATGCATATGATCGGCAATCTGAAGATGTTCATTCCGGTATACGTCAACGAAGTTGGCGAGACCGTGAATGAGTTCAATCACTATGCCGAGTTCTTGAAGCAAGACCTGCTTTATCCGATCCTCCCCAAGGGAGTTTTCATCTGGATCTTCCGGCTGGTGATCCTGGCATGCCTGGTCCTGCACATTTACTCGGCTGTCACCCTGTGGCTGCGCGCGAATCGCGCCACCGCGTCCAAGTACACGGTCAAGAAGACCATCAAGCAGAGCTTCTCCTCGAAGTGGATGCGGTGGGGCGGAATCCTGCTGGCATTGCTGCTGACGTGGCACCTGATCCAGTTCACGATCGTGCCCACGCTGGCCGGCGACCATGATCCGCGGTCACTGGTGATCGCGGCGTTCCAGCAGCCGCTGTTCGTGGCGATTTACGTGGCCATGATGCTGGTGGTCTACCTGCACCTGGCGCACGGTTTTGGCAGCGCGTTCATGACGCTGGGCGCCAACACCTCGCCGAAGGCGGAGCGGGTGCTCAGGGTGATCGCCCACTGGGTAGCGGCGCTCATCCTCGTCGGCTTCGTCGCGATGCCGTTTTCCGTCCTGGCAGGAGTGATCAACTGATGGCTGCAAAGAAACCCGAAGACTTCTTCCGCATCGGGGCGGAGATTTCCGACAAGAAGGCACCTGACAAGCCCATCGACCAGGTTTGGCAGACGCGCCAGTTCGAGGCGCACTTGGTCAATCCGGCCAACCGCCGCAAGCTGACGGTCATCATCGTCGGGACTGGCCTGGCCGGTGGCGCCGCCGCGGCGTCGCTGGGCGAGGCGGGATACAACGTCCTCAACTTCTGTTATCAGGATTCCGCCCGCCGCGCGCATTCGATCGCGGCGCAGGGTGGCATCAACGCCGCGAAGAACTACCGCAACGACAACGACTCGGTGCACCGGCTGTTCTACGACACGGTCAAGGGCGGCGACTACCGCTCCCGCGAGACCAACGTCTACCGCCTGGCCGAGGTGAGCGCGAGCATCATCGACCAGTGCGTGGCGCAGGGCGTGCCCTTCGCGCGCGAGTACGGCGGCCTGCTCGATAACCGCTCTTTCGGTGGCGTGCAGGTGCAGCGCACCTTCTACGCGCGTGGCCAGACCGGCCAGCAGTTGCTGATCGGCGCCTATCAGGCGTTGTCGCGCCAGGTGGACGCTGGCACGGTGAAGATGTTCCCGCGGCACGAAATGCTGGAACTCATCGTCGTCGACGGCCGCGCGCGCGGCATCGTCACCCGCGACATGGTCACCGGCGCGGTCGAGTCGCACATCGGCGACGCGGTCGTGCTCGCGACTGGCGGCTACGGCAACGTGTTCTTCCTGTCGACCAACGCGATGGGCTGCAACAACACGGCGAACTTCCGCGCATACCGCAAGGGGGCGTACTTCGCCAACCCGTGCTACACGCAGATCCACCCGACGTGCATCCCGGTCCACGGCACCAACCAGTCCAAGCTGACGTTGATGTCCGAGTCGCTGCGCAACGACGGCCGGATCTGGGTGCCGAAGAAAGCCGAGGATTGCACCAAGGATCCCAGGCAGATTCCCGAGGAAGACCGCGACTACTACCTGGAGCGGATCTACCCGTCGTTCGGCAACCTCGTGCCGCGTGACATCGCCTCGCGGCAGGCGAAATACCGCTGCGATGAGGGCCTTGGCGTGGGCCCGGCGGTCACCGAAATCGACCCGGACGGCAACGAGCGCCAGGTGCGCCGCGGCGTCTATCTCGATTTCGCGGAGGCTATCGGGCGCCTGGGCAAGGACGCGGTCTCTGCCAAGTACGGCAACCTGTTCGACATGTACGCCCAGATCACCGGCGAGGATCCCTATTCCACGCCGATGCGCATCTACCCGGCGGTCCACTACACGATGGGCGGCCTGTGGGTCGACTACGACCTGTCCAGCAACATCCCGGGCCTGTACGTGTGCGGCGAGGCGAACTTCTCCGACCACGGAGCCAACCGGCTGGGCGCCTCGGCGCTCATGCAGGGCCTTGCTGACGGCTACTTCGTGCTTCCGAACACCATCAACGACTACCTCGCGGACGCCCTGAGCTTCCCGAAGGTGAGTCAGGACGCTCCGGAAGTGGTAGAGGCCGTCACCGCTGTCAAGGACCAGATCGACAAGCTGTTGGCCGTCGATGGCGAGCGCACTGTGGACTCGTTCCACAAGGAACTCGGCTCCATCATGTGGGAATACTGCGGCATGGAGCGCCGGGAGGAAGGCCTCATGACGGCGATTCAGAAGATCCGCGAGTTGCGCGAGGAGTTCTGGCAGAACGTCAAGGTCACCGGCGTGAACGAGGACTTCAACCAGACGTTGGAGCGGGCCGGCCGGTTGGTCGACTTCTTCGACCTGGGCGAGTTGCTGTGCATCGACGCCTTGCACCGCCGCGAGTCCTGCGGCGGCCACTTCCGCGCTGAAAGCCAGACGGAAGACGGCGAGGCGCTGCGCGACGACAAGAACTTCTTGTACGTGGGCGCTTGGGAATACGGCGGCGAAGGCGGGAAACCGATCCTGCACAAGGAACCGCTCGTCTACAAGGCCATCGAACTCAAGCAGAGGAGCTACAAGTGAGCGACAACACTTTGAATCTGACGCTTCGCGTGTGGCGCCAGCCCAACCGGAACGCGCCGGGCAAGATCGAGGAATACAAGATCTCCGGTATCTCGACGGATTCGTCCTTCCTGGAGATGCTCGATGAGTTGAACGAGCAGTTGACCGTCGAAGGCAAGGAGCCGGTGGCGTTCGACCATGACTGCCGCGAAGGCATCTGCGGCATGTGCGGCATCGTCATCAACGGCGTCCCGCACGGCCGGGGGAACTCTTTGGATACCCCCACCACCACGTGCCAGTTGCACATGCGGAAGTTCAAGAATGGCGACGTCATCACGATCGAGCCTTGGCGGGCGGCTCCGTTCCCCGTGATCAAGGACTTGGCGGTCGACCGTTCGGCGTTCGACAAGATCATCCAGGCGGGCGGCTATGTGTCGGTTCCGACCGGCGCGGCCCCCGAGGCCCACGCCAACGCGGTGAGCAAGTTGAAGGCCGACCGGGCTTTTGACGCCGCCACCTGCATCGGCTGCGGCGCCTGCGTGGCGGCCTGTCCGAACTCCTCGGGCATGCTGTTCACGGCCGCGAAGATCACGCACTTGGGCCTGCTCCCGCAGGGCCAGCCCGAGCGGGCACTGCGCGTCAAGCGGATGATCGGCAAGCACGACGAGCTGGGTTTCGGCGGCTGCCAGAACCTCGGCGAATGCGCCGCGGTCTGCCCCAAGTCGATCCCGCTGGACACCATCAGCCAGTTGAACCGCGACCTGATCGCGTCGCTGTTCAAGGGTGACGGAAAGCACTAGTAAAGCATCCGAAACATGCGGGGCCCGGCTGTGTAGCGGGCCCCGCATGTTCTTGCTTGCCGCCGCGGTGTGGGCGGGAGTTCCGTCAGACCCCGGCCGTGGATTCCCTGACGACCAATTCGGGCAGGAATTCGACCCTTTCAACCGGCCGGTCGCCTGAGGCGTCCGCCAGCAGCAGGCTGGCCGCGCGCCTGCCCATAGCCAATGCGGGCTGGCGGATCGTCGTGAGCGGTAGGGCGAGTCCGGCGGCGATGTCCAGGTCGTCGTAGCCCACCATGGCGGGTGCGCTGGGGCCCAGGAGGCCCGCACGTCCAAGTGCGCGTTGCGCTCCCGCGGCGACCAGGTCGTTCACGCAGAACAGCGCCTGCGGCGCGGCGCCGGTTTCCGCGATCCATGCCGACATTGCCGCGTCGCCCCCGGCCGCGTCGAGGGTTGCCACCGGCGCCTCCGAAAGCCGGGCCCCCGCATCTGCGGCGACCGCGCGCTGTGCCCCGGCCCAGCGATCGGCGCACTGGCGTATTGAATGGGGACCGTTGAACATGACAATGTCTTTGTGCCCAAGGGAGAGCAGATGCCCGGCCGCAAGCTCGCCGCCTGCTTGGTTGTCTACGGCGACAGAGCTGAGTTCTGGCAGGGGAGAGGGGTAGTCGGCCAGCACAACCGGCGTTCCGCGCCTATTCATCGCCGCCAGCGGCGCCAGATCCCCATCGACCGCCGCCACGACAACACCGGCCAGGCGTTGTGACTCGAACGCCGCGAGGATGCGGGTTTGGCGATCGGCTTGGCCTTGCGAGCTTGCGATCATGAGCGTGCCGCCGACGCGGTCGAGTTCGGCCTCCACGCCGCGCGCCAGTTCCATGTAGAACGGGTTCGCCAGGTCCAGCACGACCAGGCCCACGGAGTGGGCTACTCCCGCTCGCAGTTGCCGAGCTGGGCCGTGGGGCACGAAGCCGAGCTTCGCGATGGCGGCTTCAACCCTGGCCCGGGTGGCCTCTTGGACCCGTTCCGGGCGGTTCAACACATTGGACGCCGTACCCAGCGACACCCCGGGCCGAGGCGTCGGCCCTGGGCAACGCCCTGGTCCAAGCCCAAGCCCTTGGGGCCGTCGGCCCCAGCCGCGACGAGCTGCGCGCTGTCGTCGCGGCATCATTCCCGGTCAAGACCTACCTACCCAAATCCTGAAGAGAGGAAATCATCATGACCCCAACACTCACCGAATGCCTGGCTCAGATGGGCGCCGCCGGAAAGCGGCTCGACGCGATCCACGCATGCGAGGCCGGCGCGGGCAACATCTCCGTGGCCCTGCGCACCGCGTCAAACCTGGCCACACACTTCCCCAAGTCCGAGACCTACACGCTGCCCGCGCCCGCCGCGGCCCTGGTCGGCTGGACGGTGCTGGTCACCGGCTCTGGCTGCCGCCTGCGGGACGTCGCAGACGCACCCACGGCCAACGTCGCGGCGGTGGAGATCGGCCCGGACGGGCTGACCGGCACCCTGCACTACGGGCCCGGCCGTGCTTACAAGACTCCCACCAGCGAGTTCAACTCCCACCTGGCCGTCCACGCCGACCAAGTGGCCGCCGGCGGCGCGCCGAACGGCCACCACACGGTGGTGCACGCTCAGCCGCCCTACCTGGTGCTGCTGACCCACGGCCCGGCCGCGGATTCGCGCGAGTTCTCCCGCGAGTTGCTGCGCTGGGAGCCGGAGACGGTGGTGCAACTGCCGGAGGGTGTCAAGGTGCTGGAGTTCATGGTGCCCGGGTCGGCCCGCCTGCAGGAGGCATCCGTCGCCGGCCTGCGCACCCACCGCATCGTGCTCTGGTCGAAGCACGGCCTGATGACGCGCTCGGCGGACGGCCCGCTCAAGGCCGTGGACCTGATCGAGTACGCCGAGACCGGCGCCATGTACGCGCACCTGAACCGGGCCAGGGGCAGTCCGAGGGAGGGTCTGAGCGACGGCGAGCTTGCCGCGGTGATAGCGGCGTTCAACGTTCCGACGGACCTGTTCTGATCCGTCGGGCCGAGTCGCGGCGCCTAGGCTGATGTGCGTCCCGGGCCGGATATGTGGCAGAATGTCTCCTTGCGTGCCGCGCCATCCTGCCACAGGGGGTTATGCCGCGGCGAAGACGACAACTAGACGAAGTGGCCTGTGGCACTGGCGAGGACGAACCATGAGCGATCTGATTGCGCAGATCACAGCGAGCGCCAAGCGCGACGACATTCCCGATTTCCGCCCCGGCGATTCCCTGCGTGTGCACGTGCGGGTCATCGAGGGCAACCGCTCCCGCATCCAGGTGTTCGCCGGCGTGTGCATCGCGCGCAGCGGCTCCGGCATCGCGGAAGCGTTCACTGTCCGCAAGGTCTCCTTCGGCTCCGGCGTGGAGCGCACCTTCCCGCTGCATTCCCCGATCATCGAGAAGATCGAGGTGGAGCGTTTCGGCGATGTGCGCCGCGCCAAGCTGTATTACCTGCGCGGCCTGCGCGGCAAAGCCGCCAAGATCAAGGAAAAGCGCGACCGCTGAACCAGGTTCATGTCGCCGAGGCGATTTGCGGCCCATTTTGGTCACTGCCCGGTAAGCTGGACCCAGTCGTAGATGGGAGCCCGGCGTGAGTGAAGCGCATGACGGTGCCGGGCATCTGTATTTGCCCGGCCACTCAACGAGCACCAGCCGCCCGGAGCCGGAACCCGAACCGGTCACCACCAGTCCTGAACCGCATTTCCAAACTGCGGCTCCCGTGTACGAGACATTCGGCGCGCAGTACAGCCCCGAGCTTCCCAGGTCAGACATCCCCGACGACATCTTTGACAGCGGTTCCCAGCCGGTAGTTCCGGACGAGACCGTGCTGGTGGAGGCTCCCGCCCATGCGGAGGAGCCGATGAAGAAGGCCAAACCGAAGAAGAAGCGCACTCCGCTGGGTGCTTTCGGCGCCGCGGTGCGCGAGATCGCCATCGTCGTGATAGGAGCCCTGATCGCGTCCACGTTGCTGCGGCTGTTCGTCATCCAGTTGTTCGAGATTCCCTCCGGATCGATGGAGAACCTGCTGCAGAACAACGACCGGGTGGCAGTGCTGAAGCTCGGAGGGTATTCGCGCGGCGACGTCGTGGTGTTCAGCGATTCGCAAGAATGGATGGCGGCGCCCGCGCCCGACGCCGACCCAGTGCACCAGGTGCTGTGGTTCGTCGGCCTCGCGCCGGACGAGAGCGTCGGCTACCTGATCAAGCGGGTGATCGGCTTGCCGGGCGACCGGGTCAAGTGCTGCGATGCCGAGGGACGGGTGACTGTCAACGGCGTCGCGCTGGACGAGACGTCCTACCTTTACGTGGACCCGGTGACGCAGGAACAGGTCGAGCCGTCCATCTCTGCATTCGACGTGACCGTCCCGGAAGGCCGGCTCTTCGTGCTCGGAGACCACCGCAACTCATCGGCCGACTCGCGCTGCCACCTGGGCGACCCCTCTGAAACTGGGCCCCCGGGAATAGTGGGATTCGTGCCGCAGGAAGATGTGGTGGGCCGGGCGGTGGCCCTGGTGTATCCGTTCTCGCGGTTCACCGGCATTTCCCACCCGGCGTCATTCGACGAGATTCCCGCTCCCACGGAGACATCCACCGAGATTCTGCACATGGAAGTGCAACCCTGCGTCAGCAGGTGAGCGGTGCCCGGCACGCATGAGGCCGGTTTGGCCGCCCACGGATTCAACGTTGTCGCCGGCGCAGACGAAGCCGGGCGCGGAGCGTGCGCCGGCCCGCTGGTGGCCGCCGCCGTCATCCTCCCCGTGGAGCCGATCGCGGGAATCGCCGACTCGAAGAAGCTCACCGCGGCCGCCCGGGAGAAGATGTTTCGTCAGATCACCGAGCGGGCATTGGGTTGCGCCACAGTGGTCGTCGAAGCGGCCGAGATAGACGAGATCGGCATCCAGCGGGCGAATCTGGATGCGCTGCGCCGGGCGCTGCTCCGCCTCGACCCCGCCCCGCAGTTCGCGCTCATCGACGGTTTCGGCCTGGACGGGTTGCCTTTTCCCTCGCTGGGAGTGTGGAAGGGCGACCAGGTGGCGGAGTGCGTTTCGGCGGCGTCGATCGTGGCGAAGGTGACCCGGGACCGCATCATGGACCGCCTGGCCCAGGAGTGTCCCGGCTATGGCTTTGAGGTCCACAAGGGCTATGGGACCGCGGCGCACCAAGCGGCGCTGGAGGCGTTGGGGCCGAGCCGCGCGCACCGGCTCTCCTTCGACAATGTGCGCGCCGCAATGACTGGTAGTGTGGATGGACGATGAGCACCGAAGATCTGGAACAGTACGAATCCGAGCTGGAGTTGCAGCTCTATCGCGAATACAAAGACGTGGTCGGCATCTTCACCTACGCGGTGGAGACGGAGCGGCGCTTCTACCTGTGCAACGCCGTGGATCTCAAGGTCCGCACCGAGGGCGGCGACGTCTACTACGAGGTGTCCATGGGCGACGCCTGGGTGTGGGACATGTACCGCCCGGCGCGTTTCGTGAAGAGCGCCAAGGTGCTCACGTTCCGCGACGTCTCCATCGAGGAGATTGCCCACTCCGACCTGAGCGTCCCCGAGGATCTTTCGTAGCGGCGGTCTATTACATATTGTCCGCAGGAGAAATGCTGTGCTGCTTATAGACCTTTTGGAAGAGAACGCCGTCAAGTATCCCGACGACGTGGCGCTCGTCGAGTTGAACCCCATTCCAGACGACGCGGAGAACTTGCGCTGGCAGGAGTACGAGCTGGTGGAGACGGGCCACGATCCGCATTTCCGGCGCGAGTTGACCTGGCGGGAGTTCGACGAGCGGGCCAACAGCTTCGCGAACCTGCTGCGGGCAAAGGGCGTCCAAAAGGGCGACAAGGTGGCCATCCTGCTCATGAACTGCATCGACTGGCTGCCAATCTACTTCGGCGTGCTGAAGGCGGGCGCGGTCGTCGCCCCGCTGAACTTCCGCTACACGGCCGCCGAGATCTCCCACTGCGTCAATATCGCCGACGCGTCCGTGCTGGTCTTCGGACCCGAATTCACCGAGCGCTTGGGCCAGGTGCGCGGCGAACTGCCCGGTGTGCGCGAGTTCATTTTCGTGGGCATGGACCGGCCGGCGTACGCGGCCAGTTTCGAGGGGCTCATCGGAGAGTTCCCGGCATCCAAGCCTGAGGTCGCGCTCGCAGCGGATGACAACGCGGCTGTCTATTACTCGTCGGGGACGACCGGGATGCCGAAAGCGATCCTGCACACCCACCGCAGCCTGCATTCCGGCGCGGTCACTGAACAGGCGCATCATTCGCAGACCAAAGACGACGTTTTCATCCTGATCCCGCCGCTTTACCACACCGGCGCGAAAATGCACTGGTTCGGGTCGCTGCTGACGGGCGGGCGCGCCGTGATTCTGAAAGGCACCGACCCGCGCTGGGTCATTGAGACGGCCGCCAATGAGCAGGCGACGATTGTCTGGTTGCTGGTGCCCTGGGCCCAGGACATCCTGGACGCCATTGACGCGGGACGCATCGACCTGGACAGCTACGACCTGAGCAGGTGGCGCTTGATGCATATCGGGGCGCAGCCGGTGCCGCCCAGCCTGATCCGGCGTTGGAAACAGCACTTTCCGCACCACCAGTACGACACCAATTACGGCCTGTCCGAGTCGCTGGGACCAGGCGCAGTGCACTTGGGTGTGGACAACATCCACAAAGTCGGGGCGATCGGGAAGGCCGGCCACGGCTGGGCCACCCGCATCGTGGACGAATCCGGCGCGGATGTGCCGCGCGGGCAGGTGGGGGAGCTGTTGGTGCTCGGGCCCGGCCTGATGAAGGAGTATTTCAAGGATCCTGAGGCGACGGCCGCCACCTTGCGCGACGGCTGGCTGTTCACCGGCGACATGGCCATGGAAGACGCCGACGGCTTCATATACCTGGTCGACCGCAAGAAGGACGTCATCATCACCGGCGGCGAGAACATCTACCCCGTACAGGTGGAGGATTTCTTGCGCGGCCACGACGCCGTCAAGGATGCGGCCGTCATCGGCGTCCCCGACCGCCGCCTGGGCGAGATCGCGGCGGCGATCATCGAGCTGAAGCCGGGCGCGGTCGCCACCACCGCCGACATAGTCGCCTTCGCGGAAGGCCTGCCGCGCTACAAGCGCCCGCGCGTGGTCATCTTCGACCGCGTCCCGCGCAACGCCACCGGCAAGATCGAAAAGCCAAAGCTGCGCAAGCGCTACCACGCCGAAGGCATAGTCGCCCGTGAGACGGAGAGCTAATCGTCGAACCCTGACACCGCCTAACATGGGACTTGGTTCCCATGTCGCAAATCTTGCTCCGCTCCTATCATGATGCGTGAGCGGAGGAGCGAGTATGGGCGATCTGGCGCACTGGCGCTGGCCGGGAGTCTGCCATGCCCGATAGCACCAATCCGCGCCGCGCCGCACTTGCCCTGGCAGATCCCAAGACGCCCGCCAAGACACTGGCGATGATCGCCGGAAAACACCGCGAGCTTTGGCCGCAGGTGGCCGGGCATCCCAACGTCTATCCGCAACTGTTGGACTACCTGGACAGCCACGGCGACACCCTGACCCGGCGGGCGGTCGCGGCGCACCGACATGTCGCTGCGCCCAGCTTTTCCAAGGTCGCCGAGACCACGAACCCGCGGCGTTTCGAGGCCCCGCGCCACGGCTCGCGGTCGCTGCTCACCCGGTCTCCGGCTGGCGGTGTGGGCTGGGCCCTGGGCTTGGGCTTGGTGGGCCTGGCCGGAGTGTCCGCCGCGCTGGTGGCCCACCAGGTGAGCGATGGAGTCTATTTCGGCGCCGCGGCCGCTGTAGCGCAACTCATGCTGCTGGGGCTGGTGCTGGGTGTGAGTTGCCACCTCGTGGTGCGACCCGGTTCGCTGGCGCGGATATTGGGATGGGTGCAGGGAGTTGGATTCGCGGTGTTGTTGGCTTTCGCCCAAAGCATGTGGACTCCCGGCGCCGCGGCGGCGATGGCCGGCCAGGCGCCCGCCGTACCGCTGCCGGCCGTGTTGCCGCTCGGAGCGCTCACACTGGCCACGCTGGGGGGTGTCGCCGCTGTCGCCGCGGGCAAGCTGAGCGCCGCGGACAAACTGCGTGCCGCCCCAGTGGTGTCCGCGGTCGTCGCGGGCCTCGGCCTGCTGGAGTTGGGCTACGCGTTCGGATACCAGTCGGTCGCGTTCCCGGTGGGATACACGGGCTTTCTCAAAGCATTCGCGTTGGCAGCGGGCTTCGCAGCCACCGTGTGGGTGTGCGGGTGTTGCCTGCCGGACACCGGTTGGCAAGGGTTGTTGGTGCTGCCGCCGCAGTCCCGCAACGCGTTCGCCGCCGCCAGTGCGGCATGTGTTGTTGGCGCCGTACTGCTGGGCGTCGCCGAACCAGTCAGCTTTGCCTGGCTGTTGCCCGTCGTGGGATCCGCTGGAGGCGTGCTGGCTCTGATCGGGCGTCCAGCCGGGGTGCCGCTCCACCTCATCGGAGCCGCGGGCACCGCTGTCTATTTCACCGTGTGGGCGCTGCCCAACGCCTTTGCGCCCGATGCCGGGCCGGTAAACGTTCTCGCCGGCGCTTTCGCCTTGGCGAGCATCGCGGCGGCGGCATGGTCGGCGCGACACGCGCAAGAGGCTCTGGGCCGGGCGCAGCCGAGTACCCCGGCGTCCAACTCCACAGGGCGGATCTCCCTTTTCGACGCGATCATCTTGCCTTGCGACGCGGGCCTGATCGTCTTGGGCGGCGTCTTGTTCGCGGCGCAGATCCAGTCCCTGCTGGCCTCCGGTTTCCAAATCGCGTCGGTGGTGGCCTTGGCGATTTGGGCCATCCCGGTCGCCCTGGGCGCGGCCAGCGCCAAACAGGTGCTTTCCGGCAGCCCGCGCCGCAGCGGATTGGACGTCGGCGCGGTGATCCTGGCGGGCCTGATCGTGCTGTGCTCGCTCGCCGGTTTGCTGGTTTCTGTCGCTTGATGAGAGTCGAATGTGTGATATCCGGCTTGTGTTGGTAGAGTCTGACAGGCTGCGCGCACTGTGCGCGAGCTAGAGGAGAGTATCTACATGCTGTCTGCTTTCGCGAACGCTTTCCGGACACCGGATCTGCGGAAGAAGATCCTGTTCACCTTGTTCGTGTTGCTCATCTTCCGCATCGGATCGGTCATCCCGACGCCGAACGTGAACATGGTCAACGTGAACCAGTGCCGCATCGACGCGGCCGCCGACGACACGACCGGCCTGTACTCGATGATCAACCTCTTCTCGGGCGGTGCACTGTTGCAGTTGGCGATCTTCGCCCTCGGCATCATGCCGTACATCACCGCATCCATCATCCTGCAACTCCTCACAGTGGTGATCCCGCGGTTGGAGGCCCTCAAGAAGGAGGGCGCCTCCGGGACGGCTAAGATCACCCAATACACGCGGTATCTCACATTGGTGCTGGCGGTCCTCAACTCGACGGCGTTCGTCACGCTGGCCGTCAACAAGCAACTCTTCTCCGGCTGCGACAAGGACTTGGTCTACGACGCGAGCCTGTTCCCGATCATTGTCATGATCCTCACGATGACGGCCGGCACGGGCGTGATCATGTGGCTGGGCGAGCTCATCACCGACCGCGGCGTGGGCAACGGCATGTCGGTCATGATCTTCACGCAGATCGCCGCGCAGTTCCCGGCTTCGCTGTGGAGCGTCAAGGAATCACAGGGCTCCGAGGGCGCTGGCTGGATCGTCTTCACGATTGTCTTGGCCATCGGCTTGGCCGTCATGGCCGCGGTCATCTACGTCGAGCAGGCGCAGCGGCGCATCCCGGTGCAGTACGCCAAGCGGATGGTCGGGCGGCGCCTGGTAGGAGGGACGACGACCTACATCCCGATGAAGGTCAACCAGGCCGGTGTCATCCCCGTCATCTTCGCCTCTTCAATCCTCTACTTGCCGATGTTGTACGCCCAGTTCCAGCCGGGCACCACGGAAAATCCCAACCCGGTCGCCAGTTGGATCATCGCCAACTTGTCGAATGGGAACTCGTGGCAGTATTCCGTGATCTTCGCGGCGCTCATCATCGGTTTTGCCTACTTCTACGTCTCCATCACCTTCAACGCCGACGAGGTTGCCGACAATATGAAGAAGTACGGCGGGTTCATTCCGGGCACCAGGGCCGGCGGGCCGACGTCGCGCTACCTGCGCTACGTGCTCAACCGGCTCACTTTCCCCGGCTCGCTCTACCTGGCGGTGATCTCGCTCATCCCGACTGTCGCCTTCATGACGCTGGGCACCCAGACGAAGTTCGTCTTCGGCGGCACGTCCATCCTGATCATCGTGGGCGTCGGCCTCGACACGGTCAAACAGATTCAAAGCCAGCTGCAACAGCGCAACTACGAAGGATTCCTCAGGTGAGACTGCTCATCATGGGCCCTCCCGGCGTCGGGAAGGGCACACAAGCCAAAGGCATCGCGGAACATTACGGCGTCCCCGCCATCTCCACCGGGGACATCTTCCGGGCCAACGTCAAGAACAAGACGCCGCTCGGCCTCGAAGTCGCCCGCATCATGGAAGAGGGCGGCTACGTCCCCGACGAGATCACCGATTCGATCGTGAACGACCGGCTGGCCGCGCCCGACGCGGCTGGCGGCTGGCTGCTTGACGGCTATCCGCGCACTCCGGGCCAGGTGGCCTCGCTGGACGCCGAGTTGGCCCGCACCGGCACCGCCATCGACGCCGTCATCTCCTTGGTCGCCGATCAGGCCCCGCTCATCGAGCGGCTCCTGAAGCGCGCCCAGATTGAAGGCCGGGCCGACGACAACGCGGAGACGATCGCCCGCCGCATGGAGGTCTACAACGAGGCGACGGATCCGCTGCTGGCCACATATCGCGAGCGCGGCCTGTTGGTAGAGGTGGATGGCATCGGCGGCATCGAGGAAGTGGCCGCCCGGATTACCGCGGCGCTGGACGCCAGGCTCGCCTAGTGCTCTTGCGTGCCAGATTCGAGTTGAAGTCCGAAGCCCAAATACGGGCTATGCGGGCCAGCGGGCTGATCGTGTCCAACATCCTGGACGACTTGTGCGACCGCGCCCGCCCGGGTGTGACCACCCGCGAATTGGACGAACGGGCGCGGGAGATGATCGCAGCGGCCGGCGCGGTGTCCAGCTTCTTGGGTTACGGGGAGCATTTCGGTGTTCCGCCGTTTCCGGCCGTGACTTGCATTTCCGTCAACGACCGCATTGTCCACGGCATCCCCGACGATGTGCCGCTGGCGGCGGGCGACATCGCCTCCATCGATTTCGGGGTGGAAAAGGACGGTTGGCACGGCGATTCCGCGCGCACGGTGCTGGTGGGCCAGGTTTCCGAAAGGGCGCGGGCGCTGTCCGAAGCCACCCGTGAAGCGCTGTGGACGGGTATTGCCACGCTCAAGGTGGGCCGCCGCATCGGCGATGTGGGCCATGCGATTTCCGAATCGCTGAAGAAAAGCGGCGGCAACTTCTCGGTCGTGCGGCAATTCGTCGGCCACGGCATCGGCTCCCAGATGCACATGGATCCGGACGTGCCCAACTTCGGGCGGCCAGGCAAGGGCCCGCGGATCGAGGCCGGGATGTGCCTGGCCATCGAGCCGATCATTTCCGCTGGGTCTCCCGTCGGCGTCACCTTGGACGACGAATGGACGGTCGTCACCCGCGACCACTCGCTGGCCGCGCATTGGGAGCACACCGTCGCCATCACGAAGCAAGGATTGTGGGTGCTGACGGCAGCCGATGGCGGTGAGGCCGAGTTGCGGGCCCGGGGAGTGCCGTTCGCGCCCGTGTGACGCTCCATGTCGGTACGCTTCTGCCATGGTTAGGCGTCGCATGCTGGCTGGGGCGATAGACATTGGGTGTCTGCTCGCATGGGCCGCCATCATTACCGGCGGCTACTGGCTGCTCCAGGCGTGGCTTCCGCCGCTCAACACCATTGCCGGGCAAGCCGCCTTGGGCGCGGCCGTCGGGATTCCCGCGTTGGCCTGCTTTGCCGCCTGGGAGTCGGGCCGCAAACAGGGGACGCCGGGCAAACAGCGCTACGGGCTGCGAGTGCACGGCCGCCGGGCGGGCGAGCGTGTCGGCTTTGGGCGGGCCCTGGTGCGCAACGCCGCGAAAATCGCTCTGCCGGTGTTCCTCGCCCACCAGGGGCTCGTCGCCTTCCCGCCGGCCGGGATCGACGGCTGGACACTCGCCGCGGTGGCCGTGTTGCTGCCGGTGAGCTATGTGGTGGAGGCCGTCGTCGGCAACACGGCCTACGACATCCTGGCCGGCACCCGCGTCACCGAGCGTGCGGGGCGGGCGCTCGCCGACCCGGCCGCCGCGGAGCCGGACGAAGTTGCGCCCGCCGCGGCGCCCCGGCGCGCGTGGTGAGCCGATGACGGGAACTGAAAAGCAACTGAAATAAGCCCGAAACACCCCCATGGAAATCTGGGGTCTGTGAATCCTCCCTTCCGCGACTATTCGAACGCGGCCAAGGCCTTCGACGAGGTTGTGGGCGCCGAAGGCGTACGCGTCGCGTACTCCTCGGTGATGCGGCAGTTGGTGAAGATGGAACGCGAAGAGGTTCGCAGCCGGGCCGACTTCCTCAAGACCACCTATGTGGACCAGGGCGTCACCTTCGACATCGGCGGGGAAGAGCGGCCCTTCCCGCTCGACATCATGCCCCGCGTGCTGCAAGCCCAGGAGTGGGCCGAACTGGAAGACGGCGTTTCGCAGCGGGTGCGGGCCATCGAGGCGTTCCTCGCCGACGTGTATTCCGAAGGCCGCTTGTTCCGCGACGGGGTCATTCCGCGCCGGGTCGTCGTTTCGTCGCCACATTTCCACCGCGTCGTGGCCGGCATCAATCCCTCCAACGGCGTGCGCTGCCACGTCGCGGGCATCGACCTGATCCGCGACGAGGTGGGCCGTTTCCGCGTGCTGGAGGACAACGTCCGGGTGCCGTCGGGCGTGTCATATGTGATCACAAACCGCCGGGCCATGGCCTCAGCGTTGCCCGAGGTGATTTCGCGCCACCGCATCCATCCCGTCGAGGGATACCCGCTGAAACTGCTCGAAGCGCTGCGGGCGGCCGCGCCGAGCGGCGTGCGCGAGCCGAACGTCGTGGTGCTCACCCCGGGCGTCTACAACTCGGCGTATTTCGAACACGCGCTGTTGGCGCGCATGATGGGCGTCGAACTGGTCGAAGGCCGCGACCTGGTCTGCCACAACGGGCGCGTGTCCATCCGGACCACCCAGGGCCTGCGCCCGGTGCACGTCATCTACCGGCGCGTCGACGACGAGTTCTTGGACCCGGCCCAGTTCCGCGCCGACTCGCTGCTGGGCAGCGCTGGGCTGGTCACGGCGGCGCGGCGGGGCAACGTCACCATCGCCAACGCGATCGGCAACGGGGTCGCCGACGACAAGCTGGTTTACACCTATTCCAACGACATAATCCGTTACTACCTGGGCGAAGAGCCGATCCTGCCGACGGTCGATTCGTGGCGCTTGGAGGATCCGTCGCACCGCGAAGAGGTGATGGACCGGCTCCACGAGTTGGTGGTCAAACCGGTGGACGGCTCAGGCGGCAAGGGCATCGTGATCGGGCCGGCGGCCTCGCAGCGCGAACTCGACAAGTTGCGGGCGAAGGTGCTGGCGGATCCGCGCGGCTGGATCGCCCAGCCGGTCATCCAGCTTTCGACAGTCCCCACGATGATCAACGGCCAGATGGTGCCCCGCCACGTCGACTTGCGGCCCTTCGCCGTCAACTCCGGTTCCAGCGTCTACGTGCTGCCGGGCGGCTTGACTCGGGTCGCCCTGCCCGAAGGCGAGTTGATCGTCAATTCTTCCCAGGGCGGCGGGTCGAAAGACACCTGGGTGTTGGCCAAAGAGGGCCTGCGCCGTCCCAAACGGCGCCGCCGGGTGAGCGGCCTGCCGATGTCCGTGCCGCTCGCGGACCTGGGCGAGGAGCACTTGCAGGTGCAGCATTCCCAGCAACAGCAGGGGGGCGTCCATGCTTAGCCGCATCGCCGAATCGCTCTATTGGATCGGCCGCTACCTGGAGCGGGCCGAGGACACCGCCCGCATCGTGGAGGTGTTCCATCTGATGTTGCTCGCCGACCCGACCGTCGACGAAGAGGGTGCCAGCGCGGGCCTGCTCCAGGTCATGGGTGCGCCGTTGGCCGAAGTCAGCGACACGTCGGAGGTTATGCGCGCGCTGTGCTATGACTCGGAGTCGGCGTGTTCGATCGTGGCGGCGATCAGCGGGGCGCGCGAAGCGGCCCGGCGGGCCCGTGAGACAGTGTCCAGCGAAATGTGGGAGGCGATCAACACCACCTGGAATTCGGTGCGCGACGACGGCCTGAACGATCTGAACCCGTCCGTGGCCTTCAAACACGTCCGGGAACGCTGCGCGGTCATCTCCGGGGTAGCCGACCAAACCATGAGCCACGACGAGGGGTGGCATTTCCTGAATCTGGGCCGGTCGATTGAGCGCATCGACATGACGGCGCGGATGATCCTCTCCCTGGGCACGCACGGGGCGTGGCAGAACATCCTGCAAGGCTGCGGCGCGCACCATGCCTTCATCCGCACCTACGGCGGGGCGACATCCGACCGCGACGCGGCCGAGTTCCTGCTGCTGGATAGGCTGTTCCCGCGTTCGGTCGTCTACACGTTGCGCGAGGCGGAAGAATCGCTGGCGCAACTCGACCACCACATCCTGCGTGCGGGTTTCGACGACGAGGCGCAACGGTTGCTCGGCGGGGCGCGGACCGTGTTGGAGTATCTGTTGCCGGACAAGATCCTTGACGGCCTTTCCGACCGCATGGCCGAACTGCAGCGCACCTGCGTCCAGGTGAGCGAGGCGATTACGGCGCGCTATTTCTCCGGCGTCGTCGCCCAAACATGGCACGGGGGTTACTGATGGGCAGGCAGATCAGAGTGGTGCACCGCACCGGATACCACTACGCCGAGCAGGTGAGCGCATCGCACAACGAGGCCCGGATGACGCCGCGCAACAACCGCGAACAGTTCGTGCTGGCCGCGATGGTGGACATCTCCCCGACAGCGTGGACGCACACCTACGCCGACTATTGGGGCACGACTGTGACGGCGTTCGAGATCTCCCACCCGCACCGGGAACTCGACGTGGTGGCCACCTCGACCGTCGACGTCGGCGACCGTGCGGGGGTGGGCCCGGGCGTGAGCTGGGCGGAGTTGTCAGATCCCAACTTCCGCGACCAGCGCTGCGAAATGCTCGAAATCTGCGAACACGTCGCTCCGGTTCCGGCCTTGCGCAAGCTCGCGCGCGGATTCGCGGACAAACATGAGTCTCCCCGCGATGCGGCCGTGGCCGTGATGAAAGCCATACGGGAGCGTATCGATTACCGGCCGGGCGTAACGCAGGTGCATACCAGCGCCGAGGCGGTTTGGGAAGCCCGCGCCGGAGTGTGCCAGGACATCGTGCACACAGCGGTCGGGGCGTTGCGGTGCATGGGGATTCCTGCCCGCTATGTCTCGGGCTATGTGATTCCGGCGAAGAGCCCCGAGCCGGGACGGGCCTACGTGGGGGAGTCGCACGCCTGGCTCCAGTTCTGGGACGGCGCTTGGGTCGGCTTCGACCCCACCAACGGGCAGCCGCCGGGCGATCTGCATGTGGAAGTGGCGGTGGGGCGCACCTATTTCGATGTGCCGCCGTTGAAGGGCATCTATACGGGCCAGGGCGAATCGGAGATGTTCGTGGAAGTGGAGATGACCGTCCTGGCATGAAGGTTTCGCCCCCGAATGTTGCACCATCCCGGAATTGCCGGGCCCCGGTTGGGTCAAACAAAGCCCCAGGGCGTATACGCTGTTGTCCGGTGTCTAGAGAGAGGATCGGCAGGTGGATGGAAATCGCGTGACGATATGGAGTTTCCTGGCCTGGGCCGTCGCGGGCGCGTTGACCGGCATCGGCGCCGTCCTGGTTCCCTCCCTGAGTTGGTGGGTGATCCTCATCCCGCTGGCCGTCGTGCTGGTGCTGTCTGTCTGGCCGGCGTCGCAGAATTATTCCGTCCTGGGGGCGGTCTGTGGCCTGGCCGCCTTCCCGCTGTGGACGGCGTGGAACACGCGCAACGGCAATGGCTGGGTCTGCTATGGCGGCGGGCAATGTGTGAACGTCGGGGCCCCATGGTCGTTTGTGGCGATCGCCGTCTTGCTCATCGCGCTGGGGTTCTTCCTGTTTTGGATCGTCGCGAAACGGGCGGGGCGGCAGGCCAGCGAGGCTCCCGACGTCGATGTCGTGGTGCGCGCTGAAGAAAGCGTCTATGAGGAGGTCGAACCCGTCACCGAAGCGGCTGCGGACGCGGCATGGGGCGAGGAATGGCCCTTGCTGGAAACTACCGTGGCCGAGGAGTCGAACACCTTGTACTTGGCTCCCGCCGGGGAAGCGGCGCCCGCTGCCATGGTGGAGGCGGAAGCGGTGGCGGCCGCCAGCGGCGCGCCGCGCGGCTGGCTGCGCCGCAAACTGCAAGACGGCGTGAAGGAGCGCGCCGAGGCTGATGCCAAGGCTGCCAAGGCCGCTGAAGCCGCGCAGGCCGCGGCAGACGCGAAGGCCGCCAAAGCCGCCAAGGCCGAGGCCGCCAAGGCCGCGAAAGCCGCCAAAGCCCAGGCTGCCGCCGACGCGAAGGCCGCCAAGGCCGCTGAAGCGGAGGCCGCCAGGGCCGAAGCCGCACGGCTGGCCGAGGCCAAGGCCGCCGCGGCTGCTGCTGAGGAAGCCGCTCGGCAGGCCGCTGCTGAGGAAGCTGCCCGCCAGGCTGCTGCTGAGGAAGCCGCCCGCCAGGCCGCCGCCGCAGAAGCCGCTGCCCAATCCGCCCGCGAGGCCGCCCAAGTCGCCTCTGTCGCGGCGTCCGACATCGCCCCGCTTGGTGACGCTTTGGTGCTGGACGCGCCCAGGGCGCCGCGCGTGCGCAAGACCAAAGCCCCGGCTGTCTCGCCGGCCGATGTCGCGCCCATCGCCGCCCCGGCGGCTGAGCCGGAGTTCATCGACGTGCCCGAGGTGGCCCAGGTGGACATCCCTGCGCCGGAACCCGCTGTCGCACGCAAGCCGGCGGCCAAGCAGCCCGCTCCCAAACCGGAGCCGATCTTCCCCGACGACATGCCGTCGACGATGTCGGGGGCCGACTGGGTGGCCCAGTGGGACCGCAAGCATGGCGCCGTGGCCGCCCCGCGTTCGGAGGCCGCTCCGGCCGCACCGCGTTCGGAACCAGCTCCTGCCGCCAAGCCAGCTGGGCGCAAGCCCGCGCCCAAGGACGACGCGGATGCCGCTTTCGAGGCGGAACTGGAGCGGATCCGCGCCCTCATCCCGCAGGTCTCCGAGTCAAAGCGATCGTCTGCCCGCAGCCAGAAGCTGGAAGAGATCGAGAAGACGCTGGCGTCGGCGGAACCCGCCGCACGCCCACGTCCGGTGCGCAAGCCCGCCGCAGATGTCCCGGCAGCCGCGGATGTCCCGGCAGCAGCGGAACCTGCCGCCCAGCCCGCGGTGGCGGACAAGCCAGATGGGAAGCCCGCCGCGGCCCCCGAGATGGACGACGCCGCCGCCCGCATCGAAGCCGAACTCGCCGCGTTGCGCGAGATGGTGAGCAGGCCGCGCTCCACGCGCTTGCCGCGGAAATAACGCCCAATTGGGCTTTGCCCGGCGAACGTGAACCTGACGCAGCGGGCGGCTTCAGCGCGCTGGGATGATGACCAGGCCTATCGCGACGATGTGGCATACCGCGGCGGCGATGGTGCAGGCGTGGAAGATCTCGTGGAACCCGAACCAGGCGGGGGACGGGTCTGGCCGTTTGCGGGCGTAGACCACCGCTCCGGCCGTGTAGCAGGCCCCGCCGGCGAGGATCAGGACGACGACCGCCGGCCCGCCGGCCAGCCAGAATGAACCGAGCCAGCCGACGCCGGCCCAGCCCATGCCCAGGTACTCGATGACGTTGATCCAGCGCGGCGCGCCCGGCCAGGCCAACGCGGTCGCCACTCCGGCAGCCGCGACCGCCCAAATCAGGACGAGCAGGGCCAGCCGGTCCGGGTCGTCGAGCAGGACCAGGGCCATAGGGGTGTAGGTGGCCGCGATGAAGATGAAGATGTTGGCATGGTCGCAGCGGCGCAACACCAAAGCGGCGCGCGTGCTCCAACGGCCGCGGTGGTAGAGCGCCGAGACTCCGAACAGCAGCACGGCGCCGGCCATGTAGATGGCCGCGCCCACCTTGCCGTAGACCGAATAGGCCAGGCAGATGAAGACGATCCCGACGGCGAGCACCGCTGGGGCCATGCCCAGGTGCAGCAGACCGCGAAGTTTGGGTTTGGCCTCGGCCATGGCGTTCCCTTCCGCGGCAACCGTAACACGCGCGGCCGAGTTGGCGGCTATCGGCTGGTTTGCACAGCTATTCGCGTTAGGGTGGCGGCATGGCCGGTTTCAGTCCCCTCGGGCTGCTGTACGCGACTTATGAGCGGCAGTTGCTCTCGCAGCTCGACAAGGCCGCGCTGCCCCGGCACGTGGCCGTTCTCGCTGACGGCAACCGCCGCTGGGCGCGGACCAACGCCCCCGGCCAGCCCTTGGTGGTCGGCTATCGCGCGGGTGCCGACAAGCTGAAGGAATTCGTGGGCTGGTGCGATGAGATCGGCATTCCGATAGTCACCTTGTGGGTGCTGAGCACCGACAACCTGCGGCGTTCGGAGTCCGACGAGTTGGAACCGCTGCTGAAAGTGATCGAAGGCTTGGTGGTGGACTTGTCCGCCGGCTCGGCGTATCAAGTCAAAGTGGTCGGGGACCTCACTTTGCTGCCGGCCGAAATCGCCGCCACGCTGGGCGGGGCCGAGCGGGCGACGCGGGCGCACACCGGGATCCACGTCAATGTGGCCGTCGCCTATGGCGGGCGGCGCGAGCTGCGCGACGCCGTACGCTCCCTGCTCGCCGACGAGGCCGAGCGGGGCACCGATTTGAAATCGCTGGCCGAAACGCTCGAAATCGACCACATCGCCGAACACCTTTACACCGCCGGCCAGCCTGATCCGGACCTGATCATCCGGACTTCCGGCGAGCAACGCCTGTCGGGTTTTCTCATGTGGCAATCCGCCCACAGCGAGTTCTACTTTTGCGAGGCCCTGTGGCCGGACTTCCGCAAAGTGGATTTCATCCGGGCCCTGCGCTCGTACACCCAGCGCGAGCGGCGTTTCGGGCGGTAGGTAAAGCCCTGGTTGCACGCGCGTGTCTTGCCCAAAAAGCGGCGCTGTTCGGCTTACTGTGATTTCACGAAGCCTGCGAAGGAGTGATGTGCCTAGCACCGCCACCGCTGCGAAATCTCGCACTGCGACCTCGACCGCGCTCAAGACGTATGTCATCGACACCTCCGTGTTGCTCAGCGACCCGTACGCCTTGCGCAACTTCGACGAGCACACCGTTGTCGTTCCGATCGTCGTGATAGCCGAATTGGAGGCCAAGCGGCACCACCCGGAATTGGGCTATTTCGCCCGCACCGCGCTGCGTTTCCTCGACGACCTGCGGATCAAGTTCGGCACGCTGAACGCGCCGCTGCCCGTCAACGAGGCCGAGGGAATACTGCGCGTGGAGCTGTCGGCGGACGAATCCCTGCTTCCGCCCGGCTTCCGGCTGGGCGACAACGACTCGCGCATCCTCGCCGTCGCGCTGGCCTACCGGGAACGCGGCGACGTGGTGCTGGTCAGCAAAGACGTGCCGCTGCGCGTGAAGGCGTCGGCGGTGGGCTTGGACGCCGAAGAATACAAACACGAGTTGGCCGCCGATTCCGGATGGACGGGAATGGCCGAGATCGACGTGGCCGACGGGTCCATCGACGAGCTGTATTCGAACGGTTCCGCGTTGGTGCCCGAGGCGGTGGACTTGCCCTGCCACACCGGGATCGTGATGCACGGCAGTGGCTCTTCGGCGCTGGGGAGGGCCTGCCCCGACGGTTTGGTGCACTTGATCCGGGAGCGCGAGGTGTTCGGCATCCGCGGCCGCTCCGCGGAGCAGCGGGTGGGCCTGGAACTCCTCATGGACCCGGACGTGGGCATCATCTCCCTGGGCGGCCGCGCTGGGACCGGCAAGTCGGCGTTGGCGTTGTGCGCGGGCTTGGAGGCCGTGTTGGAACGCCAGCAGCATTCCAAAGTGATCGTCTTCCGGCCGCTGTTCGCCGTCGGCGGGCAGGAGCTGGGCTACCTGCCGGGCACCGAATTCGAGAAGATGAACCCTTGGGGCCAGGCTGTTTTCGACACGCTCTCGTCGGTGGCTTCCAAGAACGTCATCGACGAGGTCATGTCCCGCGAGTTGCTGGAAGTGCTGCCACTGACGCACATCCGGGGCCGCTCCCTGCATGACGCGTTCGTGATCGTCGACGAAGCCCAATCCCTGGAACGCAACGTGCTGCTCACGGTGCTGTCCCGCATCGGACAGCAATCCCGCGTGGTGCTCACTCACGACGTCGCCCAGCGAGACAACCTGCGGGTCGGGCGGCACGACGGCGTGGTGGCCGTCGTCGAGAAGCTGAAGGGCCATCCACTCTTCGCCCACGTCACGCTGACCAGGCCGGAACGCTCGCCGATCGCGGCCCTGGTGACGGCAATGTTGGAGGACGTCGGGATTTGATCCACCCCAACAACGCCACCGGCTGAACTTCCGCCGGGTGGCATGCAACCTTGTTCCAAATGTGAAAATCCCAGCTAGACTTGGCCTTGGCGTTTCCACGCTAGGGAGGTGACATGGCGCTCTCGAAAGACGAGCAGCGGCTGCTTGAGGAGATGGAGGCCGCGTTGGCGGCCGAAGATCCCAAGCTGGCTTCGACGCTGCGCGGCACCACGACGCGCAAATTGCACCGCCGCCGGGCCGCTCTGGCCGGGCTGGGATTCCTGATCGGCGTCGGCTGCCTCATCGGCGGCATGATGTCGCACTTCGCGCTCAGCATCGCCGGATTCGTCATCATGCTCGTGTCCACGATCGTCGCCCTGTCGAGTTGGCAGCACGTCGAATCTGGGCCCGTCGACGCGGCCGCGCCCAAGTCGCCCAAGTCCGGTTCGGCCTTCATGGAGAAGATGGAAGACCGCTGGCGCAAACGCCAAGAGGAAGGGCGCTGACCCGCCCCGCGCGGCGTCCCACGTCTGCCGCTGGCCAGCCCGGCGCTTTGCGAACACCCCGATTCACCCGGAAACCACCTAACGGTGGCGGCCCTTGCGGGTTGGATTCCACAGCAGCGAACGCGGCACCAGCGATGCTCTTGCCTTGAGCGGTATCGCGGCGAGCAGCGTCGCCGGGTCGCATTCCGAGACGCCCTGGGCGAAGCGGGCTTCCTCGACGCGCAGGGCAAGTTCGCGTATGGCTGCGATAGCCGATTCTGATTCCCACGTGTCGGCCAGCCGGGCAGCTACCTGCCGCGGGGTGCCGCCCGGCCATATTCCGCCAGAGTCGAGGATCCGGTCGCGCAGTTCCTCCCAAGCGTCCTCGACCCGCGTGGGCAGCGGACCCGTGCGGCCGAGTCGGCGCCGGGCCCGGACCACGCGGATCAGCCGCGGCGCGGCGGCCAGCGTGGCCAGCGCCGCTACGCCACCGATGGCCAGCCAGGGCCAGTTGCTTTGTGATGGGATCAGCGGGTTTGCCGGCTGTGCGGTGGGCGTGGCGGACGCCGACGGCGTCGCCGAGCGTGTCGGGGCGGCGGAGGCGCTCGGCGTGGATGCGGGGGAGGGCGAGACTGAAGGGCGGGTGCCCGAACTACCCGGGGTCGGGTCGATGGGCGCCCAGCCGTATCCGTCCAGGTAGATCTCCGCCCAGGCGTGCATGTTGTGGGTGGTGACCGACCAGGTGCCGTCCTTTTCCGAGCCGGGCAGGAAGCCGATCACCATGCGCGCGGGGATGCCCATCATCCGGGCGAGCAGGACGTACGAGCCGGCGAATTGCTCGCAGTAGCCGCTGCGGGATCGCAGCAGGAAGTCGTCGAGGGTGGCCATGGCGTCGCCGGACCGCGTGGCGGTGTCGTAGGTGAAATCGTCGGAGCTCAGCCAATCGCGCAAGTCGACGGCGAGTTCGCCCGCCGCGGCGTCTGGCCGCGCCGCCCGGAAATCGGCCGCCAGAAGGTGGATGCTGTCTGGAACCGCGGTGGGGATCCCCAGAGTCACTGCTTTGTCGTCCGGCTGCCCGGCGGACATGGTTCGCAATTGGTCGTCGGACAAGTCGAATACCGTGGCCGTGGCGGTGTATTCCAACTGCACGGTGGCGGTGTCGCCGCCATCGCGGGAGAGCAGCGCGGAAATGGCGGGGCCCCAGGTCCAACTGCCTGCGGCGGAAAAGCTCGACGTGCCCCACGGCAGCGGCAGGTACTGGGACGCGAAATCGGCCATTTTGACTGTCACTTTGAATTCATCGCCGCCCGGTGTGGCCTCTGGAGTCAGGGTGCCGCTGCTTTCGGTGAGCGGAGCCTGCACGAGGCCGTAGCCCTGCTCCGTTAGCTCGGGCAGGGCCACCAGGCGCAGGTACGTGCCGGCTGCGCGCGGTTGGTCGAAGCTGTAAGTCAGCACCGGCACGGCGCGGGCGGCCCGCAGATTCCGGGATATGTCCGCCGACGGGTCTCGCATGCGGATGTTGCTCGACGTGCCCACCGTCTCGAGCATGGCCAGCGTCGGCAGCCGCACCCCGATGCCGACGCTTCCGGCCACCGCCAGAGCGCCGACCAGGGCGGCGGAGAACGCGGCCGCGACAAAGGAACCCAGGCCCAGGGCGCGGCGGTATTGGGAGACGGTGAGCAGGATCAGGAATCCGGCGGCGGGAAAGAGGTAGTAGAAGCCGCTGATGTCGTCGGCGGTGGCCAGCGCCGGGATGAGGTATGGCGTGAACAGCAAGGGGAACGCCCACACGGCGTCGTCGATGCCGACCGCGAGCAATTCGACGATCCAATACACCAGCCACATGCCGATGGCCGCGAAGATGCGGAACCCCGGCTCGGGATCCATGGGCGCCACCGACTCGACGACGGCGGCGGCAGTCTTGGCGAAGATCGCCTCGGCGTTCGTCCCGACCACAAAGAACCAAAACGCGACGCCCGGCAGCAATTGCAGCGGCTTGGCGATGGCCTCGCCGCCGCCCAGCCTGCGCACAACCGTGCCGATCACGGCGCTGACAAGCACCAAAGCGGCGGCGATGATAATCCACTGGCGATCTTTGGTGGCTGGGAAGAAGCCGATCAGCGACAACCCCCAAGCAACGACTGATGCCAGGGTCATCCGTTCTGCGCGCGTCACCGGCCCACCTCCGCGAAGAGTTGCCAGGCGCTCGCCGGCGGCGTGCGGGGGCTGACCAGATGCGCCGACCAGCCGGATTCGCGCAGCGTGGCCACGGCCTGAGGATCGGTGTCCGGATGCCCCTCCATCACCAGCGCCCAGCAGTGCCGCTGGTCGCGGCGGGCGGCGATCAGCTCCAGGGCGTCCGCTTTGGTGAGGCGGCCGAGCAGCGCGATGAGCAGTTCGCCGGATGTGCCCAGCCGCGGCAGGTCTGTGGCCGGGTTCAAGGTGACGTCGGTCAAGTGCAGCAGGAGCGCCCGCGAGCGGTCGGAACCGCTGCCCGGCCACGAATGCAGTTCGTTGCCGGGCTCGACCAACGTCAGCGACCAGTTTTCCTGTAGCAGGTGGCAGCCGATGGACGCGGCCAGCGAGATGACGGCTTCCAGACGCTGGTCATTGACCGGGGACGTGTATGAAGCTGTGCGGGCGTCCAACAAGAGCACCGCGTCGGGATCCCAGGCGTGTTCTTCGCGGCGCACCATCAACTCTCCGGTGCGGGCCGACGACGGCCAGTGGATGCGCCGGAAATCGTCCCCGGAACGGTATTCCCGCACCAACGCGTCGTCGCTACCCTGCGAGCCGGAGCGCGGGGTGGGGGTCTGGATCCCGGAACGCCCCGCGGAGACGCCCCGGACGGGTTCCAGCAGGTGCACGCGCGGCGTCACCACCAGGGTTGCCGCCGAGCGCACTTCCCGGGTGACGCGGGCCAGGCCCAAGGCTTGGGTGAGCCGCCAGGTGGCCGGGCCGATCAGGTGCCGCCCGCGCCAGCGCGGGGTCGCGGAAACGGTGAAACGCTGCGAGTTGGGCCCGAGGACGTAGGAGAAATACCAGTTCCCGCCGAACGCGGGCGGCAGCTGTTCGGTGAGTTCGCCGACGGCGCCCGGGTTGAAGCCCGACACGGCCAGGTCCACCGTCCAACTGGTGGGCACGCCGGCGGGGACGAGCTGGTCGGTGATGGTCCGCTGTACGCGCGCGTTCAAGCCCGGCAGCAGCCACAGCAGGCTCAGCACGGGCAACAGGGCCAGGAACAGCCCGGGCCAGACCAGGTCATGTTCGCCGATGAGCAAGGCGAGCACGGTCCAGCCCACACCCAGAATGAGGCACAGCCAGCCGCGCAGCGTGAGGTTCATGGCTCAGTGGCGCCCGGGCACCGGCACGGCGGCTACTGCTTTGGCGATGACCTGGCGCAGCGTCGTGCGGGCGAGTTGCGCCTCGGAACTCAGCAGAATGCGGTGCGACAACGTCGGATAGGCCAGGACTTGGATGTCGTCAGGGGTGACGTATTCGCGCCCCTGCACTATCGCGTAGGCGCGGGCCAGCCGCAGCAGTTGCAGGCTGGCGCGCGGGGATGCGCCCACCCGGCAATCCGCGGAGGACCGGGTGGCGTCGACGATCGACACCAGGTAGCGCTTGAGCTGTGGGTCTATCCAGATTTGGTTCACCGCTTCGATGGCTTGGACGACAGACTCCGCGTCGGTGACGGCGTCCAACGTGTCCAGCGGGTCGGACGTGCCGTGGGAGTCGAGGATGGCGATTTCGTCTTCGAGCGGGGGGTAACCCATCTCAATGCACAGCCCGAAACGGTCGCGCTGCGACTCCGGCAGGGGATAGGTGCCTTCCATCTCCACCGGGTTTTGGGTGGCGACTACCAGGAACGGCCGGGGCAGCGCGTAAGTGTTCCCGTCGACGCTGACCCGGCGTTCGGCCATAGCCTCCAGCAGCGCGGACTGGGTCTTGGGCGAGGCCCGGTTGATCTCGTCCGCGATGACGATGTTCGCGAAGACGCCGCCGGGGCGGAACTCGAACGTGGTGGTGCGCTGGTTGTAGATCGAGACCCCGGTGATGTCGCTGGGCAGCAGGTCGGGCGTGAACTGGATGCGCTGCACCGGGCAGTTGATGCATTTGGCCAACGCCCGGGCCAACGTCGTCTTGCCCACGCCGGGCACGTCTTCGATCAGCAGGTGGCTTTCGGCCAGCAGCGCCGCTATCGCCAGGTTGATCGCCTCGGGCTTGCCGGAAATCGCGTTGGCGATCCCAGTTCGGATGTCGGCCACCATGCGGTGCACAGGGGCCATCGCTCGTCGGTCCATGTCTGCCTTCGTTCGGGGACTCCAGGAAGTTGCCCCCAACTCTACGCCAAAGCCCAAGATCGCTGCTTGCACGGGTTCTTCCCTCCATGAGCGGTGGAGAGTTTGCGGCGGAAAGTGGGGCGGACTTGCAGCAAAGTGGGGGAAAATGGAGTATGGTGGAGCCAAGTGGATGAAAGAAGGGGGAAGACGCCGATGTTTCTAGGCACCTTCACCCCGAAGCTCGACGACAAAGGGCGGTTCTTTCTTCCGGCGAAATTCCGCGAGGAGTTGGCTTCTGGGCTGGTGATCACCCGCGAGCCGGATCGCTGTCTGGCGATTTGGCCCACGGAGGTCTTCCAGGCGGAGGTGGCCAAGGCCGCCACCGGCCCGTCGACTCGGCAGCGGACGCGCTTCTACCAGCGCATGGTGGCGAGCGGCGCGTCCGACGAGTTGGCGGACAGCCAAGGCCGGGTTGTGATCCCGGCCCCGCTGCGGGACTACGCCGGGTTGAGCAAAGACATCGTCGTCATCGGGGCTTTCAACCGCTTGGAGGTCTGGGACGCGAAGACCTGGGAGGCCTACTCGGCCGCACAGGAAGAAGTGTTCGCAGACCTGGACGAAGCAGGTTGGGACATCGATTGATGTGCGGCGCGGCTCCGTTCTGGGCAGGCACCCTGACGCCTCTTCCCCGGTGGCAGGTGGCAGGTCCAGAGCGGAACCAGGCCGCACAGCAATGGGAAAGCAGATGAATGACAAGCCGGTGGAATTGATCCACCAGCCCGTGATGCTGGAACGGGTACGGGAGTTGCTCGGTCCAGCGCTTTCGCGTCCCCAGGCGACCTACCTCGACTGCACCCTCGGGCTCGGCGGCCACGCCGCCGCCCTGCTGGAAGACCACCCAGGCCTACGCGTGATCGGGATCGACAGGGATCGCGCGGCGCTCGAACTGGCCGCCGCCCGGCTGGGCACGGGGGAGTTCCGCAACACCACCTATGACCACCTCGACGAAGTGCTTGAATCCGCCGGGATCACCCATGTCGACGGCATCCTGATGGACTTGGGGTTGTCTTCGTTGCAGATCGACGATCCCGGGCGTGGCTTTTCGTACCTGGCCGACGGGCCGCTCGACATGCGGATGAGCCGCGACGAGCCGTTGACCGCCGCCGACCTGCTGGGCGAGGTCAGCGCGCCCACCTTGGCCAAGATGTTGCGCTCGCTGGGCGGCGAAGTGAACGCGGCGCGCATCGCCCAGGCGATCAAGGCCGCCGGCCCAGTCGCGACCACCGGCGAGTTGGTGTCGGTGATCGACGGCGCCGTCCCGCCGCACCTGCGCGGCAACGGCCATGGCGCCAAGCGCACCTTCCAGGCGTTGCGCATCCAGCTGAACCGCGAATTGCTCTTGTTGGAGCAGGCCCTCCCCAAGGCTCTCAGCGCCTTGGTTCCGGGCGGCCGGCTGGTGGTCTTGGCTTTCCACTCCGGGGAAGACCGCCTGGTCAAGGCCGCCTTCGCAAAGGCCGCATCCGACCGGGCCCCGGCCGGCCTGCCGCAAGTGCCGCCAGAACTGGAAGCCACCCACGAGTTGCTCACCCGCGGCGCCGAGAAGGCCGGCGCCAAGGAAATCAAAGCCAACCCGCGCGCCGCATCGGTGCGGCTGCGGGCAATTCAGCGTCGTGCGGTAGGGAAGGTGGCCTGATGACGACAGCTTCAGTTGCGATCCGGGTGGCGCGCAAGCCCAGCCGGGCTTCGTTCGCGTCCTTTGTGATGTTGGTGGCGGCCTTGCTCGGCGGGGGGATGATCGGCCTGTTGGTGCTGTCGACAGCGCTGCAAGACCAAGCGTTCACCGTCAACGCCAAACGCGCCGAGGCGACGGCGCTGGCCAACCGCATCTCCGGGCTGGAAGCCGAGGTGGCCTCGGCCAACTCGATGACTTCGCTGGCATCGAAGGCGCAGGCGATCGGCATGAAGCCCAACCCGTACGCGGCGCAGCTGCTGCTGCCCAGCGGCGAGGTCGTCGGCGATCCCAAGCCAGTACTTGGTGGCGAGGTGCCCGCCGCCAAATACCAAACCCTCGACGAGCAGAAGGCCGAGCGCGAGCGGCTGGAGGCGGAGGCGCAGGCCAAGAAGGAGGCTGAGAAGGCCAAACGGCTGGCCGAAGAAGAGGCGCGCAAGGCCGCCGCCGCGGCTGCGGCCGCCGAGCAGGGAGGCCAGTGAGTTGAGTCCCGCCACGCCCACGTTGGCCCGCCCGATTCCGCGGCTGCGGGTGATGCTGATCATCATCGCGGTGATGTTCTCCCTGGCCGCGGGGAAAGCCGTGCAAGTCCAAGCTATCGACGCCGACGCCATCGCCGCCGAAGCCGCGAAGCAGATCACCACGACGGTGAAGATTCCGGCGCTGCGCGGCACCATCACCGACCGCAACGGCGAAGTGCTGGCTTTCAGCGAGTCGACCGTGACGGTCATCGCCGATCCCGAGATGATCCGCACCAACGGCAAGTTCGACGAGGCGATGACCGACGCTGACCGAGAGGTCGCGGCCACGGCGCCCGGGCGGTTGGCGGAACTGATCGCCACGTACGCCGGGGGTGACGCCGCCGACTACCTGCCCGCGCTGACGAAAGAGAACACCCGCTATTCGATCGTCGTCAAGCACGTCTCGCAGGAGAACTACACGATGCTGCGTGCGGCGATGTCGGAGTCGGGCCTGATCGGATTGTCCAAGGAGAACACACCGTCGCGGCGCTATCCCGGCGGAACCGTCGCGTCCAACGTGATCGGCTTTACCAACTCCGAAGGCGTGGGCGCGGGCGGCCTGGAGTATTCGCTGAACGAAACGCTCACCGGCGTCGACGGCTCCGAAATGTACGAGGTCTCGCCCAACGGGCGCATCCCGACCGGGACATCGGTGCTGGTGCCGGCGCAGAACGGGCAGGACTACCAGCTCACCCTGGACGCAGGGCTGCAGTTGCAGGTCGAACAGGTGCTCGCCAACCGGGTGAACAAGACCCGGGCGAACTACGGCATGGCCGTCGTCATGAACGTGAAGACCGGCGAGATCCTGGCTTTGGCCAACTACCCGACCTTCGATTCGAACAAGGCCGGCGAGGCCGAGGCCAGCGAGCTTTCCAACCGGGCCATCACCGACCCCTACACCCCTGGATCAGTGCAGAAGACGCTCACCTTCGCGGCGCTGCTCGACGCCGGCCTGGTGCGGGCCGACGACGTGGTCGAAGTGCCGGGGCAGATCAAGTCCGGAAACTCGTACATCCACGACGCCTGGTCGCACGGAACCGTGCAGTTCTACGCCCGCGGCATCCTGGCGAAGTCCTCCAATATCGGCACGATCAAGCTGGCCCGCAAAATGGACAAGCAAACCTTGTTGGGCTACTACGTGTCGTTCGGGCTGGGCCAGAAGACCAACATCGGCCTGCCCGGCGAGTCCTCCGGAGTGCTGCCCACGGGGAACATCGAGGACTACACCCGCGACGGCATAGCCTTCGGTGGCAGCGGGCTTTCCGTCACGTTGATCCAGGAAGCCGCGGCCGTGGCAGCCATCGCCAACGGCGGCGTCTACAACCCGCCGTATCTGATCGCGTCCACTACCGTCGACGGCGCCATGGCGGAGATTCCGCGGGACGCCCCGCACCGCGTCGTCTCGGAGGATGCCGCCGCCGAGGTGGTGTCGATGATGGAGGCCATGGAAGTGAATACGTCTTCCTCCGTCTTCGACATCGACGGGTATCGCAGCGGGACCAAGACCGGCACCGCGCGCAAGTTCAACAGCAAGTGCAACTGCTTCAAGGGCCTGGTCGTGTCCACGGTCGGCATCGCCCCGGCCGAAAACCCGCAACTGCTCGCTTACGTCGTCATCGACGAGCCGCAGCAGGGCACGTCCGGCCAAGGTGTCGCCGGGCCGGCCTACCAAGACATCATGTCGATCGCGCTGGCGCGCTATTCGGTGCCGCCTTCGACGACAAAATCGCCCAAGTTGCCGATCTACCCGTCAAAATAGGCTCATGCAGTTCACGGGCGTGAGCCTAGATTCGCGGCGCATGCGGCCAGGCTGGCTCTATGTGGCCCTGCCCGGCAACAAGACCCACGGCGCGCGCTTTGCGGCGGAAGCGGTCGCGGGCGGAGCCGCCGGGATACTGACCGACGCCGCGGGCAGCGAGATTATCGGCGATTGCGGCGTGCCCGTGCTGTTGAGCCCCGATCCGCGCAGCGAGATGGCCCAGGTCGCCGCTGAGATCTACGGCTACCCGGCGCGGCAGATGCGCATGTACGGTGTCACGGGCACGGCCGGCAAGACGACCACCGTGATGCTGCTGGCGGCCGCGTTGGAGGCGGCCCAGGTGACGGTCGGAACCATCGGCACGTTGGGCTTTTTCGTCGGCGGGCGGGAAGTCGAGACTTCCCGGACCACGGTGACGACGCCGGAATCGCCCGATGTGCAGGCGCTGCTCGCCCAGATGCGCGACGCGGGAGCGGCCACGGTAGCCATGGAGGTCACCTCGCACGCGCTGGCGCTGCATCGCGTGGATGGCATCGTTTACGACGTCGCGGCGTTCACGAATCTGGGGCACGACCACCTCGACTACCACGGCGACCAAGAATCATATTTCCAAGCCAAGGCGACACTCTTCACCCCGGAACGCTGCCGGCAGGCCGTCGTGAACATCGACGACCCCTATGGACGCCGTATCGCCGCGCAGGTGGCTGGAAAGATGCCGCTCGCCACGACGTCCGTGGGTGGGGATGCCGACTACGTTGTCACGGCAGACGAGGTGGACGCCGCCGGGCGGCACCACTTCCGGCTGCGGACCCCGACCGGCGAGCACGCGCTGGAGTGCGGCCTGATTGGGGCCTTCGGGGTGCGCAACGCGATGGTGGCGGCGGCGATTCTGGAATCCGACGGCGTGGACCTGTCGGTGGCCGGGCCGGGGTTTGCCACCGCGTACATTCCCGGCCGGATGCAGCGCGTCGAACTGGGCCCGGGCGCGCCTTTCGTCGTCGTCGACTTCGCTCACACTCCGGAGACCGTCGGCGCGGCGCTGAGCGCCTTGCCCGCTGGCCGCCGCATCGCTGTGCTGGGGGCCGGGGGCGAGCGTGACAAGGCCAAACGGCGCCCGATGGGGGAGTATGCCGCCCGCAACGCCGATGTGGTGGTGGTCACCGACGACAATCCGCGTTCGGAAACGCCGGCGGATATCAGGGCGGAAGTGCTGGCGGGCGCGCGGGGTCTGGGGGCGCAGGTCATCGACGGCGGAGACCGGCGAGCGGCGATTGCGACGGCGTTGCGGCTGGCCGGGCCGGGCGACTGGGTGGCGATTTTGGGGCGCGGCCATGAACGCGAGCAAGAGTTGTCCACCGGGCGGATACCATTCTCTGACGTGGCAGTGGTGCGGGAAGTCTGGAGGGCGCGTGGATAGGATCACGGCGCATGAAGCCGCGCGCTTGGCGGGCGCGCAGCTGGTCGGCGACGCGGCGGCGCTGGTGGGCCCGGATGTGGTGATCGACTCGCGGCAGGTCACGCCCGGCGCCCTGTTCGTGGCTTTGCCGGGTGAGCACACCGACGGGCACCTCTTCGTCACCCAGGCCGCCAACGCCGGGGCGGCGGCCGCGTTGGTCTCCCGTCCGGTCGACGCGGACATGCCCTACCTGGTCGCGGCAGACGCACTGGAGGGGCTTTCCGCCCTGGCCGCCCAGATCGTCGCGCGGGCCCGCGCCGGCGGGCTGTTGGTGGCTGGAATCACCGGATCGTCGGGCAAGACGTCCACCAAGGACCTGCTGGCGCAAGTACTGGAGCCTGTCGCGGCGACTGTCTCGCCGGTGGGCTCGTTCAACAACGAAATCGGGGTGCCGCTGACCGCGACCCGGGTAGACGCGCAGACGAAATACCTGGTCAGCGAGTTCGGGTCGCGGGGGGTCGGGCATATCCGCCAACTCGCCGAGGTGGTGCCGGTGGACACCGCCGTGGTCGTGAACGTGGGACAGGCCCATCTGGGCGAGTTCGGTTCCATTGACGGCGTCGCCCAAGCCAAAGGCGAGTTGGTGGAGGCGGCCCGGGCTTGGGCCGTGCTGAACGCGGATGACGCGCGGGTGCGCCACATGGCGTCACGCACCGATGCCCAGGTGGCGATGTTCTCCACGGCCGGCCCGCCGGGCAAAGGAGATTTGGAAGTGTGGGCGCGCGACATATCCCCGGACGCGGCCCAGCGCTTCGGGTTCACGCTGTGTTGCGACCAGGGGGCCGAGCGGGTCCAGTTGGGCGTCGTGGGCGCCCACCAGGTGTCGAACGCCTGCGCCGCCGCGGCTGCTGCGATGACGCTCGGGGTCGGGTTCACCCACGTGGTGGCGGGGTTGAATCACGCCGGGCAGCGGTCCAAGTGGCGCATGGAGGTCGCCGAAGCCAACGGCATCACCATCCTGAACGACTCCTACAACGCCAACCCCGACTCGATGCGCGCCGCCATCGACACGCTGGTGGCGTTGCGCCGCCCGGGCAAACGCGCGATCGCCGTCCTGGGCGACATGCTGGAACTCGGGCCCGGATCGGAGCAGGCGCATCGCAAGGTGGGCGAATACGCCGCCGGCGCCGGGGTGGACTTGGTGATCGCAGTCGGCCCGGAAGCGAAGTTCTTGGCTATCGGAGCGCAGCCAAAGTCCGTGTGCGCGGACAAGTCCGAGGCGGCCCAAATCGCGCTATCTTCCGCCACACCGGGCGATGTGGTGCTGGTGAAGGCCTCCCGCGGGCTAGCGTTGGACCAGGTGGCAGAACTCCTGGTGGCGCCGAAGGGCTGAGCTTCATGGTCAACATACTGATTGCCGGTGGCATCGCCCTGTTGGGGACGCTGCTCGGCACGCGTTTTGCCATCTCTTTCTTGGTCAAGCGTGGCTACGGGCAGTTCATCCGCGACGACGGCCCGACGTCCCACCACACCAAACGCGGTACCCCGACGATGGGCGGCGTGGTCATCATCGTCGCCACCGTGCTGGGCTATTTCCTGGCCCACCTGTTCACCTGGCTGATGCGCCCCACCGCGTCCGGGGCCCCACCCACGGCGTCCGGCCTGCTCGCGCTGGGCATCTTCGTGGCCATGGGCGCAGTCGGTTTCGCCGACGACTGGATCAAGATCTCGAAGGCGCGCAGCCTGGGGCTGCATTCCCGGGCGAAGCTGGCCTTGCAGACCGCGGTCGCGGTGGCCTTCGGCGTGCTGGTGCTGATGTTCCCCAACGACCGCGGCGACACCCCAGCCACGACCGCGGTGTCCTTCCTGCGCGACATCCCGTGGCTGACACTGCCCGCGTGGGCGGCAGTGATCTGGATCGTGTTCATCGTCGCGAGCTGGTCCAACGCCGTCAACCTGACCGACGGCCTGGACGGCCTGGCCACCGGGGCGGCGGCCTTGGTGTTCGCCTCCTATGCGATCATCAACATCTGGCAGTACAACCAATCCTGTAGCTGGGGGACCGCCGGCCCGCAGTGCTATGTGGTGCGCGACCCCTACGATCTGGCCGTGATCTCACTGGCGCTTGCCGGAGCGTGCTTCGGCTTCCTGTGGTGGAACGCGTCCCCGGCGAAGATCTTCATGGGCGACACCGGGTCGCTGTCCATCGGCGGCGCGTTCGCGGCGCTGTCGGTGCTGACCCGCACTGAGTTGCTGATGCTCGTGGTGGCCGGCCTTTTCCTCGTCATCACCTTGTCGGTGGTGTTGCAGGTCGGGTGGTTCAAGCTGTCCGGGGGGAAGCGGCTGTTCAAGATGGCCCCGCTGCAGCACCACTTCGAGTTGATGGGTTGGGCCGAGGTCACCATCGTGATCCGCTTCTGGATCGTCGGCGGCCTGTGCGCGGCCGTGGGGCTGGGCCTGTTCTACGCCGAATGGACCATCCCCAGATGAGCGTGGCGGCAGATTCTCCCCAAGCCGGGTTTGCGGGCCGCCGGGTCGTGGTGGCCGGGCTGGGCGCCTCCGGATACGCCGCGGCCGACGCCTTGCTGGAGCAGGGCGCGGCGGTCGTCGCTTTGGACGACGCCGACTCGGTGGGCAACCAGGAGAAGGCCAAGATTCTGGAAACCCTCGGTGCCGAGGTCCGCCTGGGCGCGGGGGCGTCTGCGGCGCTGCCGCCTGCGGACTTGGTTATCGCTTCACCCGGATGGCCGATGTGGCATCCGCTCTTCCAACAGGCCCAGCAGCGCGGGACGCCGATTTGGGGCGAAGTGGAACTGGCTTGGCGCCTGCGCGACCCCAGCACGCCGTGGCTGGGGGTCACCGGCACGAACGGCAAGACGACGACCACGTCGATGCTGGCCGCGATGTTGGCCGCCGCCGGGCTGCGCACCGCGGCGGTCGGCAATATCGGGCGGCCCATCATGGAAGCCGTGCTGGACGAATTCCACTACGACGTCCTGGCCGTCGAATTGTCCAGCTTCCAGTTGCACTGGGCCCACTCGGTTTCGCTGCACTCCGCCGTGGTCTTGAACGTCGAACCCGACCACATGGAATGGTATGCCGGCGACATGGGCGAATACACGCTCGACAAGGGCCGGATCTACCAGCGGGTGCAGCAGGCCTGCGTCTACAACGTGGCCGACCCGACCACTGAGCGCCTGGTCGTGGACGCGGACGTGGTAGAAGGTGCGCGTGCGATCGGCTTCACGCTGGGCGTCCCCGCGCCTTCCATGCTGGGCGTGGTCGATGGCCTGCTGGTCGACCGGGCTTTCATCCCGCAACGCCGCGATTCGGCCGTCGAGATCGCCAAAGTCTCCGACGTGCGTCCGGCCGCGCCGCACAACGTGGCCAACGCGCTGGCCGCCGCCGCGCTGGCCCGCTCGTTCGGCGTCCACCCGAAACACATCGCCGAGGGGCTGCGCTCGCTGGAACCGGGCGACCACCGCATTCAGCTCGTGGCGGAAGTCAACTCGGTGCGGTACGTGGACGACTCGAAGGCCACCAATCCGCATGCGGCCGCCGCGTCGCTAGCCGCCTTCGACTCCGTGGTGTGGATCGCCGGCGGGCAGGCCAAGGGCGTCTCCTTCGACGATTTGGTGGCCCAGGTGGCTCCCAAGCTGCGCGGGGTGGCTCTGCTGGGCGTGGATCAGGACGTGATCGCACGCGCTTTGGCCCAACACGCGCCGGATGTCCCCGTTTTCGCGACCCGCAGCGGCGAGAATGAAGCAATGCGGGAGTTAGTCGGGTGGGCGGCGAGCATCGCGGCCCCAGGCGACGTGGTGCTGTTGGCGCCCGGCTGCGCCAGCAGAGACATGTATGTGGATTATGCGGCCAGGGGTGATTCCTTCGCCGCGGAGGTGAGAAAGCTCGGATAAGGAGGAGTGTTTTGGCGGTCCTGGCTTCCCCAGTATCGGATCGCGGAACTCGGCGCAGTCTCGTGGCCGCGTGGTTGGCACACCCCCAGGCCAGCTTCTATCTCGTTCTCGTACCCGCCGTGCTGTTGCTGGCGCTGGGCACCATGATGGTGCTGTCGGCGTCGTCGGTTTACGGCTACAGCCAATTCGGCGATTCGTACTACTTCGTCAAGCGGCAGTTCGTGTTCCTGGTCTTGGGCGGCGTGGTCTGCTGGTTCTTGATGCGCTGCAAGATCGAGACGATGAAGGTACTGGGCTGGGCCATGTTGGCGCTGGCCTTCATCTTCCAGATCCTCACCTACACCTCGCTCGGCTGGGGCAAGAACGGCAACACGAACTGGGTCGAACTCGGCTCCTCGTTCCTGCGCTTCCAGCCGTCTGAGTTGGCCAAGCTGGCGTTGGTGGTGTGGGCGGCGAACGTCCTGGACCGCAAATACCCGCTGCTCAAACAGACCAAACACGTCTTGTTCCCCTTCGTGGCCGTCGCCGTGCTGCTGATCGGCTTGGTGGTCTTGCAGCAGGACCTCGGAACCGGCTTGATCCTGGGCGGCATCATGATCGCCGTGCTTTGGTTCGTGGGCGTGCGCTGGCAGGTGTTGGCGGGCATCTTCTCGTTCATCGGAGTCGGCGTGGTCACCCTCATCGCCACTTCGCCGAACCGGCTCAACCGCATCCTCGGGTTCCTCAACCAAGACTCGGACACGCTCGGGGCGAACCACCAGCCCATCAAAGCCATGTTCGCCCTGGCGACCGGCGGCTGGTGGGGCGTGGGCCTGGGCGCGTCCAAACAGAAGTGGGGCGGCCTGGTGGAGGCGCACAACGACTATGTGCTGGCCATCGTCGGCGAAGAGTTGGGGCTGGTGTGCATTCTGACGGTGCTGGCGCTGTTCCTCATCATGGGTTACGCCGGGCTGCGCATCGCCATGCGGGCGAACGACCGCTTCGTGCAGTTCATGGCCGCCGGTATCACCAGTTGGTTCATGATCCAGGCGTTGGCGAACATCATGGTGGTGCTGCGCATGGTGCCCGTCATCGGCGTCCCGCTGCCGTTCGTGTCCTACGGCGGGTCGGCGCTGCTGTCCAACATGTGCGGGGTCGCCCTGTTGCTGGCGTGTGCCCGGCAAGAGCCCGGGGCGCAAGTCGAGGCCGCCGAGGTGGCCGAAAAGCCAAAGTCATTCCTGGCATTCGCCACCAGCGGCAGGTAGGTGGACAGATGCCCTCGATCGTGATGGCCGGAGGCGGCACCGCTGGGCACACTTCGCCGCTGCTGGCCACGGCGGAGCAGTTGACTGGCACGATAACCTGCATCGGCACCGCGAAGGGGCTGGAAACGCGCGTGATCCCAGCGGCCGGGCTGCCGCTGGAGTTGATCCCGCCGGTCCCCCTGCCGCGCAAACTCACCCCCGAATTGTTCTCAGTGCCGCTGCGGCTGCGCGACGCCGTCGGGCAGGCGGCCGATATTCTGCGCGCCGTTTCCGCCGACGTGGTGGCTGGATTTGGCGGCTACGTGTCGCTGCCGGCGTATCTGGCCGCCCGCAAACTCAAACTGCCGGTCGTGATCCACGAGCAGAACGCCATCCCCGGGCTGGCCAACCGCGTCGCGGCGCGTTTCGCCGCCAAGGTGGCCGTGACTTTCGCAGCTACCAAGCTGCCCGGGGCGGTCCATGTCGGGCTGCCGGTGCGCCAAGCCATCGCCAGTTTGGACCGGGTGGCCGCCCAGCCGCGCGCGCGGGAGTTCTTCGGGCTTCCCGTATCCGGCCCGGTGCTGCTGGTCAGCGGTGGCTCGCAGGGGGCCCGCTCGCTGAACCGGGCGACCGTCGCGGCTGCCCCCGCTTTGTTGCGGACGGGCGTGAGCGTCCTGCACGTGCTGGGACAGAACAATTTCACCGCGGACTGTGTGCCGATCGAGGGCGATAACGCGCGCTACTTGCCGGTGGCCTACGTCGACGGCATGGAGAACGCCTACGCCGCGGCAGACTTGATGTTGGGACGTTCCGGAGCGGGAACAGTGATGGAGACGGCGATGGTGGGCCTGCCGGCGATCTTTGTCCCGCTGCCGCACGGCAACGGGGAGCAGGCCCGCAACGCGTCTTTCCTGATCGAGGCCGGGGCCGGCTTGTTGGTCGCGGATGCGGATCTGACGCCGGAATTGCTCGCGGAACAAGCCGCCGCGCTGCTGGGTGATCCGGCGCGTTTGCAGCGTATGAGCGCCAAGGCGCGCGAGTTGGTGCCCGCCGACGCGGCTGTCCGGCTGGCCCGGCTCATTGAGGCGGTGATCTGATGCCGCTGTTGGAGCCGGTCGAGTTGGTGGATCCCCACGCGTTGGGCCCGGTTCATTTCATCGCCATCGGCGGCGCCGGGATGAGCGGGATCGCCGCGGCCTACCGGCAGGCCGGTATCCGTGTGACTGGCTCCGACCAGGTGGATTCGCCCGCGCTGGACTGGCTGCGAGCACTTGGGATCGAGGTGCATGTCGGCCACGAAATCGGGCAATTGGGGGATGCCCAAACTGTTGTGATCTCGTCGGCGGTGCGCGAAGCGAACGTGGAGCTGGCTGCCGCTCGGGCGCGCGGACTGCGCGTATGGCACCGCTCGGCGGCTCTGGCCGCGCTCATGCTGGACCGGCGCGGCATCGCGGTGTCGGGTACCCATGGCAAGACAACCACCTCCGCCATGATCGCCTGGATGCTGGCCAAGTTGGGCGCCGATCCGTCGTTTGTCCTGGGCGCGCCGCTGGCGGGCTCGGTGAGTTCCTACCTGGGCAACGGCGAGCTGTTCGTGGTGGAAGCCGACGAGTCCGATGGCTCGTTCCTGCAGTATCCGGCCGAGGTGGCCGTAATCACGAATGTGGAAGCCGACCACCTCGACAACTGGAAGACGGCGCAGGCCTACCGCGCCGGCTTCGTCCGCTTTGCCTGCGCCGCGACAGTCAAAGATGTGGTGCTGTCCGGGGCCGATAAGGTGACGCCGCAACTCTGCGCGGACTTGGAGCGCACGGGCAAGCGGGTCCACGTCGCCCAGCCCGGAGAACCGATGGATTTGCTGGTGCCCGGTGTCCACAACCAGCGCAACGCCGCCCAGGCGCAGGCTGTCGGGGTCTTGCTGGGCTATGGGGCCGCCGAAATCCAGGCCGCGTTGGGCTCTTTTCCCGGCACCGAGCGCCGCTTCCAAACCGTCGCGCGCTTCGCCCCCTGGGAAGGGCAGCCGGAAGTCTGGATCGTGGACGACTACGCCCACCATCCCACGGAAGTCCGGGCCACGCTCGAAGCGGCCCGGTCGGTCGCCCCGGGACGCGTCATGGCCTGTTTCCAGCCCCACCTGTTCACCCGAACGCGTGATTTCGCGGACGAGTTCGGCAAGGCGCTGGCGTTGGCCGACGTGGTCGTGGTGTTGGACATCTACCCGGCCCGCGAGGATCCGATCCCCGGTGTCACGGGCGCGCTGGTTGCGGACGCGGCGGCGCTGGCGGGCGCGGAGGTGCAATACGTTCCCGAATTGGACGACGCCCCCGAGCGGCTGGCGGCGTTGGTGCGTCCGGGCGATCTGGTGTTGACTTTGGGCGCCGGCTCGGTGACACAGGTCGGGCCTAAGCTGGCCGCGCGCCTGGAGGCCGGCGATGTTTAGGCGTCCGGGTTTCATCCTGTTCTTGGTGAGCGCCTTGACCGTGGGGTTGTTTGGTTTCGGCGTCTGGGCGGTCGGCTGGTCCGGGTGGTTGAGCGTCGACACGATTGAGGTGAAGGGCGCCAAACTGCTCGCCGAGCAGGACGTGATCGCCGCCGCCAACCTACGGCTGGGTGTCTCGCAAGCCTTGATCGACACCGCCGACGTCGCCGAACAGATCGCCGGCCTGCCGCAAGTGGGCCAAGTGCAAGTGCTGCGCAAATGGCCCCACGGCCTGGAAATCACCATCGCCGAACGCGAAGCCAAGGTGTCGGTCCGCTACGGAACGGGTTACCTGTTCGCGGACGCGGACGGCGTGGTCTTCTCCGGCGGTCCGTCCAACAACAAGAAGCTGCTGCAAGTCTCCGCGCCCCCCGACCGTGACCTGCTTTGCGACATCCTTGCCGTCCATGGCGCGCTGAGCAAGGAGACGGCCGGCCGAGTGCAATCGATTTCGGCCACCACGCGGGATTCCATAACGCTGCACCTGTCCAAGTCGGTGACGGTGAACTGGGGATCGGTGTCCGAACCCGAACTCAAGAGCCAAGTTCTTGACCTGATGCTGGAGCAGGACGGCAACCGCATAGACGTGTCTGCCCCCGCGACGCCCACCATTCGGTGATCGCCAGCTGCCCGCGCCAGCCGCTGGCGCGGTGGTCGGGCCTCACCGGTAGGAGATGGGCTCCAAACCACGTTGCACGGCCATCTTCTGGTACTCGGCCAAGTCGGCGTCAGCCGGCGTCTCGAACCCTGCCGGCGTAGGCTTGCCCAACGCCTCGTATTTTGCGAAGCCGAGCTTGTGGTAGGGGAGGAATTCAAGTTTCGCACTGGGGCAGGCGTCGGCCAAGATGTCCAGCATGCGGGTGATCGTCTCGCTGTCGGCGTTCACGCCTGCGATCACTGGGATGCGGACCACGTAGTCGGCGCCCGATTCGCGCACGTGGCGCAGGTTTTCCAGCACCAAGTCGAGCGGTCGCCCGGTCCAGCGCAGGTGCGCGGCGGGGTCGGGGTGTTTGAAGTCCATGAAGATCTGATCCATCTTCGCCAGCACGTCGGCCACGTCGAGGTAGGAGAACGTCCCGCAAGTCTCGATGGCCAGCCCCACGCCGGCGTCATACAGCGGCCCAGCCAGTGCCCGCAGAAAGCCCGTCTGGAACGTCGGCTCTCCGCCGGAGAACGTCACACCGCCACCCGAGACGCGTAGAAATGGCAGTTGGCGCAACACTTGGCTGACGACCTCGTCCACGCTCATCAGCTTGGTCATCGGGTTGCGCAACGAGCCGCCCTCCGGATTCGCGCACCACGGGCAGCGCATCGCGCAGCCGGCCAGGAAGATGGTGGTGCGGATGCCATCGCCGTCGTTGACGGAGAAGTTCTGGATGTTCATCACCCAGCCGGAGCTGGGGTCAGAACTCGGCATGTTCGGTCCGGGCGATGATGGCGTCCTGCATCGAGCGGGAAAGGTTGACGAACTGCGTCGAGTATCCGGCGACGCGCACCAACAGGTCGCGGTACTGCTCCGGGTGTGCTTGGGCCTGACGCAACACCTGCGACGAGATGGTGTTGAACTGCACGTGGAAGGCGCCCAAGGCGAAGAACGTCTGGATCATGGCGCCCAGGTTTGCCTGGCCGCGCTTCGTGGCGACCAGTTCGTGGTTGAGCCGCAGGTTCAGCAGTGTCCCGCCGGAATGGATCTCCTGGTTGACCTTCGCCGCCGAGCGCATCGCGGCCAGCGGGGTTGAGCAGTCGCTACCGACGTAAGGCGAAACGCCCTCGCTGGAAGGGTCGCCGCCACGCCGGCCACAAGGGGTCGCGCCCAAGACGCGGCCCATCGGGATGTAGTTGGAGATGCCCATGAACGCGGTGTTGAACGGATTTCCGAACACGTCGCGGTATTGGTGGATTTCGCGGTAGTACCAGTTGGCGATCTCGATGGCGAGCGTGTCTACGTAGTCGTCGTCGTTGCCGTACTTGGGCGCGACCAGGGCGCTTTGGCGCAGTTCCTCGAAGCCGTCCCAGTCGGCGCGCAGCGCCGCGCAGAGTTCTGCGAGGGTGGTGGTCCGGTCGTCGAACACGAGCTTGCGGATGGCTGCCAGCGAGTTGGCCACGACCGCCAGCCCAATGCCGGTGATCACCGGGCCGACGTTGTACTTCGCCCCGCCTTGGCTGAGGTCGCGCCCCGAGGCCAGGCATTCCTCGATGGTGGCCGAGAGGAAGGGCCGCGGGACGAGTTCTTGGTGCAGTTTCTGCGCCACGAGCGTCGCGGTGATGGAGTGCCGGCAAAGGTTGGCGAACTGGCGGAAGAACGCCTCCTTGACTTCGTCGAACGTCGCGAAGTTGGACGCCGCCCGCTCCGGCAGCCCCATCAGTTCGCCGGTGAGCAGCGAGCGGCCTTCGTTCAGCGCGTATTCCAGCGCCGAACCGAAGTTCACGTTGACGGCGGCCGTCCACTCGCCGGTCTTGCGGAAATGGGGCACCACGCAGCCGCAGTTGTTCCAATCCTTGGCGTCCTGCGGCTCATAGCCCGCGTTCAGCAGCATTTGGTAGCCGACGGCGTCGTTGTGGATGGCGGGAAAGCCCGTCCCCTTGCTGACCAACTCGGTCACCGCGCCCAAGAACTCGGGCGGGCAGTCCTGGTGGACGCGGACGGACAGGCCCGGCTGATGGGTGCGGGTCTCCTCGGTAGCCTTGAGCGCCAGGTAGGTGACCGCGTTGGTGGCGTCCAGGCCTTCGCGCGTCTTGCCGCCAACCGTCAAGTTTTGGAACTGGTTATATCCGGCGAAATAGTCCGCCGTATTGGCTGAGATGGTCCACACCCACTCGGAGAGTTTCAGCCACAGGCAGTCGACCAGTTCCTGGGCCTGGGCTTCGTTCAGGCGGCCCGCCTGGATGTCGGCCTCGTAATAGGGGGCCATGTATTGGTCGAAGCGGCCCGGGTTGAGGGCGAGTGGGTTCTCCGACAGGATGCCGCCGAGCTGGGTGAACCACACGAATTGCAGCGCCTCGTGGAAGGTCTTCGGCGGATTGGCGGGGACGTTGCGGCAGTTCTGGGCGATGGCGCGCAACTCTTCCCGGCGTACGGGGTCGGCCTCGGCAGCGGCCAGCTTCTCGGCCTCGTCGGCGTAGCGGTTGGCGAAGCGGACGATGCCCTCGGCGGCCAGGATCACGGACCGGTAGAAGTCGGCCTTGTCGAGGCTGTCGGCGTCGGTGTCGCCCAGGGCCGCAAGCTTGGCCCGCGCCTCGGCGGCCACACCGCCGAACCCTTTGGCGAACAGCACGTCCTGGTAGTCGGGCGTGACTTCGCCGACGGCCTGCCGCCACTTCGAGTCGTTGTCCACGATGCCGGTGTCCACAACTATCTTGGCGGTTTCGGCGGGCACGCGGGCCAGAAACGCCTCTTCGAGTGACTGGCCCTTCCAGTAGGGGAAGATGTGCTCGCGGACGAACGCGCGCTGCTCAGCGGTCATGACGTAGGGGTCTTGCGGGCGGGTGTCGAAGTGGTCCATCTCGCGGTCGACCCACAGCCACGAGTATTCGGGGGTCAGGATGCCGCACTTGCGGAATTCGCCGATTGCCCCCACGATCAGCTCGCCTTCGAAAATGTTTACCGGCAGCAGGTCGCAGCAGTCGTAGAACGCCTGCGCCCGGCGGATCGCGATTGGTTGGCCCTCGGTCCGCTGGTGCGACTGCGTCCAGATCAGCGCGCGCTGATACGAAATACAGGGCTTAGCTTCGACGTAATTGCGGCGGATAGCCTCGACTCGCTCGGTCAACATACGTTCCTCCTGGTTGACGCGCCGATTCTATCGGCTGTGGGTCGCGGCATACCCGTTCCCAGATCCGGGACGCCCGCCGGCCTGGCAATGGTGTCCAGTAGCCTGACGGCAGGCCGCTTCGGCCGGACCCAATCAGGAGGTACTCATGAAACCAGTGACACTGGGCGTAATCATCGGCAACCGGGGTTTCTTCCCCGACCATCTGTGCGTGACGGGGCGGGCGGCAATCCTCAAAGCACTCGCCGACCAGGGGATCCGCGCCATCTTGCCCGATGAGACCGTGGGCGTGGCCGGCTCACTGCCCACCGACGCCGAGGCCCGGCAGTGCGCCGACCTTTTCCGGCAGCATCGCGACGAGATTGACGGCATCCTTATCACCCTGCCCAACTTCGGCGAGGAACGCCCTATCTCCAACGCCGTGCGCTGGGCCGACCTGAATGTGCCGGTGCTGGTGCACGCCTTTCCCGAAGACATGTCGAAGATGACGATCACCGACCGGCGCGATTCGTTCTGCGGGAAAATGTCCACCTGCAACAACCTGACCCAGTACGGGATCAAGTTCTCGATCACTTCGTTGCACACCATGGATCCGGCCAGCGAGGCCTTCGCCGCGGACCTGCGCGACTTCGCCGCGGTCTGCCGCATCGTGAAGGGCCTCAAAGGTGCCCGGATCGGGGCCATTGGCGCCCGTCCGGCGGCTTTCAACACCGTGCGCTATTCCGAGAAGCTGCTGGAACGCTCGGGAATCACCGTGGACACCCTGGACCTGTCGGAGCTGATCGGCCGGGCCGGCCGGATTGCGGAGGGCGATGAGCGGCTGCAGGCCAAACTGTCCGCCATGACGGCCTACGTGCCCACGGGGGAGACCCCACGCGATTCGGTGGTCCGCATGGCCAAGCTCGGCGTCGCCATCGACGACTGGATGGAGAGCAACGATCTGGTGGCCTCCGCGATCCAGTGTTGGACGGCCATGGAGGAGTTCTACGGCGTGGTGCCGTGCACCCTGATGTCGATGATGAGCAACCAGTTGATGCCGTCGGCGTGCGAAGTCGACGTCGCCGGTCTGGTAGGGATGTACTCGATGGTGTTGGCTTCCGACAAGCCGTCGGCCATCGTCGACTGGAACAACAACTACGGCGACGACCCGGACAAAGCCGTCATCTTCCACTGCTCGAACCTGCCCAAAGACCTGTTCTTGGAGCAGACGGTGGCCGCCGGGGACGCTCCGACGATGAGCTATCAGGCCATCCTGGCCGGGACGGTGGGCAAGGAGAACGCGTACGGGACCGTCGTCGGCAGGCTGAAGCCGGTGCCGTTCACCTACGTGCGGGTTTCCACCGACGATCTCCACGGCCAGATCACCACCTACGTGGGCAATGGCGAGTTGACCGACGACACTCTGCGCACCTTCGGCGGCTACGGCGTGGTGAAAATCCCCAAGCTGCAGCAGTTGCTGGCGTACATCTGCGAGAACGGCCTGGAACACCATGTGGCGATCAACCCCTCCCAGATCGCCGACCCCATCCAAGAGGCCTACTCCAAGTACCTGGGTTGGAAGGTTTACCGGCACGGGTAGGCCACCTGGGCGAAGCCCAAGCGAGACCGTGCGCAGCCTCACGTCGGGCAGTCCATCGGGCCGCCGCGCTCGCGTCCCTGATCCGCCTAGGCGGCATCGGTTTGTAACCTGGCCGGGCTACTATCCTCCCATGGCGGATTTGCTTGAGTCGGCCGACGCGGCTGCCCTGCGGTTGGCCGACGCGGCGGGTGTCACCGTGCGGATGCTGGAGACGGTCGCGGAGTTCAACCAGTCGCTGGCTGTCATGGAGGAAGTTTGGGGGCCGGGATCGGAGTTGGTCGGGCCGGGGTTGATGGTGGCGTTGCGGCACACGGACAACTACGTCTCCGGCGCGTTCTCCGGCGGGCGGATGGTGGGCTACTGCGTGGCGTTCCGGTCCGTCGCCGAGGCGGATTGCATCCATTCGCATGTCGCCGCCGTGGTCGCCGACCACGTGGGGCGTTCCATCGGCACGGCTTTGAAGTTCCACCAGCGGGCGTGGGCGCTGCGCCACGGCATCAACGTGATCGAATGGACGTACGACCCACTCATCGCCCGCAACGCCGCCTTCAACCTGATCCGGCTCGGCGCCGAGGCGGAGCAGTATCTGGTCGACTTCTATGGGCCCATGGACGACGAGATCAACCGCAATCAACCCTCCGACCGGCTTATGGCCCGCTGGTATTTGGATTCCGATAAGGCCATCGCGGCGGCTTGCGGCAAGCGTTGCGGCGTGCCGGCCGATCCGGACCTGGCATGGGCGCCGGTTCCACCGGACATCGAGGGCTTGCGCCACACTGACTTGGAGGCGGCCGCCCGCTGGCGTTTTCAGCTGCGGGAGGCGTTGGCCGGCCCGATGTCCGCCGGCGCCCGCATCGTCGGCTTCGACCCCGCGCGGGGTTACGCGCTCAGAAAGGACGCCTGATGAAACTCGCCGGTTTTGAATTGCGCCGCGTGGCCATGCCACTGGTGGCGCCGTTCCGGACGTCGTTCGGCACGGAGACCGAACGTGACATCCTGCTCGTGAAGGCGGTGGGCGACGGCCCGGACGGCTGGGGCGAGTGTGTGGCGATGAGCGACCCGCTCTACTCGTCCGAATACGTTGCCGCCGCCGTGGACGTGATGTGCCGCTTCCTGATCCCGGCTCTCGGCCAGGCGGGCATTGGCAGCGCGGTGGCCGTCGGCGAGGCATTGGAACCGTTCAAGGGCCACCGCATGTCCAAGGCAGCTCTGGAGATGGCCGTGTTGGACGCCGAGTTGCGCTTGGAGGAACGCTCGCTGGCCCGCGAGTTGGGATCCGCCGCTGATCGGGTGCCGTGCGGTGTCTCGGTCGGCATCCACGATTCGATCCCGGCCCTGCTGGACGCCGTCGACGGCTACCTGGGCCAGGGCTATGTGCGGATCAAGCTCAAGATCGAGCCCGGCTGGGATGTCGAACCGGTGGCGGCTGTGCGCGAGCGCTTCGGGGACGGCATTCTGCTGCAGGTCGACGCCAACACCGCCTACACGCTGGCCGACACCCGCCAGTTGGCCAAGCTGGACGCCTTCGACCTGCTGCTGATCGAGCAGCCGCTGCCCGAGGACGACATCCTGGGACACGCCGAGTTGGCGCAACGCGTTTCCACGCCGATCTGCCTGGACGAGTCGATCACGTCCGCCCAGGTCGCCGCCGCCGCCATCACCTTGGGCGCCACATCGGTCATCAACATCAAGCCGGGCCGGGTCGGCGGCTATCTGGAAGCCCGCAAGATCCACGATGTGGCGCGGGCGCACGGCGTGCCGGTGTGGTGCGGCGGCATGTTGGAAACCGGCTTGGGCCGCGCGGCGAACATCGCGTTGGCGTCCCTGCCCGGATTCACGCTGCCCGGAGACGTGTCCGCTTCCAGCCGGTTCTGGGCCCGGGACATCACCGAACCTTGGGTCATGGCGGATGGGCGTTTGACCGTACCGCAGGGTCCCGGCCTGGGCGTGGCACCGCTCCCGGACGTGCTGGACGAGGTTACGACGTGGACCCAGTTTGTGCCGTTGGCGTGATCAGGTACAGGTTTGAGCCGAAGTCGCCCAGCATCCGCACCCGGTCGTTGTAGCCGGTTCCCATGAACTGGTTGGCCAGCGGCACGCCGTTGCCCAACGCCGCTCCGAACACGCGGTAGTCCTCGACGGCGTCGGTGAGCCGGTAGACCTTGTTCACCGCCGTCATGGCCATGCCTTCCGGGTTTAAGCGGATCCCGATGTGCTTGATCAGTTCCCCGAACCGGGACAGGAAAACGGACTGTTCGCGGGTGCGCAGGCGGTATTCGGTTGCCGGGTCCATACCGGGCACCACGAGCCGGTCAAGGCCTTCGGCGGCGGTGGCCAGGGTTTGGAAGACGCCGACGATCACCTCTCCGGGCGCGCTCACCGTCCACACGGCTTTGTTGGGCTTGGCGCCCATCCCGGTGTCGACGCGGCGAAATCGGCCGTACTGGAACGTGGCCCGGTGCTCTTTGTAGAACGCGAGTTGTTCCTTGATTTCTTTGCGCTGCACCGGCGACAGCATGCGCAGGTCGAGTTCATAGCCCAAGTCGCCGAACGCCGCCACGTTGAACCTGGTGGTCAGCGGAGTGTCGCGCAGCGTCTGCTGGTGCGGGGCCTCGGAGACATGCGCGCCCATCGTGGATTGCGGGTAGAACAGGCTCAACCCACCTTGTATCTCCAGCCTTTCGACTGGGTCGGTGTCGTCGGACGCCCAGATCTGCGGCCCGTAGCACAGCATCCCCAAATCGAAGCGGTTGCCGCCGGACGAGCAGCTTTCCAGCAGCACCTGTGGTCGCGGCCCGAAGATACGCCCCAGCACGTCATACAGGCCCAGCAGATAGCGGTGCTGGAAGCCCGGCGCGTCGGTGTCGGCGAGGTTGCGGTTGTAGTCCCACTTGACGTAAGCAGCCCCGGTTTCATCGATGACTGCCCCGACGTTCGCCACGATGTAGTCGCGGACCTCCGCGCGGGTGAGGTCGAGCACCAACTGGTTGCGGCCCAGAGTCGGCTCGCGCCTTGGCGCGGTGATGGCCCAATCCGGGTGCGCGCGGTACAGGTCCGAGTCGGGGTTGGCCATTTCCGGCTCCACCCAGATTCCGAAATCCAGCCCGGCCTTGCGCACCTGGGCGGCGAAGTGCCCCAGGCCGTTGGGGAATTTGCGCGGGTTCACCGTGTAGTCGCCCAAGCCTTTGGTGTCGTCGTCGCGCTTGCCGAACCAGCCGTCGTCGAGCACAAACAGCTCGGCTCCCAGGGCCTTGGCCTGCTTGGCAAGCTTCAGGAGTTTCCCGGCGTCGAACGAGAAGAATGTCGCCTCCCAGTTGTTGTAGACGACCGGACGCGGCCGCCGGGCCCAATACGCGGGCACGATGTGGTCGTTGGCGAAGTCGTGGAAATGCGCCGACGCTCCGCCGTAACCCGAATCAGAGAACGTCAACACCACCGTGGGCGTGGCCAGCGACTCGCCGGGGGCCAGCGTCCAGCCGAACCCGGCTGGGTTGATTCCGCAGGCCACCCGGATCAAATCCTGGCCGGAGCGTTCCACCGCCGTGTAGTGGTTTCCGGAGTAGACCAGGTTGCAGCCGTAGACCCGCCCGTGTTCCTCGGTCGCCCCCGGTTCGGCGAGCATGACGCCGGGATTGTGCCGGTTGGATGAGGAGCCGGTCGTCGACGAGTTCACCTGGATGCCGTAGCCGATCGGCAGGGCTTGGCGGTGCGCCTCTTTGACCCAGGCGCCGTTCAGCGTGGTCAACGTCCAGTCGCCGCCGGGCAGGTCGACCATGGCCGACAGCAGCTTCGCCACTTGGATGGGGCCACCGGTAGCGCTGAGCACCGCGTGGCGCGCGATCACGTCCGCGTCGTAGAAGACGTCGTAGTGCAAGGTGAGCGCCGCGCCAACCGCATCGTCGGCCAGTTCCACGCGCAGGCTCTGCGAAGCGCCGTGCGGGCGCGGCAAACCGTCGGGCGCCGCCGGCGCGTATTCATGGCCGGTGTAGCGGAAATCGGTGGCGGTGTCCGTCTCGATGGGAGTCTCGCGGTAGTCGCCGCGGCCCGCACCCGACCATTCCAGGCACATGTTGTCCAGCGCGTATACCGGGTCGGCGCCCGGATAGTTGGTGGACGTGCCGATTGGCGCGGTGCGCTTGACGGCCAGGGCGTCTGGGTCTTGCCGCGCCGGCAGTGTCGGCCCGTAGTAGAGGTGTTCGAGATGGCCCTGGCCGGTCACGCGGAACCAATAACTGGTATGCGCCGTATCCAGCCTGAAAACCTCGCTCATGGCAGGCAGCCTACCGCGCCTTTGTGGATGCCCAGTCCGGCGTGCTTAACCCCCGCCCGTCATCGAAGAACTTGTTTCCGGATCTCGGACGAAAAATCCGCTTCCAAATTGGTCGAAGACAGGCCATACCGGATCAAGCCCGGCATGACTCGGGCGGGGGTGTTGGCGCGAGCTCTTACACGTGCCGGTCCAGCCAGCTGATCACGTCCGCGATCACCTCGTCCTTGCGGAACTCATTGAAGATCTCATGCTGCATGCCTTCGTAGATCCGCAGGCCCTTGTCCTTCGAAGCGATTTCTTCGAACAACTGCCGGGAGTCTTCCTCGGCGACCAGTCCGTCCTCGGTGCCGTGCAGGATGAGCGCGGGGGCGGTGAACTGGTCGGGGTTGGCCTTGAGGTAGGCCAGTCCATTGGCCCAAGAGTTGATGAGCCCAACCGACATGTACTTCTCCACCAGTGGGTCCGCCACGTAGCGCTCGGCGACGAGCGGGTCGGAGCAGACGCCGGCGCTCAGTTCGTTGGGCAGGTATTGCTGCGGGTCGATTGCCAGCGGGAGTGGGCCGACAATTTGCTTGTTGTAGCGGGTCAGCGCGCCCGAGAGGATCACTCCGGTCGGCTTGTGGGGGTATTTCGTGGCGAACAGGGCGACCGCGTAGCCACCCATGGAATGCCCGATTACGAACGTTGGCAGCCCGTGGACCTCGTGGCGGGCCACCTCGAAAGCGGCGTTCGTGTCGTCGGTGATTTCGTTGTAATCGGTGTAGTAGACCTTCTGGCCAGCGGAGCGGCCGTGGCCGCGATGGTCGAAGCGGAACACCGCATATCCTTGCGCTGTTAGGCGCGCGGTCAGGTAATCGTATCGGCCCAGGTGCTCGCACAGACCATGCACGATGACGACCAGCGCTTTCGGATTGGTCGGCACGTCCACGGCTGCGAACAGTTCTGTGCCATCGAAGGAAATGAAGTTGAATTCCTTGGACATCTTCGTCCTTCCTAATGAGGCAATGCACCAACAATAATGTGGCAATGGCCGAATGGCTACGTGTTGGAGGGTGGTGAATCGATAAAGCGCTGATAGCCTTTTGGCAATGGCTCCGCGCAAATCCGAACGCATAATGAACCTGGCCATCTGCCTGCTGATGGCCCGCCGCTACGTGTCAAAAGCCGAGATCCGTTCCATCATCGCCGACTACCGCGACATGAACGACGCCACCTTCGAGCGGACCTTCGGCCGCGACAAGGACGAGTTGCGCCGCCTGGGGGTCCCCGTGCTGATGGGCTCCAACGACGAGTACTTCACCGAGGATGTCGGCTATCGCATCCCGCGCAAGGATTTCGAGTTGCCGCCGATCGAATTCGACGCGGCCGAACTGGCCGTGCTGGGACTGGCTTCGCAAGTGTGGGACGAAGCTACCCAGGCCGACCAGGCCAAATCGGCGCTGGCCAAGCTCCGCGCGGCGGGCGTTGACCCGGATCCGGGCCGCTTGGCCTCGTTGGCGCCGCGGATCGGGGTCAAGGAGGCGGCCTTCGCGCCGATCTGGCAGGCGATCACCGCGCGTATCCCGGTGAGCTTCGCCTACCGCGGCAAACGCCGCGAATACCAGCCCTGGGCGCTCACTTACCGGCGCGGCGCCTGGTACACCTACGGGATGGACACGTCGGTGGGCGAGCCGCGCATCTACCGGCTGATCCGGATCGAGTCCGAGGTGGTGTTCGCGGGCGAGCCCGATTCGTTCACGCCCGAGCCCGTCGACACCCGCACGCTGATCGCCCAACTCGAACCGGCGGGCCCTGACTCCCAGGCGGTGCTCGCGATCCGGCTGGGCCGCGCGGGCACGTTGGCGCGGGGCGGGACCCCCGCCCAGGCCGCCGTCCCGCCGGGATTCGCGGCCTATGCGGTCGAATACTCCTCGGCGGGGGATTTCGCCGCGGAGGTCTGCTCGTTCGGACCGGATGTGATCGTGTTGGAGCCGCCCGAGTTGCGCGCCCAAGTGGTCAGCCATTTGCGGCGGTTCGCGGGAGGTGCCGATGACGACAAGTAACCAGGTGTCCCGGCTGTTGGCGTTGGTCCCTTACCTGCAGCGGGTGGGGGACGCCGATCTGACCGAAACGGCCAACTACTTCGGCGTCACGAAGAAGCAGTTGGTGGCGGACCTCAACGTGTTGTGGTTCTGCGGGCTGCCCGGCGGCTTGCCGGACGACCTGATCGAGGTCGACTTCGACGCCGTTGATGAAGGTGTGATCCGGCTCGGCAACGCTGATTTCCTGTCCCGGCCGATGCGGTTCACCCCCGACGAGGCGATGAGCCTGATCGTCGCCTTGGAGTCCATCGGTGAGGTGGCGGACCCGGCGTCGTCGCAGGCCGTCTATTCGGCGTTGGCGAAGTTGGGCCAAGCCCAGGGGGCGTTCGCCTCGGCCGCGGTGGCCGCCCAGGCGGGTTCCGCGGACTTGCGCGAGCGGCTGCTGACAGCCATCGAAGCCAAAGTCGTGGTTCGGTTGCGGTACGCCGGGGCGCAAGAGTCCACTCCCGAGGTGGAGCCGGCGCGCATCGTCACCAGCGACGGCTACGGCTACCTGCAGGCTTGGAGCCGGGAGCGGAATGCCTGGCGCGTCTACCGGCTGGACCGCATTCTCGACGTGACCGCCACGCCCGAACCGGCGCCCGAGCGCAAACCGCCTGAGCCGTTCGGCCCCGACTGGCTGGAGCGCCGCGCGGGCGTGGTCGAGGTCGAGATCGAAGTGGCCGAATCCGCGGCGTGGATTGCCGAGTACTACCCGGTTCGGGAAGCGCGCAAGACTCCGGCGGGACGGGCGGTGCGCCTGCTGGTGGCCGACCCGGCATGGTTCTCGGCGTTGCTGTTGCGCTTGGGAGACCAAGTCTTGGCCGTCGATCCCGATGAGGCGTTGGCACCCGCGAAAGCCCTGGCCGTGGAAGCGTTGGCGCACTATGCGTAGTGACAGGGCGCGTCGGTAAGGTAATGTTCGCTGCGTGATCTGGGTGTTCGTCTTCTGCGGGATCGCCCTGGCCGGGCTGATCATGCTGGTGTGCTACGCCGTCTGGCTGGCGCACAAGGCGAGCGACGTGTTCTCCGAGTTGGAAATGCTGGGCACCCGGGCGGAAGAGTTGGGCGAAATCGTGGGGCGGCTCGAGTTCGACTCCGCGGCAGAACGGAATTGAGGAGGAGCAATGCCAAGTCTCGGTGGCTGGGAATGGGTGATCCTTGTGATCGTCGCCGTTCTGATTTTCGGAGGTTCGAGGCTGGCGGGCGTCGGCAAGAGCGCCGGGCAGGCGATCCGCGAATTCAAGGAAGAAGTGGCCAAGCCGATTAACCCTCAAGTTGAGGCTGAGCCGGCCGCGCAGGCCGAATCCAACCAGCCTGCTTCCGACGACAAGGCCGAGTAACCCCGGGCCATGGCCCTGAAATTCCTGCCGTCGTGGTTGCGGCCCCCGCCCGCCGCGCCGGACGGGGTGATGTCGCTTTTCGACCATTTGCGCGAACTGCGCTACCGGTTGATCGTGGTCGTTTTCACGCTGATCGTCACCTCGGTGCTGTCGTTGATTTGGTACAACCAGCTTTACGAGATCTTGTTGCGCCCATATTTGCTGGCCGTGGACATGCTGAAGGTGAGCGACCCCAATCTCAGCCCGTCGACCGTGATCAGCGGTGTGACGGCGCCATTCACCTTGATGTTGAAGATCTCCGTGACCGCGGGCATCGTGCTGGCCAGCCCGGTGTGGCTCTACCAGCTGTGGCAATTCGTCGTGCCGGCGCTGATGGCTCGCGAGAAGCGCTACGCGGCCACCTTCCTGGCCGTGTCGATCCCATTGTTCTGTGCCGGGGTGGCGGTGGGTTACTACATTCTCCCGCAGGGCATCTCGGTGTTGCTGTCCTTCACTCCGGACACGGTCCCGATCGTCAACCTCCTGGAGGTCAACGCGTTCTTGTCGCTGACGGTGCAGTTGATGATGGTGTTCGGGCTGGGCTTCCTGATGCCGGTGGTCGTCGTGGGGTTGAACCTGATCGGGGTGCTGCCCGCCACCAGGCTGGCCAAAGTGCGCTCGTACGTGACGTTCGGCATCTTCGTGTTCGCCGCCGCCGCGACTCCTTCCACGGATCCGTTTTCCATGCTCGCGCTGGCCATCCCGATGGTGCTGCTCTACCTGGGCGCCGAAGTGATCGCACACGTCCACGACCGCAGGAAGGCCAAGAAGCAGTGAGCCTGGAATACGACGGCGCCACCTTCTCGCTGGTGGTGAACCCCAACGCGGGGCATGGCAAGGCCAAGAAGCTGCTGGGCCACGTCACCGCGACCATCCTCACCAAGCTGCCCGGGGTGAACCTGCGCGTCTACCAGACGGCCAGCTTCGCCGAGGCGCGGCTGCGCTGCATCGAGGCGGTCGGAAACGCCCGCGGCCAGGTCGCCGGACATCGGCCGGATTCGCTGCTGGTGATGGGCGGCGACGGCATGATGCACCTGGGTCTGAACGCCTGCGCCGCGACCGGCGTGCCGTTGGGTTTGATTCCCGCCGGCTCCGGAAACGACTTCTGCCGGGGTGTGGGAATCCCCACCGGGTTTGCGGCCGCACTCGACGTCATCGTGGCGGGGAACCTCGGCAAGATCGATCTGATGGAAATGACCGGCGACCTGGCCCAAGGAGCGCGGCGCCGCTGGGCCGGATCAATCCTGTCGTCGGGGTTCGACGCCCGGGTGAACGCCCGCGTCAACCGCATGAAATGGACCCTGGGTTCGCTCAGCTACACCTGGGCGGCCCTTGCCGAGTTGTCCATCTTCGAGCCGCTCAACTACCGCCTGCTGGTGGATGGGAAGCCGTTGCAGCAGACGGCGATGTTCATTTGCGTCGGTTCCGCCGGGTACTTCGGCGGCGGCATGCACGGGTTGCCGTTCGCCGACGTCCGCGACGGCCTGCTGGACCTGACGATCATCAACCCCGTTTCCCGTATGACGCTGCTGCGGCTCCTGCCCGCCATGTTCACCGGCGCTTTCGTGCGGGATCCGGCGGTGCGCTGCCTGCGGGCCCGCGAGGTCGTCGTGGACGGCGACGGCCTGATCGCCTACGCGGACGGTGAGGATGTGGGCAAAGTGCCGATTACGCTGCGCGCCGTCCCGGACGCCCTCACGCTCTACCTGCCGGAGGCCAAGTGATTCCCGAATTGGCCGAATTCGCCGCCGGTTATTCCTTTGGGCTGGACGACTTCCAGGTGGCCGCCTGCGAAGAGGTTTGCGCGGGCAAGGCGGTCCTGGTGGCGGCGCCGACGGGGGCCGGCAAGACCGTGGTGGGAGAGTTTGCCGCGCATTTGGCCATGGAAAGCGGCCGCAAGTGTTTCTACACCACGCCCATCAAGGCGCTGAGCAACCAGAAATACCACGATCTGTGCGCCCGGCACGGAGAGGAGAACGTTGGGTTGCTCACCGGGGACACCTCGGTAAACGGCGCGGCCCGGGTGGTCGTCATGACGACCGAGGTGCTGCGCAACATGATCTACGCCAAGTCGCCCACGCTCAACTCGTTGGGCTACGTGGTTCTGGACGAGGTGCACTACCTGGCGGACCGCTTTCGCGGGGCGGTCTGGGAAGAGGTCATCATCACCTTGGCGCAGTCCGTCCAGGTGATCGCGCTGTCCGCGACCGTCTCGAACGCCGAGGAGTTCGGCGCCTGGCTGGGCGAAGTGCGCGGCGACGTGGCCGTGGTGCTGTCCGAGCGGCGTCCCGTGCCGCTGTTCCAACATGTGCTCGCGCAGCGTACTCTGTACGACCTGTTCGCCGACGGCGCCGACGTGAATCCGCAACTGGTACAACTGGCCAAACAGGAATCGCGCGAACTGCGCAACGACGCCCGGCGGCCACGGCATGGCCGGCGCGGGAACTACGGCTCGGGACGTTATGCCGTTTCCGCCCGCGGCCGCGGCGACACCGCCAAGAAGCTCGTGCCGCGCCGCGACTTCACCGTGGAGAAACTGCAGGAAGCCCGGCTGTTGCCCGCTATCTACTTCATTTTCTCCCGGGCGGGCTGCGACGCGGCAGTGGGGCACATCATGAAATCTGGCCTGCGCCTGGCCAATCGCGCTGAGGCGGCCGAGTTGGCCGAGATCGCCGACCGGCACACGCAGAGCCTGGGCTCAGCCGACTTGGCCGCCTTGGATTTCGCCGAATTCCGCGACGCGTTCGTGTCTGGGGTGGCGGCGCATCACGCCGGGTTGCTTCCGGCGTTCAAGGCCGCCGTCGAAGAGGGCTTCGCGAAGGGCCTGGTGAAAGTGGTTTTCGCCACGGAAACGCTGGCGCTGGGCATCAACATGCCCGCAAAATCGGTGGTCTTGGAGAAGCTTGTCAAGTACAACGGCGAGAGCCACGTGGACATCACGGCCGGCGAATACACCCAGTTGACCGGCCGGGCGGGCAGGCGCGGCATCGATGTGGAGGGCCACGCCGTCGTCGCTTGGCAACCCGGACTCGACCCGCGCGCCGTCGCCGCCCTCGCCAGCCGGCGCACGTATCCGCTGCGCTCCTCGTTCAAACCCACCTACAACATGGCGGTCAACCTGGTAGCCACGGTGGGGCGGGAGCGGGCGCGTGAACTGTTGCAGCAGTCGTTTGCGCAATATCAGGCCGACAACGCACTGGCTCGCTATTCGCGCAACACCCGGCGCCAGCCGCAACGCCCCGCCAGCCGTCCCCGCACGAACACCATCGCGGTGCGCTTCGACCGGATCTGCCTGGTGTTGGAGGCGTTCGGGTACCTGGCCGAAGGCGGCCGGGCCGTCGCGGAGCCGGGACGCATGCTGGCGCGGATCTACTCCGAACTTGACCTGGTCACCGCCGAATGTGTCCGCGCCGGAGTGTTCGCGGGGTTGTCCGGGCCGCAGTTGGCAGCTGTCGTTTCCACCTTGGTTTATGAGTCACGCGGCGATTCCCGCACCCCCAGGCGCATGCCTGACCGGGCTTCGGAGAAGGCCCAGTCGGCGTTGCGGGGCATTTGGCGCGAGGCCGGCCTGGTGGAACGGGACCATCGCCTGCCGGCCGCTCCGGAGCCGGACATCGGATTCGCGGAGGCTGTGTTCGACTGGGCTTCCGGGCGGCCGTTGGGGGAGATCCTGGCCGACAATGAGCTGACGGCCGGCGATTTCGTCCGCAACGCGCGCCAGGTCGTGGACGCGTTGGGCCAGTTGGCGAGCGCGGACAGCCGGTTGCGCGATGTGGCCCGGGAGGCGATGGCCATGATCCGCCGCGGCGTCGTGGACGTGGACTTCAGCGAAGACTGACCGTCACGCGTAGGGGAACAGGAAGCACTCCGAGGTGAGCCGGTCGGCGTCCTCAGCCTCGTAGATCCGGAAGCACGACAGCATGGACTTGTCTCCAGCGGTGTAAGAACTGGCTTCGAACTCGAGCCCGCCGTCGATTATGTCCCCGGTGACCGGGTCGGCCAGGGCGAACTTGCCGGCCTCCAAGTCGAAGATGCCCTCGAGTCCGTGTTCGCCGGTGTTGGGCCACATATAGGGCATCTCGTCAGGCACCAGGGGCCACGCCTCATTTGCGGGCGCGGCGGCGAACTTGTCGCCGTCCAAGTGATACAGAATTCCGTCGTCCGCGGTGAAGATGCCGTTGAGGGTGCCCCAGCCGTCAGTGTGGACCATATACTGCTTGTCCTGTTTCGCCAGCGTCTTCCACTTCTTCTTGGCGATGTCGTAGACCGTCACAGCTTGCGTCGTCTTGGCGTCGTCCGCGTAACGGTCCTCGCCGCGCTTCAGGTTGGAGTAGATGTCCAAGACCACGATCTTTCCGTCGCTGCACGTCGCCTCGCGCTCGAACAGATTCTGCTTCGAGGGCGCTTTGCGCCCGGGGTCTGTGGCGAGCTTGACCCACTTGCCGGAATCTCTGTCGAACAGCTTGTCCGCGGCTTTCGGGTCGTCTTCCTCGTTGCCGATGTCGCCGAGCCACAAGAGCGTGTTGCCGGCCGCGACCAGGTGGTCGTCGATGTCGCCGCCGGGATTGGGCAGTGTCGTCCAAGTGCCGGCGACCGCGTCGTAGCAATACGTGGTCAGATCGGTTTCATCGCTGGGCGCCAGGAAGCACAGCCACTCCTCGGCCTGCAAGAAGTCCACGTCGGACACCCACACGATGTTGGCCTGGTCGGGGACCTCGATGGGAGTCCAAGCGCCGGCTGCGGGGTCGAAGACCGCGGCGGAGCCAGTGAGCACCTCCGGCTCGTCGGTGTGCTCTTCCGGCGCATCTTCGCCTTCTTCGACGAAGTCGTCGTCATCCTCGGGCCAATCGTCGGCGTCGTCCAACTCGGCTTCGTCCCAGGTGCCGCCGAAGACGAAGAAACGGCCGTCGGCCCAGGCGGTGATGGGATTGGGCGAAGGTTCGCCGGGGAAGTTCGCCACTTGTTGCCAATTCGTCAGCGTCAGCACGGGCGCCCCTGCGATGGGCGTGGCCGTGGTCTGCCCGGGAGACAATTCCGGCGGCGGATCGGGTTGCGGCGCGGTCACCGTCTGGTAGATGAACACGCCCAGCACGACGAGCATCACCACGGCCACCGACGCGACCGTGGTGACGAGCAGCTTGCGATGGGTCACCCGACGATTCATGCGCCCACAATACCGCGCGCCCGTGTCGGGCTGGTCCCAAGCCGGGAATCGGTGTATCAGGGTTCAGCGCCCGATCTTGGATGCAGTCCGGTCTGATGTGCCGGGCTCACGCGCGGCGCTCGGGTTCCCGCTAATCTGGTGGGGCTATGGACAATCCAGTACCCGCGCGCTTGCGTGTCGCGCCGTCGCCGACTGGCGACCCCCATGTGGGCACGGCCTACATGGCCCTGTTCAACAAGGCATACGCCCGGGCCACCGGCGGCCAGTTCATCCTCCGCATCGAGGACACCGACCGGGCCCGCTACGTGGCCGATTCGGAACGCCAAATCACCGAGTCGCTGAGTTGGCTGGGGCTCGGCCCCGACGAGGGCCCCGGCGTGGGCGGTGATTTCGGGCCGTACCGGCAGTCGGAACGCCTTGACACGTACCGGCCGTTCGTCGACCAACTGCTGGCCGCGGGGCATGCCTACTGGTGCTGGTGCTCTCCGGAGCGCCTGCGCGAGATGCGCGCCGCCCAGGAAGCTGCCAAGGTGCCGACCACCGGGTACGACCGGCTGTGCCTGGGGAAGACCCGCGAAGAGCGCGCCGCGCTGCCGGGCTTTTCCGAGACTCCGGTGGTCCGGATGCTGGTTCCCGACGATGTGGAGCTGGAATTCGACGACGTGATCCGCGGCCGCATCGCCACGCCGCGGCCCGACGACCAGGTGATCTTGAAGGCGGACGGTTTTCCCACGTACCACCTGGCCGTCGTGGTGGACGACCACCTCATGGGAATCACGCATGTGGTCCGGGGCGAAGAGTGGATTTCGTCCACGCCGAAGCACATACTGCTGTACAAGTGGCTGGGCCTGCCCATTCCGGCGTTCGCGCACATGCCGCTGCTCCGCAACCCGGACAAATCCAAGATCTCGAAGCGGAAGAACCCGGCCGCCCGGCTGCTGTGGTTCCGCGAGCAGGGCTACCTGCCGGAGGCGTTGCGGAATTTCCTGCAGTTGATGGGCTATCCAGCCGGCGACAATGAGGGGATCTGCACCTTCGAGGAGTTTTGGGCGGACTTCGATTGGGCGAAGATTGCCACGGTCGGCCCGGTTTTCGACGTGAAGAAGTTGGATTGGCTGAACGGCCATTACATACGCGGCTTGTCCGACGACGAGTTGGCGGCCCGGATCGCCGAACACTTGGAGTACACCGGCCAGCCTGAGGTGGATGCGGCCATTTTGCGCCGGGCTGTTCCCATCATCAAGGAGCGCCTGGTCACGTTGGACGAGGCCGCGGGCAAGATCGGCTTCTTGTTGCTGCCCGCCGCCGAGTTGCCCATCGACCCTGAGGCGCGCGCCGCATTGTCGCCGGACGCCCCGCAGGTGTTGCGCGCGGCTGGGGACGCCTTGGAGGCGCTGCCTGAGTGGACCAGCCAGGGCATTCACGAAGCGTTGCAGGCCGCTCTGGTGGCGGGCATGGGGCTCAAACCCAAGTTCGCCTTCGCCCCGGTCCGCGTGGCGATCACGGGGCAGCGCGTGTCGCCGCCGCTTTTCGAGTCCATGGAGATCTTGGGCCGCGCGGAGAGTTTGCTGCGGCTACGCAATCTCGTCTAACGCCTGGGTGAGGTCTGCCACCAAGTCGGCGATCGGCTCGACGCCGACGCTCAGCCGCAATAGCCCGGGTGTGATGCCCGCCGCCGCTTGCACATCCGGGGGCATGGAGGCGTGCGTCATCGTCGCCGGATGGGAAATCAGGGATTCCACGCCGCCCAGCGACTCGGCCAAGGTGAACAGCCGCAGCCGCCCGGCCAACGCCGCGGCGTCGGCGACTTCGAAGCTGACGATGGCTCCGAAGCCGTCCTGCTGCCGCCGGGCCAACTCGTGTCCTGGATGGCTGGGCAGGCCGGGATAGTACACGCGGCTCACGGCCGGGTGCGCGTCCAGCAGATGGGCGATCTCGGCCGCGTTGGCTTGCGCCGCCTGCATCCGCAGCCGCAGCGTCCGCAGGCCGCGCAGGCCCAGGTAGGAATCGATAGCGCCAGCGGTCAGCCCCAGGGCGTTCGACCACCACGCGATTTGTTCGAAGTGCTCTTGCGACTTGGCCACGACGGCGCCCAGCACCACGTCGGAATGGCCGGCCAGGTATTTCGTGGCGGAGTGGACCACGATGTCGGCGCCCAATTCCAGCGGGCGCTGCAGCATGGGCGTGGCAAAGGTGTTGTCGGCGACGACGATCGCCCCGCGGGCGCGCGCCAACTCAGCGACCGCCGCGATGTCCGTGACGCGCAGCAGGGGATTGGACGGCGTTTCGACGATGACCAGCTTCACGGTGTCGTCGCAGGCCTGGGCCACGGCGGCGAGGTCGGAGGTGTCCACCAGGGACAGTTTGAGCAGTCCCTTGCGCTGCTGGGCGTCCAGCAGGCGCCACGTGCCGCCATAGCCGTCCAGGGGGGCGATCACAGTCCCGCCGGCGGGAGTGAAAGCCTCCAAAACGGTCGTTATCGCAGCCATCCCGGACGCCGTGACAACCGCGTCGCACCCGCCTTCCAGGTCGGCGATGGCGCGGCCCAGCAGCGCTCGCGTGGGATTTGCGGAGCGGGAATAGTCGAAGACAGGGGTTTCACCGAACTTGGCCGACACGAAGTTGGTGCTCAAATGCAGGGGCGCGACGACATCGCCGTAGGTCTCTTGTCCGATTCCGGCGCGGATGACGCGTGTAGTCGGGTCCAACTGGTTCACGAGCGTTGAGTCTACACATGGATACACAGTCGGCGCGCGCCGCGGTCCGGCGGCAGGTAGACTTTGCCGCTGTGACTAATGTGCTTGACGAGTTGGAGTGGCGGGGCTTCATAGCCCATTCGACTGATCGGGAGGCCTTGGCGGCACACCTTGCCGCTGGCCCGGTGACGTTCTACGTGGGGTTCGACCCGACGGCGCCTTCGATTCACATGGGCAACCTCGTCCAATTGATGCTGGTGCGCCAATTGCAGGCCGCCGGCCATAAACCGATCCTGCTGGTCGGCGGCTCCACAGGCCTGATCGGCGACCCCAAGCAGACTTCGGAGCGCAACCTGAATCCGAAGGAGGTGGTCCACGAATGGGTGGAGCGTATCCGGAGCCAAGTGAGCCGGTTCGTGTCTTTCGAGGGCGCCAACGCCGCCACGCTCGTAAACAATTACGACTGGACCGAATCGCTGTCCACGCTGGATTTTCTGCGCGACATCGGGAAGCACTTTTCGGTGAACCGCATGCTCGACCGCGAGGTGGTCAAGGCCCGCCTGGAGTCGGGCATCTCCTACACCGAGTTCAGCTACGTGCTGCTGCAATCGCTGGATTTCCTCGAGCTTTACCGCCGCTACGGCTGTACGCTGCAGACCGGCGGCTCCGACCAGTGGGGCAACCTGACCGCCGGCGTCGACCTGATCCGGCGCGCGGATGCGGGTAAGGCGCATGCCTTGGCCACGCCGCTGCTGACCAAGGCCGACGGGACCAAGTTCGGCAAGACCGAGTCCGGGACGGTTTGGCTCGATCCGGCGATGACCAGCCCGTACGCGTTCCACCAGTTCTTCTTGAACGCCGAGGATCAGATGGTCATCGACTACCTCAAGATCTTCACCACCAGGGGGCGCGAAGAGGTCGCTGAACTGGAACGCCTCACCGCCGAACAGCCGCACCTGCGGGCGGCGCAGCGGGCGTTGGCCGACGACATCACCGACCTGGTGCACTCCGTGGCCGAGCGCGAAGCGGCCACGGCTGCTGCTGCGGCGATCTTCGGGCGCGGCGAGTTGCGCGAGCTTTCCGAAACCACGCTGGCAGCGGTCGCCAAGGAGTTGCAGGCTGGGCAATTGCGTCGGCCCGCGTCTGTGATCGACGCCTTGGAGGCTGCCAAGGTGGTCGGCACCCGCGGCGAGGCCCGGCGCGCCATCCAAGAAGGCGGGGCCTATGTGAATAACGCCAAGGTCACTTCCATCGACGCCCAACTGGGCGATGCGGATCTGCTGGGCGGCCGCTATGTGATCGTGCGCCGGGGCAAGAAGACCGTGGGTGCGGTCGAAATCTCTTAGGCCTGTAGCAGTTCGAAGAGCTTCGCCCCGACACCCCCGGCGTTGTTGTCCGCGACGACCTCGAAGCCGGCGTCCCGCAGCGCGGGGTGCGAGTTGGCCATGGCGAAACCCCTTCCGGCCCACGCCAGCATCTCCAAGTCGTTGGGCATGTCTCCGAAGGCGACGACATCGGCTGCCGCCACCCCCAGCAACTCGCAGATTTCGGCCAGGCCCGTGGCCTTGGTCACCCCCGGCGCGGTGAACTCGACGAGCCCGAATGGTTCGCCCACCGAGGCGTGTGTGGTCTGCATCGCATCGCCGACGATCGGGCCGGCGATGCGGACAAGCTCGTCAGACGTGTAGTCCGCGTGGAAGCCCAGTAGTTTTATGATCGGTGAGCATCTGGCGATGATCTCGGCGATGTCCGCGGGCCAGGCTTCCCAGTCGGAGAACTGCTGGATCGGCGCGTCCGGTTCGCAACCGAAGTCGAACGACGTCTCCACCCCAAAAGTGATTCCGGGGATGGCCGCGCGCACGGCGGCGATGGCCTCCAGCACCGGCCCGGCGTCCAAGGCGTGCGCGCTGACGGTGCGGCCCGCCGCCCAGTCGTAAATCGCGGCCCCGTTGCTGGTGACCATCAGCTGATGGTGGCCGTGCAGCGAGTCGATGGCGCCCAGCCAGCGCGCCGGACGCCCGGTGGACACGACGACCGGGATGCTGCGCGACGCGGCCAGGCTTACGGCGCGCTGGTTCACCTCGGGAATGGACTTGTCGTCCGCGAGGAACGTGCCGTCCAGGTCGAAGGCGATCAGTTTCACAGCCGGGAGTCCTCGGTCGGATCGCCGCCAGCGCTGCTGTTGGTGGGGGAGGCCGAGGCGGGATTACTGCTCGAACTGGGTGTGGGGGTCGGCTGCGCGGTGTCCGGGGGACCTGAGGTTTCTCCACCCGCCGCGCTGGTCGGCACGGGCGGCGGCGGGGATTCGGGCGGGGATTGCTGGAAGAGCAGGATCGCCAGCAGGATCGCCAGGGCCGCGAGCAACAGCATCAGCAGCCAGCTGGCCAGGATAGAGCCGAACCCCGCCCGGTCGTGGCGGCCCGGCCAGGGCAGCGGCCACAGCCTGGTGGATCCGGGCGCGAAGCGGTTGATCCAGTGCAGTTGGTATTCGGGCCCGGCAGGTTGGCCCACGGGCGGCGTCTTGGCCAGTTGCACCTCGTCCAAGATGCGGTTCGCCTCGGCGACGGCTTCTGGGCTGCCGTCGTAGCGCAGCGCCACCCAGGGGGCCTGCGGTGTGGCTCCAGGCTCCATCGGGTCGTCGTCTTCGGCGCGGAACCGGTTGGCCAGCCGTCCGGTGTCTTGCCCTTCGCCGCCGCGCGCGTACACCGTGTCGATGTGCATCTTGTTGACCGTGCCGGCCAATCGGTCGCGGGCTCCGGCGTCGGCGGCCGCGCCCTCGGAGAGCATTATCAGCATCACGGCCACGGCCGCGTCGTCGTGGGCGACGTAGCCCACACCGGCGCTGGTGGACGTGAGCCGGGCGTCCAACCAGAAGTCGCCGACCTTCGCCGGATCGTCAGGGAGCAGCGGCGAGAGCAGGACGGGATCTGTAGTCATCGACCCCCATTGTAGGGGCCCGGCGGCTTTCCCCCGCCGGATTGACAGCGCACTCACAGCATGGTGGTGCGCAAAGTGTGTCCAGCGTTCGGTATCGTGGGGGCGTTGAAAGCATAGGAGTGGATGTGAGCGAGCCTTTCCCGCCAGCCGCGCCGGCGCAGAACGCGCAGGCCGCCAAGGTCCTCAGTGCGGCGATCGCCCAGGTGCAGCGGGTGATCGTCGGCCAAGAGCATATGGTCGAGCAGTTGATGGTGTCGCTGCTGGCCCGGGGGCACTGCCTGCTGGAGGGCGTGCCCGGTGTGGCCAAGACCCTGGCGGTGCGCAGTTTCGCCACCGTGGTGGGCGGTTCGTTCGCCCGCATCCAGTTCACGCCGGACTTGGTGCCTTCCGACATCGTGGGCACGCGTATTTACTCCGCCCGCAAAGAGGAGTTCGACACTTCGCTCGGCCCGGTATTCGTCAACTTCGTGCTCGCCGACGAGATCAACCGCGCCCCGGCGAAGGTGCAGTCCGCGATGCTGGAGTTGATGGCGGAGGGCCAGGTCTCCATCGGCGGCAAGACGTTCAAGGTGCCGGATCCGTTCATCGTCATCGCCACCCAGAACCCGATCGAATCCGAAGGCGTCTATCCGCTGCCGGAAGCCCAGCGCGACCGCTTCCTGCTGAAAGTGGACGTGCCCTATCCGCGCGGCAACGAAGAGTTGGAGATCCTGCGGCGCATGTCCGTTTCGCCCCCGAGCTCGGAGAAGGTGCTGGATCCCGACATCGTGCGCGGCCTACAGGAGCAGGCGTCGGCGGTGTTCGTGCACAATCTCGTCGCCGACTACATCGTGCGCCTCGTGCTGGCCACCCGCACCCCAGCCGAATTCCAATTGCCAGATCTGGAGAACGTGATCCAGGTGGGTTGCTCGCCGCGCGCTACGCTCGGATTGGTGGCCGCCTCGCGCGCGTTGGCCCTGATCCACGGCCGGGACTACGTGCTGCCCACCGACGTGCAGGCGGTGGCCCGCGATGTGATGGCCCACCGCTTGGTGCTCAGCTTCGACGCGCTGGCTGACAACATCTCGCCCGCCCAGGTGGTGGAACGCATCGTCGCGATGGTGCCGCCGCCGACGCCCGTCTGGAATCAACGCCCGTCGTGACGACTCCAGCTCTGACCGCTCAAGCCGAGCTTTCGGCGATCGCGTCGGTGCTCGCTGAGCCCAACGTGCCCACGCTGCCGCTGAACAAGCTCGCCCCGGAGGCTGCCCTGCGGCGGTTGGAACTGACGATCGTACGCCGGTTGGAGGGCTTCCTGCACGGCGACCATCAGGGCCTTTTGCCGGGACCCGGGTCGGAATCCTCCGACGCGCGGCCCTACGTGCCCGGGCAGGACGATGTGCGCAAGATGGACTGGGCGGTGACGGCCCGCACGACGGTGCCGCACGTGCGGGACACTATCGCCGACCGCGAGTTGGAAGTGTGGGCCCTGTTGGACGTGACGCCGTCGATGAACTGGGGCACCGAAGGCGTCACCAAACGCGACTTGGGCATCGCCGCGATCGCCACCATCGGCTTCCTGTCTGCTCGGCAGGGTGACCGTTTCGGCGGCCTGATTATGCGGCCGGAACGCATCAAACGCCTGCCCGCCCAGGCCGGCCGCGAAGCGCTGTATTCGCTGCTGCGCCGCATGCTGACCGAGCCGATCGTGCCTGACCACGCCTCCGGTTCGATCACGCTGGCCGCCGGCATCGAGCGGCTGACCCGCACGGAGCGGCGCCGCGGCATGCGCGTGATCGTCTCCGACTTCTTGACTCCCGGAGATCTGGAACTCGATCCGAAGGTGCCGCCCGAGTGGGAGCGCCCGATGCAACACTTGGCGATCCGCAACCAGGTGCTGGCCGTCGAGGTGGTGGACCGCCACGAACTGGAGTTCCCGGACGTGGGCGACATGCTCATCCGCGACCCGGAGACGGACTTCGAGCGTTTCGTGAACACCGCCGACCCGGCCGCCCGGGCCCGCATGGACGCGGCTACCAAGGCGCAGCGCGAACGGATCCGGTTGGCCCTGCGCCGCGCCGGGGTGGCCCACATCCAGTTGCGCACTGACCGGGATTGGGTCCATGACATCGCGCGTTTCGTGATGAGCTACCGCCGCACCGCGGCTATTCTGCACCAGCCGCCACAGGGGGTGACGAAGTGACATTCGCCAGTCCGGAGCGGCTGTGGCTGCTCGCCGTCATCCCAGTGCTGGTGGTGGTTTACATCATCCTGGTTTGGCGCAAGAAGCAGACCGGCATGCGTTTCACGAACACGACGCTGTTGCGAAAAGTGATGCCCAAGCAGTCGCAGTGGCGCCGCCATCTGGCCGTCGCGCTTTCGCTGGCCTCGCTGGTGCTGCTGACGCTGGCCTGGGCCCGGCCCAACGGAATCGAATACGTGCCCCGAGAGCGGGCGACGGTGGTGCTGATCATCGACGTGTCGCAGTCGATGGGCGCTGTGGACGTGGAACCGTCGCGCTTGGAAGCCGCCAAGCAGGCCGCCTTGGACTTTGTCGCGGAATTGCCCGAGCAATACAACGTGGCGCTGGTCTCCCTGTCCGGCCATCCCGCCCAGCGCATGGCTCCCACCACCGACCGCTACATGGCGAACAGCGCGATTCAGTCGCTGAAGCTGGCGGATGGCACGGCTACCGGCGAAGCCATTTTCGTCGCCCTGGACACCTTGCAGCAGTTCGCCTTGCAGACGGACGAGAACGCGATCACCCCCGGCGCGATCGTGTTGATCTCCGACGGCAAGGACACCTCGAACGGCGCGGCGCGGGCTCCGTTGCAGGCCGCCGGAAAGGCCAAGGAGTTCGGCATCCCGATCTACACGATCGCCTACGGCACCCAGAACGGCTACGTCGACCTCGACGGTGTCCGGGAAACCGTCCCGCCCGATCCGGACGCCTTGTCCGAGATCTCGGCGACTTCCGGCGGGGACGCCTTTTCGGCCACGACGCTGGGTCAGTTGCAACAGGTCTACGAGCGGATCGGCTCCGAGATCGGGCACGTTCCGCTGGAGAAGGAAGTAACGGCCATGTGGGCCGGCTACGGCCTGGTTTGCGCCGTGATCGCTTGCCTGGCGGCAGTATCTTTGGCGGTGAGATGGCCCTGATCCCGCTGATCGGATTCCTGCGCCCAGAACGCCTGTGGTGCCTGTTGCTGGTGCCCGCGGTGCTGTTGCTGTACGCCGGGCTGCTTTTCTGGCGGCGTAACCGCGCCGCCCGCCCGCGCACCATCTTGGAACGGGTCATCCCCAGGCAACAGGGATGGAAGCGCCACGTCGCCGTGCTGCTGGGCGTCCTGTCACTGATCTCGCTGACGGTGGCTTTCGCGCAGCCGAAGGACGAGGTCTTGGTGCCCAAGAACCGGGCGACCATTGTGGTCACCATCGACGTTTCGCGCTCCATGGAGGCCGTCGACGTCCCGCCGGACCGGCTTTCGGCGGCCAAGGAAGCCGCCAAGGACTTCGTAGCCGTGCTGCCTTCGGGTTTCAACGTGGCGCTGGTCCGTTTCGCGGCGACCGCCGCCGTGGTGGTCCCGCCGACGACGGACCATGCGCTGGTCAACGCCCAGATCGACCGGTTGGCCGTGTCCCCGGCGACGGCGACGGGCGAGGCGATCTACGCATCCTTGGACGCCGTCCAACAGGCCCCGCCCGATCCCGCCCATCCAGACGACGTCGCCCCGGCCGCGATAGTCCTGCTTTCGGACGGAGCCAGGAACTCCGGGCGGCCCTATGAGGACGCCGCCGAGGAAGCCAAGCAAATGGGCGTCCCGATCTACACGATTTGCTTCGGCACCGACGACGGCTACGTCACGGAGAACGGCAGCCGTTCTTCGGTGCCGCCGGCCCCAGACCAAATGCGCGACATCGCCGAGATCTCGGGCGGCAAGATGTTCGAGGCGGCGAGCTTGGACGAGTTGCACGAGGTCTATGACAACATCGCCGAATCCGTCGGGTATGAGACCGCCGACGTCGAGGTGACCGAGGCGTACGCCGGGGGTGCGCTCGCTTTTGCCATTCTCGCCGCGCTGGCGGCCATTTCGCTGGCTGCGAGATGGCCGTGATAGCCGAAAACCTGGCCCAGATCCGCGCCCGCATGGACGCGGCGTGTGCCCGCGTCGGACGCGACCCTCGCAGTGTCCGCCTGCTCCCGGTGTCGAAGACCCGCACACCCGCCGAGATCCGGGCGGCCTATGCGGCCGGGTGCCGCCGTTTCGGTGAGAACCGCGCCCAGGAGGCCGCGGCCAAGGCGGGGGAGTTGGCCGACCTCGACATAGCTTGGGTGATCATCGGGCACTTGCAGTCCAACAAGGCGAAGCTGGTGGCCGGCTTCGCCGCCGAGTTGCAGTCGCTGGATTCCGAGCCGCTGGCTGCTCAATTGGACGCCCGATTGCAGGCTGCGGGGCGTTCAATGGACGTCCTGATCCAAGTCAACACCTCCGGCGAAACCACCAAGTCGGGCCTCCATCCAAACGAAGTCCTGGCGTTCGCCCGCCGTCTGACGCCGTTCCAATCACTGCGCGTGAAGGGCCTGATGACGATTGCCCTCCCCGCCGCGGACCCCAACCTCATCGCGCCCTGCTTTGAGACCATGCGCCGCCTGCAGCGGGAACTACGCGAGGCCGCCATCGAGGGCCAAAGCTACGAAGAGCTGTCCATGGGCATGACCGGCGACTTCGAGTTGGCCATAGCCCACGGTTCCACGCAAGTCCGAGTGGGAACCGCCATCTTCGGCCCCCGCCCCCTAACGGAAAAGCCTTAACCGTCATCCCGGACTCGTTCCGGGATCTTCGCACGCAGTGCGATGGCGCCCCAGGCGCCACCCGCGAAAGCCCCAACCGTCATCCCGGACTTGTTCCGGGATCTTCGCACGCAGTGCGATGGCGCCCCCAGGCGCCACCTGGATCCAGGCGCCACAGCTAGCCCCAACCTCCGCGACTCGCTAAACTGGCCCTACCTCTTTGCGGCGAGATTGCGGGGGAAGGCAAGTCTCGATCCGAAGGAGGTGCCTTGTGAAATACGCACGCGGCGTGGTTTGGATTCATTCCGCCGCCAATGCGCTGTGCCCGCACGTCGAATGGGCGCTGTCCAAGGCGCTCGGCCAGCCGACGCGCCTGGCTTGGTCGCCCCAGCCCGCGCAAGTCGGCACGCGGCGCGCGGAGTACTCCTGGACGGGCGCCCCCGGGACGGGCGAACGGCTGGCATCGGCGCTGTTGGGCCTGGGCGAAATCCGGTTCGAAGTCTGCGAGGACGCCGCCATGCGTTGGGCCTACACGCCCAGTTTGGGCGTTCACGCCGCGGTGATGGGCCCCGGCGGCGATTTGATGGTCTCCGAACACCGGCTGCGCGCCGCGATGGACGGCGCGGGCGACCTGCGGGCCACGGTGGCGGACTTGCTGGGTGAGGCGTGGGACGGCGAACTGGAGCCGTTCCGGATGGCAGGCGAGGGGGCAGTATGGCTGCACAAAGTGAGTTGATTCCAGCGTGGGTTACCGCCGATCCGGGCCCGCAGTGGTTAGGGTGATTGCATGGCTACCCGCGTGGCTTCCCCAACGCGGAGCCGGAGCACATCCGTCTCCCGTTCCAGTGGAAGCAAGAAGAGCAAGGCCCGCAAGTCCAGTGGTGGTGGACTCGTGGGCAAGATCCTGGTCAACATCGGCAGGGGCGTCGCCGCGTTCTGGCGCGGCTTGAGTTCGCTGATCGGCCAGGGGTTGCGCGGCATCGGCCGCGGCGCATCCGAGATCGATCCGGCCCTGCGCCGCGACGGCTGGGCCCTCGGCGTCCTGGTGCTTGGCATGCTCGTCGCCGGGCAGTTCTGGTTTGGTATCCAAGGCACGCTGGGCCAAGGTATCTACATCGGTGTCGCGTCGGTGGTGGGCTGCTTCGGCGTGGCCGTGCCCGTGCTGGCGCTGCTGATGGCTATCCGGATCTGGCGCCACCCGGAGCGCAACGGGTCCTGGGGCCGCCAAGCGATCGGCTGGGTCTCCGCGCTGCTGGGCGTCCTCGGCGTCATCCACATCATCCGCGGGTTGCCGCGCTATTCCACTCCCGAGTTGGTGCAGCAAGCGGGCGGATTCTTCGGCTTCCTGTCTTCGACGCTGCTGGTCGACTTGGTTTCGGTGTGGCTGGCCGTGCCGATCCTGCTGTTCTTCGCGCTCTTCGGCGTGTTGGTGATCTTGGGCATCCCGCTGAACGAGGTGCCCGGCCGCGTGAAGCCGATCGCCGCCAAGCTCAAGCGCAAGCCGAAGGCAGAGATCGACTACGACGGCAACCAGGCTTACGTGTCGGCGCTGGTCGCGGACGAGCCGCTGCCCGACGAGGACTTGACTGTCGATTTCAGCCAGGACAACGTCGTCACAGCGCCCGTCGGCGTCACGAAGGCCGCCCTGGCCAAGGCGGCGCCCGAGTTGCCCGCCCCGCTGCCGAGTGGGGCGTCCCTGCGCGCCGAGCAGCCGCCTTTGGGCGGAGACTTGGTCTATGTGTTGCCGGACGCTGGCCTGCTGAAGTCCGGCACCGTTCCGAAAGCGCGCACCCAGGCCAGCGACTCCGTGGTGGGTTCGCTGACGGACGTGCTGCACCAGTTCGAGATCGACGCCGTGGTCACCGGTTACACCCGCGGGCCGACGGTGACGCGTTACGAGGTGGAGTTGGGCCAAGGCGTCAAGGTGGAGAAAGTCACCGCGCTGGCCCGCAATATCGCTTATGCGGTGGCTTCCGCCGATGTCCGCATCCTTTCGCCAATTCCGGGCAAGTCCGCGATCGGGATCGAGATTCCCAACTCCGACAAGGAAATCGTCTCGCTCGGCGACGTGCTGCGGTCCAACCGCGCCCGCAATGACCACCATCCGATGACGGTCGGCTTGGGCAAGGACGTCGAGGGTGGCTACGTCATCGCGAACATGGCCCGCATGCCGCACCTGCTGGTGGCCGGCGCCACGGGCGCGGGCAAGTCGAGCTTCGTCAACGCCATGATCACATCCATTTTGATGCGGGCCACGCCGGCCGAGGTCCGGCTCATGCTGGTCGACCCCAAACGCGTCGAGTTGACGCATTACGAAGGCATTCCGCACCTGGTGACGCCGATCATCACCAGCCCGAAGAAGGCCGCGGAGGCTTTGCAGTGGGTGGTGCGCGAAATGGACATGCGCTACGACGACTTGGCGCAGTACGGTTTCCGCCACGTGGACGACTTCAACAAGGCTGTCCGGGGCGGCCAAGTGAAGCCGATTCCGGGCTCGGAGCGCACCCTGGAGCCGTATCCGTACCTGCTGGTCATCGTGGACGAGTTGGCCGACCTCATGATGGTCGCCCCGCGCGATGTGGAGGATTCGATCGTTCGCATCACACAGCTCGCCCGCGCCGCCGGCATCCACTTGGTGCTGGCGACGCAGCGGCCCTCCACGGATGTCGTCACGGGCCTCATCAAAGCGAATGTGCCTTCCCGCTTGGCATTCGCGACCAGTTCTATGACCGATTCCCGCGTCATCTTGGACACGCCGGGCGCGGAGAAGCTGGTTGGCCAGGGCGACGCGCTGTTCCTGCCGATGGGCCAGTCGAAGCCGCTGCGCGTGCAGGGCGCCTGGGTGTCGGAAACAGAGATCCGCGCGGTCGTGAAGGCCGTCAGCGAGCAGTTGAGCCCGCAATACCGGGAGGATGTGACGGCCGCCGCCGATTCTTCACGGGCCGTCGCGGAGGATATCGGCGACGACCTGGAATTGGTCTTGGAAGCCGCGCAGCTCGTGATCAACCTGCAGTTGGGTTCCACGTCGATGCTGCAGCGCAAGCTGCGCGTGGGTTTCGCCAAGGCGGGCCGGCTGATGGACATCCTGGAGAATCGCGGGATCGTGGGCCCTTCGGAAGGTTCCAAGCCGCGCGAAGTGCTGGTCAAGCCGGACGACCTGGACGAGATCCTCTCCAGCCTGCGCGCCGCCTGAAACGAGGCCCCTTGGTCAAAGGACACTCCGAAGGGTCATCCCGGACGCAGTGCGGTCCCAGCCCACCAACAACGGACTTCGTCCGGGGTGCCGGAACAAGCCCGGCATGACGGAGAAAGAAGCACGCAAACACCGGAACCAGGCTGGCATCCCGCATCACCCAACTTCGTCATCCCGGACTCGTTCCGGGGTCCCCGCAAAGTATCGAAGAACTTTGTGGGGTGGTGTTCCGGGGTCCCCGCAAAGTATCGAAGAACTTTGTGGGGTGGTGTTCCGGGGTCCCCGCAAAGTATCGAAGAACTTTGTGGGGTGGGGTTCCGGGATGTCGGACGCAGTCCGTGTGCCCCACAGGGCGCCCTAGCTGCGGTGTCGCCGGCGCCCTGAGGCAAGCTAGACTGGTTCGTTGATGCAGAACAATCCACACAAGGTCCATGTCGTGCGCCTGGGCTGCGCCCGCAACGACGTGGACGCGGAGGAGTTGGCCGGCCGCTTGGCGGCGGATGGGTTCGACTTGGTCGCCGAGCCCGCGGACGCCGACACGATCCTGGTCAACACCTGCGGTTTCATCGACGCGGCGAAGAAGGACTCCATCGACCAGCTCTTGGCGGCCGCCGATCTGGGCAAACACGTCGTCGCGGTGGGATGCTTGGCCGAGCGCTATGGCGCCGAACTGGCCGTCGAGTTGCCGGAGGCGGACGTGCTGGGCTTCGACGATTATCCCGAGATCGGCGAGCGCTTGCGCTGGATTGCGGCCGGGGGAGCGATTACGCCACACCAGCCCCGCGACCGGCGCGGACTGTTGCCGATTACGCCAGTCGCGCGGCAGGACATGTTGCCAACGTATGGCCAGTTCTACCGCAAACGCCTGGATGCCGCGCCGTCTGCCCCGTTGAAGATCGCTTCGGGCTGCGACCGGCGTTGCGCGTTCTGCGCCATCCCCGGTTTCCGCGGGGCATATCTGTCGCGCAAGCCCGAAGAAATTGTGGCCGAGGCGCGCTGGCTCATCGAGCACGGCGTGCGCGAACTGGTTCTGGTTTCCGAGAACACCACGTCCTACGGCAAGGACTTTCCGGGCCTGAGCCCCACCCAACTGGTTGTGGAATTGGCTCAGCTCGAAGGCCTGGAGTGGCTTCGCTTGACGTATCTGCAACCTGCCGAACTGCGTCCCGCCTTGATTGACACGATCTGCGCCACCGAGCATGTCACCGCGTATTTCGACCTGCCGTTCCAACACGCCAACGCGCGCGTGCTCCGGTCGATGCGCCGTTTCGGGGACGCGGAGTCGTTCCTGGAGTTGCTCGACTCCATCCGCGGCCGCAACCCGCTGGCCGGGATTCGCACCAACGTGATCGTGGGCTTTCCTGGGGAGACAACAGCGGAGTTGGAGGAATTGGCCGATTTCCTGGCGGCCGCCCGGCTGGACGCGATTGGGGTGTTTGGCTACAGCGACGAGGAGGGTACCGAGGCCGCCACGTTGCCTGGGAAGGTGTCCCAAGGCGAGATCGCCGAGCGCGTCGAATGGCTGACTGCTCTCGCGGACGACCTGATGGCGCAGCGTGCTGCCCAGCGGGTTGGTGAGCGTGTCCAAGTGCTCGTGGAAGTCTCCGGCGACGAAGTCTGGGGCCGGGCCGCCCACCAGGGGCCGGCCGTTGACGGGAATGTGCGGGTCGAGTTGGGACCAGATTCTGCGGAACCGGCCGTGGGAGACCTCATCTGGTGTAACGTCACCGGCAACGACGGTGTCGATCTGATTGCCGCGGGAGAGTGATGACTGAGCAACTTCAGGCAAAGCCTTGGCTGCGCCACGTCCCGAACGCGCTCACGGTGCTGCGGCTGATCCTGGTGCCGATCTTTCTGGTCTTCCTGTTCGCACACCCAGATCTGTGGGAGTGGCGCCTCGCCTCCGCCTTGGCGTTCAGCGTCGCCATCGCGACGGACTTCGCCGACGGCAGGATCGCCCGCAAGTACGACTTGGTGTCGGACTTCGGCAAACTGTGGGACCCGATCGCCGACAAGGCGCTTACGGGCGCCGCTTTCGTGGCGCTGAGCATCCTGGACGAGCTGCCGTGGTGGGTGACCATCATCATCTTGGTCCGCGAGTGGGGCATCACCTGGATGCGGGTCGTGATGCTGAAATACGGCGTTATGGCCGCGGCGGCGGGCGGCAAGGTGAAGACGTTCCTGCAATCCATCGCGTTGATCCTGTACTTGCTGAACATCGATTCGGTCTTCATGATGTGGCTGGGCTACTTGACGATGGGCGCTGCCTTCGTGTTGACCGTGGTGACTGGCCTGCTGTACATCCGCGACGCCCTGCGGTTGCGCGCCGCCCAACAAGCCGATGCCTGAACGCGTCATCGCAGCGCTGGCGGCCCGCGGCGAATCCTTGTCCACGGCGGAATCCCTTACCGGCGGCCTGCTCGCCGCTGCGCTGACCAGTGTGCCCGGCGCGTCGCAGGTCTACGCGGGTGGCGTCGTCGCATACCAAACCCCGATGAAGGCCGCGCTGGCCGGTGTCCCGCCGCAGATCCTGGACGCCGGTGGCCCGGTCTGCGAAGCCACAGCCTTGGCCCTGGCGGCCGGCATCCGGGCCCGCACCGGCTCCACGTGGGCCCTGGCCACCACCGGGGTCGCCGGGCCCGACCCCCAAGACGGCCACGAAGTGGGCGAAGTCTGGATAGCCCTGGCCGGCCCCAGCGGCGCCACGGCCATGCGCCATGACTTTGCCGGCGACCGCCAGGCCATTCGCACCCAAACGGTCGCCGCAGCACTCGCCGCGTTGTGCGACGCCCTTCCGTAGCTGGGCGACAACCGCGTCGAAACTGGCAACTGCTGGCCTGCCCACCTCGTCATCTTGAGCATCACCGCGTCATCCTAAGTACCCCACCTCGTCATCCCGGACTCGTTCCGGGATCTCGGACGAAGTCCGCTGCACACCCCCGCCGCGCCATCCGTTGAGCGGCCCCATGGGAACCAAGTCCCATTGCGCGATGAAACGACCCTCCCTAGCCTGGAAACATGACGAACCCCAATGTCTATATGGACTATCCGACCATGGTCTTGATGGCCCGAAAACTGGAATCAGTGGCGCGCAAACTTGCCGTGTTGGCAAGAGCGAGCCATCACACTGACTGCGGTGCTGTGGACACTGCCACGCAGATCAGTTACGACTGCGTGGAGTACTTGCAGGATAACGCGGCCAATCTGGCTTCGCTGTGTGGCGCATTCTCTGCGGCTGTTTCGACGGCCATGGATGCGCAGAAGGCCTACGACCGCGAGGTTGCGGCGCATGCGGAGTCGCGCATCCCCCGACTAGATCCGGAACCGCGGGGTAGGCCGGCATGAGCATCAACACCACGGTTTACTCGGATCCCGGCAAGCTTAGGGAATTAGCGAGTTGGGCTGCGAATTCGCTGTACCCCATTGCGGCGGAGGCGGCAGACGCAGCAGGATACTGCATCGAAGAGAGTACTTATGGCTGGCACGGAGAGGCGGCTACAGCGTTCCGCACGTGCATGAAGGATCTGCGAGAGGTTGCGAATGCGCTCAGCACGGCCGCTCTTGACGTGCGAAGCTGGCTCGAGTTCTATGCGGATGTCGCTGAAGCGGCGGAAAAGGTCGGTGAGGAAATCCGAGTCGTCTCCGCACGCAACTGCGATCTGGTCGTCCACGGCAACGTGGTGCAAGCCCCGGTTGACCGGATCCCCAAGCCTAACGACAGCCTCAAACTGCTGGATCCCGAGCGCTACCACGAGCTCCTGCCCGACTACAGGAAGAACAAACGCCAGTGGGAGAGCTACAACGAGCAGATGACAGCTTGGGAGATCACCGTGGCGGCCCTGCAAGGCGCGGAGAAGGCCATGAAGCAGAAGTCCGCCAACTTGCTCGAATGCGTGATGATACCGTCTGTGTCGGAGGCGTTCGGGATGAACTACTCGCTGCTTCGCGAGTGGCACAAGAAATTCAGTTTGTTGGCAGGCGAACTCGAAAACCGGGCCACCGAAACCACAAGTGCCGCCGCACAAAACCGGCTGCGCAGGCAAGCGGCGAAAGTTCGCGGACGTACGCCGCCGTCGTTGAGCAAAGCTGGGAGCGCGGCCATCCGGGTGTTGCTGGTGCTCTGGGCCATAGCCGAAGATCACCGAAACGGCGAGCCCATCCAGCAGGCGGCGGTATCCCAGACAGCGGCTGCGTTGTCGGGTGCTGTCGCCGGGGCGGTTGTCGGGAGTGTCGTGCCGGTGGCTGGCACTACTGTTGGGGCGGTGATCGGAATCATCGCGTCCACTGTCGTCGGCACGGTCGTCGCCGTCGTGGTGGACAACTACGTGGACTCCATATATGAAGGCTCGTTCTATCGCATGCCGACTGCGGGGTGACTTTCCATCCACTCGGTCCGCACGCGCTAACATGGCCCGCATGAGTGCAGAAATTGCCGCTGGGGACTTCATCGCCGACACCGTCCGGGCTGACAACGCCGCGGGCACGTATTCGGGGCGGGTGCAGACCAGGTTCCCGCCGGAGCCGAACGGCTACCTGCACATCGGGCACGCGAAGGCGATCACCGCCGACTTCGGCATCGCGGAGCAGTTCGGCGGGGTGTGCAACCTGCGTTTCGACGATACCAATCCCGACACCGAGGAGGTCGAGTACGTCGAGGCGATCATCGACGACATCAAGTGGTTGGGCTTCACGCCCGCCAACGTGTTCTACGCCTCGGACTATTTCGGCAAGCTGTACGAGTGGGCGGAGGATCTGGTCAACGCCGGCCTGGCCTACGTGGACGAGCAGGACGCGGAGACGATCTCGGCGCAGCGCGGCGGCTACGGCAAACCGGGAGTGCCCTCGCCGTACCGCGACCGCCCCGTGGCCGAGTCGCTGGACCTGTTCCGGCGCATGAAGGCCGGCGAGTTTCCCGACGGCGCCAAAGTGCTGCGTGCCAAGGTGGACATGCAGGCGGAAAACATGGAGTTGCGCGACCCGGTCATGTACCGCATCCGCCACGGCCATCACCACCGGCAAGGCGATGCCTGGTGCGTCTATCCGATCTACGACTGGGCCCACGGCCAGTCGGACGCCATCGAAGGCGTGACCCACTCGATGTGCACGCTGGAATTCGTCAACCACCACGCGCTCTACGACTGGTATCTCGAACACCTCGACCTGCCCTACGAGAAACCGCAGCAGCTCGAATTCGCCCGTCTGGAGTTGACCCACACCATTACGTCAAAACGGCGGCTGATGCAGTTGATCAACGACGGCGTGGTGGACGGCTGGGACGATCCGCGCATGCCGACGTTGCGAGGCCTGCGCAAGCGCGGCTATCCGGCGGCGGCGATCCGGGCATTCTGCACTCACATCGGCGTCAACAAGACGAACTCGCGGCATTCCATCGCGGAGTTGGAATCGTTCGTGCGCGCGGAGTTGAACCGCGTTGCCCTGCGGCGTATGGCGGTGCTGCGGCCGCTACGGCTCGTGATCGACAACTGGCCCGCCGGGCAGGTCGAATGGTTCGAGGTGGGCAACAACCCGGAGAACGCCGGCGACGGGACGCGGCAAGTGCCGTTTTCCGGCGTGCTCTACATCGAGCAGGACGACTTCGCCGAGGATCCGCCGCCGAAGTTCTACCGCCTTGCTCCCGGGCGTGAGGTGCGCCTGCGCGGCGCCTACTTCGTGACGGCGACGAGCGTTGTCAAAGACGCTTCCGGCCGGATTGCCGAGGTCCATGCCAGCTACGACCCAGCCACCCGCGGCGGCGATGCCCCGGACGGCCGCAAGGTGAAATCCACGATGCACTGGGTCTCGGCAGAGCATGCTCTCGACGCCGAAGTCGCGCTCTACGACCGGCTGTTCACCGCTGAGGTGCCGGGGGAGAGCACCGGCAACCCGATGGACGACTTGAATCCGGCCTCCCGCGAGTTGCTCGTCGGCTGCAAGGTGGAGGCCGCCCTCGGCGAGACGGCGCCGGGCGAGGTGGTGCAGTTCGAACGCCTCGGCTACTTCGCCAAGGATCCCAACACGCCGATGCTATTCCACCGCACGGTGGGTCTGCGCGACGAATGGGCGTCCATCAAGAAGCGCGCCGGGTAACCGTTGAAACGGCGCGCCTGGAGGATGCACACTTGGCTGCAACGTGAGAATTGATTATCGATAGACAGGACGGGCCCACTGAAAGGGGGGATGGTGGCTGCAGAGTTGGCCGTGAACCGGAAGCTGCTCTCGGATCAGGTGTACGACCTGATCCTGGCTTCCATCCTGGACGGGACGCGGGCCCCGGGCTCCCGGGTCGTTGAATCCGAGATCGCCCGCACGCTGGGCGTCAGCCAGGCGCCGGTGCGGGAAGCCGTGAAGAAGCTCGCCCACGCCGGCTTGCTCACCTCGATCGCGCGCAACGGCAGCTACGTCACGGAAATCTCTCGTGAGGAGGTGACGTTCTCCCGCGAGATCCGCGCCGCCATCGAGTCGGCCGCCGCGAGAGTGGTCACCGAGCGCGCAGCCGGCCGACTTGGAGGATCTGCGCGGCCTGGTCGACAGCATGCGGCAGGCGATGGAGGCGTGAAAGTGATCGTCGCCCGCTGAGGCTATGGCATCGTCACCCGGCGGCGAGTGGCCCTGAGTGACGGGAGCGCACCTCGCGGCGGCGCGGCTCGCGTGCGGGCAGCAGTACCCGGAACACGAGGAGCACAGCTTGGGTGATGGCCAGGTAGATGGCCCCGGCGGCGGTAAAGGTTGTTGAGTAGTCGAAGGTGATGGCCGCGTAGTTGTAGGCGCGGCTCATGATCTCGGGGACGGCGATGGCGTAGCCGAGGGCGGTCGCCTGCAACAGCAGGATGCCCCAGCTGATGAGCGGGCCGCGGGCGACCCGCAGTAATTGCGGCAGATAGATCAGCCGGAACGCCGCGAACGGCGCAAAACCCAGACTGGCAACGGCTTCCTTCTGGTTTCCGGAAATCGAATTGAGCCCGCCCGCGAAGATCTCCGAGGTGTAAGCGGCGGTCATGTAGGTGAAGCCGATGACGGCAGAGGTGATCGCGGTGTAGTAGAGGCCCACCTGAGGCAGGCCGAAGTAGATCAGGTACAGGAGCACGAGGCCGGGGATTCCGCGCCCGAACTCGATGATGCACCAAGCCGTGACGCGCAGCGGCCGGCTCGGGTCGCGGGCCAGCACGGCCAGGCCCAGCCCCAGCGGCAGGCCCAGCACCAGGGCCGCGACCGTCAGCCCGAGCGCGGTGCCCACGCCGGGGAGGAGCGTGAGCAGGATCTCCGGGATCGCGAACAGGTTCATGCCCGCGCCGCCACCTTGTTCCCGACGTGCCGGCTGAGCGCCGCCACCGGCACGCTGAGGCCGATGTAGATCAGCCCGATGATGGTGAAGGTCAGCAGCCCGTTCATGTTGGTCTGGGCGTTGTCGTAGCCGATGGCGGTGAGGTCTTTCACGCCGATGATCGATGCCAGCGCGCTGTCTTTGAGCAGCCCGATCGTGTACGACGAAAGCGGCGGCAGCACGATCGGAAGCAACTGCGGCAGCAGGATCCGGCGCAGCGCCGGCCCCGCCGGGAGGGCGAGCGAGTGGATCGCATCCCGCTGGCCGGCCGGGATGGCAGCGAGCCCGGAGCGGTAGATCTCGGCGACGTAGGCAGAACTGACGATGCCCAGGCCCGCGACGGCCGCACCGAACGGCGGCAGCGGGAGCATGCCGCCGCCCAGCCCGAAGTAGATCAGGAAAAGCCACACCAGCACGGGGACGCTGCGCACGATCTGGATGAACGCCACCGCCGCACCGGACACCGCGGGCGAAGTGGAGCGTGCCGCCCAGGTGACGGGCACCGCGAGAACCAATCCGACGAGGAGGGCGCCGAGCGTGATGCCGACGGTGTTGGCGAGGGCGCCCAGCAGCCCGTGGAATAGGACGTCCACTCACCACCTCCCGACTGCTTGGAGGAACTTCCGGGCGCGCTCGGTGGACGGGTTCTGGAAGAACTCCGCGCTCGGGCCGCCATCGACGATGCGCCCGCCGGCCATGAAGACCACCTCGTCAGCCACCTCTTGGGCGAACTTCATCTCGTGCGTCACCACCAGCATGGTGATGCCCTGCGCGGCTAGGCCCTTCAACGCGTCCAGCACCTCCGCGCTGAGTTCCGGGTCGATGGCGCTGGTCGGTTCATCGAACAGGATGATCTCAGGATCCAGCGCCAGTGCGCGGGCAATCGCGATGCGCTGTTGCTGGCCGCCTGAGCACTGTCCAGGCAGTTTTCCGGCGCAGTCGCGGAGGTTGAGCCGTTCCAACTCGGCGAGGGCCCTCGCTTTCGCTTCCGCGGTGTCGCGCCCGTGGACGTGCACCTGGGCCACGACCACGTTCTCCAACGCGGTCAGGTGCGGGAAAAGGTTGAAGTGCTGGAAGACGACGCCCACGCGGCGCCGGTGTTTCCGCAAGGAGCGCTCGTACTTGCGCGAGCCGGGCCGGCCCTGCGGGCGCACTTCTTCCCCGGCGAGGTGGATGGAGCCCCCAGCGGGCTGTTGCAGGAAGTTCACGGTGCGTAGCAGCGATGACTTCCCGGCCCCGGACGGGCCGATGATCGCCACCACCTGCCCCCGCTGGACGTTCAGCGACACCCGGTCGACGACAGCCTTCCCATCATGCACGACCGAAACGTTCTCAATACGGAGGAGCGTCGCGGCAGGGTCTCTCTCCAACGCGGCATCCTTTCGGCGCAGACGGTGCCCAGTGCGGGATCGTCGCTGTCACCCTTCCCCGGCCAGGTCGCCGGAAACGTTGTGGCCCTCCAGGATTTTCGCGATCGCGCCCGAGGCGAGCAACTCGGCGATGTCCTCGTCGAAGGCCGTTGTGAGCTGGTCGTTGCCGAGGGTCTTCGGCAGCGTCACATGCCCGGGTTCGAGCGTGGCCGTGATCTTCTCAGTCGGTTCGAACAGTTCGACGACCAGGCCGGAGTCGGGCTCCTGTTGCAAGCGGTACCCGGCCTCGGCGGTGCCGTACACGGCCACGTCGATCCGCTTGGCTTTGAGGTCGTTGTACATCGCGTCGGAGGTCTGGTAGACGGTGACGGCGTCCGCGCCGAGTTCACGCTGCAGATCCTCGTTCCACAGGTAGCCCTGTACGACCCCGACTCTGGCACCTTTGAGGGAATCGAGGTTGGCGTACCCGTCGAAGGAGACCAAGGCCGCCGCTTCCCGGTACACCGTCGCGCCCATGGAGAGGATCTTCACCCGCTCGTCGGTGCGGTAGATGCCGCCCATCGCAGTGTCCACCCTGCCGGTCTGGATCAACTCCAGCCCAGTGGCGTAGGAGACGCTCTGCACGTTCAGCGTGAGGCACTCAAGGGCGGCGATCGCTTCCAGGGATTCGTAGTCGAGGCCCACCCACTTGCCGTCCACCTGGTAGCTGTAGGGCGGCTGGATGGGCACCGCAACGGTGATCGTCCCTTCTTCGAGGGTCTCGATCTGGTGCTTGGGCTGGCAGTCGGCGGCGACGGGCTGGCCCTGTGGGGCGGCTGAGCACGCGGCCAAGAGCAAAGGCAGGGCCGCGAGCGCGACGCTGGTTCGGATGTGATGTGACACGAGGGCTCCCTACATACAAACGTATACAAACGAATACACCAAAGGTTAGCACGTGATTGGCGCGCATGCACGCCTCCGTGTCAGCGCCGCTGGGGGCCGGCCCGTCCACGGCCCAAAAACTGTCAGTGCCCCCAGCTCGCTGCAGGTGACGACTACAGCGACTTGCGGCGGGTGATTTCGATTGTTGTCTGTGGTGAGTCGCTGATTGCGGATTCGGATGCCTACCATCACCGGTTCCGGTTGGCGGAGCCTTCCACGTCGGTGGTGTTCACTTCTATCATGGAGGTGAATACGTTGGAGTTGTCGAAGCTGCCGGGCGCGGCTGACGGCACTGCCTTGTGGAATTGGATGTCGTTCATGAATGCGGATACCGAGGAGGATCTGGCCAAGGTGGCGCAGCTTGATCCGGCGATTGGGCGGGCTGCCAGAGGCGGAGTTCTCCACTGTGCTCCGTCACTTTGAGGAGGCCCCGGAGCGAGCCACCAGCGAGTCACCTCAGACTTGATCCGGGGTCGCGGCGTTGTCCGGCTCGCCAGGCTCGCCCATTTCGGCACAGATGTTCAGACCAGGCGGCTGACTACGGAAATCTTTCCAACCACCTGCCGGCTTTGGCGTGCGGCCGGGCGCTGGCTTCAGGTGTAGTGTCTTGTTTCGGCGCGGGCCAAGCCCCCTTGATCGCCAGGCGCCAAGTCAAAGATGATCCTGGAGGGAAACGATGGACTTCGTGCTGTGGTTGGGCTGGGTCGCGGCGGTGACCGCGACGCTGGTCGGTTTGCCACAGGCCGTGCGGCTCTGGAAGACCAGGCGGTGGGACGGGGTGTCCGCCGTCAACTGGGAGTTGCGCCTGGCGTGCAACTTGGGTTGGTTCGCGCATGGGTTGATCATCGGCCAGTGGAACATCATCGTCACGAACATATTGGCCGCGTTGATTTCCGTCGTCGTGCTGTGGCTGCTTTACCACCTGTTCGACGTGAGCCTGGTCCGCACCTTGGGCATCGGCGTGGTCGTGGGCGCGGCCATGATCGTCGGCGACATCTGGTTCGGATCGGCGGCCTTCGGGCTGATCGCCTGCGTCCCCTCGCTGATCGGCAACTGCGGCCAGTCTGTCGACCTGGTCCGGTCCCGCCGCCTGAACGGCGTGTCGCCCGCGTACCTGTCCGTGTACTGCGTCAACCAGGTCCTGTGGCTGAGTTGGGGCATGCTGGTCCATGACTCGGGCACCGCGATCTGCTCCGCGATCATCTGCGCCGTCGTCACCTTCAACATGGCATGGTATCTGCTGCGCTACGCTGGCGTGCCCGCATTTCACCCGCGTCCCGAGCCGGCCGGCACCTGGGTGACAGACCCGCGGGGGGATTACGACGAGGTTGCCTTGGAGAAGTGCTCCCTATAATGGCCGCCATGGGAACAGCGGTAGTCACTGGGGCATCCTCGGGCATCGGCCAGGCCACAGCCCTTGCGTTGGCGGCGGCGGGATATCACGTCATTTGCGCCGCGCGGCGCGCGGACCGGCTCGCGCAGTTGGCAGACCAGATCGGCGGGGAGGCGGTGCCGGTCGACATCACCGACCCTTCCGATGTCGCCAAACTCGCCGAGTTCGTTGGACCGCGGTTGGACATCCTGGTCAACAATGCGGGTGGAGCCTATGGCATGGAGCCCGTGGCGACGGCGGATCTGGGCTTGTGGGAGCGCATGTTCCAAGTGAATGTCATCGGCACGGCGCGTGTCACCCAAGCCCTGCTGCCCGCCCTGCTCGCCGCGGAAGGCGTCATGGTCTTCGTCACGTCTGTGGCGGCCGACCACGGCTACGAAGGCGGCGCCGGATACTGCGGCGCGAAAGCCGCCGAGCGTTCGATGGTGGAGTCGCTGCGCTTGGAGTTGTACGACCAGCCCGTAAGGATTGCCGAAGTGGTTCCCGGTTTGGTGCACACTGAAGAGTTCTCGCTGGTCCGGTTGGGCGACCAAGCCAAGGCCGACGCGGTGTACGAAGGGGTTCCGGATCCGCTGACCGCCGCAGACGTGGCTGAGGCGATCGCGTTCATGGCCACGACTGAAAAGCACGTCAACATTGACCGGCTCACGATCCGGCCACGGGCGCAAGCGGCAAACTACAAGGTCTTCCGCACTTCGAAGCACTGAACTTCGCGAGAGAAACTTTCGCGGCACTTGTCGCTGCGAGGTTTCCTTTCACCTACGCGGCTCGGTAGCCTCGTAATTGAAGGTGTTGCCAGGCGCGACATGGCTGTGCGGGACAAAGGAGCCCGTGGCTAGCCAGCATCGCGTCGAAGTTCAGAGGAGAACTGCATGACTGCCCTCAGCGGAGCGCTCCCGAAGCGCAAGAGAATCCGCTACGCCCGAACAACCGGCCGCGAAAAGATCGAAATCGCCGCGTTGGCCGGTCCGGCTGTGCTGATCTTCGTCTCTTTCGTCATCTTCCCCGTTGTCATGGCGCTGCGCTATGGCCTCTACAAATGGAAGGGCTTCGGCGAGCCCACCGACTTCGTCGGCCTGCAGAACTATGTGATCATCTTGCAGGACCCGCTCTTCCACCAGGCGCTGCTGCACAACGGCATGATCGTCGTCTTGTCGCTCCTGATGCAGGGCCCCATCGCGCTCCTGCTGGCGCTGTTGATCAACCGCAAGCTGCGTTTCCGCTCGGTTATCCGGGTGTTGCTGTTCGTGCCGTACGTGATCTCGGAGGTCATTTCCGGCACCGGCTGGGGCCTGATGCTGCAAACTAACGGCGCGGTCGACGAACTGATGCGCAGTATCGGCTTGGGCTGGGCGGTCCAAGAATGGCTGTCGGATCCGAAGATCGCCATCTGGTCGCTGATGGTCATCCTCACTTGGAAGTTCGTCGGCTTCTCGGTCATCTTGTTCCTGGCCGGTATGCAGGGCATTCCCGACGAGCTCTCCGAGGCCGCGCGTGTGGACGGCGCGTCGTTTTGGCAGATCCAACGGCGCATCATCTTGCCGCTGCTAGGCCCCACGATCCGGATCTGGGGCTTCTTGACCATCATCGGCTGCCTGCAAGTCTTCGACCTGGTCTACATCATTTGGGGCCAGTACATCTCCGCCACCGCGGGCACCTCCACGATGGCTACCTACATGGCCCAGAACGGCCGCCTTTCCGGCAACTTTGGTTACGGCAATGCGGTCGCAGTCGTCATCTTCCTCATCTCCATGACCGTCGCGCTGCTGTATCAGCGGTTCATTTTGAACCGAGACACAGAAGGCGCCATCACCGAGGGAGGGAAGTAGCCATGGCAACGACCAAGACCGCCGCCAAACGCAAACCCTTGGTGAGCTGGGTCGAAGGCCGCCGCTTCGTGAACCCGATCATCTACCTGATCGCCATCGTCGTGGTCGCCGCAAACCTCGCCCCCGCCGCATTCATCATCGTGGGCGGATTCAAGTCCAACTCCGAGATGACCGTGGACCCGGCCGGCCTGCCCGGCGAATGGCGCTGGTCCAACTACCTGTACGTCCTGCAAAGCTCGTCGTTCTGGCAGCAGATGGGCAACTCGCTCTTCGTCGCGGTGATCACCACGTTCGGCGTTGTCTCGCTGGGTTTGATGGCCAGCTTCGTGCTCGCGCGCTACCGCTTCCGCGGTTCCAACGCCCTGTATTCGCTGTTCGCAGCCGGGTTGATGTTCCCGCTCACCGTGGCCATCACACCCCTGTACACGCTGGTCAAGACCCTCGGCTTGGTGAACAACCTGTGGGGCATCATCATCCCGCAGATAGCCTTCGGGCTGCCCATGACGATCATCATCCTGGTTCCGTTCCTGCGGGCGATTCCGCGCGAAATCGAGGAGGCGGCCTTGGTGGACGGCTGTTCGCGGCTGGGATTCTTTTGGCAAATGGTGCTGCGGCTGTCCGTGCCGGGCGTCATCACAGTGGGCATCATGACGTTCGTCAACAGTTGGAACAGCTACATGCTGCCGCTGTTCATCCTGATGGACGAGGAGAACTTCACCGTGCCGCTGGGTGTGCAGAGCTTCCACTCGGCATATTCTCAGGACACCGCGATGGTGTTGGCGTACACGTCGCTGTCGATGCTTCCGGCACTGATCTTCTTCTCGCTCTTCGAACGCAGGATCGTGGGCGGATTGACCGGCGCGGTCAAGGGCTGATCCCGCCGCGAGCGCAGGTCGCAGGGAGCGGCGGTGGAATTCCGCACCACCAGCGATGTCGCCAAGTGCAGGCGCGTGCTCAGCATTTCTTGGTTGCCGTTGATGATGTCCAGCAGGATCCGGACAGCTTGGCGGGTCATGTCTTCCAGGGGCTGGCGCACGGTGGTCAGCTTGGGGATCATCCAGTTGGCCAGCGGCGAATCGTCGAATCCGACCACCGACAGGTCGTTGGGGATGCGCAGGCCGGCCTCGTCGGCCGCCTGGTAGACGCCCAAAGCCTGCAGGTCGGAGGCGACGAACACCGCCGAAGGGCGCTTGGGCAGGCGGAAGAGGCGCTGCGCTGCCTTCCGGGCGCCCTCGATGGTGAAGTTGCCGTGGAGGATGTAGTCGGTCGGCACCGACAGCCCCGCTTGCGCCATCGCGTTGCGGAAACCGTCCAGGCGCTCCTGCGAACACGCCAGGTTCGGCGCGCCGGCGATGACGGCGATGTCTTTGTGGCCAAGCGATGCCAGGTGGTCCACCGCGGCCCGCCCGCCGTCGTAGTTGGTGGCTCCAACCACTGGTATGCCAGGTGGCGGATCGCCGATGGGGTCCACCAGGACGTACGGAATCCGCAACCGGGACAGCTCCACGTCGATGCCCGCGGAGAATCCGGACACCGCCAGGATCAGGCCGTCGGTGCGCCGTTTGACCACGCGTTCCAGCCAGACTTGGTTTCCGAGGTCGCGGCCGCGGGTGACGGTGACCGCCAGCCCGACTCCGGCCCGGGACGCTTCGGCGTAGGCGCCTTCCAACAGCAGGGTCGCCCAAGGGTTGTCGATGCACCGGATCACGATGTCGATCAGGGTCGCCGGGCGGGGAGAGGATCGCGGCTTGTAGTTTTGCTCCGCCGCCAGGCGCAGGATTTCGTCGCGTTTTTCACCGCTCACTCCGGGCCGGCCGTTCAGCACTTTGGACACGGTGCTGATGGAGACTCCGGCCGCTGCGGCGAGATCCATGAGTTTTGCAGACATGGTCAACTCCTCTGTTGTGGGAAAACAGTATCAGGTCATCGAGAAACTTTCGCAAGCGATTGCGGGCCTGCCCAATGGGCGGTGGCAGCGCTGCTACGATCCCAGGCGAGGAGGTGGACAATGCTGGCGCTTCAACCTGAGACGGGCAGCGTCCGCGTGGAATACCGGGGCCGGACGATCGCCCGGTATGTTTTCGATTCGCCGGCCAACCATCCTTATTTCGACGCCGTGACCCCGCTCGAGCATGATGGCGTCCTCACTTTGGACCGGCCCTACGACCATCCCTGGCATCACGGACTTTGGTTCGCTTGGAAGTTCGCCAACGACACGTTGTTCTGGGAGAGCGCCGCGCACGACCCGGATGGTGTCGGCCCCATGCTCGGGCAGAGCCGCGCCGTGTGCACCAAGATTGTCGAAAACTCGATCCAACAGCGGCTGGCTTGGGTGGATTCACTGGGCACGGTCTTCTTGGACGAGGACCGGGTGCTGGAGTTCGGCGACGATCAAGCGGGCTGGCACATCGATTGGGCCATGGATTTCACGGCCCGCTTTCCGGTCCGGTTGCACGCGACCAAGATTGTTCCCGAAACGCCGTGGGGAGGGTATTCCGGGCTCGCCTACCGGCCGGCGCGCGCCATGAACTGCGACGAGTTGCTGGCCGCGGCGGGATCGGTGGATCCGGCGGTGATTCACGGGTCGCGGGGCTTGTGGGTAGCGTATTCGGGCCCGGTGGACGGCGGCGACGAGCCGTTCGGGAGCCCGCGGCGCGGCGGCATTCGGTTGCGGGCCAAGACGCCGACACCTATCTACGCCTACTCGGAGTCGTTTCAGAGTTGGGTGCTCATGGTGGCCCTCAGCCCGGTCATGCACGGCGATTTACACCTGGCGGCGGGGGAACACCTGCGGCTGGAGTACCGCGTCGACGTCATTGGTTCGGCCATAACCGAGGCCCCGGTGTAAACGATTCCGTTTGCGCGCTACACTGCTGTACCGCAAGCCTGCGGCCGGCTCCCGCGCCAGGCGCTAGGCTTGTCGCGATCCAGTCCAAAGGAGGAAGCCGTGAACCGCGAAGAACTCGCCCAGATGATCGACCACACGCTGCTCAAGCCCGAGGCCACCGCCGCCGACGTCGCGGCGTTGATTGCCCAAGGGGTGGATTTGGGGGTCTACTCGGTATGCGTGTCGCCGTCGCGGCTGCCGGTTGATCCAATGGGGCTCAAAGTGGCAGCGGTGTGTGGCTTTCCCTCGGGAGCGCACGCTTCCCAGGTGAAGGCCGCGGAGGCCGCCGACGCGATTGCAAAGGGGGCCCAGGAGATCGACATGGTGATCAACCTCGGGGCGGCGAAGGATGGCGATTGGGAGCTCGTCCAGTCTGACATCGCGGCTGTCCGCGCCGCCGCTCCCAGTCCGGCGGTCCTCAAAGTCATCATCGAGTCGGCGGCGCTCACCGACGCCGAAATCGTCCTGGCTTGCCAGAGCGCCGAGGCCGCGGGCGCGGACTTCGTGAAGACGTCCACCGGATTCCACCCGGCGGGCGGCGCCAGCGTCCACGCCGTTGCCCTGATGAAGCAGACGGTGGGGGACCGCTTGCAAGTGAAGGCCTCCGGGGGCATCCGCACCCTGGCGACGGCGTTGGAGATGGTCGGCGCCGGCGCGACCCGCCTGGGGCTTTCGGCTTCGGCGGCGATCCTGGCCGAGCTGGGATAAGTCCCCACAAAGTGTCCTCCTGCTGGCGTCCACTCCTGGCTCTGGTGTAATCGTTTACGTCGAAGTGGTATAGGCTTCCCTTGAGCGAGGAGGCCCGATGGAATACACAACCCTGAATACTGGCGCGAAGATGCCTTACCTCGGGCTGGGGGTGTTCCAGCTGGCCGACCTGGCCGAGTGTGAGCGCGTGGTGGACGAGGCGCTGGCGGTCGGTTACCGCCTTATCGACACCGCCCAGGGATATGGCAACGAACGCGCTGTCGGGAAGGCGATCCGGGCCGCTGGACTGCCGCGCGCGGAACTTTTCGTCACCACCAAGGTGTGGGTCGCCAACAACAGCTATGAAGGCGCCAAGGCTTCCATTGGGCGATCCCTGGAACGCCTGGGGTTGGACTATCTGGACTTGCTGCTGATCCACCACCCGTTCTCCGACTACTACGGTGCCTACCGGGCGTTGCAGGAAGCCTTCCACGCGGGAACCTTGCGGGCCATCGGCGTCTCGAACTTCTATCCGGACCACCTGGCCGACCTGGTGGCGTTCAACGAGGTCGTGCCGGCCGTGAACCAGGTCGAGACCCATGTGTTTTGCCAACAGCGGGCGGCGAAGGCCCAAATGGAAGCGCTTGGGGTGCAGATCGAGGCGTGGGCGCCGTTCGCGGAGGGGCGCGACGGCTTTTTCGGCAACCCGACTTTGGCGGCGGTTGGCGCCAAGTATGCGAAGACACCCGCACAAGTCGCCCTGCGTTTCCTCATTCAATCCGGCGTTGTCGTCATCCCCAAGACCGCGCATCCGGCCCGCCTGGCGGAGAACTTCGCAGTTTTCGATTTCGCCCTCGACGCGGACGATCTGGCCGCGATTTCGGCGCTGGACACCGGGCAGCGCCTGCTCATGAACCACTACGACCCGGCGACCGTCCAGCGTTTCAAGCGTTTGGTCGAGGAGCGCAAGGACAACCCGGAAATCAACTGAGGTGCGCGCTTACGCCGAGATCCTGCGGGTGCCAGGCGCGTTGGCCTTCTGCGTGTCCGGATTCTGGGCGCGCTCCGGCGGCGCCATGATGGGCGTCGGCACGGTGCTGATGGTGTCGGGCCTGTATGGCTCCTACGAGTTGGCGGGTCTGATCACGGCGGTCAACTCCCTGGGTTGGGCGCTGGGGACTGCGATCTTGGCCAACCTGGTCGACAAGCACGGGCAACGGAAGATCGGCTTGCCGGGCTCGATAATCTCGGGGGCCTTCATCGTGCTGCTCATCACCTTGGCCACTCTCCATGCTCCCGGCTGGACATTGGCCATACCCGCATTCTGCTCGGGCTTTTCGTCGGGTTCGCCCGGGGCGTTGGTGCGCGCCCGCTGGAGCCACGTGCTGGACTCGCTGCGCCAAGTGCACACCGCCTTTTCATTGGAATCCGCGCTGGATGAGATTTCGATGGTGGTCGGCCCGGTGTTGGCCACGGCCCTCGCGACGATGATCGCCCCGCAAGCCGGGCTGGTGGCCGTGGTGACCATTTGTTGCTCCGGGTCGATCGTGTTCTATTCGAAGCGCGACACCGAGCCACCGCCAGCGCCAAGGCGCCTCCGGGAAGGCGAGCGTCGCCTGCGCCGCCCGGTGCTGCTGTTGCCCGGAGTGTTCGCCGTCTTCCTGGTGACAGTGCTGGCTGGCGTGCTGAACGGCTCGATCCAGGTCACTGTGGTGGCGTCGACCGAAGCGTGGGGCGACAAGCCGCTGTCGGGGGTGGTGCTGGCTTGCTTCGCGGTTGGTTCCGGCACGGTGGGCCTCGTCTACGGCGCCATCCATTGGCGCACGCCGCTGACCAAACGCTTCCACATCCTCGTGTGCGCCATGGCCTTGGGAGCCACCACGCTGTACTTCGCACCCAACGCGCTCGTGCTGGCTGGTTGCGGTTTCCTGTGCGGCCTGGCAATCGCGCCCACCTTGATAAACGGCCAAGCGCTCGCCCAACGGCTGGTCCCGCAATCCAGGCTCACGGAGGGCCTGGCGTGGATGAGCGGCTCCCTGGGCATCGGTGGCGCCCTCGGGGCCTCGCTCGCCGGCTTCGCGGTTGAGCGCGTGGGACCCACCTACGGCTTCCTGGTGACGGTGGCGGCGGCCGTCGCGGCCGCCGCCCTCACGACAGTCTCAATAGGCCAGGTCCGCCGCGCCTTGCCCGGCCCCGACTGATCTTTACCCCACAAAGTGTCCTCGCTGCGCCCCCACCGCGACATCCCGGACTTGTTCCGGGATCAAACCCCACCGCGTCATCCCGGACTTGTTCCGGGATCAAACCCCACCGCGTCATCCCGGACTTGTTCCGGGATCTTGGGACGAAGTCCCATGCACCCCGCCAGGGGTGCCCTAACGGGCACACAGACGCAGCCCTCTCCCACGAAAACTTTCGCATGGAAATCTTTCGCAATTCCCGCCCGCAAGGCCCAGTTCGTCTAAAATACCTAGTCAAACGCCACTTCAGCGAGGCCGTGGGCAATCCAGCCAGCTCTTGACACTATGAAAACTGCCGATAAAGTAACGAAAGAGGCGGGTCCGACACTGGATGATGACCGGATGGCATTTCGCAATCCCCCAGACCAGCTTTCTGGCCCCACGAGGAAGGGACAAAGATGTCGAACATCAATGACGTCATTCGCACAATGAAGACTGGTTTCGTTGGGTGGGCATACCCGCCGCCGGATGACGTTCCGGCCGAAGAGGGCGCTGATTGGCAGATCCGGCGGTCGGCTGAATTGGGCGCCACCTGCGTGCAAGTCTACGGATTCAATACACCGAAGTCCGACGCGGGCCGCAAAGCCACCCGCGAGTTGGCCGAATCGCTCGGGATCGAACTGGAAGGCGCGGCTTTCGCGCTGTTCCCGCCCATGGGCGAGACGCCCGAGAGCCGCATCCCCGCGCTGCGCGCCGAACTCGAAGAGGCTGTCGCCTTGGGCATGACGGTGGTGCGGGCCGGCTGGGGCAACAACTCAGTCGCCAGGAGCCGCTGGGCCAAGGATGGCAAAGCGCAGTATCAGCACATGATCGACTCGCTGAAGTCCGCCGCGCCGCTCGCGGAGGAGTACCAGTTGCCCATCGCGGTGGAGAACCACTCCGATTTCTTCGGGTGGGAGTTGGCGAACATCCTGCGCGCGGTTGATTCTCCTTGGATCGGCGCGGCGCTCGACACCGCCAACGGTTTCGCCTCCATTTACGACCCGGAGGCCGACAACGAGGCGCTCGCGGAGTTGGCGTTCACGACGCACATCAAGGACATGCGGGTCATTGACAATCCGTTGCGTTGGGCTGTGCCGCACCTGCCGGTCGGCTGCCATCTTGGCGAAGGAAACGTTGACGTGGTGCATGCCATCGAGATTCTCGCCGAACGCAGTCCGAAAGCCAACGGCCTGCATCTCATCGTCGAAGCGGGCTGGGAGCCTGAGGGTGATTTCCCGGAGGCTGTTCCCGATCCGCTCGCCTACCGCCGTTCGATCCTGGAAGACGGCATCCGTTGGCTGAACGACTTCATCGCCAGCCGCTGAGCAAATAAGGAGTTCTTGAAATGACAAATGTGCTAGTCACCGGTGGCGCTGGGAACCTCGCCAGCTACGTGATCCCCCGGCTGATCGAGGCCGGTTACGACGTTACGGGGTATGACACGGTCACCCCGACCAAGCTCCCCGACGGCGTTAAGTTCGTCCTGGGCAACCTCACCAGCCTGGAAGACAACCTGCGGGCACTGACGTATTCGATGCCGGAGGTCATCGTCCACTTGGGCGCCATGCCTTGGGCCACCGAGCAGATCCGCGGCGGCGGGCTCGTCACCAGCCAGGCACTGCCGGAGGATTCCACCTTCCAGGCGAACATCGCCGGCGTTTACTATCTAATGGAGGCCGCGCGTCGGCTGAACACGTTGCAGAAAGTCGTCTTCACGACTAGCTACTACGTGCTGGGCCTCGGCTTTAGGATCTCTGGAACGCCGTTCAAAGTGGACTACCTGCCCATCGACGAGTTCCACCCGAACCGCCCCGAGGACACCTACTCGTTCTCCAAGATGCTGGGCGAGGAGATCTTCCACTCCTACTCGCGGGCCTATGGCTACAAGATCGTCAACTTGCGCCTCATGGGCGTGGACTATCCCGGGTTCCGCCAGAACCACCCCTACGGGTATGTGCCCAGCGACGATGAGAAGACGGTGGAAGGCCCCATCGGCACGACTTACCAGTACGTTGACGCCCGCGACGCCGCCGAGGCCATCCTGCTGTCCATCCAGAACGACGCCTTGGGCCCGTTCGAGGTGTTCAACATCGGCACCGACACGGCCTACGCCGAAGAGACCCAAGATCTGATCAAGCGCATCTGGCCGGCCCTCGCGCCGTTGGCGGAAGGCAAGATCAGCGGCCACGAAGGCCTGATCTCGCTGGAACGCGCGGCGAAGGTGCTGGGCTACACGCCAAAGCACTCTTGGCGCACCGCCCAGGGCTGAGCTAGTTCAAGCCCCGAAGCCTCCTGGCGCCTGGTCCCGTGGCGGCGGTCAGGCGCCAGGGTTCTTCGTGGGGCGCGTCGAGGATTCGCGCTGCACGAGTGTGGGCACCATCATCACGTTGCGGGGCGGGCCGTCGTAACCGTTGACACGTTCGATCAACATCCGGGCGGCCGTGTAGCCGATTTCGTGCACTGCCTGCCGCACCGCGCTGATCGACGGGTCCGTCAGTTCCATCCAGGGCAGGTCGTCGAATCCCACCAGCAGCACGTCGGCGGGCACGTGGACGCCCATGCGGCGCAGGCAGCGCAGCGCGCCGAACGCCAACCGGGAGTTGGCCAAGAACAGGGCGTCGGGCGGCTCGGGCAGGTTGAAGAACCGTTCGGTGGCCAGTTCAGCCTCTGACTCGCGGTAGTTGGTGTAGGCGAACAGGTCTGCGGCGGCTTCCAACCCGGCGGCTTGCAGCGCTTCGCGATAGCCGTCCAGGCGTTCCGCGGCGCTGGGCACGTCCCGCGGGCCCGTGATGCAGGCGATCCGGCGCGCGCCCTGTTCGATGAGGTGCTCCACCGCGGCCCGGGCCCCGCGCACGTTGTCCGAGCGCACCGAGTCGAAGTCTCCCAACCGCATCTCCAACGACACGACAGGGATGCCTTCCTTCTGCAAGACGGACACGTCGGTGTTCTGGGCCAACGTCGGTGTGAGGATCACCCCGGCCACCGATTGATCGGCCAGCAGCCGCAGGTACTCGTCTTGCCGTTTCAGGTCGTCGTCCGTGTCGCAAAGCACGGCTGAATACCCCAACTCGCGGGCGTAGTCCTCAGCCCCGCGGCAAATGCCGGTGAAGTGCGGATGCTCGACGTCCTGCACCACCAGGCCCAGCAGCCGCGTGGACCGTCGCCGCAAGCCGCGGGCGACCAGGTTGGGCCAGTAGCCCAACTCGTCGACGACCTTGCGGATCCTATCGGCCGTGCTGGGCTTGACCTTGTCCGGGTAGTTGAAATATCTGGAGACTGTCGCCACGGACACTTCCGCAGCCTCAGCCACGTCGCGGATAGTGAGCAAAATGCCCCCTGTCTTCGATGACCTGCTCGGCCAATCCTAACGGTTCAAGCGTGCTCAACCAGGTAAATGGCCTGCGCGGACACGGTTTCCGGCCGCAATTCGACCAGGTCGCCGAGCTGGCTGAAGGGCACCGGCGTTCCTTCGGGCAACTCGACCACGCTGCAGGCCTGGCTCGCCCGCAGCCGGATGGGGAAGCCGGCCACCGGCTGCGTCGTGTCCATGCGCGGGATGCCGCTGGAGGATCGCCGGGGTTGGTAGGCGGTCAGATGGACGGTGGTGCGTTGTTGGCCGTTGGCGGGCGGCAACCGGTGCGCGGTGGCCTCGATCCAACGCGGCCCCTCGTGCGTCAGGAGGCGTTCGGGCAGCAATCGGCCGATCACCGCGGCGACGGTGTCTGCAGTAGCCCAGTAAGACTGTTCGGCGTACTCGCTGAACGCGGGCACGGCCAGATGCGCCCAGTCGTCTCCTACGACCACGAGCGGGCCGGCGATCGTCGCACCCACCGGGGCGTGGCCGTGCGAAGTGAAGTGGTCCCAGGTGCGGTTGAATCTGGATTCCACCACGGCGCCCAGGCAGGCCCCCATCGCTGCTTCCAGCTTGGCAGCTTGCCCATAGGTGACGTAGGCGAAGTCGGCGGCCAGCCGGGGACCGCCTTGGGCGAGTTCGCCGGGCCGGAAGAAGGACGGCTGCGTGTCGCAAGGGCCGAGCGAGCGGGCAATTTGCCCAGGCAGCGCGGGCACGGCCGTTCCGGCTGACAGCAGCTTCGCCCCAGCTTCGCGGCAGCGTTGCAGCACGGCAAGGCCGGCATCGTCCAGTTCCACATCATCGGGGACCACGATCAAGGCGTACTTGCCGGGTTCCAGGCGTTCGGCGTCGACGATGTCGAACAGCACGGCCTGTTCGAGGAGCATTTGGGCCGCTCCGGATGTGCCCGGTGTGAAGCCTTTGAGGCGGCGCCCGGCGTCGGCGGGCACATATCGCCAGCCGGCCACCACCGCGGCTTCCACCAACGGCGTTCCGCCCAGGTAGCCCGCCAAGGCTTCGGCCCGCTCGAAGGCCTTGCCGATGACGGCGTACACGGTGGGTTCCGGCACTCCGCTGGGGTCGAGTTGGTCACCCACGCAGGGAGAACCCCCCGCGGACCAGATTGTCCCAATTTCGTAGGCGAGTTGGTCGACAGTCTTCAACCCGCCGAAATCGGCCCAAGACAGGTGGAACCGTCCGGTCATGCCGACGATGGGCAGCCCGAAGGTGCGGGCGTACCGGGCCATCACCGGGTAGTGCAGGTACCCCCATGCCCCGTCGGTGGGCAGCGACTCCACGTCGATCTGGGTCTGATAGCGGGTCGTCTTGCCCAGCCACGCGTCCGTCGTTTGGTTGTGCGCGACCGTGGCATTTGGCAGATAGCGGCGCACGATCTGCTCGGCTTGGGCGAGGAAACGGTCGCGGGCGGCGTGGTAGTAGTCCTCGACGGCTCGGTCGTCGCTCACGTCGACGCCGGCTTGCTGCATCCGCAGGACCCCCGCCGGGGAGTAGTTGGGGATGATGGAGACGATGTCGAACCAAAACCCGTCCGGCGCGTAGCGTTGGCAGATTTCTTCGACTTGCGCCAACACGTAGTCGGTGTATTCGCTCGCCAGATCCAACACACTCCAGCCGCGGCCGTGGGTGATCCCCGACTCATTGGACAACGCCGGACGGGCCAGCAGCGAGCCGTCCTTGGCTACGGCAACCCATTCGGGGTGGAGTTTGGCGGCTTCGTCGTCCCACAGCACGGTCACATACGCCTGAGCCTTGATGCCCCTGGATTGCAGCGCGGCCAACTGGGCTCCGAACAGGTCGAACGACAATCCCGGATGGACGACGCCGACTTGCGTGGGGTAGTAGGAGAAGCCGTGCAGGCACTTGGCAACTATGTTGACAGAGTTGACGTGGGCTTCGGACATAACTCGTGCGAAAGTTTCCGCATCGAATAGGTCCGCTATGGGCTGCACCGCCGCCGAATTGTGGAAGTCGAGATGAATCTGCCTCAACACAAGGCTTGCGACGGGGGATTGGGCAGGCTCGCTGGCCGGTGCGCTGGTCATGTCTCAGTTCTTTCGTCTTTGATTTGGGCCTATCAGACGGTGATCCGGCCCAAATTCGACACTTGCCGATCATCGCGGTAACGATTACATTGGCGCTTGTAAACTATCCCGGCCAACCGGAAGTGTCAACCTCCAGCAGCCGGGTGGGCGGCGGGCCAAGGAAGGCCCGCTGAAACGGCTTTACGAGTTGGGAGACCGAAGATGCTCAAAGGAATTGATCCCGTTATCTCGCCGGACTTGCTCTACGGACTGGCCAAGATGGGCCATGGTGAGAACGTTGTCGTGGTGGACCGCAACTATCCTCCCTTCAGCGCTGGCATCCCGGTCGTCCACCTGCCGGGTGTGGATGCGCCGACCGCGGTCAAGGCGATTTGCTCGCTGATGCCCCTGGACACATTCATCGAGTCCCCGCTGGCCGCCATGGAACCGGTCGGCGAGACCGAATTGCCCGCTGTCACCGGGGAAGTCCAAGCGGTCGCCGAGGCAGCCGACTCACGCCCGCTGAAAGTGCGCTGGGTGGAGCGATTCGCGTTCTACGCCGAGGCGCGCAACGCCTCGTTGATGGTGTCCACAGGCGAGGCTCGCCCCTATGGCTGTTACATCCTCACGAAGGGTGTCTGGCCGAGCTTCACGCCGCCGCAGGCATAGGCGGGCGCCATGAAGGTCGCGGTAGTCGGAAGCTACGGCGCCGGGCTCACAGTCAAGAGCGCCCGGCAGCCGGTGGCAGGCGAAACGCTGTTGGGCACCGGCTTCAGCCAGGGACCCGGCGGCAAGGGCTCCAATCAAGCGGTGGCCGCCGCCCGGCTGGGCGCCGAAACGTCGTTTCTCACGGCTGTGGGCGCGGACGCGTTCGGCCAGGACGCCCTGGCGCTGTGGCAGTCCGAAGGCGTTGACGCGTCGAAAGTAGTCGTCGCCGCGGACGCGCAGACAATGGTCGCCCTGATCATGGTGGAGCCGTCCGGCGAGAACCGCATCATCGTGGTTCCAGGCGCGCTGAACTTGCTCACCCCTGCGGATGTGCGCGGTTTTCGCGCCGAGATCGCGGCTGCGGACGTGGTGGTCGTTTCGATGGAAATCCCACTGCCGCCGGTCGTCGAGGCGCTGCGCGTCGGGCGGGAAGTCGGTACCACGACCCTGCTCAACCCGGCTCCGGCCGCGGAACTTCCCGACCAGGCCTGGCCGTTGATCGACATCGTCACGCCCAACCGCACGGAAGCCGCGATTCTGCTGGGCAAAGACCCGGACGCGGCCATCGACAGCGAACAGTTGGCGGCCGAACTGGCCCGGCGTTCTGGGGGCGCGGTGTTGCTGACCCTCGGCGGACAAGGTGCCCTGCTGTGCGAAGGCGGCGTGCTCACACCCATCCCGGCGGCACCGGTGGAGAAAGTCGTGGACACGACGGGAGCCGGGGACGCTTTTACCGGCGCCTTGGCGGTGGCGGTCGCAGAAGGCATGCCACTGGCCGCGGCCGCGGCGTTTGCCGCGAAGGCCGGCGCTCACGCTGTCACCATCGACGAGGTCATCCCCGCCCTGCCGACGCGTGCCCAATTGGAAGGAAACTGATGTCATCCGAAATCGTCCGGTTCGGTGTGCTGGGGGCTTCTGCGATCGCCCAGGACAAGGTCCTGCCGGCGCTGCTGAAGGCCGGCAATGCCCGCGCTGACCTGCTGGGCACCCGAAGTCCCGCGGCGCGCAGCGAAGTCGCCGAGCGCTTCCAGATCTCGCGTGGAGCGGTGACCATGGACGAAGCCATCGCCGACGACCAACTGGACGCCATCTATGTGTCGCTGCCAAATTCGCTGCACGCCGAGTGGATCATCAAGGCGCTCCAAGCTGGCAAACCAGTGCTGTCCGACAAGCCGCTGACTGTGAGCGGGGCCGAGGCCGAACGCGTCGCGGAAGTGTCGCGGGCCACCGGACTGCCGGTGATGGAGGGCTACATGTACCGCTTTCATCCCCAGCACCGGTACATCCGCCAGCGCATCGCGGACGGCAGCATCGGCACGGTCCGGGAGGCGCGGGCGTTCTTCCTGTTCCACATGCTGCAGGCGGTCAGCGCGACCGACATCCGCGTCGTGGACGGGCCGGGCGCTGGAGCGTTGATGGACATGGGCTGCTACACGATTTCCGCCGTCCGCATGGTCATGGGCGGTGAGCCCATTTCCGCGACCGGCTGGCGGGTCCGCAACTCCAACGGCCTGGATGTCGGCGGCGTGGCGAATCTGCTGTTCCCGGAGGAGCGCCGGGCGCAAGTTTCCTGGGGCTGGGATACCGGCAATGGCGGCAACCTCCAGGTGATCGGCACGAAAGCCATTTTGGAGACCGGTAATCCGTTTGTCCCCGACCAAGGCAACCCGGGGGAGACGGTTGTCACCGAGTTGGCCGGGCAGGGCCGCCTCATCGAACACCGCTTCGACACGGTCGACCAGTTCCAGTTGGAGTTCGAAGAGTTCGCTGGCGCCATTATCGAAGGGCGTGAGCCGATGTGGACAGTGGATGACGCGGTGCAGCAAGCTAAAGCCATGGATCTGGTGCGGGCGCTGCCCGCGTTGGACGAACTTGCCCGAAGCTGAGGGGGAGCGCATGAAATACGGCTACTTGGGGCGCAGCGGGCTCAAGGTGTCCCGCATGGTGCTGGGCACGTTCAACTTCGGCTGGTCCACGCCGAAGGAGCAGGCCTTCGAGATCATGGACAAGGCGCTGGAGGAGGGCATCACCATCTTCGACACCGCTGATTCTTACGGCGTGTGGGCCGGCAAGGGCTATTCCGGGCTCACCGAGGAGATCATCGGCGAGTGGTTCGCGCTGGGCGGCGGCAGGCGGGAGTCGGTCGTGCTGGCGACCAAGGTGTACGAGAAGACCGACTTTCCCTACGAGGGGCTCAACGCCGAACGCGGCCTGAGTGCGTACAAGATCAAGCGCCACATCGAGGGGTCGCTGCGGCGGCTGCGCACCGACCACGTCGAGTTGTACCAGATGCACCACTACGAATACCACGCGCCCTGGGAGGAGCTTTTCGGCGCGTTCGAGGACCTGATCTCGGCCGGCAAGGTCGTCTACCTGGGTTCGTCGAATTTCGGCGCGCGGCATTTGGTGCGCGCGCAGGCGGTAGCGGAGCGCCGCGGATTCTTGGGCTTCGTCAGCGAGCAACACCGCTATTCGCTGGCCTGCCGGCTGCCGGAGTTGGAATTGCTGCCCGCGTGCGAAGAGTTGGGGGTGGGGGCCATCCTCTGGTCTCCGCTTGCCAGCGGGCTGTTGGGCGGCCACGCCCTCGACGGAAAGGGTGGCGCCCGCTCGGCGGAAGCCGGGGGAGGGCTGGACGATGCGGGACGGGCCCAGGTGCTGGCCTACCACGATTTGTGCGCTTCCATCGGGCACACGCCGGCCAACGTCGCCTTGGCTTGGACGCTGGCGAATCCGGCGGTGACCGGGCCCATCATCGGTCCGCGCACGCCGGACCAAGTGACGCAGTCGGCGAAGGCCGTTGACATCGAATTGGATGGGGAGGTGCTGGCCAAACTTGACGAGATATTCCCCGGTCCGGGCGGTCCGGCGCCGCAGGCTTACTCCTGGTGATCTCCCGGCAAATCCAAACCGGCGGGCGCCGGGCCCAAGCAAATGCGCCGGGGAATCCCCGGGCGAGTAGGTGAGGTGACGAAATGGATGTGGAATCTGGCCGCATTACGGCAATGACCTGCGAAGGCGTTTATCGCGGTATTCGCTCGCGGGGTGTGGACTGCTATCTGGGTCTGCGCTACGGGCAGATTCCCGGGCGGTTCTTGCCGGCAGTGGCGCCGCACCCCCATGATGGCGTCCAGGACGCCATCGCCTTTGGCCCGCACGCCCCGCAAACCGAGGGCAAGGTCAATGCCACCGGGGAATGGGCCGACACGCTGGAGTACATGTACCCGCGCACCGGCAGTTGCCTGGAGGGCGGGCCGATGGATGAAGACTGCCTCTACCTCAACGTTTGGGCCCCGGCTGATCCTCCCGAGCCAGTGCCGGTGCTGGTGTGGTTGCATGGCGGCGGCTGCATGCTCGGCACTGGGGCGGAGGCCCTGTTCAACGGAGCCAACTTGGCGCGCACTGGGCGCGCCGCGGTGGTGACCTTGAACCACCGCCTCGGCTTGCTCGGCTTCCTCGACCTGGAGCGCGAGCTGGGCGGGGAATACGCCCGCTCCGGCTCGGTTGGAATCTACGACATCGTGCAGGCGTTGCGGTGGGTTCGCGACAATATCGCCGCCTTTGGGGGCGACCCGGGAAATGTGACGGTCGCCGGCCAATCTGGCGGCGGCACCAAGGTGGCCGCGCTGCTGGGCATGCCCGAGGCGCAAGGCCTTTTCCACAAGGCCGTCAACCAGTCCAGCGGTTACCCGGCGAGCGTGCCCCAGGCCGTCGCCCAGGACCGCGCCGCCGCGGCCCTGTCGCGGTGGGGCATCAGCGCGGAAGAACTGCTGGAACTCGACTGGACACGCGTAATCGAACTGCAGGAGTCGCTCCCCGAGGCCTTCGATTGGTTCGGCCCGAATTGCCACCCGCAGTTCTATCCGGCATCGGCTTTCGAGCCGGGCTCGCGGCCGTTGTCGAAAGTGCCTGTCCTGCTGGGCACGACGATGCACGAAATGTCGCTCATGCTGATCCAGACGCCGGGTTACCGCCAGGTGGCGGACTGCGACGTCCCCGGGTGGTTGGAGCGCTCCGGCGTGTCCGAACCCGTGTCATGTTTCGCGGCCTACCGGGCCCAATACCCCACCGAGCCCGCGGCGCTGCTGCTCGCGAGAATTGAAACGGAGCGATCCTTCGGCCTGTCCGCCGCACTCGCCGCCGATCACCTCGCCTCGCTCGGCCACGAGGTCTACAAGTACTACTTGGCGTTTCCCACCGACGCCATGGGCGGGGCGCTGGGAGCTTGCCACTCGCTGTGCCTGCCCCTGGCCTTCGGCAATGCCGCGTTCTCACCGTTCGCGGGCTCCAATCCCGCGAAGGTCTCGGTCAGCAAGGCGATGTCGACCGCCTGGCTCGATTTCGTGTGCGAGGGCGTTCCGCGCCTCCCGTCGGGAGAAGCGTGGCCGCGTTATGACGCGACTGGGTCGCAGGCGCGCATAGACGAGCTGTGGAGCGTGATGCCCGCGCCGGATCCCCAGGCCGCCTTGCCGCTGGCCGCGGGGCCGATGTGGGCAAATGGCTATCGCTAAACGCAACATGTCGCGCCCCGTTGGCTTTAAACAAGGAAAATATAACAGCCTGATAACGAAACTTTCCTTCGGCTTTGTTTTTGGGGCTCGCGCGTATGTCGGTCTCAAGAGCCAGCGGCTAGGCTGAAGCTACTTGTTGTAGATGGTTTTGCAGGCGCGAAGAGGACCTGTGTTTACATTCGCAAAGCCAAGGGAATCCAAAGGAGGATCATGAAACAAACAAGGCAAGGTTTATTGGCCGCAGCGGTGGTGATCGCCACCGCGGCGAGCCTCACGGCGTGTTCCGGTCCGGCGGCTACCACATCCGGTGGCGCCACTGAGGGCGGGGACGCTGCCACCGAGGTCCACATGGTGCTGTGGAACAACGAAGCCGGCGAGGCCCAGAAGTCTTGGTGGGTGGAGTCGGCCAAGCTCTTCGGCGAGGCCCATCCCGGCGTCACCATCGATGTGCAAACGGTCCAGAACGAGGATTACGACGGCAAGCTGCAGAACGCGATGAACGCGGGAGATTCCCCTGATATCTTCCTCACGCGCGGCGGCGGCAAGATGTACGACCAGGTCAAGGCCGGCCAGGTCATGGACATGAATCCGTACATCACCGACGAATTGCGCACCCTCATCAAGCCGGGCTACTTCGAGGCTATGTCCTATGACGGCGGGCTTTACGCCATGCCGCTCTCGGTGGTTCCCACCGGCATCTTCTACTCGAAGGACCTGTTCGCGCAGGCCGGCATCACCAGCGAGCCGACCACGCTGGCCGAGCTCAACGAGGCCGTCGTCAAGCTGAAGGCCGCCGGCATCACCCCGATCGCGGTCGGCGGCAAGGACGCCTGGCCCGCCGCCTACTGGTACTACATGTTCGTCTACCGCGAGTGCCCGATCGCCACGCTGCAGGAGAGCTTCAAGACTTATTCGTTCGAGGATGCTTGCTTCATCAAAGCCGGCGAGGACCTGATCGAATTCCGCGACACCAAGCCGTTCCAGGAGGGCTTCCTGACGACATCCGCGCAGCAGGGCGCCGGTTCTTCGGCTGGTTTGCTGGCCAACCACAAGGCCGCCATGGAGTTCATGGGGGCTTGGGAACCCGCGATTCTCCAGGGCCTGACCGCTGACGGGCAGCCCATGGCAGACCTCGGCGCGTTCCCGCTGCCGAGCGTTGAAGGGGCCGGGGGTTCGCAGACCGCGCAGATGGGCGGCGCATCCGGCTACTCCTGCTACGTCGACGCCCCGAAGGAATGCGTGGACTTCCTCGCGTTCATCGCGTCCGACCGGGATCGCCAAGTCACGCAGTACGAAGCCTTTGGCTGGCCTCCGGTGGTGCAAGAAGTCCAGGAAGAGATCGTGACGGAGGAGTACATGCTCCACCTGATCGACGGCCTCAACAAGGCTGACGCGCTGTACCTGATGCTCGACTCGATCTACGGCCAGAACGTCGGCAACGCCCTCAACCAGGGCGCCGTCGAAATCCTCGCCGGCTCCGGCACCCCGCAGTCCATGATTGAGCTGCTGAAGGCGGCCGCCGCCAAGGAGTAATCGCCCACTAATTAATTTAGGCGCCCGCCCCTGCCACCACGGGGCGGGCGCCTTCGCCTTCCTGGTGCCAGGTCCCCGTCAACTCCCGCGGCGCAGCGGGCCTGGCTGGCCCAGCGCCCCCGATTTGGCCTCGTGCGTTCGTCTGTGGCAGGATATACAGGTTGCTCCGGCGCGGAACGCCTTCGGGCGGGCCGTCCGGCAAGTCTGGCGCGTCAGTGCCGGGCCCAACCATAACCCACGCGAGTTGAGTTATGCGCGGCCCGAAATAGGTGCGACACGCCCGACCTCGGGGGCCGGGGAAACAGCCTTGGATTCAGATGCATGTCCGAGGCGGAAACTAGAAGAAGGACGAACAGTGGCGACACAAAAGATCCGGATCAGACTCCGGGCTTACGACCACGAGGTCATCGACTCCTCGGCGAAGAAGATCGTCGACACAGTGACCCGGACCGGCGCCAAGGTCGCCGGCCCAGTGCCGTTGCCCACAGAAAAGAACGTGTTCTGCGTGATCCGTTCCCCGCACAAGTACAAGGACAGCCGCGAGCATTTCGAGATGCGCACGCACAAGCGGCTGATTGACATCCTCGATCCCACGCCGAAGACGGTCGACTCACTGATGCGCCTCGATCTTCCGGCCGGTGTCGATATCGAGATCAAGCTTCCGTGAGGGTGAGATGAGCGACAGAATTATCAAGGGCCTACTCGGCACCAAAGTGGGTATGACCCAGGTTTGGGACGAGAACAACAAGGTCATCCCAGTTACAGTCATCCAGGCGGGCCCCTGCGTCGTGACGCAGGTGCGCACCCCGGCCGTCGACGGCTATTCGGCCGTGCAACTCGGTTTCGGCGCGGTGCGCGCGAAGGCCGTCACCAAGCCCGCCGCCGGACATTTCGAAAAGGCGGGCGTCACGCCGCGCAAGCACCTCATGGAGTTGCGCACCTCGGACGCCGCGTCCTACACGCTTGGCCAGGAGATCACCGTTGCTGCCTTCGCCGGCGGCGAGGTTGTCGATGTCACGGGCATCACCAAGGGCAAGGGCACCGCGGGCGTCATGAAGCGCCACGGTTTCGGCGGCCTGCGCAGCTCGCACGGCGTGCACCGCAAGCACCGCTCCCCGGGTTCGATCGGCGCCTGCGCCACCCCCGGCCACGTCTTCAAAGGCACGCGCATGGCGGGCCGCATGGGCGTAGAGCGGGTGACGGTGCAGAATCTCACGATCCACTCCATCGACACCGAACGAGGGCTCATCTTGGTGAAGGGAAGCATTCCCGGTCCCAAGGGGGCCCTCGTTGTTGTTCGCAGCGCTGCCAAGAAGGAGGTGCGGGCATGAGCGAAGATCGCTTCGTAGCGGTTGTGGGCGCCAAGAAGAAGGCCACCCTGCCGGCCGCTATTTTCGACGCGCAGACGAATGTGCCGCTGATCCACCAAGTCGTCACCGCGCAGTTGGCCGCCGCCCGGCAGGGCACGCACGCCACCAAGACCCGCGGAGAGGTCGCCGGCGGCGGCGCCAAGCCATGGCGCCAGAAGGGCACCGGCCGGGCCCGCCAGGGTTCCCGCCGCGCCCCGCAATGGACGGGCGGTGGCACAGTCCACGGCCCGCAGCCGCGCAACTACGCCCAGCGCACCAACAAGAAGATGATCGCCCAGGCTTTGCGCGGGGCGCTCTCGGATCGGGCCCGCGAGGAGCGCGTCCACGTCATTGCCAGCATCGGCGACGCGGAAAAGCCCAACACCAAGGCTGCATTGAAGTCGCTGGACAAGTTCGCTTCGCGCCAGTTGCTGGTCGTGCTCTCCCGCGAGGAAGACGTCGCTTGGTTGAGCCTGCGCAACGTTCCGTCGGTGCAGGCGATCGCCGTGGATCAGTTGAACGCCTACGACGTGCTGTTGAGCGACGACGTGGTTTTCACGGTTTCCGCCCTGGCCGACTTCACCGGCGGCGAGTTGGAAGACGCGGACGAGCCGGAAGCCGAGGCCGCCGAGCCGGAGGCTGAGGAGAAGCCCAAGCGCAAGCCGGCCGCCAAGGCCAAGGCGGCGCCCGCGGCTGAAGACGCGGAGCCGGTCGCGGACAAGTCCGATGAAGCTGCGGCCGAACCGGAGGCCCAGGAGAAGCCGAAGCGTAAGCCGGCCGCCAAGAAGGCCGCCGAGCCCGAGGCGAAGGTGGCGGACGAAGCCGCCGAACCGGAGGCTGAGGAGAAGCCGAAGCGCAAGCCGGCCGCTAAGAAGGCCGCCGAGCCCGAGGAGAAGGTGGCGGACGAGGCCGCTGAACCGGAGGCTGAGGAGAAGCCGAAGCGCAAGCCGGCCGCCAAGAAGGCCGCTGACCCGGAGGAGTCTAAGTGAGCGAGTTGAAGCTGCGCGACCACCGCGACATTCTGCTGGCCCCGGTGGTCAGCGAGAAGAGCTACGGGCTGCTCGACGAGAACAAGTACACGTTCATCGTCGCGCCCGACGCCAACAAGACCGAGATCAAGATCGCTGTCGAGCAGATCTTCGGGGTCAAGGTCACTGCGGTCAACACCGCGAACCGGAACGGCAAGCGCCGCCGCACGCGCGCCGGTTGGGGCAAGCGCCCAGACACCAAGCGCGCCATCGTGAGCGTCGCCGCTGGCCAGCGGATCGACATCTTCTCCGGTCCGGCGGTCTAGGAAGGACGAGTCAATGGCAATTCGCAAGTACAAGCCGACCACTCCGGGCCGTCGCGGCTCGTCGGTGGCGGACTTCGTCGAGCTGACCCGCTCGACGCCCGAGAAGTCGCTGCTGGCGCCCAAGCCGAAGACCGGCGGCCGCAACAACACCGGGCGCATCACCACGCGCCACATCGGCGGTGGCCACAAGCAGGCCTACCGGATCATCGACTTCAAGCGTTACGACAAGGACGGCGTGCCCGCCAAAGTCGCGCACATCGAATACGATCCCAACCGCACGGCCCGCATCGCGCTGCTGCACTATGTGGACGGCGAGAAGCGCTACATCATCGCGCCGCTGGGCCTGGAACAGGGCCACATGGTCGAGGCGGGGGTCGCGGCCGACATCAAGCCGGGCAACAACCTGCCGCTGCGCAACATCCCGGTCGGCACGGTGGTGCACGCCGTGGAGATGCGTCCCGGCGGCGGTGCCAAGCTGGGCCGTTCCGCGGGCGCCCGCATCCAGTTGATCGCCCGCGAAGGCAAGTACGCCACGCTGCGTCTGCCCTCGGGCGAGATGCGCATGGTGGACATCCGCTGCCGCGCCACGGTCGGCGAGGTTGGCAACGCCGAGCAGTCGAACATCAACTGGGGCAAGGCCGGCCGCATGCGCTGGAAGGGCGTCCGCCCGACAGTGCGCGGTGTCGCCATGAACCCGATCGACCACCCGCATGGCGGTGGCGAAGGCAAGACGTCGGGTGGCCGCCACCCCGTCACCCCGTGGGGCAAGCCGGAAGGCCGCACCCGCGACAAGAACAAGGCGAGTTCGCGTCTTATCGTCCGTCGCCGCAAGTCCGGCAAGAAGCGCTGATAAGGATAGGTGGAGCAAGAGATGCCACGTAGCCTCAAGAAGGGCCCGTTTGTGGATGACCATCTTCAAAAGAAGGTGGACGTCCTCAACGAGAAGAACACCCACACCGTCATCAAGACTTGGTCGCGGCGTTCGATGATCACTCCCGACATGATCGGGCACACCATCGCCGTGCACAACGGGAACAAGCACATTCCCGTGTTCATCACCGAGTCGATGATCGGCCACAAGCTGGGTGAGTTCGCGCCGACCCGCACTTATCGCGGGCACGTGAAAGACGACAAGAAATCGCGGCGGAGGTGACCATGAGCAAGAAGACGACCGCAGAAAGGCCCTCGCGCCGCTACGCGCTGCTCGGGGACCGTGCCGGCTCCTACGCCATCGCCCGGCACGTGCGCATGTCGCCGACCAAGGTGCGCCGCGTCGTGGACTTGGTGCGCGGCATGGACGTCACCGACGCGCTGGACGTGCTCAAGTTCGCCCCGCAGGCCGCTTCCGAGCCGGTCTACAAGGTGGTCGCGTCTGCGACTGCGAACGCCGCCGAGGTCGAGGGCCTGCGCGCCGAAGAGCTGTTCATTTCGCAAGCATTCGTTGACGAAGGCATGACGTTGCGCAGGATCCGCGCCCGGGCCAAGGGCTCGGCAAGCCGCATCCTGAAGCGCGGCAGCCACATCACCGTTGTCGTCGAACCCAAGGACCAGAAGGGAGCCTGAGCATGGGTCAAAAGGTAAACCCCCACGGCTTCCGCCTGGGAATCACCACGGATCACAAGACGCGTTGGTATGCGGACAAGGATTATTCGAAGCTGCTCGACGAAGACATCAAGATTCGCCGCTATCTGTACAAGACGCTGGAGCGCGCCGGTATCTCCTCAGTGGAGATTGAGCGCCGCAGCGAGCGCGTCGAAGTCTTCCTGCACGCCGCCCGGCCGGGCATCGTCATCGGCCGTAACGGCGAGGCCGCGGAGCGCCTGCGGGTCGACTTGGAGAAGAAGACCGGGAAGACGATCCGCCTCAACATCCTCGAGGTGAAGAACCCGGAGATCGACGCCCAGTTGGTCGCGCAGGGCATTGCCGAGCAACTCGGCGCCCGTGTCGCTTTCCGCCGCGCGATGCGCAAAGCCCAGCAGTCGGCCATGCGGGCCGGCGCGCAAGGCATCCGGATCCAGTGCAGCGGCCGTTTGGGCGGCGCCGAAATGAGCCGGTCGGAGTTCTATCGCGAGGGCCGGGTGCCGCTGCACACGCTGCGCGCGGACATCGACTTCGGTTTCTACGAGGCGCGCACCACGTTCGGCCGCATTGGCGTGAAGGTGTGGATCTACAAGGGCGACGTTTCCGGCAACCGCCAGGAACGCGCGGCTCAGAAGGCGGCCCGGCAGCTGGCCGGCGCTCGCCGTCAAGACCGTCCTGGGCGCGGCCCGCGCCGCGACGGCCGGGATCGTCCGGCTTCGGGAGGGCGCCGCGAGGCCGCCGCTGAAGCTCCGGCAACTGAAAGCGCAGGTGCGTGACATGTTGATTCCACGTAGGTTGAAGCATCGCAAACAGCATCACCCCAAGCGGAGTGGTCAGGCCAAGGGCGGCACTAAGCTGGCCTTCGGCGATTTCGGCATCCAGGCGCTGGAGCCGTCGTATTTGACCAACCGGCAGATCGAATCCGCCCGTATCGCCATGACGCGCCACATCAAGCGCGGCGGCAAGGTGTGGATCAACGTCTATCCGGATCGCCCGTTGACGAAGAAGCCCGCCGAGACCCGCATGGGTTCGGGCAAAGGCTCTCCGGAGTGGTGGGTGGCCAACATCAAGCCGGGCCGCATCCTGTTCGAGCTGTCCGGCGTCGGCGAGGACGTGGCCCGCGAAGCCATGCGCCTGGCGATCCACAAGCTGCCCATGAAGGCGCGTTTCATCAAACGGGAAGTGGGTGATCTGTGATGGCACAGTTGACCGCCAATGAACTGCGCGGCCTCACCCGCGACGAGTTGAACGCCAAGGTCGTCCAACTGAAGGAGGAGTTGTTCGGGCTGCGTTTCGCCGCCGCCACGGGCCAACTCGATTCCCACGGCCGTTTGCGCGAGGCCCGCAAGGACATCGCCCGCGTCTACACCGTGATTCAGGAGCGCAACCTGGGCATCGTTCCAGATCCGGAACAAGAGGAGCTGAGGTAAATGAGCAAGACAGCTACGAAGACGGCTGACACCGCCGAGAAGCGGTCAGCGCGCAAGGTTCGCGAGGGCGTCGTCGTGTCCGACAAGATGGACAAGACGGTCGTGGTCTTGGTCGAGCAGCGCGTCAAGCACCCGCTTTACGGCAAGGTCATGACGAAGTCGCAGCGCCTGTCGGTGCACGACGAGGAGAATTCGGCCGGCGTGGGCGACCGCGTCCGCGTCATGGAGACCCGTCCAGTCTCAGCGACCAAGCGCTGGCGGCTGGTCGAGATCGTCGAGAAGGCGAAGTGAGGTTGCGATGATCCAACAGGAGACGAGGCTCAAGGTCGCCGACAACACCGGCGCCAAAGAGCTGCTCTGCATTCGGGTGCTCGGCGGTTCGAAGCGCCGCTATGCCGGCTTGGGCGACAAGATCGTCGCCACCGTCAAGGACGCCATCCCCGGTGGCAACGTCAAGAAGGGGGAAGTCGTGCAGGCCGTCGTGGTCCGCACGGCCAAGGAAACCCGCCGCGCAGACGGGTCCTACATCAAGTTCGACGAGAACGCGGCTGTGATTCTGAAGGCGGATGGGGAGCCTCGCGGCACCCGTATCTTCGGGCCGGTCGGCAGAGAACTGCGGGAAAAGCGCTACATGCGCATCATCTCGCTCGCACCGGAGGTCATATAAATGCATGTCAAGAAAGGTGACCGCGTGATGGTCATCGCCGGCAAAGACAAGGGCGCCAAGGGGGAAGTCATCTCCGTGGATCCGAAGGCCGGCCGGGTGGTCGTGCAGGGCGTGAACCTGGTGAAGAAGCACCGCAAAGACCGTCCCAACCAGCAGACCAGGCAGAACACGCCGGGCGGGATCATCACCGCCGAGGCTCCCATCGACGCTTCGAATGTCCAGTTGCTGGTCAAGGTCGGCCGTGAAGAGGTCGTCACCCGCGTCGGCTACAAGCGCCAAGAGGTGGAGAAGACCAGGGCAGATGGCACGAAGTACACCGGGTACCGCAGCGTGCGGATCGCGCGCAAGACGGGGAAGGAGATCTGATGGCTGACACGAAAGAGGCCGTCAAGCAAGAAGTGCCGCCGCCGCGGCTGAAGCTGCGCTACCGCAGCGAGATCGCCCCGGCCTTGCACAAGGAATTCGGCTACGGCAACGTGATGCAGATTCCCGGCCTGGTGAAGATCATCGTGAATATGGGCGTCGGCGAGGCCGCTCGCGACGCCAAGGTGATCGACGCCGCGGTCCGCGACCTGACGCAGATCACCGGCCAGAAGCCGACGATCACCAAGGCTCGCAGGTCGATCGCGCAGTTCAAGTTGCGCGAAGGCATGCCGATCGGGGCGCACGTGACGTTGCGCGGCGACCGCATGTGGGAGTTTGCCGACCGGCTGCTGACTTTGGCCCTGCCCCGTATCCGCGACTTCCGCGGCTTGTCGGCCCGGCAGTTTGACGGCCGCGGCAACTACACGTTCGGCCTGACCGAGCAAGTCATGTTCCACGAAATCGACCAGGACAAGATCGACAAGACGCGCGGTATGGACATCACGTTCGTGACCACCGCGAAGACGGACGACGAGGGCCGCGCCCTGCTGCGCGCGCTCGGCTTCCCGTTCAAGGCTCCCGAGAACGAGGCGGAGAAGGCCGAAAAGCGCCGTCGTCCCGCGTTCACCGGAAAGAAGAGAAGGTAAGTAGATGGCTAAGACCGCGCTGAAGGTTAAGCAGTCCCGCAAGCCCAAGTTCGCCGTTCGCGCTTACACCCGGTGCAACCGGTGTGGCCGGCCGAAGTCGGTGTATCGCAAGTTCGGCCTGTGCCGGATCTGTGTCCGCGAGTTGGCGCACAAGGGCGAGTTGCCCGGTGTGACGAAGTCGAGCTGGTAGTCAAACAAGCCCAGGTAAGGTCCCCTGGCTGGATACCTCTGGGAGAAGGAAGAATGTCATGACCATGACAGACCCGATCGCAGACATGCTGACGCGTCTGCGCAACGCCAACCAGGCGTTTCATGATTCGGCGACCATGCCGCATTCGAAGATCAAGGTGGGCATCGCCGAGATCCTGAAGGCGCAGGGCTATATCGCCGACTTCGAGGTCGCCGAACCCAAGGCCGGCGAAGTGGGCAAGTCGCTCACCATCAAGTTAAAGTACGGCGCCAACCGTGAGCGTTCCATCGCCGGACTGCGCCGCATCTCGAAGCCCGGCCTTCGCGTGTATGCCAAAGCCACAGCACTGCCGAAGGTCCTCGGTGGCCTCGGCATCGCGATCATTTCCACTTCGCAGGGTCTGCTGACCGACAAAGAGGCGAAGTCCAAGTCCGTCGGCGGCGAAGTGCTCGCCTACGTGTGGTGAAAGGAGCTAGTTAGATGTCACGCATTGGCAGGCTCCCGATCGCCATCCCGGCGGGAGTGGATGTGAAGCTGGATGGCCAGTTTGTGGAGGTGAAGGGCCCCAAAGGAACGCTGAGCCACACCGTCGCCGAACCTATCCGGGTCGGCAAGAACGACTCTGGCGAGTTGGAGGTCACGCGTCCCGACGACGAGCGCCAATCCCGCTCGCTCCACGGTCTGACGCGCACGCTGGTGGCCAACATGGTGACCGGGGTCACCCAGGGCTATGAGAAACGGCTTGAGATCGTCGGCGTGGGCTACCGCGTGATCCAGAAGTCGCCGGTGCAGTTGGAGTTCGCGCTGGGCTTCTCGCATCCGGTGGTAGTGGACGCGCCGGAAGGCATCACCTTCACCGTCGAGTCGAATACCCGTTTCGTGGTGAGCGGCATCGACAAGCAGCAGGTTGGCGAAGTCGCGGCGAACATCCGCAAGATCCGCAAGCCGGAGCCCTATAAGGGCAAGGGCGTGCGCTATTCCGGCGAGCGAGTTCGCCGCAAGGCTGGAAAGGCAGGTAAGTGATGGCTATCACACTGCGCGTCGGCAAGAAGCTGGCAGGCCGCACCCAAGCGAAGGTGCGGCGGCAGAATCGCGCCCGCAAGACGATCAGCGGCACGCCGGAGCGTCCGCGTTTGGTCGTCACCCGTTCCGCGCGCCACATCGTGGCGCAGGTCATCGACGACACCCAGGGCCGCACACTAGCTTCTGCTTCCTCCATGGAGGCGGCGGTGCGCGCGTTCAGTGGGGACAAGTCGGCCAAGGCCAAGGAAGTCGGGAAGCTGGTGGCGGATCGCGCCAAGGCCGCCGGTGTGGCGAATGTCGTATTCGACCGGGCTGGCAATCAGTACCATGGCCGGATCGCCGCTCTGGCTGACAGCGCCCGCGAGGCCGGGCTGGGATTCTGAGGAGTATTTGAGATGAATGGAACTCAGCGCCAAAGCCGAAGCGGCGGCGAGGGCCGGAGCGAAGGCCGCGGCCGGGGCCGTGACGATCGCCGGAACCGCGATCAGGCTGTCGAGAAGGAGAAGAGCCAGTATCTGGAGCGCGTCGTGGCGATCAACCGCGTCGCGAAGGTGGTCAAGGGCGGCCGCCGCTTCAGCTTCACCGCGTTGGTAGTCGTCGGCGACGGCGAGGGCCTGGTGGGTGTTGGCTACGGCAAGGCCAAGGAGGTGCCCACCGCGATCGCCAAGGGCGTCGAAGAGGCGAAGAAACACTTCTTCAAGGTCCCGCGCATCCAGGGCACGATCCCGCACCCGGTGCAGGGCGAGCGGGCGGCAGGTGTCGTCATGCTGCGCCCGGCTTCTCCGGGTACCGGCGTCATCGCGGGTGGCTCGGCGCGCGCGGTCCTCGAATGCGCCGGTGTGCGCGATGTGCTGGCCAAGTCGCTCGGCTCCGACAACGCGATCAACGTGGTGCACGCCACGGTGGCGGCGTTGCGGAATCTGGAAGAGCCCGAGTCCGTGGCCAAGCGCCGCGGTCTGCCGGTGGCCGAGGTTACGCCCGCGGCGTTGCTGCGGGCCCGTGAGGAGGCGAAGGCGAGTGCCTGAGAAGAAGATCTTGGTCAAGCAGGTCAAGTCCGGTATCGCCGGCACCCCGGCGCAGCGCGCGACTCTGCGCGCGCTCGGGCTCAAGCGCATCGGCCACGTTGTGGAGAAAGCCGACCGCCCGGAGATCCGGGGCATGGTCAAGGCGATTCCGCACCTGGTCGCCATCATCGAGGGAGAGTGACATGGCTCTGAAAGTTCATCACTTGCGTCCCGCACCTGGTGCGCACACGCCGAAGACGCGTGTGGGCCGCGGTGAGGCGTCGAAGGGCAAGACTGCCGGCCGCGGCACCAAGGGCAGCGGCGCGCGCAAGAATGTCCCGCAGAACTTCGAGGGCGGCCAGATGCCGCTGCACATGCGGCTCCCCAAGCTGCGTGGCTTCAAGAACCCGTTCCGCGTGGAGTACCAGGTGGTCAACGTGGCTCGCATCCAGGAGTTGTTCCCCGACGGCGGCGACGTGACCGTGGACGACTTGGTGGCCAAGGGCGCCGTCCGCGCCGGCAACCTGGTCAAGGTGCTCGGCACTGGCGAGTTGACGGTTGCCGTGAAGGTGACCGCGAACGCGTTCTCCGCGTCCGCGAAGGACAAGATCGAGAAGGCTGGCGGCGCGGTCACCGAGCTGTAGGGCAAAGCCACCTTGGTGAGGTGGCCGCCCACGCCTGTGGATATCGCGAGCGCGTCCACAGGGGCGCAAAGTCGGCGCGCACACCTGGGCTGTTCTTCCCATATTCCTCTGCGGAGGTATCGAAGTGGGAAAGAAAGAGACTGGGCAGTTGGGCGAGGATCTCGCCACCGCGTACCTTGAGCGGGCGGGTTGGAGGATCCTGGACCGCAATTGGCGGTGCGACTCTGGCGAGTTGGACATTGTCGCCCGCGATCCGGGCGGGGTCGTGGTCTTCTGCGAGGTGAAAACCCGGCGCAGCAAGGCGTTCGGGCCGCCCTTGGAGGCCATAACGCGAGCGAAGATGCAGAAGCTGCGCGACTTGGCCGTCTGCTGGCTGCGCTCCCAACGCTCGTTCGCGCGGAAAATCCGTTTCGACGGCATCGGCATTCTCATAGAGCCGGGCCGCGATCCTCAGATCACGCACAAGCCGGGGATCGGATCGTGAAACCGGCCCGGGCTTGGTCGGTGGCGCTGATCGGCCTGGAAGGCGCCATGGTCGAGGTAGAGGCCCACGTCGGGAGCGGGTTGCCGCGCATCACGCTCGTCGGACTGCCGGACGCCTCGCTGTCGGAGGCCAAAGACCGCTGTAAGGCGGCGATGTCCTCGACCGGGTTTGGCTGGCCGTCGGATCCCGTGACGATCAATCTGTCGCCTGCCATGTTGCCGAAAGCCGGCTCGCATTACGACCTGAGCATCGCGGCCGCCATGGGGGCGGCCCAACAGCTGTGCCATGCCGAGGCGCTGGCGCAGCGCGTGTTGCTGGGCGAACTCAGCCTGGACGGACGGGTGCGTCCTGTCCGCGGGCTGCTTCCGGCCCTGCTGAGCGCCAGCAAGCATGGATTCACCGATGTCATCGTCCCGACGGCCCAGATGCGCGAAGCGGGCCTGGTCGAAGGTCTGTCTATCACCGGAGTGGGATCCTTGCGGGAGTTGTTCGGCGTGTTGCGCGGCGAACCTGGCGCCGAAGTGCCTCCGGCCACAGCCGCGGAGCCCACTTCCAAGGTGGCGCTGGACCTATCTGATGTCGCCGGGCAACTGGAGGCCAAATGGGCCCTCGAAGTCGCCGCGGCCGGCCGCCACCACATCTACTTCCACGGGCCTCCGGGCGTGGGGAAGACACTCCTGGCGGCGCGGCTGCCGACCCTGCTGCCGGAACTCGACACCGCGGAGGCACTCGAAGTGTCCGCCATCCACTCGTTGGCTGGGCAGCCCATGGACAACTTGATCACGCGTCCACCCTTCGCCAGCCCGCATCACAACGCCAGCATTCCGGCCCTGGTCGGCGGCGGTTCGCGGATAGCCGCTCCCGGAGCTGTTTCGCTGGCGCACCGTGGAGTGCTGTTTCTGGACGAGGCGCCCGAATTCGCACCCAAGGCGTTGGAGGCCCTGCGCGTGCCCTTGGAATCGGGCAAGATTGTATTGGCTCGGGCTGCTGCCACAGCGGTCTATCCGGCCAGTTTCCAACTCGTGCTCGCGGCCAACCCCTGTCCGTGCGGTTTCGCGTCCAGCCCAGGGTCGCAGTGCCACTGCCCGCCGCGTGTCATCCGCCGCTACGCGGAAAGGGTGTCCGGGCCGATTCTGGACCGGATCGACATCAACCAGCACCTGCGCCCGCTCAAGTCGGCGTTCCTGAAAGCGGCGCTGGCGGCTGGGGAGCGCAGCCCGGTGGTGGCGGAGCGTGTGCGGGCGGCGCGGCTGCGGCAGGCACGGCGCTTGGAGCCTTTCGGCGTGCGGTGCAACGCGGAGGTGCCAGGAGTGGTCCTGCGCCGCCACCTGCCGTTGCCTGAAGGGGTCGACATGGTCGAAGAGGCGGTCAACCGGGGCAGATTGTCGGCCCGCGGTGTGGACAAGGTGCTGCGGCTGTCCTGGACGATCGCCGACATCGCCGGAGCGGGCAAACCCAACAAAGACCACCTGAACACGGCGCTCGCGATGCGCAGAGGGGAGATGAAGTGATGGACGAGCGGACGACGCGGATGGCGCTGAGCTGCGTGCTGGAACCCGCCACCTGGAACCAACTGCGGGCGGTGACAGACTACGGCGCCGAAATCGCCTGGGATGCGGTGCTCGCCTCGGGCGGCCCATTGGCAAAGAAGGCCGCCCAAGTGGACTTGCCCCGCCTGGGGGCGTTGGCGGCCGCCCAAGACATTCGGTTTGTCATCCCGGGAGATCCGCAGTGGCCGGATTCTTTGGAGGCGTTGGCCCGCAACGACCCGCTGCATTCGCTGGGGGGCGTGCCTGTCGGGTTGTGGGTCCGCGGCGGGGGAGACTTGGCCCGCTTGTGCGCACAATCGGTCGCTATCGTCGGGTCCCGCGCCGCGACCGCCTACGGCGAACATGTGGCTTCCGACCTGGCTTATGACTTGGGTGAGACCGGGGTCGCCACGGTGTCCGGCGGTGCGTTCGGAATCGATGCCGCGGCCCACCGGGGAGCCCTGGCCTCGAAGACTCCCACCGTGTGTGTGCTGGCCGGAGGCGTCGATGTGGCCTATCCGCCGGGCAACGCCAAGCTGTTCGAACACATCATGGAACACGGCGTGGTAGTCAGCGAACTGCCTCCCGAAGAGCATCCCACCAGGAGCCGGTTTCTGGGCCGCAACCGGTTGATCGCCGCACTCTCGCAGGGCACGGTCATGGTGGAAGCAGGCGTGCGTTCGGGGGCGCGCAATACGCTGACGTGGGCGAATTGCCTGGGCCGGCCCACCATGGCGGTGCCGGGGCCGGTCACCAGCGCCCTGTCCTATGGGCCGCATCAAGTGGTCCGCAACGCCGAGGCGGTCTTGGTGTGCGGTGCGGACGAGGTGCGGGAGTTGTTGGGGCCGCTCGGCTGCGGCTCCCGAGCCCCCAAGCCAGAGCGTCGGCCCACTGACGGCCTTTCCGGCGCGGAGTTGGCGGTCTATGAGCAATTGCCGGCCCGGGCCGCGCGGTCGGCTGACGAGTTGGCGCTCGCCGCTGGGATCGGGCTTGGTCCCTGTCTGGCGGCGTTGAACTCCTTGGCCGACCAGGGTCTGGTGTGGCAGAACCCGCGCCGTGAGTGGCAACTGACCACGCGGAAACAACGCACTGCCGCCGTCGCCTGACGCACAGCGAGGTCGAATCACCGGGCAAGGTGTACCTATTTGCTGGGTCGATGTGTCACGGTACAGCGCAGATAAACCCTCATTGGCTAGGGCTAACGGCCTACACTGCCTCCATCCCCCGGGGTTCAGCGAAACGAGAGGACCCGAAATGAGTGTCGCTGAAGAAAACGGCCCGGAGCGGACAAGCTCCCGGCCAGACGCGGGTAAAGAGACAGAGGCAGCCGAAGTGAGAGAAGAAGAGCGCGAGCTGGAATCGCCGAGTCAGCACCGGGGCAACTGCGACCTGGGCGGCATCGTGGAAGACGTCGCGGACGATGTCGTGCCCGACCTGGCGGGGTGAAGAACACCCCCGGATGGCCCTGGCGCCCAAGGCCCGGCGACTCGGTGGCGGCCAGCCGGCCGGCCGCCCGGTGGCGGAGTGATAGCGTGGGGCCATCATGAATGACCGGAATCCCGCGGCTGAGGTCGTCAGTTTCTGTAGCGAACTCATCCGCTTTGACACTTCGAACTATGGGCCGGATGGCTCCAAAGGAGAGCGGGAGGCGGCCGAGTATGTGGCGTCCAAGTTGGACGCGGTCGGCATCGAGCCCTTCCTCTACGAATCCGAACAGCGCCGCACTTCTGTGGTGGCGAACTGGGAACCCGACGGCTGCGACAAGTCGCTCCCACCGCTGCTGATCCACGGTCACACCGACGTGGTGCCCGCGATCGCTTCAGACTGGCAACGTGACCCCTTTGGCGGCGAAGTCGTGGACGGCTACGTGTGGGGGCGCGGCGCGGTCGACATGAAGGACTTTGACGCCATGGTGCTCTCCGTCGTCCGCGACCGGGTGCGCAGCGGGCGCCCCAGCCGCAGGCCGATCCGCCTGGTGTTCACCGCGGACGAGGAGGCGGGCAGCAAGTTGGGCGCCACCTGGCTCGCGCAACACCACCCAGACCTGGTCTCGGACTGTTCGGAGGCGATCGGCGAAGTCGGCGGGTTCTCGCTCACCGTGCGCGATGACCTGCGGCTCTACCTGGTGCAGACGGCTGAGAAAGGCATCGCCTGGTTGAAGCTCATCGCAGACGGGCGTGCTGGCCACGGCTCCATGCGCAACGACGACAACGCTGTTTCCGCGCTCGCGGCGGCGGTCGCGCGAATCGGGGAGTATCGCTGGCCGGATCGGATACATCCGGCCCAGCAGGCGTTCCTCGACGAATTGGAGGACGCGCTGGGCGTGCGGCTCAACCATGACACCGTCGAAGAAACCCTCGCGTCACTGGGGTCCATTTCGCGCATGATCGGCGCGACCATGTCGAACACGGCAAATCCGACCATGCTGACCGCCGGCTACAAGGCCAACGTCATCCCTTCGCGCGCCGTGGGAGCCGTGGACGGCCGCTACATTCCGGGGTGCAAAGCAGAGTTTTACGAGACCATTCAGGGTCTGCTCGGCGACAAGGTGCGCTTTGAAGCGCTGCACGACGACATCGCGGTGGAGACGGAGTTTTCCGGGGCCCTCGTGGAAGCGATGCGGGCGAGCATCGCGGCCGAAGACGCGCAGGGCCGTGCCGTGCCGTATCTGCTGTCGGCGGGGACGGACGCGAAGGCCTGGTCGACGCTGGGCATCCGTTGCTTCGGCTTCACGCCGCTGCGCCTGCCCCCGGACTTGGATTTCACGGCACTCTTCCACGGTGTCGACGAGCGGGTGCCGACCGAGTCGTTGGAGTTCGGCGCGCGCGTCTTGGACCGCTTCCTGGACGAGGCTTAAGCAACCCTCGGGGCGGGCGCGTCACACCCGCAGTTCGTTGGGCCCGCCCGAGACGTCATCCAAGGCTTGTGCGATTTCAGCGGGCAATTCCAGATCTTCGGTGGCCAGCAGCTCTTTGAGTTGCGCGGCGTCGCGCGGGCCGATGAGCGGGGCGGTCACGCCGGGGGCGTCGCGTACCCACAACAAGGCGACCTGGGCGGGCGTGAGCTCCATGCCGCGCGCGGCGACCACAACCGCGTCAACCACGGCGGCGGGGCCGGGCTCCAAGTACGGTTCCACGAACCAGCCAAACCGCTCGCTGGCGGCCCTTGACCCGGCGGGTCTGGCCTGCCCGCGGTACTTGCCAGTCAGCACGCCGCGGCCCAGCGGCGACCACGGGAAAACGCCCATTTGGAGCGACATCGCGGCGGGGATGACCTCGAACTCGGCGCGCCGGGCCAGCAGCGAATACTCCACCTGGACGCTGGCCAGCGGCGCGCGGCCCGCGACTGCGCGCTGCCAAGTGGCCGCCTGGGCGGTTTGCCACCCCACGAAATTGGAGACCCCCGCGAAGCGCGCGTAGCCCGCCTGGACTGCCTCGTCGACGGCTGCCAGCGATTCTTCCAGCGGGGCCCGTCCCCAGGCGTGCAGTTGCCACAGGTCGACATGGTCGGTGTGCAGGCGGCGCAGCGATTCGTGCAACTCGTCCAGCAAGGTCTGCTTGGATGTGTCCACCACCTGCTTTCCATCTCGCAACACGAAGCCGGCTTTGGTGGCGATGACCATGTCGGCGCGGCCCAGGTCGTCGTGGATGATCTTGCCGATGATGCGCTCAGCGTCGCCGGCCCCGTATGCGGCCGCCGTGTCGATCAGGTTGCCTCCGGCGTCGGCGAAGGCGAGCGTCATCCGGCGCGCGGTGGCGTAGTCCACGTCCCGGCCCCAGGACAAAGTGCCCAGACCCAGCCGCGAGACGGCGAGGTCCGTTTCGCCCACCCGGCGCCGCATCATGGCGCGATGACTCCGCCCAGCAGCAGCCCGGCGATCACGGCGGCGAGTCCCAGCCGATACCAGACGAAGAGTTTGAAGGAGTGTGTGGAGACGTATTTCAGCAGCCAATGGATGACGCCGAGTCCGATTCCGAACGCGATGGCGGTCGCAAGGGCGATGGGGCCCCAGGCCGGATTCGGGTCGGTCTCGGCGAGGTCTTTGAGTTCGTAGAGCCCGGATCCGAACACCGCCGGGATGGCGAGCAAGAAAGCGTAACGTGTGGCGGCCGGGCGCTGGTAGCCCAGAAATAGCCCGGCGGAGATAGTGGCGCCGGAGCGGGAGACCCCCGGGATGAGCGCGCAGGCCTGGGCCAAGCCGAGCAGGATTCCGTGCGGCCAGGTGAGTTGGTCGAGAGCGCGTTCGTGTTTGGCCAGGCTGTCGGCGGCCAACAGCACCAGGCCCACCACGGCGAGCATGGCGACGGTGATCCACAGATTGCGCAGGTTGTCGGTGATCTGGTCTTTGAAGATCAGGCCCAACGCGACGATCGGCAAGGTTCCCACGATGACCAGCCAGCCCATCCGGGCGTCCGGGTCGGCGTGCGGCACCTTGCCGAACAGCGAGCCGAACCAGCGCGCGATAATGCGGCCGATGTCGCGGGCGAAGTAGCAGATGACGGCGGTCTCGGTGCCAAGCTGCGTGATGGCGGTGAACGCGGCGCCGGGGTCGTGGCCGAAGATGCGCCCGGCAATCGAGATGTGCGCGCTGGACGAGATGGGAAGGAACTCCGTCAAACCTTGTACGACACCCAAAACGATCGCCTCAAACCAATCCATGGCGGACAGCCTACCCATCGGGCAGGTACTCAGCCCGCTGCCACGCGCGGTAGGGTGTCGGTCATGCAGGCATGGAATACCGTCGGCGTGCCCCGGTTGCCGGGCAACGGCGAACGCCCGGCGATACACGACACCGTGAGCGGGTCCCAAGTCGTGGTGGGACCCGAATCCGGAACGGCGCGCAGCTACGCCTGCGGCATCACCCCCTACGACGCCACCCACTTGGGCCATGCGTTCACCTACGTATGCGTCGACCTGTTGCACCGCGTCTGGCTGGACGCCGGGTTGGATGTCCACTACGCGCAGAACATCACCGATGTCGACGATCCGCTGTTGCAGCGGGCGGCGGAAACGGGGGCCGATTGGCGTGAACTGGCCGCTTCCCAGGTGGACCTGTTCGTTTCCGACATGTCCGCGTTGCGCGTGCTGCCTCCAAGCGACTACTTGGGAGTGGTGGAGTCCCTGGAAGACGTTGTGGCGGCGATCGCCGGGCTCCGCGAGCGGGGCGCGGTATACCAGCTTCCCGGCGGAGATTGGTATTTCGCAGTGGAGTCTGACGCGGGATTCCTGGCTGGGCGGGATTTGGCTGCCGACTTGGCCGTGTTCGCCGAGCGCGGGGGAGATCCGGATCGCGGCGGGAAACGCCATCGGCTGGATCCGTTGGTGTGGCGGGCCGAGCGCCCCGGTGAGCCGAGTTGGCCTTCGGAGTTGGGGCCGGGCCGGCCCGGTTGGCACGTGGAGTGCACGGCCATTGCCATCAAGGCGCTGGGGAACCATTTCGACGTCCAGGCGGGCGGCTCGGATTTGGCTTTTCCGCACCACCCGATGTGCGCGTCCCAAGCCCTCGTGCTGACTGGCGAGCCCTTCGCGACAGCGTACTTCCACGTCGGAATGGTCGGCTTGGACGGCGAGAAAATGAGCAAGTCCCGCGGCAACCTGGTCTTCGTGCACCGGTTGCTGGCCGGCGGCGCTGATCCGATGGCTGTCCGGCTGGCACTGCTGGCCCACCACTACCGCCAAGACTGGGAGTACACGCCGAAGTGCCTTGCCGAGGCCGCGACGCGCCTGGACAGGTGGCGGTCGGCCACCGGGACATCGGTTTCCCGCTTGGCCGAGCTACGCCAGGCGTTGGCCGACGATCTCAACACCCCCGCCGCCTTGGCCATCGTGGATGAGTGGGCTGCCGCAGGCGGCGGCACGGAGATGCTCTCGGCCGTAGATGCCCTGCTGGGCGTGCGCTGAAGCCCGCTGCGCGCTTTGTGGGGTTGCTAGTAGACTTGCCGCCCATGAGCAAGTCATTCGAGGATCTTTTCGCCCAGTTGAAGCACCGGGCGGCCACGCGGCCGGAGGGTTCCGGCACCGTGCGCGCGCTGGACGCCGGAGTGCACGCTATCGGCAAGAAGATCGTCGAGGAGGCCGCTGAGGTTTGGATGGCCGCCGAGTACGAGTCCAAAGATGCCGCGGCGGAGGAGATCAGCCAATTGCTGTACCACGCGCAGGTGATGATGGTCGCGCTCGGCTTGGAGTTGGAGGACATCTATGAGTACCTCTGAACTGCTGCGGATCGCGGTGCCGAACAAGGGCTCGTTGGCCGAAGCCGCCGCGCAAATGCTCCGCGAAGCTGGATACCGCCAGCGCAACGACCCGAAGGAACTCGTCCTGACCGATGAGGAGAACGGCGTCGAGTTCTATTACCTGCGCCCGCGCGACATCGCCGTGTACGTGGGGGAGGGGACACTGGACATCGGCATCACCGGCCGGGACATGTTGCTCGATTCCGGCGCGGAAGCCCACGAGGTGATGGAATTGGGCTTTGGCGGCACCCGCTTCCGCTTCGCCGCTCCCAACGGATTGGGTTTGACGACCGCCGACCTGGCCGGCAAGCGCATCGCGACTTCCTATCCCGGACTGGTGAAACGGTACTTGGACCGCATCGGCGTTCAGGCGCGGCTGATCCAATTGGACGGAGCTGTCGAGTCGTCGGTGCGGTTGGGGGTCGCCGACGTGATCGCAGACGTGGTGGAGACCGGCACGACGCTGCGGCAAGCCGGTTTGGAGCTGTTCGGCGAGCCGATCCTGGAATCGCAGGCAGTGCTGATCTCGCGGTCGGAGACGCCGTCCGATTGCGCGGACTTGCTGCTGCGCCGGCTCAAGGGCGTGATCACCGCCCGGACGTATCACATGATCGATTACAACGTTCCCAAAGCCAAGCTGGAACAGGCCTTCGCGATCACTCCCGGCCTGGATTCGCCCACGGTTTCCCCGTTGGCACAGGAAGGCTGGGTGGCGGTGCGCGCCATGATCCCGCGCGCCGAGTCGCAGCGCATCATGGACGCCTTGTGGGATGTCGGCGCGGAAGCCATCCTGGTCACGACGATCCACGCCTGCCGGCTGTGAAACGCGTCGTCTGGCTGGTGTTGCTCGCCGTGTTGGCGGCGTGCACATCGGTTGAGCCAAGGGTGACCACCACACCCGGTGGAGATCCGCTTGCCACCAACGTCACCGCCACACCCGCTCCCACGCCTACGCCCTCGGCGACACCCACGCCCACGGCCGAACCCACTCCAACTCCAGCCCCGCTGCCCCTGGCCGGCCGGGTAATTGTCGTGGATCCCGGCCACAACAAGATCTACAACAAGAAGAACCGTGTGAAAGTGCCCGCGGGCAACGGCAAGAAGAAGGCGTGCAACTCCTCCGGCACCGCGACCAACGACGGCTGGCCGGAGCACACCTACAACTGGCTGCAAGCCAACGCCCTGGCTGACGAGTTGCGCGAACTCGGCGCGAAAGTGGTGCTCACCAGGGAAAACGACTCCGGCCAAGGCCCGTGCGTGAACCTGCGGGCACAGGTGGCCAACGACAACGACGCCGACTTGATCATTTCCATACACGCAGATGGCAGCTACGCGAAGTCCGCCCGCGGTTTCCATGTCATCATCTCGACGACGATGGTGGGCGGCGACAAGGCGGAAAAGGTGTCCAAGTCGCTTGCCGAGGCGGCCCGGGACCAGATGGAGAAGCTCACCGACATGCCCCGCTCCACCTACATCGGCAAAGGAACCGCACTCAGCCCCCGCACCGACATCGCCACCTTGAACCTGTCCGAGCATCCCGGGATCATGATGGAAATGGGCAACATGCGCAACACCAAAGACGCCAAGCTGCTCAAGAGTGAGGCCTTCCGCAAGGCGGCTGCTGCGGCGCTGGCCAACGCGGCGGTGCAAACGCTGTCTTGACCAGCGGGCCGAGCCTACAATAAAGCTGATTCGGAGGGAGCGCCGATGCTCACTGCCCCTGAGATGGCCCGCTACGCCCGCCACCTGCCGCTGGCCCAAATAGGGCCGGCGGGCCAGGAGCGGCTGCGCGCCGCGCGGGTATTGGTCGTCGGCGCCGGCGGGTTGGGATCCCCGGTCTTGCTGTACTTGGCCGCCGCCGGCGTTGGGGTGATCGGCGTGGTCGATTTCGACACCGTCGCCGAATCCAACCTGCAGCGCCAGGTCATCTACACCGCGTCCGACCTGGGACAGCCCAAGGCGGCTTGCGCGGCTCAAAAGCTGCAGGCAATGAATCCTGGTGTCACGGCCCGGGCACATCAGGTGGCGCTGACAGCGTCGAACGCGTCGGCGATCATCTCCGGCTATGACGTGGTGGTCGATTGCGTGGACAACTATCCGGCCCGGTATCTGGTCAACGACACGTGCGCGGCGCTGGGACTGCCTGACGTGCATGGTTCCATTTCCCAGTGCGCCGGCCAAGTGTCCGTGTTTCAGGCCGGCCATGGTCCGTGTTACCGGTGCCTGTATCCGCAGACGCCGCCGGCCGGCATGTGGCCGAACTGCGCCGACGCAGGTGTGTTGGGGGTGTTGCCGGGCGTAATTGGCGCGATCCAGGCAACCGAAGCGCTCAAACTCATCGTGGGCGGCGGCGATCCGCTCATCGGCCGGGTGCTGCTTTACGACGCGTGGTCGATGCGGTTCCGCGAACTCGAATTGGCCAAAGATCCCCACTGCCTGGGCTGCGCGGACCCTCCAATGTGACTGCGGGTTGCCCTTGGGCTATGCTTGACAGGTTCGGCCACGCAAGTGGTCCTCTCAAGCGGAGCCTGAGCTCCCACCTGTGAGCCAAGCGGGCATTACGGGTACGAAGCGCGAGTGTTTCGCGCGTGTTCAGGCTTCCGCGTCTGCGGAGGCCTTTTTCGTCGCCGGGCGGCACTGCAATCGAGCGATGGAGGCAACATCAGCACCGAACCGCGTATCAACGAGCGCATCCATGTCCCTGAGGTGCGCTTGGTCGGACCTGCCGGCGAGCAAGTCGGCATTGTCCGCATCGAAGACGCCCTGCGTCTGGCCCGTGAGGCAGATCTCGACCTCGTCGAGGTTGCCGCCCAGGCCCGCCCCCCGGTGGCCAAGTTGATGGACTATGGCAAGTACAAGTACGAGGCTGCCCAGAAGGCGCGCGAATCGCGCCGCAACCAAACCAATACCGTCATCAAAGAGATGAAACTGCGCCCCAAGATCGACTCGCATGACTACGAGACGAAGAAGGGACACGTCGTCCGCTTCCTCAAAGGCGGCGACAAAGTGAAGATCACCATTATGTTCCGGGGCCGTGAGCAGAGCCGGCCGGAACTTGGCCTGAACCTGCTGAACAAGCTCGCCGAGGATGTCGCAGCAGACGGCGTGGTCGAATCCGCGCCGAAGCAGGATGGCCGCAACATGCTGATGGTGCTCGCCCCGACACGTAAGAAGAACCAGGCCATGGTGGAGGCCCAGGCGGAGAAGGCCGCCAAAGCCGCGCAACGCACCGCCGACGCCGAAGCCGAGCGGGCGGAACAGGCCGAATCCCGTGCGGCGGCCGCGGCCGCAGCCCAATTGCAGGGCAAGAAGAAGCGCGGACCAGCAGACAACATGGATCCGGACGTGGATCTGTGACGTGAGCGAAGTGCTACGAAAAGGAGAAGCAGAATGCCGAAAATGAAGACCCATTCCGGGGCGAAAAAGAGATTCCGGGTTACCGGGGCAGGGAAGTTGGTGCACCGCCAGGCAGGCAAGATGCACCTCAACGAGCACAAGCCCACCAAGCAGACCCGCCGTTTGGATGGCGATGTCGATGTGGCCAAGGGCGACGCCAAGAAGGCGCGCCGCCTGCTGGGCAGCTACAAGGCGCGATAGGAGCAAATCATGGCAAGAGTGAAGCGGGCCATCAACGGCCTGAAGAAGCGTCGCGAGGTCTTGGAGCAGGCCTCTGGCTACCGCGGGCAGCGTTCTCGGCTGTACCGCAAGGCCAAGGAGCAGCTGTTGCACTCCTACACCTATGCCTACCGGGATCGCCGGGCCCGCAAGGGTGACTTCCGATCGCTTTGGATCCAGCGCATCAACGCCGCATGCCGCGCCGAGGGCCTGACGTACAACCGATTTATCGCGGGGCTCAAGACGGCCGGTGTCGAGGTGGATCGCAAGATGCTGGCTGATTTGGCCGTCAACGACGCCCCAACCTTCGCCACCTTGGTGGCCCTGGCCAAGGAGAACCAGCGGACATTGGCGGCGTGATGAGCGACGCGCCCATCGAGCTTCCCAAGCCGAGCAAGGCCGCGCTGCTGGAAGCGCGTTCGCTGCAGCGCCGCAAGGTGCGCGAGGAGTTGGGGAAATTCCTCGTCGAGGGCCGCAAGGCTGTCGGCGAGGCGCTCAAACTGCGCGGCGCCGTTGAGGCCGTGTACGTGCGCTGGGACGCCGCCATCCCGAACCAGGATCTGCTGGAGGCCGCGGCGGCTTCCAAGGTGCCCGTGTTCGCGGTGAGCGAGCAAAATCTGGCCACCTTGACCGACACGGTGACGCCGCAGGGAGTCGTCGCCGTGGCGCGCACTTTGTCGGTTTCGTTGGATTCGGTGCTGTCCGAGTCGGATGTGTCGTTGGTCGTGATCTGCGCCCAGGTGCGTGATCCGGGCAACGCCGGCACTGTCATCCGGTGCGCGGACGCTTTCGGGGCCGACGCTGTGATCTTGAGTTCCGATTCGGTCGAGGTGTACAACCCGAAAGTGGTGCGCTCCTCGGTCGGGTCGATCTTCCATCTGCCGATCGTCACCGGCGTCAGCCTGGCTCAGGCCATCGACGCTTGCCGGGCCGCGGGCTTGCAGATTTTCGCCACGGACGGCGAGGCCGGGACGGATCTGACCGACCTGGATGGAGCGCTTGCCAAGCCGACGGCGTGGGTGATGGGCAATGAATCCTGGGGCCTGCCCCTGGAACACCTGCAACTGGCAGACCAGACCGTGGCCGTGCCGATCTACGGCCATGCGGAGTCGCTGAACTTGGCCACCGCCGCCGCCGTCTGCCTGTACGCCAGCGCGAGCGCCCAGCGGGAGGCGCTCGGCTGAGGCATCCCGAGAGAGAGAAATGGATACGCCTGATCTGACCGAAGCATCGGTTGCCGCCTTGGTGGCGGCGGGAGTGGCCGCGTTCGAGGCGGCCGCCACAACAGCGGAATTGAAAGCGGCACGCATCGCCCACCTGGGCGACAAGGCCCCGCTGATTCTGGCAAACCGGGCCATCGGCTCACTGCCGGGTCCGGAACGCAAAGACGCCGGACAACGCGTGGGAGCGGCCCGTGCGGAGTTGAACAAGGTGTGCGAGGAACGCCACCAGTTGCTCGCGGACGCCGAGCTGCACGAGCGGTTGCTGGCCGAACGCGTCGATGTGACTGAGCCGGACTCGTATTTCCCAACGGTGGGCGAGCCGCATCCCATCACCGCGCTCATGGACGAACTGGCCGATGTGTTCGTCGCCATGGGCTGGGAGATCGCGGAGGGCCCGGAGTTGGAGGCCGAGTGGATGAACTTCGATGCCCTCAACATGGGCCCGAACCATCCGGCGCGCGCAACTTCCGACACGCTTTTCATCGACCCGATCGAGAACCACCTGGTGCTGCGCACCCACACTTCTCCCGTGCAGATCCGCGCCATGTTGAGCTGCGACTACACGGGCCGGCGCCGCGAACTGCCCATCTACGTGGTCTGCCCCGGGACGACTTTCCGCGCTGACGAGTTCGACGCGACGCACGTGCCCGCGTTCCACCAATTGGAAGGCCTCGTCGTGGACAAGGGCATCACGCTGGGCCACCTGAAGGGCACGCTGGACCATCTCGCGGCCGTGATGTTCGGCGAGGGGGTCCGCACTCGCATCAGGCCCTCGTATTTCCCCTTCACCGAGCCCTCGGCGGAGTTGGACTTGGAGTGTTTCGTCTGCCACGGAGCGTCCGTCGGCAATCCCGACGCGCCTTGCCGCACCTGCAATTCCGAGGGCTGGATCGAGTGGGGCGGCTGCGGCGTCGTGAATCCGCGCGTGCTGGCCGCCGGGGGAGTCGACACCGAGATCTATTCCGGCTTCGCGTTCGGCATGGGGGTGGAGCGGACGCTGATGTTCCGCAACGGCGCGGCGGACATGCGTGACATGGTGGAGGGCGACATCCGCTTCTCCCAAGCACTGGTTGGAGGCGCGCGATGAGAGCTCCTATCACCTGGATTCGGGAATACGCCCATTTGGACGCGGATGTTGATTCCAGCAAGCTCTACGAAGCGCTTATCCGCGCCGGCCTGGAGGTGGAAACGGTCGAGAAATTCGGCCCGGAAATCTCCGGCCCCGTCGTCGTGGGGCGCGTGCTGTCCGTCGTCCCGGAGCCGCAAAAGAACGGTAAGACGATCTACTGGTGCCGGGTGGACTGCGGCGAGGAAGCAAACGCCGCCGCGTCCGAGCCCGCTGGCCCTGGTGAGCCCGGGTCGCGAGGCATCGTTTGCGGCGCGCCGAACGTGGCGCCGGGCGCGAACGTGGTGGTTTCGCTGCCGGGAGCAGTGCTGGCCGGCGGTTTCCAGATCGCCTCGCGCAAGACTTATGGGCACGTTTCCGACGGCATGATCTGCGCCGAGGACGAACTGGGCATCGGCGACGACCACACCGGCATCATCGTGTTGCCTGACGCGGATGACAGCGGCCGGCCGTTGGTGCCGGGCGAGCCCGCACTGCCCTATTTGGGCACATCCGACGAGGTGCTCGACATCGCCGTGACGCCCGACATCGGCTATTGCCTGTCGATCCGCGGTCTGGCCCGCGAGTCGGCCCAGGCTTTTGGCGCGCCTTTCACCGACCCGGTGTCAGTGCCGGTTCCCGACGCGTCAGCTGGTGGTTTCCCGGTGCGGCTGGATACGCCGGCTTGCCCGCTGTTCGTCGCGGTAACCGTCTCGGACATCGACCCGGCCCGGCCCAGCCCGCGGTGGCTGCGGGATCGGCTGAAGATGTGCGGCGTGCGTTCGCTGGGGTTGGCCATCGACGTCACCAACTCTGTGATGCTGGAGTTCGGCCAACCGATCCACGGCTATGACGGCGACCTGCTGACCGATGGAATCATCGTGCGCCAGGCGCATCCGGGCGAGAAGCTGACAACTTTGGACGACGTGGAGCGGGTCCTCGACGAGACGGACATCGTTATCGCGGACGGCACCGGGCCAATCGGTTTGGCCGGCGTGATGGGCGGGCAGACCACCGAGTTGTCCCCGACGACGACCAAAGTGGTCATCGAAGCCGCCTATTTCGACCCGGTGCACATCGCCCGCACGGCGAAACGGCACAAGCTGCCGTCCGAGGCGTCCAAGCGTTTCGAGCGCGGCGTTGACCCGGGCGCGGCCTACGCCGCGGCCCATCGCGTCGCCGACCTGCTGGTTGAACTCGGCGGGGGAGTCAAACAAGCTGGTGAGACTGTGGCGGGAACAGTGCCGCCCATGCCGGCCCAGCACATCGACGCGCAGCTTCCGGCGCGGATCTTGGGACATCCAGTGCCCGACGAGCAGGTGGTGTCGATCCTGCGCGCCTCGGGCGTGCGGGTGGAGCAATCTGGCGGCGAGTTGGCGCTGCTGCCGCCGACGTGGCGCCCGGACCTTGTCGACCCGTACGACTATGTGGAGGAAGTGGGCTGCAAGATCGGCTTCGACGTCATCGCGCCCGTCGTTCCGAAAGCGCCCGCCGGACGCGGGCGGACGATCTCGCAACAGGCCCGCAAAGCCCTGAACTGGGTGCTGCCCACGGCCGGTTTCACCGAAGTGATCTCCTTCCCGTTCTGCTCGCGCGAGGAGATCGAGAACTTGGGTGTTCCGTCCGGCGACGAGCGGCTGGATTTGGTCCGGTTGGCGAATCCGCTGGCCGACACCAGCCCGGAGTTGCGCACCACGCTCTTGCCGGGGCTGTTTGGCGCGGTGGCCCGCAACCTGTCCCGCTCCCAGGATGTGCTGGCGATCTACGAGCAAGGTTTGGTCTTCTTCGGCCCGGTGGGTGAAGCTCCCATCGTCTCGGTGGAGCATGCTCCCGCCGCCAGTGAGCTTGCGGCGATCTCGGCGGCCTTGCCGCGCCAGCCGCGGCACTTGGCGTGCGTGGCCACCGAAAACAGCTCGTTGGGCCCGAGTTGGTCGCGGGCGGTTCGTTTCGCCGACTTGGCCGCGCACACCGTGGGCTTGGAGTTCGCCAAGCGCAACGTGGAGCATGCCCCATGGCATCCGGGCCGCTGCGCCGAGTTGAGCGTTGCCGGAAGGGTCATCGGGTATGCCGGGGAGTTGCATCCGCGAGTCTTGGAGGTTTTCCGGCTTCCGGCCCACATGGCGGCCGCCGAGATCGATCTTGACGCGCTGATCGCCGCCGCTCCGGGACCGGGCCAGTTGCCGACGCTGTCCACCTATCCGGTGGCCAAGGAGGACGTGTCGCTGATCGTGGACGCGGACGTGCCGCAAGCCGAAGTCGCGGCGGCCTTGCGTGAGGGCGCGGGAGAGTTGCTGGAGTCATTGGCGCTGTTCGACGTGTTCACCGGCTGCAACATCCCCGAGGGCAAGAAGTCGCTTGGTTTCGCCCTGCGCTTCAGAGCGCACGGGCGCACTTTGACGGACGCGGAGGCGGCTGCGGCCCGCGACGCGGCGGTCGCGGTGGCCGTGGAGCGTTTCGGGGCCATTCACCGGGTGGCGTAGCGCTACCGGGCAGCCGCCTTTCGGATCACCGAGAGCGACAGCAGTGCCACGGCGACCGCAAGGCCCCCCGCGACGATGGACACGCCGAAACCGGCGCGGAAATCCACGTTGTCGATGAGCCAGCCCGCCAGGGCGGAACCCACGGAAACGCCGATTCCCAGCGAGGTGCCGATCCAGGCGAGGCCTTCGGTCAAGCGCGCGGCCGGGGCAATGCGCTGCATCAGCGCGTTGATGTTGATGAGCGTCGGCGCGATGGCGAAACCGGCGATGAAGCCCGCTACCGCAAGCGACAACGGGGACCAGGTAAAGATCATGGTCGACCCGGAGACGGCCATGGCGGGCACGCCGATGGCGAAACGGGTCACCAGGGGGGTCTTCCAGCGCCGTGTCCCATAGCCGAAGCCGGCCAGCGCCGAGCCCAACGCGATGGCTCCCAGCACCGCCCCAGACAGTTCCTTGGCGCCCCAAGCTTCGGCCGCGGCGACCACGGTGATGTCCGATGCCCCGAACAGCGTGCCGATGAACACCGACGCGGCCACGATCGGCCAGATGCCGGGCAGCAGCAACAGTAGCTTCCCTTGGCCAGACCCGTCTGCGCCGGAGATCGGAAGCACCGGCGGCTCAGTGGCGCGCATGCCATAGAAGATGAAGGCGCCGGTCGTCCCCACGACGATCACGGCCACCAGCGCGGCTTCCGGCGCGACCATAGTGGCCAAGGCGGCGGCGAGCACCGGGCCAATCACCCAAGTGCATTCGTCCAGGGTGGATTCGAGGGCCAGCGCGGTGTGCAGTAAATGGGGGTCGCGCACGGCGTGATTCCAGCGGGCCCGGACCATCGCGCCCGGCGATCCGCCGGTGAAACCCGCCACGGCGCAAGGTATGAACAGCCAGCCTGGCCAGACATGGAACGCCGACAGCACGATCAGGATGGCCATGGCCACCGCGAAGACGATGGCGGCCGGCAGCATCACTTTGCGCTGCCCGCGGCGGTCCACCCAGTTGGACAAGAAGGCCGTGCCGACAGCCCAGGTGAGCGCTTCGGTGGCGGACAGCACGCCGGCCAGTTCGTAGGAGTTGTACAGGGCCCGGATCATCAACACGATGCCGATGCCCATCATCGCACCTCCCGAGCGGGCGAGCAGGCCGGCCAGGCAGAACGCCAGGGTGCCGGGCAGGCTCAGAATCTCGCGGTACGTGCGCACGGACGCTCCTTTGGAACAACGCTGGGTGGCAAGCCCACAAGCATACAGCACCCGGCGGGCCCTCAGGACCCGCCGGGTGCGGTCAGATCAGTTCTGCCTCAGATCAGTATTCGTACGGCGCCCCGGTCGACGACAGGTTGCCGCCGCCGTTCATGTTGATGTCGAGCAGATACGTGTAGATCCGGTTGCCCACTCGGGAGGCGCCCACTTCGTAGGTGAGCTTGCGATAGGTGCCCTCTGGTCCGAAGGTGTACTTGTTGCCGTACCAGGTCGACTTGTTGCCGTTCGGCCCGAAGCCCAGGATGAAGGTGTAGGTGCCCTTGGGAAGCCGGAAGGTGAGCGATTTCTTGGCGCGGATCATGACCTTCATGACGACTTTGTCGCCCTTCTTGATGGTGATGACAGTGTGCGGATCGCCCTTGGACGTGACCTTCATCTTCGTGCCGGAGCTCTTACCGGTGAGCACCTTGGTGGTGGGCAGCTTGACCGCCTTGACCACTTTGTTCTTGTTGAGGTCGTCCAGCAGCGGCTTGATGATTTCGGACTTGGCCGAATCCGGCACCGTCGCATCGACGTCAAGGCTCTGGACTGTGACCTGGACCATGAGCGACAGCTCGGTCGCTATGCCGTCGGTGGGCATATCGCCGTACGGCAGTTCTTCGGGCGCGGGCGTTGTCACTGTCAACTCAGCGGTGGCGTGCTGGTCAGCGGCGATGTCGACGTTCTGGGTGCCCATCTTGGTCTCGAAGGCGGCCTCGGTCAGCGTCCCGAAGATAGGCTCCGAGCCCGCGTTGTAGGAGTCGTAGGCGGCTTTTGCGAGCGCTTCGAACAGCTCCTGCGCATCCGGGTAACTGACCTCTGCTGTGAATTTGTTGGGGACTCCCTCCACAGGCGTGATCGAATCCACCGACACGAAGCTGTTGAACGAACTGGTCGCGGAAGGGAATAGGTCGCTCTTCCACCGGCTGATTGACAACTCGGCGCCGATTTGGTTCCACTGCCACGTGAGCGGGAGGGCCGCCGAAACCAGCGCGCCGTCGAAGTCTGCGCTGATCGGAGCGCCGTTCACTTCGGCCACCCAGCCGGTGTCGGTGTCGGACAGCCGCAGTGGCACGGTCACATCGGTCATCGGAATGTTGTCGGCCTCGCGGACCAGCGCGCTGAGCTGCGCCCGGACGGCGTTCCGCAACTGGCCGTAGGTGCTGTCCGTGATGGTGGAGACGTCCGTGTCCACCTCGATGCTGTCGCCGATTGGCAGCAAATCCCGGGTGATGGCGCTGGGATCGGAAACGCTGACCCGCAGGTCGATGGTGAATGGCGCCTCGTCGGGGAATTCCTTGAGTTGCTCATCCCAATCGGGAACTTCGAGCTTGTAGATCTGCGGGTTGGCGCCCTGCCAAACTGACAGGGCTTCTTCGATTGCGACGGCCCGCTCATCGGTGCCGCACCCAGAGAGAGTGAGCATCCCGGCGACCAAGCCAGCGGTGCATAACAGTGACGTGAGACGTGTGCGCGCAGAAACTGGGCTCATCATCGGCTCCCTTGTTTTCGATCCGTTGCGATTAACCAAGTCTGCCCTGGTGGGGGTCTTGCTGTCCATGATTGGTTTCCTTTCGAACTGCCAACGGTTCTATTCCAGCGGCACTTGGCCCACGATGGGTCTGCTCGTCGCAGACAAATAGCCAGAAGGTGTGGCAGGCGTGTCGAGTTGGAATAAATATTCTGTATGTGGCATAGTTATCCGCATGTCTTATCGGGTTGCGGTAGCCGGGGCCACCGGTTACGCCGGCGGGGAAGTCTTGCGGCTGCTGTCGGCGCATCCAGAGTTCGAGATTGGCGCGCTCACGGCCAAGGCCAGCGCGGGCACGCCGCTGGGGGAGCACCACCCGCACCTGCGGCCGCTCGCCGATCGGGTAGTCGCTGAGACCACGGCCGAGGCGCTCGCCGGGCACGACGTGATCTGCCTGGCATTGCCGCATGGCGCTTCGGGTGACATCGCCGCTGAGCTGGAGGTGCTGGCCCCTGATGCGGTCTTGGTGGACTTGGGCGCGGATCACCGCCTGGAATCAGCGGCCGCCTGGGAGCAGTACTACGGCTCGGCACACCCCGGCACATGGACTTACGGAATGCCGGAGTTGCTCAACGGCCAAGGCAAGCAGCGCGGCGAACTGATCGGCGCCAAACGAATCGCCGTGCCCGGCTGCAATGTGACGGCGGTCACATTTGCCCTGCAACCCGGTATCGCCGCCGGCCTCATCGAACCGGCCGATTTGGTGGCCGTGTTGGCCAACGGCGTCAGCGGCGCGGGGAAATCCCTCAAGCCGCATCTGCTGGCTGCCGAGATTCTGGGCTCGGCGAGCCCGTACGCGGTCGGCGGCGTGCACCGGCACATTCCAGAGATAGAGCAGAATCTCGGCAAGGCGGGCGCCGGCGAAGTGCGCATCAGCTTCACGCCGACGCTGGTGCCGATGTCCCGGGGCATCTTGGCCACCTGCACGGCCCGCCTGAGCGGAGCCGCGCGAGATGTGCGCGGTGCTTGGGAAGAGGTTTACGCCGACGAGCCATTCGTGGAGGTGCTGCCGCCGGGGCAGTGGCCCGCGACCGCGGCCGTGCTGGGCGCCAACACGGCCCTGGTGCAGGTGGCAGTCGACGAGCGGGCGGGCCGCGTTGTCGCGATCACGGCCTTGGATAATTTGGTCAAAGGCACCGCTGGGGCGGCAGTGCAGTCAATCAACTTGGCCTTGGGTATTCCCGAGGCCACCGGGCTCACGACGATGGGAGTCAAATGAGTGTCACCTATGCCACCGGCTTCACCGCCGCCGGCTTGGCGGCCGGCCTGAAAGCGAACGGCGGAAAGGACGTGGCGGTGGTCTGCAACACCGGGCCGGAATTCGCCGCCGGGGCGGTGTTTACGCCGAACCGCTTCTGCGCCGCGCCCGTGCAATGGTCGCGCGCGGCTATGGCGCGAAACGCCCAATTGGGCACGGCCGCGCGGGCAGTCGTGCTCAACTCGGCCGGGGCGAACGCTTGCACTGGAGCCGCAGGTTTCGCCGACACCGAGGCGACGGCCCAGGTGGTGGCCGAGGCTCTGCATCTCCCACTCGAACAGGTGCTGGTTTGCTCCACCGGCCTGATCGGCGAACGCCTGAAGTTGGACCTGCTGCTACCGGGCGCGAAACAGGCCTGCGCTGAATTGTCGGCCACGGCCGGCCAAGACGCGGCTGAGGCGATCATGACCACGGACACGCATCCGAAGCTGGCCGTCGCGCAGGGCCCGGGCTACCGCGTGGGCGGCATGGCCAAGGGTGCCGGAATGCTGGCGCCGTGGCTGGCCACGATGCTGGTTGTCATCACGACGGACGCGAGGCTCACTTCCGAGCAGGCCCAAGCCGCGCTCTCGGAGGCCTGCCGGACGACGTTCAACCGGATCGACTCCGACGGCTGCCAATCCACCAACGACACCGTCATCTTGCTGGCCTCGGGCGCGAGCGGGGTTGCCCCGCAGATGCCGGAATTCACGCAGACTCTGCGCTCGGTGGCCGCCGACTTGGCGCGGCAACTCATAGGCGACGCGGAGGGCGCCAGCCACGACATCCGCATCGACGTGGTCAACGCGGCCGACGAGGATGGCGCCGTCGCCGTGGCCCGGTCCATAGCGCGCTACAACCTGCTCAAGGCCGCCATCTTCGGCAACGACCCGAACTGGGGCCGGGTGCTCGCGGCATTCGGGGCCTTGCCCGCCGAAACCGTGCCGTACGACCCCGCCAAAGTCGACGTCGCCATCAATGGCGTCACCGTTTGCCGCGGCGGGGGTGTCGGGGAGGATCGGACCCGCGTCGATCTCTCCGCTCGCGAGGTGTCAATCCAGGTCGACCTGAATGCCGGGGACCAGCGGGCGACGCTTTGGACAAACGACCTGACCCACGATTACGTTCACGAGAACAGCGCTTACTCATCATGACCACTATCTTGTCTGTCCCCATGGACAGTTTTTCGAGCGAGGTTTCGAAAGCCGACGTCAAACTGGCCAAACGCAAGGCGATGGCCCTCATCGAGGCCCTGCCCTGGCTCCAGCAGTACGCCGGGAAAGTCGTCGTCGTCAAGTACGGCGGGAACGCGATGGTCGACCAAGAGTTGAAGGCCGCCTTCGCCCAGGACATCGTCTTCCTGCGCCTCGCCGGGGTGAAACCCGTCGTGGTGCACGGCGGTGGGCCGCAGATCTCCGACATGCTGGGCCGGCTCGGGATCCAGTCCGAATTCCGCGGGGGCCTGCGGGTGACGACCCCGGAAGCCATGGACGTGGTGCGCATGGTGCTGATGGGGCAAGTGAATCGGGAATTGGTGGGCCTGCTGAACGCCCACGGGCCCTACGCGGTGGGACTGTCGGGAGAGGACGCGGGCCTGCTGACGGCCGAGCGCAAAGGCTTGGAGGTGGACGGCGAGCAAATCGACCTGGGCTTGGTCGGCGAGGTCTCCCAGGTGCGTCCGGAGACGGTGCTCGACCTGATCAACGCGGGCCGCATCCCCGTCATCGCCACCGTCGCCCCCGACGACGAGGGTTTGGTGCACAACGTGAACGCCGACACCGCCGCCGCCGCGCTGGCCGTGGCCCTGAATGCCGAGCGGCTGGTCGTGCTGACGGACGTGCCCGGGTTGTACGCCAACTGGCCCGACACGTCCACGCTGATCCGCGAAATCACGGCGGACGACTTGTCCGAGATGCTCCCTTCCCTTGCCAGCGGCATGGTGCCTAAGATGGAGGCCTGCCTGGAGGCAGTGCAGGGTGGCGTGCCGCGGGCAACCGTCATTGACGGCCGTGTTGCCCATTCCCTGCTTTTGGAGATCTTTACCGATCAAGGCGTTGGAACGATGGTGGTCAAATGAGCGGCAAGTCTGCGATCAGCACTGAGAATGTGGCGCAGCGCTACGGCGATGTGATGATGAACACTTTCGGCGCGCCCCAACTGGTGTTGGTGCGTGGCGAAGGCAGCTTTGTGTGGGACGACACGGGCAAGCAATACCTCGACCTGTTGGGCGGCATCGCGGTGAATGTGCTGGGCCATGCCCACCCGAAGGTCAACAAAGCCATCGCGGCGCAAGCCGGCCAGCTCGGCCATGTGTCCAACTTCTTCGCCACGCCGCCCCAGGTGGCGCTGGCTGAAAAGCTGGCCAAGATGGCCACTCCCAACGATCCGGGCCGCCCGGCGAAAGTCTTCTTGGCCAACTCCGGAACGGAGGCCAACGAAGCGGCTTTCAAGCTGGCGCGGATGACCGGCCGCAAGCGGATCATCGCCATGGAAGGGTCTTTCCACGGCCGGACGATGGGCGCGCTCGCCGCCACTTTCAACCCGCCGTACCGCGAGCCGTTCGAGCCGCTGCCGGGCGTGGTGGAGTTTGTGCCCTTTGGCAACGTGGCCAGGCTGAACCGGCTGGTGGACGACACCGTCGCCGCCGTGGTGCTGGAACCGATCCAGGGCGAAAACGGTGTCATCGAGGCGCCCGCCGGATATCTGGCCGAAGCCCGCAAGATCACCGCGAAGGCCGGAGCGCTGCTGTGGCTCGACGAGATCCAGTCGGGTATGGGCCGCACCGGAACCTGGTTGGCCAGTGAGCCTTCGGGTGTGACGGCTGACATCGTGACGTTCGCCAAAGGCCTGGGCAACGGTTTTCCCATTGGGGCCTGTGTGGCCACCGGCCCGGCGGCCGATTTGTTCACGCCGGGGACGCACGGATCGACCTTTGGCGGCAACCCGTTGGCGGCCGCGGCGGCACTGGCCACGCTGGGCGTGATCGAGGCTGAGGGGTTGCTGGCCCACGCCGCCGAGATGGGGGCCTACATCTCTCGCCGCATCGAAGACCTGCACATGTTCGAGGTGGCCCGCACGCGCGGGCGCGGCCTGATGCTGGGCATCGAGTTGCGCACGCCGGTGGCCAAGGCCCTCGCCCAGGCGTGCCTGGAGGCCGGCGTGATCGTCAACGCACCGCGTCCCGACGTGGTCCGCATCTTGCCGGCACTGAACATCACCACCGAGGAGTTGGACGGGTTCATCGACTTGCTGCCGAAGCTGTTCAAGGCGATCCGGTGACGAAACCGCCCAGCAAGTCGGCGCGGCAGGCCAAGATCGCCGAACTGATTGAGCGCGGCTGCGTGGGCAGCCAGACGGAGTTGGCCGCATTGCTCTCCGACGCCGGGGTGAGCGTAACCCAGGGAACGCTGAGCAAGGACCTGTTGGAGTTGGGCGCGGTTCGGGTTCGCACCGACGCTGGTTTCCGCTATGCCATCGCCGCCACTGAGCAAGGCGGGCAGAGCGCGCAAGCCAAGTTGGCGAAAGTCTGCGCCGAATTGCTGTTGTCAGCGGAAGGTTCGGCGAACCTGGTCGTGTTGAAGACGCCGCCCGGGGCCGCCCAGTATTTCGCCTCGGCAGTCGACAAGATGGGCTGGCCGCAGGTCCTGGGCACGATCGCGGGCGACGACACCGTCCTGTTGATCACCCGCGACCCGGCGGGTGGCCCGCAGATGGCGGCCGAGTTGCTGGCGTTGTAGATAGGGTGAAGACGATGAACGACACTGGAAAGCTCTGGGGCGGGCGCTTTGCCGCCGGGCCCGCTGACGCCATGTTCGCCCTGTCGCAGTCGACGCAGTTCGACTGGCGGCTGGCTGCCTGCGACTTGGAGGGGTCGGTGTGGCATGCGGCCGCTTTGCATCGGGCGGGCTTGTTGACCGACGCCGACTACGAAGGCCTGGAAGCGGGGTTGCGCGGGTTGCGCGAACGCCTGGCGGCCGGGGAATTGGCGCCGCTGCCCACCGACGAGGATGTGCACGGCGCCCTGGAACGGTTGCTGATCGAGGCGGTTGGGCCGGAATTGGGCGGCAGGCTGCGGGCCGGCCGGTCCCGCAACGACCAGATCGCGACGACCATCCGGCTGTACTTGCGCGCGGCGAACACCGACATCGCGGGCGCGGTCAAGGCTCTGTGCGGTGCCTTGGCGGACCAGGCCGAACGCCACCTGGGCGCCGTCATGCCCGGCCGTACCCACATGCAACACGCCCAACCGGTGTTGCTCAGCCACCAGTTGCTGGCCTACGCCTGGCCTTTGGTGCGCGACTTGGAGCGGCTTGCCGATCTCGAAAAGCGCCTGCTCGCGGAATCTCCCTATGGTTCGGCGGCCCTAGCCGGCACGTCGCTGGGGCTGGATCCGCAGTTTGTGGCGCGGGGGTTGGGCTTTTCGGATTCGGCTGCGAATTCTATTGACGCCACATCTTCGCGCGACATCATCGCCGAGGAGGCGTACGTGCTGGCGCAGATCGGCGTGGACGTGTCCCGGCTGGCTGAGGACATCATCATCTGGTGCACCGCGGAATTCGGTTTCGCGAGGCTGGACGACCGGTGGTCCACGGGCTCGTCGATCATGCCACAGAAGAAGAACCCGGACGTGGCCGAGCTGGCCCGCGGCAAGGCGGGGCGCCTGATCGGCAATCTGTCCGGGCTGATGGCCACGCTCAAGGGCTTGCCGCTGGCTTACGACCGCGACTTGCAGGAGGACAAGGAGCCGGTCTTCGACTCCGCCGACCAGTTGCTGGTCCTATTGCCCGCGGTGACGGGCATGGTGGCCACGCTGGAATTCGACACCGAGCGCATGGCCGACCTGGCCCCGCGCGGGTTCTCATTGGCAACCGACCTGGCTGATTGGCTGGTGCGCCAGCAAGTCCCCTTCGCGCAAGCCCACGACATCGCCGGGGCGGCCGTGCGCTACTGCGAGGCCAAAGGCATCGAGTTGGGGGAGTTGGCCGCGCCGGACCTCGCGGAGATTTCGCCACTGCTGCGGCCGGAAGTCCTTGGCGTGCTCGATGTCGCCGGCGCAGTGGCCGCCCGGAACGCCCGCGGCGGCACCGCACCACAAGCCGTGGCGGCCCAGTTGGCCGAGCTGCGTTCGAAGCTGTAGCGGCAAGTTCGCCGGAAGGGAACAATTGTTGCCTGCCCGGCGTTATTCAACATGACAACAAGCATTGAATGACAGATAGGCTGTAACCATGATCTATGAACTGCGCGAACGTCCCGAGCTGTTTCGGGAGGCCGTCGGGCAGGTGCTGCGCGAGTCCCGCTTGCGGCGCAAATTGACGCTGCGGGAAGTCTCCTCGAAGGCTCTGGTGAGCCTGGGGTATCTTTCGGAGGTGGAGCGGGGCCGCAAAGAGGCGTCTTCCGAAATGCTCGCCTCTATCTGCGAAGCCAATCAGATCAGCTTGTCGCAGATGCTGCACTCGGCGGCGGACCGGTTGGATACCGATTGCGACTACACGGCACAGGCCGCCTGATGCCTGAAGCCGAGCTGTGGATTCGCCTGAATCGGCATCTCGGCGCTGACTACGCGCCGTTGTGGGCGCAGACATTCGTCATCGCGGACTTGGGCCAGCTCACGGTGCGCGAAGCGTTGGATGCTGGGCTGAAATGCAAAGTCATCTGGCGGGCGGTTTGGGCCGCCTTGGAGCTTCCTCCCAGCGAGCTTTGACCAATGCCGCCGCGCGCGGCGTGTCGGCCACCAATCGAACGCATGTTCTTCTAGGCTGTGGACAACGCCGTTGGGCATTTGGAGATATCCACAGCCGGGCCAGTGATCGAAAAAACTGTCCGTGCCAGTGCCTAAGGTGAGACACGTCTCATAAGCGAAAGGACGATGACATGGCGAGTGCAGATCGCGAGAAGGCCCTTCAGGCGGCGTTGGCACAGATCGAAAAGGCCCACGGGCGTGGTTCCGTGATGCGGCTCGGAGATCAGACGAGGCAGCCGATGGAGGTGATTCCCACCGGCTCGATCGCCCTGGATGTCGCCCTTGGCATAGGGGGTTTGCCGCGCGGACGCGTGATCGAGATCTACGGCCCAGAATCCTCTGGCAAGACGACGGTCGCGCTGCATGCCATCGCAAATGCGCAAGCCGCTGGTGGTATCTGCGCGTTCATCGACGCGGAACACGCGCTGGATCCCGAATACGCCGCCAAGCTCGGCGTCGACACCGACGCGCTGTTGGTCAGCCAGCCGGACAACGGCGAGCAAGCCCTGGAGATCGCCGACACGCTGGTGCGTTCCGGGGCGCTGGCGTTGATCGTCATCGACTCGGTGGCGGCGCTCACGCCGCGGGCTGAGATCGAGGGCGAAATGGGCGACAGCCACATGGGGTTGCAGGCCCGGCTGATGAGCCAGGCGTTGCGCAAGATGACGGGCGCGCTGAATTCCGCGAACACGACGGCGATCTTCATCAACCAGCTGCGGGAGAAGATCGGCGTGATGTTTGGCTCCCCGGAGACGACGACGGGCGGGCGCGCGCTGAAGTTCTATGCGACCGTCCGGCTGGACGTGCGCCGCATCGAGACCTTGAAAGACGGGTCGGAAATGGTGGGCAACCGCACCCGGGTCAAAGTCGTGAAGAACAAGGTGGCGCCGCCGTTCAAGCAAGCCGAGTTCGACATCCTCTATGGTCAGGGCATCTCCCGCGAAGGGTCGCTGATCGACCTTGGCGTGGACGCCGGCATCGTGCGCAAGGCGGGCGCCTGGTTCACCTATGATTCGGAGCAACTGGGCCAGGGCAAGGAGAACGCCCGGGCGTACCTCAAGGCTAATCCGGACGTCGCCGCCACCATCGAGAAGCAGATCTTGGCCACGCTCGGTATCGGCGTGGATGTGCCGGAAAATGTGGATCCGGAAACCGGCGAGGTGAAGTTCTGAGCACCAAGTCCAGCCAGGTGGCTGAATCCACACCCGAAGCTGCCGAGCCAGATCGGGCCATGCAGCTTTCGGCCGCGCGAGAAATCGCCTTACGCTTGCTGACGGTTCGGGCGCGCAGCCGAGAGGAGCTTCGCAAAGCGATGGACAAACGCCGCGTTCCGCCGGATGTCGCCGCAGAAGTGTTGGCGCGTTTCGGCGAGGTTGGGTTGATCGACGACGCCAGCTTTGCTCAAGCGTGGGTGGAGTCTGGCCAGCGCCGGGGCCGCAGCCGATTGGCGATAGCCCAAGAGTTGCGGACGAAGGGCGTCGCGGACGCGGAGATCTCCCAGGCACTGGAAACCATGGATGAGGATGCGGACTACGCGGCTGCGAAAGCCCTGGCCGAAAAGAAGCTGCGTTCGCTGGGAGCGCTGGATCGGCAAGTGGCCTACCGGCGGATAGGCGGAGCGCTCATGCGCCGTGGATTCTCTTGCGGCCTGGCCGCGCGGGTTCTCAAAGAAGTGCTGCCGACATCGGTTTCGCCACTTGGCGACCAGGAGTAGTCTTTTCTCAAAGGTGTGCCTGAGCGCACCGGTGGACATGACATTTGATTGAGGCCTGAACCTCGCGATATCGGCGTTGCGCGCGCGGCGCGCAACGATGCTTGGCGTTCACTTGGCGCACCTTTGGCAAGGAGGCGCGCCCATGGATTTCTCCACTTGGGATCTGGTGACATGGCTGACGATCATGACCGTGGTCGTGGTCGTGGTGCTGGCCGCGGTCATCGTCATGCTGTTGTCGCGCCTGCGTCGCGCGGACTACGGCCCGATGCGCGAATTGAACCGGCGCGAAGAACAACTTGACCGGCTTGAGAAGCAGCTTGCCCGGCAGGCCAAAGCGCTGCACGACAAGCAGCAGGAGTTGGACGAGGCGGAAGCTGAGCGGCTGAACGAGTTGGGGCGCATTGGCGAGTTGACACCCGAGGACGCGCGGGCGGAATTGATCGCCCGGATCGAACACGATGCCCGGCTGCGCGGCGCACAACTGGCTCGCGAGATCGAGTTGAACGCCCGCCGGGACGCCGAAGACAAGGCGCGCGAAATCGTGGTCGGCGCGATCCAGCGCCTGGCGTCGCAAGCGACGGTGGAATCGTCAGTCGCCGTGGTCGCCTTACCCGGCGAAGAGATGAAAGGCCGCATCATCGGCCGGGAGGGCCGCAACATCCGCGCGTTCGAGCAGGTCACCGGCGTCAACGTCATGATCGACGACACCCCGGGATCGGTGCTCTTGTCGAGTTTCGACCCGGTGCGCCGGGAGACGGCGCGGGCGACGTTGGAGGACTTGGTGGCCGATGGCCGGATCCACCCGGCGCGTATCGAAGAGGCGTATGTGAGGGCGAAGCGGAAGACGGATGAGGCGGCCCTGCGCGCCGCCGAAGACGCGCTGCTCGCCGTGGGCATCACAGACCTGCCACAAGGGCTGTTGCCCGTCGTGGGGGCGCTGCACTATCGCACGTCCTACGGGCAGAACGTGTTGGCCCACTCGGTCGAATCCGCGGAACTGGCCGGATTGATGGCGACCGAGCTGGGGCTGAACGCCGAGACTTGCCGCCGGGCGGCGTTCCTGCACGACATTGGCAAGGCGATGACACATGAGGCCGAAGGCAGCCACGCCCGGGTCGGCGCCGAATTGGCGCGGCGCTATGGGGAGCATCCCGACGTCGTGCATGCCATCGAGGCACATCACGACGAGGTGGAGCCGCGCACTGTGGAGGCGCTGCTGACACAGGCCGCGGACGCCATCTCCGGTTCGCGTCCAGGAGCCCGGCGGGAATCGCTGGAGGCCTATGTGAAGCGCTTGGAGCGTCTGGAACAGCTGGCATCAGCCTTGCCAGGCGTGGACAAGGTGTTCGCCATGCAGGCGGGCCGGGAAGTGCGGGTGATGGTGCAGCCCGATGTGGTATCAGATGCCGAGGCCGCCGCCATCGCCAACGACATAGCGCACCGCATCCAAACTGAACTCACCTATCCGGGTTCGATCAAGGTGGTCGTGGTGCGGGAATCCCGGGCGACGGCGCTGGCGCGGTAACGTATCTGTTCGCTATGACTCGACGCAGCTACCAGGTGATCACCTACGGGTGCCAGATGAACGTGCACGACTCGGAACGCATCGCGGGCGTGCTGGAGTCGGCCGGGTACCGGCGGGCGGAGCCCTCCGAGCAGGCCGACGTGGTGGTGTTCAACACCTGCGCGGTTCGGGAGAACGCCGACAACCGGCTCTACGGAAACCTCGGCCACCTGGCTCCGGTCAAGGCGGGGCATCCGGGCATGCAAATCGCCGTCGGCGGCTGCATGGCGCAAAAGGACAAGGATGTTGTCGTAGCACGGGCGCCCTGGGTTGACGTAGTCTTCGGGACGCACAACCTGGGCTCGTTGCCGGTGCTGTTGGAGCGGGCACGTGTGGAGCAGGCCGCCCAAGTGGAGATTCTGGAGGCCCTGGAGCGTTTCCCATCCACACTTCCGACTCGGCGCGATTCGGCGTACGCGGCCTGGGTGGCGATTTCGGTGGGCTGCAACAACACTTGCACCTTCTGCATCGTGCCGTCGTTGCGGGGTAAGGAGACCGACCGCCGTCCCGGCGACATCTTGGCCGAGGTCGAGGCCCTGGTGGCCGAAGGCGTGCAGGAAATCACGCTGCTGGGCCAGAACGTGAACACCTACGGGGTGGAATTTGGCGACCGCGCCGCGTTCGCCAAGCTGCTGCGGGCGTGTGGCACCGTCTCCGGCCTGGAGCGGGTGCGTTTCGCCAGCCCTCATCCCAAAGACTTCACCGACGAAGTGATCGCCGCCATGGCTGAGACGCCCAACGTCATGCCGAGCCTGCACATGCCGCTGCAATCGGGCTCGGACAGGGTGCTGCGCGAGATGCACCGGCCGTATCGGCGCGAGCGCTTCCTGTCGATCATCGAGAAGGTGCGCGCGGCGATCCCGGACGCGGCGATCACGACCGACATCATCGTCGGTTTCCCCGGCGAATCCGACGCCGACTTCGCAGACACCCTCGACATCGTGCGGCAGGCCCGTTTCGCGGCGGCCTTCACCTTCCAGTATTCAAAACGCCCAGGCACGCCGGCGGCCGAGCGCGAGGACCAGATCCCCAAGCAAATCGTCCAGGAACGCTACGAGCGCTTGGTCGCTGAGATCGAGGACATCGCTTGGGAGCAGAACAAAGCGCTGGTGGGTGAAACGGTGGAGGTGCTCTTCGCCGAGGGGGAGGGCCGCAAGGACGCCGCGACCGCCCGCATGTCGGGCCGCGCCCGCGACAACCGGCTGGTGCATGTGGCCGTCCCCGATGACTCGGCGTCGCGCCCGCGCCCCGGCGACATCGCCGACGCGGTGATCACGTACGCCGCCCCGCACCACCTCAACGCCGACGCGGGTATCGCCAACCTGCGCCGCACGAAAGGCGGCGACGCCTGGCAAGGTGCCCAACTGCCCGCCCGGACGTTGACTTTGACCGTGAAGTAGCCTGCGCGGCACCACCGGCCGCAATTGCGAACCGGGGCTGACCCGTTTGGGCCAACCCCGGCTTTCGTCGCCAAAGGCGAGTGGCTACTTCTCGTCAGTGTCGAGTTTGTCTTTAAGGAAGTCCTGGACTTGGTCAACCTTGTCGGCGATCTTGCCGCCGGTCACTTTGTCCACAAGGTCACCTACAGCGTCGATGCCCTTGTTGATGTCGTCTTCGTGGGCTTCCACCACTCCCTTTACTTGGCCGACGATATCCATGCGACCCCCTTTCTCCCTGACGGTAGTTCAACTAGGACAACAGGTCAGTACTGTTGTTCTGGCAATTACTGTGCCACGCCTGGCTGGGTATTGGCTGTGGAATCGGAAAGAATGTCGCTGTGAGTTTGCCGGTGATCGCCATCAACGGGCCCACCGCCGCAGGGAAGACGGCTGTGGCCCTGAACTTGGCGCGCGCCCTGGGCGGCGAGGTGGTCAACGCCGACTCGATGCTGGTCTATCGGGGCATGGATATCGGCACGGCCAAACCAACCCCCGCCGAGCGTGTCGTGCCGCACCATTTGATCGACATCATGGATGTGACCGATGAGGCTTCGGTCGCCGAGTTCCAGGCCCTGGCCCGCGACGCGATCGCGGACTGCCGGGCCCGCGGTGTCTTGCCGCTGCTGGTGGGCGGGTCCGCCTTGTATATGCGGGCAATTCTCGACGTCTTCGAATTTCCCGGCACGGATCCCGAAGTGCGCGCCAAGTGGGAGAAGCGGTTGGCGCAAATCGGCCCGGAGGCGCTGCACGCCGAACTGGCGGCGCGCCACCGGGAAGCGGCCAAGGGTATCCTGCCCGGCAACGGGAGGCGGATAGTGCGCGCCTTGGAAGTGATCGAGTTGACCGGCGATTTCCGTTCTGTGATTCCCGAGCCGCGTTACGCCGTCGAGAACGTGGTGCAAATCGGCCTGGAGATCGACAGGCCGACTCTGGACGCCCGCATCGCGGCACGGGTGGAGCAGATGTGGGCCGACGGATTCGTGGACGAGGTGCGCGGACTTCTCGCCCGCGGCCTGCGGGAAGGCAAGACGGCCTCCCGGGCGATCGGCTATCGGCAGATCATCAGCTTCCTGGACGGGGAGATCACCGAGGCTGAAGCGAAAGAGCAGACGATCACCCGCACCAGGCAATTCGCCCGCAAACAACTCGGCTGGTTCCGGCGTGACGCGCGGATCAAGTGGTTCGGGTTGGATAGGCTTGGCGAGATACGGCAATACGTGGACGGCGGGATGCGCGATGCGTGAATTGAGCTTTGCCAAGGGGCACGGCACCAGGAACGACTTCGTGCTGTTCACCGACCTTGACGACGAGATCCAGTTGAGCGACGCCGAAGTTGCTTTTGTGTGTGACCGCCGGGCGGGCGTCGGAGCCGATGGGACGCTGCGGGTGGTGCGCGGCAAGCATATTCCGGGGTGGGACGGCGATCCGGAAATCCTCTTCATGGACTACCGCAACGCCGACGGTTCGCTGGCTGAAATGTGTGGCAACGGGTTGCGCGTATTCCTGCGCTATCTGGCCCAGGAAGATCTTGCGGCCACCGCCGTGGGAACGCGCGCCGGTTTGCGCAGCGGGGTGTTCTGTGCAGATGGCCTGATAGAAGTGGACATGGGCCCGGTTGTGCTGGGCCGCACGCTTTCGCAGACTTGCTGCGGCTACACCTTCACCGGCAGGTCGGTCGACGTCGGGAATCCCCATCTGGTCAGCTTCGTGGACGGTGCGGTCCTCGATTCGCTGGACCTGTCCAAGCAACCCACCTGGGATCCGCCCGGCGCTTTCCCGAACGGCGTCAACAACGAGTTCGTGGAAGTGCTCGGCCAAGGCCAGCTGCGCATGCGGGTCTACGAGCGCGGTTCGGGAGAAACCATGTCCTGCGGCACTGGGATTGTCGCGGCCGCCGCGGCGGCGCAGGCCGCCTACTGGCCCAACGACCAGGTGTCGGTATCGGTTCCCGGCGGCACGCTGCAGGTGCGGCTCGGTACGACAGCCATGTTGACGGGCCCGGCCGAAATCGTCGCGCGTGGCAAGGTTTGGATCCCGTGAGCCAACAAGCCGAAGAACCTTCCACCGGCGAACTCGACCTGGAAGAACGTGTTTCCCTGCGCCGCGTGCAGGGTATGTCGACGCAGCTCGAAGATATCTCGGAGGTCGAATACCGCGAGTTGCAGCTCGAACGCGTCGTGTTGGTCTCGGTGTGGACTTCAGGCACGCAAACCGACGCCGACAACGCCATGGCGGAGTTGGCGGCACTGGCCGAGACGGCCGGCTCCCAGGTGCTCGAAGCGCTGGTGCAGCGCCGCTCAACCCCCGATCCAGCGACGTTCATCGGGCGTGGGAAGGTGGCAGAACTCAAGGATGTAGTACGTTCGTCCGGAGCCGACACTGTGATCTGCGACGGTGAGTTGGAACCTGCGCAGTTGCGCAACTTGGAGGACGCCGTCGGCGTCAAGGTCATCGACCGGACAGCCCTAATTCTGGACATCTTCGCCCAGCACGCCCACTCCGCGGAAGGCAAGGCGCAAGTGGAGTTGGCCCAGTTGCAGTATCTGCGCCAACGCCTGCGCGGTTGGGGCGGCAACTTGTCGCGCCAGGTTGGCGGCCGGGCGGCCTCCGGCGTGGGTATCGGCGGACGCGGGCCGGGCGAGACCAAGATTGAGATCGACCGGCGCCGCATCAAGACGCGGATTTCGGTGCTGCGCCGCAAACTGCGCGAGTTGGACCAGACCCGGAAGACCACGCGGGCCGCGCGCCGCAAGAACCGCGTGCCGTCGGTGGCGATCGTCGGCTACACGAACGCGGGCAAATCGTCGTTGCTGAACGCGCTCACGGCAGCGGGCGTGTTGGTGGAGAACGCCCTGTTCGCCACGTTGGATCCGACCACCCGGCGCGACGAGACCGCCGACGGGCGCCAATACACGCTCACCGACACCGTCGGCTTCATCCGCCACCTCCCGCACGACTTGGTGGAAGCCTTCCGTTCGACGTTGGAGGAGTCCGTTTCGGCTGACCTGCTGCTGCACGTGGTAGATGGTTCCGACCCGGATCCGTTCGGCCAGGTGGACGCCGTCAGGCAGGTGCTGTCTCAGATCGGCGCCGCCCAAGTCGCCGAGCAACTCGTGGTCAACAAGGTGGACCTGGCCGACCCGGACTCGCTGCTGGCCCTGCGCGGGCGTTTTCCGGACGCGGCGTTTTGCTCTGCGAAGACGGGCGAGGGGCTGGACGAGTTGCGGGCGGCGATCGCCGACGGGCTGCCCCGGCCCGCGATCGAAGTCGCCGCGCTGGTACCGTACGCGCGTGGGGACCTGATCAACCGCATCCACCAGACCGGTGAACTGCTCGAATCGGAGCACACCGCCGAAGGCACCCGGATCCGGGCATTGGTCAACGCGGACCTGGCCGGCGAGTTAGCCAAGCTATGAGCATTCTCGACGCCGCCGTCGCCGCCATCGGCGGTGAACGGCGCGAAGGCCAAGAACAGATGGCGCGGGAAGTGGCCAAGACCTTCGACGGTTTTGGGCATCTGCTGGTGCAGGCCGGCACCGGCACAGGAAAGTCGTTGGGCTACCTGGCCCCGGCACTGGCCCACCTGGCCGCCGCGCCCCAGTCGCGGGTGATAGTGGCCACCGCCACGCTCGCTCTGCAGCGCCAGCTCGCCACCAAGGACATCCCCACGGCCGTGGCGGCGGCGCAGGAGGTAACGGGAAAGACTATCCGGCACGCCGTGCTGAAGGGGCGCTCCAACTACGCCTGCCTGCACAAGGTCCGCTACGCCCCCGAAGCCCAGAACGCCCTGTTCGCCGCCGCGGACCTGCCCGCGTCCGAACTGGGTTCCGAAGTGGTGATGTTGCGCGAATGGGCCGAACTCGACGAAACCGGAGACCGCGACGACGCCCCGCCGCACACGCCGGCGGCATGGGCACAGGTGTCGGTGTCCGCCCGGGAGTGCCTCATGGCCGAGTGCCCGTACTTGGGCGAATGCCGCGTGGAATTGGCGCGCGACACCGCCCGGAACAGCCAACTCGTCGTCACCAACCACGCGTTGCTCGCCGTGAACGCCATGAACGACGGCAACGCCTTGCCCGAACATGACGTCCTCATCATCGACGAGGCCCACGAACTGGTGGCGCGCGTCACCTCGGCCGCCTCGGCCGAACTCAGCCCGCAACAGGTCGAACGCGTCGCCAAAGCGGCCCTGGACAAACTGAGCGACGAAACCGGGGCTGACCTGCTCGACGCCGCCGACCTGCTTCAGGAGGCGCTGGACGAAGCGGACCTCGCGCGGGTGGAGGATCCCGAAGCACAGTTGGTGTTCACGCTCGCCCGCATCCGCGACCTGGCCCGGACGGGCCTGAGCGAAATCGGCCCGGCACCCGAATCAAAACAGCTCGCGGCCGGAATGCAGGAGGTCTTTGAAACGGCCGAGTCGATGGCCGCGCTGAATCCGAACAGCGTCGTCTGGGTGTCCGAGCGGGAACGTTTCGGGCGCCAGGTGTGCCTCGCGCCGCTCGACGTCGCCGAGTTGATGCGCGCGCAAGTCTTCGACGAGACATCGGCTGTGCTCACCTCGGCGACCTTGAAAATCGGCGGCGACTTCACCGCGCTGGCCCAGTCGGTCGGCATGGACGACTACCGGGCCATAGATGTCGGGTCGCCGTTCGACTACGGTAAACAGGGCATCTTGTACATCGCCAAGGACCTTCCGGCCCCGGGCCGCGATGGCATCACCGCCCCGGTGCTGGAACGCGTCAGCGAGTTGATCTGGGCCGCTGGGGGACGCACGCTGGGGTTATTCGCCTCACAGCGCAACGCTGAAGCCGCCGCCCGCTGGTGCCGCCAGGAACTCGACATGGACATCCTGTGCCAAGGCGACGCCCAGCTTCCCGAACTCACGCGGCGGTTCATCGCGGACGAATCAGCCTGCCTGTTCGGCACCCTGTCGCTTTGGCAAGGCGTCGACGTGCCCGGCGAGACGTGTCAGTTGGTCATCATCGACAAGATTCCTTTCCCGCGCCCCGACGATCCGCTCATGCAGGCGCGGCAGCAGGCGGTCAGCGATCGGGGCGGTAACGGCTTCATGGCCGTGGCCGCCACCCAGGCCGGCCTGCTGCTGGCGCAGGGGTCCGGACGGCTCATCCGCACGGCAAGCGACAGGGGAGTGGTGGCCGTGCTCGACCCGCGCCTGATGACCGCGCGCTACGGCAGTTTCCTGCGCGCGTCGATGCCCGGCTTTTGGACCACGGCAGACACCGAGACGGTCATCGCCGCCTTACAGCGGCTGGATCACTCGGCGCCCAAGTAGGCTTTGCGCACCCGGTCGTCGCCGAGCAGCGCTTTGCCGGTGTCCGACAGCGCGATCTGGCCCACTTCGAGCACGTAGCCCCGGTCCGCCAGGGATAGCGCGGCCTGCGCGTTCTGTTCGACCAGGAGGATGGTCACCCCTTCAGACTGCAGGTCCTTGATGGTCTTCATGATCAACTGCGTCATGATCGGAGACAGCCCCATGGACGGCTCGTCCAACATCAGCAGCTTCGGGTTGCTCATCATGGCCCGCCCGATGGCCAGCATCTGTTGTTCGCCTCCGGAGAAGAGCCCCGCAGGCTCGGCGCGGCGCTTGGCGAGCACGTCGAACATCCCGTAGACGCGGTCAAGGTCGCGGCGGATTTCGGCGGTGTCCTTGCGGGAGAACGCCCCCAACATCAGGTTGTCCTCCACGGACATGTCCTTGAACAGCCGCCGACCTTCGGGAGACTGCGCAATGCCGAGCCGCACGATCTTGTGCGCCGGCAGCCCCGCGATGGACTCGCCCTCGAATTCGATGGTGCCCGCCACTGGGGGGATGAGCCCGGAGATGCAGCGCAGAGTCGTCGACTTGCCAGCGCCGTTGATGCCCAGCAGCGTTACGATCTGGCCCTTTCCGACGCTGAGATCGATGCCCTTGACGGCTTTGACCCGGCCGTAAGCCACTTCCAAACCGCGAATCTCAAGCATTGGGCACCTCCGCCGCTTCGGCCATGCCTGGTGGGCCATCCTCGGCGGGCGAACCCAGGTAGGCCTCGATCACCCGCGGGTCGTGCTGCACTTCGTCGCCGGTGCCATCGATGAGGACCGCGCCCTGCACCAAGCACAGCACCCGGTCGCACAGGCTGAAGATGAAGCGCATGTCGTGCTCAATCACCAGGATCGCCAGGCCCAGGTCGCGGATCCGGAAGATCAAGTCTTCCGCCTGGCGGGTCTCGTTCGGGTTCATGCCCGCGGTCGGCTCGTCGAGCAGCAGCAGGCTGGGTTTGGTGGCGAGCGCCCGGGCGATTTCCAGGCGCCGCTGGTCGCCGTAGGGCAGGTTGCGGGCGAGCGTGTTGGCCTTGTCGGCCAGTCCCACGAAGTCGAGCCAGCCCTTGCACAACTCGGTAGAGACTTTCTCCTCCTGCCGGTGTCTGGGCAGCCGGAAGATCGCGTCGATGGCGTTGGTCTTGGTACGGCAGTAGGTGCCCACCATTACGTTCTCCAGCGCGGTCATGTCGTGGAACAGCCGGATGTTCTGGAACGTGCGCGCCACGCCGGCCTTCACCACCAGCCTGGGCTGCGGGGGTAGCGGCTCCCCGTTCAAGGTGACCGCGCCGCTGGTTGGTTTGTACAGCCCGGTCAGGCAATTGAAGAAGGTGGTCTTGCCGGCACCGTTCGGGCCGATCAACCCGACAATCTCGCCGTGGTGGATCTGCAAGGAGACGTCGTCCACGGCGGTCAGCCCGCCGAACCGCATGGTCACGTGCGCGGCATCCAGCAGTACGGAGCGGTCGGTGCTCATGGCAACTCCTTGTCCGCGTTGAGGTGCGCGTGGTGCGTGGTCAGGTCCTCTTCGACTTCCTCGGCGAGTTCCTCGTCCGTGTCGTGGAATTCGAGTTGCCGCCGTTCGTCGGCGATGATGCCCTCAGGCCGGAAGCGCATCATGACGACCATCAGCGCGCCGAACAGCAGCAGCCGGTAGTCCTCGAAGTAGCGCAGTTTCTCCGGGAGCAGTTTCAACAGCGTCGCGCCGATCAGCACGCCCATGATGGTGCCCATGCCGCCCAGCACGACGGCGGCTAGCAGGAAGGCCGATTCCAGGAAGACGTACTGGTCGGGGGAGACCGAAGTGTCGGTGTATGCCTTGACCGACCCGGCCACTCCAGCCAGGAACGCGCCGCCCGCGAAGGCCAGCAGTTTCAATCCGAAGGTGTTCACGCCCATGGACTCGGCGGCCATTTCGTCTTCGCGGATGGCCACCCAGCCACGCCCGATGCGGGAGTGGTTGAGGTTGGCGAACACCAAGATGATCAGCCCGATAACCAGCAGCAGCAGCCAATAGTAATTGGAGAAGCGGCCAATTTGGATGCCGAAGATCTCATGGCTCTGCCCGAAGTCGAAGCCGAAGAAGTCCAAATTGGGGATAGACGGCACACCGTTGGATCCGTGGGTGATGTTGGGACCGTCGGTGCCGTCCAGGTTGATCATCGTGATACGGAAGATCTCGCCGAACGCCAACGTCACAATCGCCAGGTAGTCGCCTGAGACCCGCAGCGTCGGCGTACCGATCAGCAGCCCGAAAAGCGCCGCCACGGTGCCGGAGATCAACGCCACCACGGGGAAAGGCAGGTCCACGCTCAGCGTGGCGAACACCGACTTGCTCATGACCGCGGCCGTGAATGCCCCGGCGCCCAGGAAGGCGATGTAGCCCAAGTCCAGCAGGCCCACCAGGCCGACGACGATGTTGAGCCCAATCGCCGTCGCCGCGAACGTGAGGACCTGCGCGGCGACGGACATGTTCGCGTCCGAGCCGTTTTGGGTGAAGGGGAAGGCGAATGCCACGGTGAAGGCGGAGATGACCAGCACCTTGCGGTTGTTGGCGGCCGCCAGCGAGAGCCAGCCGAAAAAGCCGGTGGCGTGGAACGTGAAGATGGCTGCTCCCAGGAACACCGCGAAGACCAGGAATCCGTCGGCCTCGCTCTGGTTGAGCGCGAACGCCGCGGCAAACAACAGCACGGCCATCACGGCGGCGATTGCGAGGATCTGGACCCATTTCGGACAGCGCAGCCGCTCGAATATGGGTGCCTTGGAGGCGGGCAGGAACCAGGAGACAGCGGCGAGCGCCCCGCCTCCCAAGGCCAGCCAGCCGCCCGGTTCGACGTTGATCAGTCCGCCGCCGCCGACGGCGATGGCGATGATCACCGCTATGGCATATCCCACCGCGCCGAGGGAAGCGGCTTTGGCCGCGTCGTTCCAGGCGATTACCCGCGCGAACCAGGACATGCGGTCCAGGAAGAAGTGCGCCACCAGGCACGCCAGGGCCACCACGGCCAGCAGCGCGTAGCAGACCTGTAGGAACGACGGGCCGAAGTAGTAGGTCATGTCGTCCAGGATGCGGGGGCCGTAGGCCCACGGCAGGAAGATGCTGGCGATGCCCAGGCCGGCTCCGGCGATGGCGACGGGGCGCAGCAGGTTTTCGTTCATGCCCGGTTCACCACCTTCGCCCCGACGAGGCCTTGGGGCCGGAAGACGAGGACCAGGATCAAGATGACGAACGCCCACACGTCCTTCCACGCTGTGGGGCCCAATTGCGCGGCGAAGGCCTCCACCATGCCGAGCACCAGTCCGCCTACCAGGGCGCCGTTGATGTTGCCGATCCCGCCCAGCACAGCGGCAGTGAAGGCTTTCAAGCCTGCCATGAAGCCCATTTTGAAGTCGATGTTGCCGATGTACATGCCGTGCGCGACCCCGGCGATCGCGGCCAGGGCGGCGCCCACGACGAACGCGCGCATGATGACCGCGTCGACGTCGATGCCCATAAGGCGGGCGATGTCGGGATCTTGCGAAGTGGCCACCATGGCGCGGCCGGTCTTGGTCCGGTTGATGTAGTACCACAGCGCCGCGGTGCAGATGAGCAGCGCCGCGATGGTGAAGATTGACGACATCTTTATGGAGACACTGCCGATGTCGATGTTGTTGCCAGTGATGCCCTCGATCCGCGGGAAGGCGATCCCGCGTTTGGAATCGGGAAAGCCGGGGATGCGCCCATAGAACAGCCGCATGAACTCCTGCAGAAACACGGACACGCCGATGGCCGAGATCAGGGGGGCAAGCCGCGGCGCCCCGCGCAGCGGGCGGTACGCGAACCGCTCCATTATCAGGGCCGTTCCAGCGGCCAGCACCATGCCGCCCAGGATCATCGCGGGCAGCAGCACGCAAAGGGCCATGGGGATGGACAGGTCCGTGGGGGAGCCGAGCACCAGGTAGACCGTGAGCGCCCCGAAGGCGCCCATCATGAAGATCTCCCCGTGGGCGAAGTTGATTAGTTGGATGATTCCGTACACAACGGTGTAGCCGACTGCGATCAGCGCGTAGAGCGATCCCAGTGACAGCCCGTTGACGACCTGCTCGAAGAAAAGCGTGGGGTCCATTTATCTGTCCTTGTGGGAGGCCGTCCCGGAGTGTGCAGGCTCCGGGACGGCCCCTACTTGTGTGTTTACGCTTCGCCGCTTTCCACGGCCACCCACGCGGGGCCTTCGGCCTTGTAGACGGTCAGGACGAGATAGTTGTTGTCGCCGAGCGCGTCGAAGGAGACCGAACCGGTGGCGCCGGTGAAGTTCACCTTGCCAATCGCCTCGATGATCGCCGGGCGGGCGTCCTTGGGCGTGGTGCCCTCGGTGAGCGCCTCCTTGGCGGCGGCGATGATGACGTTCGCCGAGTCGTAGGCGTAGGCGCCGTATGCTGACCAACCGGAGTCGAAGCCGGCCGCTTCATAGGCGGCGCGGAATTCTTGCGCCGTCGTCAGCGTCTCGGTGGGCGCGCCCACCGAAGTGGCCAGGTCGCCTTCGGCGGCCGCGCCGGCCAGTTCCATGTAGTTGGTGTCATAGAGGCCGTCGCCGCCCATCAGCGGAACGGTCAGGCCGGCTGCTTTGGCCTGCGAGGACAGCGGGGCCGCCTGCGGGACTTCGCCACCATAGTAGATGGCCTCCGGGTTGGCCGCCTTCAGCTTCGTGATGACGGTGTTGTAGTCCTTGTCGTCCGGGTTGATGGTCTCAGCGGCGACCACGGTGCCGCCGAGCGCCTCGAAGGCGGCCGAGAACTGCTCGACCAAGCCCTGGCCGTACACCTTCTTGTCGTGGACGGTGGCCACCGTCTTGATGCCGAGGTTCTCGTAGAGGTACTTAGCGGCGAAGGGGCCCTGCTTGTCGTCAGAGGCGCACAACCGGAAGAAGTTCACGTTCGGGCGGGTGGGGTTCGTCAAGTCATCACCCTTGGTCAACGCCGGCGACGTGTTCGCGGGCGAGACCATGGGGATGTTCGCGGCTCCCAAGACCGGGATCACGGGCTGGGCCACCGAAGAGTTCATGGTGCCGACAACGCCGATAACGGTGTCGTCGCCGGCCAGCAGGGTGGCGGCGTTCTTCCCGACGTCAGGGGTGGCCTGGTCGTCTTGCGGCGACAGCTGGAGGGTGTAACCGGCGATGCCGCCGGCCGCGTTGGCCTGGTCGACGGCGAGCTGGGCGCCGTACTGGATGCCCTTGCCGAACGGCGACAAGTCGCCGGTAAGCGGCGCGATGACGCCGATGGTCAGAATTTTTTCTTCCGCTGAACTGGCCTCGCCACGCGTGCCGCAGCCGGCCATGGTGGCCAACAGGGCGAGCGCGGCAGCGCCGACGATAAGGGACTTGCGTTTCATGGTGCCTCCGTTTTGTTTGAGGGGATGACTAAACGTCCCACCGCTGTGTTACAACCGGATCACTGAATACGCACGCATTCGTTACAACGAGGCAACAAACAGATAAACGCCCCAGCGTTTGACGCAGGCCGCGCGCAAGCCACATTGGCACATCGCGGCGCGCCGGAAAGAGAGTCAGGCGGTGAATTCCGCCAGTGTGGCTTTGGCCTGGTCGAGCCAGGTTTGGTAGGTCGCGATGGACTCCCGGGCCTTGTCGGCTACGGCTTTGTCGCCGCGGGCTTCGGCCTTGACGATCTTCTGCGAGAGCTTGTCGATCTCGGCCGACAGCATCCCCACCGTCTCTTCGGCGCGGGCGCGGGCTTCCGGGTCGGTGCGCTTCCACTCGTCCTCTTCGGCGCCGCGGATGGCGGACTCGATGGCGCGCACCCGGGAATCCAGCGGGCGGATCTGCTCGCGCGGCACGCGGCCGACGGCGTTGTACGCCTCCAAGAACGTCCGGTACGCCGCACGGGCGGCCGTGACGTCCTTGACCGGCAGGATTTCGGCTTCAGCCTCGTCGAGCAGCTTCTGTTTGGCGGCCAGGTTGGCGCTCTGTTCGGCGTCCTGGCTGTCGAACAGAGCCTGCCGGGCGCCGAAGAACTGATCCTGCAGAGCGCGGAATTCCGTCCAGAGTTGGTCGTCGACCTCGCGCTGCGCCGCCCCGGCGGCCTTCCAGCGGGCCATCAGGTCGCGGAACGCGCCCGCGGTGGGCCCCCAGTCGGTGGAGGTGGCCAATTCGCGGGCCTCGGCCAGGATCTTCTCCTTCTCCAGCCGGGAGGCGTCGCGCTTGGCGTTCTGCTCCGTGAAGTAGGCCTTGCGGCGGCGCGTGTACGTCGTGCGCGCGGAAGAAAAGCGGTGCCACAGGGCGTCGTCGGTGGCCCGGTCGATGCGGGGCAGGGCCTTCCACTCGTCGAGCAGCGTGCGCAGCCGGTTCACCCCGCCGCGCCAGTCCGTGCCCTGGGAGATCTTCTCCGCTTCGGCGACCATGCGCTCTTTGGCGGCGCGCGATTCTTCCTGTTGGCGCTGGCGCTCGGCTTTGCGGGCCTCGGCCTGCTCGGCGATGCGGGGCAGAATGGCTTCCAGGCGCGCTATCAGACTCGGCAGATCACCCACGGCGTTGGCGTCGGTGACATTCGCTATGGCGGCGTTCACCGATTTGCGCGCTTCTTCCGGGGACAGCGCCCCGGCTCCAATTCGCTGTTCCAAGAGCGCGACCTCCACTTCCAGCGCCTCATAGCGCCGCACGAAGAAGGCCAGAGCTTCGTCTGGAGTGGCATCGGGAACTTGACCGACGGCCCGTTCGGTGTCTCCAGTCAGCACAAATACCGTGCCATCGGGATCCACACGCCCATAACCCGCCGGACCTGCAGTCTGATTCATAGGGATAATCTTGCCTGAAAATCGCCGCGATGTCGCGTCGGAGCCTTGTCCAGATTCCGCCGCGAACGTAAGGTGGCGGTTGAGGGTTGACACGCCGTGTATCGCGCTGCGGAAGATTGTGCTAAGGTTTGTTTGCCCCCGGCTGGCGGTGGCCTAGGGCAATGCCCGCATTGAAAGGATGAGGCTCATGAGAAAAGCAGCCCGTACCGTTCTAAGTTCCCTACTGGTTGCCCTCGTGGCTAGCGTTGGATTTGCCCCGATGGCCAGCGCCGAAGAGGATCTGTCCTACAACGGCGTCGCCACAGTGACGATTCCGACCAACGCGCAGGCGGGCAGCGCCATCACCGTTGGGCTCAGCGGCTTTGGGGCGAACGAGACTGTGAAGATCTGGTTACAATCCGATCCGGTCGTGCTGTCTGCCGGTGTGGCCACGGACGCCAGCGGCGCCGCTTCCACGACGGTCACCATCCCCGCCTCCACAACCCCCGGTTCCCACAGCATTCTGGCCATCGGCCAAAGCTCGCGCCGCGGCGACAAGGCCGCCATCACGATCCTTCCGGCTGATGCCGACATCGATGACGACGGCGACGGCGATGACGACGGCAACCCCGATTCCAATACCGGCCTACCGAACTCCGGCGGCAACGATCCGTGGCTGTGGATCGCGCTGGCCGGCGTGCTGGTCGTCTCCGGCGGCCTCGTCTATCGGCGCGTAGCCGTTCGGTGAGCTGATGGCCGCCCGCCGGGCGAGAAACTGGGCCTGGCGTGGGCTGCTGATCGTTCTCGGGGCAGCCTTGGTGGGCTCGCTCGCCGTGATCTGCTGGCCTGGTTTGGCAAACCGCTCCGAGGCGCTGGCGATTCCGCCCATACCGACGGTGACGCCAACCTACGAGCTTCCCAGCCGCACCGATCCACTGCCAGCGGGCATTACCGCAGAGCCGCTGCACATCCGGATCCCGCGCATGGAAGTGGAAACCGACGTGGCCCCCTACACGGCTGATGACGCGCGGGCGGGAAAGGACTGGCTCGGAAATCCTTGCTACCGGGGTAACCGCATCCGCTGCATCGACCCACCCAGATTCGACATCGTCTACCACCAGATCGGCGGTGTGGAAGGCATCCGGTTCGGCGAGTATCCGGGCCTGGAAACCCTCGGCACGGTCTACATGTATGGGCACTCCGCGGTCAAGCAAAAGGCCGTGTTCAACAATCTCGGAAAACTCAAGTCGGGCGACGCGATTGAAATCGAGACGCAATACGGCATCCTGGAATACGTGGTTGACAAGGTCATAGACATTCCCAAAGAGCAGTACTCCACTTCCGAAGAGGTTTGGGAGCAAGTTCCGGGACGCCTGCTGCTGGTGTCGTGCGACCAGTCCGGCGGGTCGTACGGAAACGGGCATGCCAAGAACAACTTGATCGCCTTCGCGCACGTGACGGGGGCGCGGGCCCTGTCATGAGCGGCCACCTGATCCTGCCTCCGCCGCAGCCGAAGCCGGAGACGTACCAACGCCCTGCACCGGCGTCGCGGCGCTCGGCGCCCGTAGCTGACGAGGCTACCGCGCTGCTGCCGGCCACGCCGCGTGAACCCCAAACCACCCAGGAGACTCTCCCGGCGGCGCGCGATGCCGCGCCTGAGCCCTTGGCCGAAACCGCCCAAGCGCCGCGGACGACCGACGAGCCGTCCCAGCCCGCGGCGGCTTCCCCCTCTGAACAGCCCGAACCGGAGCGGAAACCCAAACCACGGGCATTGTTCGTGCTGCAAATCGTGGGCACGGTCGTGCTGGCGCTGGTGGCCTGCCTGGGCGTGGACGCGGCGATCCTCTCCGCACGCGTGGCGCGCGTCGATCTCACGCAGCGCGTCGGGGTCTCCACGGGCGACAGCACAACCTGGCTCATAGTCGGGGCGGACACCAAACCCGTCACAGTCAACGGCGAGTTGGTGATGGAGGAGGATCTCAGCCTCGACGGCAGCGGGGAGGCGGTTCCGGTGGGGTCCCGCGCAGACGTGATCATCATCGTCAACGTCCCGCACGACGGCGGGCCCGCGACCGTCATCTCCATCCCGCGCGACCTGACGGTGCGCTACGACGCCGAAGGGCACATGGAGCGGCTGACACTGCGCCTGAAGCCCGGGCTCGATTTCCTGGCGGGGTCGCTGTGCGAAGGGTTGGGCATCGCCGTGGACCACGCCGCGATGGTCACCATGGACGGCATGGTCGCCCTCGTGGACTCGTTGGGCGGCGTGGAGATGAATGTCCAATACGCGACCCGCGACGCTGACAAGGGCTTGGACATTCCGGAGGCGGGGACGCAGTTGCTCAATGGGCAGAACGCGCTGGGATTGGTCGTGGCCCGCCATGCGGAGCAGCTCATCGACGGCCAGTGGATCGCGCTCAGCGAAGCCGAAGGGAACGTCGCCCGAGCCCGCTATGCAGGCCAGATCGTCGACGCTTTCATGGCGCGGGTCAAGTCGCAGGCGGCCAACCCGGTGGCCCTGCAGCAGTTGGCCTGGGCGGCCACGGAAGGCGTCACGCTGGATTCTTCGGCGACACTGTTCGACCTGCTGGGGTTGGCCTCCAAGATCCAGTACACCGCCGGCGACGAGACCGAGGACATGTTGCTGTTGCCCGCGGACATCCTGCCCATGGAAGAGGCCAACTGGACGGCCTACGCCAACGACGAGACTTGGGCCATGCTCAACAAGTACGGGTACTACGCGGGTGGATGCCAACGCTGAGTTCTGCTCAAGCGATAGGCTTGCCCTCGTGTTCTTGGCATCTTTCGTATCCGGCCCCTGGCAGGCCAACTGCTACCTGTTGGCCGCCGAAGGCTCAACCCAGGCAGTGATCGTCGATCCGGGCATGGAAGCCGCGCCCACGATTCGCAAGGCCGCCGCCGAATACGGCCTGCGGCCCGTCGCGGTGCTGGCCACGCACGGCCATCTGGACCACGTGGCCGACGCCCGCGAAGTGAGCGAGGAATACCACGTGCCGGTGTGGATCCACTCCGCCGACCGGGACATGCTCGCCGACCCGCTGAGCGGGCTGGGTGGCGATTCGGCCGAGCTGGTGGCTGCGATGTATCCCGGCGGTTTCAGCGAGCCCGCCGAGGTGCTGGAATACGACACGCTGTTGGCTGAAGGCGAGCCGCTGTCCGTCGCCGGTTTGGAGTTCTCCCTGATCCACGCGCCGGGCCACACCCGAGGCTGCGTGCTGCTCATGGTCGAATACCCGGGCGGACGTCCGGTTTCGCACCTGGTGTTCTCCGGCGACGTGCTGTTCCAAGGCTCCATCGGACGCACCGACTTGCCCGGCGGCTCGATGGACGCGATGCTGCGGACCCTGTCCGGGCCCGTGCTGGGCCTGCCCGACTCGGCTGCGATTCTGCCTGGACACGGCGGCCAGTCGCTGATGGCGGCTGAACGCGCCAACAACCCGTACCTGCAAGCATCGTTCTTGCGGCGGGAGGTCTGATGGCCCGCGCGAAGCTGTCCGGATTTCCGGAATTTCTGCCTGCGGGCCGCGTCGTCGAACAGCGGGTGCTGGCCGCGATAGCCGAGACCTTCGAGTTGCACGGTTTCGGATCGATCGAGACCCGGGCCCTGGAGACGATGGAGTCGTTGACCCGCAAGGGCGAGATCGACAAAGAGGTCTACGCCGTCAAGCGCATTCACGCGGCCGCCGACGAGCCCGCCGAATTCGGCCTGCACTTTGATCTGACCGTGCCGTTCGCCCGCTACGTGCTGGAGAACGCGGGCCAGCTGCAATTCCCATTCAGGCGCTACCAGATCCAGAAGGCCTGGCGCGGCGAACGCCCGCAGGAAGGCCGCTACCGGGAGTTCCTGCAAGCCGACGTCGACGTGGTGGGGCAGGGCTCGCTGGCCGCCCACCACGACGTGGAATTGCCCCTCGTGACGCTCGCCGCGCTGGAAAAACTGCATGTAGATTTCTCGGTGCCCACGGTCACCATGTCGGTGAACAACCGCAAGCTCTCCGAGGGCTTCTATCGCGGGTTGGGCGTGGCCGAGCCGATGGCTGTGCTGCAACGCGTGGACAAGCTGGACAAGATCGGGCCGGAGAAAGTCGCAGAACTGCTGCGATCCGAGCTGGGCATGTCGGCCGCCGCCGCCGCGTCCTGCCTGAAGTTGGCCGAGATCCGCACGCCTGACACCTCCTTCGTGGACCGCGTGCGGGCTATCGGAGTCACCCACCCGCTGCTGGACGCCGGCCTGGCCGAGTTGGCCGACGTCGTGGAAGCGGCGGCGAAACTGGTGCCGGGCCGCCTGGTGGCCGACCTGAAGATCGCGCGCGGGCTGGATTACTACACCGGCACGGTATATGAGACGGTGATGGACTCGATGGAGTCGATGGGGTCGATATCGTCGGGTGGACGCTACGACTCACTGGCCTCCGATGGCAAGAACACCTATCCCGGTGTCGGCCTTTCGATCGGGGTCAGCCGGATCTTGGTGCCATTGATCGGGCGCGGCGCGTTGGATGCCTCCCGTCCGGTGCCGAGTTGCGTGTTGGTCGCCGTGGATTCGGAAGAGACCAGGCTTGCCGCCAACGAAACGGCCGCCAAGCTGCGGGCGCGGGGGATAGCGGCGGAAGTTTCCCCGGACGCCGCCAAGTACGGCAAGCAGATCCGCTATGCCGACCGGCGCGGCATCCCGTACGTGTGGTTCTCCCCGGGCCAGGTCAAGGACATCCGCAGCGGGGAGCAAGTCCCGGCCGATCCGGAAAGCTGGATGCCCGCTGCCGCCGACCTGCGGCCGCGCGTGCTGTCAGCGGGTTCCGGCCGGTGACACTACAATCTTCAGGTTGCCTAGGGAAGGAATGAAATGCTGCGGACGCACCTGGCAGGCAAATTGGGAACCGGCGACGTCGGCGCCACCGTGACATTGGCGGGATGGGTGGCCAAGCGCCGCGACCTCGGCGGGCTCGCCTTCATCGATCTGCGGGATTCCTCCGGGATCGTGCAGGTGGTGATCCGCGACGAGATGCTGGAGGCCTCCGGCGCCCATTCGCTGCGCAACGAATACTGCATCCAGGTGACTGGGCAAGTCGAGCGGCGCTCGGCCGACACCGTGAACCCGGCGATTCCCACCGGCGAGATCGAGGTCGCCATCGCGTCGTTGACAGTGCTGAACCCGTCCGCCCCGCTGCCGTTCCAGATCGACGAGCGTACGGCCGTGGGCGAAGAGGCCCGCTTGAAGTACCGCTATCTCGATTTGCGGCGCCCGGCTCCGGGGGCCGCAATCCGGCTGCGTTCCCAGGTGAACCGCGCCGCCCGCGAAGTGTTGCACGAGCGTGGATTCGTGGAAATTGAGACTCCCACGATGACGCGGTCCACGCCGGAAGGGGCGCGCGATTTCGTGGTCCCTGCCCGGCTCGCCCCCGGTTGCTGGTACGCCTTGCCGCAGAGCCCGCAGCTGTTCAAGCAGTTGCTGATGGTGGCCGGCATGGAACGCTACTACCAGATCGCCCGCTGCTACCGCGATGAGGACTTCCGGGCGGACCGGCAGCCCGAGTTCACCCAGCTCGACATCGAGTTGAGCTTCGTGGACCAGGACGATGTGATCGAGGTCGGCGAAGCGGTGATCAAGGCGGTGTGGGCGCTTATCGGCTACGACCTGCCGACGCCGCTGCCGCGCATCAGCTACGCCGAAGCGCTGGACCGCTACGGTTCCGACAAGCCAGATCTGCGGTTCGGGCTCGAATTGAAGGAAGTCACCGGTTTCTTCGCCGACACCCCGTTCCGGGTTTTCCAGGCCCCTTACGTGGGCGCGATCGTGATGCCGGGCGGGGCTTCGCAGCCGCGGCGCACCTTCGACGCTTGGCAGGAGTGGGCCAAGCAGCGCGGGGCGAAAGGTTTGGCGTATGTCACCGTGGGCGAGGAGCTGGGCGGCCCGGTCGCCAAGAACATCTCCGATGCCGAACGCGCGGGTTTGGCGGCGGCGGTCGGCGCCGCAGCCGGCGACTGCATCTTCTTCGCCGCCGGCCCCAAGAAGAAGTCGCAAGAACTCCTGGGTGCGGCTCGCGTGGAGATCGCCCGCCGTTTGGGCCTGGTCGACGAGAACGCCTGGAGCTTCCTGTGGGTCGTTGACGCGCCGCTGTTCGAACCTGCCGCCGACGCGGTGGCCGCCGGCGACGTGGCGGTCGGCGCCGGAGCTTGGACGGCGGTGCACCACGCCTTCACTTCGCCGAAACCCGAGCACTTGGAGACCTTCGACACCGACCCGGGCTCGGCGCTGGCGTATGCCTACGACATGGTGTGCAACGGCAACGAAATCGGCGGCGGCTCGATCCGTATCCACCGTCGCGACGTGCAGGAGCGCGTCTTCAAGGTGATGGGGCTGGGCGCCGACGAGGCCCAGGAGAAATTCGGCTTCCTGCTGGACGCGTTCCAGGTCGGCGCGCCGCCGCACGGTGGCATCGCTTTCGGCTGGGACCGCATTTGCGCGCTGCTGTCGCGCACTGAGTCGATCCGCGACGTGATCGCCTTCCCCAAGACCGGCGGCGGCTACGATCCGCTGACTGGGGCGCCGGCGCCGATCACGGACAGACAGCGCAAGGAAGCTGGTATCGACGCGAAACCAGAGTAGTTATTGCTGGTCAAGTGAGGTTTCGGAACGCAGCTAAGTTACCGACAATTTGTTTCGCCCCGTAGGTCTTGCGCCTTTGAAATGAAAAGGTATGGTAAGCCAAGTAACTCACCCCTATGGAGGCTGCATGTCCGCGAGATTGCGTGTCTATCTCGCTGAGATGTATCCAGTGATCCCTCGGTTTGCGTTGGGTTACATCCTATTTTTCGAAATGTACTTCCTTGTGCTGCTCACTCACGGCCATGCCGGTTTCGAGTTGGGCGTGGGCGAGGCCGTGGCGGGGTTCACGATCTTCGCTTTCCTGCTGAGCCTGCGCGTCGCGGATGACCTGAAGGACTACGAAGCGGATCTGGTGCTCTTTCCGGAGCGCCCGCTGCCCGCCGGGAAAGTCTCCAAACGCGATCTGCTGGTGATGCTGGCCGTCGTCGATACACTGACGGCCGCGGCCAACCTGGTGTTCGTGCGCAACTATCTGTTCTTCGCCCTGTTGGTGGCCTATGGCTTCCTCATGTCGTTCTGGTTTTTCCAGAAGTACCGCATCCAGCGCAGCTTGCCGTTGGCGCTGGTCACGCACAATCCGGTGCAGTTGGTGATGAACGCGTACGTGATCTCGTTTGCCTGCGAGCGCTACGGCATCGAGCTGTTCACGGTCAACAACCTGCTGATCTTGTGCACGCTCTACTTCCCGGGCCTGATCTGGGAAATCGCCCGCAAAGTGCGCGCCCCCGAGGAGGAGACCGAATACACCACCTATTCCAAGTTGTTCGGGGTGCGCAAACCAGTCGTGTTCATCCTGGGAGTCATGGCGCTGGACTTCGTCACCAGCTCGATCCTCATATATCAGCTCTACCCGTGGGCGGTGGCCACTGTCATAGCGGCCTACGCGTGGCTGGTCTGGATGAGCGTCCGGTTCCTGCGCGATCCACACCGTTTCAAACTGGTCGACAAGGTGATCGTCTACGACTATCTCGCCGAGGGGTCGATGGTGGTGTTCATCGGCGCGCGGCTGCTCGGGTTGGGGGTGTGATGGACTGGCTCGCGGAAATGTACATCACGCTGTTGCCGGGCATGGCGGCGGGTGTCCTGAACATGGTCTGGTGCAAGGCGCTGCGTTTCCCAGCTCCGATCGACGGCGGGCGGAACTGGTGCGACGGGCGCCGTGTCTTCGGGGACAACAAGACGTGGAAAGGCCTGATCGGAATGGTGGTGCTGGGCTGTGCGTGTTCGGCCGCTTGGGGGGCGGCCTGCGCCGCCAACGGCTACTTGGGCCAGCACAACTACTTCTACCAGGGCCCCTTCTCCAACACCTTCGCGTACAACGCCGGCGTGGGTGCCGCCATCGGCCTGGCCTACGCCGTCTTCGAACTCCCCAACTCATTCTTGAAACGCCGCCTGGCGGTGGAGCCGGGCAAGCCGGCCCCGCGGGCCTGGCGAATTCTGTTCACCTGCCTGGACCAAGCCGACTCGGTAGTGGGCATGGTTTTCGTGGTGAGTGTGTTCCATCCGTTGTCATTGGGCTATTTTTGGGCCTACGTCGCGGTCGGCTCGGCCACGCACGCGGTCTTGAACGTCTTGTTGTTCCTCGCGGGTTTAAGGAGGCAGCCACTGTGAGTTTGGTCGAGTTGATCGCCGCCGGGCCGGCGGAGCATGTGGGCGCGAAGGCCGCCAACTTGGGCATCCTGGCGCGGGCCGGTTTTCCAGTCCCGCCGGGCTGGGTCGTACCCGTGGGGGCTCAAGCTACCCCCGAGTGGTTCGCGGATCTTCCCGAGGGGCGCTATGCCGTGCGGTCATCGGGCCAACACGAGGATCTGGCCGGGCTGTCCTTTGCCGGCCAGTACAAGACGCTGCTCAACGTGGGCAAAGACAAGCTGGCCGAGGCGGTTCGCGAATGCCAAGCTTCGGCCGACGCCGGCCCGGCGGCCGCCTATCTCGCCCAGCACGGCATGGAGCGCGGCTCCATGGCGGTCATCGTACAGCAGATGGTCGACGCCGAGTTTGCCGGGGTGGCTTTCACGCTCAATCCGCTCACCGGGGCGGACACCGAACTCGTGGTGGAATACACCGAGGGGTTGGGAGAGGCGCTGGTCTCGGGCCAAGTGGAGCCGCTGCGGGCCAGTTGTGATTGGGCGGAGCCGACGGCGCTGGCGATGCCAGGTGTGAGCGGCGAGATCGCCCAAGAACTGGCTGGTGAGTGCGCCCGCGCGCAGCGTTTGTTCGGCTTTCCCCTCGACATCGAGTTTGCCGTTGACGGCCACCTGTGGATACTGCAAGCCCGCCCGATCACACGCGTCACCTACACCGGACTGGACGACATCTGGACCACGGCCGACTTCAAAGACGGCGGCGTTTCGGCCCAAGCCTGCAAACAGTACATGTGGAGCCTGTACGAGTACATCTGGGAACACTCGCTGGCCGACTTCTTGGTCTCGTCGCGGCTGATCGAACCGGAGCGGCTGCGCAAGCTGGGGCGCATGTTCTACGGCAGGCCGTATTGGAACCTGTCCGTCGTCAAGGAAGTGATGTCGCGCGTGCCCGGATACTGCGAGCGCGATTTCGACGAGGAGTTCGGCATCCAGGTGGCCTATGACGGCCCGGGCACCAAGACGCGGATCAGCCCGGCGTCGCTGCTGCGGTTGGTTCCGGCGGCGTTGGCACAGCGGAAATTCCTGGCGGAACGCGAGCGGGATGCGGGCAAACTTGCCGAGCGGATCAGGTCCCTGGTCGCGGCGCGACTGGAAGAGTTGCCCACGCTGGTCGACCGGGCGAGCCTGGAACGTGGTTTTCGCCTGGTCACCAAGGAGAATTACCTGCTGAGCGAGTCGACGTACTTTTGGCAGATCTTCCTGAACACCATCCACCAGTCGCTGTTCAAGGATTCGCTCGGCAAGGCGGTCGACCTCCAGACGTATCTGCGGCTCCTCGGCGGTCTGGACGACGTATCCCACTTGCGGCCGTTCCAAGATCTGTGGGAACTCAGCCGCAAACTGCGGGGCGAGGGGCGCGAACCTGTCTTGGAAGACGTCGCGGCGCACATCGAACGCTATGGATACCACTCTGACAAGGAGCTCGACGTCGGCTATCCGAACTATTGGGAGCAGCCGGACGTGGTGTTGGGTAAGTTGAAACAGCTTTGCGCGCTCGACTCCGCGCACGCCCCCGACGTCGGCCAAGCCGCGCAGCGGCAGGCGTACCGCGAAGCGCTGGCCAGCGTGGGGAAGCCGCGGCTCGTGCGCAAAGTCGAACGCGTGCGCAAGCTGCTGTGGTGGCGGGAAGAGTTCCGCGACCTGTCCACCATGATGTATGACGTGATCCGGCGCTATACCGTCGCGCTGGCCAACATTTACGCCGCGGAGGGGATTATCGCCCGCGACGACATCTGGCACCTTCCGGTGGCCGAGTTGTGGCGTTTCGGGGAGGATCGAGATGTGGACCGCCTGCGGGCGATAGGGGACCGCAACCGCCGCTACTACGAGGCGTATCGCAACTATGTTTCCGAGAACGAAATCGGCCCGCGGTTCCAGGCCCAGCGGGTCGCCGCCGCCGCAGACCTGTCCGGCATTGGCTGCTCCGTGGGCCAAGTGACGGGCACGGCGCGCGTCATCGATGGCTTGGAAGACATGGGACGGTTGCGGGAAGGCGACATCTTGGTCACCCGCTTCACCGATACCGGGTGGACCGAGAAGTTCGCCATGGTGGCCGCGGTGGTGACCGAATATGGTGGAATGCTGTGCCACGCGGCGATCGTGTCGCGCGAATACGGCGTGCCCTGCGTAGTGGCCGTGAAGGGGGCTACGGCCGCCATCGCCGATGGGCAAGTGATCACCGTAGACGGGGGAACGGGCCAGGTGATCCGATGATTCCGGTTTTCCACCGCTCCAACGCGGTCACCTATTTGGGCGTTGTCGTCGCCGCCGTCGGCGTGGTTTTCTCTTCCGTGGCGGTGCTGTGCCTGATGGCCGCGGGCATGTGTGACTTGCTCGACGGCTGGTTCGCCCGCCGTTTTGAACGCACCGAGGAGATGCAGGCACTGGGCATCCAGTTGGATTCACTGTCCGACACGGTGGGTTTTGTGCTGCTTCCGGTGGCCATCTTCATGACCTCGGCTCCGCAACCGGTGTTGGCCGTCGCGGTAATCGCCGGATACACCTTGGCGGCCGTGAGCCGACTGGCCCTGTTCAACGTGCGGGCCGAGGGCTGTGCCCAGGGGTATCGCGGCTTGCCGACGACGTACGCGGCGCTGATCCTGCCTCTGGCTTGGTTGGCCGCGAGGGTCGTCGGCTGGCCGACGGACTGGGTGTTCGGATCGGCTATGGCGCTGCTCGCGATTGGTTTCATCGTGGATATCCACATGCCGAAGCCGCCGGCCAAGGCGATCCCAGCTTTCGGCATTCTGGCCTTGGCGCTGGCTGTTGCTGTTATCTGGGTGGGCCCATGACCGAATACGGTTCCGCCGGTCTGAAGTGGCTCTATGGCCCGCTGCTGCCCGCCACCAACGCGCTGTTCGCCCGTGCTTGGTTCTCGCGTCTGCTGGCCTGGCCGTCCACCTGGAAGCGGTCCGCGGCGTCGATCGCGCCCTTCGCCGCGAAGTGGGGCATCGACCTGGAGGAATACGAGCCCGGCTGGACGACTTTTGACGAGTTCTTCACCCGGAGTTTCCGCTCCGGCGCCCGGCCGGTCGATCCAGATCCGGACACGCTGGTCGCGCCCGCGGACTCTCGAATGTCGGTCTATGACCTGGGGGTGGGGACCTTCACTGCGAAGGGCTTCGAATACACGGCGTCATCCATCGTTGGACGTGACTGCGCGGCGCCTGCGGCGGCGGTCTTCCGGCTGCGCGTGGACGATTGCCACCGCTACTGTTTTCCGGCTGACGGTGAAGTCCTGGAGACGTATGAAATCCCCGGTCGGCTGCACACCGTGGGCCCATATTCGGCCGGGATAGTGCCGGTGCTGGCCGAGAACTACCGTATGGTGACCGTTTTCGAGACCGCGCGCTTTGGAACCTTGCACATCGTGGAGGTGGGCGCGATGCTCGTGGGTCGGATCACGAACCATCCGGTGCGCTGGGCCCGGCGCGGGCAGGAGAAGGGCTTCTTCGGATATGGCGGCTCCACGATCGTCATCCTGGGCGACTTCACGGCTAAACCCGCGGCCACTGAGCAGCGCGTGCTGCTGGGCACGGCGTTCGGGAGGGCCAGGTGAGGCTCGACAACTCCAACATTGGTGAAAACTACCCCGGAGTGTGCTCTCCGTTGACATGCTCGTTCGCGCAGGAGGTGTACCGGCTGATTTTCGCCAGGCTGGCCGAGCGCCTCGGGGCCGACGCGGTGCCCGAAGTGGCCGCCGCCGTGGCGCACATGGCTGAAGCCCATGAGGGCCGCATGTACTACCGCGTGGACAACTGGTACCGCTTGTTGCAGTTGCTGCCAGGACGGCGGTGGCTGATCCCGATTTGGAAACGCTCGCTGGCTGTGCAGGTCCAGGAACTGCCGCCGCCGCTGGCCGTGCCGTTCGCGGCGCGGCTGCGGGTGGTGTGGCGGCTGTTGCGCGCGTGGTTTGCCACGCCCGGTTTGATGTCGGCGTTGGAAGCGGATTTTGCGGCGGCCAAGCGGGATTTCGACGCCAGCTTCCCGGCCGATTCCGAAGGTTTGCGGGAGCTGTACTTCCGAATCCGGGCCGGCGTCTTGCGCAATTGGGACATCACGCTCGTCAACGATCTGCGCGCGTTCGTGGCCACGGACATCGCTCGGCGCCTGGGCCGCCCGATCGGCGGAGTCGAGCTGGCCGCGATGGCACCGGTGCGGGCCTTGGCCGACCTGGCGCGGACGTTGGCTCCCTGCGAGCGGGCGGCGTTGGCCGCAGGCGTGTTGCCCGAGCGCGCAAACGTCTTCATAGCCGAGTTCGGCGACCGCGGCCCCGCGGAATTGAAGCTGGAGTCGGCTACCTTCCGCACCCACCCCGACACGCTGATTCCGGCCCTGCTGGGTGCGGCGCCAGTCCCAGCACCGCCGAGTTCGCGGCCCGGCCGGGCGCGCCAGGCGGTGGCGTTCCGCGAGGCCTCCCGGTTGAACCGTGCCCGGCTGTTCGGCATGGTGCGATCCATCGTGCGCCTGCTCGGTGAGCAGTTGGCGGCCACCGGCCAGCTCGCCCAAGCCGAAGACGTGTTCTATCTGACGCTGCCGGAGTTGGGTTTGGCCGACGGGCCGGCCGGCGGGGCGCTGGCACCCACCGTCGCCCAGCGCAAAGCTGAGTGGGCGCGCTACACGGCCGAGCCGGCGTCCCCGCCCATGGATGACGAGTTGGCCGGGACGGCGTGCTCCGCGGGTGTGGTGGAGGCCGAGGTCGTGGTCGTCCTGGATCCGGCCGCGGCACCCGACGTGGCTGGAAAGATCGTGGTGGCGCAAGCCACCGACCCGGGCTGGGTTTTCCTGCTGTCGCGTGCGGCCGGTGTCATCGCTGAGCGGGGATCGCTGTTGTCGCACGTGGCGATCATCGCCCGCGAGTTGGGTTTGCCCGCCGTGGTCGGAGTGCCGAACGCCACCCGGCTGCTGCGCGGCGGGGACCGGGTGCGTATTGATGGTGCGGCGGGGACGGTGGAACGTGTCTGAGTTGGACGATTTCACCTCCCGGAGGCATCCGCTGAGCCGATACTGCCGGGTTATCGCCCACGGCCGGCCCGGAGCGCGTTGCGGGTTGACCATTGCCGGGTCCACGGCGTATCTCGGGTTCTTCGAGTGCCCCGACGACCAGGCGGTCGCCGACGAGTTGTTCGGCTGGGCCCGGGAGACCGCCGGGCGCGCGGGCTGCCGCGAGATTCTGGGCCCGGTAGATGCCAGCTTCTGGAACCGCTACCGCATGAAGACCGACGCGTTCGACCAATCCGCGTATTTTGGGGAACCCCGCAATCCGGACTACTACCCGCGATTGTGGGAGCGCGCCGGGTTCAGTGTTGTCCAGCGTTACTCGTCCACGATCTTCCCGGTGGTTCCGCGCGGCTACCGCAATCCGCGCCTGACGTCCCGACTGGAATGGGCGCGCGACAACGGGTTCCGGGTCGAGTCTTTGCGCATGCGCGAGTGGGACGACGTGTTTCCCCGCGTGCACGCCTTGATCATGGAGCTTTACGCGGACATGCCCGTGTTCCAACCACTGGACTTGGATGGTTTCGCCGCGGTGTTCGGCAAGCTGCGGCTGGCGGCCGACCCTGAGTTGATAACCCTAGCCTGGCAAGGGTCGGAGTTGGCGGCGTTCTCCATAGTGTTGCCCGACTTCGCGGACCTCGCCAACCCACTGCGCTTGCTGTGGCGCAAACACCATTACCGGCGCGTGGTGGCGGCATATATGGGCGCGGCGGTGCCCGGTCTGGGATCGGCGCTGGCCGCCCGCCTGCTGGCTCAGGCGGCGGAAAGAGGCCTGGGGTTTGTCGGTTCGCTGATGGCCGACGGCAAGCCCACGGCGCAGTACGCCAACGATCTGGTCGCCGCCCGCCAGCACTACGCGCTCTACGGTTCATCCTGGAACTACACCGTGTAGTACACCTGGGGACTATCCGGGTCTATGACCGTAGTCCAATGTTGTTGTCCGGGGGTGTGTTCAGGGTCGAAATGGGGTGTCAACTGACACATTTCACGGTCAAAACACGTTGTACTAGTGACAAGTGAAAGGAGCGGGACATGAACGCCACCACCCATCGCAGCCGGATCAACGACGGTATCGACGGCAAGGACTCCGTCGGCCTGTACCTGGAGGAGATCGCCAAGACCCCCTTGCTGAGCGCCTCGGAAGAGGTCCAGTTGGCTAAGCGAATCGAGGCTGGGCTGTTTGCCCAAGAGATCCTGGACTCCGGCTTGGCCGAGGACGACTTCCCGATCGCCGCCTCCCGCGAAGAACTCGAGATCATCGCCCGCGAAGGCGACGCGGCTATGAAGCGCTTCGTGGCCGCCAACCTGCGGCTCGTCGTTTCAGTCGCCCGCAAGTATGGCCGGTCCCAGCTTCCGCTGCTCGACTTGGTGCAGGAAGGCAACACCGGCCTGATCCGCGCCGTCGAGAAGTTCGACTACACCAAAGGCTTCAAGTTCTCCACCTATGCCACCTGGTGGGTGCGGCAGTCCATCTCGCGCGGCATCGCGCAGCAGGGCCGCATCGTCCGCCTGCCCGTGCACGTCGCCGAGCAGGTCAACCAGGTCTCCGCGGTCCGCCGCACGCTGGAGCGCAAGCTCGGCCGCGAGCCGGAACTGTTCGAAGTCGCCGACGAGCTCGGCATGCCGGTCGACCAGATCGTCGACCTGCTCCGCCTCGCCCGCGACCACGTGTCGCTGGACGCCCCTATTGAGGAGAACGGCGACACCGCGCTGGGAGATCTGCTCGCCATGCAATCCGCGCCCTCGCCGGATGACGTGGTGATGGACGCGGAGGACCGGGCCCGCCTCGACGACATGCTCGCCGGCTTGGACGCACGTTCCGCCGACGTCATCCGCCGCCGCTATGGCCTGCTGGACGGCCGCCAGGCCAAACTGGCCGACATCGCCGAAGTGTGGGGGATCACCGCCGAGCGGGTCCGCCAGATCGAGCGTCAGGCCATCGCGAAGCTTCGCTCCGGAAAGTTGTCGCCCGCCAAGGTGGGCGCCGCAGCCTGAGCCGCCGCCAACCAACAACCCACCAGGCCCTCCGGTTTTCCGGAGGGTTTCGTGGTTTCGGCACGCCGGGCCACGTCCAAAGATCCCGAAACGGTTGGCAGCGGGCCGCCGGTCACACGGTTGTGTGGGCGATCAGCCAGGCCAATTCGAAAGCGGCGTCGCGCCAAGCCGCGTAGCGGCCCGACACGCCGGAGTGCCCGGCGCCCTCCACCTTGAAGTGGATTTGCGTCTCGGGTGCGGCGTGCCGCAGCGCGGCCACCCACTTGGCCGGCTCAGTGATCTCAACGCGGGTGTCGTTGATCCCCGCGGTGACCAGCAGCGGGGGATAGTGCTGCGGGCGGACGTTTTCATAGGGCGTGTAGGACTTCATCAGCCGGTAGATCTGCGGATCGTGCAGCGGATCGCCCCATTCCTCCCACTCGGTCACGGTGAGCGGCAGGGACGGATCCAAGATGGTGTTCAACGCGTCGACGAAGGGGACGGCAGCGTGCGCCGCGCCGAAAGCCGCCGGAGTTTGGTTCAACACGGCCCCGATCAACAGCCCGCCCGCGCTGCCGCCGGCGATGGCCAGGCGGTCGGCGGTGGTGTAACCGGCGGCGACCAGGTGCCGCGCGCAGGCGGTGAAATCGGCGAAGGTGTTGGGTTTGGCGGCCATCCGCCCGCCTTCGTACCAAGCGCGGCCCAGTTCTCCGCCGCCGCGCACGTGCGCGATGGCGTAGCTGTAGCCCCGGTCCAGCAGGCTGAGCCGCAGGATGGAGAACGACGGCGAGATCGAAATCTCGTAGGCGCCATACCCGTAGAGCAGGCAGCCGCCTGGCTTGGTATCGGCCCGGCGCACCAGCGAAATGGGGACCTGCGTGCCGTCTGGAGACGTCGCCCACAGGCGTTCTTGGACGTAATCGCCTCGCCGGTAGACGCCGTTGTAGTCGAGCACCGGCCGTTGTTTGAGCAGCACCTTCTCGCCGGTCTCGAGCATGTAGTCGAAGACCTGCTCGGGCGTCACCAGCGACTGGTATGTGAGCCGTATCCGGTCGGTGCCGGGGTCTTCGGCGCCGTCGGCTTCGAGGGTGAACAGCGGCTCGTCCCATTCGATTTCGGTGAAGCCGTCCTTGCCGACCGCGACCCGGGTGAGCCCTTCGCGCCGGTAGGAGACGACCAGCGCCGAGTCGTAGGCGGACACGCCCAGCAGGCGCGTGCCAGGCACGTGCCCGATGAGGGTGTGGTAGGAAGTTGGGTCGGCGACGCTGGCCCGGGCCAAGGCGAAATCCGGCCCGTCCAAGTTGTGCAGGATGTAGGCGTCGTCGCCCAAGACTTCAAGTTCGTACTCCACCGACTCGCGGCGGCCCCAAAACGACCGCATGGCCGCACCGTCGAAGAGCCAGCATTCGCTGGTGTTCTTTGACCCGGCCGTGATGATGACGCGGCGGCGGTCCCGCGACTCATCGACGCTCAGCCAGAAACGCTCGTCGGTCTCGTGGTGCAGCAGCGTGTCGGCGCCGTCGCGGCTGTGGAAGAACACCCGGTCGGTGCGCCAGGCCGCGTCGGTGCGCAGGTAGCAATAGCCGGTGTTGCCCAGCCACGCTCCGCCCGCCGCGACATCGGTTATGGGCTCGCTGGGCCGGCCCCCGAGGGTCAGGAAATACAGGTCGTAGTGCTCGTCGCCGCTGTAGTCGACCGAGTAGGCCAACTGGTTTCCGTCCGGGGAAATGTCGAGGGTCCCCAGCGCGAAGAAGCCATGTCCGTCGGCTTCCGCGTTGGCGTCCAGCAGCAGTTCTTCGCCGGGGAACTCGCCGGGTACATCGCGGCTGCTCGCGGGTGCGCGGTAGAAGGCCGGGTATTCCAGGCCAGCGGTGGTGCGGGCGTAATACCAGAATGCGCGGCCGTCGTCGTGCGTGACGTAGTTGGGGACGCTCAGGTCCGTCTGCAGCGTGCGTCCCAGCACTTCGGAGTAGATCTCGTCTGCCAAGCCCGCGATGTCTGCGGTCTCGGCCAGGCAATAGGCTGCTTCCGCCTCCAGATACCCGGCCAGTTCGTCCGGGTCGCGCATCCAGGCGTACGGATCGTCAAACACGTCGCCGTGGATGACGCGCCTGCTGGTGCGCCGGGGTGCGACAGGTGGCTGCATCCCTTAAGCATGCCCTACTTGATACCGGTTTGCCCGGCATGTAATACTTGCTTCTAGCTATTGACAACAGCCGGTTGTTTTGCGCCCTGATAGCGGGTAGTCGAAAGGTAGTTCGTGTCACCACGTGCCAAGAAAGCCGTCGCAGAAGTTTCGGAAGTAGAAGAAGCCGTCGAGCCCAAACCTCAGTTGAAGCTCGTCGAGTCCAAGCCCAAGAAGCAGCCTGCCAAACCGCGTAAGAAGGCTGCCAAGCCCGAGCCCACCCCCGCCGTGGAGGAAGCCGTCGAAGAAGCGGCCGAACAAGATGACGACGAGTTGGAACCGGATTTGGAGTCGCTGGAGGACGAGGACCTCGAAGCGGAGTCCGACGGCCTCGATGACGACCTGGAAGGCGAAACGGCCGACTTGGAAGAGGGCGACGAAGCCGCGGCCGACTTGACGGTCGAGGATGTCGTCACGCCCGGAGCTGTCGACGTGAAGTTCGCCCGCGAAGGCGACGACGTGGTGTTGACGGTGGGCGGCGGCAAGCGCTCGCTGGATGATGTCGACGATTCCGGTTTCGAGCCCGCGGAAGAGGCCAAACTGGAAGCGGAGTTGACCGAAGACGAGGGCTTCTCGCTTTCCGACACCGACGACGCCGACGAGCCGGAACAGCAGGTCATGGTCGCCGGCGCCACCGCGGATCCGGTCAAGGACTACTTGAAGCAGATCGGCAAGGTGGCGCTGCTGAACGCCGAGATGGAAGTCACTTTGGCCAAGCGCATCGAGGCCGGCCTGTTCGCCGAGGAGACGCTGAGCGTCGACCAGTTCGACGAGTCCATGCGGGAAGACCTGGAATGGATCCGCGACGACGGCCGCAAGGCGAAGAACCACCTGCTGGAGGCCAACCTGCGCCTGGTGGTGTCGCTGGCCAAGAGGTACACGGGCCGCGGCATGCTCTTCCTCGACTTGATCCAAGAGGGCAACCTGGGCCTGATCCGGGCGGTCGAGAAGTTCGACTACACCAAGGGGTACAAGTTCTCGACCTATGCCACCTGGTGGATCAAGCAGGCCATCACCCGCGCCATGGCCGATCAGGCCCGCACCATCCGAATCCCGGTGCACATGGTGGAGGTCATCAACAAACTGGCCCGCGTGCAGCGGCAGATGCTGCAAGACTTGGGCCGCGAGCCGACTCCCGAAGAACTCGCCAAAGAGCTGGACATGACGCCGGAGAAGGTCGTCGAAGTGCAAAAGTACGGCCGCGAGCCGATTTCCCTGCACACCCCGCTCGGAGAGGACGGCGATTCCGAATTCGGCGACCTGATCGAGGATTCTGAGGCTGTAGTGCCGGCCGAGGCGGTGAACTTCACCCTGCTGCAGGAGCAGTTGCACGACGTGCTGGACACGCTGAGCGAGCGCGAGGCGGGCGTGGTTTCCATGCGCTTCGGGCTCACCGACGGCCAGCCGAAGACGTTGGACGAGATCGGCAAGGTCTACGGCGTGACGCGCGAGCGCATCCGGCAGATCGAATCGAAGACCATGTCCAAGTTGCGCCACCCCTCGCGTTCCCAGGTGTTGCGCGACTATCTGGACTAGGAGATGCCCGAAAGTCCCTCTCGTCGTCGCCACGAATCGGCGCCCAACCGCATGTTAATGGCATGAGGTAGGCCATGGCTGGGCAAGAGGAGACGTTCGACTCGTTCGAGGCGTTCATGGCCGCGAGTTCTCCAGGGCTGCTCCGCTTCGCCTATCTCATAACGCACAACGCGGAGGATGCGGCAGACGCCGTTCAGGACGCCTTGTTGGGGCTGCTCCCGAAGTGGGAGCGGGTCATCTCGGCCGGGAACCCGCTGGCGTACGTGCGGCGTTCGATCGTGAACGCCTCGCACATGCGCTACCGGCGTTTCGGCAGGGAGACCCCCAGTCAGACGCTTCCTGAAACTGCCGGATCCGACGCCTATCAAGCGGTGGAGGATGTCGAATTGGCCGAGAAAGCGTTCGCGCTGATGAACAAGAAGCAGCGTGTGGCTGTGACTTTGCGCTTTTACGAGGACCTCTCTTTCGCCGAGATCGGGGAAGTGCTCGGCTGCAGCGAGGCCACCGCGAGGTCGATTGTACACCGGGCACTCGGCGCCGTTCGGGAAAGGATGTAGGAAGTGGACGAGTTCAGCAAGCAGCAGCGCGCTGAAGCTGCCTTCCGCGAGTTCTTGAACCGGGATGCGGCCGACGCCCCGACCGGGCCGGTGACGATGTTGGATCTCAAACGGCGCCAGCGCGCCTCCCGGGGACGCCTCGTCGCCGCTGTCGCCATCGCGGTGACGTTGGTGGCGGGCGCCGCGGCGATCACAGTGCCGAACTTGGCTCCGCGCCAGGACGCGTTGGGCGTGCCATCGGATGCCGGTTGGACACCGATCGCGGCGGTGCCGGCGGGCTTTACCGGCTGGGATGTTTGGATCGACGGCGTTGGTTACGCGATGTTCGCCGACGGGGAGGCCAGTTACAGCTACGACGCCGCATCAGATACGTGGACTGCGCTCCCGGCGGCTGCGGAGACCGCAGGTGGGCGCGGGGTCCAGGTGGCCGCGGACGAATCCAAGGTTTATGTGCTTTTCGACGGGGCAGATGAGGACGCTTCCCCGGTGATTCAGGCGTACGACATCGCGAGCGCGGCATGGGAGTCGGTGCCCGCGAGGGTCAAGGGCGGCGCGAAACTGCCCGCCACGGGCACTTTCGAGTCGACCACCGACGGCTTGGTGTATTCGGGTTGGGACGACAACAGCGGCATCGACACCATCTATTACTGGTACAACGTCCGCACCTCGGCGTGGGAGCCGCGCAAAGTGGGCGACTACGCGCTGTGGGATCCGTATGGGCCGCAGGCCAACTATCCGATTCTGGCGGCGGGCATCAGCGCGGACGGCGGCGAAGACCTGATTGCGGTGACGCCCAGCACCGGCGAAGTGGCAAGACTGGGCACCATCGACGCCGAATGCCATGATTCGCCAGCTGTGACGTTGAGCGGGCACGCCATCTTCAATGGCGAGAAGTTCTGCGACTTGGACCTGGCCACCGGCTTGTGGCGCAAGCTGCCATCGGTGACGGAGTTCCTGGCCAGCGAAGACTTGCCGCCCAGCGACGCCGCCTGGGTGAAGGCCTACTACCCGGCGGACGCGGGAGACTACGCCAACCTGGGCGTGGACTCGGAGTACTTGTACGCCGCCACCGAGTCGAAGTGGTACGCAGTTCGCATACCCGACCTGCCGGCGGATGTCACCGACCCGGAATGGGAGGCCGCTAGCGGTTTCCTCGCCGTGTGCGAGCTGGACGACCAGACCGTGTGCTACCAGCGCGACATGGGCCCGCTCAAAGACTGGCTGGAGCCCATCGAATCCTGAGTTGGACCAGATCCGGACCACGCCACTATGGCGGTTGGGTCAGGTGACGAAGAGCCGCTGGAGAAACTCTTGTGTGGCTTGGGTGGCGGCGATGATGTTCTCCGCTTTTCGGAAACCGTGGCCCTCGCCCTCGAAGACCACCAGTTCGGCTTCCAGGCCGTTCGCGCGGACCGCCGCCGCCATGTCATAGGCCTGCTGCGGCGGCACGATCGCGTCTTCAGAGCCCTGCAGTATCAACATGGGGCAACTCAACCGGCCCAGGTTGTGGACCGGGGAGCGGTCGATCCAGGTCTGGCGCTCGGCGGGGTACGGGGCCACCAAACCGTCTAGATAGCGGCTCTCGAACTTGTGGGTGTCATTGGCCAGCGCTTCCAGGTCGCCGACGCCGTAGCTGGAGACGCCGGCGGCGAACACGTCGCTGGTCACCAGCGCCTGCAGCGTCGTGTAGCCCCCGGCGGAAGCCCCCTTGATGGCGATTCGCCGCGGATCAGCCAGTCCGCGGGCCACCAGCGCCTTGGCCGCGTCGGCGCAGTCGCGCACGTCGGCGATTCCCCAGGCTCCGCGCAGGCGCTCGCGATAGGCGCGCCCATAGCCGGTCGAACCGGAGTAGTTCACGTCGACGATCGCGAAGCCGCGCGTCGTCCAGAACTGATAGGACTCGCGATACTCGGGTCCGGAGTTGGCCGTCGGCCCGCCGTGGCTGAGCACGATCGCTGGGGGCAGGTCGCCGGGCGGAGCGGCGAATTTGGGATTCTTGGGTGGGTAGTACCAGGCATGGACTTGCCCGTTGTCGCCCTCCCAATCCAGCGGCACGGCAGTCGACACGTAGCCGGGGTCAATGGCTTCGCCGTCGGCGGCCAGCAGCGTCGTCTCGCCGGTGAGCCAGTCCAAGATGACCAGCTCGGGTGGGCGGTCGGCGTAGCCCAGCATGGCGACGCAGCGTTCGCCATGGCCGAAAATCGTGGCCGCGACCGCCGCGCTGGGCAATTGGCGCAGTTCGCCGCCGTGTAGCACGCCGAGTTTGGAACAGCCGCCGTCGAACCACGAGCAACCGATGGAATCTCCGAAAAGCGAATAGGGGACGGCGTCGATGGACCAGATCGGCCCGCAGAAGTCGTGTGCGGCGGCGGGGGAGTCAGGTGGCAGCAGCGGGAGCGGCGGAGCCTCCGAGTCGGGCGACCAGGCGCGGAAGCCCCAATACCCGTCCGCGTCGCTCAAGTACACCAGCGTCTGCCCGCGCCAAGCGGGATAGACGGCCGACTCGGCCCCCCCGGTGCTGACCAGGCGCGCGGCGGGGCGTTCGCCGAATTCGGCGGCCATGATCCGGGTGGAGTCCCAGGGCATGTTGGGGTGGTCCCATTCCATCCAGGCCACCAGGCCGTCGTCGCCGAGCGTTGGGTACGCGTAGAAGTCGGCTCCGGCCGCCACGGTCGTCACTTCCAGCCGGGCGATGTCGAGGGCGAAAATGCTTTGGACCGGCTCGCCAGACCCGGTGTGGTCTTCGCGAACTCCCAATACCAGGCGTTGGGCCGGGTAATAGGAAAGGCAGCCGTAGCGGATCGCGTTGTCTTGTCCCGAGAGCAGCAGGGAGTCCTCTCCGGCGATGGCGCGCAAGTCCCCGCTGGGCCAGTCGGAGTACACCACGACGCCGCCGGCGACCGTCCATTCGCCGCCGCCATATTCGTTGACGGAGTTGCGCACGTAGCGGCCGGGCGTGATTTCGGTTGCCGCCTGGTTGGGCTCGCGCCTAAAGATCGTAGTCCTCCCGCCCTCGGCGGCCAGCGCCTGCGACCAGTAAGCCACGTCGCCGTCCAGCAGGCCGTGCTGCCAGTGGAGGCCGTTCGAGTTGCCGACGAGGCTTGCCGCGTCGATGGGCGATGTCCAGGCACCGTAACCAGCGGTAATCATGGGAACAGTCTTCCACGAAACGCCGCCAACCGTTGACAAAGCCGCCGCCGCGCCTGAGAATGTTGCCACGACCTTCGTGATAAGATCGTTATATACCAGATTGGGTAATTGATGCGTGGCGCAAGCGCAATTCCTCAACTTGCCCCAAGCGAAATGGCGGCTTCGGGCAGAAAGGGAAGGGTGCGGCCACGAAGAGTTTTTCAGGCGCTGCGCTGTGTCTGCGTGATAATCGCGGTTGTCGCCTTTGTTCCATTGTTGATCGCCGATATCGCCGTGTCGCACAACGCGATTCTTCCGATGGAAACCCCGACGCTGCGCGTCTTCGATCCTGGGGTGGTCTGGCCCGCGGACGCCGGTGTGGATGCGATCCAGGCCGCGCAGTTCATGGCCGACGACCCGCAACTGGTCACTGACTGCCGCATGAGCCGTTGGGCGGTGATTCACCTGAGCGGCACCGGCATGGAGACGTCGCACTACGCCGCCGGCATGCTGGACCCGGTCGTGCGCTCGCTGGGTGGCTGCTCCATGTACTTGTGGTACGGGCGGCGCTACGACGCCGACGCGGCCGCGCGGGTGATCGCCGAGCAAGTGGAGCAGTGGGCGTATCCCTGGTGGCACAAGGAACTGGTGCTCGCGGGGGCCAGTTTTGGCGGCATCGCCGCCGAAGAGATCGCCGCCAGCCAGATTCTGGCCGACGCCGGCATCGTGGTGCGCGGCGTCATCATGGAATCAACGCCGACCGACCTCAGCGACGTCTCCGACGCGAGCCTTGCGACCAGCCTGGTCAAATGGGCGGGCACCAACTTTGAGATTCAGGACGCGCCCGGCGATTATGTCCCAGTGATCATGGCAAATGCCATGGGGCAACGCCAACTTGGAAAATATGAGTTGCGGGATTTCGAGGATAGTTGGCGTAATACTGTCAAGACATATCCGCAATTGATGTGGAGCCAAATCGCGGGCATCAAGCGCGGCATGACCCAATTGCGGGCGGATGTCCCGGTGGCATATATCTTCTCCGACTCCGACCAGACGGTGAAGGTCGCGCAGGCCAGCGGCAAGGTGAAACAACTGTTCGCCGAGGTCACCGCCGTGCAGACCACAGCGGTGCCGCACGCCGGCTGCTGGCTTGCCGAATCGCGGGAGCAGTGTTGGGCCGCTTACGGCCAAGCATTGGAAGTGCTGGCGCCGCTGCACCGTTGACCTAGCTGGTCAGCGCAGTTTGTCGGTCTCGTCGTGGATCCGCAGCGCCACTTGGTGCAGCTTGCTGGAATGTGCCTTGGAGTGGTGCGCGCAGAAGAAGAGCTGCCCGCCAGAGGGCAGATCGACACGCACGTAGGCCTGGGCCCCGCAGCGGTCACAGCGGTCGGCGGCGGTCAGGCTCATCGTGTTGGCAATGTCGGTCTTCATCTTCACTCCGTCGTTCGGTTGCTTCACTAACACATCCCAGGCTGGTTCTATTCCCCACCAGTGTATGCATACCCTGGTAACCGAACACGCCAGGCGCGTCATGTTTTACCAGGTTGAAACTCGCCGGTACGCTGCTTTGGTGGACACTGCGAAGGTTGCCGTCGGGCACGACTACGAGGCGCGGCACCTGCTCGTGCTGGAAGGTTTGGAAGCCGTCCGGAAACGCCCGGCGATGTACATCGGCTCCACGGATACCCGCGGATTGATGCACTGCCTGTGGGAGATCATCGACAACGCCGTGGATGAGGCCCTGGCCGGGTTCGGGCGCAACATCGAGGTGCTGTTGGCCGCCGACGGCTCGATCAGCGTCTCGGACCACGCCCGCGGCATCCCGGTGGACGTGGAGCCCAAGACCGGGTTGTCAGGCGTGGAAGTGGTGTTCACCAAATTGCATGCGGGCGGGAAGTTCGGCGGCGGGTCGTACAACGCCGCCGGCGGCCTGCACGGCGTGGGCGCGTCAGTCGTCAATGCCCTGAGCGCCCGCCTGGACGTCGAAGTGGACCGCTACTCGGCGACGCACGCGATGAGTTTTCGGCGCGGCGTTCCGGGCGCGTTCGACTCAGACGGGCCGAATGCGGCCTTCACCCCCGGCTCTGGGCTGCGCAAGACCGGCAAGGTCTCGAAGAACACGACCGGCACCCGGGTGCGCTACTGGCCCGACCGGCAGATCTTCCTCAAAGACGCCCAACTCTCGCTCAAACACCTGCTTGACCGGGCCCGGCAGACGTCGTTCCTGGTGCCGGGGCTGGAAATCTCCGTCCGCGACGAGCGGACGGCCGAAACGTATGCCGAGTCCTTCAAACACGAAGGCGGCATCTCCGAGTTCTGCGACTTCCTGGCCCCCGATCCGCCCGTGACGGACGTGCTGCGCTTGAAAGGCCGGGACCAGTTCACTGAGACCGTCCCGATGCTCGACGACAAGGGCGCCATGACCCCGACCGACGTTGAACGTGAACTTGAGGTTGACATCGCACTGCGCTGGGGAACGGGCTACGACACTACGTTGCGCTCCTTCGTGAACATCATCGCCACACCCAAGGGCGGTACCCACGTTTCGGGCTTTGAACGCGGCCTGACCAGGGCTTTCGTCAAGTCCCTGGAGGGCACGCGAATCCTCAAGTCCGGTGAGGAAGTGCTGAAAGAGGACGTGTTGGAGGGCCTGACCGCGGTGGTGACCGTGCGCATGGACGAGCCGCAGTTCGAAGGGCAGACCAAAGAGGTGCTGGGGACGCCGCCGGTGACGCGTTTGGTGGCGAAGATCGTTGAGGGCGAGCTGACAGACTACCTGACCTCCAACAAGGCGGCCACGCGGGCGATGGCGCGCACCGTGATGGAGAAAGTCGTCGCCGCTTCCCGGACCCGGGTCACCGCGCGGGCGCACAAAGAGGCGCAGCGGCGCAAGAACGCGCTGGAGTCGTCCACACTGCCGGCGAAACTCGCGGACTGCCGCTCCAGTGACCTGGACCGCACGGAACTGTTCATCGTGGAGGGCAACTCCGCGTTGGGCACTGCCAAACTGGCGCGAGATTCCGAATTCCAGGCGCTGCTGCCGATCCGGGGCAAGATCCTGAACGTGCAGAAGGCGTCCGTGACCGACATGTTGAAGAACGTCGAGTGTGCCTCGATCATCCAGGTCGTCGGGGCGGGCTCGGGACGTTCCTTCGACATCGACCAGGCCCGCTACGCGAAAGTAATCTTCATGGCGGACGCCGACTCGGACGGCGCGCACATCCGCTGCCTGCTGGCCACGCTGTTCTTCCGGTACATGCGGCCCATGATCGAAGCGGGCCGCGTGTTCACCGCAGTCCCGCCACTGCACCGCTTCGAGCTGATCAACCCGAAGAAGGGCCAGGAGAAATACCTGTACACCTACTCGGACGCCGAATACCGGCGCAAACTGGCCGAGTTGACCAAGAAAGGCCAATCGTTCAAGGAACCGCAGCGCTACAAAGGCCTGGGCGAAATGGACGCGGACCAACTCGCCGAGACCACCATGAACCCCAGGTTCCGCACCCTGCGCCGCATCACCATAGACGAAGCCGAAGTGGCCGAAGCCACCTTCGAGAAGCTGATGGGCAACGACGTCGCCCCCCGCAAGGAATTCTTGATCGAGGGGGCCTACACGTTGGACGCGGACCGCATCGACGCCTGAGCCTCATCCCAGGGCGCGAGACCCTATTGCCGCCAGGCGCAGCGTGCCTTTTACGCCGGCGCCGTCGCGTTTGGGGTCGGCCGGTGGCAGGTTGGACGGGGAACCGGTCTTGGTGGCTGCGATGGCGGGGGGATTGCCGACCCAGGCGAGCAACAGCGTGTCTTCGCCCTTCAGGAAGCGGTGGGCGCGCACTCCGCCGGTGGCGCGGCCTTTTTCCGGGAAGGCACTCAAAGGGGTGACTTTGACCGAGCCGGGCGCGTCGGAGCTGAAGTTCGACTTGCGGCCCGCATTGGTCACGACCACCGCTTCGGCGACGCTCGCCGCGCCGAAGAAGATGGCTTCTTGTACCGGATCGAGTTTGATGCCGACCATTCCGCCGCCCGCGCGGCCCTGGGGACGGACGGCGGTCGCGGGATAGTGCAACAGTTGCGCGTCGTTCGTGATGAAAACCAGATGTGGGTGGTCGTTCGGCAACTCGACAGCGCCTACCACTTCGTCGTCGCCTTCGAGGCGGATGATCTCCCAGGAATCCTGGCCGCGCGGCATCTCCGGGTTGGTGCGCTTCACCACGCCGTTGCGGGTGCCGAGTGCCCAGCCGAAGGTGCGGGCCGTCAGTGTCGTCAACGCGATGACACGCTCGAAGGGGGCCAGGCCGACCGCGTTGGACGCCAGGATCGCACCCTGCAAATTCGGGGCTTGGTCGGTGACGGGGACTTCGGGAAGGGCGCTGGCGGACATGCGGTAGATCCGGCCCAGGTTGGTGATCACGCCATACTCGTCGTCGCAGTTGACCGCGGAGATGATCACGTCGTGGGTGGTGCGCCCGCCCTTGGCGGGCAGTGGGCCTGCAGACTCCCAACGGCCGAGCAGCCCGGCCGAACTCAGCAGGACCCAGCGCGCCCCGGCCGCGGCCGGCGCAGGAGAAGAGGGCCGAGTGCCCAAGATGGCGTCGATTTCAGCGATGCGGGCTACCAGCCGGGCCCGTTCCGCAACCAGGTCTTCACTCACGCAGCCCAGATTATCGCGTTTGGGTGGGGCGGCCCGGTGGGCCGCCCCAAACAGCCGCTACTTGTGCCCGACCTTGGCCGTCGGCAGCGAATAACGTGTCTTGGCGCGGTAGCCGGACTTGGTAGCCGTGGCGTGCACGGTGAGACGGTGGCCGACATCCGCCTTGGTCAGCTTGTAGGTGGCTCCGGAACCGACGGACTTCGACTTGCCCGAACGGAACCACTGGTACCGGACTTTGCCCGGTTTCGGCGACCAGCCGGACACAGTGGCCTTCAATTCCTGGCCCTCGGTCGCCTTACCCGTCACCTTCGGCCGCGGCGTCTTGGTGAACGCCTTGGACGTGGGCTTGGACTTGGCTTTGGCCACGGGTTTGGCCGTCGTAACCCGGATGTGGCGGACCGGGTCGGGCACTTTCGCCTGTGCGGGCATGGCGCCGGCGACGGGCAGGACGGCCAGGGCCGCGACGGTGGCCACGGCGCGCAGCAAATTGCGTTTCATTGTTATCTCCCTTGTTTGGTTGGGGTGGACTCAACCCAAACTAGGAAACGGCCGCCGCTTGCTGAGTAGGCGTAGCGGCCCGAGACCAGTGTTCTGGCCGCCGGGGCAGGTGCTCCAATCAGCCCTGGGGCGAGGTTCAGGAGTGGTATCTAGTGCCAATCGCGGCAATCGGCTGCGAGCCTGGGGCACCGGACGCGTCACGCCGCGGATCCTTGGCCGGCAGGTCGACCGGGGAACCGGACGACGCGGCCGCCACCGCCGGCTCAGGGCCCGCCCAGGCGAGCAGCAAGGTGTCCTCGCCCTTAAGGAAACGCTGGCAGCGCACACCGCCGGTGGCGCGGCCCTTGCCGGGATACAGGTCGAAGGCGGTCACCTTGACCGTTCCGGCGTCAGTGCCGGGCAGGGCGCTTGACGAACCGGCGTTGGTCACAACGACCGCGTCATTGGCCGCGGTGACCCCGAAGAAGACGACGCGTGCCCCCGCCGCGAGCTTGATGCCGGCCATGCCACCGCCAGAGCGGCCCTGCGGGCGCACGGACGCGACCGGGAAGTGCAGCAGTTGCGCGTCTGAGGTGATAAACACGAACTCGTCCAAATCGTGCTGCAACTCAACCGCGCCGACCACCTCGTCGCCGTCGCCGAGGCGGATCAAATCCCAGGCGTTCTTGCCGATGATCTCCGGATTGGTGCGTTTCACGACGCCGTTCCGGGTGCCGAAGGCCCAGCCGAAAGTGTCGTCGCGCAGCGTGGTGAGGCCGACGATCCGCTCCCCGGACTCCAACTCGATAAGCTCGGAAGCCAACGAGCCACCCGCCAGGTTGACGGCCTGCGCGGTGATCGGGACGCTGGGCAAATCGAGCACCGACGCCCGGATCACCCTGCCCGCCGACGTCAGCGCGCCATACTCGCCGCGGGCGGTCACGCGGACGGCCGAAACCAGGACGTCGTGCACCGCCCGGGGCCCGGAACTCGGCAGTGGATCGGCGCTGTCGGTGCGGGCCAGCAACCCAGCCGAGCTGAGCAGCACCCAGCACGGATCGTCTGGGATCTCCAATGGCGTCTGGGCGACCGCCGTGACGGCCACTCCGGCCGAAGCCAGGAGCACGGTCCGCCGCGGCGTGCCATGCGCCCGGGCCACCTCGTCCAATTCCTCGCAGACCACTTCGCGCAAACGGGCGTCCGAACTCAGGATCGCCTCATATCCGGCGATGGTCTCCAGGAGCTTCTCCTTCTCCGCTTCCAACTCGATGCGGGAGAACTTCGTCAGGCGCCGCAACTGCATGTCGAGGATGTAGTTGGCTTGCGTCTCGGTCAACTCGAAAGCCTCCATCATGCGCAGCCGGGCCGTGGGCACGTCGTCCGAGGTGCGGATGATGGCGATCACGTCGTCGATGTCGACAATGGCGATCAGCAGGCCGTCCACCAGGTGCAGCCGGTCGCTGGCCTTGCCGAGCAGATAGGCCGAACGCCGCCTGGTGACCTCCAGCCGGTGCGACAGGTAGACCTCCAGCATCTGCTTGAGCGGCATCGTGGTGGGCTGCCCGTCGACCAGCGCGACCGCGTTGATGCCGAACGAGTCCTCCAGCTTCGTCACTTTGTAGAGCTGCTCCAGCAGCGCCTCGGCGTTGATGCCGTTCTTCACCTCGATGACGAGCCGGGTGCCGTTGGCGAGGTCCGTCAAATCCTTGACGTCAGAGATACCGGAGATCTTCTTGGCCTGGTGCAGCGCTTTGAGCTGCTCCATGATTTTCTCCGGCCCGATCATGTACGGCAGCTCGGTGATCACGATGCCCTTGCGCCGGGGCGAAACCTGCTCGATGCGGGCGTTCGCGCGCATGCGGAACGTGCCCCGGCCAGTCTCGTAGGCCTCCTTGATGCCGTCCAAGCCGACGATCTTGCCGCCGGTGGGCAAGTCCGGGCCGGGAATGTACCGCATCAAGTCTTCGGCGCTGGCGTCCGGGTGCGCGATCAAGTGTTTGAGGCCCTGCACCACTTCGATCAGGTTGTGCGGCGGGATGTTCGTGGCCATGCCCACCGCGATGCCTGTGGTGCCGTTGACCAGCAAATTGGGAAAAGCGGCCGGCAAGACGACCGGTTCGGAGTCTTTTCCGTCGTAATTCGGCCGGAAATCGACGGTGTCCTGGTCCAGCCCGGCGGTCATCGCGACGGCCGCCTTGGCCATGCGGCATTCCGTGTAGCGCATCGCCGCGGCGGACGAGTCCAGCGAGCCGAAGTTGCCGTGGCCGTCGATGACCGGCAGCCGCAGCGCCCAAGGTTGGCCCAAGCGCACCAGCGCGTCGTAGATGGCCGCGTCGCCGTGCGGGTGCAATTGGCCCATGACCTGGCCCACGACGCGGGCGCACTTCACGTGGGCGGTGTCGGGCCGCAAGCCCATCTGGGCGGCGGTGTAGAGAATCCGGCGTTGCACCGGTTTCAGGCCGTCGCGGGCATCTGGCAGCGCCCGCGAATAGATGACCGAATAGGCGTACTCCAAATAGGAAGACTCCATTTCGGCGGAGACGTCAATGTCGAGGATCCGTTCCTCAAAATCGTCGTCGGTCTTGGCAGCCATTCCACTCCTCACATGTGCAGGCTTCTATGGTCCCGCAGCGCGTCTTTGAGGCCCGCCCACAGGCCCCGCCCGTCCGCCGCCTGCACTGTCGGGACGACATCGGGGATGACGACGTGCTCGTCCAGCGATGTGAACGTCCCGTGGGCGAGGACCTGTTCGGCTGGGGAAAGCTGGCGGATGGCGACGGCCCGCACATAGTCGGGCGCCACCGCCGCGAAAGTCGAGTAGATCTCCAAGTCGTGTTGGCCGTCGTCTCCGACCAGCACCCAGGAGATATTGGGGTAGTCCTTGGTCAACTGGTACAGCGAATCGGCCTTGTGGGCGTGGCCGGAGCGGAACCAGCCGGTGTTGGTCGGCCCCCAGTCCGTCAGCAGCATCGGCCCGGGCGGGAAGCCGTGCCGCGCCAGGAAGCGGCTGAGGAACGGGTGGGTGTTCCACGCGCCGGTCGAAATGTAGACGATCGGGGCGCCGGGATGTTCGGACAGCAGCCGCTGGTACAGCCGGGCCATCCCGGGCGGGGCTTGCCGGGCGGACTCGTCGCGGATGAAGGAGTTCCAACCTGCGATCAGCAGGCGGGGGAGCATGGTCGAGATGATCGTGTCGTCGATGTCGGAAACGATGCCGAAATTCTGATCCTCGGCGGCCACATGCACCTGCGCGGGCACCAGCTTCGAGCCGCGCGAGTTGACCATGACCTGGCGCCAGCCCGGCTGGAGGCCGTGGTCGCGGATGCGGAAGTCGATGTAGCCGCCGCGGTCTGTCACGCCGCGGTATTCCCGGTCGCCGACTGTGATGTTGAACGGGATGCGCACACAGCCGACCACATAGAAGTTCCGGAAACCGCGCCGCTTGACGAACTCGCCCACGTCTTTGGCCAAACCGGTCGAGGCGCGGCCCGGGATGAGCACCACCCGGCCCAGGATCCGGATCGAATCCGGCGTGCCGTAGCCGGTGTAGCAAATGACCTTCTCCCGCCAACCGATGCCGCGGAGCAACTGCTCGATGCGGCGGTCGAAAACCTCCTCGACGCGCGCGGCCAGAAACGGACGGGTGCTCATAACGCCTAAGACTAACGCGTGGTGGTTGGTTGTCGGCCGCACCGGGCGCGGAGATTCCGGAATAGGATGGACCGGTGAGCAAGCCAGTGTTGCCCGCCCAGTTGCGGGAAGAGATCGTCGAGTGTGGGTACTTCCCGGAGTTTGTGATGGCCTCGATCGCCCGGGCGATCGGCGGGGAGGAAGTCGTCGGGCACCTGGTGCACCATGAGGCCACCTTCAACCACGAGGCGGTAGGGCGGCACCTTTCGGTGATGGTGCTGACGCCGACCAGGCTCATCCTCACGCACACTGATGAAGGCGCGTTGCCCGGCGAAGCGCCGCATGCGATAACGACCGTCGAATCGGTGGCGTTGCGGCAGGTGTGCGCCGTCGCCGTCAGCGAATTGGCTTCCGACCCAGAGGAATACACCCTCGGCGACGTGCCCGCCGAGGCCTGGATGTCGATCGGCTGGGGCACCATGCGCCGCATCGAACTGGAGCCCGCCGGCTGCGGAGATCCGGAGTGCGAGGCCGACCACGGCTACTCCGGGGCGTTGGCGACCGACGACTTGCTGGTGCGCATGTCCGTGGCCGCGGATGGGGCCGAGAAAGTGGCGCAGTTGATCGAATTCGGCACCCAGTTGCAGGTGGCCGCCAGGTGAGCCTGCCGGACCTGCTGGTCTCAATCGGCGCCCACCTCGGGATGCCCGGCGAAGACACGTTGGGCTTGCCGGACGCTCCCAGCTATGTGCTGCTGGTCGCCGACGGGCTGGGCTGGAACCAACTCGAACAATATCCGGTCGCCGACATCCTGCGCGGTCCGAAACTGCGGGTCGGCTTGCCGAGCACCACCGCGACGTCCCTGACAAGCCTCGGCACCGGCCTGGCCCCGGGCCGGCACGGCGTCGCCGGGTACTCCTTCCGCTTCAACGGCGAACTGCTACCCGTGCTGCGCTGGCCGCGGCGGCTCAGCGGGGTGGACGTGCAGCCGCAACTGACATATCTGGAACGCATGGCCGCCGCCGGGGTGCATGTGGCCAAGGTGATGCCCGCCAGTTTCGAGAAGTCCGGGCTGACGACCGCCGCGCTGCGCGGGGGAGAGTTCTGGGGGTTGCCGGACGAAGCGGCACCCGCGCGCATCGCCGCGCTGGCCGCCGCGGCCGTCTCACAACGTTCGTTCACCTATGTGTACGACCGCGAGCCAGACCATGCCGGGCACGCCCACGGCGTCGGGTCGGCCCAATGGATCGCGGGAGTGATCCGCATCGCCGAGTTGGTGCGGCTGTTGCGGCGGGACTTGCCGCCCCAGACCGTCCTGGTGGTCACCGGGGACCACGGCATGGTCAACGTCCCCAAGTCGCATCACATCAACTTCGAAGACCATCCAGAACTTGCCGAACAGGTGGTGTTGCTGGGCGGAGAGGCCCGTTTCCGGCAGGTCTACACGTCCGAGCCGGAAGCCGTGGCGGCGCGCTGGCGCGAAGTGCTGGGCGAGCGCGCGCTGGTGGTGACGCGCGAGCAGGCGATGGCTGAGCGGTGGTTCGGGACTGTCGAGCCGCGCAACGCCGACCGGTTCGGGGACGTGCTGGCGGCCGCGCTCGACGATTGGGCGATCATGACCAAGGCATTCCCGAAAGAGCACTTCTTGGTGGGAATGCACGGCTCGGTCACCGACGCGGAGCGGGAAGTGCCGCTACTGGTTCTGCCGGGGTGATCCGAAGACGATCTCATCCCAACTGGGCACTTTGGCGCGCTTGCGCTTGGGCTTCGGAGCGGGCAGCGGATCGGGCGCCTCTGGAGCGGCGGCCTCGTCCAAGGCGGGTTGCGCCGGCTCGGCGAGCGGCTGGACTCCAGCCGGGTTTTGCTCGGCGACCAGGCCGGTGTAGATACGCACGGAATCCTCATCCAGCCCGGACAGAATGTCGTAGAGCACGTCCATGTCCGACTTGGCGTTGGTATCGTACGCGAACACGCCGTTGGGATCCTCGACCAATTCGCCCTCGGTATAGGCGTCGTACGCCGCCTCGTCGAGATAGTCGTCGGTTTCTTGCACGACGCGGACCAGATCCAACTCCGGGTTCAACTCGACGGTGTTCTCGTCGGGGCGGCGCCGGCCCGGCTGCGGGCCGTGTGAAGCGGAATGCAAGCCGAGCAGCCAGCGGGCGTCCTCGTTGTCGGGGACTGAGAAGCGGCCGTCCTGGTCGTAGGCGAAAATCGCCTCGCGATGCGCCTTGCCAGACTCGTAAGAGACCTTGACCGACCATTTGCGCCGGGCGGTCTGCCAGGCATCCCAGGACAGCGCCTTCGGATCGATGCCGCGGCTGGATAGCCGGTCGGCGACGACCTCTTCGAGGCTGCGGTGCGCGATCGTCTCGGAGCCGCGGCGGACATGCTGCGCGCGGGCTTGGCTCGCGATGTAGTCACGCTCGGCGAGCACCGGCACCGCGAACGGCTCAATGTTCTCCAGCGGCACGCCCGCGGCTTTGGCGACGTCGGCGACGGCCTCCCCGGCGCGAATCCGCGCCTGGATCTCCCGCGGGCTGAGCGCGCTCTCCATGTGAATCTCCAAGGAATCGGCCATCTTCATTCCAATCTGCCAAGTAACCTACCAAGCCGAGCCCGCAGCCCGCGACATCACAGGGCGATTTGAGGTGAAATCTTCAGCGAGAACGGATACTCTTAGCTACCCGTTTGGACCCGTATGGTATAAAGCGGCTTGCAGGTTGACAATCGCAGGCAGCCGCGGCTGCGGCGAATGGCGGTTACATGGATTGGGGTGAGCATGGCCACTGACTACGACGCTCCGCGTAAGACGGACGAGGAGAGCGAAGACAGTATTGAGGAACTCAAGAACCGGCGGAACGACAAGAACTCCGGCAAAGTCGATGAAGACGAGGTGGAGGCCGCCGAATCCTTCGAGTTGCCCGGAGCCGACCTGTCGCATGAAGAATTGACCGTCCGGGTGCTGCCCAAGCAGGCCGACGAGTTCACCTGCGGATCCTGCTTCCTCGTGAAACACCGCAGCCAGATCGCCAAGATCCGGAACGGCCAGTCCTATTGCGTGGACTGCGCGGGCTGAAGAGCTAGCCCAGCGCCTTCTTGGCCCGCACGCTGACGCGGGTGGCGAGCACTTGCGCGATCGCGACCGTCAGCCCGCTTATCGCGGCCCACAGCACAGCTTGCCGGGTGGAAGCCTCCGGATCGTCCGCCGCGGGCGGCTCCGCGCCCGTGACTTTGCGCCAGCTGCCGCTGGCCGCTTTCGTCATTGCTCCGGCCAGGGCCGCCGCCAGCGCGCCGGTGAGGATTTTGATCACGAGATTCACGTGTCCAATCCTATCGGGAAACACTTGCCTGGCCGACGGCCCCCGCTAGGATCGGGCAGGTGACGTCAGAACGGATCCGTGTGCCGCTGTTGCGGCTCGATCCCGGCGTTCCGCTGCCGCGCTACGCGCATGACACCGACGCGGGAGCCGATCTTCCGCTGGCCGCCGACATTGTCATCGGCCCCGGGGAACGCGTGCTGGTGGGCACTGGCATCGCCGTGGCGATACCGGCCGGCTGGGTGGGCTTGGTCCATCCCCGCTCAGGTTTGGCGGCGCGCGCCGGCCTGACCATCGTCAACGCGCCCGGCACCATCGACGCCGGCTATCGCGGCGAGGTCAAGGTGTGCCTGCTGAACACCGACTCGGCCACGCCGATAGTCCTCAAGCGCGGCGACTACATCGCGCAGCTGCTGTTGCAGCGTGTCGCGCAGGCCGACTTCGACGTCGTGGCAGACCTCGGCGGCTCACAACGTGGCCCGGGCGGGTATGGTTCCACAGGCGGAGTGGCTAGTCTGGACTTGGAGGAACAAGGATGATCTTTGGTTTTGGCCGCAAGCGCGGCGCAGACGACGTAGCCGGCGATTCGGCTGAGGGCGCGGACGACGCCGCGGAGCCCTACGCCGACGGCGCCGACTTCGATCCGGACGAAGCCTACGACGAGGCGCTGCAGGCGGCCGAGGAAGCCGAAGAATCGGAAGACCTCGCCGACGACCTGCTGGACGACTACGAGGAGGAACACTCCGATTGGCGCGCCGACGGCCCGTTCGACATCGACGAGGTGGACTTGGGCGACGCCGAGCGCATAGATCTGGGCGCGCTGATCGTCACCGGGTTCGACGGACTGGAGTTGCAACTGCGCGTCAACAAGCAGACCGGCAAGGCCGAGGCGGTGGCGGCCGTGTGGCAGAAATCAGCCCTGGAGGTGGCGCTGTTCGCGGCAGCCGCCAAACGCGGCCATGCCGCGACCCGCCGGCTGGACCTGACCGCGGAAGCCGAGTCCGCCGATGGCACCGTCGAAGTCGCCGACGGGCCTTTCGGGACAGAACTGCACCGCGAAGTGCCGGTGGAAGGCAACAAGAAGAAGGGCCTGGTACACGTGTCGCGGATCTGGCTGGTGGACGGCCCGCGCTGGACGCTGCAGGGCACCCTGATGGGGCAAGCCGCCCTCGGTCCGGACGACGACCCGACGGTGGCCGTGTTCGAAGGGTTCTTCCGCAACCTGGTGGTGCGTCGCGGCGAGAAGCCGATGGCGCCAGGGGATAGGATTCCACTCACCATCCCTGGAGGTACGTTAGATGGCAAAGGATAACCCGCTCTGGCGGGCGCTCAAGCGCTGGGGGGCGGCCGCGTCGGCCGAGGCCGAGGACTTGGCTGCTCCCGAAGGTGACATCAAGCCAGTTGTGGCGATCTCCGAGGCCAAAGGCCGGGCCGTCGTGCGGCTGCGCGGCGTCGTCGGCGAGATGGAGATGAAACCGCGGCACGGCGCTCCGTGGCTGGAAGCTGAATTCCGCGACGACACCGGTGAAATGACCCTGATCTGGATGGGGCGCAAGGAAATCCCCGGGATCTCCAAGGGGCGCGAACTCAAAGTGGAGGGGCGGCTCGCCATAGTGAACGGGAAGCGCTGCCTTTACAACCCCAGATACGAACTGTTGGTGAACTAGTTCGCAGCCGGCTGCACGCGCGGAGCCAAGTATTGGCCCAGCTCCGGCTCGTAGGCGGGATCGCACACGAACAGCAGTTCGTCTTCCGCCACCAGCGTCGACTCCGGCTCGGGAGGTTGCGCGACGCCGCCGCGGATGATGGCGACCAGGACCACGTCACCAGGCAACTCCAACTGGCCCACCTGCTGTCCTACGCGCGGCGACGTCTCCGGCAGGCGCATCTCCACCAGGTTGGCGTGGCCGCCCTGGAAGCTGAAGAGGCGCACCAGGTCGCCGACGGTGACGGCTTCCTCAACCAACGCCCCCATCAGCCGCGGAGTGGAGACCATGACGTCCACTCCCCACAAGTCGTCGAACATCCATTCGTTGGAAGGGTGGTTCACCCGGGCCACCGTGCGCGGCACGCCGAATTCCGTCTTGGCGAGCAGCGAATGGACCAGGTTGGCTTTGTCGTCGCCCGTCGCCGCGATGGACACGTCGCATGAGTCCATGCCCGCCTCCTCAAGCGACAACAACTCGCAGGCGTCGGCCAGCAGCCACTCTGCCTCCGGCACGGCGTCGGTCTTGATGGCGGTCGGATCGCGGTCGATCAGCAGCACTTGGTGCCCGTTGCCCGTCAACTCTTTGGCGATGGAACGCCCGACGTTGCCTGCTCCAGCGATAACGATGCGCATGGCCCTCCTATCAGTGATCCGCCGGGGGATTGCCGAAAACCGACTCGACTTCGGGCACTTGCTCGTTGGCGACCGCCGCGTAGAGCAGATCGCCGTCCTGGAAGACGGTCTCCGCGTCCGGCACCGCGCCGGCGCCGAAACGTACCAGGAAAGGAATGATGCAGTGCGCCTTGCGCTGCATTGTGACCAGCTTGGTGCCCACCCAGTTGGGATCGACTTGCACCTCGATCAGGCGGACATTGCCCGACGGATCCTTCCACTGCGGCTCGGAACCGGACGGGAGCAGGCGCCGCATGATCTGGTCGGCCGCCCATCGGACGGTGGCCACCGACGGGATGCCGAGCCGCTCGTACACCTCGGCGCGGCCCTGGTCGTAAATCCGGGCCACCACGTTGTCCACTTCGAAAGTCTCGCGGACCACCCGCGCGGCGAGGATGTTGGAGTTGTCGCCCGAAGACACCGCGGCGAATCCGTCGGCCTTTTCGATGCCGGCGCGCCGCAAGATGTCCTGGTCGAATCCGACGCCCTTGACCGTCTTGCCCTGGAAATCCGGGCCCAGTCTGCGGAACGAATCCTGGTTGATGTCGATAACCGCGACGGTGTGCCCGCGCCGTTCCAAACCGCGGGCCAGGGACGAGCCAACCCGCCCGCAACCCATGATGACGATGTGCACTCATGCCTCCGCTACGTACTACTCCAAGAAAATCTACATCACATCAGGGCATATGCGCCCGCGGCCGCCCAAATGCGGTCATGCGGGCAAAAGTATGCGCATTACTGCGCACTCCTAGCAGGTGAGATGAACCGTTTCCGCGTTGGGATTGTCGGCAATCCGGCATAGAGTATTTCTTGTGCAGGAACTAAAGACGACACGGGTTCGCCCGAAGACCAAGGCCAGGTGCCCCCTGCGGCCGAAGGAGTACTGCGCTGTCTGCCAATATGGCGTGACCGGGCCGCAAGATTGCCCCATAGTGTATGTTGCCCTAGCCGATTATGAAACTCGCGTCGAATGGGCGAAGCGGCGCATCAGCGAGCAGAAATCCGTCGGCGTGGCCTGACATTCGGTAACCTGCTGATGGCGAACATCAGGAGGGAACATGGCTGTGAACAGCTTTGGCGCGGCCGCCACATTGGAAGTTGCGGGTCGGCGCTACGAGATATACCGGATTGCGGCGGTGGAGGGATCCGCGACGCTGCCATACAGCCTGCGCGTCCTGCTGGAGAACCTGCTGCGCAACGAAGACGGCGCGAACATCACCCACGATGACATCGCCGCGCTGGGGGCCTGGGATCCCTCAGCTGAGCCTGACCGGGAAATCCAGTTCACGCCGGCGCGCGTGGTCATGCAGGATTTCACCGGTGTGCCCTGTGTGGTGGATCTGGCCACCATGCGCGAGGCGATCTCGGCGTTGGGTGGGGACCCGGGCAAGGTCAATCCGCTCTCTCCGGCTGAAATGGTCATCGACCACTCGGTCATAGCCGACGTTTTCGGCACCAGCGACGCGTTCGAGCGCAACGTCGAGCTGGAGTATCAGCGCAACCAGGAGCGCTACCAGTTCCTGCGCTGGGGTCAGACGGCTTTCGACGACTTCGCCGTGGTGCCGCCCGGGACGGGGATCGTGCACCAGGTCAATATCGAACGCCTGGCCCGCGTCGTTTTCGAGCGGGCCTCCGGCGGCGTCCTGCAGGCCTACCCGGACACCTGCGTGGGCACGGATTCGCACACCACGATGGTCAACGGCCTGGGCGTCGTGGGCTGGGGTGTGGGCGGCATCGAAGCCGAGGCAGCCATGCTCGGCCAGCCGGTGTCGATGCTGATCCCGCGCGTCGTCGGGTTCAAACTCAGCGGCCGCCTGCCCGAGGGTGCCACCGCCACCGACTTGGTGCTGACGATCACCGAAATGCTGCGCGAGCACAAAGTCGTCGGCAAGTTCGTGGAGTTCTATGGCCCCGGAGTCGCGGCGGTGCCGCTCGCGAACCGCGCCACGATCGGCAACATGAGCCCCGAATATGGCTCCACCGTGGCGGTCTTCCCGATCGACGAGTCGACCATCGACTATCTGCGCCTCACCGGGCGGACTCCGGGCCAGTTGGCCCTGGTGGAGGCCTACGCGAAGGCTCAAGGGCTGTGGCACAACCCGGCGGTGGAACCGAGATACTCGGAATACCTCGAACTGGACTTGGGCACGGTCGTGCCGTCGATCGCTGGCCCCAAACGCCCGCAGGACCGCATCGCGCTCGCCGACGCCGCCGGGGCTTTCGCTTCCGACGTGGCCGCGTACACCTCCGGGTCCGGGCCCGCCGCCGTGACGCTCGCAGACGGCGCGTCCTTCCAGCTTTCCGACGGTGCGGTGGTGATCGCGGCGATCACGTCTTGTACGAACACCTCGAATCCATCCGTGATGATCGCGGCGGGATTGCTGGCAAAGAAGGCCGTGCTGTTGGGCCTGACACGCAAGCCGTGGGTCAAGGCGACGCTGGCGCCCGGCTCGAAGGTGGTCACCGACTACTACGCCAAGGCGGGATTGTCCAAGTACTTGGACGCGCTCGGCTTCAACTTGGTCGGCTATGGGTGCACGACCTGCATCGGCAACTCGGGCCCGCTGCTGCCGGAGGTTTCCGCGGCGGTCAACGAGAACGACTTGGCGGTGGCCGCGGTGCTGTCCGGCAACCGCAACTTCGAGGGCCGCATCAACCCGGACGTCAAGATGAACTACCTCGCCAGCCCGCCGCTGGTGGTCGCCTACGCCATCGCGGGCCGGATGGATATCGACATCACTGCCGAGCCCATCGGGCAGACGCCGGACGGCCGCGACGTGTACTTGAAGGACATCTGGCCCAGCCAGGCGGAAGTGGACCAGGTGATCAGTTCCGCCATCACGGCCGAGATGTTCGCCACCCGGTATGCGGACGTGTTCGCCGGGGATCAGCGCTGGCAGTCGCTGCCCACGCCGACCGGCGAGGTGTTCGCGTGGGACGCGGATTCGACCTATGTCCGCAAGGCGCCCTATTTCGACGGTATGCCGGTGCGGCCCGCGCCGGTCGGCGACATCAGCGGTGCGCGCGTGCTGCTGAAGTTGGGCGACTCGGTCACCACCGACCACATTTCACCGGCCGGAGCCATCAAGGCAGATTCCCCGGCCGGCCTGTACCTGGCCGAACACGGCGTCGCCCGGGCCGACTTCAACTCCTACGGCTCGCGGCGCGGCAACCACGAGGTGATGATCCGCGGCACGTTCGCGAATATCCGCCTGCGCAACCAGTTGGCTCCGGGCACCGAGGGCGGTTTCACGAGAGACTTCGCCAGCCCCGGCGCCCCTGTAACGACGGTCTATGACGCGGCGCGCAGCTACGCGGCGGCCGGCGTGCCCCTGGTGATCCTGGCCGGCAAGGAATACGGCTCGGGTTCGTCGCGGGACTGGGCGGCCAAGGGGACGGCGCTGCTGGGCGTGAAAGCGGTGATCGCGGAGAGCTATGAACGGATACACCGCTCCAACCTGATCGGCATGGGCGTGTTGCCGCTGCAATTCCCGCAGGGGCAAGACGCCGCATCGCTGGGCTTGACGGGCCAGGAGACCTTCTCGATCACCGGCATTGCCGCGTTGAACGCGGGCGCCACGCCCAAGCACGTCGCGGTGCGGGCGGGCGACGTGAGTTTCGACGCCGTCGTGCGCATCGACACACCCGGTGAGGCCGACTACTACCGCCACGGCGGCATCATGCAGTACGTGCTGCGGAACCTCGCGGGAGTATGAACTCGATGAGCGCGGAATTGCCCCAACACCCGCCCGGCGCGCGCGTCGCCTACGGCTACCTGGTGATGATGGGCGCGTCGGTGGTGGGTTTGATCGTCGGGGTGATCGCGTCCACCGCGTTGAACGGCGCCATGTGCCCTGGCACCCAAGATGAGACCACCAACTGCGGCATCTATCCGCTGGTGCTGGGCGTGGTCGTCGGGGTGCTGGCCTTGGTCGGGGCCGTGGCAGGTCTGGGCAAACTGGCGAAGCTCGACGCCTGGTTCACCGTGGCCGCCGCGGCGGCGGTGGTCGGAGTGTGCATCCTGTCGTTGCTGTTCCTCGACTGGTTGGTCCCCGCGATCGCCGCGCTGGTGACACCGGCGATCGCCGCGCTGGCAAGCCATGCCTGGGTGCGGCCGCGGCCCGCTGGCCAGAAGGTTGCGTTGTTCGGCGCCTTGCTGGCGGCCGTGTTCTACGCATTGCTGCTGTTGTACTGAGCTGGGCCTGAGTTTGGGACAACAACCAGGCGGTACACTCGCAGTTGTGTTGGAGTCGATCCGAACCCCTGCCGATCTCAAGGGGCTGAATGCGCGGGAATTGAGCGAACTCGCCGCGGAGATCCGGGCGTTTCTGATCACCCATGTGACCAAGACCGGTGGGCATCTGGGGCCCAACCTGGGAGTGGTCGAGCTGACTTTGGCGCTGCACCGGGTATTCGACTCCCCGCGTGACGCCATCATCTTCGACACCGGGCATCAAAGCTACGTCCACAAGATCGTCACCGGGCGGCAGGCCGGGTTTGAACGCCTGCGGGCTTGGGGCGGCCTGTCCGGCTACCCGAGCCGGGCCGAGTCCGAGCACGATTGGCTGGAAAACTCGCACGCCTCGGCATCGCTGTCGTGGGCGGCCGGCTTGGCCAAGGCCTTCCGGCTGCGGGGTGAGGACCGCTATGTCGTGGCTGTGATCGGAGATGGGGCGCTGACCGGCGGCATGGCCTGGGAGGCCCTGAACAACATCGCCGCGGACGAAGATCTCAAGCTGATCATCGTGGTCAACGACAACGGGCGATCATACACGCCGACCGTGGGCGGGCTGGCCACGCAGTTGTCCGGCCTGGGACAGCAGTTGGCGGCCATCCGCACCGACAAGCGCTACGAGCGCGGGCTGCGCTGGATCAAAGAACGGCTGCGCCGGCTGCCGCTGATCGGGCAACCGGTTTACGGGCTGCTGCACGGATTGAAAATGGGTGTGAAAGACGTGTTGGCCCCGCAAGGGATGTTCTCCGACTTGGGCCTGAAGTACGTGGGCCCGATCAACGGACACGACGTCGCCGCCGGGGAGTTGGCGCTGCAGCAGGCAAAGCACTTCGGGGGGCCTGTGATCGTGCACTGCATCACCGAAAAAGGCCGCGGCTATGCGCTCGCCGAAGAGAACCAGGACGACCGGTTCCACGCGATTGGACGCATCGACGAGACCACAGGCGAGCCGCTCGACCCGGACACGGCGCCGGGTTGGAGCGAGGCCTTCGGCGACGAGTTGGCCCGCATCGGAGCCTCTGACGAGTCGGTGGTGGCCATCACCGCCGCCATGTTGAATCCGACCGGGCTGGGCGCGTTCGCCAAGCACTTCCCCGGCCGGGTATTCGACGTCGGCATCGCGGAACAGTACGCGGTCGCCTCGGCCGCCGGGCTTGCGCGCGGCGGGATGCACCCGGTGGTCGCCGTCTACGCCACATTCCTGAACCGCGCGTTCGACCAGGTGCTGATGGATGTCGGGCTGCACAAGCTGGGTGTCACGTTCGTGCTGGACCGAGCCGGCGTCACCGGGCCCGACGGGCCGAGCCACCACGGCATGTGGGATGCATCCCTGTTCGGATTGGTGCCGGGCCTGAGCTTGGCCGCGCCGCGCGACGAGCAACGGCTGCGGGAAGCCCTGCGGGCTGCGGTGGCGGTGGATGACCATCCCACGCTCATCCGCTTCCCCAAGGGGCCGCTGCCGCCCGCCCTGCCAGCCGAGCGGCAAGTCGGCGGCGTCGACGTGTTGAGTCAGGACGAGCATGCGCAGGTGCTGATCGTGGGTTATGGGGTGTTGGGGTTGGCCGTCCAGACGGCCGATTTGCTGCGTGCCAGCGGCGTAAGAGTGACCGTGGTGGATCCGGTGTGGGCGCTGCCTTGCCCCGCGGCGTTGTCTGAGTTGGCCACCGAACATGACTTGGTGGTTTCCATCGAGGACAATCTGCTCGCGGGCGGTCTGGGATCAAAGCTGGCCGCCCGGTTGGACGCGGACCAGGTGGCCACGCAGCTCCGCTGCTTCGGGTTGCCGGACGAATTCCTCGCGCAGGGCGGTCGCGGCCAAGTCTTGGAGTCCGTCGGGCTCAGTGCCGACGCCATCGCCGAGCAGACGCTCAACTGCTACGCGCGTGTGCTCCTGGGAAGCCCGGTCACCACGCGGCCAGCATGACCGGCACGATCAGCTCGCGCTGCCATTGACGCACTTGCTGGCCGGCCAACAAGGCGTCCAAACCAGACGCGTCGATTGCCGCCGGCGCCTCCCACAAGACGTTGCGCATCGCATCGGGAGACAGCAGATTCTCGACCGGTACCTGGACTTCTTCCGCCTTGGCGACCACGGCCGGGCGGACACGCTGCCAACGGTCGTACGAGGCCGGTGAACGCCGCTCCCAGTTGCGTGGGTGCGGAATGCCGGTGGGTTTCGACGCCCGGGGCGGCAATTCCTTTGGGCTCAGCGCCGCCGCCTCCCGGAGTGCGGCCAGCCACACCGCTTCGTATTGCCGTGCCGCGGTCTTGCGGAAGTACCCCATCGAGCGCAGCAAGTTGGCGTTGATCGCCGGCGAGCCGTCGTCGAAGCGCATGGCCATGTCGGTGATGGCGGCGTCGCGCAGAATCCGCCCGGGGGCGATGTCGGTGGCGGCGGCAAGCTGTTCGCGGGCTTCCCAGAGCGAGCGCACCACGGCCATCCCGCGGGGTGTGCGCACGTTGTGCAGTCCGGAGGTGCGCCGCCACGGATCGGGGCGTTTGGACGGGGGATCGGCGCCGTGTTTGACCAGGTGGGCAAACTCTTGTTCAGCCCAGTCCAGCTTTCCGGCCCCTTCCAATTCCGCCCGCAGGCAGTCGCGTAGGTCCGCCAGCAGTTCCACGTCCAAGGCCGCGTAGTTGAGCCACTCGGGCGGCAGTGGCCGTGTGGACCAGTCGGCCGCGGAATGCTCCTTCAGCAGTGAAACCCCCAACAACGACTCGGTCATGGCGTTGAGGTTCACCAGCGGGTAGTTCAGCAGCCTGCCGGCCAGTTCGGTGTCGAAAAGGCGTTTCGGCAGCAGCTGCACCTCGGCCAGCGCCGGCATGTCCTGGGCGGCGGCGTGGATTATCCACTGGGTTTGGGACAGGCCGGCGGCCAACTCGGAAAAGTCGGCGCGGCTCTTGGCGTCCGGCTCGAATGCGATTGGATCCAGCAACACCGCCTGCCCGGGACCGCGGCGCAACTGGATCAGATAGGCCTTCGGGGCGTAGCGGAATCCGTGTGCCCGTTCCGTGTCGATGGCGAGCGGCCCGGAGGCCGCCAGCAGGCGCTCGGTGGCGGCGGCCAGTTGCGCCACGGTGCGCGTGACACCGGGGACGCCAGCAGAAGGCGCCGTCAACAAGGTGGTGGGGAGTTCTGCCGTCACCGGTTCCACGTTCCCGGGCGGCGCTGGATCGGCACCACCCCTTCTGGCAGCGGCGGCAACCCCGCCGTGAGGCAGAGCAACTCGGACCAAGCTTGTAGATGCGGGACGATGTCGGGGCCGAACTCCACCAGCGGCGTCCAGGAGGCTCGCAACTCCACCTGCGAGCGCTGCGGCTGCTCCGCTATAGCGCCGAAGCTCTTGGAGGAAACCGCGGTGACGGTGCCGCTGGGGGCCACATAGCGGGCGTTGTTGCGGTCCAGCGCGTCGAGCAGCCAAGACCAGCCGACATCGACCAGCAACGGGTCGGCGACCATCTCCGGGTCGACATCCGCGTGGGAATACGTGACGCAGCGGAACTCGCCCTCCCAGGAGTCGTTGCCCGCCGGGTCGTAGAGCAAGACCAACTGCCCGTTGCCCAAATCGTCGTCGCCAACGGACAAGTCGGCCGCGATCGCCACCGCAAACGGCGCGATTTTGGCCGGGGCCGGGATTTCCTCGATCGTCAGCTCCGCGCGCCACGTCTGCGCCTTTATGGCGGCGACCACAGAGTCAAAGAGCCGAGGTGCCCGCTCCATACGTGCTCTCACGACACGAGGCTAACCTGCTCGGGCCGCAGAACGGTGGCAGGCACGCCGTCATATCTGGGAGACTGGGGCGCATGGCTAAGAAGAAGCACCACTCCACGAAGCCCTTGGACAAACTGCTGCGCGTACCCGACGGCCCGGTGCGCCTGGCGGACCACGACTCGGCGGCCACGCCGGGCTATCCCGGGAAGGGAAAACAAGATGCCCCCGCGCTTACGGCGGCCCTCGTCCCGGAACTCTCCGACCTGCAAGAGCGGCTCTACGCCAATTCGAAGTTCGACGCCGAGGCGCCGAACGTGCTGCTCATCCTGCAAGGGCTCGATACCGCCGGGAAGGGGGGTGTTATCCGCCACGCCATCGGCTTGGTGGACCCGCAAGGGGTGAAAATCCACGCCTTCAAGACGCCCAGCGCCGAGGAGCGCAAACACCACTACCTGTGGCGGGTGCGCAAAGCGCTGCCGGAGCGCGGCATCATTGGGATCTTCGACCGCTCCCAATACGAGGATGTCCTGGTGGTGCGCGTGGATTCGCTGGTCGGCGAAGACGTGTGGAGCCAACGCTACGCGGAGATCAACGAATTCGAGGCCGAGTTGGCCGCCGCCGGCACCAAGATCATCAAGTGCATGCTGCACGTTTCCCAAGATGAGCAGGCAAAACGCCTGGAGGCTCGGTTGTTGGACCGCACCAAACACTGGAAATACAACCCGTCGGACTTGGACACGCGGGCCAAGTGGCCGGCATACCAGGAGGCCTACGAGGCGGCGCTGACGCTGTGCAATACCGCAGCCGCCCCCTGGCACATCGTCCCGTCTGACCGCAAGTGGTATCGGAATTGGGCGGTGGCCGAACTGCTGCGCGAGGCCCTGGCATCCTTGAACCTGGAATGGCCGAAGGCCACCTATGACGTATCGGCCGAGTTGGAGCGGCTGCGCGGCATGTGAGTCAGGCCGTTACGGCGATCATCTCGTCGGCGTCGGCCGCGGCGTCGGGTTCGCCGAAATCGAAGTCGAGCAACTCCATGGCGGCGAAGGCGTAGCGCGCCAGGATGACGTCCACCACCTCGCGGGCGGCGCCGATGGGTTCTGAGACCGACACCGCTCCATAGTGGTAGGCCTGCTCGGCTTGGGCCAGATAGTCCTCGTCGGGGGCGAGGAAGAAGGAGCCGACCGCGATGTGGCGGCGGCCCTGGGAACGCAGATTGAGGATTGCCTGCGCCACGGAAGGCCCGGACTCGTCGGTGACGGCGGTGACGCAGGGAAGGCGGTGGTGGGTGGCCCACTGGCGGGCCCGCCGGGCCAGTAGGGAACTGCCGCGAACGTCGCCGCTGGCGGGGCTGGAGAGCACGAGCCCGTCCAACTCCAGGCAGCGGGCGTGGCTGAGCGCGGCGCGCAGGCGGGTGTCGAGCACATTCAACAGCGAGACTTCCGGGCCGACCGGCCGGGCGGCGGTACATCGCAGGTCGGGGTATTGGGAGCGGCTGCGGCGCAGCACATTGTCCAACGCGGCGGGGATCTGAATCGCGGAGTTCAACTCCAGCGGCACGAAGACGATTTCCTTGTCACCCTGGGCCGCCAAGTGGTCGATGACTTGGACGCAAGTGGGGGGATTTCCGTGGAAAGCGGCGTGAACCTCCATGGTCGGCCGCAGCGCCGCCACTCCTGTCCGCAGCGAATGCACCACCTGCGCGACCCGGGGGTCATGGCCAGTGCCACTCACGAGGACCAAGGCGGGGGCAGACACGATCACACCTCGCAAGTGAGCGCGGCGATTGTTCCCATATGGCCAGCCTTGTCGTTATCAAGTTGTGATGCAAAATCGGATGGGTCATATCGTGAGACGGGTTCTCACTATTCGGAATACATGTTCGGCTACGCGCATTTTCCCGAGAGTGGGCGTGGGCGGTGGTCTTATGTTCACGCTCACCGTCGCGGTCCGGAATTCGTTAGAGATCCCGGTGAGGCGTAAAGTCTGCGGCGATGGCCAGTCCCGACGATGAAGATCCCCCCATCGCTTGGGGGCGGTTGGCCGTGTCGGCGTACGGGCCGGTGATGCTGTCGTCGATTGGCTTTGGCGCGGCGACACCGCTCATCGCGCTGTCCGCTTTGGACCTGGGAGCCAGCGTCGAGGTTTCGGCGCTCGTGATCGGGCTGACCGCGATCGGGCAGCTTTGCGGCGACCTGCCGGCGAGCTGGCTGGCGACGAAACTCGGTGAGCGTTGGGCGATGTGCGCGGCATGCTTGTGGGACGCGGTGTTCTTGTTCCTCGCGTTCCAGGCGCGAGAGCTTTGGCTGCTGGGCCTGGCCGTGTTCGCCTTCGGGCTTTCCGGGGCGGTGTTCGGGCTGGCGCGGCAGAGCTACCTCACCGAGGCCATCCCGTTCGCATACCGCGCGCGGGCGTTGTCCACTTTGGGCGGGGTGTTCCGGGTGGGGCAATTCCTCGGTCCGCTGGCGGGGGCATTTGTGGTGGCGGTTGCGAACTTGTCGGCTGCCTACGGCTTCGCCGCCGTAATGTCGCTGGCAGCCGCGGGTGCGACGGCGCTACTGCCCGAATTGCCCAGCGATCGCCCGTCTGCGGCCCCGCGCGACCCGGACGCGGCCAGACTGTGGCACGTGCTTTGGGAGCATCGACGCGTGTTCGCCACCTTGGGGACCGGAATCATGGTGATCTCCACGACGCGTTCGGCCCGGCAGGCCATACTGCCGCTGTGGTGCGAATCGATCGGCCTGGACGCCTCGGCCACCTCGCTGGTCTACGCGGTGTCCATGGCGGTGGACATGTCGCTGTTCTTCCTCGGCGGATCGATCATGGACCGCTTTGGGCGGGTGTGGGTCGCAGTCCCGTCCCTGGTCGTGCTCGGAGCCGGATTGATCGCCCTGGCCTTCACCAGCGATGTGCCCGCGGTGGTAGCCGTTGCCGTGCTGTTGGGCCTGGGCAACGGGGTGGGCGCGGGCATCGTCATGACGCTCGGGTCGGACCAGTCTCCCGAAGTGGGCCGGGCGCAATTCCTGTCGGGCTGGCGGCTCATGGGCGACGGCGGACACCTAGTGGCCCCTTTGGCGATCAGCGGCATCACCGCGCTGGCCACCCTCGGCGCGGCGGCCATGGCCATGGGCGCGTTGGCGTGGACGGGGTGCGTGTGGCTGGGGTACTGGATACTGCACACTCCGCCGCGGGCAGCCCGCTAGGCCATTAGTCCACGGGTTCGAAGAACACCGCGCCGAGCGGCGGGACCACGATGGTGGCGTGGGCCGGGAAACCACCCCACGGCTCAGGCTCAGCGATGATCTGCCCCAAGTTGCCGTAGGTGTCCGTGCCGTCGTACAGGCCCGAATCGGAGTTGAAGATCTCCTTCCAGGCGCCCGCCTTCGGCAAACCGATGGGATAACTCGTCCACGGCTCGGAACTGAAATTCACCACGGCGGCGATCTGGTGGCCCTCCGAGTCGGAACGCACCCAGGAGTAGGTGTTGCCGCCGGAGTCGTCGGCATTGATCCAGCGGAACCCGGCCGGATCCGAATCCAGCTCCCACAAGGCCGGATGCGCACGGTACAGCTCGTTGAGGTCTTTGATGAGCTGCTGCAGGCCGTGGTGGCCCCACAGGTCGGTGACCCACCATTCCAGGGACACTTCTTCGTTGAACTCCGGACGTTGGCCGAACTCGCACCCCATGAACAGCAGTTGCTTGCCGGGGAAAGCCCACATGAACGAATAGAACGCGCGCAGCGTGGCAAACTGCCGCCAAGCGTCTTGTGGGACCTTGTTGATCATCGAACCCTTGCCGTGCACCACCTCGTCGTGCGAAATCGGCAGGATGAAATTCTCCGAGTAGGCGTAGACCATGGCGAACGTCATCTCGTTGTGGTGGTACTGCCGGTAGATCGGCTCCAAGGCGAGGTAGCGCAGGGAGTCGTTCATCCAGCCCATGTTCCATTTGAAACCGAAACCCAACCCGCCCGCGTCGACCGGAGCGGTGACACCGCCGAAAGCGGTGGATTCCTCGGCGATCATCATGACGCCGGGCACACGCTCATACAGGTGGCGGTTGACGTAGCGCAAGAAATCGATGGCCTCCAGGTTTTCGCGGCCGCCGTACTTGTTGGGGACCCATTCGCCGTCCTTGCGGGAGTAGTCCAGGTACAGCATGGACGCGACGGCGTCCACGCGCAGACCGTCGATGTGGAATTCCTGGCACCAGTACAGCGCGTTGGAGACCAAGAAGGACTTCACCTCGTTACGGCCGTAGTTGAAAATGTAGGTGCCCCAATCCTTGTGTTCCCCTTGGCGCGGGTCGGCGTGCTCGTACAAGGCGGTGCCGTCGAAGCGGCCCAGCGCCCAGTCGTCCTTGGGGAAGTGGCCCGGCACCCAGTCCAGGATGACGCCGATGCCGGCCTGGTGGAGTTTGTCCACCAAGTAGCGGAACTCGTCGGGGCGGCCCAAGCGGGATTCCGGGGCGAAATACCCGGTCACCTGGTAGCCCCAGCTGGGTTCGAACGGATGCTCGCTGACCGGCATCAACTCGACGTGTGTGTAGCCCTGCCACTGCACGTATTCGACCAACTCGTCGGCCAACTCCAGATACGTCTTGCCGCGACGCCAAGACCCCAGATGCACCTCGTAGATGGACAGCGGGGAGCGGTGCGGCTGCGTGTTGGCGCGTTTTTCCAGCCACGCCGCGTCAGCCCACTCGTACTTGCTGGTGTAGACGATCGAGGAGTTGGCGGGGGCCTGCTCGCAGAAGAAACCGACCGGGTCGACCTTCTCATGCCATTGCCCGTCAGCGCCGAGGATGTTGTATTTGTAGAGCGTGCCGGTGCCGATGCCCTCGACGAACAGCGCCCAGACTCCCGAGCCGGGCACCAGGTGCATGGGGTCGCCCGTCCACCAGTTGAAGTCCCCGTTGACGCGCACTTCGCGGGCATTGGGGGCCCACACCGCGAAACGCGTGCCGTGGATCTCGCCGCGCTCGTCGTCCAGGATCGTGACCTCGTGGGCGCCCAAGCGCCGCCAGCATTCGGTGTCGCCGCCGTTGTGGAAGCCTTCCAGATCCCAGCCTGTGAGGCCGCCGGACAGGTCGTAAGTCATCGCAACTCCTTCGTCTGGTCTCATCATGTCTTGAAATTGGCGAGTTGGTGGGAGATTTCAGCAGATTTCGGATTCACCGGCCCACATGCAGGATGTGGGCGGGCGCGGCGGGCGGCAAACGGACGAAATTGCGTTCTCCCCAAGTGAAAGTGTTTTCGGTCAACTCGTCGCGCACGACCACCGAACTGCCGGGCTCGACCCCCAGCGCCCCCAGGTCCAGGTAGACCTCGGATTCCGGCGTCGTGTCGGGATCGAGGGAGCACACGACCAGCACGGTGTCGTCGTCATCGCGCTTCGAATAGGCGATGATCCGGTCGTGCGGCACGTGGTGGAAGTGGATGTCGCGCAGTTGCTGCAGGGCGGGGTGCGCGCGGCGGATGCGGTTGAGTTTGCCCAGCAGCTCGCACAGGTTCGGTTGGTTGTAGGAGCGCGGGCGGTACTCGTACTTTTCCGAGTGCAGGTACTCCTCGCCGCCCAGCTTCAGCGGTTCGTGTTCGAAAAGTTCGAAGCCGGAGTAGACGCCCCAGGACGGGCTGAGCGTCGCGGCCAGGATCGCGCGGATGGCGAACGCGGCCGGGTTGCCCGATTGCAGGAAGAACGGGTTGATGTCGGGCGTGTTCACAAAGAAATTGGGCCGGTAGTAGGCATCCGTGCCGCCGGCCAACTCGCCGAGGTATTGCTCCAGTTCCCATTTCTCGTTGCGCCAGGTGAAATAGGTGTACGACTGGTGGAAGCCCACCTTGCCCAGGGCCCCCATCATGGCCGGCTTCGTGAACGCCTCGGCCAAGAACAGCACGTCGGGATCGGTCTTGCGCACCTCGCTCAGCAGCCACGCCCAGAAACGGACGGGTTTTGTGTGCGGGTTGTCGACGCGGAAGATGCGCACCCCATGTGAAATCCACAGCTTCACGATGCTCAGGACCTCCGCGTAGATGCCCGCCGGGTCGTTGTCGAAGTTCAGCGGGTAGATGTCCTGGTACTTCTTGGGCGGGTTCTCCGCATAGGCGATGGATCCGTCAACGCGCTTGGAGAACCATTGTGGATGGGCGGTGGCCCAGGGATGGTCCGGCGAGCACTGCAGGGCCAAGTCCAGGGCCACTTCCATGCCCAACTCGTTGGCTTTGGCCACGAAGCGGTCGAAGGCGTCGAAGTCCCCCAAGTCGGGGTGTATCGCGTCGTGGCCGCCCTGCGGCGAGCCGATGGCCCAAGGCGAGCCCGGATCGTTCGGCCCGGCGTGCAGCGTGTTGTTGCGGCCTTTGCGGAAAGCCTTGCCGATGGGGTGGATCGGCGGCAGATAGACGACATCGAAACCCATGGACGCGACCAACTCCAGCAGCCAGTGGCAAGTGTCGAACGTGCCGGAGGTCCACTGCTTGGTCTTCGGTTCGTACTGGGCGCCGACAGAGCGCGGGAAGAATTCGTACCACGCCGAGAACAGCGCTTTGGGCCGATCCGCGTACACGGGAAACTCGCGGGTGGGGGAGACGAGTTCGCGCGGGCCGTAGGCTTCCATGGCGCGGTGCAGGCCTTCTTGGTGCACGACTTCCAGGAGTTCTTCGGCGGGCCGCTGTGGGATGAGCAGTTGGGCTGTCGCGCGCAACACCGAAGCTTCGACCGGATCCGGTGTGGCGGCGGCGGTGCGTTCGAGCAGGGCTTTCCCCTCGGCGCAGACCAACTCGATGTCCACGCCGGCTTCCAGCTTCGCCTCGGCGGTGTGCAGCCAGGTCCGCCACGGATCCGACCAGCCTTCGATGCGGAAAGTCCATGGGCCCGGCTTGTCCAGGCGGACGTGCGCCAGCCAGGGGTCGAGGCCGGCGGGTTCTATGGGTCGCATGTCCACGCGGGTTTCTTCGCCGGCGGGGTCGGTCAGGATCACCGAGGCGTTTACGGCGTCGTGGCCCTCGCGGAATACGGTTGCCCGCACTGGGAACAACTCGCCCACTACGGCCTTTGCCGGATAGGCGCCGCCCTCAATGACGGGGGACACGTCGATCACCGGGATGCGGCCCAGCGATCCCGGGTGGACCGGTGCTGCCGGTGCGGGCGATGCTGCCGGGGCCTTGGCGGCCCGCTTGGCCCCGGTGGCTTTCTGGGACGTGGCCCGCTTTGCCGCGGCAGGGGGCCGTTTGCGTGGCGTGTCAGGAGTGGTCACGGGAAAACGCTACCGCGAAGTGGTGGTGGCTGGGTCCTCCGACTCGGGGAGAGCGGGCACTTGGGTGGCGTCACACGCCACGGTGGCCTGCAGCACGGCTACGGTGCGTGCCGGGAGGTTGAACTCCGCGCCCGGGAAGAGCGGCTCCATGGGGAGTTCGGCGGCGTTGCCGGTGTGGGCGAGTACCCGGTATTCCGATCCCCAGGTAATGCCGGGCAGGGCGAATTCGATGGGCTGCCAGCCGGAGTGGACCACGATCAGGAAGGCCTCGTTCAAGTCGGACAGGTACAGCGCCAGGGTCGAACGTCCCTGATCGTGCCACTGCTCGTCGATCATGGGCGTGCCGAACTCGTTGAACCACGCGGTCTGGGTACGTCCCAGGCCCCGTCCGGCGCGGTCGCGCACTTCGTCGTTCACGCGGAACTTGGCGGCGCGGAAGACCGGGTGCGCGGCGCGCAGTTTCAACAGCACGCGGGTCAGTTCCGTCAGGGACGACCAGTCGGACACGTCGAACCAGTTGACCCAGCTCACCGGCGAATCTTGGCAGTAGGCGTTGTTGTTGCCGCCCTGGGTGCGGCCCAATTCGTCCCCGGCGGTGATCATGGGCACGCCGGTGGAAAGCAGCACCGTGGCCATCATGTTGCGCGCGGTGCGCAAGCGGGAGGCGATCACATCCGGATCGGCCGTCTCGCCTTCATAGCCGTGGTTCCAGGACCGGTTGTCATTGGCCCCGTCGCGGTTGCGCTCGGCGTTGGCCTCGTTGTGTTTCAGGTCGTACGTGACCAGGTCGCGCAGCGTGAAGCCGTCGTGGGCGGTGATGAAATTCACCGAGGTGGTCGCCAGGCGCCCGTCGTGATCGTAGATGTCGGCCGAACCGGTCAGCCGGGTGGCCAACTCCTGCACTCCGCGGGTAGCGCCGCGCCAGAAATCCCGCACGTAGTCGCGGTAGGGGCCGTTCCATTCCGACCAGCCCGGGCCCCAAGCGCCCACCTGATAGCCGTACGGGCCGACATCCCACGGCTCGGCGATCATCACGATGTCGCGCAGCACCGGATCGGCCGCCACCAGTTGCTTGAAACGGTGGTTCTGGTCGACGTAGTGGCGCTGGTCGCGCACCAACGTGGTCGCGAGGTCGAAGCGGAAGCCGTCCACGCCCATCTCTTGCACCCAATAGCGCAGCGAGTCCATGATGAGCCGCAGCGCTGCCGGGTGCGCGGAATCGACTGCGTTGCCGCAGCCCGTGACGTCGTAGTCGTTGCGCTGGTCGAAAGTGAGTCGGTAATAGGCGCCGTGGTCAATCCCGCGGAAGCTCAGCGTGGGGCCCTCGTGGCCGCCCTCACCGGTGTGGTTGTAGACGACATCGAGAATGACCGCGATGCCGGCCTCGTGCAGGGCCGAAACCATGGCTTTGAATTCCGTGACCTGCTCGCCGGTCGTCCCGGATGACGAGTAGGGTCCATGCGGTGCGAAGAAGCCGAGCGTGTTGTAGCCCCAGTAGTTGACCAGGCCGCGGCCAATCACGAACGGCTCCGAGATGAAATGGTGTACCGGCAGCAGTTCCACCGCGTTGACGCCGATGGTTTGCAAATGCTCGATGACGGCCGGGTAGGCCAGCCCGGCGTATGTGCCGCGCAGGTGCTCGGGGACGGCCGGGTGCTGGCGGGTGTAACCGCGCACATGCGTTTCGTAGATGACCATGTCCGCCAGGGGTATCGGCTTGGCCATTTTGGCCGGGGCGGGCGACTCGCCGACGACGACGCTGAGGGGCACCGCCGCGAAGGAGTCGGCCGCGTCGGGTTGGAAGTTCGACTCCGCCGTGTGGTCGAAGATCGGGCCGGAATAGTCGACGCCGCCGGTGATGGCGCGCGCGTACGGATCCAGGAGCAGTTTCGCGGGGTTGAAACGCTGGCCCTGGTCCGGATCCCACGGGCCGTGGACGCGGAAGCCGTAGAGCTGGCCGGAAATGGCGTCTTCGATCCGCGCGGACCAAATTCCCTCGTCGGAAAGGACCATGTCGTGGTTGGTCTGCGCGCGGTTCGCGTCGACGAGGGCCAACTCGACTCGGCTGGCCCGCGGGGCCCAGATGCTGAAATCCGTCCCCGTACCGTCACACCGCGCGCCGAGCGGTGTCGACGACAGCTCATCCATCGCTGTACCTTCCCCATCTAGACTGTTCGACGATGATATCGGCTCGGATCCAAGGACAAGGGTGATTTACCTAGACAGCGCCGCCAGCGCCCCGCTGCGGCCGCAGGCCCGCGCGGCGATGCGGGCTGCCTGGGAGTTGGCCGGGAATCCCAACTCGGCGCACGCGCATGGGCGGGCCGCGCGCGCCCTCCTGGAGGACGCCCGGGAAGCACTGTCAGCGGTAGTGGGAGCCAGTTCAGGCGAGATCGTCTTCACTTCCGGGGGGACTGAAGCCAACAACCTGGCGCTGCGCGGTATCGCGGCCGAACGCCGCTTGGTGTCGGCGGTGGAGCATCCGTCGATCGCAAACATCCCGGGCGTAGAAGTACTCCGGGTAGGAGGCGATGGGCGCGTCGGACTGCCTGGGGCGCCGCTCGCCGGCGCGCTGGTTTCGGTGCAGTGGGCCAACTCGGAGACCGGAGTGGTCCAGGACATTCCTGAATTGGCCGCCGCCGCCCACGGGGCCGGCGCGCTGTTCCATACCGACGCGGTGCAAGCCCTGGGGCATCTGCCGCTGGACTTCGCCGGCCTGGGGCTGGACGCCATGACGATCACCGCCCATAAGATCGGCGGCCCGGTGGGGATCGGCGCGCTCGTGGTGCGACGGGGGTTGGAACTGTGCCCGCAGGCGTTCGGCGGGGAGCAGGAAAACAGGCGCCGGCCCGGGACTGTACCCGTGGCTCTAGCCGCCGGGTTCGCCGCCGCCGCCCAAACCCTCAACCAAGAGCTGGCAAGCGAAAACAGCCGGTTGCGGGGCTTGCATGACCGAGTGGTGGCGGGTGTGCGCGGGTTTGCCCCTCAAGTAGAGGTCAACTGTTCTGAGCCGTGTTCGCCGGCCATCGTGAACTTGACCTTCCCAGGCGCCCGCGCCGCCGATCTGCTGTTGCTGCTGGACCGCGAGGGGGTGTCTTGCTCGGCGGGAACAGCTTGCACGGCGGGCATTTCGCGGCCCAGCCCGGTGTTGCTGGCGATGGGCCGTTCCGAAGCCGACGCGGCGGCCAGCTTGCGGTTCTCTTTCGGCTGGCAGACCACCGCTGACGAGGTGGAGCTGGCCTTGGCGGCCCTGGAACGGGTGCTGCGGGTGTACCGCGGAGGGCGGGCATGAAGGTGCTGGCGGCGCTGTCCGGCGGGGTGGACTCCGCCGTCGCCGCCGCGCGCTTGGTGGAGCAGGGCCATGAGGTTACGGGCGTGCATTTGGCCTTGTCGAAGAATCCCGAGACATACCGCAGCGGCGCGCGGGGTTGTTGTTCGCTGGAAGATTCGCATGACGCCCGCCGGGCGGCGGACGTGCTGGGCATTCCGTTCTACGTATGGGACTTGGCCGCCGAGTTCGACCGCGACGTGGTGGCCGACTTCTTAGCCGAGTACGCCGCCGGCCGCACCCCCAATCCGTGCCTGCGCTGCAACGAGAAGATCAAATTCGCCGCCGTTCTGGAGCGCGGGCTGCAACTCGGTTTCGACGCGGTGGCTACCGGCCACTACGCCTTGCTGGAACGCTCCGGCCAACACGTGCGGCTGTTGCGCTCCAGCGAGGCGGCCAAGGACCAGTCGTATGTGCTCGGTGTGCTCACCCAGCGGCAGTTGGCGCATTCGCTGTTCCCGCTCGGCCCGGTCCGGTCCAAGGCGGACGTGCGTGCGGAGGCCGCCGAACGGGGGCTGTTCATCGCCCGCAAACCGGACTCGCACGACATCTGCTTCATCCCCTCCGGGGACACGGCTGGATATCTGCGCGAGCGGCTGGGAGCGAAGGTTGGCGACATCGTGGATGCCGCAGGCGAGGTGGTCGGCCAACACGCCGGCGCGTTCCAGTTCACCGTGGGGCAGCGCCACGGCTTGCGGCTCACCGTGCCCGCGCACGATGGGCGCCCGCGTTATGTGACCGCTGTCGATGTGGAGCGCAACGTGGTGCGCGTGGGGCCTGCTAGCGCGCTGGCCGTACGGGCGTTGCGCGGCATCAAGCTGACCTGGACCGAAGCCGAGCGCCGGGACACCTGGCGGGGTTTGGCCCAGTGGCGGGCGCATTCGGAACCCGCGGGGGCCGTCTTTAGCTACCGGGCGGGGGAGTTGCGCGTGGAACTGGACCACCCGGCCTATGGCATCGCCCCGGGCCAGGCGGTGGTCTGCTATGAGGGCAATGTCGTCGTGGGCTCGGCGACGATCGCCGAATGCGAGGTGGCCGGGTGTTAGTAACTGGCCTGGGGTCGCTGCCGGGCACGGACATGGCGACGGCCATCCGCCGCACCTTCGAGCAAGTGCCGGACTTCCCCTACCTGCCGGAGTTGCCCGCGCGCGGGCCTTGGGCGGCGATGATCGGGCGGGGCCTGGGGTTGGTGGCGGGCATCGGCGCCGACTTCGAGGCGGGTGTTTGGCGTCTGGCGCCCACGGCCGGCGTTGATTTGCGCCGCGCCCGCACCACGCTGCGCGACGATCTGGACATGCTGGAAGAGGCGGCCCAAGGCTACACCGGCCCATTCAAAGCGCAGGTCACCGGCCCTTGGACGCTGGCCGCGTGTGTGATGGCCGCCCACACCCGGCGCGTCCTGGCGGACCCCGGGGCGCGGCGGGATGTCGCCCAGGCGGTGGCCGAAGGCGTGCGGCAACTCGTCGCCGGCCTGCGGGCGCGCCTGCCCGGTTGCGAACTGCTGGTTCAAGTCGACGAGCCCGCCTTACCCGCCGTGCTGGCGGGGGCCGTCCCGACACCTGGCGGCGCGTTCCGGCACACCGCCATTGAGCTACCCGAGGTCGCCACCGCTCTGGGGTGGGTGGCTGCCGCCGCCGCGCCGGCCGCACCCGCGATCCACTGTTGCGCGCCCGGCCTGCCGATAGCGGCGCTGTGTACACAGGCGGGCTTTGCGGCGGTGAGCCTCGACGTGGGCAATCTCGCCGGGCCGGACTTCGAAGCGCTCGCGGAACTCTTGGAAGCCGGCAAGTGCTTCTGGATGGGGGCGTTGCCCACTGGTGGCCTTGATCGGCCCTGTGGCGTTGACGAGTTGCGCGAGCGCGGCCTGCAGACCCTGGAACGGGTGGGCGTAGCCCCGCCGGACCAACTCGCATTGACTCCGGCGTGTGGCCTGGCAGGCTTCGCCCAGCGCGATGTCGCGGCGGCGTTTGCGGCGCTGCGGAAGGCGGCGGCCCAGGTGGAAGAGGAACTCGCGGCGGGTTAACCGCCCACCATGAAACACGCGATCGTACATGTCAGTTTCCGGCTTGTAAATGGGAATTGGTCCCCATGGCAGCAGACTTCCACAGGTGTTAGTTTCCTGATCGGAACCCCCGAATTCCGTTCGGTGGCCGCGTCATCTACCCCGATCGCCAGCCACCGGTGAACTCTTAAGGAGAGTCATGTCCCGATTGAAATCCGCGCTGCCTTTGGGCGCGGTCACTGTCGCGTTGCTGGTCTCAGGGCTTGTGGGAAGCCTTCCTGTCGCCGCGGCGCTGCCATCCGAAACACCAGAACCAGCTGAGGTGGTCTACTACGACTCCGGTTCCGGCGATGAAGAAGTCGTGGTGGAACCCGACTACGACGCCAACGAGGGCACTGGCCGGATGAACGGCTTCGAGGGGAAGAACACCATCAAGGTGGTGTTCCTGTCCCCGGACGGCCAGTCGTTCTGGAATGCCGAGCAATACGAGGCCTTCATGAAGGCCGGCGTGGACTTCTGGGAGCGCGAGTCGCGCGGCCTGGTGACGTTCAGCTACACGGCGTACAAGTCGGTGCCGATGGTGCAGACGGCCGACTATTGCAGCAAGGCGCTGAGCAAAGTCTCCGACCTGGCGGCGGTGAAGATGGGCTACAAGGATCGCGCCGATTTCTGGGCGAAGCAGCCCGCTCGCACCCACTTGCTGCTGCTGCGCCCGGCCGAGTCCAACCCTGCGTTCTGCACGACCTGGTCGGCCACCGATCGCCACGCGATCATCGTCACTGTGGACACCGACGGGCCCGGCTCCAAGAACTTGCAGACTCTCGCCCACGAACTGGGCCACAACTTCGGCTTGGACCACACCGGTGGCGCGCGCTGCCCCGAGGGTGTGGTGGATGGCCCGTTCGATGGCAAGACCTGCCAGGTCAAGAGCAGCGCGTTGACGGACGACCACTACAACGACTTCTTGACAATCATGGGCAACACCAATCAGTCGGTTGCCAGGTTCGGGTTGAGCAGCCAGCAGAAGTCGTTCCTGGGGATCGTGTCGGAAGGCAAAGGCCAAACCACGGTGAGCAGCGGCGACAAAGTCTATGACCTGGTGCCATCGGCGCAGCAGATCAAAGCGGGTTCTTCATCCAAGATCCAGGTCTTGCGGGTCTTGGACAAGGTGAGCGGCGTGGACCGCGAGTATTCGATCCAATACGACGCGGCGGCGGGCGGCATAGCCATCCGGCGCGTGCAGAAGAAGGAAGACCCGACAGCGAACATCACCGCGTGTGACACCATTCTCATCAACCCCGGCCGGACCTTGGTGGGCAACCGTATGGTCTTCGGCGCGGGCGAGGTCTTCACTTCGCTTTCCGGCAAGTTCAGCCTGCGGGTCGAGTCGATCACGGCGGAAAAGGCCCAGGTGCGCGTGAAGTTCGGTGCCAAACTGAGCCCGTTCACAGCGAACGTGGCCGACGACTACGGCTCCTCCAAGGCCGGGGCGTATGAGTGGAATGTGTCCTCCCAGCCCAAGCTGACGGGCATGTTCGGCAGCCAGTCGGACGAGGATTGGTTCACCTTCGTGGCGCCCAGCACCGGTCAGGTGTTCATCACTGCGCCGGCTCCAGTCGGCTCCATGTGGCTCACGGAAGTGGTCGGCGTGAACATGAACCAGGTCTTGAGCAACGCCTACACGTATGGCGACCTCGTGTTGCGCATCGACGCGGTGCAGGGCAACCGTTACTGGGTCAAAGCGGCTCCGAGCTACTCGGCTCCGTCGCTGCTGGGTGCCGCGTACACGCTGGAGGCGCGGATGCCCAACAAGGCGACGATCAGCTTGTCGGCCGGCAAGTGGACAGCGCCCGGCGTGGGAGGCTCGACATCGGTCAAAGTGACGTCGAAGGCATCCGGCAAGTGGACGGCTTCGGTTGTCGGACCGGTGACGCTGTCCAAGCGGAGCGGATCCTCCGGGGAGAGTGTGACCTTGACGGTGCCCGCCAACGTGGACGCTGACCACACCGGGAAGTTCCACTACACGGTGTCGTTCACCGGGGCCGACGGCTGGCGAACCGACCTTGACGTCGAACAACCGCTGGCAGCGGTGCCCGTGATGAGGCCACTGTCGTCCGGTTTCCGGATGAAGTTCAACGGCCGGGAATTCAACGCGGACACGGCGTGGTCCGAGCCAAAGTGGACGGTGCCTTCTGGTGCAACCACGTTGTGGGGAACGCTCGCGACGAACCAGACTGGGGACTGGGCGGTCAGCGCTTCCGTGTCGTGGCTGCACGCCACGTACCCGGCGTCTTGGTTCGAGATCAAGGCCGACGCGAACACCTCCAACGCGAACCGCACAGGCACGGTCACGTTCAAGCGGGGTTCGGTTTCGTACAAGATCACCGTGTACCAACTCGGCAAGCCGTTGTCCGCGTCGCCGGCGACGGTGAGCGTCGTCGCGGTAGGACAGCAAAGCGAGTTCAAGATCGCAGCCGGCACGCGCTGGGTCGCCTATGTCTCGGGCAACTCTTGGCTGTGGTTGGACAAGTCCGGCGGCACCGGAAACGCGACGGTCACGCTGCGCGCGGACAAGAACACCGGCGGCGCCTGCGACGCCAAGATCGTGATCTACTCGAACGGCGAATGGTCCGAGGTGACGGTGAAACAGTCCTCAGTCACCGCCAAGGAGGCGAAGGAATTCGCGTTCCTCCCGCAAGGATCGATTCCGAGCGTGAAACGTGGCAGTTCAGGGGTGATCGACGTGCTGGCCACCAATACCACTGGCGGCTCGGCCACGTTCGCCTTGCTGCGCTCCTGCGGCCTGGTTCCGTGGCTGCCCTGCCCGCCGGCGCAGGCCATGTGGAAGATCGCCAAGGTTAGCGACATCAGGGCGCAGCTGACTGTGGCCCCGCCCGCCGACTTGGCGACGGGCACGTATTCGATGCTCGTGATTGGCAGTGCCGGCGGAGTCGGCGCCAGCCAGGTCTACCAGGTGAAGGTGACATAGCGGCCGCGGCGGGCGGAGGGGTGTCCCCTTCGCCCGCCGCCAACCGGTAGATTTGCTTGTGTGAGCACACCCGCGGCCCGGCACGCCGAACTGACTGCCCTGATCAACGAGCACCGCAGGCGCTACTACGACGAGGACGCGCCCACCATTTCCGACGGCGAGTTCGACGCCCTGATGCGCGAACTGATCGCCATCGAGGACGGCCATCCGGAACTGGTCAGCTTGGATTCGCCGACCCAGCATGTGGGCGGCTACGCGGCGGCGACCTTCGCGCCCGTCACCCATCGTGAGCCCATGTACTCGCTCGACAACGTCTTCTCCCGGGAGGAATTCGAGGCGTGGGCGGCTCGGGCCACGGCGCAAATCTCCGCCGCGGAACTGACCGCTTCGGGGCTGCTGTGTGAGGTCAAGATCGACGGGTTGGCCCTCGACCTGGTCTACGAACACGGCTTGCTGGTTTCTGCCGCCACCCGGGGCGACGGCCGGGTCGGGGAGGACGTCACCGGGAATGTGGCCACGATCGCGTCGATTCCAAGGCAACTGCGCGGCGACGTGCCAGACATCGTCGAGGTGCGCGGCGAGGTATTCATGAAGACCGCCGACTTCGAGGCCCTGAACGTGGAGATGGCCGCGCTGCGCGACGCCGAGGCTGCCCAGGCCGCGGCCAAGGGCAACCCGGCGCCCAAGAAGCGCTATCTATTCGCCAATCCGCGCAATGCGGCCGCCGGGTCGCTGCGCCAAAAGGATCCGAACGTCACCGCCTCGCGCAAACTGTCGTTCTACTGCCACGGCTTGGGCGAGGTGACGGGCGGGATCGGCTTCGCGCGGCAATCCGATGGCTATGACGTGCTCGCCAGCTTCGGTTTGCCCGTCAGCCCGTACTCCAAGGTCGTCAACAGCGTCGACGAAGTGTGGGAGTTCATCTCCAGCTACGGCGGCGAGTTGCGGCACAAACTGGAGCACGAGATCGACGGGGCGGTCATCAAAGTCAACGACCGCGAGCTGCAGCGCCGCCTCGGCGAGACTTCGCGCGCGCCGCGCTGGGCGATCGCCTACAAGTACCCGCCCGAAGAGGTCACCACCAAGTTGTTGGACATCCAGACCGGAGTCGGGCGCACCGGACGGGTCACGCCCTACGCCGTGATGCAGCCGGTCAAGGTGGCCGGATCGGTGGTGGCCATGGCCACGTTGCACAACGAATCCGAGGTGCGGCGCAAAGGCGTGCTGATCGGAGACACCGTCATCATCCGCAAGGCCGGCGATGTGATCCCCGAAGTGGTGGGCCCGGTAGTCGAAGACCGCGACGGCACCGAGCGCGCGTTCGAAATGCCCACGCGGTGCCCGGCTTGCGGCAGCGAACTGCGGCCGGAAAAGGAAGACGACGCCGACATCCGCTGCCCCAATCAGCGCTCCTGCCCGGCACAGCTGCGCGAACGCCTGATCTACCTGGCGTCCCGGGCCGCGCTCGACATCGAAGTGCTGGGCGAGAAGACCGCCGACGCGCTGCTTGCGGCAGGAGTCCTCGGCGACGAAGGCGACCTGTTCGACCTCACCGAGGCGGATCTGCTGCGGGTGCCCGAGTTTGTGGCCTCGTCGGGTGCCAACAAAGGCAACCTCACCAAGACCGGCGTGGCTCTGATCGCGAACATCCAGGCCGCGAAGGCGAAACCATTCGCCCGCTTCCTGACTGCGCTCTCGATTCGGCACATCGGCAAAGGCACCGCGCCGGACGTCGCCCGCGCGTTCGGGTCTATCGCGGCGCTGCGCGCGGCCAGCTTCGAGGAGCTTTCCGGGGTCGAAGGGATCGGCCCCACCTTGGCCGAGTCGATCATCGAGTGGTTCAAGGTGGACTGGCACAACGAGATCGTGGCCAAGTGGCAGGCCGCCGGGGCGATGGCGGACACAGCTGAACCCGGCGATGGCGGCGCGGAAATCCCGCAGACGCTGGCCGGGCTGACCGTCGTGGTGACGGGCTCGCTGCCCGGCTACACCCGCGACCAGGCGTCCGACGCCATCACTTCGCGTGGCGGGAAGGCCGCCGGATCGGTCTCAGCGAAGACGGACTTCGTAGTCGTGGGGGAGAACGCCGGCTCCAAGTACGACAAGGCCGTGGCGCTGAAACGGCCCATCCTCGACGCCGCCGGTTTCGAGACGCTGCTGCGCGACGGAGCCGCGGCGGCCATGGAAGTTGCCAAGGACAGCTAGGATCGTTGCCGTGGAAGGGCTCAACTCGAATCTGAACCTCAACGAGGGCGCTCCGCCGCGCGTGCGTCCGGGGATAGGGGAGTGGAGCCCGCGCGATGTCCCCGGCACCCGCCAGAAGAAGCGCGCGCGCTGGCTGGCGGTCCTCGTGTTCACGGTGGCGGCCGTCGCGATCTGCGGCTACGGCTACTGGATGTACACGCTGCTCAGCTGAGTTTCACCCACACCACCATCGCGTAACCGATGCCCTCGAAGGCCTTGGCCGGGTCGGCGATGACGAGGTCGCTGTCTATGGCAGGCAGGGTGTCGCCCTGGTTGCAAGCCAGCCACAGCAGCGGTCGGTCCACGCCCAATTCGAACGTGGTCGGGGCAAGGACGGTTTCCTGGCAGGTGCTGTCCGAGGTGAGCGGCAGGTTCAAGTCTTGGATCGTCCCCCGCAGCGGGCCGGAGTCAACGTCGCCGAGTTGCAGAATGGCCTGTGGTTTGGCGCCGGTCTTCCAGGCCAGATTCAAGACCTGGCGCGAGGGTTGGAACGGCCAACTGTGCTGCAGCGGCGCGCCGTAGTCGAAACTGTGCTCGAAGGCGCGCCCATTCTGCTCGCCGCCGGCGTAGGCGACGCCCCAAGTCTCCAGCTTCTGGAAGGAACCGGTGATGGTGAAACGCTCGGTGAAGCGCAGCGCGCCATCTTCGTCGGCCAACGCGACGCCTTGGTCGAAGTCCGCCGAATCCGGCGCTGGCTCGATGCTGCTACCCGAAAACGAGGGGAGCGCCACGTCCAGCCGCAGCCCTGGCACGAACCCGAAATAGGCCACGACGGCGATGCCCAAGGTTGCCAGGATGAATCCGAGGAGGAAGGACTTGAATTTCGACATACCCACACGCTAGCGGGTTCGACGTCAGATGCGCCGCAAGACGGCGACGACCTTGCCCAAGATAGACGACTCGTTGCCGTCTATCGGGTCGTAGTCGGGATTCTGCGGCAGCAGCCACACTTGGCCCGGTGTCTTCTTGAGCGTCTTGACGGTGGCCTCCTCGCCGAGCAGCGCGGCGACGATCTCGCCGTTGTTGGCGTCGCGCTGCTGGCGGATGACCACATAGTCGCCGTCGCAAATGGCGGCGTCCTTCATGGAGTCGCCGCGGACTTCCAGCATGAACAGCGTGCCGTCGCCGACGATTTGCTTCGGCAGCGCGAAAACATCTTCGACATGCTCCTCGGCCAGGATCGGCCCGCCCGCGGCGATACGGCCCACGACCGGGACCGCGAGCGCCCCGCTGGCCCCCGGAAGCTCGAGTTCGCGGTCGTCGCGCATGGACGCCGGCAGGTGTACCACCATGGCCCGGGGCTGGTGGGGATTGCGCTTGATGAAGCCTTTCTTCTCCAGCAGCTTGAGCTGGTAGGCGGCGGACGACGGGGAAGCCAGGCCGCCGAATTGGGCGATTTCGCGGATGCTGGGCGGATAGCCGCGCGTGTCCAGCATGTCCTTGATGCCGAGCAGGATGGCGCGCTGCCGGTAGCTGAGGCCGTCTTCGTCTTCGGCTTCACTGGTGATCGCGGATTGCCGCACCCCGAGCGAGGCGGCCAACGTGGCTTTGGAAGGGTGGCCGGGCCGCGGCTGCGTCTGCTTCTTGATTGTCGCCATGGTTTAACGGTACGGCTCCAGGCGCAAAGATTCAAACATTTGTTCGAGCGTGTTGCCACCTCGCCGTTTTCTCCACCCGCTGGGCGGAATGCGACAGAATCGGGGATACTCGCGTGTTAGAGGGCGTGACGAGTTATGAGGGAACGCTGACCATGGCGAAGGAAAAGGCGCGCGGCATATCTTTTGACGAGTATGTCGCCACGCGTTCTGTCGCGTTGCAGCGCTTCGCCTTTCTCGTCACCGGCGATCTGGAGGATGCCCAGGACGCGGTGCAGGAGGCCTTGTTGGGCGCCTATCCGCGTTGGAATTCGGTGGTGTCGTGGGGCGATCCCACGGCGTATCTGAAGCGAAGCATCGTCAACTCCCATATCTCCAGGTGGCGCAAGTTCGGAAGAGAGGCCGTTTCGGTGGAAGCCGAGTGGGCCGACAAGCCGGCTCCCGATCAGTTCCAAGCGGTCCTGGACCGGGACGAAGCCGCGCGCCTGTTCGAGGGATTGCCCCTCAAACAGCGGGTGGCCATAGTGATGCGCTGCTATGAGGGGGCCGACTATGCCGACATCGCCGAGGTATGCCGATGCAGCAAGTCCAACGCGCGCACGCTGGTGGCGCGGGCGCTGGCGGCGTTGCGGGCCAAGCTGACCCAAGGAGCCCATGATGACTGACTCTCCCGACGCGCGCGCCGAGCGCGCCTTCCACGACTACCTGACCGCGCAGGCCGAATCCACCCGGATCGAGCCCTTGGAGTTGGAGCCGCCCACCAAGCGCGGCGGCTGGCAGCGCTGGGCGGTGGGCGGTTTGGCCGCGGCCGCATCTGTCGTGGTCGCTGTGACCTTGATCGTGCCCAACCTGCCGCTCGGCGCGGACCTGCGCGGTGTTCCCGAACCGCTGGGTGACGGCACGTGGACGAAAACCGCCCCCATTCCGCTCAGCGGCCGCTATGGCTCCGCGACGGCCTGGGTGGACGGGAAGTTCTACATCCTCGGCGGCGTCCTGCCCTGCGGCAGCCAGCCGAGTGCGATGGAGGCCATGTGCCGGAGCATCTTTCCGCAAAGCGGCGACTGGACGTCCGACGGCGCCAGCTATGACCCGGTGGCTGACAAGTGGGAACAGATCGCGGACGCGCCCTACTCGGTTTCCGGCACGGAAACCGCCGTGGTTGGCGAAACCATTTGGGTGCTTGGAGCCGCAGACGTGCGTTCAGTGGTGGATCCAGACGAGGTGGATACCGCTGGCCAGCACTTGATGGCGTACAACACGGCCACCGGCGAGTGGTCAGCCAAGACTGATCCGATTTCCGCCGAGAGGCTGGTTTCCGTGCCTGGGGGGATGTTGGCGCTGCGGGCTGGTGAGGACGCCATCCGCGCCACGGGGGCCGGTGGGTGCCTGGAACAGTCGGGTTGCCTGGCCACCGCATATCTTGAAACTGACACCTACAGCGGGGTATTCCAGGTTTCGGGCCAGACGTATTTCAGTGCGACAGCTCTATACGCGGCATACGTCGCGGACAATCTTGTCTACTTGGTCCGGGAGGGTTATGGAACCTGGGATTCCTCCAGTGATGCGAGCGCCGGGCGAAATCAGCAGAGTCAAGGGGAGGCAGACGCCTGGCTGCTTGATCTCGACACCCGTATCGCGTCGGCCAGGTCCCCGGTCACGGAGTACGGCGACCGCCCGCCGGTTTCCTACGATTCGGCGGTGTATCTGGCTGAGCAGTATGGCTACTATACGTCCGCGCTGTCTTCCTCTTTGAACACTTGGATCTATGACCCAATCCAGGAATCGTTGCGCGCCATTGTCGGCCCGCTTCCTGTCGCAGACGGCTACGCGACCGCATGGGGCGGCATGAGCTACGAAGACGAGTGGCCCTACAACCGGGCCCCGTTGGTGGTCGGCGACTACCTGGAGTCGATGGGCAACTTCTACCATGTGCCTTCGAACAAGTGGTACGCGGTGCCGGCAGCGCCCAACAGGGGGCTGGAGGTGCTGGCGGCGTCTGATAACTCGGTGCTGTCTTGTTTCGGGGATTGGCAGAACGCGGCCTGGCAGGGCCATGGCGGAGTCCGCAACTGCTACCTGCTCTACGTGCCCGCGCTGGAGGAGATCCCCGACGCGCTCGGCGTGGAACCAGGCGAGGACGAGCAAGACACCGCCTCGCCTGCCGACACGGCGGAACCGGCCACCGGGGACCGGGAGGCTCCGGATTCCGATCCGCTCGCTCCTCGCGTGGCCGTCTCCCGGGGCGCGGCCTACGACGGGGCTTTCGGCGACGTCTGCGACGACTCCTGCGCCTACATCCATGTGAAGACGGGCGGCATGTCGAACAGCTACACCTGCGCTTTGTCGTTCGACGGCGAACTGCAAGAGAGTTGGACGGCTGAAGGGGATTGGTCCGAGGACTTGACCGCCGTGCTGGGCATTCCGGGCACCGAAGTCGAAGTCGTCTGCGACGGCGTGTCCGGCACGTACGTCTGGTAGGGCTCAGCGCACAACTCAGCGTTCAGCCAGTTGAGCCTGCCCTTCGGCTGGGTTACCCGCCACGTCGGGGTAGCCAACGAGTTGGTCGGGTGCGCGGAAGCGGACTTTGTCCAAATAGCTGACCAAGTCGCCGCGGTTCGTGGCCTCCACCGTCAGCGAGTAATGCGAGTCGCCCCACAGCAGCGTCAACTCGTAGCGCTTGTCGTCGTTCTTGGAGTTGTTCTCCCAGGCCGTACCCACCTCAGTGGCGCCGATAGAGAAGTCGTAGACCGCCCGCACGTCCGAGCTGAACTTCTCGTCGTAGTGCTTGTCGGCGGCCGCGGTGTCGTCCCAGTAGCGGTAGCGGATCAGGCCGTCCCCGCCGTCGAAAGTGCACTCCCAAGTCTCGGTGGTGGCCCGGTAGCCGATCCAGGCGCACCTGCCCTCTTCGAGCTGGGTGACCAGCGAAGGGTAGATGTAGGAAAGCCCGGCCGACGGCGCCGAGAGCTTCTTGTCCTTACCCGGTTTGGCGGTCAAGTCGGCGCAGTCGGACAGTGATTCCACCACTTTGTCATTCCAGCAAAGGTACGTCGTCGGCGGTTCCGGCTCGGGTTCGGGAGCCGCGCTCGTGGGCTCGGTGGGGGCGGTGGAGACGTCCGGTGGCGGCTCGGACACCGGTTCGTCGGTCACCGTGGGGCTGGCTTGTTGGGAGTTCATGAAGGTGATGGCCGCGAAAGCGCCCCCGCCGCCCAAGACCGCGAACACGGCGATGATCGCTATGACCAGCGGCAGCCGGGACTTCTTCCGCTCCTGCTGCGCCGGCTGGTATGGCCCGGGCGCGTAGGGCTGGGGCCCGGTGGCGTATCCGCCGGCCGCATATCCCGCGTTGTAGGCCTCTGATTGGGAGCCGGCGGGTTGCCCGTAGGACGCCGCCGGGGGTGGCGGCGGCGGAGATCCCTGTGGCCAGGTGGTCTGCAGTTGGGTGGTCGGCAGCGACGACTGGCCGGCTCCGGGCGGAGCCCACATGGATGCCTGGGCCGGCGGCGGCGGTGGTGCGGGCTCGTCGCGGAATATTCCGGTCTGGAATTGCGGCTGGGGGGTCGTGTCTTCGGGAGCGGGCGGGGGCGGCGGGGTACTGACCATGGTTTCGGCGGCGGGCTCGGTCCAATCGTCTTGGGGTGGATTCCAATCCACCGTGTCGTCCGCGACCGGCGTCGGCTGGGCCAACGCGAACCCGCACTTCGGGCAGAAACGCGCCACGGCGGGAATCTGCGCGCCACAATTCGGGCAAGTCATGGCTGCAATCGTAGCGGCTACGGCGGCCCAGGCCAGTGCGGCCCGATTTGTGGCTACCATTGAGCAGGAAATTCTTGGACGGGGACCCTATGGCGGACTTCACCGACTACAACTACGCGGCATGGGCCGTTTCCAACCCCAATACCCCCGCTGCCGCCCTGGCCGACATCGCGCGGCTGCAGCCCGGGCTGCGCGCGGCCGTCGCCGGGCACCCGGCCGCGTATCCCGGGTTGTTGGACTGGCTGGCCGGTTTGGGCGACCCGCAGGTGACGCAAGCGGTCAACCAGGCGCGCGGACGGGCACCGGTCGGCTATGCCCCACCGGGCGCCCCGGCGTACCCCGTCGCGCAGCCTGGGTCCCCGCAGCCGGCCCACCCGGTAGGGCCGAAGCCGAAACGCGGGCGGTTCATCGCAATCGCGGCCGGCGTGCTGGCCATCGCGCTGATTGCCGTTGGGATCATCTTCGTGCCCACTTTGCTGGGCGGGCCGCGCACCGGCGGCGGCAGTTCCGGGGGCAACCCCGTTGGCGGCGGGCTATTCCCGGCCGACGGGCCCGCTTGGAAAGACGGCGCGCAAACGACCTTTTCGGTACCACTGGAATCCATCTACTCCGAAGAAGACATCACGCTGGTGGAAGCCAAAGACTATGGCGACTTTCTGTTCCTGCGTTTCGGCGAGTACGGCGACGGCGGCGCATATGGGGGCGCCTGGGTGGCGGTCGACACCACCGGCGCGGTGTTGTGGCAAGCCCCTGGCGAGCAGTTGTGCGCCGACGCGTTGTACAACGGCTTCGTGGCCTGCGTGGCACAGCTCGCCGGTGAAGGCGACTGGGGCTGGGAGTACTGGGGGACGCTCAACCTCTACCGCGCCGACGGGCAGACCGAACTCTCACAGCGCCTGGAGTACTACCCGACCGAAATCCTGCCGTACTCGGGCGACTTGGTCGTCATCGGATCGGATACCGCTTACCGTGACGAGGAATTCACCTCACAACCGCATTTCGCCCGCTTCGGCCAAGACGGCCGCGAAGTGTGGGACACGCGCGTTTCGGCTGTGTGCAACCCGTCGGAGTCAGATCCGTACTCGCAGACCGTCCAGGTGGAGTCGGCGTGGATTTCGACTTTCAATTCATGTGTGACCGTGGCGTTCAACCCGGACGGCGGAGAGATTTCCGACCAGATGATCTCCGGCGGATTGACCGTCCACGGCGACGTGCTGACCGGCTATGCGCGAGACTGCACCGATAGCTACGATCCTTGCCCGGCCGAAGTGGACACCAAGGACACGTTGACTTTGCCCAGCGGCAGGCAAATGCGGTTCTTGCCCAACGACGACTGGGACAACGGCACTTTCGACGGCACGGCTTGGTACGCGTCGCTGGAATACACCGAGGACAGTTGCTACGCCATGAATGTGCGGCTTGCCGCCAGCGGCGCGACGGTGTGGAAGGTGGCGGACGGCCTGGCGGACTACCGTATCGCGCTGGGCTCCCACCTGGTGACCATCGTCGACGACCGGCTGTCGAGCTACGACCTGGAAGCGGACAAAGAACTGTGGAGCGTCCATTTGCAGGACATAAAGGCGTCCAAGTGCCAGTCGCATCTGTTCATCCTCGACGATGAGACCATCCTGGTCGCCGACGAGGAGGGATTGCAGGGATTCGCCCTGCAGGACGGACAGCAGGTCTGGACCAAGGTCAGGCCCTTCCCTTCCGTCGCGTGGAGTTCGGATGACTACGACACCAACGTCTACTGGCAACCCCTGCCGGGCGGCAACCGCCTCCTGGCGACCATCGGCCTGGGTGATCGGGCCGCGCTGGTCGAGCCGCTGAAGTAGCCCGGGGTCTCGCCAGCGCGGAAACCTGGCCCTTCCACCGCCGCGATTTTTTGTCCTAGGCGGGTGCTTGACTAATTGGCATGAGGCAAACATGCGAAACACCAGTACGAAAGCCCTTGCGCGCGGCGGTAGTTTCGAGTATGGTCATGTTTCGTACATATGTTCTACTGAGCCGGAGGGAGCTGGTCATGGGCACGTTGGGAACGATCGGGAGCAAGTCCACGAGGCGGCAGGCCGTCCAGTTCGGCGGGCCGGTCGCAAAGCCGCGTGCCCTCGCCGCTCCCGGCGGCCGGCCCAGGGGAGTGCGGCCGCCGTCGGCGCGGGCCTTGGCGGGCCAGCCGCGCCCGGCGCCCGCCCTCCAGTTGACCCGTCGCGGATTGGCGGTAGTGGTCGGGTTTTTCGCGGCGCTGTTCGCCGTCGCCGCGGTGGTCGTGGTGGGCAGCTTCCTGTCGGTGTCGGACGCGCCGCTGACGGCCGCCGAGGTTTCTGCGCTCATTCGCTGAGTAATTCGCGAGACACGCCGCGTGTCGGTTGCGTGGCCGATATCGTAGCCCTAGTCTTCTTGCTACTACATCTTGTAGTTACAAGCTTGTGGTTTGTCTACCAGTAGTGGTTGGTGGGAATCCGATAACGGAAAGGAGTTGTTATGCATTGCCCGTTCTGCAAGCACAACGACACCCGCGTGCTGGATTCCCGCGTCGCTGAGGACGGCACGAGCATCAGAAGGCGCCGGCTCTGCCCGGCGTGCGAACGGCGGTTCACGACCTTGGAGCAGATGCAACTGGTCGTGGTGAAGCGCTCCGGCGCGGTGGAGCCGTTCTCGCGGGAGAAAGTGATCGCCGGGGTGGCCAAGGCCTGCAAGGGGCGCCCGGTCACCGAAGGCGATCTGGCTCTGTTGGGGCAACAGGTGGAAGAAGCCCTGCGGGCCGCCGGCCTGGCTGAGATTCCGGCCCACGATGTCGGTGTGGCAGTTCTGGGACCGCTCAGCCAGCTCGATCCCGTGGCGTATTTACGCTTCGCGAGCGTTTACAAGCAATACAACTGCGTGGAGGATTTCGAGGCTGAGATCTCGCAGCTCCGCGCGCAAACGGTGGCCGTCGGCTAGGCGGTTGGGGAAACACTGAAGGGTTAGAAGATGACTGAGACGATGCCTGTGCGGGGTGTGGCCGCATGCGACAAGTCTGGCAAGGGGCTCACTATCGAGCGCGTATTCACTACGGCCGGCGTGCACCCCTACGAGGAAATCACCTGGGAGCGGCGCGACATCACGCAAACGAACTGGAAGACGGGCGAAGTCATCTTCGAGCAGCGCGACGTCGAGTTTCCGGATTTCTGGAGCCTGAACGCGTCCACCATCGTCACCACTAAGTACTTCCGCGGCGCGCTGGGCACCGATGCCCGGGAAGGCTCGCTGCGGACGCTGGTCGACCGGGTTGTCGAGAAGTACCGCCAAGCCGGTGAGGAGCACGGGTACTTCGCGACGAGCGAGGACGCCGAGATCTTCGCCCACGAGCTGACCTGGATGCTGGTCCACCAGTTCTTCTCCTTCAACTCGCCGGTGTGGTTCAACGTGGGCACGCCGTCGCCACAGCAGGTGTCCGCCTGCTTCATCTTGTCGGTGGACGATTCGATGGAGTCGATCCTGAACTGGTACAAGGAGGAGGGATTCATCTTCAAGGGCGGCTCGGGCGCGGGCCTCAATCTGTCGCGCATCCGCTCTTCGAAAGAACTGCTGTCCTCGGGCGGCACCGCGTCGGGCCCGGTTTCCTTCATGCGTGGCGCCGACGCGACGGCGGGCACTATCAAGTCCGGGGGCGCCACGCGGCGCGCGGCCAAGATGGTCGTGCTCGACGTGGACCATCCCGACATCGAGGAATTCGTGGAGACGAAGGCGCGCGAGGAGGACAAGATCCGGGCACTGCGGGATGCCGGCTTCGACATGGACCTGGGCGGCAAGGACATCGTCTCGGTGCAGTATCAGAACGCCAACAACTCGGTGCGCGTCTCGGACAAGTTCATGCGCGCGGTCGAGGCGGGGGAGCCGTTCGACCTGCTGGCACGCATGGACGGGCATGTCATCGAGACGGTTGACGCCCGCGGGCTGTTCCGCAAGATCGCCGAAGCCGCCTGGGAGTGCGCGGACCCGGGTCTGCAATACGACGACACCATCAACGACTGGCACACCAACCCCGAGTCGGGCCGCATCAACGCGTCCAATCCCTGCTCGGAGTACATGAGCCTGGACAACTCCTCGTGCAACCTCGCCTCGCTCAACTTGCTGAAGTTCTTGCGGGAGGACGGCGTCTTCGACTCGCAGTTGTTCGTCAAAGCCGTCGAGTTGGTCATCACAGCCATGGACATCTCGATCTGCTTCGCGGACTTCCCGACTCAGTCCATCGCGGCCACCACCGTTGACTTCCGCCAACTCGGCATCGGCTACGCCAACCTGGGCGCGTTGCTGATGGCCGTGGGCCGCGGCTACGACACGGACTCCGGCCGGGCTTTGGCGGCGGCGATCACGTCCTTGATGACGGGCGCGGCCTACCGGCGTTCCGCGGAATTGGCGGCCGTCGTCGGCACTTACAACGGTTATCCCCGCAACGCCGCCGGGCACCAGCGCGTGATGCGCAAGCACCAGGCGGCCACCGACGACCTGCGGGATTGGGACGAACTCGACGGGGCGGTCCGGCGCGCCGCCGTGGAGCAGTGGGAGGACGTCGTGAAGCTGGGTGCGGTAAACGGCTTCCGAAACGCGCAGGCCTCGGTGCTGGCGCCCACGGGCACCATCGGCTTCATGATGGACTGCGACACGACAGGTATCGAGCCGGACTTCTCGCTGGTCAAGTTCAAGAAGCTGGTCGGTGGCTCGTCGATGCAGATTGTGAATCAGACAATTCCGCGGGCGCTGCGGCGCTTGGGCTATGCCGAGGAGACGATAGAGGCCATCGTCGCCTACATCGCCGAACATGGCCATGTGGTAGACGCGCCGGGGCTCAAGATCGAGCACTACGAGATTTTCGACACCGCCATGGGCCGCCGCTCCATCAAGCCGATGGGCCACGTGCGGATGATGGCGGCGGTGCAGCCGTTCATTTCGGGCGCCATCTCGAAGACGGTCAACCTGCCCGAATCCGCCACCGTGGAGGACATCGCGGACGTCTACATGCAGGGCTGGAAGCTGGGCGTGAAGGCGCTGGCGGTCTACCGCGACAACTGCAAGGTGGGCCAGCCGCTGTCCGACAAGAAGAAGGACGACAACGCCCAAGCGGCCGAACCGGAAGTCCGCGTCGAATACCGGCCCAAGCGCAAGCGCCTGCCGAAGTCCCGCATCAGCCGCACCACATCTTTCTCGGTGGCCGGCGCGGAAGGCTACATGACCTCTGGGCAGTACGACGATGGCGCGCTCGGTGAAGTGTTCTTGAAGCTCGGCAAGCAGGGTTCGACGCTGGCCGGCGTCATGGACGCGTTCTCCATCGCGGTGTCCATCGGCCTGCAATACGGCGTGCCGCTGGGCACCTTCGCCCAAAAGTTCACCAACTTGAAGTTCGAGCCGGCGGGCATGACGGACGACCCGGACGTGCGCATGGCGCAGTCGATCATGGACTACATCTTCCGGCGCCTGGCGTTGGATTATCTGCCCTTCGACGAGCGTGCCGAGTTGGGCATCTACACGGCCGCGGAACGCAAGCGCTATGTGGAAACTGGCTCATATCTGCCAGAAGAGGAGTCCGAGTTGATCGAGTCCGAGTCGCTCAAGAACGACGCGGCCGACGCGCTGCATCTCGACGGCCCCGGCCCGATCCAGCCGGCTCTGGTGGAGCCGACCGGCAAGGTCACTTCGACCGCTGACGTGCTCTCCAATCTGACGGGAATGAAGGTCGACGCGCCGCTTTGCATGACGTGCGGCACGAAGATGCGGCCGTCCGGGTCCTGCTACGCGTGCGAAGGGTGCGGCTCCACGAGCGGCTGCAGCTGATGGCTTGGGGGTCGGCGGCCTGGCTGGGCCGTGAGCCCTGGGCGGCGCGTGGGGCGCTGTTCAGCGCCAGGCTTTCTCCATGCGTCTGAAGCTCTCCAGGCGTTCGGCGTTGAGGCGGCCGGCCGCCACGGCTTCGTCGAGGGCGCAGTCGATCGCACCGGCTTCGTGGGTGCAGCCGCGCGGGCAATCGGCGGTGAGCTCGGCCAAATCCGGGAAAGCGGCGATGATCGAGTCGATCGTCACGTGGCTCAGCCCGAAGGAGCGCACTCCGGGAGTGTCGATGACCCATCCGCCGAACGGCAGGCGTAAAGCTATCGCTGAGGTCGAGGTGTGCCGCCCACGGCCGGTGACTTCGTTCACATCTCCGGTGGCCCGGTCGACTCCGGGTATCAAAGCGTTGACCAGCGTTGACTTGCCGACTCCGGAGTGGCCCACGAACACGCTCACCCGGCCCGCGAGCAGTTCTCGCAATGCGGTCAGGTCTGCTCCGGGTTCGGAAGTGACCATACGCAATCCGAGCGGTGCGTAGATGGCTTCCATGTCCGCCACCGAAGCCAAGTCCGACTTGGTGAACACCAGCAGCGGGTCGAGCCCTCCGTCGTAGGCGGCGACCAGAATGCGGTCGATCATTCCCGGACGCGGCGGCGGGTCGGCCAAGGCCGTGACGATGGCCAGTTGGTCGGCGTTGGCCACAATCGGGCGTTCGTAGGGGTCATCGTCGTCGGCGGTGCGCCGCAGCACCGTGCGGCGTTCGTCCACTTGCACTATGCGCGCCAGCGTTCCCGCGGCGCCGCTGGTGTCGCCCACGATGCGCACGTGGTCCCCGACGATCACGCCGGTTCGGCCCAGGCTGCGGGCCTTGGTGGCCGTCACGGTGGTTTCGCCGACCAAGCAGCGAAAGCGGCCCCGGTCGACAGTGATGACCAGGCCGGGCTCGGCGTCTTCGTAAGCGGGGCGGTCCTTCGTGCGCGGGCGGGAACGCTTCGCCGGCCTGCCGAACCCGGCGTGCGGGTCGTCGGTGATGGCTCCGCGGTAGGCGCGCGCCATCAGCTTGCCCTCACCATGGCGGCCCAGCGTTCCGGGAAGTCCGGGATGGTCTTGGACGTTGCCGCGATGTCGTCGATGACGACGCCGGGGACAGCCAGGCCCAACAGCGCCGCCGCATGGGCGAGCCGGTGGTCGGCGCGCACCGCGAAGACGCCCCCGTGCAGCTTTGCGGGCTCGATCCGCAGCCCGTTCTCAGTTTGGGAAACCCGGCCGCCGAGGGCGTTGATGCCAGCCTCCAGCGCGGCCAGGCGGTCCGTTTCGTGCCCCCGGATGTGGCCCACGCCGGTAATCTCGCTGGGGCCGTCAGCCAACGCCGCCAACGCGGCAGCGGCGGGCGTGAATTCGCTGATGGCGCCGAGGTCCAGCCAGGGCGCCGGTTGCAGGTCGCCGCTGATCGTCACTTCGCCGTCGCGTTGCTGCACGCGCGCCCCGAACGCCTGCAGCGCGTCCAGCAGATCCGCGGCGGGCTGTATCCAGCGCGGAGCGCCGCCCGCCAGGGAAACCGCCGTGGCTGGCGCAGGCCAGGGCGCGGTGACCGAGCCGCCGGCCACCAGCGCCGCGGCCAGGAATGTGGCCGTGGCGGTCAGGTCGGGCTCGATGCGCTCGGTGACCGGAGCGATGTCGCCCGGGGCGACGAACCAGGTGTTGCCGTCGTTTTCGGCACACACTCCCCGGGCCTGAAGCAGCAGCAGCGTCATGTCGATGTGCGGCCGCGAGGGGAGCGGGCCGCCGCGGTGCATCAGGTGCAAGCCCTCCGGGTAGCGCGCGGCGGACAGCAGCAGTCCCGAGATGAACTGGCTGGACGCCGACGAGTCGACCACGGCTTCGCCGCGGGTGACCGGGCCGAGGACGCTGAACGGCAGCGAATCCGAGTCCACTTGGGCACCAAGGGTGCGCAGCGCGCCGAGCAGCGGCCCCATCGGCCGCGCGTGGGCCTGCGTGTCGCCGTGAAAGCGCACCGGCCGGGCCCCAATCGCGGCCAGGGGCGGCAGAAATCGCATCACGGTGCCGCTGAGGCCGCAGTCCACTGACGCCGCTTGCAAGTCACCCGGCGTGACCACCGCGGTGTTGCCGCTGGCCGTGATGTCGGCTCCCAACGCGGAAAGGGCGTTCAGCATCAACGCCGTGTCCCGGCCAGTTGGCAGGCCGCTCAGGGTGCTCGGGCCGGTGGCCAGCGCCGCCAGCACCAACGCGCGCGCGGCGGCGGATTTCGAGCCGGGCAACTCCACCCGGGCCCGCAATGGCCCAGACGTCGGCGCCGCCCAACCCATCAGGCCTCGATCGCTTGCTTGGCTTCGCGCTTGGCGATTCTCCTTTGGCGTTTCGAGTCCTGGGCGAGGATCTCGCGCTGCAAACGCAGCTTCCACAGCAGGCTGGGCTTGCCCTGTGTGTCCGCCGCCGCCAGCAGCGCGCCACCCAGCAGCGAAACGTTGGCGAGCAACTCGTCGAGGTTGTCGCGCCGCGCGGCGACCTGCGGCACGAGTGTGGCCGCTACCAAGCCCGCGCCCAGACGGCGTCCGATTCCAGTGGCCAGCATGGCCGCCCCAGCGAGCTGGGTGAGGCCGGCGCATTTGACCAACGCGGTGGTGTCCGGTGGAATCTTGTCGGCCAGAGTGGACGGCAACGAGTCACGCGGCAGCAGCTTTTCAATCGCCGCGCCCTGATCGGCGAAGTCCTGTGGGGAGCGGAATGCCTTCAGCCCGTTCCATGCGAAGTACCCGGCCAGCATCGCCCTGGGTATGAAGTGAAGAATGCTCATCGCCAGCTTCCTATCGTGTGACGGCAGTAGCCTACCGCCTGAACATTCGTGCAACGATCTTGGGCGAATGCCCGGAATAGTTGCAGGGTGCGAGATCGTTCTAGCAGACATGGGAGTCGGTTTGCTGGCGCGGCCAGACACCAAGGGCCTTCTACCGCTAGGCTCTTGGTCGATGAGTTCGCCAACTGTGCCCGCCCAGTCCGGGGAACTGGCGGCGCGCTTCGAGCGCGATGCGCTGGTTTACCTGGACCAGTTATACGCGGCTGGGCTGCGTATGACGCACAACCCGGCAGACGCCGAGGATCTGGTGCAAGAGACGTATGCCAAAGCGTTCGCCTCCTTCGGCCAGTTCAAGGCGGGAACAAACTTGAAGGCGTGGCTCTACCGGATCCTCACCAACACGTTTATCAACACCTACCGCAAGAACCAGCGCCGTCCCCAGACGACGAGCCAGGATGCCATCGAGGACTGGCAGTTGGCCGCGGCCGAGGCCCACTCGCCAACCGGGTTGCGGTCGGCGGAAATGGACGCGCTGGACAGGCTGCCGGATTCCCGGGTGAAAGAGGCGATGGCCGAGTTGCCGGAGGATTTCCGCCTGGCCGTCTACTTGGCCGACGTCGAGGGCTTTTCGTACAAGGAGATCGCGGAGATGATGGACACGCCGATCGGCACGGTGATGTCCCGCCTGAACCGCGGCAGGCATCAGTTGCGGAGCAAGCTGGCAGACCACGCCAGAAGTTATGGAATTCGAGGCAGTGATGAGTGAACAGGAAAAGTGCCACAGCATTTTGGCGCGTATTTTCGCGTTCCACGACGGCGAGTTGGAGGAGTCCGAAGCCGCCGAGATCAGAGAGCACCTGTTGGGCTGCGAGCCCTGCTTGGGGCACTTCGAGGTGGAACGGGCCATGCGGGCGCTCATCCGCCGCAGTTGCCAAGAGAAGGCTCCCGAATCGCTGCTGGCCAGGATCAAGGGCCAATTCACGCCTGATTTTGCCTGAAGATGGCAGTCGGCGCACGCGCCTGGACAAGCAAAAGCCCTCGCCTTTGCGAGGGCTTGACTGCTATTTGCGGCTAAGCGTTGGGACGCTTCCCGTGATTGGACGCGTTCTTGCGGCGCGCCCGGCGTTTCCGGCCACCTTTACCCATCAGATCTCCTAAGTTCTGGCAACAGCCTCCAAGTCTAGCCCGATTCGCAACATTTTTCCCGCTAGGGTGGGCGCATGCGCTCAATGGAGGGGATCATCCGGGAACACACCAGCCTGACTGAGGCGGACATCAATTGGCTCAGCCTGCTGGTGGACGAATGGTCGCTGTTGGCGGATTTGTCGTTCTCAGACTTGATCCTCTGGGTGCCCGACACCGACGACAGCATCTTCTGGGCCTGCGCGCAGGTGCGCCCCACCACTGGCCCCACGTCGCTGGAGGAAGACGTCGTCGGCGAGGAGATCGTCTACGACGCGGAGCACCTGGTCACCGAGGCTTACCTTTCCCAAGAGATATCGCACACGTCCGGAAACAAGCTGCACGCTGGGATCCCGGTCGACGTGACGGCCGTCCCGATCTTGGACGGTGAACGCTGTATCGCCGTGTTGGAGGCGCATTCGAACCGGATGGGCACCCGGGCGCCGGGTGCCTTGGAGGATACCTATCTGGAAGCGGCCGCGGTCTTGGCCCAGATGGTGCGCAAACGCCTCTTTCCGAGCGGCGGCGACAAACCCGAGCCTTGGCTTTCGCCGCGGGTTGGCGACGGGCTCATCCGCGTCCGCAACAACGGCGTGGTCGCTTTCGCCTCGCCGAACGCCCTGAGCGCCTATCGCCGGCTCGGGCTCGCCGGGGATTTGGAGGGCGAGAACCTGTGGGAAGTGACCTTGCCGCTGCTGCGCGTCAAGCGGCAGCCGGTGGAGCGGCCGATGGAGGCGCTGCTGAAGGCCCGCGAGGTGAGGGAGGAAGACCTGGAGTCGGAGACCGCCACACTGCGGATCAGGATCATTCCCCTGGTGGCGGACACCGGCCCAGCCGGGCTGCTGGTGATGTGCCGCGACACCACCGAACTGCGCTACCGCGAGCGCCAATTGCTCACCAAAGACGCCACCATCCGCGAGATCCACCACCGCGTGAAGAACAACCTGCAAACAGTCGCCGCGCTGCTGCGGCTGCAGGCCCGCCGCATCGATGCGCCGGAAGCCAAAGACGCGCTTTCCGACGCCATGAAACGGGTGGCGGCCATCGCCGTCGTGCATGAAATCCTCTCGCAGGACTTCGACGCCGCGCTGCGTTTCGACGACGTCGCGGACCGGCTGCTGAAACTGGTCGGCTCGGTCGCGACGACGCGCGGAAACGTCAAGATGACACGCCAGGGCAGCTTTGGCCACATTCCCGGCGACGTGGCCACGAACCTCTCGCTGGTGTTGACCGAACTGTGCCAGAACGCCGTGGAACACGGGCTGAAGGCGGGTTCCGGCGAAGTCGTCGTCCACCCGCAACAGTCCGATGGCCAACTCACGGTGACGGTCTTCAACGCAGGGGAGTCGCTGCCAGATGACTTCTCGCTGGAAGCGTCCACCAGCCTGGGGCTGTCGATCGTGAGCACCTTGGTGGACGATATGTCGGGCACGTTCACGTTGGAAGCCGGGCCTGACGGCGAAGGAACTCTGGCAACCGTCACGGTGCCATTGGGATAGCCAGTTACATGCTGGAACGCATGCGCATTCGCGCTGCGCGGCGTTTCATGGCGCGCCGCTCATCTTCGCTCAAGCCGCCCCAGACCCCATGATCCTGGCCAGCGTCGAGCGCCCACTGCAGGCACGCTTCGCGCACGTCGCAGCGGCGACAAACTTTCTTAGCTTCCGCAATCTGGACAAGGGCCGGGCCGGTATTCCCGATGGGGAAGAACAGCTCTGGATCCTCAGTCAGACAGGCAGCCTTGTGGCGCCAATCCATTAACTAAACCGCCTCCTCTTGGCAGTGCCCGTTTCATCCGATACAAGGTTGGCAAGCTTACGCCTCTTTAACAAGAGCCCGCCACCATTTTTGAACATGTTGCCAGCTTTCGCTTGGCTTCGCCGGACAAGTTGCGAAAAATCAGACTGAAGTCTCAACTCTCACGCAATCCGGCGGGCCCCAGGTCCAGGGCGCGCGGCGAACCAAGTGGGCGGGGCCCACCCCTGCGTGGCGAACGCCGCCGCCACTTGCCCGCTTACGACGTCGTGGAGCCCCTTGTCAATGAGCGCGAGCACGCACCCGCCGAAGCCGCCGCCAGTCATGCGCGCTCCCAGGGCGCCGGCGCCGAGCGCCGTTGCGACGGCCAGGTCGACAGTGGGCGCGGTGATCTCGTAGTCATTGCGCATGGAGATGTGCGAGGCCGTCATGAGTTGCCCCAGCTTGGTGAAATTGCCCGCATGCAGGGCCGCTACGGAATCGAGCACGCGCTGGTTCTCGGTGACGATATGGCGCACTCGGCGGCCTTCCAATTCCGGCAGCCGTCCCAGCGCGTCGTCCAGGTCCGCCACATCGCGCAGCGACTCGACGCCCAGGATGCGGCAGGCCTCCTCGCAGGAGTGCCGCCGGGCCGCGTATTCGCCGTCCACGTGGCTGTGTTTGGACTGCGTGTCGATGACCAGAATCTCCAGGCCGGCTTGGTCAACGGCCAACGGCACCTGCTGGGTTTCCAGCGACCGGCAATCCATGAACAGCGCGTGGTCCGGCACGCACAGCGTGGCAGCCGCTTGGTCCAGCAGGCCGGTGGGGGCGCCCACGTAGGCGTTTTCGGCGCGCTGGGCAATCTTGGCGCGCTCCAGGGGAGCGATCTCCAAGCCATACAAGTCGGCGAGGGCGGCCTCGGTGGCGCATTCGATAGCGGCGGAGCTGGACAGTCCCGCGCCCACTGGCACATCGGATTGCAGCGTGAGCTCGGCCCCGCCCACTGAGTGCCCGGCCTCCCGCAGCGCCCACACGATGCCGAGCACGTAGGACGCCCAGCCCGGAGTGAGCGGTTCGAGGCGGGTGGCTTCGACCGTCTCGCCGAGGTCCACGGAAGTGACCTTCCAGTGGTCGCCGGGGAGCGTGCGGGCCGTTATCTTCGCCGACTGTGGTATCGCGAAGGGAAATACGAATCCGCCGTTGTAATCCGTGTGCTCCCCAATGAGGTTGACCCTACCGGGGGCTGCCCAAGTTCCAATCACGCAAGAAGTATACGCATCCAGCCCTGGGGCTACCCCAGCGCGCGGCGCAGCAGTTCGGCCTCCTGGGCCTGGTGCACCTTCACCGATCCCACGGATGGAGCCGAAGCTGCCGGACGCGTCACGCCCGACATGTTGAGCTCGTAGCCGGGCAGGATGTCCGCAATCGCCTTGGGCAGGTAGAGCTGCAAGAACCACCAGGCGCCCTGGTTTTCCGGCTCTTCCTGCACGAAGCGGATGTCGGTGACGTGGGGATACTTCTGCAACTGGGCGGCCAGTTCTTTGGCCGGCAGCGGATAGAGCCTTTCCAGCGGGAGAATGGCCACCTTCTGGTCCAATCCCGCCGCCGCGCGCGCGTTTGCGAGTTCCCAGCGGACTTTGCCGGAGCACAGCAAGACGCGCTCCACCTGCGCCGGATCCGTGATCGCCGGATCGCCCATCGCAGGCTGCCAAGAGCCGTTGGTGAAGTCCTCGACCGCGGAGACCGCCAGCTTGTTGCGCAGCATGGACTTCGGCGTCATGATCACGACCGGCCGGTGCCAGTTCACGTAGGCGTGCGTGCGCAGCAGGTGGAAGTATGACGCCGGCGTGGACGGTTGGGCGACTGCCAGCGCGCCCTCCGAACACAGGTTCAGCCAGCGTTCGATGCGCGCCGAGGAATGATCCGGGCCCTGGCCCTCATAGCCGTGCGGCAGCAGCAACACGACGCCCGACTTCTGTGTCCATTTGGCGTTGCCGGAGGAGATGTATTCGTCGATGACCGACTGGGCGCCGTTCACGAAGTCGCCGAACTGGGCCTCCCATAGGACCAGCGCGTCGGGGCGGGCCACCGAATATCCGTACTCGAAGCCGAGCGCGGCATACTCGCTCAGCAGCGAATCGTAGACGTAGCAGGCGCCCTGGTCCGCGGTCAGGTGCTGCAGCGGCAGATAGGCCTCGTTGGTCACCCGGTCGATGACGGCGGCGAAACGCTGCGAGAAGGTGCCCCGGCGCGAATCCTGCCCCGCCAGCCGCACCGGGCGGCCCTCTATGAGAAGCGAACCCAGCGCCAGGATTTCAGCGGACGCCCAGTCGATGCCTCCGGTGCGGTAAGCGTCGGCACGGCGCTGCAACTGCGGCAGCACCTTCGGGTGGACGGTGAAGCCCTCGGGGAAGTTGAGGTGGGCGCGGGCCACGGTCTCAATGACTTCGGGAGTGATGGATGTGCCCGTCTCGGAGCCCAGTTTCGGCGGGTAGTACGGCGTCTTGGCCCAGGTGTCGGCGTCTTCCTGTTTGGCCTGGCCGAACACCGCCTCCAGGCGCTCGCGGAAGCGCTTGGTGACGGTGTCCGCGTCGTCGGTGGAGATGTCGCCGCGGCCGATGAGGGCCTCGGTGTAGAGCGTGCGGGTGGTGCGCTTGAGCTCGATGAGGTCGTACATCTTGGGCTGCGTGAAGCTGGGGTCGTCGCCCTCGTTGTGGCCCCGGCGGCGATAGCAGACCAAGTCGATCACCACGTCGGAGTGGTAGCGCTGGCGGTACTCGAAGGCAACCCGCGCCACGCGCGCGACGGCTTCGGGATCGTCGCCGTTCACGTGGAAGATGGGGCACTGCCACGCTTTGGCGAGGTCCGTGCAGTACACCGACGAGCGGGAGTCGCTGGGGGCCGTGGTGAAGCCCACCTGGTTGTTTACGACCAGGTGGATCGTGCCGCCCACGCGGTAGGCCCGCAGGCCGGCCAACTGCATGGTCTCGTAGACCACGCCCTGTCCGGCGAACGCCGCGTCACCGTGGATCAACACTGGCAGGATCGGATACTGGCCGCGGATCTCCCGGGGCAATTGGTCGAGCTTGGCCCGCGCGATGCCTTCGACGACCGGGTCGACCGTCTCCAAGTGGCTGGGATTGGCCGCCACCGAGGTCTCGATGGTCTTGCCGGAAGCGGCCGTGAACCGGCCTTCGGCGCCGAGGTGGTACTTGACGTCGCCGGAGCCCTGGGTGAGGCGCGGATCGTAGTTGCCTTCGAACTCCTTGAAGATCTGGCCGTACGACTTGCCGGTGATCGAAGCCAGCACATTGAGCCGCCCGCGGTGGGGCATCCCGATGACGACCTCCGCCAAGTCGCCGTCCGCGGCCTGTTCGCACAGCTCGTCGAGGAACACGATCGCCGACTCGCCGCCTTCCAGCGAAAAGCGCTTCTGGCCGACGAACTTGGTTTGCAGGAACGTCTCGAACAGCTCTGCCTCCGCGAGCTTGTCCAAGATGCGCAGGTGCTCTTCGCGGGGCGTCGGCTGGTAGGGCCGTTCGAAGCGTTCCTGGATCCAGTCGCGGCGCTCGTTGTCGGCGATGTGCATGTACTCCAGCCCGATGGTGCGGCAGTACGAGTTTCGCAAGATGCCGAGTATGTCGCGCATCTTCTTGATGCCGCCGCCCAGGTTGCCCAGGCCGCCGATGGGAAACTCGCGGTCCAGATCCCAAAGCGTCAGTCCGTGGTGCTCGATCGCCAATTCCGCGTGGGTGCGCTGGCGGAACTCCAACGGGTCGATGTCGGCCATGTAGTGGCCCAGGTTACGGTAGGCGCCGATGAGGGCAAACATCCGCGACTCGGCAGACTTCGACGCCGGATCGCTGGCGCGATCCCGGACCCACCGGATCGGAGTGTAGGGCACGCGCAAGGAGGCGAAGATCTCGTCGTAGAAGCCGTGCTGGCCGATGAGCAACTCGTGCAGCCGCTTGAGGAATTCCCCGGACTGCGCGCCTTGGATGACACGGTGGTCGTATGTGGAGGTGAAAGTGGTGATCTTGGAAATGGCCATGTCGTTGAGGCTGGCCTGCGAGGCGCCGGCGAATTCCGGCGGATAGTCGATGGAGCCGACGCCGAGGATGAGGGACTGGCCGGTCATCAGACGCGGCACGGAGTGATTGGTGCCGATCCCACCGGGGTTTGTCAGCGAAGCCGTGGTGCCCTTGAAGTCGTCGACGGTGAGTTCGTTCTTGCGGGCCTTGCGCACCATGGCCTCGTAAGCCTGCCAGAAGGCGGCGAAGTCCATGTCTTGGGCGTCTTTGATGTTGGGGACGAGCAGTTGCCTGGAGCCGTCCGGCTTCTGCAGGTCGATGGCAAGGCCCAGGTGGATGCCCGACGGCGTGACCAGATGCGGCTTGCCGTCGACGAGTTCGTAGGAGTTGTTCATGGCCGGGACAGCTTTGATCGCCTGCACCATGGCATAGCCGATGATGTGGGTGAAGGACACCTTGCCGCCCGTGGTCGTGGCCAGATAGTCGTTGATCATCTGGCGCTGCTCGATGGCGAGCTTCATGGGCACCGCGCGCACCGACGTCGCCGTGGGTACGGTCAGGGAGATTTCCATATTCGTGGCGGTGCGCCCGGCGGCTCCGCGCAGCGGCGTGCGTGTCGGTTCTGCGGCGATGGAGGAAGCGGCCGGGGCCTTGGCCATGTTCGGTGATACGCCCAGGCCGGTGCCCGGCTGTTCGAGCGCCATCGGCCGGGCGAGTTGGGGTTCGGTGCGCGCCACGGGCGCGGCGGGAGCGGGGGTGTTGGCCGCGGGGTGTTGTTGGAAGTAGTCTCGCCAGCGGGGATCGACAGACTGCGGATCCTTGTTGAAGCGTTCGCGCATCTCTTCGACGAGCCAATCATTGGCTCCGAGGTCTGGAGTTTCAGCCACGCCTTGAGCATACCTACGAATCGGGGGAGCCAGCGGACATGGTGCGCGTTTTACCCACCCCGGCGAGGTCGCGCCAAGGCGGCGGCCAGGCCCAGCGCGGTGAGTAACACTGCCAATGCGGCCTCCGGCGTGGCCGGATGCAACACCGCGCCGAACTGCCAGAGCGCGAAAAGCCCGCCGGTCAGGAACACATAGGCCGCGGTTGCCCTGGTGCGGGAAATGCGCGGTATGGGGAGCCGGACCCGTGCGAGGAGCGGGACCGTCGCGGCCACCAGCGCCAGCGAAAACGCCAGGACTGCCCATTGGCTCCAGCCGGGCCCGCTGGCGGCGGGCCACAGCATCGCCAGGCCCGCGAACCCGGCGTTGGCGGCGATAATAAGCCAGATGTGCCACAGATAGGCGGGAAACACCAACGCGTTGGCGGCGCGCAGCCACCGGAAGCGGGGCGTCCAAAGCCGGTCCGCTATGGCGAGCAGGCACAGTTGCGCCAATGACAGCGGCACCATGGCCAGCGTCGGAGGCTGGATATTGGCCACCAGCGCGTCGGCCCACGCGACTGCCGCCACGGGATATCCGGCGAATCCGACCAACAAGGCGATCACGCCGTAGCAGGCGGCGGCGAGAACTGCCAGGCCCCACGTAGGGACCGCCCGCAACCAGCCGCGCCGGTAGCCCATTCCCCAGATGAACGCCAGCGGCCATACCAGGACCAGGTTGAGCCAGTGCAAGTCCCAGGCGTCGCGGGCCAAATAGTCAACCGCTGCGATGGCGGGGACCAGCGCCGCCGCGATAGCGGACAACACCCGGTCGGACGTCCGCGCCAGCACGGGGGCGGCGGCTGTCAGCAGCAGGTAGACGACCAGGAACCAGAACAACTGCCCGAAACGCGCCGAGTACTCAGCGGCCGCCGCAGCCGACCAGAACCAGGCGAAAGCCGTGCCGACGCCCGCGAACAGCGCCAGATTCACCGCCAGTTGCGAGGCCAATGCCTGGACACGCCGCGTGATGTAGCCTGCGCTAACCGACTCCAGAGCCGCGGCCGCGCCGAAACCGGCGGCGACGAAGAACAGCGGCAGCAGCGCGAAGACCCAGGTGAGCCACCACATGACCGGGCCGGGCGCCCACGGCACGACCTCCCACGAACCGTCGCCCACGCGGACGAAGTACAGCAGCGCGTGGCAGCAGATGACGGCCAACATGGCCGCCACCCGGCCCGCGTCTATCACCTGATTTCGGCTACCCATCGCTCGGCGACTCTAGCAGTGGGTGCAGATTCGCCCGCGAGATGGTGGTCGTTGCGGACAAAGGCCCGGCCGCCGCGCTAGTCTGTTCGCGATGGATTCCACGGGTCATTTTGCCGCGTTGGAGACGGACGAGTGCCGCCACCTGTTGCGCGGGGAGAGCATAGGCCGGATCGTGTGGCTTTCGCCGACGTCTGGGCTACAGTCGCTGCCGGTCGCCTACCGGATGCTCGGCCACGACATCTTCTTCCGGACCGATCCCGAATCCATCCTGGGGGAGCTTTCCGAGTCGACGCCCGTCGCATTCCAGATCGATGACGTCGACGTGGATACCCAGTCCGGTTGGAGCGTTCTCGTGCAGGGCACCGCCCGGCGCTGGGACGGTTCACCGCCCGAAATCCTGCCCACCCCGTGGGTGCCGGGCATCCGTCCGTTGGTGATCAGAGTCGAGCCGGCAACCTACTCGGGCCGCGCTGTGGCTGTGCCATAAGGAGAGATGATGGCCAGAGCTTATGCCGGGCCGCCGAGGATCCTCGTCGGCTATGACGGCTCAGATGACGCCTATGCGGCGTTGACCTTCGCCGTGCGCGAAGCGCAAGCCGACGAAGCCGAGGTGGTGTTGGTTTACGCGGTCGACGACACCGTGTTGAACTCGGTCTGGGGCGTCGTCTTCGACCCCGAAGAGATCAAGAACGACGCCGCCAACATGCTCACCGCCGCAGTCGAAGAGATAGTCGCGCTGGACTTCGAGGAAAGCCGGGTCCGCACTGAGGTCGTATTGGGCAACCCGGCCTCCGCGCTGACGAAATACTCGGATTGGGCGACGTACATCATCGTCGGCCGTTGTTCGGTGGGCAAGGGCGAATCTGAGTTCGTGGGCTCCACGGCGGTTGGCGTCGCCGGGGCCGCACGCTGCCCGGTGATCGTGGTGTCCGCCAACGACGAACCTCCCGAACAGCCGTACGGTCGGATCGGCGTGGGCGTGAACATATCCGCCAAGGGCCGCGCCGGCCTGCCGTTCGCCATGGAAGAGGCGTTGCGCCGCAATGCCCGCCTCAGCGTCATTTCGGTGGTGCGCTCGCAGTCCCGCAGCCGGTGGCGCTCCGGCCCGCAACTCACCCAGGAGCAGCGCGATGAAGCCGTGGATGTGACCCGCATCCGCACCGAGTCCATCGTGCGCTCGTTGACTCAGAAACACCCGGGTGTGGAGTCGGACATCGAGATTTCCTTCGGCAGCCCGGTGGATGTACTGGTGAGGCGCTCCCGCGAACTGGACCTGCTTGTGGTGGAGGTGCAGAGCTCCTTCCCAAACTTCGCCGTCGGCGGTGTGGCGCGCGGCGTCATGGCGCATGGGCATTGCCCGGTGGCCCTGGTCCGCTCGAAAGATGTCCGCACGAAGTGAGCGCAGATGCCCGAAGCTGGTGCTCCAGGCCATTGGGCGCGTTAGGCTGAAGGTGTGTTAGATCCGCGCGGGCTGTATCAGATAGACCCCCAAGTTCGCGGCAGCTTGGGCGAGGCCCAGCCTGTCCTGCTGCATTTGCTGGACGGCTACATCGACGCCGGGTCAGTCACCCGCGGCCTGCGGAAGTACATTCTGGAGCAATGCGAAAACCGCGTGTTGGCCCAGTTCGACCACGACCAGGTGCACGACTACCGGTATCGGCGGCCGCTGTTCATTTTCGACACCAACCATCTGGAGGACATCAAGGATGTGTCCTTGGCGGTCCACTACGCGCTGGACTCCGCCGGGAAGCCGTTCCTGCTCCTCGGCGGCCCGGAGCCGGACCACCAGTGGCACCGCGCGGCGGCTGCCGTCTTCCAGATTGTCCAGGACACCCAGGTGAACCTGCTGGCGTCGGCCTCTGGGGTGCCGATGGCGGTGCCGCACAGCCGGCCCACGCTGGTCACCCAACACGCCACCGATCCGGCGATCGTCTCGGGCAACCCGATCTGGATCGACCGGATCCAAGTGCCGGGCAGTTTCTCCCACTTCTTGGAGTACTACGCCGGTGAGCGGGGTTTGCTGGCCAGCGGGTTCGTCGCGCACGTGCCCCACTATGTCGCGCAGACCACCTTCCCGCAGGCCATAGCGGCCGTCTTGGAGCGGATCAACGACTTTTGCGGACTGCAAATCCCAATCGAGCCCATTACCGAGCGGGCCGACGCCAACATCTTGACGATCGACGCGGAGACGGGAGACGACGGCGAATTCCCGGCATTGGTCGCCGCGCTGGAAGAGCAATATGACCGACTGCGCGAGTCCGGGGCGGCGGCGGTGCCGTCGGCCGAAGAGATCGGGGAAGCTGTGGAGCGGTTCCTCGCCGAGCAGGAGCCCCCGGGAAACCGCTGACATGCCGCGCACAGTCGACGAGTTGGTCGAGCTCTTCCGCCTTGAGCAGACCGGTGAGCACACCTATCTCGGCCCGCGGGACGCCAGCCGCCAGGCGTTCGGGCAGCGGGTCTTCGGTGGGCAGGTGCTCGCCCAAGGTCTGCTGGCCGCGTACCAAAGCATCGACTTCGACCGGATCGCGCATTCCCTCAACGGGTATTTCCTGCGCATGGGCGATCCGGCGCTGCCGATCGAATACCGGGTGAATCCGGTCCGCGACGGCGGCAGTTTCTCGTCCCGGCGCGTGGAGGCCGTGCAGCGCGGCCGCACCATCTTCATGATGGACGCCTCATTCCACCGGCTGGAGCCGGGCCTGAGCCACGAGGACGACCCGCCGCCCGGAGTTCCCGCCCCCGACGATTGCCCGCCCCTGTCGCAGGTCTTGGAACAGCGCCGCCGCGGCGCGGCGTCTTACTGGGATGAGCAATTCGGAGTGGTGGACGCCCGCTTCGCCGGCGACTCGTCGGGTTCGGAAAACGCCAACATGCGGGTGTGGTTCCGCGCTCGGGATCTGCTGCCCGGAGACCGCCGGGTGCACCAGGCTTTCCTTGCGTACGCATCTGACTTGACGATCCTGTCGGTGAGCACCGTCCCGCACCAGGTCGAGTTTGGGGGTCCGGGGATGCAGGTGGCCACTATCAACCACACTATGTGGTTCCACCGGGTGGCCCGGGCCGACTTGTGGATCCTCTACGACCAGTACTCGCCGTCGGCCTCTGCGGGGCTGGGGTTTTCGATCGGCCGGCTGTTCGCAGGCGGGCAACTGGTCGCCTCGTGCGCGCAGGAGGGAATGATCCGGCTCATCGACCCCGGCCTGCTGGCTGTCGCCCTGGGCTGATCCGGGCAGCGTTCTGCTAGCGGCGATTGAGGTGCGGGATCAACACCTCGCGGTAAAGCAGCATCGCCGCGGCGATGACCGGCACCGCCAAGATCGCACCCATCGGCCCGGCGACGTAACCGCCGGAAATGGCCGCCAGGATCACGATGACGCCCGGCACTTGCACTGACTTGGCGTAGACGCGCGGCTGGATGAAGTACGCGTCGAATTGCTGGTAGCCGAAGAGCAGCACGAGGCACAGGATGCCCGTCAGCGGAGAGTAGAAAAGGCCCACGACGCCAATAATCAGGATCGCGAACGTGGAGCCCACCACCGGGATGAAGTAGAGCAGCATCATCAACGCGGCCAGAGCCAGCGCATAGTTGTCGAAGCCGTCGGATGTCGTCGCACCCACGATGGTGATCACCAGCGCGGCGTAGACGGAAGCCATCAGCACGATCAGGAACAGGCCCGACACGTAGCCGCCGATGCGGCGCAGCATCTCCGAGACCAGGTATTTCACGCGCGGGCGGCGGGACGCGGGGGAGAGCGAATAGAAGACCTCTTTGATCGACGGCAGCGATGCCAAGAAGTAGAGGGTCAGCACGATCGTCAACGTCGTGGAGAAGGCAGCGTTCGCCATGAAATAGCCGGCGTCGATGACGGAGCCGAACGCCCAGGTGACCAGGTCCCCGGATGTCAGGAAGCTCACCACGCGGTTGATGATGTCGAACTGCTCGTCGATGGCGGCGATCTGCTCATTCTCGCGCAGGTGTATCAGGAAGTCAGGGGCGTTCTGGAACAGCAGCGTGACCTGCTCGACCACCGTCGGGATGAGCGCCACGAAGGCCAAGGTGGCGATCGCAATCACCAGCAGCGCCACGATAAGGACGGAAAAGCCCCTCCGCAGGCCGCGTTTGTGCAGCCATTCGACGGCGGGGCTGAGGCCCAAGGCAATAACCAGCGAGAGCAACACCAGCAGGATGACGGACCGCACCGAAGTGAGCACCAGCACCAAGCCGTAAGCCGTCATGCCTCCCGCGGCCAGGAAAAAGCCGATGTGGAAGGGGTTGCGCAACAGCAGCGAGGTGCGGTCCGGGGTGCCCGACAAACCCGTGTCGATGTCGGGCGGGGTGGGTTGCGTGATCCGGCGCCAACGCCGCAACCAGGTGCGCGGACCGGCGTCGGACGGTGTGGGGGCGGACTTGGGGATGGAACTCGGAGGCGGCGTGGCAGCCGAGGTCTCGGCACGCGCCGCCGATGGCACGCTGCCGGGATCTGGGCTGCTCACGTCTGCCTCTCTTATCGGATCAGTGATGTGTCGCGGCTGGCTCGACGATCTCCAAGAGGATGCCGCCAGTCGACTTCGGGTGCGCGAAGTTGATCTTGGAGCCGCCCGTGCCCGTCTTGGGGGCGTCATAGAGCAGCACTACGCCGCGCTCGCGAAGCTTGGCCGAAGCCACCTCGATGTCGGCCACGCGGTAGCACACCTGCTGCACGCCGCCGCGGCCGCCATTCTTTTCCAGCCACTTGCCGATCGTCGACTCGGGACGCAGCGGGGCCAGCAACTGGACCTGGGCGTTCTCAGGGAGCTGGTCGCCAGTGCCCAGCATCGCCTCTTCCACGCCTTGCTCCTCGTTGGTCTCGCGGTGCAGCAGGCGCCAACCGAAAACCTCGGTGTGTAGCTTGATGGCCGCGTCCAGATCCGGAACGGCATAGCCAACGTGATCGATGCAAACGAAAATGTCGTCATAACTCATGGCAGACAGCCTATCTGTCCTGGCGAATCCGCGCCCCAAGGACACCGCACTTGGCGCCAAGCGGGGTAGAAATTTGCCCGCTCAGCCGAGCACCGCGGCGACAACCTCGCGAGCCTGGTCCTGCACTTGCGCCAGATGCTCCGGGCCTTTCAGCGATTCGGCGTAAATCTTGTAGACGTTCTCCGTGCCCGACGGCCGCGCGGCGAACCACGCGGACTCGGTCACCACCTTCAGCCCGCCGATCGGCGCGCCGTTGCCAGGCGCGTTGGTCAGCGTCGCCGTAATCGGCTCACCCGCCAGCGATGTGGCGCTGACGTCAGCGGGCGACAGCTGCGCGAGCTTCGCCTTCTGCTCGCGCGTGGCGGGCGCGTCGACGCGGGCGTAGCTGGAAGCGCCGAACCGCGACTCCAACTCGGCGTACAACTCGCTGGGGGACTTGCCGGTGACGGCCTTGATCTCGCTCGCCAGCAACGCCAATAGGATCCCATCCTTGTCCGTCGTCCAGGTGGAGCCGTCCAAAGCCAAGAACGACGCGCCCGCCGACTCCTCGCCGCCGAAGCCGATCGAGCCGTCGCTGAGCCCAGGCACGAACCATTTGAAGCCCACTGGCACCTCGACCAAGCGCCGGCCCAAATCGTGCGCGACTTTGTCGATCAGAGAGCTCGACACCAGCGTCTTCCCGACTCCCGCGTCCGCCGCCCAGCCCGGCCGGTGGGCGAACAGATAGTTGATGGCGACCGCCAAGAAAGCGTTCGGATTCATCAGGCCGGCGTCCGGGGTGACGATCCCGTGCCGATCCGAATCCGCGTCGTTGCCGGTCGACACGTCGTAGGCGCCCCGGTTGGCGATGAGCGACGCCATGGCATAGGGCGAGGAGCAATCCATGCGTATCTTGCCGTCCCAATCCAACGTCATGAAGCGCCACGTCGGGTCGATCACCGGATTGACCACGGTCAGGTCGATGCCGAGCCGTTCGGAAATGTGCTGCCAATACTGCAACGACGCGCCGCCCAACGGATCGGCGCCAATGCGGACGCCAGCCGCGGCGATGGCCGGGACGTTCAGGGCATTTCGCAGATCCGCGCAATAGGGAGTCAGGTAGTCGTGGCGTGTGATCGCGCCCGGCTCGTAAGGCTTGCGCTTGATGCCGGAAGGGTCGCGCAGCAACTCGTTGGCCCGGGCTGCGATGGCCTTGGTGGCATCCGTGTCGGCGGGGCCGCCGTGGGGCGGGTTGTACTTGAAACCGCCGTCGCGCGGCGGATTGTGCGACGGCGTGACCACGATGCCATCCGCACGCGGCCCGGAATGATCCCGGTTGTAGACGATGATGGCGCGCGAAACCGCAGGCGTCGGCGTGAAATCGGTGTCCCGCTCGGCGCGCGCGTCCACATCGTTCGCGGACAGCACCTCCAGCGCCGTTCGCCATGCGGGGCCAGACAGCGCGTGGGTGTCCTTGCCGATGAACAGCGGGCCGGATATGCCCTGGGCGGCGCGGTATTCGACGATCGCCTGCGTCGTGGCGGCGATGTGGGCGTCGTTGAAGGCCGCGTCGAAAGCCGACCCGCGATGCCCGGAAGTACCGAACACGACCTGTTGGTCGGGGTTGGCGGGGTCAGGTTTGAGATCGTAATAGGCGGCCAACAGGGCGTCCACGTCAATCAGGTCTTGCGGCAGCGCTACCTGCCCGGCGCGTTCATGAACCATGAGGCAATCCTGCCACGCATCGCGCCGCGCCGCCCGGCGTTCCCAAGTACCCGAATTGCCGATCTGCGAAGAGTCCTGGTCCCAGCGGGATAAGATCGTGCCCGTGCCTGCTTTCAACGTGTCACGCGCGGTAGACCTGTCAGCTTTCGCCGCAGCAGCCAAAGCGCCGCCACCGCCAGCCGGAGCCCGCTACGTGTTGGACGTCACCGAAGCTAATTTCGACGCCACGGTGCAGCTCTCCGTGAAACACCCGGTTGTCATCGAGCTGTACTCGCCGCGGGCCAACGCCCAGGCGCTCAGCGACGACTTGACCGCGATAGCCAACGCCGCCGGCGGCAAATTCCTGCTCGGACGCGTGAACGTCGACGTGTCCGGCCAAATCGCGCAAGCCTTCGGCATCCAAGCTGTGCCTACCGTCCTCGGCGTGGTCGCGGGGCAACTGCTGCCGCTCTTCCAAGGAACCAAGACCCGGGCCGAAGTGGAAGCCGTGCTCGGCCAATTGCTGGCGGCCGCCGCCCAGGCGGGCGTCACCGGAATCGCAGACCCGGTGTCCATCGACGCCAACGCCGCCCCCGACCCGCGCTTCGGCCCCGCCGACGAAGCGTTGGAAGCAGGAGACTACGCCGCCGCCGTAGCCGAGTTTGACAAGCTGCTCGCCGCCAACCCCGCCGACGCCGAAGCGAAAGCCGGACGCGCCCAAGCCGCCCTGCTGCAGCGCGTGACCAGCGTCGACGCGCGCGCGACCCTGCTCCAGGCGGCGACAACGCCTGGCGACATCGACGCGCAACTCGCTGCGGCCGACATCGAAATCACCGGCGGAAAGAAGTCCGAAGCGTTCTCCCGGATAATCGCCGTCATCCGCGACAACACCGGCGCGGACAAAGAACGCGCCCGGGTACGCCTGTTGGAGTTGTTCGAGACCTTACCGGCGTCTGATCCAGACGTGGCCAGAGCCAGGCGAGAATTGATGACCGCGTTGTTCTGACCAGTTTGCCCCTGTTCGCCGAACTGCGTTACATTAGCTCTCGCGGTTTTTCCGCATGCGGACGTGGCTCAGTTGGTAGAGCATCACCTTGCCAAGGTGAGGGTCGCGGGTTCGAATCCCGTCGTCCGCTCGGGAGTTGGGTTTTCTCTCAACACACGGTCGGGTGGCCGAGAGGCGAGGCAACGGACTGCAAATCCGTGTACGAGGGTTCAAATCCCTTCCCGACCTCGGGAAGCAATTCCCGCCGGGCGGCTGGCGCAGTGGTAGCGCGCTTCCCTGACACGGAAGAGGTCACTAGTTCGAACCTAGTGTCGCCCACGGAGAGCCTAAAGAGGGCGGCTGGCGCAGTGGTAGCGCGCTTCGTTCACACCGAAGAGGTCCCCAGTTCGAACCTGGGGTCGCCCACGGAACTCGGGAGAAGTATGCTCGCTTCCGCTCGCCATTCTCGTCCGCCTTCCTCGACAGGGGGACGACCCCCTGAAACCCCCGCGCTCGGCTCGCCTTTCGGCATCGCGCTCGCGGATACCGGCTGGCTTGCGTCCCCGCCCGTCTTCCCAACCAACTCGTCATCCCGGACAAGTTCCGGGATCTCCGGACGAAGTCCGGTCTCAGGTGCGCGACACCCCCATCGCTTTCGCTGACCCCGCCCACCTTCCCAGCCAACACGTCATCCCGGACTCGTTCCGGGATCTCCGGACGAAGTCCGGCCGTCCAGGCGCGCCACCCCATTAGGCTTCGTTCATGACCATCGTCTTCTTTGGGGATTCCATCACGGATGTCGAGTATCGCGACATGTGGGATCCGCGGGAGCAGTTCAGCTGTTACGCGCTCATCGTGGCGGAGCGGGTCAAAGAACATGTCATCGCGAAAGGCGTGCCCGGGGAAACCGTCAATGGGTTGGTACGCCGGCTGGGGCCTGATGTCCTCGCACACGAGCCGACGCTTGTTTCCATCCTCATCGGCGTCAACGACGCCTACCAAGAATCTGAAGGCGGAGCGGATGCGGAAGCCTTTGAGCGGTCTTACCGACTGATCTTGGAGCGGATTGCCGCGGCTGGGGCGCGCATCGTCCTCATGGAGCCCTTCCTGGTGGGAGACGAATACTGGCGGCCCGGCGTCGACTCGCGCATCGCGGTGGTGCGCCGCTTGGCGAGGGAATTTGGCGCGGCGCTGGTCCCCGCGGACGGCATCATGAACGCGGCGGCCTGCCGCGAGCGGGTCACCCGCGACGGTGTGCACCCGAATGCCCGCGGTGACGCAGTGCTGGCCGAAGCCTGGATTCGGTACGCCGGATTGGGCGGCTAGCTGCGCCGTTCGTCTATCCCGAACGGCCATCGGGCGGCGCCACATCTGGTGGCTTCGCTACCCGGTGGCTAGAATCACGCTGGGCACGGTGGTGCCCGGCTCATGAAAGTGGTGTTCTAGTGCCATTCGGTGCCCCCTCCGGCAGACGAGGCAGCGCGCTGGGTGCGCTGTCGCCGGTGGTCTGCGCCGTGCGCGGCTGGGAGGCTCGGCGATGACGGACTTGTTGGAATCCGTCGCCGCGGTGGCCGTGAGCGACGTGGGCTTGCGGCGCAACAGCAATGAGGACTCCGTGCTCGCTGATCCGCCCGTTTTCATCGTCGCCGATGGCATGGGCGGGCACGAAGCCGGCGAAGTCGCCTCCGGAATCGTGGTAGCGGAATTGTCGGCCCTCGCCGGACGGTTGGACGTGCAGATCGACGACGTGAAGGAACGCCTACACACGGCCCGGCTGCGCATTGAGGAAATTCCCACATCCATCCCCGGTGCGCTGGCCGGGACGACCGTGTCGGGCGTGATCCTCACCACGGAGAGCGGGCAGCCCTACTGGCTGGGAGTAAACCTCGGAGATTCGCGCACTTACCGCTACTGGCAAGGCGAATTGGAACAGTTGTCGGTGGACCATTCCGAAGTCCAAGAGCTCATCGACGCTGGGCAACTGACCGTCGCCGAGGCGCGTCTGTCGCCGCGGCGCAACATCATTACGCGCGCGCTGGGCGCGGGCACGGCCGAGAATCCCGACTATTGGATGCGCCCGGTCACGGCGGGGGAGCGGTTGCTCATCTGCTCGGACGGACTGTCCTCAGATGTGGCCGATGAAGAGTTGGCGGCCATCCTGCGAGACCACCCGGACCGCGGTGAAGCTCTCGCCGCATTGCTGGCCGCCGCGATGGGCGCGGGAGGCCACGACAACATTTCAATCATCGTGTTGGACGCCTTGCCTTTCGACGGCGGCGCCGAATCCGAAAACAGCACCGACATGGAAGACACGGCCGAGAACTTCTTGCCCAGAAGGGCAATCTGGCCCGATGAGGAGGAAATATGAGCGCATATCTGGCCGTGGGGGATTGGCAGGCGCTGCGGAGCGATGGCTTCTTCGCGCTGCTTCCCAAAGACACCGAGCCGGAGCTGTTCGAGCAGTTCCGCAACGCCCTCGAAAACGGATTGCCGCTGGCAGAACTCGCGATAAAGGCCGACGGGATTCTGATCACGGGCGCTGTCGAATTGCCCTTTGAGCCCGCGGCGGAGCTAGCGGTCGCGCCCCAAGACCCTACCCAGGATGACGAAGGCGAGATCACGACCGAGTTAGACCCTTTGGATGTCGAACTTGAGGCACCGCCAGAGCCGGACAGCGCGATAGCCGATTTCGCAACTGGCGCAGCGGCCGAAGCTGAAGAGGCCGTGGCCGCAGACGAAGAAGTGGCCGCGGACGAAGAAGTGGCCGAAGAGGAAGAAGCAGCCGAAGAGGAAGAGATAGCCGCAGAAGAAGAAGCAGCAGCGCCAGACGATTCGGATGCCGCGGCGGATGCGGCGATCCAAGATGGAGAAGCGCCGATGTACGACATGCCGGCCCAGTGCGAGGAGGCTGGACCGCCGAGCATCCCACCCGATGTGGACACGCGGTGGCTGCCACGCATCACGTTGGAAGCCGATGACTCGCCGTGGGCGCCACCGGGTGCCAGCGCTCTGTCAGCGCCGCCACCGCCTCCACCGCCGCAGCCGTTGCCAGAAGTGGCCGCCCCGCAGCCGTTTCCTGAAGTGCCCGCGCCACAGCCGTTTCCTGAAGTGTCCGCCCCAGAGCCGGTCCCGGCGAGCGCTCCCACGCCTGGGCTCATAACCGGATTCCCGGGCAGCCTGGCTCCGGCCCCTTCCCAGCCACCGCCGGCCGAACCCGAGGTCGCCGCTCCGGCGCCGTTGCCGGGAGCCCCGGTGCCCGCAGACCAAGCCGTGGTAATGGGTAGGCGTTGCGGCGTGTGCGGCACACCCAACCGGCCGCAGTCGACTCATTGCGGCAACTGTGGATTCCAACTCGTCGGCGAGGCCCAACTCATGCCGCGACCCACGTTGGGCCACGTTGAACTGACGACGGGGGAGTCCTACCCATTGGACCGCCCCATCATCATTGGGCGGCGGCCGCGCACCGACCGCTTTTCTGGGGTAGATGTGCCCCGGCTGGTCGCGGTACCGGCTGAACTGTCCGACATTTCCCGCTCGCACCTTCGCATCGAGTTGCGGGACTGGGACGTAGTCGTGTCCGACCTGGGTTCCACCAACGGGACGCTGCTGCGCCGCGCGGGGCAGGCGGACAAACGGATGCGCCTCGGCGAGGACATCGTGGTCCGCGACGGCGACGTGTTCGACCTGGGCAGCGGCATCCGCGTACACGTGACCCGCGTGTGAGGCCTTCGAGCGAGGCTACAATGGTCCCCAACCGATCGGGGGCAGCGTGAGCCAGGCAGAGGAGATTCAGGACGAGCGCACGGTCGTCCTGCCCAAGGCCGAGCAGTCGCGCCTGCGCATGCGGCAGGTGCTGGCCCGGCTGGGCGCCCAGCGGCCGCACCAGACCCCGGTGCTTGATCCGCTGATCAAGATCGTGCGGGAGCATTCCAAGAACGCCGACATCGCGCTGCTCGAAAAGGCCTACCGGACGGCGGAGCATTATCACCGGGGCCAGTTCCGCAAGAACGGCGACGCCTTCATCACCCACCCGCTGGCTGTCGCCACCATCCTGGCCGGGCTCGGCATGAACGAGACGACGCTGTGCGCCGCGCTGCGGCACGACACCGTGGAAGACACCTCGTACACAGTCGAGCAGTTGAAAGCCGACTTCGGCGCAGAGATCGCGATGATGGTCGACGGCGTGACGAAGCTGGACAAGATCCAATACGGCGAGATGGCCAAAGCCGAGACTATCCGCAAGATGGTGCTTGCGATGAGCCGCGACATCCGCGTGCTCGTCATCAAGCTGGGAGACCGGCTGCACAACATGCGCACGCTGGGGCATCTGCGGCAGGATCGGCAGTTGGCGATCGCCCGCGAGACTCTTGAGATTTTCGCCCCGCTGGCACACCGCCTCGGCATGAACGCCATCAAATGGGAACTGGAAGACCTCGCCTTCGCGACCCTGGAGCCGAAGATCTACCACGAGATCGTCAAGATGGTCGCAGAGCGCGCCCCGCTGCGGCAGGACTACCTCAACCACGTCATCGAGCAAGTGAAAGCCGACTTGGACGCCGCGGGCATCAAAGCGACGGTTTACGGCCGCCCGAAGCACTTTTACTCGATCTACCAAAAGATGGTCGTGCGCGGGAAAGAGTTCGCGGACATCTACGACCTGGTCGGCGTGCGGATCCTCGTCGAGACGAAACGTGAATGCTATGAGGCGCTGGACCCGATCCACGCGCGCTGGAAGCCGATCCCGTCGCGCTTCAAGGACTACATCGCGATGCCGAAGTTCAACTTCTACCAGTCGCTGCACACCACCGTGCTGGGTCCGGGCGGTAAAGCCGTGGAGTTGCAGATCCGCACGCACGAGATGCACCGGCAGGCCGAATACGGCGTGGCCGCGCACTGGAAGTACAAACAGGGCAAAGCCTCCGGGGACGAAATCAACTGGGTGCACCAGCTCAACCAGTGGCAGCGCGAAGCGGAGGATCCCGACGAATTCCTCGACGACCTGCGCTACGAGATCTCGAACGACGAGCAGGTTTTCGTCTTCACCCCGAAGGGAGACGTGAAGAGCCTGCCCGAAGGCTCCACGCCGGTCGACTTCGCCTACTACGTCCACACCGAAGTGGGCCACCGCACCATTGGCGCGCGCGTGAACGGGCGGCTCGTCCCGTTGGAATCGAAGCTGAGCACCGGGGATTCGGTTGAAATCCTGACTTCCAAGGCCCCCGACGCGGGGCCCAGCCGCGACTGGCTCAACTTCGTCAAGAGCCCGCGCACCCGGGCGAAGATCCGGCAGTATTTCCAGCGGGAGCGCCGCGAGGAGTCCATCGAGACTGGCAAGGACTTGCTGGCCAAGCAGATGCGCCGCGAAGCCCTGCCCACGCGGCGTCTGCTGACTGCCGAGAAGATGGCCGGGCTCGCCGAGCACTTCAAGGTGGCCGACGTCAACGCCCTGTACGCCGCCATCGGCGAGGGCACAGTTTCCGCGCAGTCGGTCGTGCAGCGGATGGTCGCCGAAGAAGGCGGATCGGTCGGCGTCACGGAATTGACTGGCGATGTGCCAGTTATCGGGCACGTGCGCCACGGCCGCACGTCGTCCACGGAGGCCGGCGTCGTGGTCCAGAACGACCCGAGCGTGTGGGTGAAGCTCGCCAAGTGCTGTATGCCGGTTCCCGGCGACCAAATCATCGGCTTCATTACCCACGCCAACGGGGTTTCGGTGCACCGCGCGGACTGCACCAACGCGGGCGACTTGAAATCCCGGCCCGAACGGCTCGTCGAAGTGTCCTGGGCGCCCACTGCGGGCAGTTCCTTCCAAGTGGCCCTGCACGTGGAGGGCCTGGATCGCTCCGGAGCCTTGTCAGATGTGACAAAAGTGTTCTCGGACCAGAAGATCTCGTTGCTCTCGGCGAACCTGTCCACGGACAAGGACCGCACCTTCAAGTTCCGCCTGACTTTCGAGACGACCGATCCGAAACACCTCGACCACCTCATTTCGGCGGTGCGCCGCGTGGAAGGCGTCTACGACGTGTACCGGCTGCGCGGCTAACGCGGCTTGGTGTTCAGGTATGCGCGGGTGGCCACCGGCGTGAGCGCGGCGGCGAGGAATCCGATGCTCGCCACGGGGATGGCGTTATAGACCAGGCATCCAAGAATCGACACCACTGCGATGTAAGCCGGCCCGTCGAGGTCGTACAGCATTGGACCCAGGGCCGAACTCCAAAGTGCCTGCATCGCCGGGGAGAAGATGATTGTGGCCGCAACAGCTACAAAGGCAATGCTGGGGCGCCCGCGCAAGGCGATCCAGCCGGCCGCCAGTAGCGCCAAGAACACCGCTTCCACCAAGCAACCAATCACGCCGATGTCGCCCACGTAGAAATCAACGCGGTAAATGGAACTGAACCCCCCGAGGTTGCTAATCGCGCACATCAAGATGTAACCGCCGAAGAAGCCCGCCGCAGGACCCTTCATCCGTGCAGGCGCGGGGGCTACGGCCACCACCAGTCCCAACGCGACCAGCTGGATGACCACGGAGAGTACATTGGGAATCGCGTAGTCGCTCCAATCGATGGCCTGCACCAGAACGCGCCGCAGAATATCGACCACGGCCAGGCCGATTGCCAGCATCAACCAAGTGGTCTTGGTGGACGGCCCGTAGCCCAGGTAGAGGCCCGGACCCTGCGCCGCGTACTGGTACTGGCCTGGATAGTACTGCTGGGCCCCGGGGTATCCGGCCTGCTGGTAGCCGTAGGACGGTCCAACGGCCCCCTGGGACGGTGTGGCTTGCTGCTGGCCGTACCATCCCTGGTTGGATTGCGGCCCGGCCACAGGTTGGGCGCTCTGCTGGGCGGATTGCGCCGGCGCGGCGCCCTTCGGCTTCATCCAGGGCATTCCCGGCACGGATTGTGGCGCCGCAGGCGTTTCGGCGACTGGGGGAACGGCCGCCGGGTACACCGCGGTCGGCGGGGTCTGCGACAAGATCGGGCGCACCGTCGTGGCATAAGGATCAGGCTCAGGTTCAGGTTGAAGCTCAGGTGTGGGGTCGGCATGCTCTGGTTGATAGTCGACATCGTCGACCGCCGCGAACTCCGCGGTCGAGTGCTCCGGTTCGTACTCTTCGACAGCCGGATTGTTCCGCAACTCAACGGCCTGTTTGACTTCCGGCCCCCCGTAGGTGGCCAGCCAATCCAACAGGCCCTGGTATGCGGCCGGATGCCCGGCCACCTGCACCCAAAGGCGCTGGTGCGCCTGCGCGATCTGCATCAGGTCGGTGGCACTGGTTGCGGGGTCTTCCAGCGCCGCGGCAGCGGCGGCAATGTCGGTGTAGTCAGCCATGACGGAACCTTCCACTCAAACTGCGCCACAGCCTACCGCGCGGCAAGCCACCTGCGGCCAGGGCTTCAGATGCTGTCTCACGCCATCGCGGGTTTCGAGCCGCTGTGGATCGTCAGTAGACTTGGTGGGCCGAGTGGAAACGGCCGGCAGGACGGTTGGAGATCAAATGACGCAGGGGTATTACGGCGGCCCCGAGCCGCAGTTCGACCCGCCCGGCTACCAGCAGCCCGCCTTCGAGGCTTACCCACAGCAGCCAGCGGCATATCCAGAGCAGCCGTACCAGCAATATGGCCAGGCCCAGTACGGGCAGCAGTATCCGCAGCAGCCAGCGGCACAACCGGCGTATGTCGTCTACCAAGCACCCGGCTACTACGTGGCGCCGTATCCGCAGACCGCGGCGGGCAACGGATTGGTGCTGGGCGCGTTCATCACCAACATCGTGACCATGTCCCTACTACTGTTCACGATCATCGGCGTCATCGCGTACGCCTGGATGATTCCGATGACGATGATGACCTACAACATCTACAAGGGCCGACGCCCCAACACGACCGCGCTCGGAATCTGCTCGCTGCTGTTCTGTAACACCATCTCGGGGATCCTGCTGCTGTGCGCGCCCAAGCAGGACTAGAACCGGCACAACGGCTGGCCCGCCAGAGTAGATTGGGCTCATGACCAGCGTTTGGAAGGCGGCTCTCGCAGCCGCGTTGGCAATTTGCCTGGCGGGATGCGTGCCCACGCCGACCCAAACCCCGACCAGCACACCGTCATCGACCGCGCCCGTGGAGCCAACAAGCCCCCCGATAGCCACGCTCGATGACTTGATTTCCGACTTGACAAGCCAAAATGAGCCAATGAGTGCGCAGTTGGCACAGGCTCTTTCGATCTACTCCGAGGTTGAAATCGCCGACGCGCTCGACGCGCACTGGCAAGCGACCAGCTACCAAGCGGTCCAGGAAGCGATGAGTTGGTACGGCGTGTTCTGCGACCTGGAGCAGACTGCCGACGAAAGCGTGCTGTGGCCGGTGTACCTATCGGGCTCCATCCGCTACGGCGCCGAGGAATGCGGCCGGGCCATCGAGGCGATCCTCGGCGGCGAATCGATCTACTTGGAGGCGTATGTCGCGCTGGGGGAGAGCGCCCGAAGCCCCTATGGCGCCATCGACGTGACCGCGGTCCCGCTCCCAACCGACCTGGGCAAAGGAGCGCTGCCGAAGCTGTCGAGCTCTCCGAAATCGGGTGGCAAGAAGACGCCCGGCAAGTATCTCGCCATAGAGCGCCTGGACGGCAACGACGCCCCAATCGGCACCATCGCTTACTACTACGACGCGGATTCCATCGCCCAAAACGCCGACGAATTGGCTTCGGTGGCGCTGGTAGTACGTAAGTACGAAAAATGGCAGACCAGCAGTACCAAGCTGCAGCTATATCGCTGCCAGACTACGGTGTACGGCATCAACGTCCAGACCAAGAAGTACTTCGCGAAAGTCACCGCCAAGGGGACCACGGAAGCCGTCGAAGGCGACGAACCGGTCAACAACAAGCTCTATCTGCCGTGCACCGACGTCTACGACGACGTGGTGGAGATGATGACGTCATAACTCTGGACGGACGTTGGTGTTCATCGCCTTTGCTTGCTTCGTGGTGATGGGGTTTCTCGGTGTGGTGTTCTTTGGTGTTCCCGACGACGCTCCTGAGATGCCTCCGGAGGAGGAAATCGACCCATCGCTAGAGGAGTTTCTGGTAGCGCTGGCCCTAATCCCGGGCGGGGCAGAACCGCGGCTGACATAATGCACATTATCGGACATCAAAGAGTGCAAACGGCAGACTCGATAATTGTGGCTTCAATCGACGCTGAGACTGGCCGCACGGGCGACGGTCACCAGGTTGAAATCGTGCTCGATGGAGTGTTTCAGCGCCGACGCGGCGCTCAGACTAGCTGTCATCCAGATGGAATGAGATGGGCCTGCTCATGGTTACACTTGAGTGGACGCGAGGAGGCCTGCCATGAGCGTTGACACCAGTCGAGCCCTGGACGAAGAACAAGAAGAAGAGCGCCGTCGCTCGAACTGGCCCTTCCGCATCCTCATGATCCTGGCCGTGCTGCTCATCGCCACCAGCGTTTCCATGTTCGCCATGGACGCCTTCTACACCCCAGAGGGCACCTACCGGGACATGGCTGGCAACTTGGTCCAGCCGGAGAATCCGGAGGACCTGACCCCGGAGGCGATCGAGGCCATGGACGTGGAGCCCATGGAGGGCCGCTTCCAGGTGCCGGCGGTGGGACTGGACGCGCCGCTGAAGAAGATGAACATGGTGAACAACGTCATCAACCCGCCCGGATTCCAGGAGGTCTACTGGATCCGGAACCTCGGCGTCTCGGTGCAGGAAGCTTCCCAGGGGACTTCCTATTTCGCCGCCCACTCGCTGCGCCGCGGGGCGATCGGCCCCGGCAACTACCTCATCGACGTGGAGGCCGCCGAAGGCAAAGTTCCGATCGGCTCGGACATGTACATCGACTCGGTGAAGTACGTGGTCACAGAAGTGCGCAAAGTCGAGAAGAAGAAGATCAAGAACGAATCCGACATCTGGCAGCAAGACATACCGAACCGCGCCATTGTGGTCACTTGCCTGCAACGCCCCAACAACGGCGCTTCGGTCTATAACATTGTGGTCATCGGCATGCTCGCCGACGCCGTTGCCCCAGTGCAAGGCGAGGACTCAAACGGAGGGTAACCCCTGGCGATGCGCACTCCCCCTGATCCCCCAGCCCCACCCAAACACGCAGTACCGGCCCCTGACGGCGAAGCCGCGCCACGCAAGAAGGGGCGCAAGCGGTGGCTGCTGCTGTTGTTGCTGCTCTTGCTGTTGCTGCTCTTGTTGAGCGTCGGGATCGGGTGGGGTCCGTTCGCGGGCTTTCGCCCCGCTCCGGTCGATCCCAACCCGCAGGCGACCCAGCCAGCCCCAGCGCCCACGACCGACTCCTCCGAAATCAGCGAGCCGGCCCCGGAATTGCCGGGCACGCACTTCGTGATCCCCGCCGTTGGCCTGGACGCGCCCATGCGCGAGTTGGAAGGCGGCGAACCGGTGACCGTGCCGGATTCGGTGTCGGTGTTCTGGCTGAAGGGCATCGGCGTAGACCTCGACCACGCGGCCACGGGCACGGTCTTCACGGCGACCGAACTGGACGTGGCCAACGGCAGGGGCGCCCTGGCGGTGGGCACCCAGATCGTCGCGGGCACTGTCGAGTACCTGGTCACCGAGGTCACCACGCCATCGGCGGAAGTGTGGCAACACACGACACCGGGCGAATTGGTGGTGCTCAGCGGAGTCGGCCAGGAGCAGATCTTGGTGATCGCCATGATGGCGGACGCGGTGGCCCCGGTGGAGGGGAACAGCGCAGCGGGCAAGTGACCCGGTTCGGGTCACAGATTGATCATGTGCCCGGCGATGCCCTCTGCCGCCTCCTTCAACGCTTCTGACAGGCTCGGATGGGCGTGGATATTGCGCGCCACCTCTTCAGCGGTCAAATCCCACTGCTGGGCCAACGTCAGCTCCGGCAGCAGTTCGGACACGTCCGGGCCGATCATGTGCGCACCGAGCAGCTCGTTGTACTTGGCGTCGGCGACAATCTTCACAAACCCGGTGGCATCCCCCAACCCCCAAGCCTTGCCATTGGCCGCGAAGGGGAACTTCGACACCTTTACGTCGAAACCACGCTCGGTGGCCTGCTCCGCGGTGAGCCCGAACGAGCCGATCTGCGGCTGGCAGTAGGTGGCCCGCGGGATCATCTCGTAGTCGATCGGCAGCGTTGGCGCGCCGGCGATGGTTTCCGCAGCGACCACGCCTTGCGCTTCAGCCGTGTGGGCCAACATCAGCTTCGCGGTGACGTCTCCGATGGCGTAGATTCCCGGCACGCTGGTGCGCATATGGTCGTCGATCTCAATCGCGCCGCGGTCGGTGAGCTTCACGCCGGTGTTTTCCAGGCCATAGCCGCGGATGCGCGGCACGAATCCCAGCGATTGCAGCACACGCTGCGCCTCCAGGGTTTGCCCCTCTGACCCGCCTACCGGGCTCACGCGCACCGACACCGCGTTCTCGCGCTCCATAATGGACTCCACCTTGGTGCCGGTCAGCACCTTGACACCGAGCTTCTTATAGGCCTTGGCCAGCTCGGCAGAAACCTCCGGATCCTCGTTGGGAACGATGCGGTCCAGGTATTCGACGATGGTTACGTCGACGCCGTAGTTGGCCAACACGTAGGCGAACTCGGTGCCGATCGCGCCAGCCCCGCAGATGATGATCGAAGCGGGCAGCACGTCGGAGAGGATCTGCTGTTCATAGGTGAAAACGCGCTCAGAGACCTGGGTACCGGGCAGCATCTTGACCGTGGCCCCCACCGCGATGACGCAATTGTCGAACGTGAGAACCTCTTCACCAGAGTCTGTGACCACCTGCAAGGAGTTGGCAGACGTGAAACTGCCCCAACCGTTGTATTCGGCGATCTTGTTCTTCTTCATCAGGAAGTGGATGCCGCGCACCATCCGCAGCGAAACTGCCCGTGATCTGGCGAAAGCCTTGCCATAGTCGAAAGTGACGTCCCCCGAGATACCGTAGGCGTCTGCCTCGGCCGTGAAGATGTGCGCCAGTTCGGCGTTGCGCAGCAGCGCCTTGGTCGGGATGCAGCCCACGTTCAGGCACACCCCGCCCCACCATTGCTTCTCGACGACAGCCACCGACTTGCCCAATTGGGCGGCGCGGATCGCCGCCACGTACCCACCCGGTCCGGCGCCGAGTACCACCACGTCAAAATGTGTGCTCATGGCAGCCACTCTATGCCAACATCCGCGGGCCGCCGACGCAGCCGAGTCGGGCAATGTTCCCACCATCTTCCCCTTATCTCGCATATGAGATAGACTCGCCCCTATGCCAGAAATGCTCGCAAGCGCAATTGGCGCTCTGATAAGGGACGCTCGCCGCCAGCGGCATATGACGCAAGCCGAGTTGGCCGGGTTGCTGAACACCAGCCAATCGGCCATCGGCCGTATTGAGTCCGGCGGGCAGAATCTCTCCTTGGAGATGATCAACCGCATCGCGAACGCCCTCGAAGCGCCCCTTATCAAGACTCCCGACGCGCCCGGGACGACGCCCGGATTCCGCGTCGTCGGGCCCACCAAGCTTTCCGGATCCATCCAGGTCCGTTCCTCCAAGAACGCGGCCGTGGCGCTGTTGTGCGCCAGCGTGCTCAACCGGGGCCGCACGGTGCTGCGGGGCGTGGCCCAAATCGAGGAGGTCAACCGCATCATCGAGGTGCTTTCCTCCATCGGGATGGGCGTCACCTGGTCGGCGGACAAGTCCGAGCTGGAGTTGATCCGCCCGGAGCGCCTCGACCTGCAAGCCATGGATGTCGCTGCCGCCCGCCGCACCCGCTCCATCATCATGCTGCTGGGCCCGCTGCTGCACTTCGAGCGCGCCTTCAAGCTGCCCTATGCCGGCGGCTGCGAGTTGGGCGTGCGGACGGTGGGGCCCCACCTGCACGCGTTGCGGCAATATGGGCTGTCGGTGCGCCCCAGTGAGGGCTTCTATCGCGCCGAAGTCGCCCAAGACGCCCCCGAGCAAGTGAAGATCACGCTCATCGAACGCGGCGACACGGTTACCGAAAATGTGCTGATGGCGGCCGCACTGCACACCGGCGAGACCGTCATCCGCAATGCCTCGTCCAACTACATGGTCCAAGATCTGTGCTTCTTTCTGCAGGACTTGGGTGTCGAGATCGACGGCATCGGCACGACGACGCTGCGTGTCCGCGGCAAACAGTGCATCTGCGAGGACATCACCTTCTCGCCGTCGGAAGACCCGATCGAGGCCATGAGCCTGCTGACCGCCGCGATCGTCACCGAATCCGAGTTGACCGTGGAGCGCTGCCCCATCGAGTTCCTGGAGGTCGAGTTGGCCGTGCTCGCCGAGATGGGCTTGGACTTTTCGCTCAGTGGCGAATACCCCGCGGAGAACCGCCGCACCCGGCTGGTTGACATCACGGTCCGCCCGTCGCAGTTGAAACACGCCCAAGACAAGATCCACCCGCTGCCGTTCCCCGGCCTCAACATCGACAACCTGCCGTTCTTCGCCTTGATCGCCGCTGTCGCCGAGGGCAGCACCCTCATCCACGACTGGGTCTACGAGAATCGGGCTATCCACCTGGTGGACCTGCGAAAGTTCGGCGCGGACATCCAACTGCTCGACCCGCATCGCATCTCGGTGACCGGGCCGACCGCTTGGCGCGCCCAGGCCATCATCTGCCCCAGCGCCCTACGTCCAGCGGTCTGCATGCTGCTGGCCGCCCTGGCGGCCAAAGGCGAGAGCGTGCTCCGCGACGTCTACGTGATCAATCGCGGCTACGAAGACCTGCCCAAGCGGCTCAACGAGCTCGGCGCCCACGTCGAGACTTTCAGCGAATAGCTCACACCGCCGCGGCGCTGAAAGTGAATTCTGGATTCACCAATTGCTCTTGCGCCGCCACCAGCAGCAATTCGGGAGAGCCGGCGTCCGCCGTGGCTTTCAGCAGGGAATAGACCGATGCCGCCGTGCTCTCCAGCGCGGCGGCGCAATCGCGTGTGGACAGGTAGTTTGCCAAGAACAGCGCCGCCGTGACGTCGCCGGAGCCGGTGAAGGCGCGGTCGATCAGCGGCGTGTCCACCCGCCATGCTCCGGCGGCGTCGACTACGAGCATCGTCAGTGTGTTGGGGGCCGCGTCGGTGAGCACCGTCGATGTGATGAGCACCACCTCGGGACCCTTGGCGCGCAGTTCCTGCGCCGCTGAGAGCACGTCCGCCAACGTCCGGGTGGTGCGGCCGGTCAGATAGTCCAACTCGAAGTGGTTGGGCGTTATGATCTGGGCCCGCGGAATCACGGTGTCGCGGAAGAACTCGGGAATGCCGGGGCGCACGTACACTCCTCTGCCCTCGTCCCCGATGACCGGGTCGCAGCAGTAGATCGCCTTTGGATTGCGCTGTTTGACCAGTTCAAAGGCCGCCAGCACCTGGGCGCCCACATCTTCGGCGCCTTGATATCCGGAGAGCACGGCGTCAACCTGTCCGAGCACGCCGCGTTCGTCGATGCCCTTGATGACATCGGCGATGTCGCCGGCGGCGAGCAGCGGGCCGCGCCAGGAGCCGTACCCGGTGTGGTTGGAGAAGTGGACGGTGATGACCGGCCAGACCTCGACGCCGAGGCGCATCAGCGGGAAGCTGGCGGCCGAGTTGCCGACGTGCCCGTAGGCGACCGAAGACTGGATGGACAGGATAGTTGTCACGGTGAATCATTCCTAGCGTGTATGGCTGGCATGGCCTACAGCGGAATAGTGTAGCCCCATGGCCTATCTCGATCCGCCATTCCTCGCGATCGCGCACCGCGGCGGTTCGCTGCACCCGGCAAACATCGGGCACGAGAACACGCTGGAGGCCTTCCAGGTGGCGGCGGATCTCGGCTACCGCTACTTCGAGACCGATGTCCACGCCACGTCGGATGGCGTACTGGTCGCGTTCCACGACAACCACTTGGACCGGGTCACCGACGGCGCCGGCAGCATCCGAGAATTCGGCTATTCCCAGTTGCGGCGGCTACGCGTTGGCGGCGAGTATCGCATTCCCACGCTGTTGGAGCTGTTGGAGGCGTTCCCGGACGCGCGGTTCAACATCGACATCAAATCGGAGGGGGCGGAACGCCCGCTCGCGGAAGTCATCGCGGAGACGGGCTGCCACGAACGGGTGCTGGTGACGTCGTTCTCGTGGTCGCGGCTGCGGAAGTTCCGCAAGCTGATGGACCGCCCGGTGGCCATCGGCGCGGGTTCGCTGGCCGTCGCGGCGCAGTTAGCGGCGTTCAAGGCCGGGTGGGCGGCGCACTTCTCGCAGGCGGCCGCACTCCAAGTGCCCGTGCGGCGGATGGGAATCCAGGTGGTGGACGCCAAGTTCGTGCGCCTCGCGCACGCGTCGGGATACAAAGTCCACGTGTGGACGATCGATAACCCGGCTCAAATGGGCCAACTAATAGACCTCGGAGTCGATGGGATTATCACCGACCGCATAGACGTGCTCAAAGACGTGCTGCTGTCGCGTGGGTTGTGGTTCGTGTGAGACCCACGCACGAATTGGGCTTGTAGCGAACCCCGCCTGCCGCACGGGAATCCCCGCGCGAGGCCGGGCGTTTACCTATTCGCCGCCTCCAAGCACTCAAGCAATCGCTTGCTGGTACTCACCTGAGCAGGTGCCTGGCTAGGTTGGACGCAGCTTGACGGGGGGTTTGAAATGAATCAGGCTTTTCGGGGGTACAACATGAATTCCCCCAGGTTTCTCCGCACGTCGGCCGTCGAGTTGGCGCCGCGTGAAGAAATCGGTTTCGAGTGCGCCAATGGCCACACCTTCTTCATCATGTTCGCCTTGGAGGCGAATTTCCCAACCGATTGGGATTGCCCGCGCTGCGGCGCCGCTTCGAAGCGCACCGACGGCACTGTCGGCGAAGTCAAGCAACCCCGGAAGACCCGCCGCCACTGGGACATGCTGCGCGAACGCCGCAGCATCGCAGAGTTGGAAGCGCTCTTGGCCGAGCGGCTCGCGGAAGTCCGCAAAGAGCGCGGCTAACGCTTCCCCAGCAGCTTCTTGAGCTGGCCCAGGCGGTGCTTGACTCCCCAACGGGTGGTCAGCACCAGGGCTTCGACCACGATTGCGGTGCTCATCTTGGACTTGCCCGCGACGCGCTCCTCGAACGTGATCGGGACTTCAACCACCTGGTAGCCGGCCTTGACCGCGCGCCAGCACAGGTCCACCTGGAATCCGTAACCGGCCGCCTCGACGCCGTCCAAGTCGATGCCTAACAGAGTCGCGGAACGCCAGGCCGCGAATCCGCCCGTAGCGTCCTTGACCGGGATGCCCAGCCACAGCCGGGTCCACAAGTTGCCGCCCCGGGAGAGGATTTCGCGGCTCTTGGGCCAATTGACGACTCTCCCGCCCGGAACCCAGCGCGACCCTTTGACCACATCGGCGTGCTGCAGCGCGGCGAGCAGTTGCGGCAGTTCTTCCGGCCGGTGGGAGCCGTCCGCGTCATGTTCCACGATGACCGCGTAGCCCTGTTGCAACCCCCAGCGGAACGACGCGACATACGCGGCCCCGAGCCCCTGCTTCCCGGCGCGGTGCAAGACGTGGATGTGGCTGTCGGCGGCGGCCAGCTCATCAGCCAGGGCGCCGGTGCCGTCCGGTGAGTTGTCGTCGGCGATCAGAATGTCCGCTTGCGGCACGGCCGCGCGCAGGCGGGCGGTGATGGGCCCGATATTGTCAGCTTCGTTGTACGTCGGAATCGCCACTAGCACACGGCCCAGATCCATCTTGCTTCCCTCCCACACCGGCAGCGTCATCCATTGTGCCCGATCTGCGGCTCCGGCCAAGGGCAAACGCGCAACACAATCCGATAACGGTGGCGAAGGCGATGGCGAGTTCAAGCCAGGGCTGGAGATAGGTGACCGGAGTGCGCCCCGTGCGCAAGTCAAGCTCGTCCACGCCGAAAAGCTGCCCGTTGCCGCTGCTCCAGACCACAGAGCCGTCGCTGGCGATCAGGCCGGAGATTCCCGACGTAGTCACCACCAGCGCCTCGCGGCGCAATTCCGCGGCGCGCACCCGGGTCATGGCGAACTGCTGGCTGATTTGCCCGGTCCCCTGGTACATCGCGTTGGAGCTTTGCACGACGATGATGTCCGCGTCGCCACGGACCAGGTCGTAGACGTATTCGTCGAAAGTCACGTCATAGCAGAGCAGGATTCCGATCCGGATGTCCCCCGCCGCTAGTTCCACCGGCATGACACCCGGTTCAGTGCCCGGGACTGACTGTGCGCCGACGTAGGACAATTTGGGGATGAGCGGCTCCAGGATGTCGCGGTACGGCACCCATTCCCCGAAGGGAACGATGCCCCGTTTGGCGTAGCGCGCGCCCGGCCCCGACGCATCCCACCATTGCGACACGGTTTGGCGCTCGTTGGGGCCCGGACCGTTGGAGATGATGCCGACCAGCAGGGGGACCCGGATCGCCGCCACAGCTTGCTCCACGAGCTGCCTGGTCTGGCCGTCGGCGAACGGGTCGAGATCGGTACCGTTTTCCGGCCACACCACGAAATCCGCCGCGGGCAGGGCGCCGGCGGCAATTTGCTGGGCCAGTTCCAACGTTCCGGCGACCTCGTTCTTGGTTATGGTGCGCGCCTCACCCAGGCCGTAGACCCCGCCGCCCGGTGCCCCGCCCTGCACCCAGCCGACCGACACGCGCCCAGACGACGCCCCAGCTTGGACCAGCGCGCCGGGCAGGCACACCGCCAGCGCGAGCAAGGCGGTGGCGAGGGCCGCTGGCCACGACTTGGGGCGGCTCACCACCCACGCGGCGCACTGGGCCAGCAAAGCGGCCAAGAAACTCACTCCGGCGACACCGATCAATGGATAGCCGAAGGCCAGCGGGGATTCCAGCATCGCGTATCCAAGGCGGACCCAGCCGAAGCCGTCAAACGGCTGACGGCTAATCAGCGCCTCTTGGGCCGCCCAAATCCCTGCCGCCAGGAATGGCCAGGCGGCCACCCGTTTCGCGTATCGGATCGCCAGAGCGACCGCCACGTAGAACAGGGCCACGGCCACGGTGATCGCCACCATGGCTTCCACGAAGATGGCCGCCATCCAGTTCAGTGTCGAGCCGGCCAGGCCAAGCCCGAAAGCCAAACCGATCAACAAGGTTTGCCAGACACGCTGTCTGGTCTCGATCAGGCAGCTGAGCCCGGCCACGCCGAGAAGGGTCACGATCCACAGGGCCAAGTTGTTGAAACCGCAGCCAGCGCCGACTCCGCAAACCGCCGCCAGGATGAACCGGAGCGGCCAACGGGCCCGCACTATGCCGCCCGCAGCGCGTAGATCGCCGCCCCAGCCTGCCAGTTCGCCCAGGCGTCCAGGCCGTGGCGGCGGTCGCCGTGGATGCCCAAGGTGATGCGCCGTTCGATGGTGAGCCGGCATTTTACGAAGAGCTGCTCGATCTCGTCGAGGGTCGTGAAGCGGAGGTTGGGCGTGTTGTACCACTCGTAGGGCAGTTCCTTCGACATGGGCATGCGGCCGCGCAGCAGCCGCAGCCGGTGCCCCCACCAGCCGAAGTTGGGCACGGAAACGATCAGCAGTCCCCCGATGCGCGCCATCTCCTGCAAGACGGATTCGGGACGGCGGATCGTCTGGATCGTCCGGGACAGCACCACCACGTCGTAGGACTTATCGCCGAATTGGTTGAGCTGCCGGTCGATGTCCAATTCGATCACGGGCACTCCGCGGCTGATGGCGCCGAGCACGGCGTCGGGATCGATCTCAACGCCGGTGCCGCGGCATTGCCGTTCGGCGAACAGCGCCTCCAGCAACTCGCCGTTCTCGCAGCCCAAGTCCAGCACGCGAGAGCAGCGCGGCACCAAATCGCGCACCAGGGCCAAGTCAGAACGGAGTTTCACAGGCCCACCTCCAACGCCCGGTCCAGGAAGGCGCGCACCGTCGCGTGGTAGCGGTCCACCTTCAGCAGGAATGAGTCATGCCCCCATGGAGACGGAATCTCGCGGAAGGTCACCGGTTGCGCGGCGCCCTCCAGCCAACGCACGATGCGGCGGGAATGCCCGGTCCCGAAGCGCCAGTCGGTGTCGAAGGACAGCACCAGCCAGCCCAGCGGCGAACCTTCGATGGCGGCGGTAATCCCCTCCTCGGCGAAGGGGTCGAAATAATCCATTACCCGGCTCAGGTACACGTAGCTCAGGGCGTCGAAGCGCTCCAGGAAGACCTCGCCCTGGTGGGCCAGGTACGACTCCACCTGGAAGTCGATGCCGAAGCCGGGCTTGTCCTTGTTGGGGCGCAATTCCCGTCCGAACTTTCCGGAGAGGGCGTCTTCTGAGACGTAGGTGATGTGGGCCATCATGCGGGCGATGGCCAGGCCCACATCCGGGCTGACACCTGCCAGGGCGTAGCGGCCCTGCTTGAAGTTCTCGTCGGACATGATCGCCCGGCGCGCGACCGCCGAGAAGGCGATGTTCTGCGCGGTAAGCCGCGATGACGCGGCGACGACGATCGCATTGGCCAACTCTTCCGGATGCCGCAGGCCCCAATCGAGCACCTGCATCCCGCCCAGCGATCCGCCGATGGCGGCGAGCAGCCGCCCGATGCCGAGATGGCGCAGCAGGGCGCGGTGCACGTTGACCAGGTCGGTCACCGACAACATGGGGAAATCGAGGCCATATGGCTCGCCGGTCGCAGGGTTGGCCGAAGACGGGCCGGTGGTGCCTTGGCAGCCTCCCAACAGGTTCGCGCAGATGACGAAGAAGCGGTTTGTGTCGACGGGTTTGCCGGGGCCGATGATGGAATCCCACCAGCCGGGCCGCGTATCGCCGGCATGCAGGCCCGCCGCATGAGCGTCGCCGGTAAGCGCGTGCAGGATGAAGATGGCATTCGACTTGGACTCGTTGAGGGCGCCGTAGGTCTCGAAGGCTACGTCGACGGGCCCCACCGTGTCGCCGTCTGTCGTGGTGAAGGGTTCGTCGGCGGTGAAGAGGCGCACCGTTTGCGTCTCAACAACTCCGAGTGACTCTTGCATGACAGCGAGAATAGCTCACTTGGGCTCGCCAGTTGGCGCAGTGGGCTCACTTGCCTGCGGCGCCACCTGATATCGGGTGAACTGAGGGATGAGCCAGGCGACCAGCAAAGTCAGCACGATGACGAGCAGTCCCCCGCCCAGAGTCGTCCACGCCGGGCCGAACAGCGTGCTGGCATAACCGTGCAGCACGTCGGCGATGCGCGGGCCGCCGACGACCACCACGATGAACACGCCTTGCAGGCGGCCCCGGACCGAATCGTCCGCGGCCGAGAGCAGGATGGCCTGCCGGAAGGCCGCAGAAGCCATGTCGGCGGCGCCTCCGACCACCAATGCCGCGAAGGCCGCGATGAGCATCGCCAGGACCCAGATGCGGGCCAGTTCCACCGCGACGCCCATGGCGGCCATCGCCGCGCCCCAGCACAACACGCATGCGATCACCGCGATGCCCTGGCGTCGGATGCGAGACACCCACCCGGAAAATAATCCGCCCAGGACCGCGCCGACACCCAGGCCGACGTTGAGCAGGCCCAACTCCATACCCCCGCTGACGGGGCCGCCAAAGGTGACGTGCGCCATTTCCGGGAAGAGCGCCCGCGGCATTCCGAAGATCATGGCGATGATGTCTACCAGGAACGAGACCAGCAGGATCTTGTGCCAGCTCAAGTATTTGATGCCTTCGACGACGGACTTCAGGCCTGGCGAGCCTTGCCGGTTGAGCACCGGCAGCGCGGGAAGCTTTATCACAGCGTAGAAGGTGGCGGTGAGCGTAACGGTGTCGACGAGGTACAGCCACGAAAAGCCCAAGGCGGGCAGCAGCGCCGCTCCCACCACCGGGCCGGCGATGCCACCCGCGGCGGTGACTGTCATCGACAGCGCGTTCGCCGCGGGCAGTTGCTCTTCGGGCAGGATGCGCGGCAGAACGGCCTGCCGCGTAGGCGAGTTGATCGCGAAGAAGGCCTGCTGCAGCGCGAACACTCCCAACAGCAGCCACACGTTGTTCAGTTCCAACGCCGCCTGGATCCAGAAAATGCCGCTGGTGACGATCAAGCCTGTCGTGGTCATCATCAGGAGCTTGCGCCGGTCGAAGTGGTCTGCCAAAGCCCCGCCCCACAGGCCAAACACCACCAAGGGCACCAATCCGAACAGCCCGGCCAGCCCGACCATGCCGGAGTCTTGCGTGATGGCGTAGATCTGCGCGGGCACGGCGAACACCGTCAATTGCGCACCGATGATGGTGACGATTCCGGCTTGCCAGAGCCGGCGGAAAGCTGGTGTCTGTAGTGGGGTGGTGTCGGCGAAGACTTTGCGGAAGGCGGCCACTGCTACCTGATGGCCTCCTCGATGACCTGCTTCAACGTGCCCTTCGTCATGAAGTTCTTCTCGCTGGTCTGCTCCAGTTGCGTGCCATTCAGCATCACCGCGGGTGTGCCGTCGATGTCGTTGAAGTCAGCCTGCGTGCCCTGCGTGATCGCCGGCTCGTTACCCATGGTGGAGAATGCGGCGGTAACGGAGGCGGGGACGCCCAAACGCTGCGCGAGCCAAGCCAGGTCCTCGTCGGGAACCCCGGTGGTGCCTTCACTGGGCTGGTTGTCGAACAGCCCGTTGTGGAAGGCCAGGAACGAGCCGGGGGCGTTCTTGGCTACTTCCAGGGCGTCGGACGCGGCTCTGGTCGAGTACTTCGTGCCCTCCGACGTGGAGTCCAGGAAGCTCATCAGGTGGTAGTTGACCTTGATCTTGCCCGCTTCCAACAACCGTTCCAGGTCGAGTTGGTTCGCCCGCTCAAACTGGCCGCAGTAAGGGCACATGTAGTCGGAGTAGATGTCGAGGGTGGCCTTCGGCTGTGCGCCGGGCAACACGACGGAGACCACGTTCACGTTGACGCTCACCTCGAAAGCAGTTCCGCCGCTCTCGGCGCAGGCCACCGTCCCAGTTGGAAACAGGCCCGCGGGACGGATGAGGGACAGTGCCAACGCCACGATCACAATCACCAGCCCACTGGCGAGCAACCCCACGACCAGCGAATTCGAAGACTTGCGCGGCGCCGGCTGCTGCAGATACGGATTGGGCGCGTACTGGGCTGGCTGCTGCGGTGGGGCGGGCTGCATGTTCGGATCTTGGGTTGTCATCGGAAGGCCTTCGCTTGGTGTCGGGCCTGCGCCGCATCGTCGGGATGACAGGATTTGAACCTGCGACCCCTTGACCCCCAGTCAAGTGCGCTACCAAGCTGCGCCACATCCCGATGGGCGTTCGGCCCGCGGCCCTTGGGACCGCCCGGAAGACTCTACCAGAATCGCAGGCCTATCACTTAGCCCCACGCTTGGCCCGCGGGCGCACCTCGATGTGGATGGGCGAGCCCGCGAAACCGAACTCCTCGCGCATGCGGCGTTCGATGAACCGGACATAGGTGGCGTCCAACTTGCCGGAGGTGAACAGGGCAAACGTGGGAGGGCAGGCTTGGGCCTGTGTCCCGAACAGAATTCTGGGTTGCTTGCCGCCACGGACCGGATGGGGATTGGCGGCGACCAACCTGCCCAGGAACGAGTTGAGTTTGCCCGTGGACACGCGGGTCTCCCACCCGTGCAACGCTTCTTCGATGGCGCGTGCCAGCTTGTCCACATTGCGCCCCGTCAACGCGGAGATGTTTACCGCAGGCGCCCAGGCGAAAGCCCGGATATCCTGCTCAATTTCGCGCTTGAGGTAGCGGCGGCGCTCCTCGTCGGTGAGATCCCACTTGTTGTAGGCGATCACCAGGGCCCGGCCAGCCTCCTCCACGTTGCCCAGGATGCGCAGATCCTGGTCGGAAATGGTCTCGGAAGCGTCCAGCAGAACCACGCAAACTTCGGCGCGCTCGATGGCCGACTGCGTGCGCAGCGACGCGTAATACTCGTGGCCCGAGGCTTCCTTGACGCGCCTGCGGATGCCGGCGGTATCGATGAGTTGATATGCGGTCCCCGCGATTTCGACGAGTTCGTCCACCGGGTCGACCGTCGTGCCCGCGACATCGTCGACGACGGCACGCTCCGCGGCGGCCAACTTGTTCAGCAGCGACGACTTGCCGACGTTCGGCCTGCCGACCAAGGCGATGCGGCGCGGGCCGTCAACCGGCTCGCCGACGGGCTGTTCGGCGGGCAGCACGCCCAGCAGGACGTCCAGCATGTCGCCGACACCCCGCCCGTGTAGGGCTGAAACGGGGTACGGCTCCCCCAGCCCCAGATTCCACAGCGCCGCGGCGTCGGCCTCGAAACGCGCGTCGTCCACCTTGTTGGCCACCAGCAACACCGGCTTGCGGGACTTGCGCAGCACCCGGACGACCGCTTCATCGACGTCCTGCGCGCCCACGGCCACGTCCACGACGAAGACGACGGCGTCGGCCAGGTCAATGGCGATTTCGGCTTGGGCGGCTATTTGGGCCGCCAAACCCTTGGCATCCGGCGCCCAGCCCCCGGTGTCCACCAGCGTGAACTCGCGTCCCGACCATTCGGCGTCGTAGGACACCCGGTCGCGGGTCACACCCGGAACATCCTGCACCACGGCCTCCCGGCGACCGAGAATCCGATTCACGAGCATGGACTTGCCCACGTTTGGCCGCCCGACGACCGCCACGACGGGCTTTACGGGCGTCTGCGCCACTTCCTGGCTCATGCTGGCTGGGCCCCCTTGGCCAGGTCCAGGACCGCCGCGATGGTCTCCTGCAGGCTGAGATGGGTGCAATCCAAGCCGATGACCCCGTCGGCGGCCTGGGTGAAGTTCACCAGTTTGGAATCGTCGCGATCCCTGCGTAACACCTGGTCGGCGAGCGCGGCTTGATCGACGTCGCCGCCGAGATCGGCCTTGCGGCGGGCCATGCGGACCTCCGGGTCAGCGGTGAGCAGGATGCGGACCTGCGCTTGCGGGGCGACGACCGTGGTGATGTCGCGGCCCTCCGCCACGATGCCGGCCTTGGCCGCGGCGATGATGGCTTGCTGACGGGCCACCAGGTCGGCGCGGCACTCAGGGATGGTTGACACCGTCGACACCGCCTGCGAGACGTACTGCTCGCGGATTTCGGCGGTCACGTCGCGGCCGTTGACCCGTACCCATTCGGCGTCCGGATCGGTGGATATCTCGATGCGCGCGCCGGTGCAGGCCGCGACGACGCCAGCGGTATCTCCCGGATCGACGCCGGAGTCCAAGAATGCCACCGTCACGGCGCGGTACATCGCGCCCGTGTCCAGATACTCCAACCCCAGCGCCCGGGCGACGCCTTTGGACGTGGTGGACTTGCCCGAGCCGGACGGCCCGTCGATTGCGATCACCAGTTTGCTCATGCGATTCCCTCCGGATCCCGGACATTCCACCCAGCCACGCGCATGGCGGCTTCCAACTCGTCGGCGTGCGCCGGAGCGACCTGGACTGACAAGTAGCCCACTTCGCGCTCCAGGTCGTGCTCGATCGAAACGTCTTCCACGTTGACTCCGGCTTTCTCGATGTCCGCGAACAGCCGCGCCAACGCGCCTGGGGCGTCCGGAATCTCCACCACCACGTGGGCGAAGGCCGTCTGGGCCATGCCGTGTTTGCCAGGCAGCGCGGCCCGGCCCCGTTGGCCGTCCTCCAGCAAGCCGGCGACCGCGGAGGCGTCGCCGAAGTGGTCCACGACGTCGTTCAACCGCCGCGCCAGCTTGGCCAATTCGCGCAGCACCGCCGCCGAGTTTGCGGCGATGATCTGCTCCCACAGCGCCGGATCCGAACCCGCTATCCGCGTCACGTCCCGCAAACCTTGCCCCGCGAGGCGCAAATGCTCCGGTGGGATCTCAGTCAGGGACCCGGCCATCAGCGCGGAAACCAATTGCGGCAGATGCGACACTTGCGCGACCGCCTCGTCGTGGTGTGCGGCGCCCATAGTGACGCGGCGCCCCCCGGCAATCCGGACCAACTCGTTCACATCCAGAACGGCGTGCGCGGCGGCGGTGTCATGCGGAGTCACCACCCAGGTGCGGTCGGCGAAAAGATCCGCTTTCGCGGTCAGCGGACCGCTGGCTTGAGAACCGGCCATGGGGTGCGATCCGACATAGCGGGAAAGGTCGGAAACATGGGCGCGCAACTGGGCCAGGATCGTGCCTTTGACCGAGCCCACGTCGGTGACCGTCGCGTTCGGGAATTCTGCCAGCGCGGCGGCGATCACCGACGGCAGCGCCTCCGGGGGTGCGGCGGCGACTACCAGCCTAACTCCCAGCGGGTCAGGTTCTGCGTCGGTGCCGGCGCCGCGCGAGGCGGCGACCTGGACATGCGCGGGCACCAAGTCGCGCAAGTGCACCTGAATCCCAGCGCGGCTCAACGCCATCCCGAGGGACGCGCCGACCAGCCCGGTGCCGATGATTACGGCGGGACTGAGTTGCGGATTCGTGTTAGACATCTGCATCATCCTAGTGCGAAACGGCGCTGCGGCCGGCTTTCACCCTCACACGCCGGGCGGCCGGGGTCCGGCATAGTCTTCTCCATACGCGCCGGGAGCCGGCCTGCGGCGGCGGATGGGTGCGGTGACGCCCGGCGCCAACCGGCGCGCGAAAACCAGGAAACCCGTATGGCCGGTGGTGCGGTGCCCTGGGCGGATGGCGAGGCCTTCGGCGTGCCATTCGCGCACGCCCACCTCACGGGCTTCCGGCTCGGTGAAGCCCCCGTGCGCGCGCAACGTGTCCATGGTGCGGCCCAGTTGGGTCGTTGTCGCCACATAGCAGCACAAGATGCCACCGGGCACAAGCACGTTCGCCACTTGATCCACGCACTCCCAGGGAGCGAGCATATCCAGAATGGCCCGGTCCACCGGCTCACCGCGGATCGCTTCGTTCAAATCCCCGACAATCAGTTCCCAGGCCGGGTGCGGCTGGCCGTAGTGCGTTTCCACGTTCTTTCGGGCGATGTCGGCGAACTCTTGGCGGCGCTCGTAGGAGAACAACCTTCCAGCCTCGGTGATCGCTCGCAGCAGGAAGATCGTCAGCCCACCCGAGCCCGCGCCTGCCTCCAGGACCCGCGCGCCTGGGAAGATGTCCGTCCAGACCAGGATTTCGGCCGCGTCTTTCGGATAGATGACCGTCGCGCCGCGCGGCATGGAAACGGTTTGCTCGCGCGCGACCGGGCGGAAAACCAAGTACTCCGCTCCCCCGGCGGAGCGCACCACGACACCCTCGGGCCCGTCGAGGAGGCGGTCGTGTTCGATGATCCCCTTGGATGTGTGAAATTGCTTGCCGCGCTGGAGTACCAGCGACTTGCGGCGGCCTTTCGCGTCGGTAAGGATCACCCGCTCCCCTTCGGCCAGCGGCCCGGTGCGCACACCGCTCAGCGGCTTGAACTCATCCGACACGAAAACCCCACAATCCCAACTGTCCCCCTGGCCCGTAGGGCTCGCCTATCAGGGACACGCCCGTCTTCAGCAGCAGGATACCGTCCGATTGGCTGACGGGCAGAACGCTCAGGTCGTCGGCCGCTTGCGCCTGCAACTTGGCCAGTTGTTGGAGTGCCACCGCCTCAGTGGCGGCTGAACGGTAGGCAACCTCCAGTGACGCGAGCTGGTCAGCGGACTCTTCGAGGGGATATGCCAGGTATCGCTGCAACCACCCCAAGGCGTTGTCCACCCACGGCAACTGGTCCAACAGCACCAGGTCGGCATCAGTTTGGGCCACGACCCGAACGCTCAGCGAGCCGATCTGTTCCAAACGTTCCCGCAGCAGGCGGGCCATGTCCGCGTGGCCCGGCGCGGTCGGATCGTAGCCGAGGGTCAGATTCACCCGCTTCTTCAGCTTTGGCAACTCTTCGCGACCGCCCACCGGAAAGGCGGCGGCGTGGCCCACGACCCCCACCGGCACCAGCGAATCGAGAGTCCGGTCCGGTTGCAGCGCCAGGGCGACGCCAGAGCGCAGTGTGGCGTTCGAGCGGTGCTTCGAATCCGCATTCCAGGCCAACACCGTGACGCGGGCGCCAGGGCGGGGCACACGCGTGTAGCTGTAGTCGGGCGCTGGCGTCGCCGCCGCGGCCATCTGGGTCCGTGTCAAAGCGGCGTCATCCAAAGTGCGCCACACCGCATCCGCAACGCCCGCTGACATCGCAGCCTCCGCGGCCACTGAGTCCGCCACCGCGGCCAGACGGATTTTGGCGATGCCACCGGTCAAGGGGCCCTTGTAGTCCGCGAAGATCTCGAAGGTGACCGCTTCCTCCTCGATCGACGTGACCGAGTACGGCCCCGAACCGACCGGCAGGCCTTCCAGCGCGGCGTCCGGATCATAGACTTCCTCGTCCACGATAGACGCGGCGACCGTCGCCAGGGCGTACCCGAACTGGCTGTCGGGATAGCTCAACTGGAAACGGACCACCAGGTCTGAGTCGGTGGTGATGGAGTCCAGCGAGCTGAGCAGCGCAGTGCCAGTGTCGGAGTTGTTCAGGCGCAGGGCCCGCTGGATGGAGAATTTGACGTCTGATGCCGTCAGCTCGTCGCCGTTGTGGAATTTGAGGTCTTTGGGGAGCGTGCATTCATAGACCGTCGGGGATGTGAAGATGCAGTCGGTGGCCGCGTCGGGCTTCAGCTCGCCGGTGCCGGGCTGCACCCGCATGAGGCGCTGGAAGGCCGAGGTCGAGACGATGGCGTCGGCGTCACGCGTAGCCAGGGCAGGGTCCGTCATCCAGACCTGTTGCGCGGTAAGGATCGTGAACACGGGCTCCGAAGTGGGGGTGGGCGTGGGTGAAGGCGGGCTCGGCTCGCAACCCGCCAGGATTGCCAGCGCGACCAGCCCCGCCAAGAACCCGCTACCGCGCACTGAAGTACTTCGCTTCCTGGTGATGGACGATCAGCGCGTCAGTGGACATTTCCGGATCGAGTTGGAATTCCTCCGACAAGGTCACGCCGACGCGCTCGGCTTGCAGCAGCCGGACCAACGTGGCGCGCTGCGACAGATCCGGGCAGGCTGGGTAGCCAAACGAATACCGTGCGCCTTGATACGCCTGGTGCCGCAGCATGTCTGCGATGGGTGCCTGGTCCACAAAGCCCAGTTCGGCGCGCACCCGCGAATGCCAATACTCGGCCAGAGCTTCCGCCAGCTGGACGCCGACTCCGTGCAGTTCGAGATAGTCGCGATAGCTGTCCGCGGCGAACAACTCCGCGGTGCGCTGGGCGATCCGCGGGCCAACGGTGACCAACTGCAAGGCCAGGACGTCCGGGCCCAAGGCTTCCACCTGGGAGGCATCGCGGAAGAAGTCAGCCAGGCACAGCCGCTTTGGGCCCGGTTGCCGCGGGAACACGAACCTGGCTTGCGGTTCTTGGCCGGGCACGCCCAACACTAGTTCGTTGCCCGCGGAGTAAGCCTGGAAGTAGCCGTACACCACCTGCAACTGGGCAAGGTTGTGTTGGCGGACGTAGCGCAGCCAGTGCCGCAGCCGGGGCATCTGGTCCGCGTCGCCGCGCAAGCCCCAGCGCCCGCGAAGTGTCGCGCGCACGTCCAGCCATTCGACGACCTCATCCAAGCTGATTGCGGTGACGGCCCGCGTGCCCCAAAACGGCGGTGTCGGCACGTCCTCGTCCCGGGACACCGCGGAGCGGGCATCCGCCGCGGGTGGCGGCGATACGGACACGCCACCCGCAGCCGCCGCGGTCTGAGGGCTGGGTGCAGCGGCGACCGAGAGAAGTTCTCCGGACATCACCTGGCCCATCAAGTCCAAGCCGTCGAATGCGTCGCGGGCGTAGCACACCTGGCCCGGGAATTCCGCCCGGAGCGTCTTTTCCACGAACGACCTGGTCAACGCCGCGCCGCCCAACAGAACCGGAATGTGCGCCAAGCCACGGGCAGCCAGCTCGGCCAGGTTGTCTCGCATCACCTGCGTCGACTTCACCAGCAGGCCGGACATGCCGATCGCGTCAGCATCAACCTCAACCGCAGCTTCAGCTATGGCGGAAACCGGCTGTTTGATGCCCAGGTTGACGACTCGGTAGCCGTTGTTGCTCAAGATGATGTCCACCAGGTTCTTCCCGATGTCGTGCACGTCTCCGGCAACCGTCGCCAACACGATGGTGCCCCGCTGCGCCGCGTCGCCGCCCGCGATGTGCGGCTCCAGGTGTTTGACCGCTTGCTTCATCACTTCCGCGGACGCCAGGACGAAGGGCAACTGCATCTTTCCGGCGCCGAACAACTCGCCGACCTTCTTCATGCCCCCAAGCAACTCGTCGTTGATGATCTCCAAGGCGGGTTTGACGCTGAGCGCTTCGTCCAGATCGGATTCCAGCCCCGGTTTGACCCCAGCGATGATCCGCTGTTCCAAACGTTGTGACAAGGGCAGCGCGGCCAACTCGTCGGCTGGGGCCGCGCGCAAGTCCGCCGCGGACACATCTGAGAACAACTCCAGGAACGCCAACAGCGGATCGTAGCTGGGTTCGCGCCTGTCATAGATCAGGTCCAAGCCGATCCGCTGCTGCTCGGCGGAGATGCGGGCCAACGGCAGGATCCGCGACGGATGGACGATCGCCGAGGTCAGCCCGGCCTTGAGGCATTCGTCGAGGAAGAGCGAGTTGAGCACCATGCGGGCAGCCGCGTTGAGCCCGAAGGACACATTGGACACCCCCAGAATCGTGTTGATCCCCGGATGGCGAGCCCGCAACTCCCGCAGCGCCGCTATGGTCTCGGCGGCGTCGGATCGGGTCTCCTCTTGGCCGGTCCCGATGGGGAAGGTCAGCAAGTCGACGATGATGGCGGACTCGGGCATGCCCCAAACGCCCGTCAGTGTGCTGATGAGCCGTTCGGCGACCCGGAGCTTCCATTCGGCCGTGCGCGCCTGGCCCTCCTCGTCGATGGCCAAGGCCACCACCGCGGCGCCGTGCTCGAGCACGATGGGCATCAATTCAGCGAGGCGCTCGCCACCGTCCTCGAAGTTCACGGAGTTCACCACTGACCGCCCCGGGAGGCACTCCAGCCCGGCGGCGATCGTAGCGACGCTGGTGGAATCCAGCATTATCGGCTGCTGGACGGCGGTTGCCAGCCGGGACGCGAGTGCTTTCATGTCCGCGACCCCATCGCGCCCGACATAGTCCACACACACGTCGAGCAGATGCGCCCCGTCGTCGCTCTGCCGTCGCGCGATTTCCACGCAGGCATCCCAATCATCAGCCAGCAGAGCCTCACGGAAGGCTTTCGACCCGTTGGCATTGGCGCGCTCGCCGACGATCAGATAGCCGGACGCGTCCTCGGATTGGCGCAACTCCACGGCCGAATACAGCGAGGACGCGGCCGCAGGCTCCGCTGCCTGGGGCAAACGCGGGGGTGGGCCGGCGATTTCGGCGCGCAGGTGGGCGATGTGGTCCGGCGTCGTGCCGCAGCAGCCGCCCACCAAACCGGCGCCGAACTCGTCCACGAAGGCGGCGACCTCGGCGCTGAACTGCGCCGGACCCATCGGGTAGCGGGCGCCTTGCGGCGTGAGTTCGGGCAACCCGGCGTTGGGCATAACTTGGATGTTGACCGGGCAGTGGCGGGACAGGTAGCGCAGGTGTTCGCGCATCGGCCCGGGGCCAGTGCCGCAGTTCAAGCCGATGGAATCAACTTCGAGGGCCGCCACCGCGACACACGCCGCCGCGATGTCCGACCCGGCGAGCATCGTGCCTGTGGTCTCGAAGGTGACGGAGACGAAGATGGGCGCGCTCGTGCCCAGCGCCCGGTTGGCCCGTTTGGCGCCGGCGACCGCGGCCCGCACCTGCAGCAGGTCTTGGCTCGTTTCGAGGCTGAACCCGTCCACGCCACCGCGCAGCAGCGCCTCGCACGCCTGCTGGTAGGAGTCGCGCAATTCGGCGAAGGTGGCCTGGCCCAGCGAGGCCAACTTGGTGCCGGGCCCGATCGATCCCACTGCGAATCGCCCAGGGAACTCGTCTGCCACCCGCCGCGCGATCCGCGCCCCGGCCTCGTTCAACTCCCACAGGCGATCCACGATGCCGTATTCGCCCAACGCGGTGAGATTCGCCCCGAAAGTGTTCGCCTCCACGATGTCCGCCCCGGCATGGAAATACGCGCGGTGGACGTCCGCCACGACATCGGGCTTGGTCAGATTGAGCATTTCCCAGCAGCCCGGGTATCCGCCAAAGTCACCGTCCGCGAGGTTGGCGGCCTGCAGCATCGTCCCCATCGCCCCATCAGCGATGAGCACCCGCTGCCCGAGCGCGCTGCGAAGAGTAGTCACGTTGGGCAAGTGTACTGGGGCCCGCCATGCGCCGCGGCCATGCAGGTGGCGCGGGTTCGCTCCAGACCGAAGGGCTTCTCGACAGCAGATCAAAGCGGCGAGGTTATATCTTCGCCGAAGCGCATGTCGTATGAGAGCGAGGCGCCCAAGCTGGCCATGATCGCGACGCCACGGGAGCCTGGGCCTCCTGCCATGGGGTTCCAATCGTCTTTGGAGCGTGTTTCCACGCGCACGTGAATTGTCATGCCATGGTCCGTGCAGAAATCGCGCACCGCCGCGGCGCGAGATTCCAGCGGGGCGAGTCTCTGGGTGAAGAACTCATCTGTTACGAGCGCCGCCGACCACGCGCCCTCAAATACGGCTTTGCCTTGTTCCCAGGTGAGCGGCATACCTGTGATTCGCTCCAGTTCCCCCACCTCGCGGCAGGGGTCGAACTCCACGCACATCCGCGTGCGAGCCACTGGCTCCCAGTCGTCTTCGTCCGGCTCGTCATCGAGATACGCGTAGATGTCGGCGTCAATTCCGGCATTCAGCGCGCCACACAAAGCTATGACCCACTCGGAAAAATACAGTTCGGGCATCTGCTTGGCGGGCGAGTGAACATATACGGTGAGCAAAGACTCGACTGAGTTCGCCGCGCAGTACTGTGCCAGCGCCGCCGCCGGCGGCGTGAACAGGTCGCACAACTCATCCAGCAAGCCCCGGGTGCTGTCGCAGCCGCGCAGCGAGCGGCGGTACTCCCATCCGTCGGGGAGTTCTGGCCTGCGCTTGTCCGCCGGCCCGCGAGTCTTGGTCGGCTGTATTCCGGCCACGGCGGTCAGCTCCTCGAAATCGACATGCTGGGCGTGAAAGGTGAACTCGGCCGCGATATCCGCCCCGCCTTGCCACACGGGCACACCCGGTCTGCTCTCCGCCATGGTCCTCCACACCAATGAGTGACTAACTACACACAATAGCGTTCGCCGCAACCGTGCTGTCCCGCCAACGCGCCTGCTGGCCACTAGAGTGAATCCCATGGACAACCGTGAAGCCCTGCGGGAGCTGCGCAATCCGGCGGTGATCGCCGCGTTCTCCGGGTGGAATGACGCCGGGGAAGCCGCCTCGGGGGTAATCGAGCACCTGGCCGCCAGCTACGACTCCGAGGTGGTCGCGGCCCTCGATCCAGAGGAGTTCTACGATTTCCAGGTCACCCGGCCCACGGTCCGCCTCCTTGACGGGCAGCGCATCATCGAATGGGCGACGACCGAGGCCGTGGTAGTGAAGCTGCCGGAGCGGGATCTGGTGCTCATCGGCGGGCCCGAACCCAACTACCGTTGGCGTGACTTTCTGGGCAATCTCATGGACATGGTCGATTTGGTCTCGCCGGAACTGGTCATCGTCTGCGGGGCGATGCTCGCCGACTCGCCGCACTCGCGCCCCATTCAAGTGTCGGCGTCCAGCGGTGATCCACACTTGGGAGCCGAATTCGGCCTGGAGGAGTCGGATTACGAGGGGCCAACTGGCATCGTCGGGGTGTTCTCCAGCGAGTTGGAGGACGCGGGGGTCCCTACCATGTCGCTGTGGGCTTCGGTCCCCCACTATGTCGCCGACCCGCCCAACCCGAAAGCGACTCTCGCTCTGCTCTCACGCATCGAGGATATTCTCAACACCCCGCTCGACACCGGCGACCTATTCGAACGCGGCGAGCGGTGGACGGAGCAAGTCAACGAACTGGTGGCCGACAACCCTGACATCGCCATGTATATCTCGGCTTTGGAGGAACGCAGCGACCAAGACACGCCAGCGCCCACGGGCGACTCCATAGCCGCCGAGTTCGAGCGGTACCTGCGCCGCCGCAACCGGCGCCGCGGCTGATCAGCGCGCCTTCGCGGCCTTGCGCCACTTCGTCAGCACCCGCTCGGTGTATCCGTTGGGTTCCTCCCGCCCGGTGAACACCAGTTCCAGAGCCGCCTGGAACGACTCGGAGTTGGCCAAGCCTGGACACATCGCGGGGTAATTCGCCACGTCGCGCTGCTGCTCGTCCACGAGCGCGGCCATCTGGGCGAATGTCTCGCGCACCTGGGCTTCGCTGACTATGCCGTGGTGCAGCCAGTTCGCGATGTGCTGGCTGGAGATCCGCAGCGTCGCCCGGTCTTCCATGAGGTCTACGCCGGACAGGTCGGGCACCGAAGAGCATCCGATTCCGAGCCCCACCCAGCGCACGACGTAACCGAGGATGGACTGCGCGTTCGTGCGCAGTTCCGCGTCGATTTCCTCCGCTGTGGGCCGCGCTGTCAACAGCGGCAACTCCAACAGTTTGGCGCGCGGCGTGGCCCTCCCGGCCAACTCAGCCTGGCGGGCCGGCACGTCGGTGCGCAAATAGTGCAGCGCGTGCAGCGTGGCGGCTGTCGGAGACGGCACCCACGCGCAGTTCGCGCCGGCCTGCGGATGGGCGATCTTCTGCTCCACCATGTCCGCCATGGCGGCTGGTTTGGCCCACATGCCCTTGCCCACCTGGGCGCGGCCGGCGAAGCCCGACGCCAGCCCGACATCGACGTTGCGGTCCTCATAGGCGTTGAGCCACACGCTGGACTTCATATCGTTCTTGCGGACCATCGGGCCCGCGAGGAAGTCGGAGTGTATTTCGTCGCCGGTGCGGTCCAGGAAACCGGTGTTGATGAAGATGACACGCTCCTTCGCCGCGGCGATCGCCGATTCGAGATTCAGCGACATGCGGCGCTCCTCATCCATGATGCCGAGCTTGATGGTGTTGCGCGGCATGCCCAGCGCGGATTCCACGGCGGCGGCGATGTCAACGCTCAATTCCACCTCTGCTGGCGAATGGTGTTTCGGCTTCACGAAATAGACGGCGCCGGTGCGCGAGTTGGCGTGCTTCCCCAGGCCGCGCAAGTCGTAGAGCGCGGCGGCGGCGCACACCAAGGTGTCCAAGATCCCTTCGGCGACCGGCATCGAGTCAACCAGAACCGCGTCCGTGCGCATGTGGTGCCCGACGGTGCGGGCCAGCAGCAGCGAACGGCCATGCAGCGTGAACCGGCTGCCGTCTGGAGCCAGGTATTCCCGGTCCGGATTGGCTGTGCGGGTGATTTCGCGGCCATCCTTGGTGAACGTGGCGCTCAGGTCCCCAGTCAGTAGGCCCAGCCAGGTGCGGTAGGCCGCGGCCTTGTCTTCACCGTCGACGCACGCCACGGAGTCTTCCAAGTCGACGATCGTCGTAATCGCCGCCTCCATCACGACATCGCAAACACCTGCGTGGTGGCTGCGTCCCACCACATGGCCCGGATCGGTGACGATCTCCACGTGGAGCCCGTTGCGGCGCAAGAGCACGCCCTTGTCCGACCTGCCGGCGTATTGGGATGGGTCGGCCAGCGGCACGTCGCCGCCTGGCGTCCGCGCGGTAAACACCGAGCCGGGAACATACGCAGTCACGGCGGCGTGGCTGGCCCCGGCAAGCGGGAACAACTCGTCCAGCAGCCGGTCCACCTCGGCGATCACCTGCGCGCCGCGCCGCTCGTCATAACCGGGGGCCAACTCCCCCGCGCGTGGCAGCACATCCGTGCCATAGAGGGCGTCGAACAGCGAACCCCAGCGGGCGTTCGCCGCGTTGAGCGCATAACGGGGCACAGTCGCCGGAACTACAAGTTGGGGGCCCGAGATGTCGGTGATCTCCGCGTCGGCGCCGGCCACGGTGATCTGCGCCTGGCGGACCGGTTCCAGGTAGCCGATCCCAGTCAGGAAAGCTTCGTATTCGGCGACCGACGGCTGCTCACTATGGCTGTGCCACTCGTCCAGCGCCTCCTGGAGTTCGTCGCGGCGCGCCAGCAGCGAGGCGATGCGCGGTGCGAAACGGGCTTGCAAGTCAGCGAGGATGCCCCAGAATTCGGATTCGGTGATACCGATGCCGGGAAGCAGTTCATTCCTGGCGAACGCGGCGAGCGCGTCGTCAACTGTCAGGTTAGACATCGTTGTCCGCCTTTCAACATTGAAGCTATGACGTTACCAGGGCACGCAGCCTGCGCACCATAACGTCCGGTTCCGGGCTGCGGAAAACCGCAGAGCCGGCCACGAAGGTGTCCGCTCCCGCTTCAGCGCAGCGGGCGATAGTCGCCTCCGAGACGCCGCCGTCGACCTGGATCGCCAACTCCAGGCCCGCCTGGGCGGCCAACTGCCGGGTGCGGGCGATCTTGGGAAGCATCTCGTCCAGGAAGCGCTGCCCGCCGAAGCCAGGCTCCACGGTCATGATCAACACCATGTCCAACTCGCGCAGCATGCCGGCGTAAGGCTCAATGGAAGTGCCAGGTTTGAGCGCCATAGCGGCCTTCGCGCCCAGCGCTCGCAGTTGCCTTGCGAGCCGGATCGGATCTTCACAGGCTTCGACGTGGAAAGTCACGGATTCGCAACCCGCCTCCGCATAGGCCGGCGCCCAGCGGTCGGCGGCATCGATCATGAGATGGACATCCATCGGCAACGCGGTGTGTTTCCGCAGCGATTCGACTGTGTTCAGCCCGAAGGTCATATTCGGCACGAAATGGTTGTCCATCACGTCTAAGTGCACGCCGTCGGCGCTGGGAATCCGCGCCACCTCACCCGCCAAATCCGCCAGATCGGCATTGAGGATGCTGGGAGTGATCGCGGCCACGCCGGTAGCTTAGCGCTTTGGCAGCGCCGCCGGGGATGCGGACCAGGCGGCATCAAAGTGCGAGACGACGGGCCCTCAACCAGTGACGCGCAACAGCGCCAAGAACATGGCGTCCGTGCCATGCTTGTGCGGCCAAAGCTGCGCGTAATCCCCATCCGCGCAGTCGGGCACGCCCGGCAGGTAGTCGGCGGCACGCAGCGGCGTCACCCGGTCGCGGACCGATTCGACAACTTGATGCGTTTCCCGCAAGTGCGGCGAACAGGTCACGTAGGCAACCACTCCCCCGGGCTTGGCGGCGGCAACCGCCTGGGCCAACAGTCCGCGCTGCAGCGGCTCCAGCTCGTCCACGGATGACTCCAGGCGGCGCCACCTGGCGTCGGGGCGGCGGCGCAGCGCGCCCAGCCCGGTGCACGGCACATCGGCCAACACCCGGCTGAAAGCGCCACTTGGCCAGGGCGGGCATTGGCCGTCGGCGGCGATGACATGGCGCTGCGGGAACGCCCGCAGCGCTTGGGCGACCAGCGCGGCCCGGCCCGGACGCAGCTCGGACGCCAGCAGCCAACTGCCCGCGGCGAGCGCCAAGGCGTTCAACAGCGCGGCCTTGCCGCCTGGTCCAGCGCACATGTCCAGCCAGGGGCCGTCCGCGGCCGCAGGCCGGGCCAGCGCGGCGGCCACCAGTTGCGACCCCTCGTCCTGCACCCCGGCCAAGCCGCGGCGCACTTGCTCGTAATCACCGGGCGGCCGCTGTGGATAGACGCCATAGGGCGAAAACCGGGCTGGCTCGCAGTCCGGGATATCGGCTGGGGCGCAAAGGCCCGGCCAGGCGGCCAAGTGCGGCCGCGGGGCCGCGTTATCGGCGGCCAGTGCTGGTTCCACCTCGTCGGCGGGCAGGCGCTCAGCGAAGGCCGCGGCGATCCAGCGCGGGTGACAGGTGCGCACCGCCATCGCGCCCAGTTCGTCCAAGTCGCGCGTCAGGTCGGCCACCCACTCCTCCCAAGTCCGCTCGCCGATACGCCGGCAAACTGCGTTGACCAGCCCTTTCACCCTGCCGCCCACCTGTTTGCCAGCCAAGTCAACCATGGAATCGGTGGCGGCGTGGGTGGGGACGCGCATGGCCAGCAGTTGGTGCGACGCCAGACGCAGCACATCGACCACGGCCGGTTGCAGGTCTTTGAGACGGCGGTTGGCGGCGAGTGCGATGATCTGGTCATAGACCCCTTGGGCTCGGCAGGTGCCCGCGACCAGTTCGGTTGCGAAGGCCGCGTCGCGCGGCGAAAGCCGAGCCTTGGACAGTTGTTTGGCCAGCTCCAGATTGGCGTAGGCACCTTCCGCGCTGACATTGCGCAGCGTGCGAAACGCGACGACGCGGGCAATCATGTGAACACCGGGGCCACATGCAACCCGCGGCCCCAATCGGCGGCGCGCATCACCGGCTTGCCCGGTGGCTGCACCTCGTCCAACACCAATTCTCCGGCCCCGGTGCCCACCCGCACCTCGCGCTTGGAGATCGCCACTTCCCCCGGCGCCAACGACCCACCAGCAGCGGCCGCGTGCACGCGGAGCACGCGCAGGCGTTGGGCCGCGGCAGGGTCGCCGAACAGCGTCCAAGCGGCGGGCGCGGGATTGTATGCCCTCACGGCACGCGCGATATGTGCGGCGTCTCGCGCCCAGTCGATTCGGGCGGCGGCGGTAGTGATCTTGCCGGCATATGTGGGCTCTCCGGTCTGTGGCTGCTCGGCAAGGCCATTGATGCGGGGCAACACCTCGTCCAGCAGGACTTCGATTCCCACTTGCGTGAGTTCCTCCAGCAATTCGCCGGCGGTCTGCTGCGCCAAACGGTGTTCCCGGGCGGCGAGCACCGGACCGGCGTCGAGTTCCGGGACTAAACGGAAGACGGTCACACCTGTGCTTTCGTCGCCGGCGAGGATAGCTGCCTGCACCGGGGCGGCGCCGCGCCAGCGCGGCAACAGCGAGTAGTGGATGTTCAGCCAGCCCTGTGCGGGGATCTCCAGCACCCGTTGGGGTATCAGCCCACCATAGGCGACGACCACCGCCACGTCCGGGGCGAGGCCGCGCACCCAGTCGCAGGTCTCATCGGTCTTGGCCGAGGCGGTCTTCAATACGGGAACGCCGTGTGCCTGAGCGACGGCGGCCACTGCGCTCGGAACGGGCTTCTTCGACCGGCCGACGGCGGCGTCCGGGCGGGTGATCACCCCGGCGACGTCCCAGCCCCGCAACAGCGCAGCAAGCGTGTCGGCGGCCGGCTGGGGAGTCCCCGCGAAAAGTATGCGCACGCCACTACCCTACGACCTGTGGGTCAACCCGGACGCGGATAGGCGGCTGCTTGTGGGCGGTGCGGCGGGAAATGACCAGCTTCACTCCCCGCGTGAGCGCGGCCCCGTCCTGCAAAGGTGCCCGCAAGCTCACCCGGAACAACCCGGGCTCGGTCGTCGGCAACGGGCCCAGGGCCTGGGCGCCAACCGGGAGGTCCAGTTGAGCGAGGGCGGCTGCCAACGGCCCGTAATCGCCCTCCAAGTGCACCAGTTTGGCAGCCGGCGGGAAGCCGGCCGCCGCCCGGTCAGCCAGTTCGCGCGCCCCGAAACCAGCGGCGTCGAGCCGCGCCAGCGCCTGAATCGCCCGGTCCGACGGATCCCCCGCAACCGCCACGCGGCCCCCCTCAGCGCCGGGACGTACCAGCGCCACCACGGCCAGCCAGCGGCGCAGCGCTTCCTCCGCGGAGCGCAACTCCGGCCGCCAGGCCATTCGGTCGGCGTCCAGCAAGACTCCAGCCGCGTATCCGCGGCTCGCGGCGGGTTCTGCCCCTGGCGTGGAGAGCACGATTTGCCCGCAGTCCGGCACCTGCGACAGCCGGTGGTCGCCCGACGAATAGCTGACGGCCACACCTGGGAACGCCTTGCCCATCTCAGCGGCCACCTGGCGTGAATCGGCGCGCACCTGCACCAACACCGGACCTTGTGGCAGTGCCGTCCGGATGGTCTGGAAGACCAGCGAAGGAACGCGGGTGCCACCCTCCGCGATCACGACGCTCGGCGCGGCCTCGCGGATCTGCTTCGGGGGCAGCTCGATGGGCCGCAACCAGCCTTTCTCCAGCAACTGCTGTACTTCGGCCGTCCGCGAGTAGGCGGCGAACAGAACTCCCGCGCCTTCCAGATGCGCTCGGATCGCGGCCACTTCCCGGGCGTGCGGATAGGGCGCGCGCGGTTCGGCGTACAAGTCGTCGCCATCGTCCCAAAGCCCGATCAATCCCAGGTCGGCCACCGGGGTGAACACGGCCGAACGCGTTCCCAGGACCAGCTTCACCTGGCTCCGGCTCGCCGCCAGGAAGCGCCGGTACCGCGCCGCCGGGCCGGCATCGGCGTTCAGTTGCACGAAACTGCCCTTGCCGAAGCGGGCCGCGCAGGCGGCTGCTAACGCGTCCAGCTCTGCTTGTCCGGGAACCAGCAGCAGCACGCCGCGCCCGGACAGCAGTGTCGCCTCGGCGGCCGCTGTGAATCCGGATATCCAATCACCCACCATCGCGTCCACAGGCACCAGGGTCCAAGCGGCTCTCGGACGGCCGCCAGAGCGCAGCGCGGCCAGATACCGCTCGCCGGACGGGTAATTGGGGAACGCGGCCAAGTATCGCCCGTCTTCATCCCCGGGCAGCGCGGGCGCGGGGTATTCGGGAGGAGTCGCCCGCTCGGTGGCCAGATGCCGCGGCGGGACGGCGAGCCGGGCGACGTCCGCGAACCCCCCGGCGTAATGGTCTGCGACCTCGCGGATAGCTTGGGCCACCTGCGGCGCCAGCACTTGCTCGCCGGAGGACACTTGGTGCAACTCCAGCAATTCTCCGCGGTCGCTGCTGGCGCCGACCTCAAGGATCCATCCATCGCGCAGCTTCCCTGCGAACCTGACGCGCACGCGCACCCCGGGTTTGGCCAAGTCCCGGAACTTCTCTGGAATGGCGTAATCGAACCGGCGGTCGAGGTGCGACAGCGGAGTGTCCACCGCCACTTTGGCCACCAGCGCGTCCATACCCCAGATGTTAGCCGCCGCCGCGGACAGCGCGCTTGGCTAAGAGGTCAGCCGGGCAGCGGCGTCGAGAATGGCGTTCGCCACCAAGTCCTTGGAACCTTGGGCCGCAATCGGCTCCCCGGACGCACCTATGATCAAGACGTCGTTGGAATCCTCGCCGAAAACGGCCCCCGCGGTGACATCGTTCAATACCAGCAGTTGGCAGCCTTTGCGCGCCAGCTTTGCCCGGCCCAGGTCGAGCAGGTCATCCCGGCTGGCGGCGGTTTCGGCGGCGAATCCCACCACCACCTGGCCTGTGGGCGCCGTTTCAGCGAGCTGCGCCAACACGTCGGTGGTCTGTTTGAGTTCCAAAGTGAGACCTGCCTTGCCGGATTTCTTCAGCTTGGTCTGGCTCGGCTCTACCGGGGTGAAATCCGCCGGCGCGGCGGCCATGATGACTATGTCCGCGTCGTCGGAATGCTTGGACATCGCGTTGGCCAACTCGCCGGTGCTCACTACCGGCACCACTTGCACACCGGACGGGGCGGGGACTTGGAGGTTGGCGGCGACCAGGCGTACCGCAGCCCCACGTTGGCGCGCTTGGCGGGCAATGGCCACGCCCATCTTGCCCGAGGACGAATTGCCGAGGAAGCGCACTGGGTCCAGAGCCTCATGGGTGCCGCCGGCCGAGACAACGACCTTCTTGCCGACCAAATCGCGGGCGGCCAAGGCCTGCGCGGCGGCGGGAGAACGCAGCACGGTCAGAGCTATGGATTGGATCTCCTCAGGCTCGGGCAGCCTGCCTGGACCTGAATCCGGGCCAGTCAGCCGGCCCACGGCCGGTTCGATGACCACGATCCCGCGCGACCGCAAGGTGGCGACATTGGCCTGGGTGGCCGCGTTGTTCCACATCTCGGTGTGCATCGCAGGGGCCATCACGACCGGGCAAGTCGCGGTGAGCAGCACGTTCGTCAGCAGGTCGTCGGCCCGGCCCATCGCGGCCCGGGCGAGCAAGTCGGCGGTGGCCGGTGCAATGACGACCAACTCGACTTCGCGGCCGATGGACACGTGTGGGACCGCCCAGGTGTGCTCCCACACGTCTGGGGCGACCGGTTTGCCGGACAGCGCCTCCCAGGTGGCCCTGCCGACGAATTTGAGGGCGTTCTGCGTGGGGACGACCGTCACATCCTGGCCCGCCTCCGCGAACAGCCGCAGCAACTGGCAGGACTTGTATGCCGCGATGCCCCCCGCAACGCCCAGGACGATCCGGCTCATGAGCGCCTAGCCCAAGTCGTCGTCGAAGCCGAGATCGAAATCGGGATCGGCCTCGGCGGCTTCACGCGCGGCGGCCTCGGCCTCGGGATCAAACTCGGTGCACTCCAGCACCTCCGAGTTGATCTCGCGCAGCGCGATGGACAGCGGCTTCTCCTGGATGCCGATCTCAACGAGCGGGCCCACATTTTCCAGCAGCCCTTCTCCCAACTGGGAGTAGTACGCGTTGATCTGGCGGGCCCGTTTGGCCGCGAACAGCACGAGCCGGTACTTGGAATCGACCTTGTCAAGCAGGTCGTCAATGGGCGGGTTGGTTATCCCCTCGGGAATCTGAGTGCTCAAAGCATGCCTTTTTCGTCTAGTCGGACAGACCGATCAATCTTACCAACTCTGCTACGGCTTCGCCCAAATCGTCATTGACGACGACGTGGTCGAACTCATCGACGCAGGTCAGCTCGTAGTCGGCGGTTTGCAGCCGGCGCACAATCTCGGCGTCGGATTCCGTGCCGCGGGTGCGCAAACGGTCTTCGAGAGCTTGCCGATCAGGCGGCAGGATGAAGATGGTCCGCACCCCGGGGAGGCGCTGTTTCACCTGCCGCGCGCCCTGCAGGTCGATCTCCAGGATGACCCGGCGCCCGGCGGCCACGGCTGATTCCACAGGGGCACGCGGTGTGCCGTAGCGCGTGTCGCCATGCACGCTGGCCCATTCCAGCAAGCCATCGCACGCGATCAGCTCATCGAAGGCGGCGTCACTGACGAAGTGGTAGTGGGTCCCGTCCACCTCGCCGGGGCGTGGGGGCCGGGTGGTGGCGGAAACGGAGACGAGTACCTCGGGATGGGCGCTGGCCAGAGCCGCGACCAGCGTGCCCTTCCCGACAGCGGTAGGGCCGGAGATTACGGTGACGTCACCGGTCACCGAACTCGGCCTTCAGGCCGGCCAACTGCAGCCGGCCCAGGCCCCGCACACGCCGATTAGGGGCGATCGACAGGCCTTCCATCACCGCGGCCGCACGCCGCTCGCCAACGCGGGGAACGGCTTTCAGCAGGTCTACGACTTTCAGTTGGGACAGCGTGTCATCGCCCTTGGCTTTGTCGAGCGCCTTCACCAAGGACAGTTTGCCTGTCCGCACTTTCTCTTTCAGTTCCGCGCGCTCGCGGCGGGCCTTCGTGGCGGCCTTGCGGGCTGCCTCGAGTTCTTCAGGGCTAAGTTTCGGAATACTCACGGTCACTACTCCAGTAAGGGGGTGTCTGCTACTTGAAGCTAACGTAGCGTCCCGCGCTCGAAATTGCACACAAAACACACGTTTTCGGCGATTTACGCAAGCAATTTCTCAACCTTGGCGCGCAACGCTTGGGCGTCGGGCCCGGCTTGGATGACTCCACGGCCCACCACAGCGAGGACTTGGGTAACCGCGTCGCCGAACAGCTTCGGCAGATCTTCCATGCGGCCGCCTTGGAAACCGATCCCGGGCACCAGGATCGAGCCGTTGAAATCCGAGAGGTCGCAGCCGAGAGTTTGGTGCGTCCCGCCGACGACCAAGCCGACAGCTTTGACGCGGGTCTCGCGGTTCAGCTCGGTGGCCGCGTCGATGATGTTCTGCACCACGGAGCCTTCCGAGTTGAACGCCAGTTGCACTTCCGCGCCTTCCGGGTTGGACGTCCGCGCGAGCACATACACGCCGCGCTCGTTAGCCACCGCGCGCTCGAAGGCCGGCGTCAAAGACCCAAAACCCAAGTACGGCGAGACGGTGATGGCGTCCACCCCCAGCGGCGAGTCGCCCAGGTAAGCGTCCGCATACGCTTCCATTGTGGACCCGATGTCACCGCGCTTGACGTCGAGGATGCTCAGCGCGCCGGTGTCGCGGATGTCGGCGATCACGCGTTCCAGGCCGGCGACGCCGGCGGCGCCATAGCGCTCGAAAAAGGCCGACTGGGGTTTGAACGCGGACACCTTCTGCCCCAGCACGTTGACCAGATGCCGGGCGCACTTTTCGGCACCCTGGGCGCTCACCGGCAACCCCCAAGCTTGCAGCAGCGAGGGGTGTGGATCGATTCCCACGCACAGCGGCCCGCGTTCCGACACTACTTCGCGCAATCTCTTGAAGTACGAGGTCACGAGCTCTTCCTCCTGTCCGCGGTTATCCGCATTGCCAGCGCCGGTCCGGCGTAGATGAATCCAGTGTAAAGCTGAACCAGGGCGGCCCCGGCGTCAAACAGCGCTTTTGCGTCGTCGCTCGTCATCACTCCCCCGCTTGAGATCACCGGCAACGCGGTGTGCGCCGCGACATACCGGGTGATCTCCAGGGCGCGGCTGGTCAACGGCCGCCCGGAAAGCCCGCCGGCCTCGGCGGCCAAGTGTTGGTCAACAGGGGCCAGGTGGTCGCGGCGCAACGTGGTGTTCACGGCGATGATCCCGGAGATGCCCGCCGCCTCACATGCCGCCAAGACTTCGTCCAATTGCGCCGGTTCCAAGTCCGGGGCGACCTTCACGAATACGGGGATCGGCGTGGTGTTGGCAGCCACCGCCAACGCCGCCGCTTTGGCCGTCAGCGCCTGCGTCAACTCGGTCAGCGCATCGGAGCCTTGCAGGGAACGCAGATTGGGCGTGTTGGGCGAGGAGACGTTGACCGCGACATAGTCCGCGTGCGGGGCGACGGCCGCCAGCGAAGCCAGGTAATCGGGCACCGCTTCGTCCACTGGCACGGCCTTCGTCTTGCCGATGGACACGCCCAGCGGGATCCCGGTGGCGAGGTTGCCCCGGTACACCCCCGCGCGGGCCAGGGTGCGTGTGAGCTCTTGGGCTCCGGCGTTGTTGAAACCCATGCGGTTGATGAGCCCTTCGGAGGCCACCGCCCGGAAAATGCGGGGCTTGGGATTGCCCGGCTGGGCGTGGGCCGTAACCGTGCCCAGTTCCGCGAAGCCGAACCCCAGGCCGGCCCAGGCCCGGCACGCCAGACCGTCCTTGTCCAAACCGGCGGCCAAGCCCACCGGAGACGGGAAACGTATCCCAGCGACTTCCACCGGGGCGGCCGCCGGTCGCAGCAACGCGCGCAGCAGCGCCTGCGCCCAACCCCACGATCCTGGGCCCGCCAACAACCGGATCACGCGTTCATGGATCACTTCCGGGTCGCTGCGGAACATAGCAGCGCGCAGCACCCGGTAACCTCCGGAAACCAACGCGGGGGGCAGTAAGGCGTTCACCCGCGCAACTCGGCTTCCACGGCGGCATTCCAGGACTGCAGCGAGCGCACGTTGACCTCGCCGTTGCGCAGCGACTCGATGCCTTGCACGCACGCGGACAGGCCCTGCACGGTGGTCATGCACGGAATGTCCGCCAGAATCGCCGCGGAGCGGATCTGCCAGCCGTCCATGCGCGGCGAGCCGTCCTTGGACTTGCCCTGCGGGGTGTTGAAGATGAGATCCACCTCGCCGTCCATGATGGCGTCCACGATAGTTGGCTCGCCGTTCGGGCCCCGGCCCTGGGTCGCTTTGCGGATCACTTCCACCGCGATGCCGTGGCGGCGCAACACCTGCGCCGTGCCTTCGGTGGCAAGCACCCTGAAGCCCAGGTCGGCGAGGTACTTCACCGGGAAGATCGCGTGCCGCTTATCGCGGTTGGCGATAGACACGAACACCGTGCCGGCGGTGGGGATGCGCCCATACGACGCCGCCTGCGATTTCGCGAAAGCGGTGCCGAACGTGTAGTCCAATCCCATAACCTCGCCCGTCGACTTCATCTCCGGGCCGAGCAGCGAATCCACCCACGAACCGTCTGCCGTACGGAAGCGGTTGAACGGCATCACCGCTTCCTTGACCGCGATGGGAGCATGCGCCAACGCGGCCGTACCGTCGCACTCGCGGCGCAACTTGCCCTGTTCGCGCAACTCGGCGATGGTCGCGCCCAGCGACATTAGCGCGGCCGCTTTCGCCAGCGGAGTCGAGGTGGCTTTCGACACGAAGGGCACGGTGCGCGAAGCACGCGGATTGGCTTCCAAGACATACAAGGTGTCGCCCAGCAGGGCGTACTGGATGTTGATCAGGCCGCGCACGCCGACTCCGGCCGCGATGCGCTCAGTGGCATAGCGGATCATGTCGATGATCTCGGAGCCCAGGGTGATCGGGGGCAGCGCGCACGCCGAGTCGCCCGAGTGGATGCCGGCCTCCTCGATGTGCTCCATCACACCACCGAGATACAACTCCACGCCGTCGTACAGCGCGTCCACGTCGATTTCCACCGCGTCGTCCAGGAAGCGGTCCACCAGCACCGGGGAGTTCGGCGTGATGTGCGTGGCGCGTTCGATGTATCCCTTCAGCGTCTCGTCGTCGTACACGATCTCCATGCCGCGCCCGCCCAGCACATACGACGGGCGCACCAGCACCGGGTAGCCAATGCCGTGCGCGACTTCCAGGGCTTCTTCCACTGAGGTGGCCAGCCCATATTCGGGGGCGGTCAGCCCCGCTTCGGCGAGCACCTTGCCGAATTCGCCCCGCTCTTCCGCCAAGTCGATGGCCTCCGGCGACGTGCCAACGATGGGCACCCCGGCGTCTTTGAGGGCCTGCGCGAGCTTCAGCGGCGTCTGCCCGCCCAGTTGCACGATCACTCCCGCGACCGGGCCGGCCTGCTGTTCGGCGTGCACCACTTCGAGGACGTCTTCGAGGGTCAGCGGCTCAAAATACAGCCGGTCGGAGGTGTCGTAGTCGGTGGAAACCGTTTCCGGGTTGCAGTTCACCATCACCGTCTCATAGCCGGCCTGCCGCAGTTCCATCGTCGCGTGCACGCACGAATAGTCGAACTCGATGCCCTGCCCGATCCGGTTCGGCCCCGAGCCCAGGATGATCACCGCGGGCCGCTCCCGCGGCTCCACCTCGGTTTCCTCGTCGTAGCAGGAGTAGTGGTAGGGGGTCTTCGCGGCGAATTCGGCGGCGCAGGTGTCCACCGTCTTGTAGACGGGTCGCACACCCAAGGCCCAGCGCAGGCCGCGGACCACGTCGGCGTCCATGTCGCGCAATTCGCCGATCTGCTCGTCGGACAGCCCGTGCCGCTTGGCTGTGCGCAGCACCTCGGCCGTCAACTCCGACGCTTCGCGCACATACTCGGCGACGTCGCAGATCAGCCGGACTTGGTCCAGGAACCACGGGTCGATGCCTGTGGCGGCGTACAGCTGCTCGGTCGTGGCACCCAGCCGGATCGCCTGCACGATGACCTGCAGCCGGCCGTCATGGGGGCGGGCCATCGCTTGCAACAGCTCGTCCAAGGTGGCCGTAATCTGCGTGGTGAACTTGAGCGGCGACTTGGAGTCCTCCAGCGAACGCAGCGCCTTGCCGAGCGCCTCGGTGAAGTTGCGTCCGATGGCCATCGCCTCGCCGACGGACTTCATGTGCGTGGTGAGTGTGGATTCGGCCGAGGGGAACTTCTCGAAGGCGAAGCGCGGCGCCTTGACCACCACGTAGTCCAGCGTGGGCTCAAACGAGGCCGGGGTCTCCTGCGTGATGTCATTGGGGATCTCGTCCAAGGTATAGCCGACCGCCACCTTCGCCGCGATTTTGGCGATGGGGAATCCGGTCGCCTTCGACGCCAGCGCCGACGAGCGGGAAACGCGCGGGTTCATCTCGATGACGATCATGCGCCCGTTGTCAGGGTGGATGGCGAACTGGATGTTGCACCCGCCGGTGTCGACGCCAACCGCCCGGATCGCCGCGATGCCGACGTCGCGCATAGCCTGATACTCGACATCGGTGAGCGTCATGGCCGGAGCGACCGTGATCGAATCGCCGGTGTGAACTCCCATCGGGTCGAAATTCTCAATGGAGCACACGATCACGACATTGTCGGCCTTGTCGCGCATGACCTCCAGCTCGAATTCCTTCCAACCCTGCACCGACTCTTCGATCAGCACTTCCGTCACCGGAGACGCGGACAGCCCGGTGCCGGCGATGCGCCGCAGGTCATCCGGGGTCCGGGCGAACCCAGAGCCGACCCCGCCCATCGTGAATGACGGGCGCACCACGACTGGATAGCCTAGTTCGCCGGCGGCCGCCAACACCTCGTCGATGGAGTGGCAGATGATGGAGCGGGCGACCTCCGGATGCGCGGCGGGAACGTCCAACGAGTCGATGATCGCCTTGAACTTCTCGCGGTCCTCGCCAGCTTGGATGGCCGCTATCGACGCGCCGATGAGCTCGACGCCGTAGCGTTCCAGGACGCCGGATTCGTAAAGCGCCACAGCCGCGTTCAGCGCGGTTTGCCCGCCCAGGGTGGCAAGCAGCGCGTCGGGCCGCTCCGCGGCGATGACCTTCTCCAGATACTCCGGGGCGATCGGCTCGATGTATGTCGCGTCGGCGAACTCCGGGTCAGTCATGATCGTGGCAGGATTTGAGTTGACCAGGATCACCCGGAAACCCTCTTCGCGCAACACCCGGCACGCCTGCGTCCCCGAGTAGTCGAACTCGCAGGCCTGGCCGATCACGATCGGGCCGGAGCCGATGACCATCACGGACTTGATGTCGGTACGCCTGGGCACGTCACTCCCCACTCATCATGGCCGCGAATCGGTCGAACAGGTATGCCGCGTCGTGTGGGCCGGCGGAAGCCTCGGGATGATATTGCACCGAGAAGCCGAGCAGCTTCCCCTGGGCGTCGCGCAACTCCAAACCTTCCACGACATTGTCGTTCAGGCAGATATGGGACACGCGGGCGGCTCCCCAAGCGGTGGGGGTATCGCGGTCCAGCGGGGCGTCGACGGCGAACCCGTGATTCTGGGCGGTGATCTCGACCTTGCCGGTGGTCAAGTCCTTCACCGGCTGGTTGATCCCGCGGTGGCCGTATTTCAGCTTGAAGGTGCCGAATCCGAGCGCCCGGCCGAACAACTGGTTGCCGAAACATATTCCGAAGAAAGGCAGCCCGGCGTCCAGCACTTGCTTGAGCAAGGCGACTTCAGCATCGGCGGTGGCGGGGTCACCGGGTCCGTTGGAGAAGAAAACGCCGTCCGGGTTCACGGCCAGGATGTCCTCCAGCGAAGAACTCGCCGGGAGGACGTGCACCTGCATGCCGCGCGCTGCCATGGACGCCGGCGAATTGTCCTTGACGCCGAGGTCGATCGCGGCGACGGTGAGTTTGCGCCCGCCGACGGCTGGAACCACATTCGGCTGGGCCACGGTGACGTCGGCCACCAGATTCGACCCGGCCATCTGCGGCTGGGCCAAGACCTTGCGCAACAAGGCGTCCGGATCGAGTTCCACGGTGGAAATGCCCGCGCGCATCGCTCCGAGCTCGCGCAGATGCCTGGTCAGCGCCCGGGTGTCCAACTCCGCGATGCCCACGACGCCCTGGGTGCGCAGTTCGCCGTCCAAGGAGCGATTGGAACGCCAGTTGGAACGCACGCGGGAAAGGTCCCGTACGACGTAGCCGGCCACCCAAATCTTGCGGGATTCGTTGTCCTCGTCGTTCCAGCCCGTATTGCCGATGTGCGGCGCGGTGGCCACGACGATCTGCTTGTGGTAGCTGGGATCGGTCAGCGTTTCCTGATAGCCCGACATACCGGTGGAAAAGACCGCCTCGCCGAACGTCTCACCCGCGGCGCCGAAGTTGAACCCGGAAAAACTCCTGCCATCTTCCAGAACCAGAATTGCTGGTATCCGATTCGAGTGCAGGCTACTTGTCATCCACATCCCCAGGCTTGATTCCGCGCTACTCTACCAAACCCTGCGCGATCCCTGCGAGCACGCCATTCAGAAACGCCGGGGACTCATCTGTGGACAGGTCCGCGGCCAATGCCACCGCCTCCGCGATGGCCACCGCCCGCTCAACTCCACCGGCGGCGAACTCGTAGACGGCGATGCGTGCAACATTGCGGTCTACCCGGGGCATCCGCTGCAACGTCCATCCCTCCGGCAGGTGCGCCGTGATCTGTTCGTCGATCGTGTCCGCATGCTCCAGGACTCCGGCGACCAGTTCGGCCGTGTACTCCCTGACTGGCGGATCCGCGGCCGCGATGTGGTCCGCTAGGACATCTCTGGCCGAGGTTTCGCACAGGTCGGCTTCGAAGAGGATGTCCAAGGCGCGTTTGCGGGCCTTCGTTCGCGAACCGCCCTTACTGGACACGGCCGAGGTACGAGCCGTCGCGGGTGTCCACCTTCACCTTCTCGCCCGTCACTATGAACAACGGGACCTGGATTTGCAGCCCGGTTTCCACAGTCGCCGGCTTGGTGCCACCCGTCGACCGGTCGCCCTGCAGCCCCGGCTCGGTGTACGTGACCTCAAGCTCAACGGAAGCTGGAAGGTCGATGTAGAGCGGATTGCCCTCGTTGAGGGCCACTGTCGCCACGTGGTTTTCCAGCAGGTAGTTCTTGGCGTCGCCGACGACCTCGTCAGGCAGCGTCAACTGGTCATATGTGTCGGTGTCCATGAAAACGAAACCGTCGCCATCGTGATAGAGGTATTGCATCTCGCGGCGGTCGATAGCGGCCGTGTCGACCTTTGTGTCGGAGTTGAACGTCTTGTCGACGACCTTCCCGGACAGCACGTGCTTCAATTTCGTGCGCACCACGGTGTTGCCCTTGCCAGGCTTGTGATGCTGGAACCAGATGACACTCCAAAGCTGCCCGTCCAGATCGAGCACCATGCCGTTCTTCAGATCATTCGTGGAAACCATAATTCTTCTCTCCTTGATACCGAAGGAAGAGTCTAGCCCAACCGGCGCTGGGTGCGAGCGTTCCCCTACTCCTCGTACGCCGCAGATTGCGAACGGCCGGCTTTGATCTGGGCCAGCATCTCCTGCTTGGCGACGGCGCGCGGCAGCGAGTAGGCCTCCATCCAGTCGGCCACCTGAGCGCAGCCGGCCTCCCGCAGCCCGGCGACCACCTGCCGCACCACCTCGGGGGACTTGTTCTGGCTCATCTTGGCTTTCGCCTCCACACGCTCGACCTCCAGTTCCAGGCACACCATGGCCCGCAGCATTTTCTGCTTGTGCTCCGCGGTGATCGTGCTGGCGTCGAAATCCGGCTCCAGCGCGTATTGGTGGCGCATCACCTGTGTCCAGACCGCGTCGTCATCGGTGTGGATGTGGAGCGTGCCGTACGCGTGAACGGTGATGTAATTCCAACTGCCCGCATCTTTGGCTTGCGGGCTTACCCGCAGCCACGTCGACCTGATGTAGGCGTCCGGGCCGTGGAAGATGGCCAACGCACTCGCGCCGTCCAACTTGGCCAGCGGGTTGGCACGCCCGATGTGCGTGGCCAGGCAATTCCCATGGTATTCGAGCGGCAAGAACCCGGCCTCCAGCCCGGTGGGGGCGACGGCGACCACATCGGCTGCGCCGGCGTTGGCCAACATGATCTGGGCCTCGGCCGGATCGAGTTTGAAATGGTCGGGAATGTGCATGCCGTTACTCCGCTATAGCTTCGAACGCGTCCAACAGTACCGGCTCGGGGGGATCCAGGCAGATGCGCGGCGCCGCCATGCCATGCAACAGGACCAGGCGCAACTGCGAGCCGCGCCGTTTCTTGTCCAGGCTCATCGCGCCGCGCAACTCATGCCAGTCGGCCTGTGAGTATTCGACTGGCAGCCCCGCCGCGGCCAGCACTTCACGGTGTTCCGCGACCAGCGACGCGGGGATCAGGCCCAGTCGGGTGGCCACTTCTGCCGCGAACACCATGCCGATGGAAACGGCCTCGCCGTGGCGCCACTCGAAGCCCTCGTGCTTTTCGATGGCGTGCGCCAGCGTGTGGCCGTAGTTGAGCGCCTCGCGGCCAATGGTGTCGCCGACCGATGTCCGTTCGCGGAAATCTTTCGAGACCACGTCGGCCTTGACGGCTACAGCCCGCCGGATGATCTCGGCGGTCAGATCTCCACCGGACATCGCCGTGGCGGGATCGGGCCGGAACAACTCCAAGATCTGCGGATCCGCGATGAACCCCGCCTTCAGCACTTCCGCGAACCCCGAACGCAGTTCCCGCACCGGCAATGTGGCCAGCAGGTTCATGTCTCCCAGCACGGTGTACGGCTCGTAAAAGGCTCCCACCAGATTCTTCCCCGCGGCGAGGTTGATGCCGGTCTTGCCCCCGACCGCGGCGTCGACCATGCCCAGCACGGTGGTGGGCATGGCCACGTAGCGCACGCCGCGCAGCCAAGTCGCCGCGACGAGCCCGGCCAAGTCCGTCACGGCGCCGCCGCCAAAACCGACGATCGTGTCCGAGCGCGTGAAACCCGCTTGGGCCAAGTTGTCCCAGCATTCAGCCAACACCGCGGTGGTCTTCGCCGCCTCGGCGTCCGGCACCTCCAGGAAGGTCACCCGCTGCGGCAGATCTCGGCAAATGTGCTCCGCCGCGGGGCGTAACTCATGCGAGCAGATGAACGCCACCTGCTCCGATCCGTCCACAAAGCTGGCCAACAGTCCCGATACCCCCGGGCCGATGACAACCTGGTACGGGTTGTCGGTGGAAACGTCGATGGGATCCCAACACGTCATGCAAGTCCTCGTTCCGCCAGGCGCGCCCGGTAGCGTTCGATCGCGGCGCGCGTCTCGGCGAGGGTGTCCCCGCCGAATTTCTCCAACACCAATTGGGCCAACACCAGCGCGCATGCGGCCTCAGCGACGACACCGGCGGCCGGCACGGCCGTGGTATCCGAACGCTGGTGATGGGCCGAGGCAGGCTCACCGGTGTCGGTGTCTATGGTGTGGAGCGCGCGTGGGACCGTCGCTATCGGCTTCATCGCCAAGCGGACCCGCAGGACCTCACCGTTGCTCATGCCGCCTTCCACGCCGCCGGCGTGGTTGGTCGCCCTGGTGATCTTGCCACCTTGGGACACTATCTCGTCGTGCGCCTGCGACCCGGGCACACGCGCGATCGCGAAGCCGTCGCCGAACTCCACGCCTTTGATGGCCTGGATGCCCATGAAGGCCGCGGCGAGCAAGGCGTCGAGGCGGCGGTCGGTCTGCGCGTACGAGCCCAGCCCGGGCGGCAGGCCGTAGGCCAGCACTTCGACCACCCCGCCGTAGGTGTCCCGTGCGTCGGACATCGCCGCCATCATGGCTTGAGAGTCCTCTTCGAAGTAGGTGCGCAGCGGCGTGCCGTCGATGACTTCGTAGAGATCTTCAGGCTGTGGTGAGCACGGGCGGGCCGCCACACCGGCCAACTCCACGGTGTGGCTCAGCACGTAGATTTGAGCCACTTGCTCCAGGAATGCGCGGGCCACGGCGCCCAGCGCCACCTTCGCCGCCGTTTCGCGCGCGGATGCCCGTTCCAGCACTGGGCGCGCTTCGTCGAAGTCGTATTTCTGCATGCCCGCCAGGTCGGCGTGCCCCGGCCGCGGCCGGGTCAGCCGCGCGTTCCGCTCCAAGCCGGCCAAGACGGCCTCATCGACCGGATCCGCTGACATGACCTGTTCCCATTTCGGCCACTCGGTGTTGCCCACCTGGATCGCGATCGGCGAGCCGAGAGTCTGGCCGTGGCGGATCCCGCCGAGGATCGACACCTCGTCGCGCTCGAACTGCATGCGCGCCCCGCGGCCGGCCCCGAGCCGGCGGCGTGCCAAATGGGCGGAGATGTCGGAAGTTTGGACCCGGACATGCGCGGGCAATCCCTCAAGCACGGCCACCAAGGCCGGACCGTGGGACTCCCCCGCTGTCAGGTAACGCACCAGCACATCCTATTCGCCGAAACACACTTTCTTGTGCGCGGCGGACTCATTGCACCAAGCTTGGTACTTGGCGACGCCCTGCTGGTGTTCGGCATAGGTGTCGGAGAACTGGGTTTCACCGGTCTCCGGATTCACGACCACCCAGTACAGCCAGTCGCCCTTCGAAGGATTCAGCGCCGCCTCCAAGGCCTTGCGGCCCGGATTCGAGATCGGCCCCGGCGGCAGGCCCTTGTACTTATACGTGTTGTACTTGGAGTCGACCTCGCGATCGGCTTGCGTCGTGGCGATGACGCCGGACTTCTTCACCGCGTACGCCACCGTGGAGTCCATCTGCAGCGGCATGTCGGCCTTCAGCCGGTTGTAGATGACGCGGGCGGCCTTGGGGCGGTCCTCGTCGCGGTTGACCTCGCGCTCGATGATGGATGCGATGATGACGATCTTGTACTGGCTGACCTTCAACTCGTCGGCGCGCTCCTCCATATTGAGCTCTTTCGCGACCACCGCGAACTGCTTGGTCGCCATCTTGATGACACTCAACACCGTCGGGTTGTCGCCGATGTCATAGCTCTCCGGGAAGATGAAGCCCTCGGCGTTCTTCTTCTCCTTCGCATACGACGGCAGGCCGAGTTTGTCAGTCTGCTTGGTCAAAGCCTTGAGGAAGTCTTCTTCAGGCAGATTCGTGGCCTCGGCCATCGTCTTGGCGTAATCGGTCAACCACAGGCCCTCGCGCAGGGTCAACCAGTCGTGGACCTGGTTGGAGTTGTCCAGCAGCATGTCCACGGCGGCCGCTGATGAGATCTCCTTGCACAGCTTCCAGCGCCCGAACTGGATAGAAGTGCCTTCCGGATGCCGTCCCAGTTCGCGGATGAACGCCTTTGTCGTCTTCACGACTTCGTTCTCGACGAGCAGGTCGGCGATCGCGGACCCGGAAGCACCGTTGGGGATCGTTATTTCCACATAGCCCGGCGAGTTGGCGCAGTTGCCCTCGAAGTCGTCCGCAGTGCGATAGTCGTTCCATCTCTCGCCGATGTACGCGGCGGCTATCGAGCCGCCATAGGCGAACAAGCCCAGGCACGCGACCACGATCACCGCAGACCGCAACCGTTTGAAGATCTCGCGCTTGGACACCGCGCCCGTCTCCGGATCGCGAAGATTCTTGAACAAAACCATCTAGCTACCTTCCCTCAGCGGAATCCCGGGCGGATTCCCAGTACTCCGCTCGATCGCCAGCGCCTGCTCCAGAATCGCCACCGCAGCCGCCTGGTCGATGATCGCCCGCCCAGAACGGGCCGTTCTTCCTGCTTCGCGCACAAGTGTAGTGGCTGCCGCTGTGGACATCCGCTCATCGACAAGCCGCACCGGCACATCCGGTACCGCCGCTGCGAACTCGGCCGCCTTGGCCCGCCTCGCCGCGGCCGCGGGACCTTCGCCCCCGTCCAACCGCAGCGGAAAGCCCCAAACCACCTCAATCGGCGCATACTCGGCCACCAGCTCCGCCAACCGCGCCAGCGCGCCCGCGTCATTGCGAATCGTCTCCACGGGAGAGCACCAGCTGCCTGCGGCGTCGCAACGAGCCACGCCGATGCGCGCCTGGCCATAGTCCACCGCAAGCCGCACCCCGAGGCGCATCAGGCTTCCAACGCCCTTCCAACAGCGGCGAGCGCCCGCGCGGCGCCGGCGGCGTCCACGCCACCGCCCTGAGCCAGGTCATCCCGACCACCGCCGCGCCCGCCCAGCTCGACAGCGGCCGACGAAACCAACTGGCCCGCCTTGGCGCCCAGCGCCCGGGCCGCCTGCGTAGTGGCCACCACCAGCGCGGGCTTAGCGTCACCGCCGATGAGGGCGACCACCCCGGCCTGAGGCTCCAAGCCGTCGCGGATAGCCATCGCCAACGCGCGCAAGTCGTCCGCGGGCGTGCCTGGCAACTCCTTCGCGACCAGGCGGTACGGGCCGCTCGGCAGCGCGTCCTTGACCAACTGCGGCACGTTTTCCAGCAGTTGCCGCGACTTGATCGCGGCGAGTTCCTTCTGGGTGGATTTCAGTTCAGCCACCAGTCGCTCCACCCGGTCCGCGAGTTGGTCCGGTTGGGTCTTCAGGATCGCCGAAATGTTGGCCACTAGCGCACGTTCCGCCGCCAGGTTCGCGAACGCGTCAGTGGACACGAACGCCTCGACGCGCCGGATGCCGGAAGCCACCGACGATTCGCTGAGCAGTGAGAGCAGCCCGATCTCGGCGGTCTTGGCCACATGCGTGCCGCCGCACAGTTCCCGCGACCACGGCCCGGCCAGCTCGACCATCCGGACGATTTCGCCGTACTTCTCGCCGAACATGGCTTGCGCGCCGAGCGCCTTGGCTTCGGCGAGCGGCATTTCCACGGCGGTCACTTCCCAGTTGGCGGTGATCGCCTGGTTGGAGATGCCTTCGAGCTCCTGCTGCATGGCTGCGGAGAGCCCCTGGGGCGTGTTGAAGTCGAAGCGCAAATACCCGGGCTTGTTGTAGGACCCCTGCTGAGCCGTCGAAGGGCCGAGCAACTGCCGCAGCGCCGCGTTGACGATGTGGGTGGCGGTGTGCGCCTGGCAGGACCCGTGCCGCTGGGCCGCGTCGACGCTGGCCAGCACTTCCGCCCCCGGGAAGACTTCGCCGTCGGCGACCTTCACCTTGTGCACGATCAGGCCCTGGACCGGCTTCTGCACGTCCAAGACCTCCAACGACACATTCTGCGAACTGATGAGCCCAGTGTCCGCATCCTGCCCGCCGGATTCCGCGTAGAACGGTGTCTGCTCCAACACCACTTCCACGATCTCGCCAGGCCCGGCCTTGGCGGCGAGCCGGCCATCCGCGATCAAGCCCCGGACTTTCGTGAGCACCTGCAGTTCGCCGTACCCCAAGAACGGGATCTCGCCGGCATCGCGCAACTCCCGGTATGCCTCGGTGTTGACGGCCCCGCCCTTTTTCGCCCGGGCGTCGGCCTTGGCCCGGTCCTTCTGCTCCTGCATCAGGCGCTTGAACTCGGCTTGGTCCACCTGCAGCCCGACTTCGTCGGCCATCTCCAAGGTGAGGTCGATCGGGAAACCATACGTGTCATGTAACTGGAAGGCCTGCGCACCTGGCAGCGCCACGGCGTTGTCGCGCTTCGCCTTCGCGACCGCGAGGTCGAAAATCTGAGTGCCCGTCGTCAGGGTGCGCCGGAAAGTCTCCTCCTCGGCGTAGGCCACCTGCGAAACACGCGCCCACTGTTCGTCCACCTCGGGATACGACTGGCGCATCAAGGCCTTGGAAACCGGCAGCAACTCCGGCAGCACCGGATCCTGCACACCCAACAGGCGCATCGCCCGCACGGAACGCCGCAGCAGCCGGCGCAGCACGTAGCCGCGCGCCTCGTTCCCCGGAGTGACCCCGTCGGTCATCAGCATCAGCGCCGAACGCACGTGGTCGGCCACCACGCGCATGCGCACGTCGTCTGGGGAAGCGGAATGCGCATACTGCTTCCCGGCCAACTCCGCCGCCTTCGCGAGCACTGGGAAGACCTCGTCGATCTCGTACATGTTGTCCACGCCTTGCAGCAGATACGCCACCCGCTCCAAACCCATGCCGGTGTCGATGTTCTTGTTCGGCAATGGCCGCAGCACGTCAAAATCATCCTTGGCGCGCACCGCCGACAGCTCTTCCTGCATGAAGACCAAGTTCCAGATTTCCAGGAAGCGGTCCTCGTCGGCGTTGGGGCCGCCATCCGGCCCGAACTCCGGTCCGCGGTCCACATAGATCTCCGAGCACGGACCGCCCGGGCCGGGCACGCCCATGTTCCAGTAGTTGTCCTTCAGGCCGCGCGCTTGGATGCGCTCCTTCGGCAGGCCGGCCTCGGTCTGCCACAGCTCATAGGCCTCCTGGTCGCTGGGCAGCACCGTCACCCAGATGCGGTCGGGATCGAAACCGAAACCGCCCTCGGACTGCGGGGAAGTCACCAAGTCGAAGGCATATCTGATCGCGCCCTGCTTGAAATAGTCGCCGAAGGAGAAATTGCCGTTCATCTGGAAGAACGTGCCGTGCCGCGTGGTCTTGCCGACCTCCTCGATGTCGAGGGTGCGCACGCACTTCTGCACGGACGCGGCGCGCGGGTACGGCGGCGTCTCGGCACCGGTGAAATACGGCTTGAACTGCACCATGCCGGCATTGACGAACAGCAACGTTGGATCGTTGTAAACCAGCGGCGCGCTGGGCACCACCTGGTGGCCGCGTTCTGAAAAGAAGTCAAGGAAACGTTGCCGGATTTCGGCTGTCTTCATCTGTTATCGCTCCGTCAGTCGATTTCGAGCACTTCGCGCAGTTCGGCTTCGCGCTCCTCCATGGCCGTCGTGAAAGTGGTCACAAACTCCCCCGCGCGCACCCGCAGCCGGTTCGAGGCCACATCGACGCGCTGGGCGATACCCGCCGGCGTGAATTTCTCGTAGATCTGTTTGCCCTTGAGCACGACCACCGCGGTCAGGCCCACGCCCACCGCCAACCAGAAAAGCCGCTTGCCCATCACTTGCCCTTCTTGGCGCCCGACTGCGTGGCTTTGGCGGCCTGCTTCACGCCATAAGTGAAGGCGGCGGCCTTGATCATCGGGCCGCCCACCGTGGTGCGGAACGCGGCGCTGAGCCGATTAGCGTTGTCAGTCACACCCACCACATTCGAGCTGATCTTCGAAACATCCTCAGTCACGAGGGCGAGTTTCTCGATCTCGGTGTTCGTGGCCGCCACGGTGCCGCGCAACTCTTGCAGTATCGGCACGGAATTGTGTCCCATATCCCGGATGGTGAGCCGCAACTCCTCCAAGACCCGCCCCGTCTTCAACAGGGGGACGGCGCACAGCGCCACCAACACGACGAAAGCAATAGCGGCGATCAGGCCCGCGATCTGTCCAAGGTCCATCTCAAACAGCCTTTCCTAGTAACCAGCCAAGCGTATCGGTTTCCGGGCAAGATCGCCTCCCCGGCAAGAGCCCCGTCTACTCCGGCCGGTGCCGCGGGCGGACGGTGTCGGACTTGCGCACCACGACGATTTCGTCGCCCAGTTTCAGGATGTCCGAGCCGGCCTCGAAGAAGCGGCGCAGCGTCTGGTTGCGTATGATCCCCAGCACCCGCTCGTTGGGCAGCTCCGCCGGATTGAGGCCTTCTTCTTCTTTGGTGATCATCCGCTGCGTGATCTCCAGGCCGGTGTACGGCGTGAGCAGATCTTCGATGACGGCGCCCAGGTGCGGCGAAAGCGAGGACAGGCCCATGAGCCGTCCGACAGCGTCCGAAGAAGTGACGATGGCGTCGGCCCCGGACTGCCGGATGAGCGGGCGGTTCTGGGCGTCGCGGACGGCAGCGACCACGTGGGCGGAGCGGTTGAGCTGGCGCACCGTCAGCGTTGTGAGGATCGTGGTGTCGTCGGCGTTTATGGTGATGATGACCTCGCGCGCCTTCGGCAATTCAGCGCGGTGGAGCAGATCTCGGGAGGTGGCATCCCCCTCGAACGCGGCCAGGTTGAGCCGGTTCGCGGCGGCGACCGCCTGCGGATTCTTGTCGATGACCAGGATCTTCTCCGGTGGCAGGCCGTTGCCGATCAGGGTCGCGGCCGAGGATTGGCCCATCGTTCCAAAACCTATGATCACCGTGTGTTGGCGCAGCGTCTTGCGCCACTGGGCGTCCATGAGGGCTCTTCTCCCTTCGTTGGCGAGGACTTCGACGGTGGTGCCGACCAGCAACACCAGGAAGGCCACGCGGATAGGCGTCACGACGACGATATTGATCAGCCGGGCATGCTCCCCTACCGGCACGATGTCGCCGTAGCCGGTCGTCGTCATGGTAACCGTCGCGTAGTACAAGGCGTCGATGAACGACACCCCGTCTTGGTTGTTCACGTCCAGGTAGGCGTTGCGGTCGAAATACACCACGAAGGTGATGATCAGCACCAGCAGCACGCCGATCAGCACGCGGCGGACCAGCTCGGAGGTGGCGGAGGCCGTGCGCGACGGCAGGTGGACCTGCGCCTGGCCCCGCCACGGATTGTCCGGCTGCTTCGCCTTGGCCATCAGACCGTCAGGACAGTGGAGAGCTCGTCGATCCCGTGCTCGTGCAGCGTTTGGCGCCCACCGAGGAACGTCAACTCCAGGAGCACCGAAACGTGCACCAGCGTGGCTCCGAGCCGGCTCACCAACGCAGCCGTGGCCCCGATGGTGCCACCGGTCGCCAGCACGTCGTCGATGATCAGCACCCGCGAGCCGGGCATCAGCGCGTCAGTGTGGATCGCCAGCGTCTCCGACCCGTACTCCAGCGAGAAGGTCTGCGTCAACACGTCGCCGGGCAGCTTTCCGGGTTTGCGGACGGGGACAAAGCCAGCCCCCAGGCGCAACGCGACCGGCCCGGCGAACATGAAGCCACGCGCCTCCATGCCCACCACGTAGTCGATAGCCGGCGGCGCCGTCGCCACCAACTCGTCGATTGTCGCCGCGTAGCCCTTCGGCGAGGCCAGCAACGGCGTGATGTCCTTGAAAATGACGCCCGGCTGGGGAAAGTCCGGGACGTCGCGAATCAGCTCCGAAATCAGACGCTGATTGTCGTTGAGCTCCATCTCACTTCTTTCTCTGGCTCCGAGAGCGCCGCGCGGGTTGGCTGCGGACGGCCTGCACCGCTTCCACGGGCACGACGCCGACCTCGGCCACCTCGTCCGCCTCGGAGGGGGCGGCGGTAACCTTGAAAGTCTCGTAACTGGCGACAGTTTGCGGCACCGTGTCCTCGCTGGCGGCCTTCCAAGCCTGCTTGGCGGCCCGCCGGGCGATGCGCTTGCGGTGCTCGACCATGGCCGGCTCCACTTCCCGCATCTGCGCCAGCAGCGGTGTCGCGATGAAGATCGACGAGTAGGTGCCCGCGATCATGCCTACCAGCAGGGCCAAGCCCAAGTCCTTCAACGGGCCGGTGCCCAGGATGAACGTGCCGGTGAAGGTGAGCGCGGCCACGGGCAGGACGCCCACGATCGTGGTGTTCAAGGAGCGCACCAAGACCTGGTTGACAGCCTTGTTGGCCAACTCCGAATAGGACTCGCGGCCGTTGAAGATGTCGGCCACGTTCTCGCGCACCTTGTCGAACACCACCACGGTGTCGTACAGCGAATAGCCCAAAATCGTCAGCATGCCGATCAGCGTGGCCGGAGTCACCGAGAAACCCACGATCGCGTAGACGCCGACGGTGACCAACAGGTCGTGCATCAGGGCCAGGATGGCCGCCACGGCCATCTTGAAGTCGCGGAAATATACGCCGATCAAGACCGACACCAATGCCAGGAAGACCACCAGGGCGATCAACCCCTTCTGGGTGATCTGCGCGCCCCAGGAAGCACCCACCGAATCGTAGGTGACCTCGTCCACGTCCTGTCCGGCTTGTGTCGCCAGCGTCTCGCGCACCACGGTTAGGTCGTCGCCGGTCAGCGCGCGCGTTTGGACGTGGACTTCGGACGTGCCGGAGGTGGTGGCCGAGGTGGTGACGGCCAGGTCGTCCATTTCCGCCAGCCCCAACGCCTGCACGGCCGTGCGGTATTCGTCGACCGTCTTGTCGGTCACGGTCGCATTGTGGACGGTGAACTCGGTGCCGCCGGAGAACTCGACGCCCAGGCGCAACCCAAAGATGGCCAGTGCCAACACGCAGATGGCCAGCAGGATTCCGGTGAAGGTGTACCAGATCTTCCGGTTCTTCATGAAGTCGTAGGAGATATCGCCGGTATAGAGGCGATGGGTGATTTGGGCGATGGAAGCCATTAGCGCACCCCTCCCTTCACGGCCACGCCGGCTAAGGCGGCCTTCTTCACACCTAAGTGTTCGGCCTCGAATCCGGAGAACCGGCGGCCCTCGCCGAAGAACTTAGTGCGCCCGAAGATCGTCATCAGCGGCTTGGTGAAGAAGAAGACGATCGCGATGTCGATCAGCGTCGTCAGGCCCAAGGTGAAGGCGAAACCCTTCACCGAGCCGATGGAGAGGATCCACAGTACGACGGCGGACAGCAGCGAGACGGAGTCGGCCACCAGGATGGTCTTGCGGGAACGCACCCAGCCGGCCTCGATGGCCGTCCGCAGCGACCGGCCCTCCCGGGCTTCATCGCGAATGCGCTCGAAGTAGATGATGAAGGAGTCCGCGGTCACGCCGATCGCCACGATGGCGCCGGCGATGCCGGGCAAGTTGAGCGCATATCCCATTCCCCAGCCCAGGATCGACACAGCCGCCCACGTCATGAGTCCGGCGATGCCCAGTGAGGCCACCATCAAAACGGACAATCCGCGGTAGTAGATCACCGAGTAGACCACGACCAGGCCCAGGCCGATCAGGCCGGCGGTGATGCCGGCGCCCAGCTGGTCGCCGCCCAATTTGGCGGACACCGTCTGCACGGTCTCGATGGTGAACGACAGCGGCAGCGCGCCGTAATCCAGCACGTTGGCCAGGGATGATGCCGACTTCTGCGTGAAGTTGCCCGAGATCTCCGCGTTGCCGCCCGGGATGGCCTTGGCCACGCTCGGCGCGGAGATGACCCGCTTGTCCAGCACAATCGCAAACTGATTCTGCGGGGACGTCTGGGTGGCGAGATTGGCGGTGATCTTCTCGAAGTCGGTGGCGCCCTGGTCGTTGAAGTCCAAAGTCACGACCCACGCCATCGAATTCTGCGGCACCACGGCCGCCGCGTCGTCCAGCATCTCGCCGGACAACAGCGCCGGGCCCAACAGATACGGGTAGCCGTAGTCGTCGCAGGCGATCAGGCCACGGTCCGGGACGTTCGGGAATGAGTTGTCCGTGCAATCCCAATTTTCCAAGTCCGACTTGTCGCGCTCGTCCGGCTCCCAGGCCAGCAGATCGTCGAGGGTCTCCTCCTCGGGAGTCGGAGTGGTCGGCCGCGGGCTCGGCACCGGGGTCGGGAAGCCCGGCAGTGGCGGGCCCGGGTTGGCAGTGGTCTCATCAGCGGACTCAGCCTCATCAGCGGCCTCAGCCTCATCGCCGGCAGTTTCATCATCGCCCTCGTCGTCCAGCTCGCCGGACTGCTCCAACTCGTCGATGATGGCTTGCAGATCCTCGTCGGAAGTGGCGCCGTCATCGGTGCCCGTCGAACTGGTAGTGCTGCAGGTCCCGTAGCAGTAAACCTTGCGGAAGTACAGCTGGGCCGTCTGCCCCACCGTCTCGCGCAACTCCGCCTCGTCGACGTTCGGAGCGGCCACCACGATCTGATTGTCGCCCGAAGTGGTCACCTCCGATTCGGTGACGCCCATGCCGTTGACGCGGTTCTCCATGATCTGCCGGGCCTGTTCCAGGGATTCGGGCGAAACTGCGCCCTCGCCGGTGGTGTTGGCCGCGGTCAAGGTGACTGTGGTGCCGCCCTCCAAATCCAGGCCCAGTTTGGGAGTCCAAGCCGAATTGGCACCCATCACCACATACATTCCGATGACGACCAACACGAAGATCGCCAGGGTGCGAACAGGGTTTGTTTGACGACGTGTCGTTGCCATGGATTACTTCTTTTCGTCCTCATCGGCCGGCTCTTCGGCCGCTTCCTTGTCGGCGGGAGCCGGGTCTGCGCCGGCGTCCGCTTCGGAGTCGCTGGCCGACTCCTGCAGCGCCCGCTCCGCCGCGGCGACGATTTCGTCGGCGGACGGCCCGGAGTCCAGGTCTTCTTGCTCCGCCACGGCCTCCGCATCGTCGTCGTACTCGAATTCGTCCTCGACGGGCTGATTGGAGATGGCCTGCTTCAGGATCGTCATCTCAACGCCGGGCGACAACTCGATGATGGCTTGCCGGTCGCCCAACTCCACGATGTTGCCGAAGATGCCGTGCACTGTCATGATCCGCGATCCCACGGCCAGCGCCGCCATGTGCTCCTTTTGCTCCTTCGCTCGCTTCTGCTGCGGCCTGATCATCAAGAAGTAGAAGGCCGCCGCGACAGCGACGAGCATCAAAATAGTCATGGGATCCATGCGTGCGTTCCTTATCTCGGCATCGGTAAACGTTCCGACGCGATAGCCTATCGTGCGAAACTGTTTTCCACACGTTCACCACGCAACTGTGGTCCGCGTCGGGCAGCCGGGGTCAAAACAGGCCGGGCTCTGAGACCGGCGGCTTGAGGCCCAAGTGGGCCCAAGCTTTGGGAGTCGCCACACGCCCCCGCGGCGTTCGCATCAGGAACCCTTGGCGCACCAGGAACGGCTCCGCCACCTCTTCCACGGTGTCCGTCTCTTCGGCAACCGCCATGGCCAACGTCCCGATACCCACCGGCCCCCCGCCGAAGGACTGGCAAAGGGCCCGCAACACCGCGCGGTCGAGCCGGTCCAAGCCAAGGGCGTCCACTTCGTACAGTTCCAGAGCGCTGACGGCCGCAGCCGGGGTCATCCGCCCGTCGGAACGGACCTGGGCATAGTCGCGCACCCGCCGCAGCAGGCGATTGGCGATACGCGGCGTGCCCCGCGAACGGGACGCGATTTCACCGGCCGTGCCGTCCTCCAGCGTGATGTGCAGCAACCCCGCTGACCGTGCCACGATGCGTTCCAAGGCGGCGGGCTCGTAGAAATCCAGCTGGCCGGTGAAGCCGAAGCGGTCGCGCAGCGGGCCCGGCAGCAGGCCAGCCCGCGTCGTGGCCCCGACAAGGGTGAAAGGCGGGATCTCCAGCGGAATGGCGGTGGCGCCCGGACCCTTGCCCACCACCACGTCCACCCGGAAATCCTCCATCGCCAGGTAGAGCATTTCCTCGGCCGGACGCGACATGCGGTGGATTTCGTCCAGGAAGAACACCTCGCCTTCGGTCAGCCCGGACAGGATGGCCGCCAGGTCGCCCGCGTGTTGGATGGCGGGACCGGAAGAAATACGCAGCGGCGCGCCGAGCTCATTGGCGATGATCATGGCCAACGTCGTCTTGCCCAGACCGGGCGGGCCGGACAGCAGGATGTGCTCCGGGACGGAGCCGCGGTGGCGGGCGGCTTCGATCACCAGGGAAAGCTGCGTGTTGACCCGCTCCTGGCCGCCGAATTCGCTCAGCCTGGACGGGCGCAGGGCCGAGTCAATGGCCGTCTCCTCCGGCAACGCGTGCGGGTCCAGAGGGTCGTCGTTCTCAGCGCTGATCTTCGCCATGTCACTTCGCCAAACTGCGTAGGGCCGCGCGCATCAGAACTGCGATTTGAGGTACGGGCTCGGCCTCGGCCAGCGGCTTGATCCGGTCCAACGCCGCCTCGGCGTCCCGCGCCGAGTAACCCAGGCCCTCCAAGCCGTCCTTGACCTGCTGCTGCCAAGCCGCCTCGGCCAGATTCAGCCGCGCCCCGGCGGCCGCCAGGTGGCCCACCTTGTCCTTGAGTTCGATGACGAGGCGTTGCGCGCCCTTGTTGCCGATGCCGGGCACCTTGGTCAACGCTCGCAGATCGGCTTGGGCGACCGCTTGGCGCAACTCGTCCGGCGACAAGACCGACACCACGGCCAATGCCGTCTTGGGGCCGATTCCGGAAGCACCCTGCACCAGTTCGAAACAGTCGCGCTCGTCGCCCGCGGTGAAGCCGTACAACGTCAGCGAATCCTCACGCACGATCAGCGAAGTGAACAGCGTCGCGCTTTGGCCCAAGCGCAGTCCGGCCGCCGTGGCCGGAGTGCAAAGCACCTTCATGCCGACCCCATTCACATCCACCACGGCCCAGGTGCCGCCGAGTTGGGCCACCAACCCCGTCAATTGGGCGATCACGCCGACCTCCGCTGCTTGGCGAGCGCCTGCTCAATACGGTCGTTGGCGGCGCCCCGCCACAGGTGGCAGATGGCCAGCGCCACGGCGTCGGCGGCGTCCGCCGGTTTCGGCGCGGCGGGAAGTTTCAAGAGCCGGGCGACCATGTGGCCCACCTGCGCCTTGTCGGCGCGCCCCGATCCGGTGATCGCCGCCTTCACCTCGGTGGGCGTGTGGGTGTGCACCGGGATTCCGCGGCGGGCCGCGTGCACCATGGCCAACCCCACCGCTTGCGCCGTTCCCATCACGGAGAGCACGTTTTGATCGGCGAAGACCCGTTCCACGGCTACCGCGTCAGGCCGGTGCTCGTCCAGCCAGGCGCCAATGCCCTCGTCGATGCGCAGCAGCCGCCGGGAATGCTCCAGATCCGGCGCGGTGGTGATGACGCCGACTGCGACCAGGCTGAGCGGTTTGCCCAGTTGCCCATCGACCACGCCAATGCCGCAGCGGGTCAACCCCGGGTCTATTCCTAGGACGCGCATACCGGCCTTTCCGACTCGAACATCTGTTCGGATTGTACTTCCGCGACGACACCGCACGCGGTCGGCGCGCCGGTGTCAGTCGTCCAACTGCTCCATGATCTCGTCGGGGACGTCTTCGTTCGAATAGACGTTTTGCACGTCGTCGAGGTCTTCCAAGGCGTCGAGCACCTTGAAAATCTTCGACGCGGTGTCCTTGTCGGAGATGGCTTCGGTGAACGTTGGAACGAACTGGACTTCGGCCGACTGGTAGTCGAATCCGGCATCTTGGACCGCCTTGCGGACCTCGACCAGATCGGCCGGGTCGGAAATGACGGTGATCACGTCGCCGTCGTCGCGGATTTCTTCGGCGCCCGCGTCCAGCGTGGCCTCCATGACGGAGTCCTCATCGGCGGCCTTCTCGCCCTTGGCGTCCACCTCGACCACGCCCTTGCGGGAGAAGAGCCGCTGCACGCTGCCCACGTCGGCCATCCGCCCGCCGTTGCGGGTGACGGCGACGCGCACATCCGATGCGGAGCGGTTGCGGTTGTCCGTGAGGCATTCGATCAGCACGGCCACACCGCCGGCCAGATACGCCTCATACATGATTGTGATGTAGTCGGAGCCGCCGCCTTCGCCGCCCGCGGCGCGCTTCACCGCGCGGTCGATGTTGTCATTGGGGACGGAGTTCTTCTTGGCCTTCTGGATGGCGTCGTAGAGCGTCGGGTTACCCGCTGGGTCCGCGCCGCCCACTTTCGCGGCGACCTCAATGTTCTTGATCAGCTTGGCGAAGAGCTTGCCGCGCTTGGCATCGATGGCCGCTTTCTTGTGTTTGGTGGTTGCCCATTTGGAGTGACCGCTCATGTATCCGTCCTCTCAGTTGACCCAACGATTGTAGTGCACGGCCGCCGGTTCAGCCCTCAGCCACCGCCAAAGCCGCTTCGAGTGTGAAATTCCCCACGTACAAGGCCGTCCCCACAATCGCACCCTCCACGCCTTCGGACACCAAGGCCCGCAGCGCGCGCAAGTCATCCAGCGACGAGATGCCGCCGCTGGCCACCACCTTCGCCGGCGTCCGGTCGCACACGTGTTGCAACAGTGCGATGTTCGGGCCGGACAGCATCCCGTCGGAGGCCACGTCGGTCACGACGTACCGGGCGCATCCCGCCGCGTCGAGACGGTCCAGCGTCTCATCCAAGTCGCCGCCTTCGCTGGTCCAGCCCCGCGCGGCCAGCCGGGTGCCGCGCACGTCGAGCCCGATGGCGACCCGGTCGCCGAATTCGGCGATCACCTCCGCGCACCATTCGGGCTGCTCCAAGGCGGCCGTCCCGATGTTCACCCGCCGGCAACCAGTGCCCAGCGCGGTCTCAAGGGATGCGTCGTCGCGAATGCCGCCGGACAACTCCACCTGGATGTCCAGTTGCGCGATGATCTCCGCCAACAGCGGCGCGTTGGAACCACGCCCAAACGCCGCGTCCAAATCGACCAAGTGGATCCATCGCGACCCGGCCGCCTGCCAACGCCGGGCGGCCGCCAACGGGTCGCCAAACACCTTTTCCGAACCGGCGACGCCTTGCACTAGTTGCACCGCCTGGCCGGATTGCACATCGACGGCCGGCAAGAGTTCCAGAACAGTCACAAAACCAAGAGTGTAGCGTCTGGACCCGTGGTCAGAGCACGGCTATCCAGTTGCGCAGCAATCGGGCTCCGGCCGCGCCAGACTTCTCCGGGTGGAATTGCGTGCTCCACAACGCCCCCGATTCGACGGCGGCGACGAACGTGTCGCCGTTGTGCTGGGTCCAGGCCGCCGGATCCGCGAAGGTGCGCACCGCATAGGAATGCACGAAGTAGAAACGCTCGGACTCAACCGCGGCGAACATGGCCGATCCGGCCGGGGGCAACACGGTGTTCCAGCCCATATGCGGCAGCGGCTTGGATTGCAGCCTTTCCACGACGCCCGGCAGAACTCCCACCCCGGATGTCACCTGGCCGTGTTCCACACCCTCGGCGAACATCACCTGGTGGCCGACGCAGATCCCCAGCACCGGGCGGCCAAAGCTCAGCCGGGCCGCGATCAGGTTGGGCCCGTTGACGGCATGCAAACCCGCCATGCACGCCGCGAACGCCCCCACGCCTGGCACCACCAGCCCGTGGGCGTCCAGACACACCTTGGGATCGGAAGTCAGCGTGACTTCCGCTCCCGCAGCGGCGATCGCGCGGGTGGCGGAATGGATATTGCCCGATCCGTAATCGAGCACGGCGACAGTTTTCATCGCGACCAGGCTACAGGGCGCCCTTGGTAGACGGGATCTGGCCCGCGATCCGCGGATCGATCGCCACGGCGTCGCGCAACGCCCGGGCCAAGGCCTTGAACTGGGCTTCCACGATGTGGTGCGGGTCGCGCCCGGCGAGCAGCCGCATGTGCAGGCAGATCCCGGCGTTGAACGCGAATGACTCCAGCACGTGCCGAGTCATCGCCCCGATGTAGGGCGGCTCTCCGATTCGCGCGTACTGCTGGCCTTCCGGCTCGCCGCCAACCACTGCGTAGGGGCGTCCGGCCAAGTCGACGACGCAGTGCGCCAAGGCCTCATCCAGCGGCACCGCCGCATCCGCGAATCGCCGAATCCCCGCCTTGTCGCCCAGTGCCTGGGCGAAAGCTTGCCCCAGCACGATGGCGACATCCTCCACGGTGTGGTGAGTGTCGACATGCAGGTCTCCGTTGGCAGTGACTTCCAGGTCAATCAGCGAGTGCTTGGCCAGGGCCGTCAGCATGTGGTCGTAGAAGCCGACTCCCGTGTTGACCGCGGACTGCCCCGTCCCGTCGAGGTCGAGGCTCAGGCGCACGCTGGACTCGCTCGTCTCGCGCCCCAGGCTGGCTGACCGGCTCACAACTCCTCCAATACCGCAGCTATCGCCGCAACGAACGCGTCCGTCTCGGCGGGTGTCCCAGCACACACCCGCAGGAACCCTTCCGGCCCCACCTCGCGCACCAGCACACCGCGGTCAAGCAACCGCTGCCAAACATCATGCCGATCACTGAATGGGCCGAACAAACAGAAGTTCGCGTCCGAGTCGATTACCTCCAGCCCCAGTTGAGACAGCCGCTCGATCATCGAATCGCGGGTTTCCCGCAATTCGGCCACCCGGGACAGCATCTCGTCAGCGTGTGCCAGCGCCACCTGGGCCAACGCCTGCGTCTGCGCGGACAGGTGGTACGGCAAGCGGACGATGCGACAGGCGTCGACGATCGCGGGCGCCGCCGCCAGATATCCCACACGTCCGCCGGCGAAGGCGAAAGCCTTGGACATGGTGCGAACCACCACCAGGTTCCCGTATTCGCCCAACAGTTGCAGCGCGGTGTTGTCCGGGTGCCGGGAGAACTCCTGGTAGGCCTCATCAACCACCAAGATGGTATCGACCCCGATCTCCTCGATATCGCTGAGAATGCGGCGGATGGACGACAGCGGCGTCGACGTGCCGGTGGGGTTGTTCGGCGAAGCGATCACGGCCAAAGACGGCCGGTAGGTCGCGATCGCGGCCCGGGCGATGAGCGGGTCGACGGTGAAGTCGGCCAAGCGCGGCGCCGTCAAATAGCGCGAATGCGAATCGCGGGCGTACTGGGGGTACATCGAATACGTCGGCGTGAAGGCGAGGACGCGCCGGCTGGGCCCGGCGAAAGCCTGGCACAGGTGGAGCATGACCTCGTTGGAGCCATTCGCCGCCCAGATGTGCTCCGCGCCCAATACTGCGGCCGAGGCAAGCCCGGCGGCTTCCAACTGAGAGTTGAGATACCCGGCCAGCGCGGCTCGCAGCGCGGTCGCTTCGCGGTCCGGGTAGCGGTGGACGCCTTTGCCGAGCCGCGCCGTCGCGATGGCCATATCCGCCAGCACATCGACACTAGGCGGGTAAGGGTTCTCGTTGACATTCAACCGCACCGGGACGTCGAGTTGCGGGGCCCCGTAAGGTTCCTCACCGGCCAATTCGGGGCGCAGCGGGAGATCGCCCAGACTCGGATTGGCGCGCATGTCATCTCCTCACGGTGATCGCGTTGCCGTGGGCAGGCAAGTCTTCGGCCGCCGCGAAAACTTCCACCAAGCCGGCCACTTCCGCCAACGCCGCTCGATCATAGGCGATGACGTGGACGGCCTTCAGGAACGATTTCACATTCAGGCCGGACGAATGGCAGGCGCATCCGCCGGTGGGTAACACATGCGTGGAACCGGCCGTGTAGTCTCCCAGCGAAACCGGGGACCAGTCCCCCACGAAAATGGCGCCAGCGTTGCGCACCTGCGCCGCCACCGCGGCCGCGTCAGCCGTGTGGATCTCCAAGTGCTCGGCCGCATAGGCGTTGACGACGTCAATCCCCTGCGCCAACGACTCGGTCTTGATAATCGCCGACTGCGGGCCGCCCAACGACGTCCGCACCCGCTCGGAATGCTTGGTTTCGGCCACCTGCGCGTCCACCTCGGCCACGACCGCGTCAATCAAAGCCTGTGAATCCGTCACCAACACCGCCGCTGCCATCGGGTCGTGCTCCGCCTGCGAGATCAAGTCCGCCGCCACAAACCGGGCCTGGGCGGTGTCGTCGGCGAGGATCGCGATTTCCGTGGGGCCAGCCTCCGAGTCGATGCCGATCACGCCGCGCAACAGCCGTTTTGCCGCAACCACGTAAATATTGCCCGGGCCCGTCACCATGGCCACCGGCGCGCACACGCCGGGCACGCCGTAGGCGAACATGGCGATGGCCTGCGCGCCGCCCACCGCGTAAACCTCGGTTACACCCAGCATCTGGCACATGGCCAAGATCACCGGATGGGGCAATCCGCCGAACTCGGCCTGCGGCGGCGAAGCCACGGCGATCGAGGCTACTCCCGCCACCTGCGCGGGAACCACGTTCATCAGCACCGAGGAAGCCAACGGAGCCAAGCCGCCGGGCACATACAACCCGACCCGGTCGACCGGGATCATGCGTTGGCGGACCTCCGCCCCCGGGGCCAGCAGCGCCGCGGGCTGGGGAGGCAATTCGCTCTCGGCCACTGCCCGGCGGCGGCGGATCGACTCCGCAAACGCCGCGCGCAGACTGGGATCAAGGCCGTGCTCGGCGTCCGCCAGGGCTTCCAGCGGCACTCGGAAACTGGACGGCACGACGCGGTCGAAACGTTCCGAATACTCTTCCAGCGCGGCGACTCCGCGCTCGCGGACGGCCGCGCACACCGGCCGGATGGCCTCCATGGCGGCGTCGACGTCCAACTCGGCGCGCGGCAGCACCGCGCGATAGTCGCCGTCAAAACCGGCCAAATCAAGGATTCTCAGCACAGATGGGATACTACTACCTGTGTTTGCAGGCTCGGGAACCGTAATCAACGTGGTGGCAGTGCTGGCAGGCAGCGGTATCGGCATGCTGCTCGGCAACCGCTTCCCCGAACGCACCCGGGAGTTGATCATGCAGGCCATGGGCCTGTTCACCCTCGTGCTGGGGGCGTCGGCGATCGCGTCCGGGCTCAGCGCGGAGTTGAGCGCCGCGGTGGGCTCAAACGCGAGCTTTCTGATCGTCCTGGGCGCCTTGCTTATCGGGGGCATTTGCGGCTCGCTGCTGCGGATCGAAGAACGCCTGGACGCGGCCGCCGAATGGCTCCGGGTGCGGATCGCCAAGAAGTCCGAGTCGGGGCGCTTCGTGGAGGGCATGGTCACCGCTACGCTCATCTTCTGCGTCGGGCCGATGTCCATCCTGGGCGCGATCTCCGACGGCTTGGGCCAAGGCAATGAACTCTTGGTCACCAAGTCGATCATGGATGGTTTCAGCTCGATCGCCTTCGCGTCCGGGCTCGGCGTCGGCGTGATGGCCTCGGTGGTGCCTCTGTTCTGCTACCAGGGCGCGCTGACCTTGGTGGGCATGGGGCTTGGCGAGTTCCTCTCCACCGCGCAAATCGACGCCCTTGGGGCCACGGGCGGCGTGATTCTGCTCGGCATGGGCGTGCGGCTCGCCGGCATCAAACGAATCGCCGTCGGCGACCTGCTCCCGGCTTTGGTGGTGGCCCCGGTCTTGGTTTGGCTGGTCGGGATGGCCGTCTAATGGCCACCGGCACTCCGGCGGTGATAGCCCTGGCAGCCGCGGGCGTCCGCTTCACGTTGCATGAGTATGAGCACGACCCGGCATCCACCGATTTCGGACGCGAGGCCGCCGCCGCACTGGGCGTCGACCCCATGCGGATCTTCAAAACGCTCGTGGTTGACATCGGAACGGATCGCCCCCAGTTGGCCGTCGGCGTCGTCCCGGTCGCGGGCATGCTGGATCTGAAAGCCATCGGCAGGGAGCTTGGAGTCAAGCGGGCCACCATGGCCGATCCAAAACAGGCGGCGGCATCCTCCGGCTACATCGTGGGCGGTATTTCGCCGATCGGCCAGAAGAACCCGCTGCCGACGATCATCGACGAGACGGCCGAACTGTTCGACACAGTCTTCGTTTCGGCGGGTAAACGCGGCCTCCAGGTCGAACTCCCGCCCGCCGACCTCGCGGCGATCACCGGCGGCAAATTCGCCGACATCGCGAGATAGTCACGGCTGCGTGTCCGGCCTGGAGAACAGCGAAATGACCAGCGCGGGGGCCACGCTCGCCAGCGGCCACGCCCACACCGCGGAGACGGCGCGCAGTTCGACGGCCGCTTCGACGAGCTCGCCAGGATCGGCGTCCGCGATGCGCTCGGCGAACGACCCCGGGCCGAACAAGTCCCCACACCACAGGCAGATCACACCGGTGCCCAACCCGGCGACGGCGGCGATCACCGCGGCGGGCCAGCCCAGCGGGCGGAACCAGCGCCAGGCCACCCAGCCCACACCGGGGCCAATCAGGATCGCGCAGACCACGTACCAGGCCTCGATTCCGGCAAACTTCATCAAGTCTCGTTCGCTGATCGTCGCGTAGGAGTCCCCTTGGATCGTGTAGACGGGCAACTCCACCACGTTTACCCAGAACAGCGACACCAGAGAGCCGATGGCGCAGCAGAACAGGATGAGCACTCCCAGCCACGCGATGATCTCGCGGGCGGTGGTCGCTGGCCGAGTCTGGTTCATCGCCGCAACACTACCAAGTGCGGACACAGCCTGGGCCGAGCAAATGCTTCAGATCCGCCATCAACTCGCTCGACAGCTTCACCCCCAGGTCGTCGGGCAATTGCCACACTTGGTCGGCGTGGGTCTCGGTCGTCAGCTTGAGCATCACCTGCGTCGGCCCGGGATAGGCCCCCAACACCTCGCGCAACCTGTCGACCACCGGCTCCGTGACGCGCTTGCGCGGAATCGAGACCAGCAGCGGCCCCGCAGCGCCCGGATCGCCGGACACGACCGGGAAGGTCACTTCGCGGCCTTGCACCTCCAGCGACTCCTCCCGCACGCGCACAATACCTTCCACACGCACCACCGTGTCGGTGGCCAGTTGGGTGTACACCTTCTGGTAGTCCGCCGGAAACAGGAGCACCTCCACCGACGCGTCCAGATCCTCGATGGTCAAAATGGCCCACATGGCCCCCGCCTTGGTTTGTTTGCGGGTGACCTGCGTGATCATGCCGGCGATGGCGATGCGGCCTTCCTTGGGGCCGTCGTCGGAACGCAACTCGGAGATCGACAACTCTCGGTTCGCGGCCAGCACGTGCTCCAGCCCTTGCAGCGGGTGGTCGGACACGTACAGGCCCAGCATCTCGCGTTCGAAGGCCAGTTTGGTCTGCTTGTTCCACTCGTCCAACTCCGGCACCGGGCTGGCGCCGGGCGCCACCGGGGCATCCCCGAACAGGTCGTACTGGCCACGCTCGGCGTTGCGCTTCAAGTCGATGACTTCGTCGACCTTCTGCTCGTGGCAGTCGAAAAGGGCCCGGCGGCTGTGTCCCAGCGAGTCGAAGGCACCGGCCTTCACCAGCGACTCGATCACGCGTTTGTTGCACACCACCAGCGGCACCCGGTCCAAGAAATCCGTGAAACTGGCGAACGGGCCGTCCTCGCGCGCCGCCATCACGCCGCGCACCACGTTGTCGCCCACGTTGCGGATGGCCGCCAGCCCGTAGCGGATGTCCGCGCCGACTGGGGTGAACCGGCCCGCGGACTCGTTGACGTCCGGTGGCAGCACTTTGATACCCATGCGGCGGCACTCGCCCAGGTACACGGCCGTCTTGTCCTTGTCGCCCTTGACCGACTCCAACAACGCCGCCATGAACTCGGCCGGATAGTTCGCCTTCAGGAAGGCGGTCCAATAGGAGATCAAGCCGTACGCCGCGGAGTGCGCCTTGTTGAAGGCGTACGCGGAGAACGGGACCAGTATCTCCCACAGCGTGTTGATCGCGTTGTCGGAGTATCCGTTGGCCCGCATGCCCGCCTGGAACGGCTCGAACTCCTTGTCGAGCACTTCCTTCTTCTTCTTGCCCATGGCCCGGCGCAGCTCGTCGGCCTTGCCGAGCGTGTAGTTGGCCACGCGCTGGGCGATCTGCTGCACTTGCTCCTGGTAGACGATCAGCCCGTATGTGACGTCCAGGATGTCCGCAAGGGGCTCGGCCAGCTCTGGGTGGATTGGCGTGACGGGCTGCTTGCCGGTCTTGCGGAGGGCGTAGTTGGTGTGGCTTCCCGCGCCCATGGGCCCGGGGCGGTACAGCGCGATGGTGGCGGAAATGTCCTCGAAGTTGTCGGGCCGCATGGCCTTCAGCAGATTCTGCAGGCCGGTCGAGTCAAGCTGGAAAATGCCCAGCGTGTCGCCGCTGGCCAGCAGGTCGTAAGTGGGCTGGTCGTCCATGGGGATGGACTCCAACTCCAACTCGACACCGCGGTTCACCACCAAGTTCTCCAGCGCGTCATCCAGGATCGTGAGGTTGCGCAGGCCCAGGAAGTCCATCTTCACCAGGCCCAACGCTTCGCAGCCCGGATAGTCGAACTGGGTGATGATCGCGCCGTCGGCTTCGCGTTTCATGACCGGGATGACGTCCATCAGCGGGGCGCTGGACATGATCACGCCGGCGGCGTGCACACCCCATTGGCGTTTCAGACCTTCGATGCCGCGGGCGGTGTCGACGACCTCGCGCACTTCCGGATCGCCCTTGTAGAGCTCCCGGAATTCACTGCCTTCGCCGTACCGCTCGTGGTGCGGGTCGAAGACTTGGTCCAGCGTGACGTCTTTGCCCTGGACCGGCGGCGTGAACGCCTTGGTGATCGACTCCCCGAGCGAATACGGTTTGCCCAAGACCCGGCCGGCGTCCTTGATGGCCTGCTTGGCTTTGATGGTGCCGTAGGTGACGATCTGGCAGACGTGGTCGTCGCCGTACTTTTCGGTCACATACTTGATGACCTCGCCGCGGCGGCGTTCGTCGAAGTCGATGTCGAAGTCCGGCATGGAGGGGCGTTCCGGATTCAGGAAGCGCTCGAAGATCAGGCCGTGTTGGTGGGGGTCGAGGTCGTTGATGCGCATGGCGTAGGCGCACATCGATCCGGCGCCCGAACCGCGGCCCGGCCCCACCCGTATCCCGTTGCGCTTGGCCCAGTTGATGAAATCGGCCACCACCAGGAAGTACCCGGCGTAACCCTTCTGGATGATCACGTCCTGCTCGAACTCGACCTGCCGCGACGCGTACTCGGGCACCCCGCCCGGAAAACGCGCCTCCAAGCCCTTGGCCACCTCTTTGCGGAACCAGGATTCTTCGTCTTCTCCCGCGGGCACGTCGAAACGCGCCATGTAGGTGCCCTCGCCCTCGTCGAAATGCGTCTCGCAACGCTCTGCGATGTCCAGTGTGGTCTCGCACGCCTCGGGAAGCTCCGCGAACAACGCCCGCATCTCCTGCGCCGACTTGAGGTAATAGCCCGACCCGTCGAACTTGAACCGGTTGGGCGTGTCCTTGTTGGCTCCGGCCGAGACGCACAGCAGCACGTCGTGGGCTTCGGCATCGTCGGCGCGCACGTAGTGCAGGTCGTTCGTGGCCACCAATGGCAGCTTGAGTTGTTTCGCGATGCGCAGCAAGTCCGCGCGCACGTTGCGTTCGATGGGCAGGCCGTGGTCCATGAGCTCGACGAAGAAGTTGTCCGGCCCGAAGATGTCCCGGAATTCCGCGGCCGATGCCAGCGCATCGTCGAACTGGCCCAACCGCAGGTACGTCTGAACTTCGCCCGAAGGGCAACCCGTCGTCGCCAACAGCCCCTCGTGGAACTGGTGCAGCAACTCCCTGTCGGCGCGGGGCTTGTAAAAGAACCCCTCCAGAGAACTCAGCGAACTGAGCTTGAACAGGTTGTGCATCCCCGCGTTGTCCTGGGCCCAGATCGTCATGTGGGTGTAGGCGCCCTTGGCCGCGACGTCGTCACCGGTGCCGTCCCCGAACTGGACGCGCTTGCGCTCCGAGCGGTGCGTCTTGGGAGTCAGATACGCCTCCAGGCCGATTATGGGCTTGACCGGCGAATTCTTGGCCGCTTTGTAGAACTCATAGGCCGCAAACATGTTGCCGTGGTCCGTGACGGCCAAGGCGGGCATTTGCTGGGCTTCGCAGGCGGCCACGAGTTCCTTCAGCCGCGCGGCCCCGTCCAGCATGGAGTATTCGGAATGGCAGTGCAGGTGAACGAATCCCTCAGCCACGCCAAACCCCTCCTGACAGCCAACACCAACACTCGCAGCAATGGGGAAGTCGCGAGACTGCCATCTTAACGTCGCGCCCTGGGCCTGCTTTGCAGCGACTCACTCGTGAATGGCCGAAATTGGGATTACCCTTATGTCAAGGCCATGGCAAGGAGGCCACCATGAGCGAGAACACCAGTCCCGAGGCGGCGATACCTCCGCCGCCACCGCCCGCAGAACCGGCGCCTGAGCCCAAGCTGCCCGATCCTCCGGCGACACCGGCCGCCGAGCCCGGGCCGGCCAGCGTGCCTGTCGCCGACCAGCAACCGGCTGCCATCTCCCCTCCGGATGTGCCCGCGGCCGCGCCGACCCCCGCGCCTACGATTCCCGCACCTGCGATTCCCGCTCCCACGATCCCGGCGCCCGCCATGCCCTACGCGCAGCAAGGGCCCGCGTTCCCGCAAGGCCAGCCCTATCCGCAGGGCCAGCCCTACCCGCAAAGCCAGCCCTACCCGCAAGGCCAGCCTTATGCGCAGGGCCAACCGCAGCAGGCTTACCCGTACGCGGTTTCAGGTCCCGGCTTCGTTCCGCCGCAGGGCCCTGGATTCCAGCCCCAGCCAACTCCGAAGAAGGGCATCAACAAGCGGTTGCTGCTCATCGTCGGGATCGCCGTCGCCGTGATAGCCGTCATTGTTGCCATCTTGGCCATGACCGTCTTCGCACCGACGCCGACCGGGACAAAGGTCATCACCCCCAAACCGGCCGCTTCAGCCCAGGCGCCGGCACCGACTCCTACCTGAGCACCAGGTGCGGCGGATCGCCGCTCATACCGCCAGCGGGCGGGTGTCCGGCTGGATAGGTTTGGGCAGGTTGGTGGCCCCTTGCAGGGCCAAATCGACTCCGTTCGCGCAAGAGCGGCCTTCGGCTATCGCCCACACGATGAGCGACTGGCCGCGGCCGGCGTCGCCGCATGCGAAGACCCGGTCCACGTTGGTCGCGAAGTTCTCGTCCCGCAGAATATTGCCCCGCGCGTCCAGGGCCAGCCCGAGCTCCCGCACCAAGCCGTCTTGCTGCGGGCCGGTGAAGCCCATCGCCAGCAGCACGAGTTGGGCCGGAATGCTGCGCAGCGTGCCCGGCACGGGAACGAACTTGCCGCCCTCGAACTTCACATCGGTGACGTTCAAAGAGGCAACCTGGTCGTCGGTGTCGCCCTCGAAGCTGGTAGTCGACACGGAATAGAGCCGCTCCCCGCCCTCCTCGTGAGCGGAGGCGACCCGGTACACCATCGGATACATGGGCCACGGCTGCCCAGCGGGACGGCTGTGCGGAGGCATCGGCATGATTTCCAACTGCGTCACCGACTTTGCCGACTGGCGCAGCGCCGTACCCAGGCAGTCCGCCCCGGTGTCGCCGCCGCCGATGATGACTACATCCTTGCCCGTGGCGAGGATTTGATCGGGCACTTCCTGACCCAGCGCGGCACGGTTGGCCTGCGGCAGATATTCCATCGCCTGGTGGATGCCCGCCAGCTCGCGGCCGGGCACGTCCAAGTCGCGCGGGACGGTAGACCCAATCGCCAACACGACGGCGTCGAAGCGCTCCAGGAGCTGTTCCCCGGAAATGTCACGGCCCACCTCGACGCCGGTCTTGAAGACGGTACCTTCCAGGCGCATTTGGCGCAGCCTGCGCTCCAAGACGGCCTTCTCCATCTTGAATTCGGGAATCCCGTAGCGCAGCAGCCCGCCGGCGGCGTCGGCGCGCTCATAGACCACCACGGTGTGCCCAGCCCGCGTCAACTGCTGCGCGGCGGCCATGCCCGCGGGCCCCGAGCCCACCACGGCGACGGTCTTGTCGGTGTGCCACTGCGGCGGCAGCGCGACGATGCGGCGGTCGGACCACGCCTTGTCCGCGATCGCCACCTCTACGTTCTTGATGGTGACCGGCTCGCGGTGGATCCCCACCACACACGCCGCTTCGCACAGCGCCGGGCACAGCCGCCCCGTGATCTCCGGAAAATTGTTGGTGGCGTGCAACCGGTCGGTGGCCGAGAGCCAGTCGTCGCGCCACAGCAGGTCGTTCCACTCCGGGATCAGATTGCCCAGCGGGCAGCCGTTGTGGCAGAACGGGATCCCGCAGTCCATGCAGCGGGAAGCCTGTTCGGTGATGATCGGCAGGACGGCGGCCCCGGGCGTGCCCGGATACACCTCGTCCCAGTCCTTGACGCGGCGCTTGACCTTGCGGCGTTTGGCAACCTGCCGCGGCACCTTCATGAAACCTCTGGGATCAGCCATGGGACGCCTCCATCATGATCTTGGTCACTTCCGCGGCGCTCAGCCCCGCGGCCTCGGCTTCGGTCCGCGCCTTGAGTACCCGTGCATAATCGCGCGGCATGATCGTGGTGAACCTGCCGCGCAACTGCTCCGCGTCCAGTGCCAGCAAGCCGGCCGCCACCGGGGATTCGGTCTCCTCGGCGTGTTTGCGCAACAACTCCTGGATACGGGCCAGGTGGGTGTCGGAAACCGGCAACGCGTCCACCAATTCCGAGTTGAGGCGCACCGGGGACATGTCGAGCACCCAAGCGACACCGCCGCTCATGCCCGCCGCCAGGTTGCGGCCGGTGGGACCGATGATCAGCACTTCACCGCCGGTCATGTACTCCAAGGCATGGTCCCCGACAGCTTCCACCACCGCGGTCACCCCCGAGTTGCGCACACAGAAGCGCACGCCGACGCGGCCGCGCAGGAACACTTCGCCGCTGGTGGCGCCGTAACACAAGACGTTTCCGGCGATTACCTGTTCTTCTGCCTTGAACGGCGCGGACGGATCGGGCCGCACGATGATCCGGCCGCCCGACAACCCCTTGCCCAGGTAGTCGTTGGCGTCGCCGACGAGCCGTAACGTCAGGCCGCGTGGCACAAAAGCCCCGAAGCTCTGCCCGGCGGTGCCCCGCAATGTCAGGTCGATGGTGTTTTCCGCCAGCCCCTTGCCCTTGGTGGCCTTCGTGATGTGGTGGCCCAGGATCGTTCCCACAGTGCGGTCAACATTGCGCACATTGAGGTCGGCGCGCACCAACTCCCCGGATTCGAGGGCCGACTTGGCCAGTTCCAGCAATTGCATGTCCAACTTGTCGTCCAGCCCGTGGTCTTGCGCCACCGTCTGGTGCAGCGCGCTGCCTTCCGGCACCTCCACGCGGTGCAGAATCGGCTCCAGATCCAGACCGTGGGCCTTCCAGTGGTCCACCGCCTTGCGCGTCTTTATCGCCTCCACGTGGCCAACGGCCTCCTGGAGCGAGCGGAAGCCCAATTCCGCGAGCAATTCGCGCACTTCTTGGGCGATGAACGTGAAGTAGTTGACCAGATAGTCCACAGAGCCCGAGTACTTCTCGCGCAACTCGGGATTCTGGGTCGCGACGCCCACCGGACAGGTGTCAAGGTGGCACACGCGCATCATGACGCAGCCCGAAACGACCAGCGGAATCGTCGCGAAACCGAACTCCTCCGCGCCGAGCAACGCGCCGATGACCACGTCGCGGCCGGTCTTCAACTGCCCGTCGACTTGGACCACGATGCGGTCGCGCAGCCCATTGAGCAACAACGTTTGCTGCGTCTCGGCCAAACCCAGCTCCCAAGGCCCGCCGGCGTGTTTGACCGAAGTCAGCGGAGCCGCGCCCGTCCCGCCGTCATGGCCGGAAATAAGCACCACGTCCGCCTTGGCTTTGGAAACGCCGGCCGCGACCGTGCCCACGCCGACTTCGGCGACCAGCTTCACATGGATGCGCGCTTGCGGATTGGCGCACTTCAAGTCGTGGATGAGCTGCTTGAGATCCTCGATGGAATAGATGTCGTGGTGCGGCGGCGGGGAGATCAGGCCGACACCCGGCGTCGAATGCCGTGTCTTGGCCACCCAGGGATACACCTTCTGGCCAGGCAACTGCCCGCCTTCACCGGGCTTGGCGCCTTGGGCCATCTTGATCTGGATGTCGTCAGCGTTCGACAGGTAATCGCTGGTTACGCCGAACCGCCCCGAAGCCACTTGCTTGATCGACGAGCGGCGCTCGGGGTCATAGAGGCGCTCCGCGTCCTCGCCGCCCTCGCCGGTGTTGGACTTGCCACCCAGCTTGTTCATGGCCCTAGCCAGCGTCTCGTGCGCCTCCTGCGAAATCGAGCCGTAGCTCATGGCCCCGGTCGAGAACCGTTTCACGATCTCGGAGACCGGTTCCACTTCGTCCAGCGGCACGGCGGGCCGCCCCGAATCCAATTCGAACAGGCCGCGCAGTGTCATGAGCCGCGTCGATTGGTCGTTCACGCGGGCGGAATACTGTTTGAACAGTTCGTAGTCGCCGGTGCGCGTGGAATGCTGCAGCCGGAAGACCGTTTCCGGATCCAACAAGTGCGGCGGGCCCTCGCGGCGCCACTTGTACTCGCCGCCACCCGACAGCGTGCGGTGGGGCAGCTTCACACCCGTGGGCGGATAGGCGCGGGCATGCCGTTTGGCGACTTCGTCCGCGACCTCGTCGATGCCGATGCCTTCGACGCGGGACGCGGTGCCGGTGAAGTATTGGTCCACGAACTCCTTCGAGAGCCCCAACGCCTCGAAAATCTGCGCGCCGGTATACGAAGCGATCGTCGAAACGCCCATCTTCGACATCACCTTCAAGACGCCCTTGCCAAGCGCCTTGCGGATGTTCGCTACCGCGTGCTCCGGATCCACCTTCACGAAGTACTCGCGGCCGGCTAAGTCCTCGGCCGTCTCAAAGCACAGGTAGGGGTTCACGGCAGCCGCCCCATAACCGATCAGCAGCGCCACGTGGTGCACCTCGCGCACATCGCCGGCCTCCACAATCAAGCCGACTTGCGTACGCGTCTTCTCGCGGACCAGGTGGTGGTGGATGGCAGCGGTGAGCAGCAGCGACGGTATTGGGGCCAGGTCCGCGTTCGAGTGCCGGTCCGACAGAATCATCGTGCGGCAGCCGCGGGCGATGGCGTCCGAAACCTCCTGGCACAGCCGGTCCAGCGTTTCCCGCAGCGCCGTGCCGCCGCCTTCGACCGGGTACAGGCCGCGCACCACATGCGTGTCGTAATCGGGCATCGTGCCGTCGCGGTTGATGCGCACCAGCTTCGCCAGCTCGTCGGAGTCGAGGATCGGGAAGTTGATGACCACCTGCCGGCAGGACTCCGGCCCAGGATCCAGGAGATTGCCTTCCGGGCCGAACGTGGCCCGCAAGCTGGTGACGAGCTCTTCGCGGATGGCGTCCAACGGCGGGTTGGTGACCTGCGCGAACATCTCGGCGAAATAGTCGAACAGCAGGCGGGGCCGGTCGGAGAGCACTGCCAACGGCGTGTCGTTGCCCATCGAGCCGATGGGCTCGGCGCCGGTGTTTGCCATCGGCGAGATCAGCAGTTTCAACTCTTCCTGCGTGTATCCGAAGATTTGCTGGCGTCGCAGCACGGACGCGTGCGAGTACACGACGTGCTGCCGCTCTGGCAAGTCCTCCAAGTCGACGCGGCCGGCTTCCAGCCATTCGCCGTAGGGGCGCTGCCGAGCCAAACGGGATTTGATCTCATCGTCGTCGATGAGCCGGTGCGTGGCCAAATCCACCAGCAGCATCCGGCCCGGGCGCAAGCGGCCTTTCTGGACCACCTTGGACTGCGGTATGTCCAGCACGCCTGCTTCCGAGGCGAAGACCACCAGGCCGTCGTCGGTTACCCAGTATCTGCCCGGACGCAACCCGTTGCGGTCAAGAACCGCGCCGATGAGCGTGCCGTCGGTGAAAGTCACCGAAGCCGGGCCGTCCCATGGTTCCATCACCGACGAGTGGAAGGAATAGAAGTCGCGGCGCGCCTGGTCCATCTCCTCGTGTTTCTCCCAAGCCTCTGGGATCATCATCAGCACCGCGTGCGGCAGCGACCGCCCGCCCAGGTGCAGCAGTTCCAGCACCTCGTCGAAAGACGCCGAATCCGAACCTCCCGGGGTGCAGATCGGGAAGATGCGCTCCAGGTCGCCGGGAATCAGGTCCGTCTTGAGCAGCGCTTCGCGGGCCCGCATCCAGTTGCGGTTGCCCTTCACGGTGTTGATCTCGCCGTTGTGCGCGATGTAGCGGTACGGATGGGAAAGTTCCCAACTGGGGAACGTGTTCGTGGAGAAACGCGAATGCACCAGGCACATCGCCGATTCCATACGCTCGTCCAGCAGATCCGGGAACACCTCGGACAGTTGCTGGGTGGTGAGCATGCCCTTGTAGACGGTCGTGCGGGCGCTCAGGGAGGCGAAATACACGTTCACCTCGTTGCGGGCGCGCTGCCGCAGCGGATAGACGACGCGGTCCAGGTCAAGCCCGGTTTCGCCATTGGGACCGGAAACGAACACCTGCTCGAAGTGCGGCATGACGGCCAGCGAAATCGGCGAGAGGGTATCCGTGTTGGCCGGCACCTGGCGCCAACCGTGGATGACCAGCGACTCCTCCGCCGCGATGAACTCGATGGTGCGCTTGGCTTTGGCCCGCTGCACCGAATCTGTTGGAAGAAAGGCCATACCCATCGCATATGCGCCAGCGGACGGCAGATCGAAATCGACTACCTGGCGCAGGAACGAGTCGGGCACCTGCAACAGCATTCCGGCGCCGTCGCCGGCGGCTGGGTCGGCACCCGTGGCGCCCCGGTGGTCGAGGTTCAGCAACGCGGTCAGGCCCTTGGCGACTATGTCATGGCTGGGCTCCCCGCTCAACCGCGCCACGAACGACACACCGCAGGCGTCGTGCTCATACGCCGGATCGTACAAACCCTGTGCGGGGCGTGCCGCAAACTCTCCCATATGCACTCCTACCTCCTCGAGCCTGGTGCGCCCGACCGGGGTGCGAGAAGCCTACCCGAGGGGTGCAGCATTGCCTAGATTGGCGCTTGTTCAGGACTCCAAAGCCCGGCGAGGTGGTGCCGGTTCGTCCTCGGACTCGCCGCTGTTTTCGGCTTCGCCCGACTCTTCTTCCTCCCAGGAGAAATCGGAGTCCGCCAGGCTGGGGCCCAGCTCGGTTTCCACGATCGCGCCAGGCGCTACCTTATCGTCGTCCGCGTCCGCGGTCACATCGGCCGCGAATCTGCGCGCCACCATGACGGAACCCTCCCGGCCTGGGGCCGCCTTCAGCAGATATCCCAGCAGGACTAGCCCGGCCAAACAGATCAGCATCGCAACCGCCTGGTTGAAACGGATCGGGCCGAAGGTGTCGTACGAGTAGTCCAAGCGCAGCCCCTCGGTGAAGATCCGCCCAAAGCCATACAGCGCGATGTAGCACGCCATGACCTTTCCGCGTCCCAGCTTGAATTGCCGGTCCAGGAACAGCAGGGCCCCGCAGACGAACAGATTCCACACGGATTCGTAGAGGAACGTGGGGTGGAATGTCGCGTATTGGGTGTATCCCTTCACCCGGTTGACCGGGTCGATTTCCAGCGCCCAGGGCAGATCCGTCGGCTGGCCGTAGAGCTCTTGGTTGAACCAGTTGCCGAATCGGCCGATAGCCTGGCCCAGCGCGATGCCCGGCGCCAGCGAATCGGCTAGGGAGGAGAGCTTCGCGCCGGCGCGGCGGCAGCCGAACCAAGCGCCCAGCGCGCCGCCGCCGATCGCCCCGAAGATGGCGATGCCGCCCTCCCAGATGTAGAACACGCTCCACGGGTTGATGCCCTCGCCGAAATAGTCGTCCAAGTGTGTCAGCACGTGGTAGATCCGCGCCCCCACGATCCCGCACGGAATCGCCCAGAACAGCGCGGTCTCGAAGGCCTCCGACGGCCCCCCGCGCTTCTTCCAGCGCCGCGATCCCAGCCACCAGCCCGCGGCAATGCCGGCGATGAGGCACAGCGCGTAGTACCGGATGGTGAGCGGCCCCAGGTCGAACGCCTTGTCGGGCGGGCTCGGTATGAACAAAGGCACCATACAAGCTTACTGTCTATGAGTTTCCAACACCGGCGGCGAGGTCTTGGACCACGGCGCGCAGCTCTTCCAGCCCGCTGCGGCCGGCCGCGTCAGCGGCGATAAGGGGCTTCAAGAAGGCCGACCCCACGATGACCGCGTCCGCATATTGGGCAACTTCGCGGGCCTGCGCGCCGTTGGAGACCCCCAAACCGACTCCCACAAGCGTATTCGGCGCGAGCTTTCGCACCCTCGCGACCAACTCCGGCGCGGCGGAGGAGGCGCTGGCGCGGGTGCCGGTCACACCCATCACGGAAGTCGCGTACATCCAGCCGCGGCAAGCGGCGGCCGTAGCCGAAATGCGCTCGTCGCCCGACGACGGGGACACCAGGAAGACGCGGTCCAACCCAGCCGCGTCGGAGGCGGCGATCCACTCCTCGGCCTCGTCCGGGACCAGGTCCGGCGTGATCAGCCCCGCGCCCCCGGCGGCCGCCAAGTCGCGGGCGAAAGCCGCCACCGAGTACCGGTCCACCAGATTCCAATACGTCATCACGACGGCGGGCTTGCCGGCCTCGCGCACCGTTTCGACCGCCGCGAACACGTCGCGCACCCGCACCCCGCGCTCCAACGCCCGGGTGCCGGCGGTTTGGATTACCGGGCCATCCATCACCGGATCCGAATAGGGCAGGCCGATCTCAACCAGGTCGACGCCTTCGGCCAGCACGCGCAGCGCGTCGCGGGAACCTGCGACGCTGGGATAACCCACGGGCAGGTAGCCGATCAGTGCCTTGCGCCCGTGGGCCAGCGCGCCGGCGATGGCCTGCCCCGAGATGCCGTAGCTCATAGCAGGCCTCCCACGTATTGGTCCGGATGCCCTTTGAGGCCGAAGAACTTGATCGCCGTGTCCACGTCTTTGTCGCCGCGCCCCGAAACCGTGACCACGAACAGCGGCTTGGAGTCCGGCTGCTCGGCGGCGAGCCGCGTTCCCAAGCGAATCGCCCCGGCCAGCGCGTGTGCGGACTCGATCGCCGGCATGATCCCCTCAGTCTGCGTCAAGGCTTTGAACGCGTACATGGCCTCGTCGTCGTCAACCGGCTCATAGGTGGCCAAGCCCTGGCTGGCCAGCCAGGAGTGCTCCGGCCCGACGCCGGGATAATCCAGGCCGGCGGAAATCGAGTGCGATTCCAGCGTCTGGCCGTCCTCGTCCTGCAAGATGAAAGTGCGGGTGCCATGCAGCACGCCGATTGACCCGCCGGTGATCGACGCGGCATGCCGACCGGTTTCCACGCCTTCGCCGCCGGCCTCGAACCCGTAAAGCTTCACGGCGGGATTGCCGATGAAGTCGGCGAAGGATCCCATCGCGTTGGATCCGCCCCCGACGCAAGCGAGCACGGCGTCCGGCAACTGCCCGTACTCCTGATGGCACTGCGCCGCGATCTCCGTCGAGATCACCCGCTGGAACTCGCGGACCAGCTTCGGGAAGGGATGCGGCCCGGCGACCGTGCCGATCAGGTAATGGGTGTTGTCGACGCTGGCGACCCAGTCGCGCAACGCCTCGTTCATGGCGTCCTTCAAGGTGGCCGAGCCTGATTCCACGGCGATGACCTCCGCGCCGAGCAGCTGCATCCGGGCGACGTTGAGGCGCTGCCGTTCGGTGTCCACACGCCCCATGTAGATGCGGCATTCCATCCCGAACAGCGCCGCGGCCGTCGCCGTCGCCACGCCGTGTTGGCCAGCCCCGGTCTCGGCGATCACCCGCGTCTTGCCCATTCGTTTGGTCAACAGGGCCTGACCCAGCACGTTGTTGATCTTGTGGGAACCGGTGTGGTTGAGGTCTTCCCGCTTCAAGACAACCCGGGCGTTCCCGCACAACTCGGAAAACCGCGGAGCCGCCGTCAACGGGGTGGGCCGCCCGGCGTATCGCGTGCGCAGCGCCTCGAACTCCCGCCAGAACTGGGGATCCGCCATCGCTGCCTCGAATTCGGCCTCCAACTGCGCCAGCGCGGCCATCAGCGCCTCGGGGACGTACTTGCCCCCGAACACCTCGAAATGCCCGCGCGAATCGGGAAGTGTGCTCACAAGCACCGCAGTCTACCGCTACGCGCCGATGGCGCTCATGTTCCGCACGGCCTGCTTCGGATCGCCGTCCTTGACCAGGGCTTCACCCACCAGCACGACGTCCGCGCCGGCGTCGTACATCCGCCACGCGTCGTCCAACGTCAAGATGCCGGACTCCGCCACCCGGATATGCGTGTCTGGAATCAGGTTGGCCAACTCCTCGAACTGGCCCAAGTCCACTTCCAGAGTTTTCAGATTGCGGTTGTTGACGCCGATCAAGAACGCGCCCGCGTCCAACGCGCGCTCGACCTCGTGGGCGGTATGCGTCTCCACCAACATGCACATGCCCAGGCTGTCCCCTATGGCCAGCAGATTCTCCAACTGCTGTTGCTCCAGGGCGGCCACGATGAGCAGCGCCAGATCCGCCCCGGCGGCGCGCGCCTCGTAGACCTGGTATTCGGTGACGATGAAGTCCTTGCGCAACACCGGTGTGTCAACCGCGGAGCGCACCGCCCGCAAGTCGTCCAGGCCCCCTCCGAAGCGGCGGCGTTCGGTCAAGACGGAGATCGCAGCGGCGCCGCCGGCCGCGTACTGCAAGGCCAGTTCAGCCGGATCCGGGATGTCCGCCAAGCGGCCCTTGCTGGGAGAAGACCGCTTCACCTCGGCGATCACGGCCAACTCCTCGGCTTCAAAGCGTGGCAGCGGATCGCGCACCGCAGGGGCAGCGTCGGCGGCCGCCATCACTTGTTCCAGCGGCGCCAATTCCATGCGTTCGGCCATGTCTGCGACGGCACCCGCGACCAGGTCATCCAGCACGCTCACCGCTGCTCCCCTATCTCCACGATGCGGGCCGCTTCCTGGACGGCGCGGATTGCGGCGTGGGCTTTGTTCACGGATTCCAGGTCTTCGTTCGCGGGAACCGAATCGGCGACCACTCCGGCGCCCGCCTGCACGTACGCCTTTTGGTCCTTCAGCAGGGCCGTTCGGATGGCGATGGCCACGTCCGAATCCCCCGCGAAGTCGAAGTAGCCGACCACTCCCCCGTACAGTCCGCGGCGGCTGGCCTCCAACTCGTCGATGATCTCCATGGCGCGCACCTTGGGAGCGCCGGAAAGGGTGCCCGCCGGGAAGCAGGCCAGCGTGGCGTCCAAGGCCGTCTTGCCCGCGGCCAGCGTGCCAGTGACCCCGGCCTCCAAGTGCATGACGTGCGAGTAGCGCCGCACTTTCATGAACTCGATGACCGACACCGTGCCGGGCTCGCAAACCCGTCCCAGGTCGTTGCGGCCCAAATCAACCAGCATCACATGTTCGGCGGCTTCCTTCGGATCGGCCAGCAACTCCCTCTCGAGTGCGGCGTCCTCGGCAGAGGTCTTCCCGCGTGGGCGGGTGCCGGCGATCGGATGCGTAGTGGCCCGGCCATGGGCGACTTGGACCAGCGCTTCCGGGCTGGAACCCACGATGGCGAAGCCGTCGAGCCGAAGCAAGTAGAGATAGGGACTCGGGTTCAAGGTGCGCAGTGTGCGGTAGACGTCCAGCGCGTCGGCGGGGCAATCCAACTCGAAGCGCTGGCTGGGCACGATCTGGAAGGCTTCGCCGGCCTTGATCTGCTCGATACATGCGGCGACCATCGCCTCATATTCGGCAGACGTGCGCTGCCGGGTCACCGGCAAATCCTTGGCCTCCACCCGGTTTGCCGCCAGCGGCACGCGCGGTTGGCGCAGCGCTTCGGCCAAGGCCCGCACGCGGCCGACGGCGTCCGCGTAGGCTTCCTCGATCCGCGCCGCGGTGTTGTCGAAGTTGATGGCGTTGGCGATAAGCCAAGCCTCCCCGGTGTGGTGGTCGAGCACGACCATGTCCGACACCAGCAGCAGCGCCAACTCCGGGATGTCCAGATCGTCCGGGTTTGTGTCCGGGAGGCGTTCCAGGCGGCGCACCACGTCGTAACCGAGATAACCGACCATTCCGGAAACCAGCGGCGGCAGGGCCGGGTCGCGCGGGGTGTGCAGTGCGGCGAGTGTTTCGGCCAGCACGGCCAGCGGATCCGGCCCGGCGGGCAAGCCTTCGATTTCCTTGGCCGCGAAATCCCATTGGGCCCGGCCCGAGCCGACGGTCAACGTGGCGGCGGCACGCACGCCGATGAATGAATAGCGCGACCACACCCCGGACTCGGCGGATTCGAACAAGAATGTGCCCTCCCGCTTGCCGCAGAGTTGGTGGTAAACCCCGATCGGGGTCACATCGTCCGCCAGGACTTTCGCGTGCACCGTCACGACGCGCTGGGTCCGCCCGGCGGCGCGGAAGCCGTCCAGGCTGGGCGAAATCGCCAGATTCTCCACTATGCCTCCAGCAGCAGGCCCGAATCGAAACAGGTACGGGTGCCAGTGTGGCAGGCCGGGCCGGACTGTTCCACCTTCAGCAGAACCGTGTCACCGTCGCAATCGACCCGGACCTCGCGCACCAATTGCGTGTTCCCGCTGGTGGCGCCCTTCACCCAGAGCTCGCCGCGGCTGCGCGACCAATAAGTGCCCCGCCGGGTTTCCAAGCAGGCCTGCAGGGCTTCTTGGTTCATCCAGGCGAGCATTAGCACCTCGCCGGTGTGGTACTCCTGGACGACGGCTGGAACCAGGCCTTGGCCGTTGTAGTTGATCGTTTGCACGTAGGCCATTCTCGCACTGTTGCGGCCGCCCGCACGCGCTGTGGCGAGTCGGAACGCGGCGCCGGCAATTCATGGAACAATGTTCGCCATGCGTGTTTACAACTTTTCCGCTGGCCCAGCCATGCTTCCTGTCGATGTCCTAGAGCTTGCCAAAGCCGAACTGACCGATTGGCGGTCGTCCGGTATGTCCGTGCTCGAGGTATCCCACCGCGGGAAGGACTTCGTGGCGTGTGCGGCCGAAGCCGAAGAGTTGCTGCGCCAAGTGATGGGCATCCCGGCGGATTACCGGGTACTTTTCCTGCAAGGCGGCGCGTCCGGCCAATTCGACGCGATCCCGCTCAACCTGACCGCGCCCGGAGACACCGTGGACTTCTTCAACACGGGCTCGTGGTCCAAGAAGGCCATTGCCGCCTCCAAGCGCCAAGGACTCAAAGTGAATGTGATCGCCGACGAGGCAGCCGGCAACTACACGACCACCCCCGCCCCCGGCTCGTTTGCCGCCACGCCGGGCGCCAAGTACCTGCACTACACGCCCAACGAGACCATCGGCGGCGTGGAATTCGGATACATCCCGGAAGTCGAGGCCCCGCTGGTGGCAGACTTCTCCTCCACGATCATTTCCCGCCCGCTCGACGTGTCGAAATATGGGGTCATCTACGCCGGGGCGCAGAAGAACATGGGGCCCGCCGGCTTGGTCGTCGTCATCGTCAAGGACGAACTGCTGGGCAACGCCCGCCCGGACACGCCGTCGGTTTGGGATTGGAAGGCCATGGCCGAAGCGGATTCCATGCTGAACACCCCGCCGACGTTTGGCGTCTACTTGCTCGGCCTGATCCTGAAGTGGGTCTTGGACCGCGGCGGACTGGAGGCCATGGGCGCGGCCAACAAAGCCAAGGCCGACGCGCTGTACGCCGCCATCGACGGCTCCGGTTTCTACACCAACCCGGTCGCCAAGGATTCCCGCTCCTGGATGAATGTCCCCTTCGTGCTTCCTGACGCCGCTCTGGACGCCCCATTCCTGGCGGGCGCGACCGCCGCCGGGCTGACGAATCTCAAGGGACATCGCTCCGTGGGCGGAATGCGGGCTAGTATCTACAACGCCATGCCGATGGAGGGCGTGCAGGCACTCATCGGCTACATGGCCGATTTCCAAAAGAACCACGGGTGAAACATGTTCAAGATCAAGACTCTCAACGCAATCAGCAACGTCGGCCTCAGCAGGCTGCCGAAAGACCTCTATGAGGTCGGTTCCGACGTAGCCGAGCCGGATGCGCTGTTGCTGCGCTCCGCAAACATCCACGGCGCCGAAATCCCGGCGTCGATTCTGGCGGTGGCGCGCGCCGGCGCTGGCACCAATAACATCCCCATCGCGGACTATTCGGCCCGCGGCATCCCGGTGTTCAACACCCCGGGGGCAAATGCCAACGCCGTCAAGGAACTCGTCGTCGCCGCGCTGTTCCTCGCGGCCCGGAACATCATTCCCGCCGCCGCCTTCGCGCACCGCTTGGACGGTGACGCGGATTCGATGGGCAAAGCGGTCGAAGCCGGCAAGAAGAACTATGTGGGCTTTGAGCTGCCCGGGCGCACCCTTGGCGTGATCGGTTTGGGCGCGATCGGCGTGGAAGTGGCCAACGCGGCCAGCGGACTCGGCATGAAGGTGATCGGCTACGATCCGGCCGTCACCGTGGAACATGCCTGGAAGCTCTCGCCGTGGGTGGAGCGGGCCACCAGCCTGGACACCCTGTTCAAGCGCTCCGACATCGTCACCGTGCACGTGCCGCTCTTGGACGCCACCAAGGGCTTGGTCGGCGCGGAACAGCTCGCGCTGATGAAGAAGTCGGCCGTGGTGGTCAACTTTGCCCGTGGCCCGATCGTGGATGAGGCCGCCGTCGTGGAAGCCCTTGAATCCGGGAAGCTGCGCGGCTATGTGTGCGACTTCCCGACCCCCGCGCTGAACAAGCGCGACAAGGTGGTGACGCTGCCCCACCTCGGAGCGTCGACGAACGAGGCGGAGGAGAACTGCGCCCGCATGGCCGCCGACCAGCTGCGGGACTACTTGGAGCAGGGCACGATCCGCAATTCGGTCAACTTCCCGAACGCCGAACTGCCGCGCGCCGAAGGGACCACCCGCATCGCGATCGCCAACTCCAACGTGCCGAACATGGTGGGCCAAATCTCCACGCTGTTGGCCGGTGAGCAGCTGAACATCTCCGATCTGCTCAACAAGTCGCGCGGGGAATTGGCCTACACGCTGGTGGATGTGGAAGCCGATCTGCCGGACGCGTTGTTGGCCAAGATCCAGCAGATTCCAGGCGTACTTTCGGCTCGGGTCATCCACTAGGCGCGCCTCAGGGTCGTTTCAGGGGTGTCACCCTAACGTTTTGGTAACAATCCCGACTACTGTTGACAGTGACAGTGGATGTCCAAGCAACAGGTCTTGGCCCCCACTAAGGCCTAGACAACAAGGAGAAAACAATGAGCGACTATCAGCCGGCAGGCGACGCATCGACCGACAAGTTGATGTCCATCCTTTCCTACCTCGGGATACTGCTCCTCGTGCCACTGCTCACCGGAGCTTACAAGCGGTCCGAGGCGGTCAAGTTCCACCTTAACCAGGGTGTCATCCTGGCTCTGGTCGGCATCATCGGCGGATTGATCCTCGGCACAGTGGGCGCTGTCCTACCGTTCCTCGGGTTCATTTCATGGCTGTGGTCCGTGGCGATCCTGGTCCTGATCGTCATCGGTGTCCTGAACGCCGTCAATGAGAAGCTGGCCCCGCTGCCCGTCATCGGAGGCTACACGATCCTCAAGTGAGCGACAGCAAAGCAAGCAGGCCGCCGGGCAACCGGCGGCCTGCTTGCTTTATGCGATCAGTTTGGCCCGAATTTTGGCGATCACCGACTCGCTGAGCCCCAGCCCGTCTTTCAGGAAGCCGTCGATGCCGCCGTACCTGGCTTCCAACTCGTCCAGCCCGGCCTCCAGGTACTCGGCTGCCACTTCGTCGGAGGCGCGTTTCGCGTCGGCGTAGGTCTTGCCCTTGGCGGCCTTGTTCTCAGCGTAGGCCGTTTCGATCTCTTCGGCCCGATACTCGTTGGAAAGCAGATACTCGGCCACGATGTCCTCGCGGTCCACACCGGCGGTGGCTTGCAGGATGGCCGAAACCCAACCGGTGCGGTCCTTGCCATAGGTGCAGTGCACGATGACGGGCCCGTCCGCGCCCGCGAAGTCCTTGAGGAGTTTGGCCAGCGCCCGGCGCCGCGACGGCGAGGTAACGAACAACTTGTCCTGTTTGACCGAGTCGGACTTCGCCTTCGCGACGGAAGCCGACGAAACGTCCCCGGAGACGTCGCCGTACAAGTTGATCAGCAGGTTTTCGGCGCCGCGAATCTCGGGATCGGGTGAGCGGCCGGCGACATCCGAGGTGCGCAAGTCATAGACCGCCACCACGCCGGCCTTCTGGATGCGGTCCAGGTCGACGGCCGTCGCATCCGAGAGGCGTCCGGACCGGTAGACGACGCCAGTGGCCATCTGCCCCCCGCCGGCCAAGGGCAAGCCCGCGCCCGCCACGTCTCGGAAGTTCTGCACCCCTGAGACCACCAGCGCAGGCTCCGCAGTGGGGTCCGTCGTGGGAGTCGAGGTCGCGGTGGCGCTGGTAGTCGGCGTGGCCGTCGCCGCCGGAACCGACGGGGTCGTCGGGCCAGGCAGCGCCGTAACAACCGGAAGCTGTTCGCACCCGCCCAGCAGCAAGGCCAGGGCAGCGAGCAGCCCACACCATTTTCGCGTCACAGGTGCAACCATAGCGCTACGCGGTACGCAAGCTTCTAACCTGGCCGCGGACTCACCGGCTAGACTCCCTGGCGAAAGGAGTAGCAGTGTCCGGGAATGTCCCCACCCAACTCGGCTCGTTCACGATTGAGCGGACGATCGGGCGCGGTGCCATGGGCATTGTCTACCTGGCCGAGCAAGCAGGCCTGCGGCGCAAGGTCGCCCTCAAGGTTCTCGACCCGCAGCTTGCCGCGAATCCGGAGTTCGTGGCCCGCTTCCACGCCGAGGCCGCCGCCCTGGCGCGCATCGACTCGCCCCACATCGTCACCATCTATGACCACGCGGCGGACAAAGGTTTCTTGTACTTGGCGATGCAGTACGTGGCCGGCCCGGACTTGGCCGAACACATCGCCACGCGCGGCCCGTTGGCCTCTGACTCCGCCTTGGAGTTATTCCGGCAAATCATGGCCGGCCTGCACGACGCCCACAGCGCCGAAGTCATCCACCGCGACGTGAAGCCCTCGAACATCTTGCTGCGCACCGGCCGCGAGACTCCCCACGCATACCTGTGCGACTTCGGCATCGCCCAGGCCGGGGGGCCATCCGAAGCCGGCGTAACCAGGCCCGGGATCGTTGTCGGATCGCTGGCCTACATGGCGCCCGAACGCCACCACGGGGTGCCGGCCACGGTGCAATCCGACATCTATTCGGCCGCTTGCGTGCTGTGGCAAATGCTCACCGGGAACACCCCTTACTCCGGCACCGAATACCAGCAGATCACCGCGCACATGCACGAACCACCACCCCAATTGCCGCAGGGAATCGAGCAAAGAGACTTGCTCAACCGGCTGCTGGATTGGTGCATGGCCAAGGACCCCGCCCGGCGCCCGGCCAGCGCCGACGAGGTGGTGAAAGCCATCGCGGCGGCCGATATCCCCACCATCGCACCCGCCGATCCCGCCAGCGCGGGGCTACCACCCAACATCCCGCCAACGGTCTCGGTTTCCCCGGCACGCCAGCCGGCGGAGCGCAAACCAGGCTTCTGGGCGAAGATCGCCGCCGCGGCGGCCGCTGGGGTCGCCGTCGTGGCGCTCACCGCCTGGTACGTGGTGGCGAGTTGGCCCACCGATCCAGGCGGTTCCGCCACCGGCACGCCCGATCTGACCGGATCCGCCGCGCCCGGCGCCGTATTCACCTGTTGGGACGGCTCGAAAACCGCCGGGCCGGAAGGCTGCGGGCACATGTCCGGGGAGCCGGGCAAGGCCACTCCGCTGCTTTCCCCCTCGTATGCGCTGGCGTACATCTTTCCCTCCCTGGCCGAGCAATTCGGCGCCGGGTATTGCGAGTGGACCGGGCTGCGCTACGGCACGGAAACCTGGGAATGCGAGCTGGAGCCGAAGACCCTGATCCGCTACCGCTACTGGTTGTCCGGGGAAGAAGCGCAGGCGCACTACGCGGATAAGTTCGGCGGCGCCGCGGTGGCCCGCTACGACGTCATGCTCGGTGGCCAAGAGGTCGGCAGCGCCTGGAAGAACGCGAAACCGAACTCCAACGGCCGCTATGAGCTGACGTTGACTTGGCTGAACTACAGCTACTCGTCCACCGTGGAGGCCGCCGACGCGGGCAAGCTGGACGAACTGCTGGCCCAGCTCCGGTTCCGCGATCCTGGCCAACTCGAAGGCTATTACGACCCGCCCGGGGCCGGCGAACTGCAGCCCGTGCTCATCCCAAAGTGATCAGCCGATCCGCGACACAATCATCTCGCGCACTTTGGCGGCGTCAGCCTGGCCCTTCATTTCACGCATCACCGCGCCGATGAGCGCCCCGATGGCTTGGACCTTGCCGTCGCGGATCTTCTGGACGGCGTCGGCGTTGGCCGCCAGCGCCCGGTCCACCGCCGCGGCCAGCAGCGAGTCGTCGCTGACCATCGCCAAACCGCGCGCGGCGACGATCTGCTCCGGATCCCCCTCGCCGGCCAAGGTGTATTCGATCACTTTCCGCGCGGTCACATCGTTGATGGCCCCGGCTTGCACCAACGCCTCGATTTGAGCGACTTGAGCACCCGAAATAGGCAGGTCCGCCAGTTCAACTTGGGATTCATTGGCGCGCCGCAGCAACTCGGTCATCCACCACTTGCGGGCCGACTGGGCCGAGGCCCCCGCGGCGATCGTAGCCTCGATGAGCGTCAGCGCTCCGGCGTTGACGACATCGCGGGCCTCCAACTGCGAGAACCCCAGCCGGGCCAGCCGGATTGCGGGCGGCTCGGGAATAGTGGCGCGCAACCGCGCGACATCGGGGCCCCAGGCATCCTGGGGGGCAATGGGCGCCAGGTCGGGCTCGGGGAAGTACCGGTAATCCTCCGCTTGTTCCTTGGATCGGCCCGCGGACGTGAAACCCTCTTCGTGCCAGTGTCTGGTTTCCTGCGTGACGCGGCCGCCGGCCGCCAATATCGCCGCTTGGCGGCGGATCTCGTAGTGCAGCGCCGCCTCGATGGAGCGCAGCGAGTTGACGTTCTTCGTCTCGGTGCGGATGCCCAGCCGCTCTTGGCCGATCGGCCGCAGCGACACGTTCGCGTCGCAGCGCAAACTCCCCTGCTCCATGCGGACGTCGGAGACGCCCAGGTCGCGCAGCATGTCGCGCAGGAACGCCACATAGGCCCGCGCCACCTGCGGGGCTTTCGCACCCACGCCGGTGATCGGCTTGGTGACGATCTCGATGAGCGGTGTGCCGGCGCGGTTGTAGTCGACCAGCGAGTATTCCGCGCCCTGGATGCGGCCGGCGCCGCCCAGGTGGACCAGCTTGCCCGCGTCTTCCTCCATGTGCGCCCGCTCGATGGGAATCTGGAAAGTCTCACCCTCGACTTCCAGTTCAACGTGCCCGTCGCTGGCGATCGGCTCGTCGTATTGCGAAGTCTGGAAGTTCTTCGTCATGTCCGGGTAGAAATAGTTCTTCCGGGCGAAACGGCACCAGGGCGAAATCTTGCAGTTGAGGGCCAGCCCGATGCGGATGGCTGACTCGACGGCCTTCTCGTTCACCGCGGGCAGCGCGCCCGGCAAGCCCAGGCATACGGGGCAGGTGCGCGAGTTCGGCTCGCCGCCGAAGACATTCTCACAACCGCAGAACATCTTCGACTTGGTGTTCAGCTCGACATGGACCTCAAGTCCAAGTACAGGCTCATATGCGGCGACGGCGTCCGCATAATCCATCAGATCACCGCTCATCTTGCACCCCCCGAGACGCGTTCCAACGCGGCCCCGACTCGGTACAGCCGATCGTCGCACAACACCGGGGCCATCACCTGCAAGCCCACGGGCATCGAGTCATCCGGGCTGAGCCCCACCGGGAACGAGCCCGCGCAATTGCCGGCCAGGTTTGACGGGATCGTGCACAGGTCCGCCTGATACATGGCCAGCGGATCGTCCACGCGTTCGCCGATCTTCCAGGCCGTCGTGGGCGATGTCGGCGAAACCAACGCGTCGACTTGCCCGAATGCCGCGTCGAAGTCGCCTTTGATCAGGGTGCGCACTTTCTGGGCGGACCCGTAGTAGGCGTCGTAGTAACCCGACGACAAGGCGTATGTGCCGATGATGATGCGGCGTTTCACCTCTTGGCCGAAGCCTTGTTCGCGCGTCAGCGAAGTCACCTCTTCCATCGACCGGCTGCCGTCGTCGCCCACCCGCAGCCCATAGCGGACGGCGTCGAAGCGAGCCAGGTTCGAGGAAACCTCGCTGGGCATGATCAGATAGTAGGCGCCCAACGCGTACTTGAAATGTGGGCAGGAAACCTCGACGAGTTCGGCGCCGGCCGATTCAAGGGCCCCCAGCGCTTCGCGATAGCGCTGAATAACCCCGGGTTGGCAACCCTCGCCGCCCAACTCCTTGACGACTCCCAGCCGCATGCCGGAGACGTCGCCGGACTTCGCGGCGGCCACCACCGGCGGAACCGGCTGGTTGATCGATGTCGAATCCATCGGATCCCAGCCGCCGATCACCTCGTGCAGCAGCGCGGCGTCAAGCACGTTGCGCGCGCACGGGCCGGGCACGTCCAGGGACGACGCCATGGCCACGACGCCGTACCGCGATGTGCCGCCATAGGTGGGCTTGATGCCAACCGTCCCGGTGACGGACGCCGGTTGGCGGATGGACCCGCCGGTGTCCGTGCCCAACGCGAGCGGCGCCTCGTAGGCGGCCAGCGCGGCCGCCGATCCGCCGCCCGATCCGCCCGGGATGCGGTCCAAGTCCCATGGGTTGCGAGTCGTCTGATAGCCGGAGCTCTCCGTCGACGACCCCATGGCGAACTCGTCCATGTTCGTCTTGCCGATGACAACGATGTCCGCCGCCAGCACCCGCTTGGTGACCGTCGCGTCGTAGGGCGGATACCAGCCCTGAAGGATCCGCGAGCCGCACGTGGTGGGCAGGCCCTGGTAGGTGAAGATGTCCTTCATCGCCAGCGGGACGCCGGCCAGCGGGCCCAGGGACTCACCGGCTGCGCGCTTGGCGTCGACGGCGGCGGCCTGCCGCAGCGCCCGTTCGCCGTCAACTGACAGGAACGCCAGCACCTGCGGGTCGACTTCGGCGATGCGGGCCAAGCAGGCCTCGGCCACCGAGACCGCGGAGACTTCCCCGGCGGCGATCATGCGGGCCAGTTCATGTGCTGGCCTGGCCAGCAACTCGACGGGGGCGTTCAGACCCATCACGCCTCCTCAACCAGAATCTGGGGCACGCGGAAGCGCCCGTCTTCCTGCGCCGGGGCGGCTTGCAAGACCAACTCCGGCGGCAGCGATTCGCGCACCTCGTCGGCGCGGAACACGTTGCGCAACTCAATCGCGTGGGTGGTCGGCGCGATGTCCCCAGCCGCGACCTGGGATACTTCCGCCACCGCTTCCAGGATGACGTCCAACTGCGGCGCGAGGTGGGCCAATTCCGCGTCAGTCAAACTTATGCGCGCCAATCCAGCCAGCCGGGCGACGTCCGCGACACTCAAAGCCATTGTGAAACCTCCAGGGCGACACTCTACCGGGCTCGGCCGGGCGTGATGACTCTGTAACCCGGATGCGACACAATGGCCATATGTACCTGCTGCGAGTGAGCTTGCCGGATAGACCCGGCTCGTTGGGATCGGTCGCGTCCGCCATGGGCACCGTCAACGCCGACATCTCCGCCGTCGAGATCGTGGAGAAGTACGAGGGTTACGCGGTTGACGACTTCATCGTGGACCTCCCGCCCGACACTCCGGCAGACGGCCTCGTAGCGGCCTGCACCTCGATTCCCGGCGTCGAGCTCATCTGGATTTCGCACTATTCCGAGGACTGGGGCCTGCAAGGCGATGTGGACGTGCTGAACCGCATGACCGAGCAACCCCAGTTCGCCCAGCGGATACTGACCCAGGCGGCCCCCGACGTTTTCCGCTCCAACTGGGCGGTGCTGGTGGACCGCGAAGCCCGGCAGCCGCTGTTCCAAACCGAACTGGCCCCGGACCTCACGGCGCAGGCGATCGCGGCCTTCGGGCCGCTGGACGTCGCCAGCAGCCGCGAATTGAAGGAAGGCTGGCTGGAAGGCTGGGGCGAGACGCTGATCGCGGCCGCCCCGTTCAAGGGCCCGGAAACCCTGGTCATCGGCCGGCATGGCGGCCCGGAGTTCCTGGCCTCGGAGGTCGCGCGGCTGCGCCATCTGGCGGCGCTGGCCGGCTGAACCACCAACCTCATTCGAACAGCGCCGGGTCTCCCGCGCCGTAGCGCACTATCACGACCTCGTCACCGCTGAGGTCCACCACAGTCGTCGGTTCCAATCCGCACTCGCCGCAATCCACCACCGCGTCCAGATGCGAGCCGATTTCATCGTTGACGATCCAACCCTCGGTCATCGGGTCGGTTTCGCCGGGCAGTATCAAGGTGGACGAGATCATCGGCTCGCCGAGCTCACGCAGCAGCGCCAGCGGTACCTTGTGCTGCGGGATGCGCACCCCGACCGTCTTCTTCTTCGGATGCAGCATCACCTTGGGGGCCTCGCGGCTGGCCTTGAGGATGAACGTGTACGGACCCTTGGCCGCCTTCACCGCGCGGAACACGTCGTTGTCCATCTCGACGTAGCGCCCCAGCTGGGCGAATTCGCTGCACAACAGCGCGAACTGGTGGTCGTGGCCCAACTCGCGGATGGCGCGGATGCGGTCCATTCCCTCCCGGTTGCCCAGCGCACACCCCAACGCGTAGCCGGAGTCCGTCGGGTAGGCGATCAACGCGCCGGAACGGACCAAGTCGGCCAACTGCGCCACTGCCCGGGGCTGCGGATCGACCGGGTGCACGTCAAAATAGCGGGCCATGGCGCACCAGCCTACCTTCCGTCGGTAGGCTAGTGCGACGTGACTGTTTTCAACCTCGGCGTGGCCGAGCTTCGCACGCGGCAATCCATGAAGTGGCAAACCTACCCGGCGGACGTGTTGCCGCTGTGGGTGGCCGAAATGGACGTGAAAACGCATCCGGCGGTCAAAGCGGCGGTGTTCGCCGAACTCGAAGCCGGCGACACCGGCTACCCGGCGGGACGGCGCTACGCCGACGCGTACCGCGCTTTCGCCGCGCGCCATTGGGGTTTGGAACTCGCCGACGCGCAGGTGAAGCAGTCCGGCGACGTGATGAACTCCATGTTGGGCGTGTTGCAGACCGTGACCTCGCCCGGCGACGCGGTCGTTCTCAATCCGCCGGTCTATCCGCCGTTCTACACCATCGTCGAGCGCTACCAACGCAAGGTCGTGCCCGCCAATCTCACACCGGACGGCCGCCTCGACTTGGCGGCGATAGCCGAGATTCTGGCTGGCCCGGCTCACCCGCGGGCCTTCCTGCTGTGTTCCCCCCACAACCCGACCGGGACCGTCCACACCCACCAGGAACTCGCCGAGTTGGTACGGCTGTGCGCGGCCAACGACGTGGCGCTGATCGTCGACGAGATCCACTCGCCGATCACCCACGCCGGCACCGGATTCACCCCGATCTTGTCGGTGCCCGGTTCCGAGCGCGCCATCGCCGTCATGTCGGCGGGCAAGGCCTGGAACCTCGCCTCTTTCAAGGGCGGCCTCGTCATCGGCGGCACGGCGGCCGGGGATGTCCTGGACAGGCTTCCGGCGCTGCTGTTGCAGTCCATGGGCCACATGGCCGCCATCGCACACTCCACCGCCATGAACGAGGGTGACGCCTGGTTGGCCGAATACCTCGGCGAAGTCGCCGCCAACAAGCAACTGCTGGGACGGTTGTTGTCCGAACACGTCCCGGCCGCCAACTACTTGCCGGGCCCCGGAACGTACTTCGCTTGGGTGGACTGCTCGGCGCTGGGCCTGGACAGCCCCGCCACCCATTTCCGCCAAGCCGGCAAGGTCGCTTTCAACGACGGAACCGCGTTCGGCAAGGAATTCGGGCAGTGGATCCGGGTGAATCTGGCCACGTCCCCCGAGATCATCACCGAGGCGATCCGCAGATTGGCCAACTCGCTGTGACCGGGTCCGGCGATAGTAGGCTTGTGCAGCCCAAGAAAGGAATCTCCAATGACTGAGAAGGTCGCAATACTCACCGCGGGCGGATTCGCCCCCTGCCTGTCGTCTGCGATTGGCGGCTTGATCCTGCGCTACACCGAATTGGCTCCCGAGGCGCCCATCATCGCCTACAAGAACGGCTACCAGGGCCTGCTCACCGGCGATTTCCTCGAAGTGACGCCGAAGGTGCGTGAGAACGCAGCGTTGCTGCACGAGTACGGCGGCTCCCCCATTGGCAACTCCCGGGTGAAGCTGACCAACGCGAAAGACCTTGTCAAGCGAGGTTTGGTCAAAGAAGGCCAAGATCCGCTGCAGGTGGCCGCCGACCGCCTCGTCGCTGACGGCGTCACAATCTTGCACACCATCGGTGGCGACGACACCAACACCACCGCCGCCGACCTGGCGGCGTACCTGGCCGAACACGACTACGGGCTGACAGTCGTCGGCCTGCCGAAGACGATCGACAACGACGTGATCCCGATCAAGCAGTCGCTGGGTGCGGACACCGCCGCCGAGATGGGTGCCCGTTTCGCGAAGAACGTGATGGCCGAGCACAACGCCGGCACGCGCATCCTGATCATCCACGAGGTGATGGGCCGCAACTGCGGATGGCTGACCGCCGCCACGGCGCTGAAGTACCACGAATGGGTCAAGTCCCGCCAGTGGCTGCCGGAGATCGGCCTCGATTCCCGCGCGTGGGACGTGCACGGTGTCTTCGTGCCCGAGGCGGACATCGACATTCCCAAGGAAGCCAAGCGACTGAAGAAGGTCATGGATGAGGTGAGCTGCGTGAACCTGTTCCTGTCCGAGGGCGCGGGCGTGGCCGAGATCGTGGAGGAGATGGAACGCGAAGGCCTCGAAGTCGCACGCGACGCCTTCGGCCACATCCGCCTGGAGCGGATCAACCCGGGTGTCTGGTTCGGCAAGCAATTCGCCGAGATGCTGGGCGCCAACAAGGTGCTGGTGCAGAAGTCCGGCTACTACTCGCGTTCGGCGGCCGCCAACCAGTTCGACCTCGACCTGATCCACCAGATGACGGACATGGCCGTGGACGCGGCGCTCAAGGGCGAATCCGGCGTCATCGGCCAGGATGAACAAGCCGGTGACAAGCTATCCGTGATCGACTTCAAGCGCATCGCGGGCGGCAAGCCGTTCGACCTGCGCCACCAGTGGTATCTCGACTTGGTCGCCGAAATCGGCCAGCCCAAGCCGGTCGCCCGTCCCGCCAGCCAGTTGGACCACTGAACCTCGGCGGGTCGTCCGCCGCGCCCCTACTTGCGCAGCATGCGGCGCAGGACGGCGGCGCTCACGCCTAGCACCCCCAGGCGGAGCAGTCCGGACACCAGGCCCACCGGCTTGCCAGACGTCGCGTCCGCAGCCTCGTGGTTGAACTCTTCGGCGACCGCCGCCAAGTCGGGCTCTTGCTTCTTCGCGGGCGCCGCCGGCGGGTCGAACGTGCCGATCCAGGCCGCCACGAACAGCACCCAGGTGGCGAAGATGTTCAAGAAGAGCATCACCACGATCAGCGGGCCGAACAAGATGGCGGTCAGGTTGTGGCTCAGCAGCCGGATGGCGAGAGTCGCGACCCACTGCAACACGATCAGGCCGGACGCGCCCAGCAGCGAGCCGTACCAAAGCACTCGGCGCCGAATGTGCGAAGGCGAGAAGATCCTGAACAGCATCCAGAACAGCGCCGACCCCACACCCAGCGTGATGAGCAGGGACAACACCATGGACCAGAACCAGTTGGGCAGGTGCAGCGCGGATCGGATGTCCTCGCCAACCAGCGAGGTAGCCGGGAGCAGCAAGAAGATGATCGCCACCGCCATGAGCATCACCAAGAAGACGCCCACGTTGACGAGCATGTCCACTACCCACGCGCGCCGCCGCCGCGGATAGCCGGTTTCTTCGCGCAACTGCACCCGGATCGCGCGCTTCAGCGTGGAAACCCAGGTCGCCCCCAGCCACAGGGAGATCAGCAGGCCGATCACGCCGATGGCGGCCCAGTCGCCCAACGCCCGGTTGACGGTCTCCACGATCATGTCCAGCACTTCGCCCACTTGGCTCTGCACCGCCGGGTCGGCGATGGTGATGTTCGACTCGATCCAGGCCTCCAAGTCCGGGATGGTGTGCGGCTGGATGACCGTTAGCGTCAGCCCCAGCCCGGAAAACGCCAACATCACACCGGGCACGAGGGCCAGGATCGAGTAGTACGCCACACCGGCCGCGAATTGGGTTCCCAGCCTGGAAGTGAAACGGTCGAGGGCCCGCAGCAGATGCGCCGGCCAGCGCATCTGGTTCAGACGGTCCCACCAAGCCATGGCTCACTCCGGGAAGCGCACTACCAGGTTCCGGTCGCCGTAGGCGTTGTCGATGCGACCCACCGGCGGCCAGTATTTGTCGCGCCCACCAGCGGCCAGCGGGCCGGCGCTGGGCAGGCAGCAGGCCAGTTGCCTGGGATACGGATGGTCCCACTGGCCAGTGACCGCGGCCACAGTATGCGGCGCGTTGTGAAGCGGGTTGTCATCGTGCGGCCAAACACCTTGGGCCACCTGGTCGATCTCCGCGCGGATGGCCAGCATCGCATCGGCGAACCTGTCCAACTCTGCCAGCGATTCGGATTCGGTCGGCTCGACCATCAACGTGCCCGACACCGGGAAGCTCATGGTGGGCGCGTGGAAGCCGTAGTCGATCAGGCGTTTGGCCACATCGTCGACACTGACTCCCGACTCCTTCGTGATCGCGCGCAAGTCCAGGATGCATTCGTGGGCGACCAAACCGCTCTGTCCCGTGTAGAGGATCGGATACGCGCCACCCAACCGCTTGGCCAAGTAGTTGGCGCGCAGGATGGCCTGTTGCGAGGCGGCCCGCAAACCGGCCGCGCCTTGCGAATAGATGTATGCGTAGGAGATCGGCAGCACGCCGGGAGACCCGAATGGCGCCGCGGACACCCGCCCCGGTTCGGCGCCGAGCGCGGGCAAGAATTCGGCCAGGTGGGCGCGCACCGCGACTGGGCCGACCCCCGGGCCGCCGCCGCCGTGGGGAATGGCGAAGGTCTTGTGCAGGTTGAGGTGGCTGACGTCCGCCCCGAACTTGCCCGGTTTGGCCAGGCCCATCAAAGCGTTGAAGTTGGCGCCGTCGACGTAAACCTGCCCCCCGGCGTCGTGCACCAGCGCGCACAACTCGCCGATGCCGGTCTCGAAGACGCCGTGCGTGGACGGGTAGGTGACCATGATGGCCGCCAACTCGTCCCGGTGTTCGGCCACCTTGGCGCGCAGGTCCGCGGCGTCGATGGACCCGTCCGCGGCCGTCGCCACCTGCACGACTCGCAAGCCCGCCATCGCCGCCGACGCGGCGTTCGTGCCGTGGGCCGACGCCGGGATGAGGCACACTGTCCGCTGTGGCGCCTGGTTCGCGTCGTGGTAGCGGCGGATCGCGAGCAGGCCCGCGAACTCTCCCTGGCTGCCCGCATTCGGCTGCAGCGAGACTGCGTCATAACCGGTGATGGCCGCCAGCCAGCCGCACAGCTCCGCGATCAACTCTTGGTAGCCCGCCGCCGTGGCCGGGTCGGCCAGGGGATGCAGGTCCGCGAAGCCGGGATAGCTGATCGGCTCCATCGCGAAAGCCGGGTTGAGCTTCATCGTGCACGAACCCAGCGGGATCATGCCCTTGTCCAAGGCGTAGTCGCGGTCGGACAAGGCCCGCAGATAGCGCATGAACTCGGTTTCGTCCTGGTAGGAGTTGAACACCCGATGCGTCAAGAACCCGCCGGTGCGGATGTGCCCGGCGATCGGTCCAGTGGCGTCAACGGGCTCCACCGCGGCGCCCGGGGCCAGCAGGGAGACCAGCAACTCCAACTCCTGCCAGTCCAAGTCTTCCCCGACGCTCAGGCCGACCCAGTCGTCGTCCAACTCGGCCAGCGCGAAGCCCAACTGGGCGGCCTGGGCGACCACCTGCCGCGCCTGGCCGGGGAGGTGCAAACGCAGCGTGTCAAAGACGTCTTCGGTGGCTGTTTCGATCCCGGCCGACGTGGCCGCCCGAGCGATGGCCAGAGCCTTGGCGTGGACGTCGCGGGCGATACGAGCGATCCCTTCCGGACCGTGCCAAACCGCGTAGCAACTCGCCACCACGGCCAGCAAGACCTGGGCGGTGCAGATATTCGACGTCGCCTTCTCGCGGCGGATGTGTTGCTCCCGGGTCTGCAGGGCCAACCGGAACGCCGGATTGCCGGCGGAATCCTGCGATTGGCCAACCAGCCGGCCTGGCAACTGGCGCTCCAAGCCCGAGCGCACCGCGATGTAGCCCGCGTGCGGCCCGCCGAAGTACAGCGGCACACCGAAGCGCTGGACCGAGCCCACCGCCACGTCGGCGCCCCATTCGGCCGGCGCCGCCAGCAGTGCCAATGCCAGCGGGTCGCAGGCCGCAATCACCAAGGCCCCCTTGTCGTGCGCGGCCGCCGCCAACGCGCGCAACTCAGCCAGCGGGCGCACCCTGCCGTTCGCGCCGGGCACCTGCACCACCACGGCGAACAGGTCGCTTTCGGCGACGGCGCCCAGCAGGTCTTCGGCGACCACCAATTCGGCATGCAGGCTGCGCGCGCGAGTCTCGACGACGGCCAGCGACTGCGGATACAAGTCCGCGTCCAACACGACCTGGGCGCCAGAGCGAACCGCCCGCCGGGCCAGCGCCACCGCCTCTGCGACCGCCGTCGCCTCATCCAACAGGCTGGCTCCGGCGACGGGCAGGCCGGTCAGGTCGGAGATCATCGTCTGGAAGGTGAACAGCGCTTCCAGGCGGCCCTGCGAAATCTCGGGCTGATACGGCGTGTAAGCCGTGTACCAGGCGGGATTCTCCACGATCAACCGCCGTATTGGCGCCGGTGTGATGGTGCCGGAATATCCCATGCCGATCAGCGACCGCATCGGCTGGTTCGAATCGGCCAGCCGCAGCAGTTCTTGGCGGGTTTCTTCCGCGGTGTGCGGCGCGGGCAAACCCGCCAAGTCCGAGTCGGCGATCTCGGCGGGAACGGCCGCGGCGGTGAGGGCGTCGAGCGAGTCGTAGCCCAAGGTCTTTAGCATTGTTGAAGTTTGAGCATCCATAGCGGTCTCAGACTACCCTTGGACGCGGGCAATCGCCCGTTGGACTCACCTCATCCGGTAATACCCCCACCCGTCATCGAAGAACTCGTTTCAGGATCTCGGACGTAGTCCGTGTGTTCCGCCAGGGGCACCCCCTCGGCGCGCATGCGACTTCGTCCCAAGATCCCAGAACTTGTCCGGGATGACGGTGCTGGGACTTCGGCAGCGATCAGGGGTCCCCGCAAAGTACCGCAGCGCAGCGAGGACACTTTGTGGGGTAAGAACAAGTCCGGGATGACGATGCTGGATCAGCTGGCGCGGGCGCGGCGGCGCTCGGAGAGTTCGTCGGTGGCCGGTTCATCAGCGCGCTCGCTCGGCAGCAGGGCCAGCGTGCCTTCGATGTCGCGCCATACGCCCCCCAGGGCGATGCCGAACATGCCCTGGCCGCCCTTGAGCAGGTCGACCAGCTCGTCATCGCTGGTGCACTCGTAGACAGACACGCCGTCGCTCATCAGCGTCACCTGAGTCAGGTCGGCGACACCGCGGGCGCGCAAATGGTCGATCGCGGCGCGGATCTGCTGCAGCGAGATGCCCGCGTCGATGAGCCGCTTGATGACTTTCAGGATCAGCAGGTCGCGGAATGAGTACAGCCGCTGGGTGCCCGAACCTTCGGCGGTGCGGATTTCCGGGACCACCAGGCCGGTGCGCGCCCAATAATCGAGCTGGCGATACGTGATGTCCGCGGCGCGGCAGGCGACCGGGCCGCGAAAACCCAAATCCTCGGGCAAGGGCGCAAAGTCGCCGTCGAACAGGCTGTCCTGCATCTGATCCATCACGCCTCCAAATCCTTGAATGAGTCTAGACGCTAATGCGGGTCCCGGCAGCCCCAATCCGCGACACGCCGGACGATTTCGCCGTGGCGGCGAAGTCTGAAGCGCCAGTTGAGAGATCGCCATCAAGCACTTCGCCCAAGTTCCAGATCTCAGACCAAGTCTCCCGATGGCTGGAATCAGGCACCCGCCACCTGCCTAACTGGAGCCCAGCGCAGGCGCTACTCAAAGTCGGTCGGGTCGACGGAGTCCAAGAACTCCCGGAATCTGGCCACCTCTTCCAGCGGTTCGGGATGGACTCCGGCGGCGTCCAGCACTTCCGCGGCGCAATGAATGGTGCAACCGGTCAGCACGGACATGGCGATGGCATCCGTCGGGCGCAACAGCAATGTCTTGCCGGAGACGGTGATTTCCGCGAAGAACCGCCCGTCCTCGAAGCCGGTCAGGCGCACCGCTTCCACCCGGTGGCCGTGGATCGCCAGCAGGTCGCGCAACAGTTCGTGCATGGTGATCACCTCGGTCTTGGCGGCCTCAGTGGCGGCCACGATCGCCGTGACTCCGTCGAAGTTCGTCCAGATCGGCAGCAGCCGCTCACCTTTGGCCTCGCGCAGCACCACCAGCGGCGGCTCTCCCCCAGTGCTCACGCGCACTTCTTGCAGGCGCAATTCCAGCGCTGTCATTGCGTGAGGTTGATCCGCATGATGGCGGCGTGCGCGTGCAGCACCAGTTGCATCACTTCGCCGGGCAGTTGGCGCGAGGCTGATGGGTTGCGGCGCAGATACGGCGTGATCGCCTGCTCGACCAAACCGACTTCGCGCTCGGCCGCCTGCTTGACCACGCGCAAGTGCCGCGCGTCCATGCCGTAGGCGGCCAGCTTGCGCGAGATCACCGCGATGGTGAGTTGGTCGCGGCCGTAGTAGACCGTGCCGCGTCTGGGAGCGATCAGGCCCGCCCGTTCCAATTCGCTCAACGCCGGCTCGCTGAGCCCGCTGGCCCGCAGCAGATCCCGGCGGGTCATGCGGATCGCCCGCCGCGGCGGCGCCGGGCGGGTCGCCGTTTCCGGCTCTGGATCGGATTTCTCCTGGCCCGGTATTTCCTCCCCGCGATCCATCCTGTCGAGGTGTTCGCGGATGACTTTCAAGGGAAGATAGTGGTTCTTCTGCGCGTCGAGAACATAGCGCAGGCGCTCGATGTCAGATTCGGCGTAGCGGCGGTAGCCGGACGGCGCGCGTTCCGGGGAGATCAACCCCTGGTCCTCCAAGAAGCGGATCTTGGAGATGGTCACATCGGGGTACTCCGGCTTGAGCAGGGCCATAACCGCCCCGATGCTGCGCAGCCCGATAGCCATTTACTGTCCCGGCCGGTTGTCGAAGAAGATCATCCGGAACTTGCCGATCTGCACGGTGTCGCCGCGGCGCAGCGCGACCTCGCCGTCGATCAGCGTCTGGTTGACGTAGGTGCCGTTGAGGCTGTTCTCGTCACTGACCCAAACGTAGCCGTCGCGCTTCGTGAAACGCGCATGGTGCCTGGAGACGGTGATGTCGTCCAGGAAGACGTCACAGCGTGGATGGCGGCCGGCGACAGTCACGTCGTCGGCGAGCAGGAAGCGCTCCCCCGCCTGCGATCCGCGCACCACCATGAGCATCGCGGCGCCCTCGGGCAGCACGTCGACCGCGTTTTGCGCCTCCTCGCCAAGATCGTCCATAAACAACTCGTCGGCGATCGGGATGTCCTTGGTGGTTTCTCCGCTCGTCTTGTCCAGGCTGGCGCCGCAGTGAGGGCAGAAATTGGCGTCCTCACCCACGTCATGTCCGCAAACCGGGCATTTCATGGCGTCCTCCTCTCCGGGGGGCTATTCGGCCAGTTTGGCGTACTCCTCCGAATCGAGAAGCCCGTCCAATTCGGCCGGATCGGATAACTCCAACTCGAACAGCCAGCCGTCGCCGTACGGGTCGGAATTGATCAATTCGGGGGTGGCGGCCAACACTTCGTTCACCGCTGTTACCACGCCGCTGGCCGGCGAATACACATCGGAAACGCTCTTGGTCGATTCCAACTCCGCGCAAGCGTCACCTTTGGCGACAGTGTCCGAGAGCCGGGGCAAGGACGCGTAGACGATGTCACTCAGCGCGTCGGCTGCGAATTGCGTGATGCCGACACGCGCGATGTTCTCTGAACCGACGCGAATCCATTCGTGCTTGTCGGTATAGCTCAAGTCGTCTGGAAACACCTCATGCCTTTCCCTAAACGTGATCGTTAGGTACAGCCTAGCGCGAATCGGTAACTGGGAACCTGGAGAACACGTCGAGACCTTGCCGCAAGTAGAGCAGCGCCGACCACCAATACAGGACGCTGCCCCAGATCGCGCAAGTCCAGCCCAGGACTTTGAAGAACAACTGCCACGGCTGGTCACCGAAGCCGAGCAGGACACACGGAAATGCGTATAGCAGCAAGAATGTCGCCGCCTTACCGATGAAATGCACTGGAAGGCTGGAAAAGCCGCGCTTGCGCAGACCCGGCCCCAGAACCAACCACATCGTGAGATCGCGGCCGACCAGAATGGCGACCCACCACCACGGAACGATTCCCCGAAAGAGGAACGCGACCAGCGCGGCGAGCGTGTACAGCCGGTCGGCGACAGGGTCGAGCACCTGCCCCAATCTAGAGCGTTGGTTGAGGCGCCGGGCAAGATATCCGTCCAGATAGTCCGTCAGCGACCCGACCGCCAAGACAACAACCGCGAGCACATCCGAATGGCTCTCCAGCAGCAGCCACAGGAACAGCGGTACGCCCAGCAGGCGAATGAACGACAAAACGTTGGGAACTGTGAGAACCCTGTCAGTGTCGTACGGCTCGCCTGTCACGGCCTCTACTGTAGCCAGGCGTTCGCAATCTTGTTGCGCGTATCCCCTAATAGTTCCGGCATTGCCTTTGTCTGGCCGATGATCGGAAAGAAGTTCGCGTCGCCGTGCCAGCGCGGCACGACGTGCTGGTGCAGGTGGGCCGCGATGCCCGCCCCGGCCAACTGGCCCTGGTTGATTCCGAGGTTGAATCCGTGCGGTCCGGAAACGCGCCGCAGCACTTCCATCGCCCGCTGGGTGAGCGCCCCGATTTCAGCGACCTCGGCTGCTTCCAAATCCGTGTAGTCGGCTACGTGGCGGTACGGGCACACCAGCAGGTGGCCCGGCGAGTACGGGAACAGATTCAGCACCACATACGCACTCTGGCCGCGATGCGCGATCAGGCCATCGGCATCCGACTTGCCGGGAACGGCGCAAAACGGGCACTGTTCGGCGCTGGCGTCGCTGGGCCGGCCCGCACCATCGATGTAGGCCATGCGGTGTGGCGTCCACAGCCGCTGGAAACCATCCGGCTCGCCTGCCAGCATGTACCCGTCTTCGGTCACTTCGCCCTCGAATCGATCGCCCGCCGCACTTCGGCGACGGCCGACTCGGGGCTCACGCCGTTGTTCTGCGAGCCATCGCGGTAGCGGAACGAAACCGTGCCCGCCGCGACGTCGTCGTCGCCTGCGATAAGGATATACGGGACTTTTTGCTTGGTGGCGTTGCGGATCTTCTTCCCGAAACGGTCGTCGGAGTAATCGATGTCGACGCGGATGCCAGCCGCCTTGAACTGCGCCGCCACCTGCTCCAAGTAGGCGATGTGGCCCTCGTTGACCGGTAACGCCAACACCTGGACCGGGGCCAGCCAAGCCGGGAAGGCGCCGGCGTAGTGCTCGGTCAGCACGCCCATGAAACGCTCAATGGAGCCAAACTTGGCCGAGTGGATCATCACCGGCCGCTGGCGCGTGCCGTCGGCCGCGGTGTATTCCAACTCGAAACGCTCCGGCTGGTTGAAGTCGTACTGAATCGTCGACATCTGCCAAGTGCGCCCGATGGCGTCCTTGGCCTGCACGGAGATCTTCGGCCCGTAGTATGCGGCGCCGCCCGGATCGGGCACCAGGTCCAGCCCGGATTCGAGGCCCACCTGCTCCAACACTGCGGTGGCCACCGCCCAATCCTCGTCGGACCCGATGAACTTGTCCTTCTTCTTGCCGTCCTCGTCGCGCGTGGACAGTTCCAGGTAGAAGTCATCCAGGCCGAAGTCGCGCAGCAATTCCAAAATGAAGCCCAGCAGGTGGCGCACCTCGTCCGCCGCTTGCGAGGCCATCACATACGAATGCGAATCGTCCTGGGTGATGGAACGCACGCGGGTCAGGCCCTGCAGCACCCCCGACTTCTCGTCGCGGTAGACCGTGCCGAACTCGAAGAAGCGCAGCGGCAATTCCCGGTAGGAGCGCCCGCGGGACTTGAAGATCAAGTTGTGCATCGGGCAGTTCATCGCCTTGACGCGGTAGCGGTCGTGGACCTTGGTGACATTGCCTTCTGCATCGCGGTCCGCGTCGACCATCTCCGGGAACATCATGTCCGCGTAGTACGGCAGGTGGCCGGAAGTGTAGAACAAGCCCTCCTTGGCGATGTGCGGCGTGCCGACGTAGTCGAACCCCCACTTGATGTGCGCCTGGCGGACGTAGTCCTCCATCTCGCGCTTGATCACGCCGCCCTTCGGGTGGAACACGGGCAGGCCGGCGCCGAGTTCCTCGGGGAAGCTGAACAAATCGAGTTCCACTCCCAGCTTGCGGTGGTCGCGCCGAGCGGCCTCCTCCAGGCGGTGCTGATAGTCGTTGAGGGCCTCCTTGCTGGGCCACGCAGTGCCGTAGACGCGCTGCAGCGAGTCCTTGGACTGGTCGCCGCGCCAATAGGCGGCCGAGTTGCGGGTGATCGCCATGGCCTTGAGGTACCCGGTGTGCGGAACGTGAGGACCGCGGCACAGATCCTTCCAAGCCACAGTGCCGTCCTGGCGCACGTTGTCGTAGATAGTGAGTTCGCCCGCGCCCACCTCCACGGAAGCGCCGTCCGCGGCGGTGGCGTTGCCCTTGTCAGCGATCAACTCCAGCTTGAAGGGCTCGCCCGCCAACTCCGCGCGGGCTTCGTCATCGGTGACGACGCGGCGGCGGAACGTCTGGCGCTGGCCGATCAACTGCAGCGACTTCTTCTCGATCGCCTTCAAGTCCTCTGGCGTGAACGGCTTGTCGACCTTGAAGTCGTAGTAGAAGCCGTCCGTGATCGGCGGTCCGATGCCGAGCTTGGCCTCGGCGAAAAGCAGTTGCACGGCCTGCGCGGTGATGTGCGCGCAAGAGTGCCGGATGATGGCCAAACCCTCGTCGGTGTCTATCAGCACCGGTTCGACTGTGGCGTCGGCGGGCACGGGCGTGGCCAGATCCACAGTCTTGCCGCCCAGCCGCATCGCGACCACCGCCAAGTCTTTCCCGAAGATATCCACTCCGGTGCCGTCCGCGGGCAGGCTCAGCAACTCGGATACCCCACCTCGAATGACGTTGACCACGGTGATGCCTTTCTCTTTGCGGCTTGGACCGGGAGCTAAGCCTACTCTCAAACCGGGCGCGAAACGTCCGCGAGGCGCGCTTCCACCTCGGCCAGGAATCCCTCCACCACCGTCCGGCTCAACGTGTCCAGTTCAGCCGCGTGCGCGGCGAACTGGGGCCCATATGCGCCCGCCGCCGGGTCTGCGGTCAACTCGGCCCAACGCTCCACCAACGCCCCGCTGGCCTCCGGGTGGAATTGCACGCCCAGCACGGACTTGAGCCGGAAGGCGTGGTAGGGATACTTGGCAGACCGCGCCAGCCAGCATGCGCCCGCGGGCAGCTTGGTGACCGCGTCGCCGTGCGAACTCGGCGCGTAAAACCTGCCGCCCAGACGCCGGTAAACCAGGCCCAGGGTGGGATCGTCCTTGGCGGCGGGCAGCAGCTCGATTTCCACCGCCCCGCGTTCCACGCCCGCCGCAGCCGAGACAGCCACCTCTCCGCCCGCCGCCTTCGCGAGCATTTGGATGCCCAAGCAAATGCTCAGCACGGGGATCCCCACATCGCCGCACGCGAGCATCAGCGCGTTTTCGGGAGCCATCCAGGGCGGATCGTCTTCCACTGACATCCGGCCTCCCAGGATTACCAGGCCGTCGAAGTCGCCGATGTCTGGCAACGCCTCCCAGGCTTGGAACTTGAGCGCGCCGGGCAGCAGCGCGTCGAACAGATCGAGGGGGACCTCCGGGTCGTTGATGATCACAGCAATGCGGGCCACGGGCCAATAATGCCGTACCGGCGCGCGCTGGGCTCAATTGCGCCGCACAGCGGAATTCGCGCCGGTGGGCCACTAAGGTGGCAACCGTGTCACGAGTCATTCACACCAGGGGCCCAGACGTCTCACAGCATTTGCACAAGCCGCGCCGATTGGCTGGTTTGCCGTGATCGAGCTGCAGCATGTTGTCAAGAAGTATGGCCAGCGCACAGTAGTCGACGATCTGAGCTTGACTATCAAACCCGGGCGCATCTACGGCTTTCTCGGCCCGAACGGCGCGGGCAAGACCACCACGATGAACATCGTCACCGGCTACCTCGCGGCGACGAGCGGTACCGTCAAGATCAACGACTTCGACATTCTGGAGCAACCGGACCAAGCCAAGCGCCTCATCGGCTACCTGCCGGAGCAGCCGCCGCTGTACCTGGACATGAAGGTGCTGGAATACCTCGACTTCGCCGCGGCGCTCAAGCAGGTTCCGAAGGCCGCGCGCTACCAGGCGGTGTTGGAAGCGATGGACAAGGCGCACGTCTCCGATGTCGCCAACCGCTTGATCCGAAACCTTTCCAAGGGCTACCGGCAGCGCGTCGGCCTGGCCCAGGCGATTCTCGGCGACCCCGAGATCGTCATCCTCGACGAGCCGACCGTGGGCCTCGACCCGTCCCAGATCATCGAAATCCGGCAGCTGATCAAACACTTGGGGCGCAAACACACCGTCATCCTCAGTTCACACATCCTGTCCGAAGTGACCGAAGTGTGCGACTACGTCTTCATCATCGCTGAGGGCCGCTTGGTGGCCAACGACACCACGGCCAACCTGCTGCGTTCGCGCCGCGGGGATTTCTCCAAGCTCGAGATCATCGTGAAGGGCAATGGTTCCAAGGAGAAGGCCGTCTTGGCCCGCATGTCCAACCAAGTGAAATCGGCGCAGGCGACTCCCGGCAACGACGGCGAAGCGGTCATCGCCGTGCAAGTCGCCGGAAACCGCGACCGCCGCCAAGACATCCTGCGGGCGCTGGTCAAGGACGGCTGCGAGGTGCTGGAATACCGTGCCTTGCGCAAGTCCCTGGAAGAGACGTTCGTGGAGTTGACCACTCCTGGAGTGCGAAGGGCATACAAGCCGGAGTTCGAGGTGTACCCGGAACCAGAACCCGAGCCCGAACCTGAGCCGGAATCCGAGCCTGAGCCGGAACCAGAGCCTGAGCCGGAACCCGAGCCTGAGCCGGAACCCGAGCCCGAGCCGGAACCCGAATCGGAGCCTCCCCCGCCCGCGACCAAGCCAGCACGCAAGCGCGCTCCCAAGCCAAAGCCGGAAACGGATGCGGAGACGGAACCACCCGCTGCGGCCTCCAAGCCGGCGCGCAAACGCACTCCCAAGTCAGAGGCGGGAACGGATGCGGAGCTGGAACCACCCGCTCCGGCTCCCAAGCCGGCCCGCAAACGCCCGTCCAAGAACCAGGGAGCGGAATCATGACCGCTGTCTTCAAACGCGAACTGTTCGCGATGCTACACACCGTCACCGGCTGGCTCTATATCGCCGCGACGATCGCGCTGTTCGGGCTGTTCACCTACGCCATCAACTTCACCTACGGCGATCCGCTGCTTTCCAACACGCTAGGGTCCATCTCCTATCTGATGCTGATCACGGTGCCGGTGTTGACCATGCGCACCCTGTCCGAGGAACGCCGCTCCAAGACGGACCAACTGCTGCTGACTTCCCCGCTGCCCGTCGGGCGGATGGTGTTGGCCAAGTACCTCGCCTTGGCTGTGATCCACTCGGCGGCGGTGTTGATCATGTGTGTGGCGCCGCTGATCATCTTGGGCTCCGGCGGTGGGACGGGGCCGCAGAACTTCGTTTCGCTGTTGGGCTTTTGGCTGTACGGGATGGGCTGCCTGGCGATCGGCTTGTTCGTCTCCGCATTGTCGGAAAGCCAGGTCATCGCGGCGGTGTTGACGTTCGTGTTCCTCTTCTTGGGCTACCTGATGAGTTCGATCACGCAGCTCATCACCGACACCGGATTCCTCGGCACTGCGGTCAAGGCCCTGCTGGGCAGCTACGACTTGACGACCCCGCTGAACACCTTCTTCGACGGCTGCGTTTCGCTGACCGGCGTCATTTACTACGTCTCGATCAGCGCGCTGTTCGTCTTCCTGGCGACCCAGGTGATCCAGAAGCGGCGTTGGACGGTCTCCACGAAGAAGCTGTCGCTGAGCGCTTTCTCAGCCGGATTCACCGGCATGGCCGTGGCGCTGGCCGTATTCGTGAACTTGGCCGCCAACGAGCTGCCGTCCACGATCTCGCAAATCGACGTGACCGCCGCCCAGCTCTATTCGCTCACCGACACGACCACCGCTTACCTGGGCACACTCGACAAGGACGTGAAGATCTATGTGATCGGCCAAGAGGCGTCTGTGGACACGACGGTGAAGCAAACGCTGCAGAAATACGCTGATTCTTCCGATCACATCGACGTGGAATACAACGATCCGTATGCGAATCCGACGTTCTACCAGCAGTTCACCTCCGACCAAATCAGCTACGGCTCGCTGATCGTCGTGTGCGGCGAGCGGTCGAAGGTTATCGACTACAGCTCGCTGTTCGAGTCCGAAATCGACTACGACACGTATCAGAGCACTGTCACCGGCTATGACGGCGAGGGGCAGATCGACTCGGCGATCCAGTACGTCACCAGCGAGACCCTGCCCGCCCTCTATGCCTTGGAGGGCCACGGCGAGACGGCGCTGTCCGGCAACTTCAGCGCCGCGGTGGAGAAGGCCAACGCGACCCTCACCACCATCTCGCTGCTGACCACCGACATACCCGAAGACGCGCAGGCCGTCATCGTCAATGGGCCCACCTCGGATTTGTCCAGCGATGACGCCGACAAGCTCATCAGCTATCTCAATGGCGGCGGGACGTTGCTGGTAACCCTGAACTACGAGGCCGGCCAACTGCCGAATCTGGGCAAGGTGCTGGCCGAGTTCGAGGTCACGCAGCTTCCCGGGTTGGTCTTCGAGAACGACCAGAGCATGTTCTACCAGCAGCAGTACTACTTGCTCCCCACCGTGGAATACTCCGACTACACCAAGTCGATCTCGAACCAGCGCGTCTTCCTGCCGTTGTCGCAGGGTTTGGGGCATGCCGACGCTTCCGAAACTGTGACCTACACGTCCATCCTCACCACGAGCGACTCGGCCGTAGCCAAGGCCGACCTGAACAATGTCACCACGACCGAGTTTGTCGAGGGCGACACCCGCGGGCCGCTGGACGTGGCTTTGGCGGCTACGAAGACCGTCTCCGACAAGACAGCCACCCTACTGGCCTTCGGCGGCTTCCAAATGTTCACCGACAGCGCCGACGAGGTCGTCTCCGGCGCCAACTTGACGCTGTTCACAGATACCCTGGCGACCCTGTCGAGCGACGGCGAATCACCCGCCGCGATCGTGGTTCCGGCGAAGGCCTACGACACTTCCCGGGTGACGATGGACGCCATGGCGGCCCTACTGTGGGGCGCGCTGCTGCTGGCGGTGATCCCGCTGGCGTGCCTCGCCGCGGGCGTGCTGATCTGGTATCGCAGGAGGAAGTCGTGAAGAACACCAAGGGCCTCATCGTCGTCGGCGCGCTGCTGGCCGTTTGCATCGCCGCCTATTTCGGCCTGAGGGCCTGGAACGAGCAAACCGCCGCCGACGAGGAAGCACAGGCCGCCGCCGCCATCGTCTACGTGACGGACATCAGCGCCGACGAGATCACCGCCTTCGCCTTCGCGGCGGAGGGCCAAACCGTTTCCTTCACCAAGACCGACGACACCTGGACCTACGACGCGGACACTTCCATCGACATAGACGAATCCGCTGTGACCACGCTGCTGGGGAACTTGGACCACTTGCAGGCCACCCAGGCGGTGACCGCTGAACCGGATGTCGACTACGGCATGGAAACGCCGCAGAACATCATCTCTTACACCACTTCGTCCGAGACCGTCAGCCTGCGCGTCGGCATGGCGAACCCAGTCAGCGGCGACTATTACCTGCAGGCGGGCGACAACCTCTATCTGGTGTCGTCGAGCCTGGTGACGGCGTTCACGACGACAGTCGCCGACCTGACCGTCGTGCCCGAGGAGACCGCGACGCCGACGCCGACACCGTGAACCGAGTCAGCCCAACGGCCAGGTTTCGACGACATCGTAGACCGAGCCCGAAGGGGTCAATGTGGACTTGACCAGGTGGAACGCGTCCGCCTGGAAATCGAAGCTCCCGAAGCTCGCCACCACATCCAAAAGGCCGCGCGCCGGTGCGGGCTTGCGGGACCTGGCCAGCGTGATGTGGGCCTGAAACTTCGAACCGTCCGGCCGCACACCCGCCCGCGAGGCGGCCGCCCGTACGTTCGCCGACAGCGGCGCCAACTCGTCGGCCGAGGCCCCCATCCAGACCACCTTGGCCTTGAGGCCGGGTAAGTCACCGCCGGGATCGCGAATGTCCTCGCGCCGGAACGCTCCAGCGCCGCCCATGCGAATCGGAAAACCAGCCGCCTTGATCGCGCCCAGGTTTTCGCTCAGCGCATCGCGTCGGTCGTCGTCCACATCCCCCAAGAATGCCAGCGTGATGTGCCAAGTCTCCGGACGCACCCAGCGCCACGGCGGCGTCTGGTCCCGCCTGGGCCCGATGAAGGCTTCCAGAGCGTCCACCAGCGCGGCAGGCGGGATCACCGCCGCGAACAGCCGCTCAGCCATAGTTGACGAACTCGGCCAACGCCTCCCCGATCGGCTCGCGGATCGTGAGCGTGGCGCGCGAATCGAAACCGGTGGCGGCCTTGTTGATCAAGACGATTTGGGATCCGCGGAACACGTTGATCAGCCCCGCCGCCGGATAGACCACCAGTGATGTGCCGCCCACTATCAGCGTGTCCGCCGCCGCGATTTCGTCTACCGCGGCGTCCATGATCGACCCGTCCAGCGGTTCTTCGTAGAGGACCACGTCCGGCTTGACCAGCCCGCCGCAAGAGTCGCAGTACGGCACCGGGTCCGCCGCCAAGATCACTTCCAGGCCGAACCCCTTGCGGCACTTCGTGCAGAAGTTGCGCAACACGCTGCCATGCAATTCGAGGACGCGCTGTGACCCGGCGAGTTGGTGCAGCCCGTCGATGTTCTGTGTGACCACCGCCGACAGCTTTCCAGCCCGCTCCAGTGCCGCCAGGGCCAAGTGCGCCGAATTCGGTTTGGCGTCGGGATAGATCAAGTTGCGCTTGTAATAGTCGTAGAAGTCTTTGGTGTGCCGCACGAAGAACGAGTGGCTGATGATCTCCTCCGGGGCGTAGTTGACGCCGGAGGCCTGCTGGTAGAGCCCGCCCGCCGAACGGAAGTCGGGAATGCCGGATTCGGTGGACACGCCAGCGCCGCCGAAGAACACGATGCGTTTGGATTGATCGATGATCTCGCTCAAAGTCATGGCACGAGCCTAGTGGCATCTGCGAGTTGGAGAACTGCTGGAATTTTCCCCGCAAGCACGGATTCTCGTGTTAGCATATGCGCATGTCCGAATATGAGCCACTCGACGACGACCTGGCAGCCCTGGCCGTAGAGGTCTTCCGAATGCTCGCCGACGGCACCCGCATCCGGTTGCTCTGGGCGTTGACCGCCGGAGAGTTGGACGTGGGCACGTTGGCCGCCAAGCTGGGCAAGCCGCAACCCACCGTCTCGCAACACCTGGCCAAGCTGCGCATGGCTCGTTTGGTGCGCGCCCGCCGCGAGGGCGCCCAGGTGTTCTACTCCCTGGAAAACGAACATGTGCTCCGGCTCGTCATGGACGGCGTCTACAACGCTGAACATGCCCAGCCCGGCACCCCGCGGCACCACGCGGACTCCGATTTACGGGTGGTGCGCTGATGGGCCTGCTGGAACTGATGAAGCCCCATGCCCACACCCACGAACACCACGATTTGGCCGACCTGACGGCCGAAGGAATCAAAGCCGTCAAAGTTTCGCTGGCGGCCCTGCTGGTCACCGCTCTCGCCCAAGCCGGGATTGTGGCGATTTCTGGCTCGATGGCGCTCCTGGCCGACACCATCCACAACTTCTCGGACGCGCTGACCTCCGTGCCGCTATGGATCGCCTTCTATCTGGCCAAGCGGGCGGGCGCCAAGGACTTCGGACGGCCCGAACGCGTCGCCGGCTGGATAATCGTCGCCATGATCGGGCTCTCGGCTGCGCTGGCGGTGTGGGAGTCCATCCAGCGACTCATCCACCCTCAGCCGATGACCCACTTGCTCTGGGTCGGCGCAGCGGGCGTCGTCGGGTTCCTCGGAAACGAGTTGGTGGCCCTCTACCGGATTCGCGTCGGCCGCCACATCGGCTCGGCCGCGTTGGTGGCGGACGGGCTGCACGCCCGCACTGACGGCATCACGTCGCTTGCGGTGGTGCTGGGAGCGGTGGCGACGTGGTTGGGCGCCCCGATTCTGGACCCGGTGATCGGGCTCGTGATCGGCCTGGCGATCATTTGGATCACGGTCACGGCTGCCCGGGGCCTGCGCCATCCGGAAGACCATCACCACGATCACCCACATGACCTGGATCATCTGCACGCGGAGTCCTAGGCCGCACCACGGCCGTCATCTGGTCGAGATCCACTGAAACCTGGTCGTCTGGCCCTGATCCCGGCACGGGGACGACATGGATCTTCTGGCGTTCCTGATCCTGGTGCTCGCGCCAAAAGCGCATTCCCGGATCGAAGACTTCTGTGAAACTCATGTGCGGCTCCCGTGTCGGAAGCAAATACTACTCACTCGCGGCCCAGCAATCCGCGCAGCACCCTCATGCGCTCGATCATCGCGGCTTCGTTGCCATGATCGGTGGGCTGGTAGTACTGCGCCGACTCCAGGATGTCTGGAAGGTACTGCTGCGCGGCGACGCCGTGCTCGAAGTCGTGGGCGTACCGGTAGCCGACCCCGTGGCCCAGGCCGGCGGCAGACGAATAGTGGGCGTCGCGCAGATGCGGGGGCACCTGGCCGACCTTTCCCGCCCGGACGTCCGCCAGGGCGCCGTCGATGGCGTTGATGACGGCGTTGGACTTGGGCGCCAAGGCCGCCGCGATGGTGGCTTGCGCCAAGTTGAGCCGGGCCTCGGGCATGCCGATCAGCTGCACCGCCTGGGCCGCGGCCACACACGTCTGCAACACGGACGGGGCAGCCATGCCGATGTCCTCGCTGGCCAAGATGATCAGGCGCCGGGCTATGAACCGGGGGTCTTCACCCGCCGCTATCATGCGGGCCAGATAGTGCAGGGCAGCCTGCACGTCTGAGCCGCGCACCGACTTGATGAAGGCGCTGATCACGTCGTAGTGCTGGTCCCCGTCGCGGTCGTAGCGCACCGAAGCCGCCTCCACGGCCAACTCCAGCGCGTGAGAATCGATTTCCACGGATCCGAGGCCGTCGGCGCTTGCCGCAGCCTCTTCGAGATAGGTCAGCGCGCGGCGGGCGTCTCCCTGGGCCAGCCGGATCAACGTGGCGCGGGCATCTGGGGCCAGAGCGTACTTGCCACCCAGTCCGCGCTCCTCGGCCAAGGCCCGGTCCACCAGAACGCTGATGTCGTCGTCGGTGAGCGGTTGCAGAGTCAGCAGCAGCGAGCGGGACAGCAGCGGGGAGATCACCGAGAAGGCCGGGTTCTCCGTGGTGGCGGCGATCAGCGTCACCAGGCGGTTCTCCACCGCCGGCAGCAGCACGTCCTGCTGCGCCTTGGAGAAGCGATGCACCTCGTCTACGAAAAGCACGGTGGGCCGGCCCCGGCCCAACTCGGCCCGGGCGGTGTCCAACTCGCGGCGGACTTCCTTCACTCCGGCGGTGACGGCCGACAGTTCCACGAAACGCCTGCCGTGGGACTGCGAGACTATGGCGGCGATGGTCGTCTTGCCCACGCCCGGAGGTCCCCATAGAAAGACGGACATCGCCTGGTCCGTTTCGGCCAGCCGCCGCAGCGGAGAGCCCGGCCCGAGCAAGTGCTGTTGCCCGACGAGTTCGCCTATCGTCCTGGGCCGCATGCGGACCGCCAGCGGCTCCCGCCCAGTCGCGGCACCCGTCAGCGACCCGGAGGATGCGGGAGCGGCCGAAATATTGCCGAATAGGTCCTCGTCCAGTGCCACCCCTCCAGCGTACTAGCGCCCGCGAGGCGGCGACACTTTGCCGGGTACCCTTGCATCTGTGCGGCATGCTCCCCTACGCTCGTTTTGAGCGGTGGGAACCCCCCGCCCACGCCAAGGGGAACGAAGTGCGTATCGAGATTGTGAAGCGGGCCGCCTTCCGGGTTTGCGGCTACGCAGTCACCACGTCGCTGACCCAATATGGGCACGCGCCCGCCCAAAAGGAGCTTTTCGAAAACTATTTCCGCGATGAACGACCGGCCAACATAGCTGCCGTAGCCGACAACCCGGCCGAGCTGTACGGGTTGGCCTGGCTGGTGACCCGGCCCGGCGACCGCATCCAGTACCTGCTGGGCTCGGCCGTGACCGGCAATCCCCCGCTGCCAGCCGGCGCGATCATCAAAGAAGTCGCGCCCGCCACCTACGCCATGACGCGGCTCGATCCGGAGATGTCGCTGCAGCAAGGGTGGATGGAGTTCTTCTACATCGCCGGCGGGCAAATCGGATACTCCCCGGACTACCACCACGACGTCTGGTTCGAGCGGTTGCCCACCGGTGTCCATGGCCCGACCGAGCTGTGGATGGCCGTCACGAACTCCGTGCCGTCCTGGGCCGACCAGCAATCCCTGCCGGAGTATTTCCGCTTCTAGCCGCCGACGCGCACCATTGGGTAGTAGCGCAACACCTGCTCTTTCACGCGGCGCAACGTCTCTTCGGAAGGAGTGGTGAACGTCTGCGGCTCCAGCCCCAGTCCGGCGAACTTGTTCTGTCCGAGCCGGTGATAGGGCAACAGGTCCACTTCCACGAGTTCGATACTGTGGGTCTTCAGCCACAGCATGGTCTCCTCGATGACGTCCGCGGAGGTGTTCAGGCCCTCCAAGAGGATCATGCGCAGGTAGATCTTCGCCCGCAGCGAGTTGAGAAACTCCAGGTTCTTGAGCACTAGGTCGTTGGCCGCCCCGGTCCATTTCTTGTGGTCTTCGCTGGAGATGAACTTCAGGTCGTACAGCCAGAAATCTACGTACTTCGCGAGTTGGCTGAATCCCGTCTGGGCTGCTACCCCACAGGTGTCGACGCCCAGTGAGATCCCCTTGGCTTTGAGTTGGCGGGCGAGTTCCAGCAGGAAAGTCCGGTTCTGCGCCATCACCTCGCCACCGGACAGGGTCACCCCGCCACCCGAGTGGTCATAGAACATGACGTCTGACAAAACCTCGCTGACAAGCTCTTCCACGGTGTACTGCCGGCCGACGAGCTTCTTTTCGCCCTCGGTCACCATCAGCTCCGGCTCGAACAGCTTGGCTTCGGGATTGTGGCACCACGGGCAGTCCAGCGGGCAGCCCTTGAAGAAGATGGTCGTGCGCAGCCCCGGCCCGTCGTGCATCGAGAACCGTTGGATGTTGAAAACGTAAGGCGCGGACATAGCGCCCCAATACTAGCCGTTTTCATTTCTGACACATTGTCTCGCTAGATTGGTGCCATGACGCTCACGTATGCACCTGAGGCAGGCATCGACTGGTCAGCCAAACGCGGCTCCACGCAACGCACGAAGCGGCTCCGCGAACTCTCCGAGACCACCCGCCCGTCCATCTCGCTGGAGCGGGCCATCATCGAAACGGACGTCTACACCAAGTACGAGGGCAAGGTGCCCACGCCGGTGCTGCGCGGCATCTTCTTCAAAGAGCTGATGAGCCGCCGCACGCTGTACCTCGGCGACGACGAGTTGATCGTGGGAGAGAAGGGCACCGGCCCGCAGTCGGCGCCGACCTTCCCGGAGCTTTGCTGCCACACCCTCGAAGACTTCGACAACATGAACAACCGCGAGCGGGTGTCGTTCGCCGTGACCGAGGCCGACAAGCGCATCCAGGAGCAAGTCATCATCCCGTTCTGGTCGCAGCGCGCCACGATGACCAAGATGTACGCCGCGCTGCCCGAGGCTTGGCACCTGCTGTTCAACGCGGGCATGTACACCGAGTTCATGGCCCAGCGCGGCCCGGGCCACACGGTCGCGGACGGGAAGATCTACCGCAAGGGCTACCTGGAGTTCATCGCCGACATCGACGCCCAGATAGCCGCCCTCGATTACGGCCAAGACATGAAAGCGGCCGAGAAACTCGCCGAATGGCAGGGCATGCGGCTGGTCTGCGAGGGCATGGTCATCTTGGGCCAGCGTTATGCGGCGCTCGCCCGCCAGCGCGCCGAAGCCGAAGCAGACCCAGTACGCCGGGCGGAGTTGCTGGAGTTGGCCGAAGTGTGCGACGCGGTCCCAGCGCACGCGCCGACCACCTTCCGCCAAGCCGTGCAGATGTACTGGTTCACGCACATCGGCGTCACCTCGGAAATGAACAACTGGGACGCGTATTCGCCGGGCAAGCTGGACCAGCATCTGGAGCCGTTCTACCTGGCCGAAACCGCCGCCGGATCCCTGAGCCGCGAGCAAGCCCGCGAGTACCTGGAGTGCCTGTGGGTCAAGTTCAACAACCAGCCCGCGCCCCCCAAGGTGGGCATCACGCTCAAGGAATCTGCCACCTACACCGACTTCTGCAACATAAACACCGGGTCGCTGCGCCCGGACGGCACCTGCGGCGTGAGCGACGTCTCGTACTTGATCCTCGAAGTCATGGACGAGATGAAGCTGCTGCAGCCGAGTTCGAACGTGCAGATCTCGCGCAAGTCGCCGGAGCATTTCCTGCGCGAGGCCGTGAAGGTCTCCCGCAAGGGCTGGGGCCAGCCGGCTTTCTACAACTCGGAGGCCATCCTCGCCGAGTTGGGCAATATGGGCAAGACGCTCGACGACGCCCGCGAGTCGGGGATCGCGTCCGGTTGCGTCGAGACGGGCGTGGCCGGCAAAGAGGCCTACGTCCTGACCGGGTATTTCAACGTGCCGAAGGTGCTGGAACTGGTGCTCAACCGCGGCTACGACCATTACACGGGCAAGCAAGTCGCCCCCGACATGGGCGACCCGCGCCACTTCGCCACCTTCGAGGAGCTTTACGCCGCGTTCGTGCAGATGCTCACCTATGTCGCCGACGTCAAGGTGGCGGGCAACAACCTGATCGAGGCGTTGTTCATGTCCACGATGCCGGTACCGCTGCTGTCCGTCATCACCGACGACTGCATCGCCAAGGGCGTGGACTACAACTGCGGCGGCGCGCGCTACAACACCAGCTACATACAGTGCGTCGGCCCGGCGACGATCACCGATTCGCTGGCCGTGCTGAAGAAGCACGTCTTTGAGGACCGCACCATGGCCATGGGCGAGATCCTGGCGGCGTGCGACGCCGACTTCGTGGGCTTCGAAGACACCTTCGACACCGTCTTCAACCAAACGCCCAAGTACGGCAACGACGACGACTACGCCGACAACATCCTCAAGCGCGTGGTGGATTCGCTGCAGAAGGCAATCGCCGGCCGCCCGACGCCCAAAGGGTCGAAGACCATCGTCGAGTTCCTGCCGACGACCTGCCACGTCTACTTCGGCCAGGTCATGGAAGCTTCGCCGAACGGGCGCCACAAGGCGATTCCGCTGCCGGACGGTATTTCGCCGGAGAAGGGCGCCGACCGCAACGGGCCCACGGCCGTGATCAAGTCGGCCGCCAAGATCGACCAATTGAAGACGGGCGGCGCGCTGTTGAACCAGAAGTTCACCCCGTCGGTGATCGCCGGCGACCGCGGCGTGGAAGCCGTGGCCAGCCTGATCCGCACCTACTTCGCCATGGACGGCCACCACCTGCAGTTCAACGTGGTGGACCGCGCCACGCTGTTGGACGCCCAGGCCCACCCCGACCAGTACCCGGACTTGGTGGTCCGGGTCGCCGGGTATTCCGACTACTTCAACAACCTGGACAAGGCCTTGCAAGATGAGATCATCGCCCGGACGGAGCAATCCATCTAAGCAGTTTCCATCCATCTTCAACGATGTGATCGGCCCGGTGATGATCGGGCCGTCGAGTTCGCACACCGCCGCATCCGTCCGCATTGGGCGGCTGCTGCGCGAACGTGCCGGGGGCACTCCCCGGCACGTCCACTTCCGTTTCGACCGGCACAGCTCCATAGCCGCCACCTACCGCGCCCAGGCGGCCGATCTGGGACTGTTGGCGGGCCTGCTGGGCTATGAGACGCATTCACCTGAAATCGTGGACGCCCACGCCTTGGCTGGCGCCGCGGGCCTGGATTACGGCTTCGAGGTCGCCGACATCGGCCCCGGCCATCCGAACACGTACTATGCCGAGATCGACGGCGTACAGTACCGGGCTCTGAGCACCGGCGGCGGCATGGTCGAACTTTACGACTGCTCGGGACAGGCCCTCCCCACCGACCAAGTACTGCCGGTGCGCGACCAAACGATCCCAAGTGTCCCCTTCACGACGGCCGCCGAGATCGCAGATTCCGAACTCCCCCTGTGGGAATTGGCCCTCCAATACGAATCCGCCCGCGGCTCCATGGCACCTGGCCAGGTGCTGGCCAAGATGCAAGAGATCGTCTCCTTGCTGGAGCGCTCCTTGGCCACTAACCTCCCGCCTGATGCCGCCGAAGGGCACCTCCAGCGAATCCTGCCGAACCAAGCCGGCCTGCTGGAAGGCAAAACCCTCCTGGGCGGGGAATTCAGCCGAAAGGTGCTCTACTACGTCACCCGCTTCATGGACATCAAGACATCCATGGGCGTCTTCGCGGCCGCTCCCACGGCAGGCTCCGCGGGCTGCCTGCCCGGCGTCGTCTTCGCTTTGGCTCAGCGCCGCGCGGAAGCCTTCCTCGCCGCCGGATTGGTAGGCGTCCTCATCGCGCACAAGTCAACTTTCGCCGCTGAAGTCTGCGGGTGCCAGGCTGAGTGCGGGGCAGGTTCGGGAATGGCTGCGGCCGCCGCCGCGCAAGTCCTGGGCTGCGACACGAAGACGTGCCTCGCGGCGGCGTCGCTGGCCCTGCAGAACACCTTCGGCATGGTGTGCGACCCGGTGGCCAACCGCGTAGAGGTCCCCTGCCTGGGCAAGAATGTGATGGCCGCCTGGAACGCGATCGCGGCGGCGAACATGGCGGCCAGCGGGTTTCGCGAAGTGATTGGGCTGGATGAGACGATCGCCGCGATGGACGCCGTGGGCCGGGCCATCCCGCGTGAGTTGCGCTGCACCGGCGAGGGCGGGCTGTCGACCACGCCCACCGCGTTAGCTCTCTTGCGCAGGACGTCCTGACCCGACCGCTGCGCGCGCACCGTCATGGAGAACTTGCTTCAGCATCTGGGCACGCGGTCCCATGCCCGCGCAGCGCTGCTCCTTGCAGAACGCGCGCAGCTCCGAATCACTCCTGACAAGGCCATTGACCCGGCCGTCGAGCGAAAGTGACAATTCGGTAAAGACCGCTGTCCGGAAACATGAAAGAAACAAAAGCTCCGTAACCTACTTGCGATCACCACTAGTGACATACCAGTCCGGCGGCTCGGCGCGGGCCGCCGCTGAAAGATGGGATACCTATATGACAAACAGCTGGACAAAGAAGGCGCTGGCGCTCTGTGCGGCTATGGCGGCGGCAACGTTGTCGCTCACAGCGTGCGGCGGGTCGTCAGACACCCTCAAGATTGGCATGGCCATCCCCACCTCGGGCGAAAACGCGATGTACGGCGAGTATATGATCAAGGGCGCTCAGCTTGCCGTGGACGAGATCAACGCCGCAGGCGGCTTGCTCGGCAAGCAGCTCGAGATCAAGACTTCCGACAGCGCCTGCGAGGCAGGCCAGGCGACCTCGGCCGCCAACGACCTGGTCACCGAAGAGATCGTGGTGTCCATGGGCGGCTACTGCTCCGGCGCGACGTTGCCCACGATTGACATCTTCTCCAAGGCCAACATCCCCATGATCATCCCGGCCGCGAACTCCAACTCGCTCGTGGAGACCCCCCGCGACAACGTCTTCTTGGTCAACGGCGTCGGTTCCGACCAGGCCAAGATGGGCTACGACTGGACACAGAAGAACGGCTACAAGAGCCTGCTCGTTATCGACGACAAGACCGACTACTCGGTGGGCGTCTCGACGTACTACCAGCAGTTCGCCAAAGAGGCCGGAGCCACGATCGACTCCATCTCGCTGAACCCGAAGGAAAAGGACTTTTCCGGGCAGGTCGCGGAGATCCTGAAGCACGACTCCTTCTACTTCACCGGATACGCCGAGGCGGCCGGCCTGTTGATCAAGCAGTCGCTGGAAGCCGGGTACTCCGGCGGCATCTTGGTGGCAGACGGCTCCGTCGACGTCCTGACCGGCAGCACCGTCGGCCAGCCGAAGGCCTCCGAGGTCATCTACGGCACCTTCTCGGTGACGCCTGACATGATCGACGACGGCGGCGCTTTCATCAGCACCTACAAGGCGAAGTTCGGCAACGAGGAGCCCGGCCCGTACGTCATCCAGACCTACGACTCGGTCAAGCTCTGGGCGCAGGCCGTGACTGAAGCGGGCTCCGTCGAAATGGACGCGGTCGACGCTGTGCTGCACAAGATCGAGTACGACGGCCTCACCGGCCCGATCTCCTTCAACGCGGACGGCTCGCGCAAGAAGTCCCCATTCGTGATCGTCAAGGTCTCCGAGGACAACACCTTCAAACTGTTCGACGACATGGCCAGCTGAGCCTGGCGGATATGGCGTGTCTCAGCCTACAAACGGGCTGGGACACGCCATTCGCCACTTCGCCGTACAATCTGCCAAACGATGACATGAGGACTGCATGACCCAGGTTCTGATCGACGGGCTCTTTTTGGGTTGCGTCTACGCGCTGATCGCGCTCGGTTATTCCATGGTGTACGGCATCATCAAGCTGCTCAACTTCGCCCACGGCGACATCTTCATGTTCGGCGCCATGATCGCCTTCACGATGCTGACAGCGGTGCCGGGATTGCAGAGCGCCGGCATCGTAGCCGTTTTCGGAGTGCTGATCTTGTCCATGTTCCTGACCGGCGGCACGGGCGTCCTGATCGAGGCGGTCGCCTACAAGCCGTTGCGCAGCGCGCCGCGATTATCCCTGTTGATCACCGCCGTCGGCATGTCGTTCGTGCTGGAGTACGGCGTGAAGCAGTTCTGGGGCTCCAAATCGATCACGTGGCCGCAATGGGCGCAGATGGGCGCCGGCTCCATCCCCATCTTCGACGGCACCATCACGATATCGCGGCTGGTCTTGATGGCCGTCTCGATCGCGTTGATGGTCGGCCTGGGCTTCTACATCAACGGCACCCGGCAGGGCCGCGCGATGCGCGCCATCGCCCTCGACCAGCGGGCTTCGACGCTGATGGGCGTGGACGTCAACCGCACCATCTCCTTGGTCTTCTTCATCGGCTCCGCCTTGGCGGGCGCGGCTGGTGTCATGTTCGGAATGTACTACGGCGCCATCGGCTTCATGATGGGCTTCCTGCTCGGGCTGAAGGCTTTCACCGCGGCCGTCATCGGCGGCATCGGCAATATGTACGGCGCGATGCTGGGGGGCCTGACCTTGGGCCTGATCGAGCGCACCACCGTCTACTTCTGCAATGGCGACGACTCTTGGAAGGACGTCGTCTCGTTCGGCCTGCTGATCTTGTTCCTCACCCTGCGGCCCACCGGCATTCTCGGCGACCGCGTCGTGGAGAGGATGTGACATGGCGTCCGCGACTATCGCCCCCGCGCTGAAGCAGCCCGCCTGGACGAACGACCGCAACGTGCTGCGCGTCCTGGCTATCGTGTTCGTCGTCTTCGTCTACGTGCTGCCGCTGATCGACGACTCCACCAAGACCATGGACTTCATGACCAAGGCCATGATCTACGTCTTCTTGGGCATGGGCCTGAATGTGGTCGTCGGCTACGCGGGGCTGCTGGATCTGGGCTATATCGCCTTCTACGCGATCGGCGCCTACACCTGTGGCATCCTCACCCAGGCGTTCCACATCCCGCAATGGGCCGCAGTGCCCGGTGTCGTCGTGGCCTGCATCATCGCCGGCATCATCATCGGTGGCCCCACGCTGCGGCTGCGCTCCGACTATCTGGCCATCGTCACCCTCGGTTTCGGCGAAATCATCCGGGTGACGGCCCGCAACCTCACTATCGACGCCCCGGACGGCTCGCCTATGGTGCGTGGCCCGTCGGGCATGGCCAACATCGAACAGTGGTCGTTCGGCGGGTGGAGCTTCACCGACGGGCTCAACATCGGCGGCATGTTCATCCGCGAGCAGGTCATCTTCTACTACTTCGTGACGACGATCGCCTTGGTGTTGGGCGTCTTCGGCATTTCGCGGCTGGCCAACGGCCGCCTGGGCCGGGCTTGGAAGGCGGTGCGCGACGACGAGGACGCCGCCGAGGCCATGGGAATCAACACGTACACCACGAAGATCACGGCCTACATCATCGGCGCGGTGTGGGCGGGCCTGGCCGGGCAGTTGTCGGCCACACAGCAGTTGTCCATCGCGCCCACGTCGTTCGAGTTCTTGTTCTCGGCGCTGATCTTGATGGCCGTGGTGATCGGAGGCATGGGATCCACGCCGGGCGTCGTGCTGGGCGCGATGTTCGTCTCGCTGGTGCCCAACCTGTTGCGCAACTACGAGTGGGCGGAGAACCGCTACCTCTACTTCGGCATCTTGCTCGTGGTGGTGATGTTGTTCCGGCCGAAGGGGTTCTGGCCGGCCACCGACATCCTGCCGTGGAGTTCGGAGAAGATCCACAAATGGCTCACGGCCCGCAAGGCGGCCAAAGCTGGGAAAGACCTGATCGCGACCGAGGAGGACACCTATGAGTGAGACTCCGCGCGACACGCTGCTGGAAGTGCGCGACCTGGTGCTCCGCTTTGGCGGCGTCGTCGCCGTCGACGGCCTGAACATGAGCGTCCACGCCGGCGAGATCGTCTCCGTCATCGGGCCGAACGGGGCCGGCAAGACGTCCGCGTTCAACTGCATCTCCGGCTTCTACCGGGCCAACTCCGGCTCGATCCGCTTCCTGGGCCAGTCGATCCTGCGCCGCCAGCCGTCCACGATCACCAAGATGGGCATGGCGCGCACTTTCCAGAACCTGCGCCTGTTCAAGGAGATGTCCATCCTGGACAACGTCAAGACGGGCGCGCACTACCGGATGAAGCAGCACTGGTTCGACGCGCTGCTGCACACGCCGGCGTACGGCAAGTCCGAGCGCGAGTGCGAGGATGACGCGCGCTACTGGCTCGATTTCGTCGGCTTCAAGGGCGACACCAGCATGTATGTGACCGCGCTCCCCTATGGTGAACAGCGCCGCGTGGAGATCGCCCGCGCGTTGATGACCAAGCCGCGCGTGCTGATGCTCGATGAGCCTGCCGCCGGGTTGAACCATTCCGAGAAGCAGGGCCTGATCGAGCTGATCCGCCGCATCCAGGCGCTCGGCATTTCGATCGTGCTGATCGAACACGACATGGGCTTGGTGATGGACATCTCCGAACGCATCATCGTGCTCAACTACGGCAAAGAGATCGCCGACGGGACGCCGGACGAGATCCGCAACGACCCGCTCGTCGTCGAGGCGTATCTGGGCACCGACGAAGACGAGGAGGACGCCGAATGAGTTGGCTGGAAGTCTCCGGAGTCGACGTCCATTACGGGCGCATTCAGGCGCTGCGCGGCCTGTCCTTCGGCGTGGACCAGGGCGAGATCGTCTCTCTGCTCGGCAACAACGGCGCCGGCAAGTCCACCACGCTGAACATGCTCTCGGGCATCTTGCGGCCTACCGCGGGCACGGTCACCTGGCAGGGCGAAGACTTGGCCAAAGTGCCCCCGCACGACCTGGTGGCGCGCGGCATCGTGCAGGTGCCGGAAGGACGGCGCATTTTCTCGACCATGAAAGTCGAGGAGAACTTGCTGCTGGGCGGCTACCGAGTCTCGAACACGAAGCTGATCGCCCAGCGCATCGACATGGTCTACGACATGATGCCCCGCCTCAAGGAGCGCCGCAACCAAGAGGGCGGCACGCTGTCCGGCGGCGAACAGCAGATGCTGGCCATCGGCCGCGCCCTAATCTCCGAGCCGCAACTCCTGCTGCTTGACGAGCCCAGCATGGGCCTGGCCCCGCTGATGGTCCGCGAAGTGATGAACATCATCAACCAGGTCAACGCCACCGGCACAACCGTCCTGATCGTCGAGCAGAACGCCAAGGCCGCCCTGCGCATCGCCAACCGCGCCTACGTCCTGGAAACCGGCTCAGTCACGCTCTCCGGCCCAGCCTCCGAACTCGCCAAGGACCCCCGCGTCGTCGAGGCCTACCTGGGCACCGACTAAGCCCCCAGCGCCGTCATCCCGGACTCGTTCCGGGGTCCCCGCAAAGTATCGAAGAACTTTGCGGGGTGGGTTCCGGGGTCCCCGCAAAGTATCGAAGAACTTTGCGGGGTGGGTTCCGGGGTCCGAGCAAAGTATCGAAGAACTTTGCGGGGTGGGTTCCGGGATCAAACCCCACCCGGTCATCCCGGACTTGTTCCGGGATCTTGGGACGAAGTCCCATGCACCCCGCAGGGGTGCCCTAACGGGCACACGGACTACGTCCGAGATCCCGGAACAAGCCCGGGATGACGAGATCGGGATCTCGCACGCAGTGCGGTCCCAGCCCACCAACAACCGGGCTGCGTCCCAGATCCCGGAACAGGTCCGGGATGACCGATCTGAGGGCACTTCTTGGGCCACTCAGAACAGCCGGTCTTCGGCGTTGTCCAGGCCGCGCAGGGCGTCGTAGTCCACCAATACACACTCGATGCCGCGGGTGCCGGCCAGGGTCTTGGCTTGGGGCTTGATGAGTTGGGCGGCGAAGACGCCGCGCACTGGGGCCAGCAGCGGATCGGCGTTCATCAGTTCCAGGTAGCGGCCCAGTTGTTCCACGCCGTCGATTTCGCCGCGGCGTTTGACCTCCACCGCCACGTAGGCGCCCATGGCGTCGCGCAGCAGCAGGTCGACAGGGCCGATGGGAGTCAGGTATTCGCGCTGGACCAGTTGCCAGCCGGGGCCGAAGGTGCTGGGGTTCTCGGCCAACAGGGCTTGCAGGTGCGCCTCCACGCCATCTTTGGTCAGGCCCGGATCCACGCCCAACTCGTGGGAGTCGTCGGCCGCGACTTCCCCCAGCAGGATCCGCAGCGTGTCGGCGCCGTTGGAGACTTCCCAGACGGCCGTCGCCTGCGGCGGGTCATCGGCATCCGGCTGCGACACGGCCAAGGTGCAGGGTGCGCTCATCCAGTTCAGCGGCTTGTAGGCGCGGTCGTCCGCGTGCACGGAAACGGAGCCGTCTGCTTTGACCATGATCAGCCGTTTGGCCCAGGGCAGGTGCGCCGACAGCCGCCCGGCGTAGTCCACCTGGCATTCGGCGATCAGCAAGCGCATGGGGCATACGATAGCGCGCCGGGTGGGGTACGATCCTGCAGTGGCCAGACGTCCTTCCAAGCACCTGCGGGCACCGCGTCCGATCCTGGACAGTTTCGCGGCCACGCAGGTGAAGGCAGACGGCCGCTGGCTGGTCAACAACATGTCCGCGGACCGCGCCGTGAAGCCCTACATCTGCCCCGGCTGCCAGCAAACAATCCCGCGCGGCCAAGCTCACTTGGTCGCGTGGCCCGTGGAACCTTCGATCGGCTCCACGTCGCCGGTCGCCGAACGCCGCCACTGGCACACCGCTTGCTGGAACCGCAGGCCATGATCCACACCGAACTCGTCGGCGAAGCACCGCCGCGCATCGCCTACCTGCACGGGTTGCTGGGCCGCGGGCGCAACTGGGCGTCCATCGCCAAGACACTCGCCGCCGCGGGCTTTCCCGGCGTGCTCATAGACCTGCCCAACCACGGCGCCAGCGCTTGGACGCGCGAGTTCGGCTACGTGGCCATGGCCGACGAAGTCGCGGCCACGCTGCGCGAAATGCTGGCCGGGCGGCGCATCACCTTGGTGGGGCATTCGATGGGCGGCAAAGTGGCGATGCTCGTAGCGCTGCGGCACCCGGAGTTGATGCGCAAACTGGTGGTCGTCGACATCTCGCCCGACATTTCTGAGGGCGTGGCCAATTTCGACCCGGTGCTGGAGGCGGTCGCCGCGGTTGACTTGGCCGCCATCTTGACCCGAGCGGACGCGGACGCCATGCTGCGCGACCGGATACCGCGGGCCGAAGTGCGCGCTCTGGTGCTGCAGAACTTGCGGCAGCGTTCCGGCGCCTGGGGCTGGCAACCCAACGTGGAGTTGCTGTCCAATGCGCTGGACGACATCGCCGGGTGGCCGCAACCGGGAGCGGCCAACTACTTGGGCCCGGTGCTGTGGATCAACGGGTCTGATTCCGACTACGTCCTGCCGGAGCACGACACCGCGATGTACCGGCTGTTTCCCAACACCCGGCATGTCGAGATTCCCGGCGCCGGGCATTGGGTGCACGCGGACCAGCCAGCGGCGCTGGTGGCCGCCCTGCGCGAATTCCTGTGACTCAGCCGCCCGTGACCGAAGTGATGGTGGCGGGCAGGATGGGCGCGCCGTCGCCATTCGCCCCGTCGGTGCCGCCCAAGGCGATGTCCTGAATGATCTTCAGGCCCGCCTCGTCAATGTGCGCGAACACCGTGTAGGCGGGGCTGAGCGGCGAATCCTCGAAAACGAAAAAGAACTGCGACCCGTTCGTGGCCGGACCAGCATTCGCCATCGCGACGGTCCCCGCGGTGTACGACTGCTCCGTCAAGCCGTCAGTTTCGTCGTCGAACTGGTAACCCGGGCCGCCCGTGCCCGTCGCAGTCGGATCGCCGCACTGCAGCACGTAGATGCCGGAATCCACCAGCCGGTGGCACTTGGTGCCGTCGAAATACCCCTGCTGGGCCAGCGACTCGAAGGAGTTCACCGTGCACGGCGCCTGCTCGCGGTCCAGCGTCAACTGGATGGGCAGGTCGTTCAACTCCAAGGTCATCACCGCGGTGCCCTTGGCATTCACATCCACGCCGTTCGGCAGCTCGACGTCCTTCGCGGCGTTCCCGGTCTCCCGATAGTCGCAACTGACCTTGTCCGGCTTGGCGGGCTCGGTGGGATCGGCGGTATCGCCGTCCGTGGAGTTTCCGGGGGTACAACCGGCCAGCAGCCCGGCTGCGAATATCAGAGCAATCAGTTTCTTCACGTGTAATAGCTTGCCATCGCCGCACAAGTCTGCCCGGAACCGACTCACCGGATCCGGGACCCAGAACGTTCAGGTCTGAAGTTTCTGCTGCTGCTGGCTAATCCGCTCGCGCTGCCGGGCGGCCCGGGATGTCAGCGTCTCGCGGTCCTTGCCGGGGATCCACAGCACTTCCCCGGCCTGTTGGGCGGCCATGCGCGCGGCGACGAACAGCAAGTCGGAGAGCCGGTTCAAATACTTGATCGCCAAGGGGTTGACGGTGCCCGGCTGGTCTTCGCCGACACGCCAAGCCTCCCGCTCCGCCCGACGCACCACGGCGCGGGCCACATGCAGCGTCGCGGCGGTTTGGCTGCCGCCGGGGAGCACGAACGAACGCAACTCGGGCAGCCCGGCCGACAACTCATCGCACCAGTCCTCCAGGCGGTCCACCGAATCCTGGATGACGCGCAGCGATCCCGCGTCACCTGGATAGGGATTGGACAAGTCCGTGCCCACGTCGAACAACTCGTTCTGCACGTGGCTGAGCGCTTCGGCGACAACTGCCGGCAAATCCGCCTGCGCCAACACCAGCCCCACCAACGAGTTGGCCTCGTCAACCGCCCCGTACGCCTCCACGCGGGGATCCGTCTTCGCCGTGCGGGACATGTCTGACAGCGTCGTCTGCCCCTCGTCGCCAGTGCGCGTGTAGATCCGCGTCAGATTGACCATGGGACCAGCCTAGCGGCTGGCCGCCGAAGCGCTGGACCTAGGCCAACTCCACCCTCGGGTCAGCGGCGGATTGCAGGAAGTCCACCACCGTGTTGGAAACCACGTAGATGGTGCCCAGCACCAGCGTGCCGCCGGAGATAGCCGGGAAATCGGCCACGCCCAGGGCGTTTGCCATATACAGGCCGATCCCCGGGTAAGAGAACACCTTCTCCACCACGATCAGGCCGGAGAACATGAAGCCCACTTGCAGGCCCAGCATGGACAGCGTGGCGGGCAGCGAGTTCCGCACCACGTGGCGGGTCAAGACGCGCCATTCGCTGAGTCCCTTCATCTGAGCCGTGCGAATGTAGTCGGAGGTGATCGTCTGCGACAACGAGGAGCGCAGCACGCGCCCGATGGCGACCGCGGGTATGGCCGCCAACGCGATCCCCGGCAGCACCAGGTGTGAGACGACGTCGGCGAACAGGTCTGGCCGCCCCGCCAACAATGCGTCGATGGTGAAGAATCCCGTGGGCCCGTTCAGCGCGTCCGGGTCGCTGATCCGCCCGGAAGCCGGGAACACCTTCCAAGTCCGGTAGAAGAGCAAGATGCCGAACAGCGCCAGCAGGAAGCCCGGCGTGGTGTACGCGACGAACATCGCGCCGCGCACCAGCGAGGTGCCCGGCCACCGCAACTGCGACGAAATGGCGAAGAACGACGCCCCCAGCACGGCCAGCACAAATGCGAAGCCGACGATTTCGATCGAGGCCGGCAAGTACATGGCTATGTCGTCCGTGATGGCGTGGACCGTGCGGTAGGACGTCCCGAGGTCGCCCTGTACGACGCCGCCGATGTAGCGCACGTAGCGCACCAGGATCGGGTCGTTGAGGCCCATGCGCTCCCGTTCGGCCTGAATGGCCTCAGGCGATGCGTTCGCCCCCACTTTCACCGCCGCCGGGTCGAATCCCGAGATCTCCTCCAGCACGAACAGCAGAATCGTCAATGTGAACAGGATGCCGACGAGCGTGGCCAGCCGCAGCCCGATCTTCTTCCACAGCAACTGGTTCATCCCATCACCCTTTCGCCTGGAAAATCTTGCGGATGCCGTCCCCGGCCAGATTCGCGGTGAGGCTCAAGATCATCACCGCCACGCCGGGAAGCACGGGGATCCACCACGAACTGAGCAGTTCGACCAGCGACTTCGCCGTGTCGGCGCCCAACTCCGGGGCCGGCGCGGGCTGGCCGAGGCCCAAGAAGGAGAGCGACGCCAAGGTGAGCACCACCGCGCCCACGTCGAGGCTGGCCGTGACGATGGCGGTCGGGATCACACCTGGGATCAGGTGTTTCACCATGATCCGGGGCCAGCTGACCCCCGCCATCCGGGCCGCTTCCACGTGCGGACGCGCCGCCCAAGAGCGAATCTCGCCGCGGATGATGCGCGCGTAATAGGGCCACCACACGATCGAGATCGCAATGACCGTATTGACCAGCGACGGGCCGAGCGACGCGGCCACGGCGACCGCCACCAACGTTGACGGGAGCGACAAGAACATGTCCGTGACGCGCATGAGGAGCGTGTCCACCCAGCCGCCGAACGTGCCCGCCGTGGTACCGATGACCATCCCGATGAACAGCCCGATCGCCACGATGAGCAAGGCGGTCAGCCAACTTGTCTGCAGGCCCAGCAGGATGCGCGACAGCAGGTCGCGCCCCACCTGGTCCGTGCCCAAGATGTGCCCCTGCACCATGATGCCCAGGCGCGGGCCGCCAGTGGGCTGCACTGCGTCGAACGGGGCGATTGCCCGCGCGGCCAAAGCGAACACCGTCAGCAGGAAGAACAGGCCAACGGCCGCCCAACTCGACACCAGCGAATCCCCGGCGCGCAATCGCAACACGCTCGACGCCCATCCCGAGCGCGGGGCAACGGCTACCGCAGTCATTTCACCACCTCCATTGGCTTCAAGTCGGCGTAGTGCGGACAAGCCACCTCGTGCACCAACGGGCCGTGCTGCTCGTCGGAGACCCGGGCCAACACGGTGCCGATGTCACCGGCGGCGCATTCTGGCCTGGCGAACACGCAGCGCGGGTGATAGGCGCAGCCGGTGGGCGGATTCACCGGGCTGGGCGCCTCGCCTCTGACTGTGGCCAGCTTGATGCCCGCGCCGGGCACGGCCTCCAGCAGCGCCCGCGTATAGGGGTGGCGCGGATTGCGGGTGACCTCTTCGACCGGCCCCACCTCCACCAGGCGGCCCAAATACATCACCGCGATCCGGTCAGCGACGAACCGGGCCACGGCCAAGTCGTGGGTTACGAACATTACTGTCATGTTCAGTTCGCTTTGCAGGTCGCGGATCAGGTTCAAAATGATGCCGGCCAGCGTGACGTCCAAGGCGCTCGTCGGTTCGTCGCAGAGCAGCACTTTGGGCGGAATGATCGTGGCGCGGGCCAAGGCGACCCGCTGGCACTGTCCACCGGACATCTCCTTGGGCCGAGCGTGCATGATCTCTTGCGGCAAGCCCACCCGTTCCAGCGTTTCCGCGATCATCCGGTCCTGCTGCTCGCGCCCGATCCCGCGCAGGCGCTCGCGCAGAATCGACTCCGTCCGCAGCCATGGCGTGAGCGAAGCCCCGGCGTCCTGGAAGACCATTTGGATCTCCGCCTGGGCCGGTTTGATCAGGTCGCCGCCGATCTTCGTCTCCAGCCCGGCCACAGCCCGCAGCAGCGTCGATTTGCCGGAGCCGGACTCCCCCACGATCGCCATCGACTGGCCGTCGTAGACGCGCGTGGTCACGCCCCGCAAGGCATTCAGGTCCACCAGGCGCCCGGCCGGGCCCTTCACCTTGAATGTGCACGTCAGGTCGACCATTTCCACTATGGGGCGGCGCAGCTTGGCGCGCGCCTGCTCCAGCGCCTTCTGGGCCGCTTTCGCAGACATCCCCGTGGTGTCAACCTCAGCCACAGGCTTAGGCGCGCGCGAAGGCGGCTTCTTGGTGGTCAGCGTCAGCCGGCTGGCCAGCAGGCCCTTTGTGTACTCATGCTGCGGCTCTTCCAGCACCTGGCGTGACGTGCCCAACTCCACGATGGAGCCGGAATAGATTACGGCGATGCGGTCCGCCACCTGCGCGGCCACGCCCAGGTCGTGGGTGATGAGGATTATGGAGCACCCGATGGTGTCGCGCATGCCTTTCAGCGTGGCCAACACCTGCGCCTGGACGGTCGTGTCGAGGGCCGTCGTCGGCTCGTCTGCGATGATCAGATCGGGATTGTCGGCGATGGCCATGGCCACCATCACCCGCTGCCGTAGCCCGCCCGAGAGTTGGTGCGGGAACGAACTGAGCCGCTCCGCCGGCTGCGGGATGGCCACGCGGTTCATCAGCGTGATCGCTTCCTCGGCGTCCTTGGTCCAAGCGGCTTCGGCGACTTGTTTGCCCACCCGCATCGTGGGGTTCAAAGACGTCATCGGGTTCTGGAACACGGCACCCAAGTGCTCACGGCGCACCTGTCTGCGCACCGCTTCGGAGGCGTGCGCCATGTCCACCTCGCCCACCAGCGCCGCACCTTCGATGATCGGCTTGGAACTGGCCGGGAGCAGGCCCAACAACGTCGTTGCGAGCACCGACTTGCCGGAGCCGGACTGGCCCACCACGCCCAGAATCTCGCCTTTGGCGATGTCCAAGTCCACGCCATGCAGGATCTCGGACCGCACACCGCGGCGTTCCAGGGACACGACCAGCCCCTTCAGCTGCGCCACCAGCGGGCCCGCTGGGCTTTCGGCTTCCGCGATTTCGGGCAATACGGCGACACTCATGCGTTCGCTCCTTCCTTGTCGTCGCAGTCACTGCGATTTCGGCCCTCCGCCAGGGCGACCTGCTTGATGCGGACCTCGCGGCCACGGGCGGTCAACGTCATGATCACGGCCACCGACACGCAGGCCGCGGCGGCCGCCCACCAAAGCACGACACGGTCGGTGGCTTCCAGCAGCGCGCTGCCCACCATGGGGGCAAATGTGAGGCCCATCGACCAGTTGAGCCCGTAAATGCCTTGGTAGCGCCCGCGCATGACCGCCGGAGCCAAGTCCACGGCGATGGTCTGGCAGGTCGGATGCAGGCCCAGTTCTCCGAATGTCCAAAGGCACACCGCGGCGGCGTAGGCGGGCAACGACACGGCGTAGGCCTGCACGATCAGGCCCGCCGTGGTGAAGCAGAGTGTGGCCATTATCATCACTTTGCGCGGCGTGATCCGCAGCAGCTTCAACGTCAGCGGCTGCAAGAAGCACAGCAGCGCCCCGTTCAGCGAGATCAGGTAGCCGTATTCCTTCAGGCTGAAACCCTGGCCGGTCATCACCAGCGGGAGCGACGTGGTGGACTGCATGTAGACGATCGAATACAGCGCCATGGTGGCGACGAAGATCATGAACACCTTGTCGCTGAAAACCGGCAACAGGCTCACTCCCGCGGCTTTGCGCTCCTGGGCGAACTCGCTGGGTGGCGGCTTCACGAAGATCCACACGAAAGTACCCGCGGTCACCATCAGGCAGGCCGCGGTGGCGAACATCGTCCAATAGGCGTATTCGGACAGGAATCCGCCCAGGACCGGTCCGATGGCGTAGCCCAGGTTCATGGCCCAGGTCAAGGCGGCAAATGCCGACACGCGCCGGTTGGAGTCCACCATGTCCGCCGCGAGGGTGTTCACGGCGGGATTGGACGCTCCGTTGAACACGCCGAAGCAAACCAGGGCCACCCCCACCTGGACCGGCTGGGTGCCCAGCGGGATCAGGCACAGCGCGGCGGCCGCGAGAAAGAAGGACGCGACCAGCACCGGCTTGCCGCCCAACCGGTCGGTCAGCATGCCGCCGATGAAGTTGGCCGCCAGCACCCCCGCGCCGTAACAGCCCACCACGATCCCCGCCACCGCCGTGGGGAACCCCATCGACTCCGTCAGCGTCACCGTCAGAAACGGGGTGACGAAACGGCCGATCCACGCGATGAAATGGGCGCCGGCCAAGAACCAGAACGCCGGCGGGAAACCTGGTTTCTTCCCTGCGTGCACGCCCGCCTCTCAATCCGCGGTCGTCCGCAGCGCCCGCGAGACGCCCGTGCCGACAGCTTCCGGATCCAGATAGTCGGGCTGGGTGAGACCCCGCCGCCGCATCGCGATACCCGTCATCGCCTCCCGAATAGCGCGGTTGGCGAGCAGCGAGGTGATCTCCCCTTTGGCGTCGTACGGCGGGGAGACCTCCACCAGGTCCATCGCCACGATGCCCACCTCCGCAGACAGCCGGCGGATGGCTTTCAAAATGTCATTGCTGGTGATTCCGCCGGGCTCGGGCGTGCCGGTCCCGGGCGCAAATGCCGGATCGACAACGTCTATGTCCAGCGAGATGTACAGGTGGTCGGCCTGGTCGAGCGCCTCGTCGACGGCCCGTTCCAACACGGAGTCAAAACCCCGGTGGTTGATCTCCGCCATGAAGTGCGACCGCATCTGGTGCGCTTGCATCCACTCGACCGCGGGCTGGTCGGGCCAGTAGCCGCGCAGGCCGACTTGGACGAAGTTCTTGCCCGGCACGGCGCCCGACTCGATCAGCTTCCGCATCGGCGTGCCGTGCCCAGCCAGGGAGCCCGGCGAATCCTCCCGGGTGTCGGCGTGGGCGTCGAAGTGGACGATGCCCACCTTGCCGTATCCGAAATGGTCCGCCACAGCCGTCGCGCAGGGCCAGGTGATCGAGTGGTCGCCGCCGATGATGATCGGGATCGCACCGGTCTTCACGATCACTCCGACGAATTTCCGCACGGCGTCGAAGGTGCCCCAGGTATTGCCCACCAGGATCGGCGAATCGCCGAAGTCGCACATGTTCAAGTCCTGGAAGGCATCCACCCGCACGTGGTTGTGCAGCAGCGCCCGCCCAAAGCCCTTGTAATCACACGAACGCACATACATCGGCCCGTGGTTCGTTCCGGAGCGGCCGGTGGCGGTGGCGTCCCAGGGGACGCCACACACCGCCACGTCGATCTTGCCCGCGACCAAGTCCTCCTCGGTCAGGCAGATGGGCAGCTTCCCGAAGGTCTGGATGCCATGGAAACCTCCCTCGCCCTTGCGGTTCGCGAAGAACGGCCCCGGCGCGCGATCGGTGTTGAGCAGGTCGACGGCGCCGTGCCCGGCCAAGCCCTGCCCCAGCCGGTGTGGCTGGGGCCAGTAGCCAGGGCCCCAATCATGGTGGTGGCTGTGGTCACCGTGATCGTGGTCGTGATGGTCGCTCACGTCGCGTTACCCCGCATAGGTCAGGGTCAGGATGTCCAACGCGTACGGCTCAGCCATCGAATGGGACTCTTCGATGCCTCCCAGCCACGGCTGGGCGACGATGAAGTCCTTGGTCTGCGCCCAGGTCGGCGTGCACATCACGTCGCGGTCGATCTTCCCGGCCGCGACATAGTCCGCCGGATCGCCGGATTCAAGTGCCTTGGCCAGCGCGGCCGTCAGGGCGTCGTCCGCGCAGCCCAGGAAGTTGAGCCCGCCGTCGAGATCCCAGAACACGTGCCCGAAGAGGTAGCCGTTGTTCGCGTCCGGCCAAGTGCCCGAGTTGACCATCAGGTCCGGGGCGTTGGCGGGGTTCACCGGCCAGTCGCCGAAGATCTCCGCCGTCTTGTGTGCCGACGCTTCCGCCTGCAGGCCGAGCGCCTGCAACTGGGCCGCGATGATATTCGAGATGGCGGCGTCGTCGTCGGAACTGGCGTTGTAGCCGATGGCCACCTTAGTCCCCGCGGGCAGCGCGGCGACGAGCGCTTCGAAGGGCGCGGGATCATGCGTGATGGTGATCGAGTCGCCCTCGACCGCGCCCAGCGAATAGGCCGTGGTGGCCAACTGCGACTTGTACGGCTCAACCGTCTGAATGATGTTCGCCCAATCGACCGCGTTGTAGAACGCCTGGCGCATCTCCTTGGTGTTGAAGAAGTCGCGGTTCGGGTTCATGTAGACCATGCCGACCTGGAAGGTGGGCAACTGGTAGCCCTTCAGCGTCTCGTGGGTCACGAAGCGTTCCTGGGACGCGGACGGCACCGCGCCGACGATAGCGTCGAGTTCACCGGACTCCAAGCCCAACTCCATGGACGCCGTGTCCGAGAAGACCTTCAACGTCAGCGTCTTGTACTGCGGCTCAGTCTCGCCCCAGTAGTCTTCGAAGTACTCGATCTGGTAGCGGATGTCCGCCTCCGCGATTGTCATCTTGTAGGGCCCCGTGCCGGCGGACTGCGCGGCGATGTACGCCTGCGCGTTGTCGGCGGCGTTGGCGGCGATCACCGTCGGAGAGATTATGCGCGGCCCATATGGGGAGGCCATGAAGTCGAGGAAGGCCGAGTTCGGCTTGCTGAGCTTCACGGTGACGGTGTAGTCGTCCGGCGTGTCATAGCCGATGACGTCCGCGACCATGTATGCCGGCCCGCCGTCCACGGCGCGACGCCGCTCGAACGACGCTTCCACGGCGGCGGAGGTGAAATCGGTACCGTCGTGGAACTTGACGCCTTCGCGCAGTTTGAACGTGAACTCGGTGAAATCGTCGTTATAGGACCATTCCGTCGCCAGAGACGGGACGATCTCGGCGGTCGTGTGGTTGCCGGAGGCGTACTTGACCAGGCCCTCATAGGTGTTGGTGAGGATCATCAGGCCATTGCCGGAATAGTAGATGTCCGGGTCGGCCGGCTGGCCGATGTCGTTGAACAACGGGAAGGTCAGCGACGTCTTGGCTTCGCCGCCGGCGCCTGCGGATTCCGCCGCGGAACCGGTGGTCGTCGGGGTTTGGCCGCCGCAACCCGCGGCGAGGACGAGGGCCGCCACGGTCGCGAACGCCGTACAGAGCTTGGCCAATTTGGTGTTCATTCGAGTTACTCCTTATAGATTTCTGGTTCAGTCGTTCGTGGAACGCAGTGCGCGGGAAACCCCCGGGCCCAACGCGTCGGGATGGACGTAGTTGGGATCGGTGATCCCGCGGCGGCGCATCGCGATGCCCGTCATCGCCTCCCGGATGGCCCGGTTGGCAAGCAGTGAAGTGATTTCCCCCTTGTCGTCGTACGGCGGCGAGACTTCAACCAGGTCCATGGCGACGATGCCCACCTCGGCGGCCAGGCGCCGGATCGCGGTGAGGATGTTGACGGACGTTATGCCGCCCGGCTCCGGGGTGCCGGTGCCCGGGGCGTAGGCCGGATCCACCACGTCGATGTCCAGGGAGATGTACAGGTGGTCGGCTTGGTCGAGCGCCTCGTCCACGGCCTGCTCCAACACCTTGTCGAAGCCGCGGTGGTTGATCTCGGCCATGAAGTGCGTGCGCATCTGGTTTTCCTTCATCCAGTCGATGACCGGCTGGTCGGGCCAGTAGCCGCGCAGGCCGACTTGGACGAAGTTCTTGCCGGGTACCGCGCCGGATTCGATCAGCTTGCGCATCGGGGTGCCGTGGGAGGCGAGCGAACCGGGCATGTCGTCGCCGGTGTCGGCGTGCGCGTCGAAGTGGACGATGCCCACCTTGCCGTATCCGTAATAGTCGGCCACCGCCGTCGCGCAGGGCCAGGTGATCGAGTGGTCGCCGCCGATGATGATCGGGATGGCTTTTGTCTCGACGATCGCGCCCACGAATTTGCGGATCTGCTCGAATGTCTCATACGTGTTCCCGACCCGGATCGGCGAATCGCCGAAATCGCACATATTCAGGTCGGTGAACGCGTCCACCCGCACGTCGAGGTGCGGCATCGCATTGCGGGAATTGCCGACATAATCGCATTGCCGGATGTACATGGGGCCATGGTTGGTGCCGGAACGGCCCGTCGCCGTCGCATCCCAGGGCACGCCGCAGACCGCGACGTCGATCTTACCCGCGATCAGGTCTTCGGGAGTCAGGCAGACGGGGAGCTTGCCGAAAGTCTGGATCCCGGAGAAACCGCCTTCGCCTTTGCGATTGACGTAAAAGGGGCCGGGTTTGCGGTTCTCATTGAGCAGGTCTACCGCGCCGTGCTCGGCGAGTCCCTTGCCCAACCGCAGGGGTTGCGGCCAGTATCCCTCACCCCAGTCGTGGTGGTGGTCGTGGTCGTGGGTGTGCCCATCTTCGTGGGTGTGATCATGTGCGTCGTTTTCGCTCATTTCGCCTTCCTTGGGGGGATGCAACGACACGATTATGGAGCCGGAAACCTACGGAACCGTTTACTTAATCGCCTCTTCGCCCAAGTGTCACGAGAGAGCAACAAATCCCCGAATCCGGTAATGGCAACGCAATATGCGATCAACGAAGCCTTAATGGGTCAGTTGTTACGAATAGATTCCCGTAACAAGTACGAAACATGGGCTAGAGCATTGCCCACCCCGTCATGCCGAACTCGTTCCCGGCACACCCCACCCGTCATGCCGGACTTGTTCCGGCATCTTGGGACGAAGTCCCATGCGCGCCGCAGGCGTGCCCTTGCCAGGGCACACGGACTACGTCCGAGATCCCGGAACACCACCCCGCAAAGTACCGGACTGGAGCGCAGCGGAAGGAGGACACTTTGTGGGGTGGCTATAGCCCCGGCGCCTCCACCGGCGGTGCGGCGTCCAACCAGCTCAGCAGGCCGGTCATCGACTCCACACCCATGGACAGCTCCCAGGCGCGGCCGTCGACGCGGCGCAGTTCTATGATCCGCATGTCGTTCATCAGCAGGGCGGCCTCGCCGGGATCGGGTTCGCGCTGCGCACCGGCGGAGACCGTGGACCGGTCGAAGACCTTCCTGGGCCGCATCGCCAGCGAGAACGTCCGGAACCACTGCAAATGCTCGCCCTTATAACGCGCGACTCCGAGCACCCAGCCGGCACCCGGAGTCTCGTCATACAAACGCAAGCAACAATCAAAAAGGCCGCCGCGGCGAGAAAGCCAGCGGCGGCGGATGAACAGCCAAGCCAGGGGCAATACGACGGCGATGGCCAGGATAATTGCGATGGTCTCGGTCAGCGGAAGCAACCAATCCATCGCGTCGGCCTATCTGTGTTCGGAGGCCGCCAACTGTGCGGCCTTGACTTGCGCCTGAGCGCGGTGGAAACGAGCACGCGTCTCGTCGTCCACCTCGCTGCCTTCGATCTGTTTCTCCAAAGCGGCCAACTCGCGTTCGGCGGCCGCCTGGTCAATTTCTCCGGCAACGCGAGCATACCCCGCCAGAAGCGAGACGCGGTTGTCCGCCACGGAAATGAAACCGCCATCCACGGCGACGATTTCGCGCCGGCCGTCTTCGGTGAGCACTTCGGCGGCGCACGGCACCAGGGCCGCCAGGAAAGGCTCGTGCTTGGCCATGATGCCCACATCGCCCTCGGTCGTGCGCGCGATGACCGACTGGGCCTCGCCCTCCCAGGCGATCCCTTCGGCGGCGACGACCTCGACGCGGATGGTCTCCATGTCAGTTTTCCTTCTGGATCTTGTCCCAGTTCGCCATGACCATGTCCATGCCGCCCACGTTGAAGAACGCCTGCTCGGCGATGTGGTCGACCGCGCCGTCGCAGATCATCTTGAACGATTCGATGGTGTCCTTGAGCGGCACCGTCGAGCCGGGAACGTTGGTGAACTTCTCGGCCATGTAAGTGTTCTGCGACAGGAACTGCTGGATGCGGCGCGCGCGGGCCACGATGATCTTGTCTTCCTCGGAAAGCTCGTCCACGCCCAGGATCGCGATGATGTCCTGCAACTCCTTGTTGCGCTGCAGGATCTGCTTCACGCGGATCGCCGTGTCGTAGTGGTCCTGTCCGATGAACTGCGGATCCAGGATGCGCGAGGTGGAGCTCAGCGGATCGACCGCCGGATACAGACCGCGGCTGGCGATGTCGCGCGAGAGTTCGGTGGTGGCGTCCAAGTGGGCGAACGTCGTGGCCGGGGCCGGGTCGGTGTAGTCGTCGGCGGGCACGTAGATCGCCTGCATCGAGGTGATGGAGTGGCCGCGCGTCGAAGTGATGCGCTCCTGCAACTGGCCCATCTCGTCGGCCAAGTTCGGCTGGTAGCCCACCGCCGAAGGCATGCGGCCCAGCAGCGTGGAAACCTCAGAACCGGCTTGGGTGAAGCGGAAAATGTTGTCGATGAACAGCAGCACGTCCTGGTTTTCGACATCGCGGAAGTACTCAGCCATCGTCAGCGCCGACAGAGCCACCCGCAGGCGAGTGCCCGGCGGCTCGTCCATCTGGCCGAACACCAGCGCGGTGTCCTTCATGACGCCCGCCTCGATCATCTCGTGGATCAGGTCGTTGCCCTCGCGGGTGCGCTCCCCCACGCCAGCAAACACCGAGGTGCCACCGAAGTTGTGGGCGATGCGGTAGATCATCTCTTGGATGAGCACCGTCTTGCCCACGCCCGCGCCGCCGAACAGGCCGATCTTGCCGCCCTGCACATACGGCGTGAGCAAGTCGAGCACCTTGATGCCGGTCTCCAGCATCTGCGTCTTGGGCTCCAACGAGTCGAACGCCGGGGCCGGGCGGTGGATGGCCCACCGCTCGTCGATCTTGATTTGGGAAATGTCCTCGTTGAGGCACTCGCCGGTAACGTTCCACACCCGGCCCTTGGTGACGGCGCCGACCGGCACCGAGATCGGCTTGCCGGTGTTGCGCACCTTCGCGCCGCGCCGCATGCCGTCCGTCGGCTTGAGCGAGATGGCCCGCACGGTGTTGTCGCCGATGTGCAACTCGACTTCGAGCGTGATCGTGCGCGTATTGCCATCGGTCTCGATGTCGACGAGCAACGCGGTCTGCAGATCCGGCATCGCCTCGGCGGGGAACTCCACGTCCACCACCGGGCCGATGACGCGGGCTACCCGCCCGTCCGCCAGCACAGGTGCTTCCACAGTCACAGTCATACTCGGCTCCTAGTTCTGTTCCGCCAGCGCGCCTGCGCCGCCGACGATCTCGCTGATTTCTTGGGTGATTTGGGCCTGCCGGGCCTGGTTGGCCTGCAGGGTGAGTTTTTCCACCAACTGTTGGGCGTTGTCGGTGGCGGATTTCATGGCGCGCTGCTGGCTGGCCAACTGCGAAGCGGCCGACTGCAGCAGGTAGAACCAGATACGCGAACGCACGTAGAGCGGCAGCAGGGCGTCCAACACCGTCTCCGGATCGGGCTCGAACTCGTACAGCGGGACCAACTCATGCACGTCGGGGTCGTGGACGCCCTCGACCACTTCCAGTGGCAGGATGCGCCGCACCCGCGGCACCTGGGAGATCATCGACTCCATGCGGGTGTAGACCGCCCAGATCTCGTCAACGCCGTCTTCGGCGAGGAAGTCGGCCACCAAGCGGTCGGCGATCTCCACCGCGTTTTCGTAGCGCGGAGCGTCGGAGAAGCCCTCCCAATGCGCCTCGATGGGCAGTTGGCGGAAGTTCAGGTAGCTGACGCCTTTGCGCCCCACCACGTAGCGGTAAGGCTCCTTGCCCTCGTCCAGCAAGCGCCGGATCATCCGGTCGGCCGCCTTGATCGCGTTGGATGAATAGGCGCCGTTCATGCCCCGGTCCGAGGTGATGAAGAAGACCGCGACCTTCTTGACCTCTTCGGTGGAGTGCTTCGTCAGCGGGTGGTCCGCACGGGAATATGTCGCGACCGCCGAGACCGCCCGGTTCAACTCGTGTGTGAACGGCAAAGCCCGCGCCGCGGCCCGCTGCGCCTTGATGATCCGCGACGAAGCGATCAACTCCATGGCTTTGGTGATCTTCTTCGTCGCCATCACGGAGTTGCGCCGCTGGCGCAGTTCCCGCAAGCTAGCGGCCATCGCGGTCTCCTTCTCGGGACTTGGGCATTGCTCAGCGCTTCCTTACCACGATCTGCTCGTTGGCCAGCTTGTCTTCCTCGATGGCCGTGTTTTCGGCCTCTCCGGAGACGAGCGGCTTGCCTTCGCTGGTAATGAACTGCGCCTTGAACTGGTTGATGCTGTCGGCCACCGTCGCAGCGATGTCGTCATCCCATTGGCCCGTCTCGGCGATGGTGGTCAGCACCTTCGTGTTCCGCTTCAGGTAGTCCAGCAGTTCATGCTCGAAGCGCAGCACGTCGGCAACCGGCACATCGTCGAAGTGCCCGTTGGTGCCCGCCCAGACCGAAATCACCTGTTCCGCCACCGGGTACGGCGAATACTGCGGCTGGCGCAGCAACTCTGTGAGCCGCTGGCCGCGCTCCAACTGGCGCCGGGTGGCGGCGTCCAGGTCGGAGGCGAACATGGCGAACGCCTGCATGTCACGATACTGGGCCAAGCCGATCTTCAGCGTGCCCGCGACCTTCTTCATCGCTTTGACCTGCGCGTCGCCGCCCACGCGGGACACCGAAATGCCCACGTCGATAGCCGGACGCTGGTTGGCGTTGAACAGGTCGGACTGCAAGAAGATCTGGCCGTCCGTGATGGAGATCACATTGGTCGGGATGTACGCGGAAACGTCGTTGGCCTTGGTCTCGATGATCGGCAGGCCCGTCATGGACCCGCCGCCCAACTCGTCGGACAGCTTCGCGCAGCGCTCCAGCAGGCGCGAGTGCAGATAGAAGACGTCACCCGGGTATGCTTCGCGGCCCGGTGGGCGGCGCAGCAGCAGCGACATGGCGCGGTACGCCTCGGCCTGCTTGGTGAGGTCGTCGAAAATGATCAGGACGTGCTTGCCCTGGTACATCCAGTGTTGGCCAATGGCCGAGCCGGCGTACGGCGCGATGTACTTGAACCCGGCCGGATCGGACGCGGGGGCGTGCACGATGGTGGTGTAGGCCATGGCCCCGGCTTCTTCGAGCGCCGTCTTCAGCGAGGCGATCGTCGAACCCTTTTGGCCGATGGCCACGTAGATGCAGCGCACTTGCAGCTTCGGGTCACCGGACTCCCAGTTGGCCTTCTGGTTGATGATCGTGTCGATGGCGATTGCCGTCTTGCCGGTCTTGCGGTCGCCGATGATCAACTGGCGCTGTCCCCGGCCGATGGGGATCATCGCATCGATGGCTTTGATGCCGGTCTGCAGCGGCTCTTTGACCGACTGGCGGTCCATAACGCCCGCGGCCTGCAACTCGAGCTGGCGCCGCCCGTCCAGGCCCTTGATTTCGCCCAGCCCGTCGATGGGGTTACCCATGGCGTCGACCACGCGGCCCAGATATCCATCGCCGACGGGGACGCTCAGTACCTCGCCGGTGCGCTTGACCGTGGAGCCTTCCTCGATGCCTTCCGAGTCTCCCAGGACCACGACGCCGATCTCGCGCACGTCGAGGTTGAGCGCGATGCCCAACTCGCCGTTGGCGAATTCCAGCAGCTCGTTGGCCATGGCCGAGGGCAGCCCTTCGACGCGGGCGATGCCGTCGCCCGAAGTGACAACCGTGCCCACTTCCTCGCGTGCCGCGGTGTCGGGATTGAAGCTGGCCACGAACTTGTCGAGGGCATCGCGGATCTCGTCGGGCCGGATGGTGAGTTCAGTCATTATTTCTCCAGTTGTTTCTTCGCACTCGCCAGCCGACCGGCGACAGTGCCATCGATAATCTCGTCACCGACCCGGACGAGAACGCCGCCGAGCACGGCGGGATCCACGGCGACCTCGAGATTCACCTCGCGGCCGACCTGCGCGGACAGGGACTTGGCCAGGCGCTTCGCCTGCTCCGCCGTCAAGGGCTTGGCGACGGTCACGCGCGCCACGGCGCGGTTGCGGGCCGCCGCCGCCAGCGCCAGCATCTCGTTGACGGCCAGGGCGAACGTGCGGTGCCGCCCAGCGACCGCGCGGGCAGCCAGCGTCACCGTGACCGGGTCTGCCTTCTTGTCGAGCAGATCCGCGACCACTTGCCGGCGCCGTTCCACACCGGCCGCGCGGTCGTTCAGCGCCGCCTGCAAGCTGGGGTCGCCCGCCACGACGCGCTCGAAGCGGAACAGCTCGTCCTCTACTTGGTCGAGCTTGCCCGCCGCCTGCGCCGCGCCGATGAGGGCCCGCAGCCCCTGCCGTTCGATGCCGGCGGCGAAATCGAGCCCGCTGCCCCAGCGCAGCGCGGTGGCCGCGGCCACGACCTGCAGCGCCGCCGCGGATACCCGGCCGCCAAAGACAGATTCCGCCAGTTGGCCGCGCGCCGCGTCGGCCGCCGTCGGATCCGACAGCGCGTTGCGCAGTGTCGGCTGGGCCTCCAGCAGCGCCGCCACGGCGAACAGCTCGTCCGCCAGCGCCTGTGTGGGTTGGGCTTCGTCCGCGGCCGCGTCCAATTGGGACAGCCGGGCTGCCTGCGATGCGTTCATCAGACCTTTTCCGATTCCAGTTCAGCCAGGAAACGGTCGACCGTGCGCTGGGCGGCCGCGTCGTCGGCGAGGGATTCGCCCACGATCTTCCCGGCCAACTCGGTCGCCAACCCGCCGATCTCGCCACGCAGCGAACGCACGGCCAACGACCGTTCCGCCTCGATCTGCGTCTTGGCGGACTCCACCAGGCGAGCCGCCTCGTCCGCGGCCTGCTGCTTGATCTCTGCGGCGATTTGGGCGGCTTGGGCGCGCGCCTCGTCGCGGATCTTCGCGGCTTCCTCGCGGGCGGACGCCAACTGCGCTTTGTACTCTTCCAGCGCGGTCTGGGCTTCCTTTTGGGCGATCTCGGCCCGCTCCATGCCGCCTGTGATCGCTTCGGCGCGCTTCGCGTAGGTGTCCTCGAACATCGGGACGATCTTCTTGGCGACGACAAACCAGATCAGGGCGAACAGCGCGATGCCGACGACAAACTCTGAGATGTGCTCGGGCAGCAGCGGCCCGAGGCCTTCCAAGGGGATCATCACGACAAGACGAACGCCAACGCGATACCGATGATCGCCAGGGCCTCAACCACGGCGAAGCCGATGAAGGCCGTCCCCATCAACGCGCCGCGGGCCTCGGGCTGGCGGGCAGTGCCGTTGATGACAGACGAGAAGATCCATCCCACACCGATTGCCGGGCCCAGCGTCGCCAAACCGTAACCGATCATGTTGATCGAGCCGTTGATCCCTTCCAAGATGGTCAGCATTTCTTACCTTTCGATTGTTTAGTGTTCCTCGGCGATCGACGAGTGAACGTATTGGGCGGTCAGCACGGTGAAGATGTAGGCCTGCAGCGCGCCGATGAAGATCTCCAAGGCGAAGATCGCGAACGAGAAGAGAATCGAGATTCCTCCCGTGAAGTTGTAGAAGAGGTTGTCCTTGACCTCAAGCAGGAACGTGCCGCCGAGCACGAAGACCAAGATGACGAGGTGTCCGGCGAACAGGTTCGCGAACAGACGCAGCGCCAGCGTGACCGGCCTCACGACGATGTTGGACAGGAATTCGAGCGGGACCAGCAGCCAGACCAGGTAGATGGGCGTGCCCTCGGGGAGGACCTGCTTGCGCAGGTAGGTGCCGAACCCGTACTTGGCGATGCCGGCGCCGTTGTAAAGCAGCCAACTGCACAGCGCAAGCGCGTAGGGGAAGCCGATCTTCGAAAATGTCGGGAACATGAACACGAAGAACTCGCCGAACAGGTTGTTGACCAGGATGAACGTGAACAGGGCCACCAGGTAGGGCGTGAACTTGCGGTATTCGTGGCCGAGCACGTCGCGCGCGATGCCGTTGCGCACGAAGTCGTAGAGCCACTCGCCGACGAATTGGAGACGGCCGGGCACCATTTTCTGGTTGCGCGACACCAGGAACCAGAAACCCAGCACCAAGACGGCGGCGATCACAGCTTGGGCGACGTGGTTGGTCAGCCAGGCGTCCGTCCAGGTCTCGGTGTAGGAGCAGCCTTCCAGCAGCTCGCCGTGCGGATGGCACTGCTCCCAGCCTTCGCTGGGGAACAACGGGCGTGAATTGAAGCTCTGCGTACCAGGGGGCGTGAATGCGTCACCCTCCAGCGGAACTGCCACCATCGCCACTCCTGCCACTTCCGTACCTCTTGATGACCAGGTAGACGCCGAGCCCCGTTCCCAACACGAGGCCTGTCGGCATCAAGAACACGGTGTGAAGCCATTGGTCCAGGCCCCATCCAAGACCGCCATAGAACACCATCCCGGCGATCAAGATGGAAAGGACCCTCATCGCGTCATCCATGCTCACCCGGACTTTAGCAGGATTGCGCCCGCTTCGCCGGACGACGGCTCCGCTTGATTACCCATTGCCAGGAGAGTCGAACGCCGGGATCCGCAGCCGCGCGAAAACCCAGAACTCCGCCGCCAACCAGCCGACCACCACCACGAAGGTGGTGATGATCACCGCCGGCGGGTCCAAACCGAGCACGTCGCGGTTGTTCAGGGCGGCCAACAGCAGCAGCCCGAGCACGGTGACGCGCGCGATGTAGCTGGCAAGGGAGGCGAATAGCACGACGCGCGGGTCAGCGTCCGCGACGATCACCTGCACGGCCTGGCCGATGGTGAAGAACAACAGCGTCACCGCCGCGAAGATGGCGGCCGACACTCCCGCCACCAGGCCACCCAGAATTCCGAAGACGCACACGCAGGCCAGCGCCGCGATGTGCCCTCCGCACAACCCCCCGAAGAGCAGTTTGCGGGCGCGCTGCGAGTGGGCCGATACCGAAACTTGCTTATTCTGCGGCAAGGTCGACCACCTCGGCGATGTCCGCGCGGCTCAAGATGCCCTCCCGCAAAATGCGGGCCGGGCCGGTCAGATCCACGATCGTGGACGACTGCAAGCTCGACGTCGGCCCGCAATCCAAATAGACGCAAACCGACTCTCCCAACATGGCTTCGGCCTGTTCGACGTCCGTCGCTGCGGGCTGGCCCGACACATTCGCCGAGGACACCGCCAACGGGCCGGTGAGCCGCAACAAGTCGCACGCGAAACCGTGGTCCGGCACGCGCACGGCGATGGTGTGGCCCCTGTCCCCCAGTTCCATGCGCAGCGCCGGCGACGCGTTCATCACCAACGTCAAAGCGCCCGGCCAATACGCCTGCGCCAACGCCTTGGCGTCCACAGTCACCTCTTCGACCAGGGCCGACATGGCCCCGGCGTCGGCGATCAGCACCGGCGGAGGCATGTCGCGCCCGCGCTGTTTGGCGTCCAGCAGCCGCTGCACGGCGTCGGCGCGGAACGGGTCGGCGGCGATCCCGTAGACGGTGTCCGTCGGCATCACAATGCACTCCCCAGCGCGGATGGCCTTGAGCGCGGCCTGCATCGCCTCGTGCGGTTGGTTCAACGCGTCCATGATCACGGCAACAATCTTCTCACCCAGAGCACACACCGGCGAGTCTGGCGGCGCCGGCTGCCCGTTCTGGGGTCCAGGAGACCGCCAACGATGGACGCTGCAAACTGCCAAAGAACTGGTGGCAGCACTCCCTTCGCGTGATACCGCCCGCTGTGAATGTGTGAAGAATCTGTAAAACTGCCCCCACGGCTGCATAAAGCCCGCTAGGCTCTGGAACGGCGCAAGTGCCACCAAAATTCCCCCAGGAGCGAGTCATGACGAGCCGGATCGAACACCACGAGGCCTTAGTGCTGTGCGGCTACGGTGAAAAGATGACCGCGCGCGAATACGGCTACAACGACACGCGGGAACGGTTGATGGCCCACCTCGAAGAGCAGGGCAAGCTGGACATTCTGCGCAGCATCGATGGCGGCGTCTACATGTCGGCCTGGTTCGCTTCGGATTCGCCCGATGAGATCGTGTGGGCCTGCTGCCGGTCCATCGCGTCCCCGGCCGACGCTCCCGAAGACGCCATCGTGCGGTTAGTCGCGCCATCGCGGTTCTTGGTGTTCCCGCACCCGCCCACTGACGACCGCGCGCGGATGTGGACCGACGATTATTACCGCGCCTGCGCGATGCAAGCGCCCTTCGCCTTCAGCCGGGAGTGGTTCGAGTACTACCCCGAAGGGGACCTTGACGGCCCCTATGAGTTGTGGATGGCGCTTAAGGATTGATCGCCACGACGCTGCGGGCGGTGGTGAAACGGGGACGCCCGGCCAGGTCGGCGAGCGTCTGGACATCGCAGAACTCCGGGGCCTCCAGGCCGCCGTTGCCTTCCGCGTGCTCGAAGACGAGGATGCCGCCGGGCTTCAGCAACCGGGCCGCCACCGTGGCCACCACCGCTATCGCGTCCCGGCCGTCCGGGCCCGCGAAGAGAGCACGCTCCGGCTCGTGGCGCACCTCGGGGGGCACCTCGGCGCCTGCGGGGATGTACGGCGGGTTGGCGATCACCAGGTCCACGCTGCCGTCCAACTCCAGAAACGCGCCCGCCATGTCGCCCAGGCGCACGTCCACGCCGGTACCTGCGAGGTTGCGCACCGCGTACTCGTACGCCACTTCGTCGACCTCCACGGCGTACTGGCGGCACCCGGGGCCTTCGGCCGCGAGGGCCAGTGAGATCGCGCCGGAGCCCGCGCACAACTCCACCACGGTGTCGCCCGGCGCCAGGTGCCGCAGCGCCCAGCCCACCAGCACTTCGGTTTCGGGCCGCGGGATGAACACGCCCGGCCCGACTTCCACCCGCACGGTGCGGAAGAACGCCTCGCCGGTGAGGTACTGCAGCGGGAAGCCTGTCTTGCGCACGCCCACTGCGGAACGGTAGCGGGCCAACTGCTCCGGTGCAGGCTCGCGCAGCAGCACCTCGCCCGCGTCACAATCCATCGCCCACGCCAGCAGCGTCACCGCCTCGTGGAACGGGATGCCGGCGCCGCGCAACTCATCCACCCGCGGCCAGCCGTTCCTCCAGGTCGGCCGCCTGCAGGGCGTCGGAGACGGCGCGCAGGTCACCGTTCAACACCTGGTCCAGGTTGTATGCCTTGTAGCCGATGCGGTGGTCGGCGATGCGGTTCTCGGGGAAGTTATAGGTGCGGACGCGTTCGGAGCGGTCCACTGTGCGCACCTGCGACTTGCGGGCGTCGGAGGCAGCTTGGGCCGCCTCTTCTTCGGCCTTGGCGATCAGGCGCGCGCGCAACACGCGCATGGCCTGCTCCTTGTTCTGCAACTGCGAACGCTCATTTTGCGAGGAGACGACGATGCCCGACGGCAAGTGCGTGATGCGGACAGCGGAGTCGGTGGTGTTGACGCCTTGGCCACCCGGTCCGGAAGACCGGTAAACGTCGATCCGCAGGTCGTCCTCGTTGATGTCGATCTCGGCGTCTTCGACTTCGGGCATCACCAGCACGCCCGCCGCCGAAGTGTGGATCCGGCCCTGCGACTCTGTGACGGGAATGCGCTGCACACGGTGCACACCGCCTTCAAACTTCAACACGCCATACGGAGAGTTCTCCGGATCGCCGGAGCCCTTCACCGCAATGGTGACGGATTTGTAGCCGCCCAGGTCAGTGAGCTGCGAATCCAGCACCTCGACCTTCCAGCCGCGAGCCGCCGCATAGCGGGTATACATGTTGAACAGGTCCCCGGCGAACAACGCCGATTCTTCTCCCCCAGCGCCGGCCATGATCTCCATGATGCAGTCCGCCGAGTCGTTCGGGTCCCGCGGGGCGAGCAGTTTGGTCAGCCGCTCCACGACCGCATCGAGTTGGGCCTGCAAGCCAGGTAACTCAGCGGCGAACGACTCGTCTTCGGCAGCCAACTCAGTGGCGGCGGCGACGTCGTCGCTGAGCCGGTGGTACGCGTCCAGGCCTTTGATGATCGGAGTCAGCTCGGAGTAACGGCGGCCCACTTTCCTGGACAGCGCGATATCGGAGTGCGTCGCCGGATCGGCCATTTTGGCCTCCAGGTCGGCGAACTCCGCGCGGAGCGCTTCTGCTGCCTCAAACATGGTTCCCTACCGTTGATGTGGACAAAAGAAAACACCGGGAGCGGGTCTCCCCGCGTCCCGGCGTTCAATCCAGCTACTTCTTCTTCGTCTTCGCGTAGCGCTTCTCGAAGCGGGCGACCCGGCCGCCGGTGTCGAGAATCTTCTGCTTGCCCGTGTAGAACGGATGGCAGGCCGCGCAAACTTCGGCGTGGATCGTGCCGGACTTGGCCGTGCTGCGTGTCGTGAAGGAGTTACCACAGGTGCAAGTCACCTTGGTCTCCACGTAATCGGGATGAATCCCTGCCTTCATTTCTTCTCCTTGCTCAGGCGCTGGGTCGGGCAAGGCGGCCCGTGAACCAGCAGCGACTAACTATTGTGCCCCAAACGCCGCCGATCAACCAAATGCCCACCGAGGCCCGTTGCACACAGCCCATCGTCATCCCGGACTTGTTCCGGGATCTGGGGACGCAGTCCGGCTGCCCCGGGACAGGCGCAGGCAGACGACCTCGTAGGCGGCGACGGTAAGCAGGCCGAGGATCCAGCCCAGCGGTTCGCAGCCGAGCAGCCATGTGGTGATCGCGGTCACGACCACGATGGCGCTGGCCGTGGTGGCCACGGCTGTGGCCAGAGCATGGGAATGCCGGGCCGCGGCCAGCAATTGGTAGGCGTGTTCACGGTGGGATTCGGTGAGCTTCTTGCCCGTCCGCCAGCGGCGGAACAGCGTCACGCAAACGTCGGTGGTGTAGACGGCGATGGGGGCGGCGGCTACCAGCAGGGATCCGGTGAACAGCCATGAGCAGGCGCCCAACACCCACATCAGGGCGCCGAGCAGGTAGCTGCCCACGTCGCCCAAGAACATCTTCGCCTTGGGGAAGTTCCACGGCAGGAAGCCCGCAAAGGCGCCAGCGGTGATCACACCCAGGGCCATCTGGTCGGGGACCCGGGCAAACAGCCCCACCAAGATGGCGGAGCCTCCCGCCACGAGGCCCTGGAAGGATGAGATGCCGTTGATGCCGTCCATGAAATTTGCGGCGTTGACACAGAAGACGCCGGCCGCCATCAGCAGCAGACCCGCTGCCACGGCGGTGAAAAGACCGAGATACGTGTCCCGGCCCGAGTCGCCGGCACTGCCCGGCCCAAACAAGACGATGGAGGCGACCAAGGCGGGCACCGCGGTGATCAGGCATTGGGCGGCCATGCGCTCCCGCACCCCCAAGGTGCGGGCATCCTCAACGAAACCAACCAGCGCCAACAACGCGGGCACACCGATGAGGGGCCACAAACGCAGGGCGTCCAGGTCAACTGCGACCCACACGATCCAACAAACCAACACCGTCGCCAGTGGCGCCAAACCCCCGCCCCGCAGTGTCACTTGGGTGTGCGACGAGCGCGCGTTGGGAACATCCAGCAGTTCGAGCCTGCGCAGCACTGGCTGGACTACCGCGGGGGCCAGGGCGCCGACGACCAGCGCGACCGCGAACAGCGCGATGATCAGGGGCAACTGGGCTTCCACTACTCCCCCGTGGAAAGAGTCGCCAACCAGGCCTCCATGTCGAGATCGGCCGGGTCGAAGACCTCGACCGGGGCACGGGAGATCTTCTTGTGTTCGGTGGGCTGGGCCTCCTCGGTGTGGCTGACCAATGCCTCGTGGAGTTTCTCGCCGGGGCGCAAGCCCACGAACTCGATGTCGATGGCCTTGCCGGACATGTCGATCATGCGCTTGGCGATTTCCAGGATCGACACCGGCTCGCCCATGTCGAGAATCAGCGCCTCGCCGGGCTGGCCGATGGCGCCAGCCTGCAGCACGAGTTGGCAGGCCTCGGGGATCGTCATGAAATAGCGGGTCACCTCGGGATGAGTCACCGTGACCGGGCCGCCCTTCTCAATTTGCCCGACGAACAGCGGCAGCATCGAGCCACGGCTGCCCAGCACGTTCCCGAAGCGCACCGAGATGTAGTGCGCACCCGTCTTGCGGGCCATGAAGGCGGTCAGTTTCTCGGCCATCAGCTTCGAGTAGCCCAGCACGGAAGTCGGATCGGCGGCCTTGTCGGTGGAGATGTTCACGAACGTCGTCACACCGGCGGCGGCGGCCGCTTCCAGGACGTTCAACGAGCCGATCACGTTCGTCTTCCAACCCTCGGTCGGATACTGCTGCAGCATCGGCAGGTGCTTCAGCGCGGCGGCGTGGAACACCACCTCGGGCGCACGCTCCACAAAGATCTCGCGCAGGCGCGCGGCGTCGCGGATGTCGGCCAGCACCACTTCTTTGTCGTTCAACAGGCCGTGGCCCGACACCGCGACTTCGGCGTTCTGCAGGCCGGTTTCGTCGCGGTCGAGCATTATCAACTCTTTGGGGCCGAAGCGGTGCACCTGGCGGCACAGTTCCACACCGATCGAGCCCCCCGCGCCCGTGATCAAGACCCGCTTGCCGGTGAGGTAGCCGCCCACCTCCGCCAGGTTCGTGTCGACTGGCTGGCGGCCGATCAGGTCGTCGATGGACAGCGCCCGCAGGTTCACGGCGACGCGGGCCGGGCCGCCCAACATCTTCTCGATGGTGGGAACGACTTTGACTTCCAATCCCAGCGGGCGCGCGGCGTCCGAAACCCGGCGCAGCAGTTTGGAATCGGCCGCCGCGATGGCGACTATCAACACCTCTGCGCGCGTCTTGTCGGCCACTTCCGCCAGATCCTCGAAAGTGCCGGCGACATCTACATTGCGGATGCGCGTGCGGCGCTTCGCGGGATCGTCGTCGAGCAGGGCGACCGGATGATAGGGGGATTTCGCATCGGTGGTCAGTTGACGCACGATCTCCGAGCCGACATAGCCGGCCCCGTAGACGATGGCGGGCGCGGATTCCGCCTTCGAGCGCGCGCGGGCCTCCAGCACCAGGCGGGTCACGTACCGCACGCCCAGCATCAGCACGACCGAGATCGGGAAGACGATCACCATCAGGGAACGGGGAACGCGCAGCCAAGGATTCGGATACCACAACGCCAAGACGATCACTTCGTTGATCAGCGCGTTCGCGGCGACGGAGACCACCACCGCGGTGACTTCTTCGAACGAGCCGTAGAAATAGCGGTGGCGGTACAGCCGCAGCGGCAGCGAGACCAACAACTGCACGGCGACCACGCAGGCGATCATCATGCCGATCGCTTCCCAGCGCAGCTTGGTCATGTCGAACTCGTAGCGCAGCACGCCGGAGACAACCACGGCCAACGCCAGGCAGACCGAGTCCAGAACGTATTGGCGGACTGAGCGAATTGCCAACGTGCGCTTCGGCGACGTCGACGCGTGCGGCTGCGTCGGACGCTCGTTACTCATGCGCAAAGCCCCCTAACGACGTACATTCTCGCAGATCCCCGCGACAGGTCGGGAAACGACGGGCGGCTATTCGGGATTCGGCGTCGTCTTTGAGATCACCATCAAGAACTCGCGGTTGGAAGCGGTCTTCCGCATGCGGTTCAACAGCATTTCCAAGCTCTGCTGCACATCGTTGGCGCTGAGCACGCGGCGCAGCTTCCAGATGATCGACAACTCGTCGCGGCTGAGCAGCATCTCTTCGCGGCGCGTGCCGGAAGCGACCGGGTCGATGGCCGGGAAAATGCGCTTGTCGGCAAGCTCGCGGCGCAGGCGCAACTCCATGTTGCCGGTGCCCTTGAACTCTTCGAAGATGACCTCGTCCATTTTGGAGCCCGTCTCAATCAGCGCCGTGGCCAGGATCGTGAGCGAACCGCCGTTCTCCACATTGCGCGCCGCGCCGAAGAACTTCGTGGGCGGATACAGCGCCGCGGAGTCCACGCCGCCAGACAGAATGCGGCCGGACGCGGGGGCGGCCAGGTTGTACGCGCGCGACAGGCGAGTGATGCCGTCGAGCAGGATGACCACGTCGCGGCCCATCTCCACCAACCGCTTGGCGCGCTCAATGGCCAACTCGGCGATCGTGGTGTGGTCCTCAGCGGGGCGGTCGAAGGTGGACGCGATGACCTCGCCCTTCGTGGAGCGCTGGAAATCGGTGACTTCTTCGGGCCGCTCGTCCACCAGGACGACCATCAGGTGCACGTCCGGGTTGTTCGCAGTGATCGAATTGGCGATGGACTGCATCACCAACGTCTTGCCGGCCTTCGGAGGGGAAACGATCAGCCCACGCTGGCCTTTGCCGACCGGGGCCACCATGTCGATGATGCGGCCGGTCATGTTCACCGCCGACGTCTCCAGCTTCAACCGCTCCTGCGGATACAGCGGGGTGAGCTTGGTGAACTCGGGGCGGTCCTTGGCCTTCTCCGGATCCATGCCGTTGACTGTGTCGATGCGGACCAGCGGGTTGAACTTCTCGCGGCGTTCGCCATCCTTGGGCTGGCGGATGCCGCCGGTGACGATGTCGCCCTTGCGCAGCCCGTTCTTGCGGACCATCGAAAGCGAGACATAGGCGTCGTTGGGGCCCGGCAGATACCCCGACGTGCGGACAAACGCGTAGTTGTCGAGGACATCGAGAATGCCGGAGACGTCCAGCACCACGTCGTCATCGGACAAGACTGGATCGGATTCCACCTTGTCCATCCCGCTACTGCGGTTGTTGCGGCGGTTCTGCCGGCTGCGGCGGCGGCGGTTGCGGCGTCCGCCCTCATATTCTTCGTTCGACGGTTGGACATCGACCGGCTCGGGCGCGGCAGCGGACTCGTCGCCCTTCTTGGTGGACTGCAATGCGGCCTCCAAGCGGGCGGCCACGTCGTCGTGCGACGTCTCGGCGGGCGCGGGCTCCGCGTCAATCACGCCAGAGCTGCGGCGGACCCGGCGGCGCACCCGGCCAGCGGGCTGCTCGGCGGGAGCCTCCGCGGCTGCGGGAGCCGGGTCGGGAGCGGCGGCAGGCTCAGGGGCAGGAGCGGCGGGTTCAGCGGCCTTCTCGGCCTTCTTGGAGCGGGCGGGGGCGCCCACGGAACTGATCGCCGCCAGCAGGTCCCCCTTGCGCATCGTCGAAAAGCCCTTGATCCCAAGGGCCTGGGCGATTTGCTTCAGCTCAGGCAGCTTCTTTGCCGCGAAGTCGGTTTCAACCACGGATTTTTCCTTCCGGTACTTTCGTCCAGAATCTCTTGAACCACACGCTCTTGAATCTTGATCGGTGGGGAGCCGTTTGTGTGATGTGCCTTTCGGCGCGTTCGGCGTAGACAACCATAGCACCATTCCCAACCAGGGGCGCAAATGCGGCGCTGATTCGAAGCGGGGCCGCTACGACAGGCGCGCCGTGGCCTCCTCGAACGCCGCCCGCAACTGGTCATAGTCGCGGACCACGGGGAACTGCGGAAACTCGGCGACCACGTTGTCGGGCGGGTTGAACAGGATGCCGGCGTCGGCCTCCCCCAGCATCGCGGTGTCGTTGTACGAGTCTCCCGCCGCGATCACCTTGAAGTTGAGCCGGTGGAAACCGCGCACCGCTTCGCGCTTCGAGTTGTCTTGCCGCAGGGCATATCCGGAGATCCAGCCGTTGGAGATGTCCAGGTTGTGGCAGAAGAGCGTCGGATGGCCGAGCTGGGCCATCAACGGCATAGCGAAGTCGTAGAAGGTGTCGGACAGGATGATCACCTGATAGCGTCCGCGTAGCCATTCCAGGAAGTCGCGCGCACCGGGCAGCGGCCCCATCGACGCGATCACCTTCTGGATGTCTTCCAGGTTGATGTGGTGCTTCTCCAGCAAGGCGATGCGGTAGGCCATCAGCTCGTCGTAGTCGGCGATGTCGCGCGTCGTGAGCCGCAACTCGCCAATGCCGGTGCGCTCGGCGACGTTGATCCAAATCTCTGGCACCAGCACGCCCTCAAGGTCAAGGCAAGCGATCAGCATGCGCGGCCCCCTATTCCCCTTCAACCCGCATCATGGACACGCCCGGGCTCACAGCGTCCAGGCGCTCCAACTCTACGAGGGCCTGCGTCATGTCGACCACGCGGGCCGGGTGGGTGACCACGCCGAGGCGCGCCTGCTCGGAACCGGGGTCCTGCCGCACGGCTTGCAGCGACACGTTGTGGCGGGCGAATGTCGCGGCCACGTCCGCCAGGACGCCAGGGCGGTCGACGACCACCATGGACACATAGAACTTGGAGCGTTCCTCGCCGGCCGGCAGGATCTTGCCGGGCGACCGCGGGATCACCGGGGCGATGACACCTCGGGCGCGGTTGCGGGCGGCGGTGATCACGTCTCCCAGCACCGCGGAGGCTGTGGGCGAGCCCCCGGCGCCCGGCCCCATGAACATCAGCCGCCCGGCGTAGCGGGATTCGATGAACACGGCGTTGTAGGCCCCAGGGATGCTCGCCAGCGGGTGGCCCAGCGGGACCATCGTCGGATGCACGCTGGCCAACACGGCGCCGTCGGCGCCCACTTCGCAGCGCGCCAGCAGCTTGATGACACATCCCTGCTCTTTGGCCGCCGCGATGTCCGCGCTAGTCACCCCAGTGATGCCCTCTCGCGAAACGTCGTCGAGGGTGACCTCGGTATGGAACGCCAGCGTCGCCAAAATCGCGGCCTTGGACGCGGCGTCGAAACCCTCAACGTCAGCTGTGGGGTCAGCTTCGGCGTAGCCCAGCGCCTGGGCCTGTTTGAGCACCTCTTCATACGAGGCGCCGTCGTTGGTCATCTTCTCCAAGATGAAGTTCGTCGTGCCGTTGACGATGCCCTTGACCGCGGTGATCTCGTCTCCGACCAACGACTCGCGCAATGGCCGGATGATCGGGATAGCACCCGCGACGGCGGCCTCGTAGTAGACATCCACTCCGGCGGCGTCGGCGGCGGCCTGGATTTCAGCGCCGTGTGTGGCGATCAGCGCCTTATTGGCCGTGATGATGGACGCCCCGGCGGCGATGGCGGCCAGCACGAACTCGCGCGCGGGCTCGATGCCGCCGATCAACTCGATGACGATGTCCAACTTGGGCCGCGACAACAGCTCGCCGACATCGTTTGTCAGCAATTCGCGCGGGATGCCGGGGCGTTCCTTGGCCAAGTTCCGCACGGCGATGCCGACGATCTCCAACGGCCGGCCGGTCCGGCTCAACAGCCCTTCGGATTGCCCCAGCAGCACCTTTGCCACTTGGGAGCCGACAGTGCCTGCGCCCAGCAGCGCGACACGCAACTTCTCACTCATTCCAGTCCTTCGTCCAGCGACAACAAGTCTTCCAGAGTTTCGCGCCGCAGCAGCACCTCAGTTCCGGCGGTGGTCACCGCGATGACGGGCGGACGCGGCACATGATTGTAGTTCGAAGCCATCGAACGGCTGTACGCCCCAGATGCGGGGACTGCGATCAGGTCGCCGGGGGCGACGTCGCCGGGCAGGAATTCATCGCGCACGAGGATGTCGCCGGACTCGCAATGCACGCCCACGACCCGTGACACCACCGGGTCCGCATCCGACACCCGGGAAGCCAGCGTCGCGGAGTATTCGGCCCCGTACAGCGCCGGGCGGATGTTGTCGCTCATCCCGCCGTCGACCGAAATGTAGCGCCGGCTGAGCCCGCCGCCGATGTCGACCGGCTTGACCGTGCCCACTTCGTACACCGCTGTTCCCGCGGGGCCGACGATGGCGCGTCCCGGCTCAATGGACAGCTTTGGCTGCGGCAGCCCGAAGGCGCGGCATTCGTGGTCGACGATGTCCCGCAGGCCCTCGGCCAGCTCTTCCGCCGTCGACGGGGTGTCCTCTTTTATATAGGCGATGCCGAAGCCGCCACCCAAGTCCAGCTCGCTCATCGCCGATCCGGTCGCCTCCCGGAATTGGGAGAAGAGCTTCAATGTGCGGCGCGCGGCCACTTCGAAGCCGTTCGTGTCGAAGATCTGCGAGCCGATGTGCGAATGGATGCCCAGCAACTCGATGTGCGGCGAGTGGTAGCAGCGCATCATGGCGACCAGCGCCGCGCCGCCGTTGATGGACAGGCCGAACTTCTGGTCGTCGTGAGCCGTGGCGATGTAGTCGTGCGTGTGCGCCTCTACTCCCGCCGTGACCCGGATCATGACCTTGACCGTGGTGCCACGCTCGGCGGCGAGCGACTCCACCCGGGTGATTTCGTCGGCGGAATCCACGATGATCCGCCCCACACCCGCTTCGATGCCCGCGCGCAACTCGGCGACAGACTTGTTCGAGCCGTGCATCCCGATGGTCGCCGGATCGACGCCGGCGCGCAGCGCGACGGTCAGCTCGCCCAGCGAGCACACATCCAGGAACAGTCCTTCTTCGGCGACCCAACGCGCCACTTTGCCGCACAGGAACGCCTTGCCCGCGTAATACACCCGCCAGGGGTCGAACGCGGCCTTCCAACGCCGGGCCCGGTCGCGGAAGTCGGCTTCGTCGATGACGTACAGCGGCGTCCCGTACTTCTTGGCCAACGCCGTCACGGGCTGTCCGGCGATAGTGACGACGCCGTCGGGGCCGCGCACGGTGTTGGCACTCCACAGCTTCGCCGTGAGGGCGTTCACGTCCGCGGGCTTGGTCAGCCACACCGGGGCGGGCGATGAAACCTCGGCATGGACAGATCCGGCGACGTGCATATGGCTCATGGGAGCAAAGTCTATAGGTCAGGCGCCACACGCAAACGCCACGATCACGATGGCGGGGCAGAGCCCAACGTCGTCAGCGTGACAGTGAGCTGGGAACCGCGCTCCCCAGGTGTCGCCGCCCGGGCTCAATCAACTGCGCCCCTAGTAGGATTCGAACCTACGCTCCCGCCTCCGGAGGGCGGTGCTCTATCCCCTGAGCTATAGGGGCCAAATGGCCAAAGGCAAGCCTAGCATCGATGACGCGGAACTAAGTTGCCCGGGCGCCCCGACTGACGGGGTTGGGGCGGCCCGGGCAACGTTCTCTATCGGGCTCGTCTGGGGTGTTGGCTGCGGCTGCGGACCAGGTAGATTCCGGCCACCAGCAGGGCAAACGCGGCGGCCAACCAGCCTAGCGGATCGAAACCGCTGTACGGCAAGCGTCCATCTCCGTCGCCGTCCACATCCTCCAAGAGTTCTCTGAATCCGGCGTTGTAAACCCCTTCGAAGTGGGCGGTTGGGCTCATCGCGTAGGCGGTCGAGGCTTCCCGCTGCCTGCCGCCGCTGGCCGCGACCACGTTGGTGGCCGAGTGGTGTACGCCGGCCACGGTGAACAACAGTGAGTTCATGTCCGGGTTGTCGAACACCACCTTGTATTGGGTCGCGGTGGAATACAGCAGCCCGTCGAAGATGTACGCCCCGTTGACGTCGGTGTACGTTTCCGCGACCAGCGTCTCTCCGGCCGCACCGAAGATGGCTCCCAGGCCGCCGGAGTCATGGCGGTACAGCCGCACCCGGACATTCTCGAACGGTTCCTCCGGGCCCGGGCCGAACGGGCCGCCTTGCCATTCGCCGTCGGAGTTGATGTCGAGCCATGCGAAGCCGGAGATGTGCAGGTACGGCACCAGGCCGGCGTCCAAGTGTTCGACGTCTCCGGCGTAATCAACCGTGAACTCAGCCGTCGTCGCGGTCACGTCGGTCCGGGTGACGGCCACAGCGTCGGAATCCACATCCGGATCGACGCCCTGCAGGGCGTTGGACCACTCGTAGGACAAGTTCGGATAGGCGGCCTCCAAGCCAGTCATGTCGAATGTCACCGTATAGTCGCCCGGCAAGACAGCCGAGAACAGGTAACTGCCGTCCGAGTTCGCGGCGATCTGGACGGGTGCGCCCGGACCTCCGGTGAGGGTGACCAACACGTTGGACAGATCATGGCCGGTCAGCGGCGAGTCGTCTTGGATGCCGTCGTCGTCCAAGTCCTCCCAAACCACTCCGGAAATGCTGGCCGGGCGGAACAAGCCCGCGTCCAGCACCGCCTGGCCGGTATAGACCTTTACCCAATCGGTGGACCCCTTCGCGAACTCCGGCGGCGCCGCGGTGTCATCGTCGGGGTGAACGTCGGAATCGGTAGTTTCCGGGCCGACGCCCATCAACGTGTATTCCCAGTCCCCCGCCGGCGTGCCGAAACGCACCTGGTATTCGATCTCGGAGCCGTCGCCATAGCTGGCCGGCAACCCCGCGAACAAGTACGCGCCGCTGGCGTCGGTCTGCGTCGGGAAGGTGACGCCGAGTGGAGCCACGACCTCGGATTCGACGCCGCCGATGCGGGAGTACAACTTCACCGGGACGCCAGCCAGCAGCGTCTCGGAAGCGTCGCGCACGCCGAAGTTGGCCGTGTCGTCCCAAGCCACGCCGGCGATCGACACCACGTCGGCGCGCAACTCAAGCTTGGCCTTGTTCGACGTCACCGACACGTCCGTGCCGACGGCGTTGTCGTTGATGGCCTGGAAGTATCCGCTGAAGGTGTTCGCAGCCAACTCGTGGTTGTTGTCCAACAGCAGCGCGTGTTGCGCGGCGGCGTCCAGCCCGGAGAACTCCATGGTGTACTCGACGAACAAGATGTCACCCGGCGCCAGCCGGAATCCGGCGGCCACCGGAGCATCACCGGTGTTCTCGGCATCGCCCATATTCACGGCAAACGAAGTCGCGTCGGCAGTGATGCCCGACGTGCCGGTGTTGCCCGCGCCCCAGTCGGCCACCTGCGTGGCCATCGCGACACCGGACGCGAGCGGATCCGCGGAGGAATACACCTGGTACTGCGCCGCCGGAACATCGCCGGTGTTCTGCGTGTAGACGCGCAGCGACCCGGCCTGGTACGTCCAGGCATCGGTCAGGGCCGCGTCCCACGTCGTGCCGCGCCCATCGTCCGCGAACGGCAGCACGTCGGCGATGCGGATGTTGGTCACCCAGTTCTCGGGCTCGCCACCGGCCGCTTCCTGCGCGTTCCAAAGCATGAGCCGGAAAGTCACCTCGTCGTTCAGCGACACGTCGACCGGATTATCGGAGATGATGAAATCGCCATCGGAAACCTTGACGGCCTTGGCACGCCGGATGTCGCCCGACGAGTTGACCGTCACCTGGGCGGTCGCCGCCCTTGCGAACAAACCGTAGTTGTCCGCATGCCCCTGCAGCGCGGCGTCGACCGTCGCCCAGTTCTCCTCGCGCGCCGGCGCGGGGGTCGAACCCCAGGTTTGGTGGTAGACGGCGTCGTTGCTGGACATGTCGGCCACGGTGAACGACGCCCCGGTCGGATAGGAACTCGACGGCAGCAGCGGCGTGGTGGCGGACGTCACGAACAACTCGTTGATTGGGAAGTTGGTGGTGATGACGTCGGCGATCTTGGCCGTGAACACGATCTTGATCTCGCTGCCCGGCGCCAACTCGAAGTCGGCCGGGAACTCCCAGATGACCACGGATCCGCGCTCGGTGAAGCTGATCGGACTCAGGTATTCAACGTCGTCCACGTAGACCGTGTAGACCGGTTCCCCGCCCACATGCAGCATCGAGAAGGCCGCCGGGTCCATCCGGTCGATCAGCACCGGCGCGGTGAACGGCAGGTCCGGGTCGGCCGCGTTGGCCGCAGTCAACGTGAACTCGACCGTCTGCCCGGCGAAGAACTTGCGCTGGTTCGAGTCCAGCGGCTGTCCGGTATCCCGGTCGGTACCCGTGCACTTGTCGTCGGAGCAGACCTTGGCCGCCGAGACGACTGGGCGTTCGTAGACCGGGACCTCCACCTCGGCCGAATCGTCCGCGGCCAAGATGTGCTCATCCAGGCACACACCATCGCCATCCAACGCCGACCGCAGGCAGGCGCTCACCTGCGCGGTGTTGCGGATCAGCGAGACTTCCGGTTGTTCGGCGGTGGGCACGAACACGTCGAAGGCCACCGTCGCGACGACGTCGCCGGGCGTGAAATACGCGCCCACGCTGGCTGGCTCACCCGAGGCTGGAATCGCGTCCGCGTACTCGATCTTGAGTTCGTCGCCAGTCACGGTAAAGGTGCGCTCCACGTCCAGGAGCGTCCAGGCCCCGCCGTTGACGCGGGCATAGACCGGCTCCGCGTTGTCGGCTTGGTCCGGAGCCCCATCGTGGTCGGTGTCGTCGGCGGCCAGGGCCTCGGCGCTGTGATACGACGTCGACGCGCCGATCACAACCTGGGAGAACGAGTACCCGGGCGCCGGATTGTCCGCGTCCGAGGGAACGTCGATCTGGGTCGGGCTCGGGCCGGAATCGGTTCCCCGGAACACGAGCGAGCCGTCTGTGAGCGTGTAGTTGAACAACGGCAGCACGTTCTGGGGCGCGTTCGGCGTGAGCGTGTATTCGGCTTCGAAACCGGAGCGGTTGAGCGGTTGGGCCGCCTGATCCGGGCTCACCGTCTTGTCGAGGGTGAGACTGGGTGTGTCCGCCTTTCCGTCATAGAAACGCACCACGTAGGCGCCCACGCCGCTGGCCGGGTCGATCTCCACCTTCTTGATGATGTCGTCGTACCACGGATCCAGCCCGTAACCGCTGGGCGCGACCTCCTCGCGGACCCACCACGTCAGCTTGCCGTCCACCAACCGCGGGTCGTTGACCGACGTCACATCGGGTTGGAAGACCACGATGCCGGTCGGGTAGTAGTCCACCGGGTCGGCGGTTTGCCCATCGGCAACCAACTCCTGGCGTCCGGACGTGCCATCGGCGAGCGCGTCTTCGTAGCTGGTGTACAGCCCGAACTTCGCGCCGTCGACGGTCACCAACTCACCGGTGACTCCGTCGAACTTCTCCACAATGATCACGTAGCCGTGGAACGGGTTGTTGATCGTCAGCAACTGGTCCGCACATGACCACCCCGAATCATCGTCGTCCGCGCAAGCGTGGTCGTCGCCGACCGTCCCGTTGGCGACGTACAGCGAGTTGGTATCCGCGTCGTATTCCACGATGATCGAGTCCGCCGTGCCGAGCACGCCGCCGTCGACCTTGTATGCCGGGTTGGTCTCCAGGTGGCCGTGCGAACTGGTGAGCACCTCGGTGACGCGGTACTCCCCCGGCTTGGTGATCGTGAATGGGGAGATGCCGGTCAGGTCGGCCGAAGCCACCTGGTTGCGTGCCTTGGTGTTCACCGTGGCGACTTCTTCGAAGTTGGCCTGTGCGTTGTCGCCGTCGGCGACCCGCAGCCACAGCGTGATCGGCAACGCGACCACTCGTGAGGTGCGCGCAGCGATGTAGCCTGGCTCGCCTTCAGTGCCCACCGCGTTATAGGTGACCTCCTTGGCCACCTTCAAGGTGAGCGCGGGCGGATCCAGCACGACGGCTACGTTTTGGTTGGTCGCCGCGAAGACGCCGTTGGCGTAGCCGGTGTAGACCGCGCCTTGGCCCGGCAGCACCGTGATGGGGAGGTACTCTTCGGACATGCCATAGCCGGTCGGCGCCTTGGTCTCCTTGAGCAGGTACTGCCCGGCCCGCGCGGTGAACTGGTAGCGGCCGCCGCTGGCCACGATGTGCTGCAGCGCCGATCCGCTGGGCGTAGTGCCGTCGTCAGTCGGGTACAGGTCGAACTCCGCGCCGGGAAGGTTGGCTGTGTTGACGACGCCGTCGGCCGGCTTGGCGGCGAACTTCTTGATCTCGAAATCGCCGAGCGCCGACGGGTTGTAGAACGTGGCCGCGTCGGTGCCCTGCAGCAGCGGGTTGGCGGCGCTGCTGCCCGCGCCCGAAGCCGGCCGGTTGACCAGCCACACCGCGCCCACGCCGTTGATCTTGATGTAGACCGGATTCGGGTCGGTGAGCCACGTGCCCGCGACAGCCTCCGTCAGGCCGGTCTCCTGGACGCGGTACAAGCCGTTGTCGAGGCCGATTCGCGCGCCGCCGGCGGCAACCTGCGCCGGGGTCCAGGTGATGGTGCCGGAGTTCGTCGTGCCGCAGGTGGCGGCGTCATTCCCAGCCGCGTCCACGCACTGATAACTGAACGTGGCCGAGTCCAGACCTGCGGGCGGGGCGGATTTCACACCAGCGTGGTCGCTGCCGCCCTTCACGATGACGAGTTGGCCCTTCGCGGGATGGTTGACGTGGATGACGACCTTCCCGGACTCCACGGTGTACCACACCCCATCGGCCGCCAAACCCGCCGTCCGAGTCGTCGGCATCGCCACACCGTTCACCTTCAGCGACGACGTCAGCAGCGTGCCCGCCACGGTGAACGTGATCTCGCCCTGCGCGGCGGTATTCGGATAAAAGAACACTGCCTGCGAGATCGAATCCAGCTGGATCGTGTAGTCCCCGTCGGCGAGGTAGTCCAGCCCCAAGCCGACCCCGGCCGAAGTGATCGTGGCCGAGCCGCCGGGCGTGGTGTACGTGTAGTCGGCTGAATAAGCCGTCGCGGAGACTTCCGCGCCGCCCCAGGTATTGGCCAGCACCGCGGACGGGCGCAGCTTGTCGGTGACCGTCACTCGCGTGGCAAGCCTGGCCTCGGTGTTCTGCGGCACCACGACCGGGCCGATCACCCCGCCCAAGGCGTACGAGCCGGACTTGTCCCAGGCCGCGTTTTGGTTCGACGCGTGGTCAAAGGCCACGTCCGAGTTCGGCGCGGCGTCCGAGGTGAAGGTGCCGTACGCGTTGTGGTTGGCCGGGGCGGTCACTTCGACCAGCAGATAAACACCGGCTTGCAGCTTGAGATCCTGGTTGGCGTTGGCATTCGTATAGGGATCCAGGGACACGCCGTTGCGGTCGGCGGTCACCTTGGTCGCCCGCGAGATGTCGGTGGGATACTCCGGGTCGGCGAGGTAGAACTCGAAAGCGGAGCCCGCGACCTGGGCGTCATCCGTAGTCGCGCTGGTGCCGTTGTCGCCGAGCTTGGCGAGGCGGACGAAGCCCGTGCCCTTGTAGTTGGCGAAGCGAACCGGCTCGGGATCCGAGTCGGCCGGATCCGTGCCGGCGGCTGAATTGCCGTTGTCGTAGTACCGCACCACCAGTTCGCCGGCGTTCTCAATGGTCACGCCGAACTCCGGCGGGTTGGCCGGGTCGAATTCGTAGCCCTCGGGCAGCGGCGAGCAAGGGCTGGCGCCGGGGCAGCCGCTGGTCTTGGGCTGTTCCACGAACACGACGCTCCAAGTTGTGTACGAGTTCGCCAACTCATGCCGCAGCGCCGCGGACACCCGAGACCAGTCGATGGTCACCGGACCGGGCGCGTTGACCTTGCCGTCGGCCCCGTACTGCGCGTAGTCGGATTCCCACACGCCCGGTGCCACCCACTGGCCGGCGGTGTCCCAGTCGGCGCAGGCATCGCCCACGTTCTTCCCACAGGCGAACACTCCGGCTATGTCGAAGTAGTCGGTGAGGAACTGGCCTTCCTTGATCAGCTCCGAGGCTGCCACGTTCGAGGTGATCGTGGTCAGCGGACCATCGCCAACCGTTGGCAGCTTCACATACTTGCCGTTCGCGTCCACATAGGCCGGATACACGTCGAACGTGATGCCGCCCAACCGCCAAGCGGGTTCGTCCAACTCGTAGCGCCCGGTCAGCGGGTTGAGGCGGTAGCCGGCCTTCTCCCCGTACCAGCTCACCATGCGGGACTCGTTCATGCCGTCGCCGGCCGCGAGCCGGTTGGAGTTGCCGAAGGTGACCGGCACGTTCTCGTCGCTGATCTCGATGATGGCCGAGGCCGGCGGCTGCGCGGCGTTGCCCGGCATCCAACCCCCATCGCAAGACGGGTTGAGCGCGTAGCACATGTCTGCGGGGTCGTCCGGGTTGATCGTGTCCGGCGTCTCGCCCACCTGGTAGTACACCGACGTGGTCTGATCGCCCTGCGGATTAGCCAAGCCGTAGCCGCCGGAGCCGCCCCACGAGTCCACCGGGGCGTTGAACAGCGCGGCCTGGCATTCCTCGACGACGTACTTTCCCGCCGGGAGTTCGGTGGAGCGCCCAGAATTCGACCCGTCCACGGACGACTTGCCGATGGTCATGGTCTCGATCAACTGGCCCTTCTTGTCTGTCGCCAGATCGTCGTAGGCGTAGACGCAGAACTTCGCGTCGAGCACCTTGAAGTCGTCCCAAGCCCCGTCTGCCGCGAACCCGTTTTCGACGGTCTCACCGTCGGCCAGCTTGATCGGCAGTTTGTAGACGTCGATGTGGTAGGCGTCGGTCTGGTTCAGCAACGCGTGCCGGCCGTCCGAGTCCGCGGCCCAGGCGTCAGTGTCGTCCGGGTCGTCACCGCGCACGGCCACCCACTTGTTCGAAACCCAGGCGAAGTGGAAGGTGACTTGCAGAGGTTCGTATTCCAGTCCGTCCACGGAATCCTGCGGGATTTCGGGCACGAAGACTTCCGTCAACGTGTAGGTGCGGTACGGATCAAGCCCGCCGAAGTCGATGCGGCCGTTGCCGTCGCTGCACGTGACGGAATCCAGATCGGCGCAATCACCGCCCGCTGACGCGTATGCGACCGTGCTGGGCACCGTTGCTGTTTCTACGATGTTGCCCTGGCCATCCAACTCGTAGTAGTTGCCCAAGTCGTCCGAGAGGATGAAACCCGCGCCCAGCAACGGCTGGCGCTGCCGCTCGCCCGCGTTGTTCCACTCGTTGACCAACCCGTATTTCACGAAGCCGATCGACACCTTCTTGGTGTTCCCGACAGTGACCGCCGTGGTGACCTGGGTGGTGCCGTTGGAAGCCGTGGGCGCGAACGACACCGTGGAACTGGGTTGCGGTGTGGCCGGGGCGCCGTCGGCGTCGACCCAGGAGAAGGTGGGATAGCCGTCGGAATCGATCGAGACGCGCAGGCGCACCGCGTTGGGAACAAATGTGGCGCCGGCGTTGGATTCGCCCACATAGTAGGTGCCTGGGGCCAGTCCGGCGAAGTCCGCCCGGCCGTTGGAGTCGGTGGTCTGCGTGGCGCAGTCAGCGCTGAGCGCCAAGTCCGAGCACAGCGAGAAGCTGATGTTGCCGATCTTGGTCGTGGTGCCGGAGACCACCTTGGTCAGGTTGAGAGTGTTCTTGGGGACGTTGGTGAACTTGCCCAGGTCGATGGTTTGCACGGTGGTGTCGTGGTAGTCGGCCGTGGTCACCTGGAACTTCAGGTGAGCGGGGACATCGCCGGCGGGCACGCTCGTCGCCACGGTCCCGCCCGGAACGAACACGTCGAAATAGTCTGGCGCGACGAAGTTGGCGCTGGGCAGCGCCGTTTCAGCCAGCGCGTAATCGCCCGCGGTCAAGTAGGTGGCCGCCGGCAACGTGATGTTGCCCGAGGCGTCCACAGCAGCCGTGGCGACCAGGGTGTAGTCGGCTCCGTCCAGTTTGTAAAGCGAGAACTTCGCCGCCGTCATCCCGGACGTCGAATCCGTCTTCGCGGCGTTGTCGTGGCGCACCTTCTTGGCTGCGGCCTTGGGCAGGAACTTCCACACGAACACACCCGTCTGCACGCTCGCGCCCGGAGTGATCACGCCAGAGACGACGCTGGCCGCGGCAACGGCGTTCACACCCGCGTCCACCGTCACCTGGACGGTGGCGCCTGGGCTGGCCGGCGCGTTGTCAGAACCCATCGTCGCCCACAGGTAGCCGCCAGTCGGGGCGGGTTTCGCGGTGATGGTGTACGTCCCGTCGGGCACGAATTCCGTGTACACACCGCCGACGCCCACCGTAACGTCCTTCTTGCAGTCGTTGTCCCAGGCCACGTCGTCGGCCGTGCAAGTGGTCTTCTCAATGGTGAAAGTGCCCGAGAGTACATTGCCCGCGGCGTTGAAGTTCTGGATCGCGAGCGCGCCGTAACTCGACTTGTTCACATGGCGCTCGATGCCGATGTTGTCCGAATCCACGCCAGTCGTCGCGGGCTGCGGGTTCACCAGCGAGGCGTCGGCGGAATAGAAGTGGCCGTCGAACTCCCCTTTGGTAATGGTCAGACGCAGGTCGTCGCCGCCGTATAGCTGGTAGCGGTCGGAAGCGTCGACGCCGTTAACCTCCAGCGCGTACTCCCGCACGCAGTAGGTGCCGCCCAGGACGGATTCGGCCACCCAATTCACTTGGTTCGAGGTGAGCGTAAAGGTGAAGACCTGGCCGTTCATCTCCAGCGGGTCAGAAGCGCAAACCCCGTTCTCGAACGGGTACAGCTTGTAATGCGCCGCGAAGCTGCCGTTGCCGGCCGCCGATCCGTTCAGGTCTTTCGCGGAGCCGTCGGCGTTCTCGTTGACCAGCGTCCCGTCGGGCAGTTGCAGCAGCTTGCCGGCGCGGAACCCACCGTAGTTGGCTTTGAAGAACGCCGTGTACACGTTCAACTCGCTGCCGTCGCCGGTTTCCAGTTCGAAGACGTCCGTAAGCGCCGGAGTGGCGGTGGTGCCCGGCTCCACCGAATGCAGCTCCTGGGTGGCGTCCGAGGTCAAGTTGCCCACGTAATAGGTGGCATGGAGCGGGACGAGTTCGAAATCTATGTACCAGCCGTTCGAATCCGAGTGGGCCGCCGAAGACGTGCCGGTGAACAGCGGCGCGGGATCCCCGATTTGCGCGTACAGGCCGAGCGTGGCCGCCCACGTTTCGAACTCGTCGGGATAAATGAATGCCTTTTGCTTCTTCGGATACACGCGCACAAACCCGTGGCTGGTCGCCTCGTTGGCCACCAAGAACCGCGCCGCGGACGGCGTGTAGTCCTGGCCGTTGACCGTGATCGTGGACATGCCCGTGCCCGGATCCGGTTCGCTCACCACCACGTCGGCGGCGTTGTCGATGGAGTCGTAAGGAATCTGCCAGGTCACGTCCGTGTTGATCGAATGCGCGGCGTCGCCGAGTTCGTAAAGCTTGTAGCTGCCCGGTTCGACCGCCGTGAACGTGGCCAGCGACTCGACTGCCCCCAGCGTGACATGCTGCTCGTAGCTGACTTCGGGGAAAACCGGCGTGGCGGTGCCCGGCTCGACCTGGACCAGCTTGAATGTGACCTTGGACTGGCTGCCGTCGGCGTACGCGTTGTCCTCCCACGCGCGGGCCAGGCCGGTGGTGTAGTTGCGGGTCTCGCCGGAGGCGCTCAGTTGCTTGGACACCGCCAGGGAAGGCAAGGCGGGCGCGTCTTGATACCAGCCGAAAGCCACTTCGGCGGTATTGCCGCCGCCAGCCGTCTCGACATGCGTGGTCACGGGGGTATAGGTGAGCTGGGCTTGGTTGAAGACCTGTTGCGGTCCCGCGAGGATCGGAGTCTGGTTGCGCAGGTTCGTGTAGTCGTCCTTGTCGAACGTGACATCGACGTAGACATCGCGGTTCGGGTAGTAATCGCCCGGGCTCGGTTCGGGCATGTCGAAGTCGAGTTGCGTGGAGGTGGGCGTCGGGTTGCTGACGGTGGCCGGGATCACCCCGCCGCCAGCCAGGTAGACCCTGATCGCGGTGGGGGCGCCGTCCGCCGCGTAGCCGGAGATGGTGTCCGTGACGTGCAGCCCTTCCAGCTTGAGGCGTCCCAAGCCGGACGAGTTCTTGTTGGAGGCGACAGCCAGCTTGTAGGTGATCGTGTAGGAATCCTCCGCGTCGCCGTCAGTGGCCACATCCGCGTACGCACGCGCTCGCAGACTGGAAAAGACTTGGTCCGCGGCCGATGTCGGGGTGTCCACCGTTTTCGACACCGACCACTGCTCGTCAGCCACGGCCGTCAAAGTGACCGTGCCCGATTGGCCATGGCCGGAGGTTTCCACGATCCCGGTGCCGGGCTGCCCCGCCGACGGTATCCCCTCGGCTTCGAAGACCCAAGCCCGCAGTTCGATTTGGGTCCCGTCCGGGGTCGTCCCGTTGTCGAACAGGTATTCCACGCGCAGGTTGGGCATATACGTCGCGCCGTAGTCGGTCTTCTTCCAGATCAGGAAAGCCTTGGGCAGGGTCACGCTCGTCCCTGGCACCGTGTAATTGGAGACGACCTGGGTGTACGCATCGCCGGACAGGGGCGAGTCCGTGTGGTCGCCGTCCAGGTACGCGGGCAGCACGATCAAAATGCCGGCGTCGTCGTCCATCGAAACGCACGGGTCGTCCGTGCCGTTGGGGCACTTCGCCTGCACTTCCAGCTTCACCTGGCCGGCCGACCCCGTCAACACCTGATCACTGCCCACCACGGTGAGGTTGACCGTCAGGTTGGAGTTGATGTCGGACGGGTCGGAAGTCGCGCCCAGCATGGGAGCCGACTGTCTTTGGGAGGGCTGGGTGGCCGGCGCCGCTTCCATCTGCGGCTCCGGCTCCGGTCCCGGCTCCGCTTCGGCGGGCTCCTCGGCTGGATCCGGCTCAGCCGTGAGCGAAGGCTCAGGCGTTGTTGGCGGATCGTCACCATAGGCCGACGGCGTGAGATACCCCACACCAAGTGAAAGAGACAGCGCTGCAATGGCAGCGCGCACCAGTACGCGCTTCATAATACGACACTCCCCGTCAGTGTCTGCCAGGCTCCCGTTATGACCCGGACTTGTTCCCATCATAGGCCTAAATCGATCAAGTTCCAACGTAATTCAGCTAGCAGCTTGAGAGTTTCGCTCTTGCACTCCCGCAGTTGAGTACGTACCCACTTGAGACTTGGGCACCTACGGCTGGGGCCGAAGCGCAGTCTTCCGCGCGCAGACGGCCTTCTTTTCGCTAGCCTTTGCTACATGACCCAAACTCCCGCGGAACATGCTGAAGCAAAGATCTTCACCGCCGCGCTCTACGAGAACGGGCGGCGTGTCGCCACCACCGATTCCGTGGCCGAAACGCACGCCGAACTGGTCAAACGTCCCAACGCGATGGCCTGGGTCGGCATGTACCGGCCCACCGTCGCCACGCTCAAACTCATCGGCGAGTTGTTCGATGTGCACCCCTTGGCGCTCGAAGACGCCATCAAGGGGCGACAACGCCCCAAGGTCGACCGCTACCCCGGCTCCATGTTGACCGTGGTCCACCCCGCCCGTTTCCGCGAGAAGCGCGACAAAGTGGACATCGGCGAAATCCACGTGCTGTCCGGCCCCAACTTCGCCTTCACCATCCGCCACTGCGACATCCCCGCGCTCGACGGCGTGCGCGAGCGGATGGAAGACGAGCCTGACCTGCTCAGCGCCGGGCCAATAGCGGTCGTCTACGGCGCACTCGACGCCGTCGTCGATTTGTATGTGCCCGTGGTAGAAGAGCTCCAGGACACCATCGACGACATGGAGACCGAGCTTTTCGGCGGCAACTTCGACCTTTCGCGGCGGATCTACGACCTGTCCCAGCAAGTCGCCGGTTTCGGGCGCGCCGTGCGTTCCACAGAGCGCATCGTCGACGACCTGACCACGGATTGGGCCAAAGACCACGTCCACCAAGACTTGCGCGCGTACCTGCACGACGTGGAAGACCACCTCGCGCGGGCCCGCGAGCGAGCCGACGGAATGCACGAGTCGCTGCGCGGCATCTTGAGTGTGCAGGCCTCCCTGGTGGCGCAACAGCAAAGCGAAGAAATGCGGGCGCTCTCACTCAGCGAAGCAGCTGAGAACCGCCAAATGAAACGCATCTCGGCGGTCGCGGGAATCCTCTTCGCACCGACCATCATTACCGGCATCTATGGCATGAACTTCGCCAACATGCCCGAGCTTGAATGGCCCTTTGGCTACCTGTTCGCGCTCAGCCTGATGGCCGCCCTGGCGTTGCTTTTCTTCATCCTCTTCAAACGCAAGAATTGGCTTTGAATTGGCTGTGAATCAAAGCTGGGCAGAGGCTACATGATTTACATGAAATGTATGATGCGTGAATGCCGAACACCACTCACAGCGGCGATATGAGTGAACTCCCACTATGCTCGGCTCCGTCAATGCGGACCTGGCCAAGAATGCATCGCAACAACGACGTCAGCAATGCATGGCCGCATTTGGCTCAATCGGCCATGAGTCCACCGCTATGAGGCATCGAGTTTGAGGTACTCCTGGCCCCACTCTTCCATTTGATCCATGACGGACTGCAGCGCCCTTCCGACCGGCGTGAGTTCGTACTCCACGCGCGGAGGTACTTCTGGGAAGACCGTGCGTGTCACCAAACCATCACGCTCCATCGCGCGCAAGTTGTCGGTCAGCACCTTTTGCGAGATGCCGGAGATCCCCCGACGCAACTCGCCGAAGCGGCGCTTGCCGCCCAGCAGTTCCCGCAAAATGAACAACTTCCATTTGTTGCCGACCAGAGCAATCGTCAGCGCTATAGGGCAGCGCTTTTCCGTTGCCATTGTTCCCCCTTCAATAGTCACCTGGACGTTCCTTACTGGTCCACTTGAACTCACTCGGGCGAGCAAGTTCACTAAAAAACAGTATAACTCCAGAACAAAAAGTATAATCGCCCCTATTACGTTTGCGCTAGTGCGCACGCCGCCAAAGTTGGTGAATCCCATGAACGGCGTTCGTTGCCGTCATTCCTTGACAGAAGCTCCTTCTATCAATGCAAGTTACCTTACCTCCCCCCAAGTGCCAAAATCCGTCTCGAATGCTGGACGGGCTTCTTGAGTCCCGCTGGGCTTAAGCGGGTTTTGGGGAGACTTACTTACCTACGTAAAACCAATACTCAATTCAAGAGACTGCGGTCAGACAAATGCACCTTGACAGCCGCAAATTGCTCCATCAAGTCACGCACTGTGGCCTTCTTCTTTTCCTGGGAATTCAATTCGAACACTATCCGGCCTTCATGCATCATCAGCAGCCGGTTCCCCACTTTCAAGGCCTGGGACATGTTGTGCGTCACCATCAGAGCGGTCAGCCCGTTCTCCCCCACCACGCGCTTGGTCAGCTCCGTGACCAGTTCCGCGCGTTCCGGGTCGAGAGCGGCCGTGTGCTCGTCGAGCAGCAGGATCTGCGGATGCGTGAAAGATGCCATGAGTAGGGACAACGCCTGGCGTTGGCCACCCGACAACATACCCACGCGGGTGCGCAGCCGGTCTTCCAAACCGAGGCCCAGCACCTGCAACTGTTCCCGGAAGTTCTTCCGGCGCGCGCTAGAAACTCCGCGACCCAAACCGCGCGACTTGCCGCGCGTGTAGGCGATCGCCAAGTTCTGCTCGATGGTCAGGTGCGGCGCGGTGCCCGCCTGCGGATCCTGGAAGACCCGGGCGATCATCGCCGCCCGCCGGTGCTCCTTGAGTTTCGTCACGTCGCGATCGTCGATGGTGATCGCGCCGCCGTCGCAGGACAACGTGCCGGCCACCACATTCAGCAGCGTCGACTTGCCCGCCCCGTTGGAGCCGATGACGGTGGCGAAATCGCCCTTGGCCAGATGCAGGTCCACGTCGCGCAGCGCCCGGCGTTCGTTCGTGGTGCCCGGGAAGAACGTCTTGCTCACTTGGTCCAACCGCAACATCACAGTTCCTCCTCATCGGCCCAGGGCGCCCTGGCGTCCGAGTCCGGCGTGTCCGCGTCGGGGACGACCGCGGGCGGGACCGGGGCCAGCGCGCTGGAAGTCAGCGGCTCGGGGGCACCGGTCTTGCTCCACCAGCGCGACAGCGGATTGAACGTGATGCCGTGTTTCGACGCGAGGTGCGAGATCAGCAGGGCGATGATGACCAAGACGGCGGAGATGAGTTTCATATCGCCCGGATCGGTCGCGATATGCACGTCCCCGAAGTTGAACTCCCAACTCAGCGCCCACAAAATGATCAGGCGGTACAGAATCGACCCGACCACCGCGCCCAGAGTGGCCAAGACCATGAACCGCGTGCCCAAGACGGCGTTGCCGATGATGACCGACGCCAGGCCGACCAGGATCAGGCCGACGCCCATGGTGGAATCCGCCGAGCCGTTGAACTGCACGTACAGGGCGCCGGACAACCCCACCAAACCGTTCGACAGCATCAAGGTCACGATCTTCGTGTAGTCGGTCGAAATACCGTCCGACATGGCCATGCCGGGGTTGTCGCCGGTGGCCTGCACGGCCAAGCCGAAGTCTGTGGACAAGAACCAGTTGATGCCCACCAGCGCCACCAGCACGACCGCCGCCAAGATGGCGACCATCTCGCCCGAGTAGAGCAGATTGGCGTCCTTCAAATCCGTGAACAGATGGTGCAGCTTCTGCCCTTCGCGCAGGTTCACCCCCACGCTGGGGCCTCCCATGATGCGCAGGTTCACCGAATACAAGGCGATCATCGTGAGAATCGACGCCAACAAGCCGTCAATTTTGAGCTTGGTGTGGAGCAACCCGGTGACCAGGCCCGCCAGCGAGCCGGTCACGAAGCCGCACGCCGTGGCCAGCAGCGGATCCCACCCGTTGTAGATCAAGATGGCAGCCGTGCCGCCACCGGTCGTGAAAGACCCGTCCACGGTCAAGTCGGGCAGATCCAAGATGCGATAGGTCAAAAAGACGCCCAACGCGAGCAGCGCGAAAATCAATCCCTGTTCAATTGCGGTGATCACTGATACCCACTATTCCTCTCACCAAGCGAAGAAAGCATACCGGGATGCCGCTGGGACCACCGAAAAACCGGTGCAGGCCGCCTAACCTGTCGGTGGCCTGCATCCGCAGCGCTAGCTTTCGACGAGCTGGGCGCCCTCGGTGAACGCCGCGGGCAACTCCACTCCGAAAGACGCCGCGGCGGCCGGATTCGCGACGATTTGCGTGTCGAGTACCTGCAACTGCGCTATGGTGCCCACGTCCGTGCCGCCCAAGATCTGCAGGGCCATCTCGCCGGTCGCCCGGCCCAGTTTGTAATAGTCGATGCCGCGGGCCGCGATCGTGCCCTTCTCCACGGAGTCGGTGTCCAGGGAGAACAGCGGGATCTGGTTCTGCTGGCAGAAGGCGATGACTTGCTCCACCGAGTTCACGATGGTGTTGTCGGTGCCGATGTGGATGGCGCTGACGCCCTTGCTCTTCAACGTTTCCAAGGCCTGCGTCAGTTCGGCCGCGCTGGAGATGCCAGCCGGGACGATCTCCACCCCGGTGCCCTCGGCCTCATCCTGCAACTGCTGCAACTGGACGGCGGAGTTCTGTTCGGTCAGCGTGTAGGGGAATCCGACTTTGACGACCTTCTCCACACCCAGGGCTTCCTGCACCAACGCCAGCGGGCAGCCGTTTGGATTCAGATCCGAGGTGCCGGAGACGTTGGTGCCGGTCGCGCCCCACGCCGCGGTGATGCCCGCGGTGACGGGGTCGGTGACGCCGGCATACAAGATCGGCCGGTCCGAAACCGCGTTGACCATGGCTTGGGCGGACGGCGTCGCGATGGCCAGGATGACCTCGATGTCGGGGTCGCTCGCATACTTGCCGGCGATCGTCGTGGTGTTGGCGACGTCGTTCTGCGCGCTGTCTTCGACATAGGACACCTTCACACCGGCGTCGCTGATCGCGTCCTTGAAGCCATCCGAGATTTTCACCAGCGAGGGATGCTCCACGATCATGGTGATGGCCATCTTGTGTTCGATGGACGTGTCGGGGGTGGCGATCGGGTTGGTAGCGATCTGGCCGGAGCCGACCGAGCCGCCGCAGGCGCTCAGCGACAGCGCCGGAGCCGCGGCCGTGGGTTCCGCCGACTCTCCCGTGGTTTGGCTGGTCGGCGCGGCGGTGCCGCACGCGCTCAAGGTCAGGGCCGCGAGCAGGCCGGCGGCCAGCGCGATTCTCGTCTTCTTCACAAGTCTCACCTTCGTCTGAGTTGAATAGTCCAAAATGAGGTTAGCCCAGTCTCAGCGGCTGAGACGAAGAAATGACCCCGCCGCGGCCGAATTGTTACGCCAGCGCAATAATTCCGGCCAGAATCGAGATTCTGTGGTGAGATTGGGACGTGCTCGCTGACGTCGAATTCCCCATCCACACCGCCACGTTGGACAACGGCCTGCGCGTCCACGTCTCCCCCGACCGCCAGGTGCCGATCACCGCGGTCAACCTTTGGTACGACGTGGGCTCGCGCGACGAACTGCCCGGCCAGACGGGTTGGGCCCACCTGTTCGAACACTTGATGTTCCAAGGCTCTGCGAACGTCGCCTCTGGAGAGCACCTGGAAGCGCTGCAGTCAGTGGGCGGCTCGGCCAACGCGACCACCTGGTTCGACCGCACCAACTACTTCGAAACCGTGCCCAAAGGCGCCCTCAACCTGGCTTTGTGGATGGAAGCCGACCGGCTCGCGTCGCTGGCCGACTGCCTCACCGAGACCAGCGTGGCCACCCAGCGCGACGTCGTCAAAGAGGAACGGCGGCAGCGCTATGACAACGTGCCCTATGGGGACGCGATCGAACACCTCATCAAGCTGACTTTTCCAGCCGACCACCCCTATGGGCACTCGACGATCGGCTCCATGGCCGACCTCGATCTGGCCACCCGCGAAGGGGCTCAGGCCTTCTTCCGCGAACACTACACAACGTCCAACGCCGTGCTGACGATTTGCGGCGACATCAGCCCCGCAAAAGGATTCAAGAAGGCTCAGAAGTATTTCGGCGCGCTCCCCTCCACGCCGCCGCCCGCGCGCCGCGTACCCGAGCCGCTGCCGCCGCTGACCGGCGTTCCGCGCCTGGAGGTGGCGGCGCCGGTCCCCGCCGACGCCGTCTTCGTCTCTTGGCGGCTGCCGGCCATTGGCCATCCGGACTATGACGCCGCCGCCCTGGCGATGGCAATCCTCGGTTTCGGGATGGCCAGCCGTTTCTACCGCGGGCTCATCCTGGGCGGGTTGGCGCAGTCCGCGAGTTGCGCACCGCTGGGCCTTGTCGGAGGCAACTCATTCGGGTACGCCGTCGCGTACTGCCTACCCGGCACACCGGCGGAGGACTTGGAAGCCAAACTGCTCGAAGAAGTGGCGCTGCTGGCGGCAAACGGCCCTCAGCCGGCGGAAACGGCACGCGTGCGGACCCAGCACGCGCGCGACTGGCTCACGTCGTTGGCCGACATCGGCCGCCGCGCCGACGCGATCTGCGAGGCCGCCACCCTGCTGCGCGACCCTGGCCGGGTCAACCGGCGGCTGGAAGAAGTGAACCGGGTCACCGACGAGCAGATTCAGCAAGCGGCCCAGACCTACCTCGCGCCCGAATCGCGATCAGTGGTCCACTACCTAGGAGGCCCGCGATGAAGCGTCCCAAGGTCCGCTCGCCGAAGCGGTGGCGGTTGGAGAACCCCATCCAAACCCGCCTGGACAATGGCCTGAAAATCCTCGCATATCCGCGAGCCGGGCAGCACATCGTCTCCGCGGAGTTGGTCCTGGACATCCCACTCAACGCCGAGACTCTCCAGTTGGAAGGCACCGCGGCCATCGTCGCGGCATGCCTGACGCAGGGCACGCACGGCCACCCAGGCGTCAAGTTCGCCGAAACCGTCGAAGGGCTCGGGGCCGTGCTGGACGCGAGCGCGGGCCACTCCGGAACACAGGCCAGCCTGGACGTCCCCGGCCCCAATCTGGCTCCCGCGCTCGCGCTGCTCGCCGAAGCGGTGCGGGAACCCGCGCTCGCGGAGCCGGACGTGTTGCGCGAGCGGGACCTGCGGCTCGCCGAACTCGACCAGCAACTGGCCAACCCGTCAGCACGGGCCGCATTGGAGTATCGGCGGGCGCTGATCCACCCGCGTTATCGCGCCGCGCGGCCCGTCGGCGGCCTGGCCGACTGCGTGCGGCAGATTACAGCTGACGATGCCCAGCGCTTCCATCGCGAGTTGTTCGCTCCCGCGCAGGCCACCTTGATCTTGGCCGGCGACTTTCCCGCCGACCCGGTGGCCCTGGCCGCGGATGCGTTCGGCTCCTGGACGGCCGAACCCGCTGTGACCGTGGCCCACCAGTCCCCCGAACCGGTCGACCCGGCGGCGTTGCTGATCGACCGGCCGGACGCCGTGCAGGCCGAGATCAGGCTGGGCTCGTTCGGGTTGGACCGCGCGCATCCGGGCTACGTGGCCCTGCAACTGGCCTGCCGCGCCATGGGAGGTACCTTCCTGAGCCGGTTGAACAAAGTCCTGCGCGAAGAGCGCGGCTACACCTACGGAGTCCACCTCGTGAACCAGGCCATGCGGTCCGGCGGGCTGCTCGCCATGCAGGGGTCATTCCGCACCGATGTGGCGCCGCTGGCCCTCGCCGAAGCGATGGAAATCCTGGACGTCGCCAAGACACCGATCACCGCCGCCGAAATCGACGACGCGGTGGCGCATGCCTTGGGTAGCTTCCCGCTCGGGTTGGCCACCGCCGGCCAAGTGGCCGGATATGTGGCCAACCTCGTCTACTCGGGCTTGGACCTCGGCTACCCGGACAGGTTCCTGGATGCTCTGGGGAGCATAGAACCTGAAGACGCGACCAGTGTCCTGGCCGGCCTGCTGCCATTGGAATCCCTGACGCTGGTGGTCGTCGGAAAGGCCGCCGAACTCGAAGCCCCGCTGCGGCGGGCGGGCTGGGAACCGCAGGTCGTGGCTACTTGACGCCGAGCTTTTCCAAGGCCTGGGCCAGTTTCTCCTTGGCTTCGTTGACCTTCGCCTGGTACGCGGCCAAGTCGCCCTCGCGCAACGCGGCGTCCGCATCAGTGAAAGCCGTCTGGGCCTCCTTCATCAAAGCCGCAGCCTCGGCGGCGTCTCCAGTCGGCTGCGCCGGAGTGTCGGGATTGTCCGGATCGACCGGCTCGTCCGGCGTGGTGGGCTCATCGGTCGGCGTCTCTCCCGTATCCGCGCCGGCGTCACCCTGAAACACCTTGTCCAAAGCCTCCTGCAGCGTCAGCCCGTAGGCGACTTTGTCGCCGAAACGCACCATCACATAAGTCAGCGCCGGGTAAGAACCGGTGTTGTCCCGCTGCGCGTAGAAAGGCATCACGTACAGCAGGCCGCCACCTATTGGCAGTGTCAGCAGGTTGCCGTAAATCGGCTGCGCGGAGCCTTGCATCAGGTAGTTGCGCAGCGCGTCCGCGATCGCCGAGTCGGTCGTCATGGCGTTGAATGTCTGCCCCGGACCGTCGATCTGCTGCGTGTTGGACATCGTCAACACCCGGAGCTTCCCGTAGTCCTGACTGGAAGCCTCGGCGACCACGGACAGATATGCGGCGAGGTTCTGCCGGTTCTTCGGCACGTAGACCGCAGTGTTGGAAAACACCGCCGCATCCGTCCCGGGCCACTTGATGGACAGGTAGTACGCGGGCTCGCTCACCTTGGAGGTTTCGCCACCACGCGGATCGACCGGAATCTGCCACAGGTCGGACTGCTGATACCACTGGCCGGGATCGGTCATGTGATAGCGGCTGAGCACTTCGCGCTGCACGCCGAATAGATCCGCCGGGTAGCGCAGGTGCGCCAGCAGGGCGCTGGAAATCTCGGAACGCGGCTTGACCGTGCCAGGGAAAGCCGCCATGTAGGTGCGCAGCATCGGCTCCGACTCGTCCCAGGCATACAGCGTCACCGAGCCGTCTGCGGCGTCGACTATGGCTTTGACGGAGTTCCGCAGGTAGTTGACCGTCGGCTGCTTCAGCAACGTGCTCTCCTGCTCGCCGAAGGCGAATTGCTGCGAATTGGGATACAAATCCGACTTCGTGTAGCCGTCGACGATCCACACCAAGCGCTTGTCGACGACCGCCGGGTAGATGTTGGAGTCCAGGGTCAGCCAGGGCGCCACCTGCTGCACGCGCTGCTGCGGCGTGCGGTCGTACAACAGCTTCGACTGGGAGTTGACGCGGTCGGACAGCAGCAGGTTGATGTCGGTGAAATACGCGGCGTAGATCACACGCGTGATGAAATCACCGATCGGGACGCCGCCGCTGCCCGCGTAGACGTTGTACGTTTCAGAACCGGACTCGGAACCACCCGGGGTGTCCAACTCGATGGGCTCCTGACCCTCCTCGCGTCCGACCACGACATACTGCGTGGAGAACTCGCCGAAGTAGATGCGCCCCTCATACTCGCCCAACTCGCCTTTGGAAGGCAGATCCTTCTCGATCCAATCCGGCGACCCGCCGGACAGCTTGCGGTTGCCGTAGGCCGCGATGAGGCCGTTGCCGTGCGTGTAGACGGTGTGGATGTTGTTCCACTGCTGGTCGGGCAGGCCGCCCAGGTTGATTTCGCGCGCGGCCACGACGGCGTCCGTTTCCTTGCCGTCGATGACGTAGCGGTCGACATCCAACTCCGTTTGCACGCCGTAGTAGCCGCGGACCTGCTGCAACTGCGTGAATGTGGGGCTGACGACGGCCGGGTCGATGAGGCGGACACCCGGGAGCGCTTCGGCGTCATTCTTGAGTTGGCCGGAACTTGTCGTCGTGACCGCCGAATACGGCTGTATCTCGACGGTGTCGATGCCGAAGGCGCCGCGCGTCGCCTGGATGTGCTCCTGGATGAACGGGCGCTCCTTGTCGGGCTCATTCGGCTTGACCTCGAAATTCTGGATGACCGCCGGGTAGATCATCTGCAAAATGAGCCCGGAGACGACCATCAACACCACGGAGGCGACGGGGACGACGATGCGCTTGATGAAGCAGTTGGCGAAGAAGAGCAGCGCGCAGATGAACGCGATGACGGCCATGACGAGCAGCGCCACCGAGCGCGAATGCCAATCGGTGAAGTGCATGCCGGTGAACAACGTTCCTTCTTGCGTCAGCAGCGAATAGCGGTCCAGCAGCAGGTGCCCGCCCATGGCCACCAGCCACAGCCCGCCCAAGATGGAAAGCTGCGTACGGACGGCCGGCGTGCGCACCCCGCGGGGCCCCGCGGACTTGCCCCAGGACACTCCCAGGCCGGCCTCGGTGCGCACGACCTGCGGCGAGCCGATTTGGAAGTTGCCCACCACGAAGTGGACCACGGCCGCCGCCAGCCCGCTCAGCAGCACTACCGACTGGCCGAAGGACAGCAGGTCGCGCCACACCGGCAACTCGAAAACGTAGAAGCTGGCATCCATGCCGAAGTAGGAGTCGCTTTGGCCGAACGGGACCCGGTTCAGCCACGACAAATAGGTCATCGTCTGCGCGGACGCGTTCATGCCCGAAATGACCCCGAACACCGCCGACGGCGCCAAGATCAGCCAGGGAGCGTAGCGCTCCAACGCCTCGCGATACCGCTCCACCGCCGGATTGTTCTGCGGATCAGCGGGGCGGGCCCGGTAAGCCAGCCACATGTTCGCCCCCACGATCAGCGTCATGACGGCGAAGAACGAGGCGAACAGCACGCATTGGGCGACCAGCATGGTCGTGAAGACACTGGTGAAATCAACCGAGTCGAACCACAGTTTCGACGTCCACAACTGGGTGAACACGAAGAACGCGCCGCCGAGGACCGCCACGACGATGAGGAAGGGTATGAGTGGATGCCGCCTGGTCGCGGTGGGTGTGGGCACTTGGACTCCTTTTGCTTGTCAGTGGCTGACTCTACCGGTCATTGGCAACCCGGCGCTCCCGAGCCGGCGGCGAGGGCGTTCAGCGCGGATATCGCCTCGCTGAGGCTCTCCACCGCGACCAGCGTGATCCCCGCCGTATCTTGGGCGTCGACGCAGTTGCCTTTCGGAATCAAGAACACCGAAGCGCCATCCGCGGCGGCCCCGGCTATTTTCTCCCGCACGGCCGACACTGTGCCGACCGCGCCGTTCGCGTCAATGGTGCCAGAACCCGCGATGACCCGCCCGGCGACCAAGTCGTTCTCGGTGAGCAGGTCGTAGATCGCCAGCGCGTAGACCAATCCCGCCGACGAACCGCCGGCGACCTGTTCCGGCTCGGCGAAAGTCACCTGGGGGGTATAGCTGTACCCCAGATCGAGGGTCACGCCGAGCACCGGGGTGTTGGGTTTGGCGGTCGTGGCACGCGTGGTGATGACTTCGGCGGTCTCCTCGCCGTCACGCAGGATCGACACCATGACCGTGTCGCCCACATTGTGTTTCTCCAGTTCCGCGGCTATGGCCGCGGCGTCGGCCACCGGCGTGGTGTTGACGCGCAGGATGAGATCGCCCGGCTTGAGTTTGTCGACGGCCGCTCCCGACGCCGCCACCGCGGTAACCATGGGGTACTGCTGCACCGGGATTCCAGCGGCGCGCAACCCGGCGACGACGGCATCCGACTGGGCGGCAGCCATGCCGCGGGTGTCCCGCTCCTCCACTTCAAGGGCGTTCGTGCCGGCGGCGTACACGCCCTCTCGCGGCAACGCCTCGCGATCCGGCAGCCAATAGGCGGCCAACACCTCGGGCAGGCTCAACTGCGCGTCGAACGGCGTGCGGCTGACCAGCGTCATCCGCAGTTCGCCGGTGGCGTCGTAGACTTGCGCGCCCGCGATGGAAATGGGGCTGTCCGCCGCCAGCAAATCGACGCTCGGGCGTGGTGAATACGTCACGTACGGCACTGGGAGCATGGCCACCAGCGCGGCCGAAGTCACGAACAGCGCGGCGGAGACCCCGGCCGTCCACCTTCTGCTCTGGCGCATTCTGCTCCGTTCATTCACCTGACACTGCCCTCAAGGCTACCGCCTGTGGCGCGGCGCCGCGCGTGGCGCGCTAGGCTCTGATCAGGCAAGGAGCAACATGGACATACCCGGATTCGACGCGGACGACCCGCGCATGGAGCAATTGCGGGAAATGCTCAGCAAGATGGGCATCACCATCGGCCCCGACGGCACGCCCGACATGAACTCGATGTCGCGGGTGGTTGAAGCGATGATGCGCCAGCACCAGACGCAAATGGCCGGATTCGGCGCAACTGACCCGTCGGGTGTCAATTGGGGTTTCGTATCCAGCATCGCCCGGCGGGCCTTGAAACCCGGCCCGGAGACCGGCTGGCCGACCTCCGGCGAACTCAACGACGCTGTGGGCCTGGCCGACCTGTGGCTCGACGACGAGATCTCTTTTGGGCGAATCTCCTCAAACTGGGTGGGATGGAACCGCCAGGACTGGGTGGGCCACACTTTGGCGGCGTGGAAAGAACTCGTCCAGCCGCTGATGACGAGCCTCGGCAACGAATGGCAGTCGCTGACAGCAAACACGGCCGACACCACGCTCACCATTTGGCGTCCCATGCTGCGGGCGGCGTCTGGAGCGCTGCTGGGCGGCGCGCTCGGCCAAGCCCTCGGGCAACTGGCCAGCGGCGCCCTCAGTGCGGGCGACATCGGGCTTCCGCTCACATCCCAGCCGCTGGTCGCCTTGGTGCTGCCCAACATCGCCGAATTCGCCGCGGGCCTGGAACAGCCCAAGTCCGACGTGTATCTCTTCCTCGCCATCCGCGAATCGGCCCGCCAGCGGCTCTTCGGGGCCACACCCTGGCTCGGCCCGCAGCTGCTGGCGATGGTCAACCACTACGCGTCGGAGATCCGCATCGACGCGGAATCCCTCCGGGACGCGGTTTCGGGCCAACTGGACGGCCTGCGCGCCGAAGATGCCTCCGACCAAGAGCGAATGGAGGCTTTCCGAACGGTGTTCGTACCTACGCGCACACCCACCCAGAACGAAGTCCTGGAACGCCTGGAAACCCTGCTCGCGCTCATCGAAGGCTGGGTGGACGAGGTCACGTCGCGGGTGACCACCTCCCGAATGCCCGCCGCCGAAGCGCTCACCGAAGTGCTCCGCCGCCGCCGCGCGGCGGGAGGGCCGGCCGAATCAGCCATGAAGACCCTGTTCGGGGCCGAATTGAGCCCCCGCCGCACCCGCGACGCCGCCAACCTGTGGGCCGCCACCCGCGCCAAACGCGGCCACGCCGAACGCGACGCGGCTTGGCTGCACCCCGACATGCTGCCCACTGCCACCGACTTGGACGACCCGTTGGACTATGCCGCCCAGGGCAGCGTGATCTCCGGAGATTCCTTCGACAAAGAACTCGCGGATTTCCTCGATTCCGCAGGCCCGGACGGCTTGACCGGGCCCGACGCGCAAGGGTAGCTTCTAGACCACCAGGCCCTCGTATGGAGCGCTCGCAGGGGAAGGCGGGCGAGTACATCGGGGGCCTGGCCTCGTCCGGGATGCCCAAGTCAGCGCGCTCAAATCGACGAATCCTGAGAGAATTTCAATAGATTCTCACAAACCGCCCGTTTTCTAGTGCCGGAACCGGCCCCGGTGGCATACACTGGGCAAGCCAAGACACGCGGTTAACTGCTAACCGTGACAGCTCAACTACATGAGGAGACAACGTGGCCGACGAGACATACACTGGTTCGTTCTACTGTGTGAAGTGCAAGGAACACCGCGACGCCACTGGCAAGGTGACGGTCAACGCGAAAGGCACGCGCATGGCCAAGTCAAAGTGCTCGGTGTGCGGTACCAACCTGACCAAGTTCTTACCCCGCTCGTAATCGTGATTGAGGGCGTCGGCTGCGGCCGGCGCCCTTTCTCATGCCCGGACAACAGGCGAATGTTGCCCAAATGACCCGGTTTCTTGGCCCGAACTGGCCCGCGTAGCACTCTGGGTGGCGTGCAGAAGGCAGAAATCTGGCAGCTCAAGCGGCCGCTGATCCCCTTGTGGCTCGGCAATGACTACATCCGGCTCGGCGTCGAAGCCGACGCTGTCTTCGAACAAGTCCCGGAAGCCCTCAAGGGCCCGCTCCTGCTCCTCAACAGACCCCAGACGGAGAACTCGCTGGTTCGGCTGACTCCAGAACTGGACCGAAAGTGGATCCGCTGGCTGCTGGGACAACTGGACGCTGGTGGATTGTTGTGCCATGGCCGGCCGACCGCGACCACCGCGGTCCGGGTCATCGGACGCGGCAGGCTGGCTGAGGACATCATGTCGGGGCTTTCACAGGCAGGGGTGCCATGCCTGCCGCGAAGCGCCCGCTTGCCGGACGTGGGCTTTGCGGTGTTGGCCACGGGGACGATGGAACCGGACCGGCTGCTGGTGCGAGACCTGCGCATGGCCGGGATCCCCCACATGCCGGTGCGCATCTGGCCGGGACGTGCCCGGGTGGGCCCGCTCGTCAATCCAGGGCGGACAGCTTGTTTGCGATGTTTGGACATGGCCCGGTCGGCCACTGACCGGGAGTGGGCGCACGTGCTCCCACAACTGTGCAGCTTGAGCCAGCGGGCCACTCCCCCGCTGCTGGCCTGGGCGGTGGCCACCGCCGTGCTGCAGGTGCAGGCCTATTGCCGCGGCACCACCGCCGACGCGGTCAGCCGAGTGCTGGAATTGGACGGCGCGGAGAACAGGTTCTCCGTGGAAGAGATCCGCCCCCACCCGTACTGCAACTGCGTCGAGAACGGCGACGAATACGCCGCTACCTGGATCCCGTGGTGATTCGCAGGATCTCCGCCCCATAGGCGGCGCATTTTGCGGGAATGACACCCGCGGCCGCCAACCCGGCGGCGTCCGCGGGCACGGCCTCGGCGATGGCCATGAGCATCGCGTCGGTGAATATGGCAAACTCGGCCAGTCCTTCCGCCTCGGCCTGGCGCCTGCGCCACACCAGGAGCCGGGCGTAGATTTCGGGGTCGTAGCTCGCCGGGCAATCCTTGTGGCGGCCCAACACAAGTTCGGCGGCGCTCGAAAGGCGCCGGCCGCAAACCCGGCACGGCTGGTTGAGGGCCGTGGCCGGACGGTATGGGCGGCGCCGCGGGCGGGCCGGAGCGGCGCCAAGGGACTGCTGTGGTGCGGGAAGGAACGGCGAGACGGCCCCCGTCCAACTTATGCGCAGCCAAGTGCGCGCCCGGGTGACTCCCACATAACACAGCCGGGCCTCCTCGGCGAGCTGCGCGGGGGTGTTGGCCCGGGAGAAGGGCAGCAGGCCATCCTGGGCGCCGACGATAGCCACGGCGTCCCACTCCAGACCCTTGGCGGAGTGCAGCGTGGCCAGCGTCACGGCGTCCGGCTCCGAGTGCCAGGCTTGCTCCTCGTCAGGCGAATCCGGCTCCACCGCCCGCAACACGTACGGGATGCCCGCGGCTTTGAGCGCGCGGGCCACGGTATCGGATTGCGCGTGGATGCGATACAACACCGCCTGCTCGCGCCACGGGACGCCTTCGGAATGCAGCAGTGCCAGCCATTGCGCCACGCCCGCTGCCTCCGTGTCTTCGGAGGCCGCGGGCACCAGCTCGCAACCGGGACCGGAGTCACGCGCGGGACGCAGCTTCACGCCTTCCAGCCGCGCCGTAGCGAACACGCAGTTCGCCAAGCCGACGATCTCCGGCGTGGAGCGATAGTCAGTCTCCAGGCGGATGACACGGGCATTGTGATGCGCCCCCTGGAATCCGGTGAGGTAAACCGGGTCGGCGCCGGCGAAAGTGTGGATTGTCTGAGCTGGATCTCCGACCACGCACAGATCTTGACTGCCACCCAGCAGCAGGCCCAACAGCGTGTGCTGCACGCCGGACACATCTTGATACTCGTCAACGAGGAAGTGCCGGTATTGCGCGCGGACCTGTTCGGCGACGCCTGGCGAATCCTGCAACAGGGCGCAACAACACAGCAGGATGTCGTCGAAATCTATGAGCCCGCGGTCGTTTTTCAGATACTCGTAGCGGCCCAGGACCTTGCCGACCAGGGCGACGTCCAATCCACCCGGCTGGCGGCGATACTTGTCGGCCAGTTCGGCATACCTGCCCAGCGTCACATTGCTCGCCTTCGTCCATGACACCTCCGTATCCAGGGCGCGCAGCAACCCCTGATCAGTGTCCAGCCCGCAGTCGGCGGCCGCCTGGGCCAGGAGCCCACGCCGGTCACCGGCCACCGCGGGCAACTCGGCACCGTAGGCTTTCGGCCAGAAGTACCTGCACAGCCTCAGCGCCGTGGAGTGGAAAGTGCGAGCGGCCACCCGGAACATGCCCAACGCCGCCAAACGCTCGCGCAACTCCGCCGCCGCCCGCGTGGTGAAAGTCACCGACAAAACCGCTGACGGTTGGTACGCACCGGTGGCGACGCCGTAGGCGATGCGGTGGGTGAGCGCGCGTGTTTTCCCCGTCCCGGCGCCTGCGATCACAGCGACCGGACGGCCAAACGATGTCGCGACCAAGCGCTGCGCGTCGTCCAACCCCTCCAATAGCGATTCTGGCTCCACGCGGACAACTCTACGGCTGACCCCGGACAGATCCTCGCGAAAACTGTCCTGGGGGATGGCTAGTCTTATCCCATCATGGGTGACAGCGGTATCGGGGTGTTCCAGGCGAGGCACGCGGAAGTGTTGGCGGATCGCCTCATCAGCACGCTCACGGGGCCAGCCGCAGATGCCTTCGAGACGCAACTGGTCATCGTGCCCAGCGCCGCGATGCAGCGGTGGCTGAGCCAGCGGATGGCGCGGTCGGCCGGGATCTGCGCGGGCGTGGAGTTCCGGTCTGCAGCGTGGTTGGCGGCGCAAGTTTCTCCGCTGCCCAGCGAACAGGAATTGACGTTGCTGCTGCACCCGCTGCTGGGGTTGCCCGGGCTGGAGCGCTTGCGCGAACACGCGGCGGCGTCACGGGAGGCCGATTCGCCCCTACGACGGGTCGCCCGCCGGTATCTGTCTTACCTCGAACACCGCCCGCAAATGCTCGAAGAATGGGCCGCGGGGCGCCATAGGTTGCCGCGAGATCAAGCCTGGCAGGCCACCTTGTGGCGCGCGATCGGCCTGAAACCTGACTGGCACACGCCCGACCTGCCGAGTCTGGTCAACGTGTTCTGCCCTGGGACTTTGTCGCAGCGGCTGCGCGGGATCTTGGCCCGGCTCGCCCAGTCGCGCCGCGTGGACGTCTACCAGGTTTCGGGCTCGGCCGAGCAGACCCACATACTCGCGGCTCTCGGCCCGGTGACCGACCTACCGGATCAGCCGCGGCCACAGACGCTGTTGGGACACCTGCAGGACGCCTTCGCAGCTGAGGGCGAGATCCCGGCTGCCGGTGGCCAACCCAAGGTGCCGGCCGACCAATCCGTCACCGTGCACTTGTCCCATGGCTTGGACCGGCAGGTGGAGGTATTGCGCGACACCTTGGCGGCGGCCTTCGACTCCGATCCGACGCTGGAGCCACGCCACGTCGCGATACTGACGCCTGACGTCGCCGCTGTCGCACCGCTCGTCACGGCCGCCTTCCAGGATTCGGCGCATCCCGCCACCGGATTCCGCCTGCGGGTGGCCGACCAAACGCTTGCGGAGAATCCCGCCGCCGCGCTGTTGCTACGCCTGTTGCGCCTGCCCGACAGCCGCATGGAAGCTGGTGAAGTCCTCGAATTGCTCGCCGAGCCGCCCATCGCGCGACGCTTCAGATTCGGCCCCGACCAACTGCAACGGCTCGGCGAGTTGGTTGCCCGGGCGTCGATCCGCTGGGGTCTGGACCGCAGGCACCGCGCGTCTTTCGGCCTGGACGCCGTGGTGCAGAACACCTGGATAGCCGGGGTGCAACGGCTGCTGCTGGGCATCGCGATGGACGGCAACACGCTTGCCTATGCCAAGACAGTCTCGCCCGCGGACGACGTGGATTCCTCGGACGCAGCCTTGATCGGATCGCTCGCCGAACTGGTCGCCCGTTTGTCGCGGCTCTTCGCCGTGCTCGAGGCTGACGCCACCTTGCCGCAGTGGATCGCTACTTGCCAACACATCTTGGCGGCTCTTACGAGTTTCGAGCCTGGCCAAGAGCAGGCCCTGCACGCGGCCCTCGGACGCATCTGCGAGGACGCCGGGGAAGCCTCTGGCCACCAAATGTCCCGCTGGGCATTCACACGGCTGCTGCAGCGCGAATTCGAGGGGCGCCCGGCCCGGCCGGGCTTCGGCGACGGCTCCGCCGTGGTGGCCGGCCTGCATTCCCTGCGTTGGATTCCGCACCGCGTGGTGGTGCTGCTCGGATGGGATGCCGAACGTTATCCGCGGTCCGCCCCGCATGACGGTGACGACCTGCTGGCCACCGATCCGCAGCCCGGAGATCCGGATCCGCCACGCCAGGACCGCCAGATCCTCCGCGACGCGGTGAACGCCGCGTCGCAACGCCTCATCGTGATCGCGGCTGGGCGGGACGAATCCACCAACCGCGAGGTCGCTCCCGCTGCGCCGATCGCCGAATTGATGGACACGCTGGACACGCTGGCGCCCATCGCGGAACTGGTCTTCCACCACCCGTTGCAACCGTTCAGCCCCGCCTGTTTTGACGGCTCCGCGCCGCGCGGCTACGACCCGGTCAGCTTTCGCGGCGCGCAGGCCGCCATTGGCCCGCGCGCGGCACGCCCGCGGCGTTTCGCGGGCCCGTTGCCGGCGCTGCCGCAAGATGCCCCCGTCGCGCTGTCCGACCTGGTGGCCTTCTTCAGCCACCCAGCCCGTTTCCTGCTCCGCGCCCGCGCCGGATTCACCCTCTCCGACCCGGTCACAGTTGCCGAGGAAATCCCGATCGACCCCGACCCGCTGGCCAGGTGGTCGATCGGGCGCCGGTATCTCGACCTGCGGCTGGCCGGCAATGAGCCCGCCAACATCACCCAAGCGCTGTGGTTGAGTGGCGATGTTCCCCCGGCGGGCCTCGGTTCCCGGCTTCTCGAAGTCGCCGGTGGCGACGTGCAACTCATAACCCGCCGTTTGCCGGCGGCCGCGGCGGCCCCACCGCAGGTGCACGACATGGTGTTGGAGCGCCCTGATTTCACCTTGTCGGGCCGCGTCACCACGCACGGCGACGTGCTCTTGAACACCGAGTTTTCGCGGCTGCAGCCGCGGCATCAACTGGTCGCCTGGGTGCAGTTGCTCACCCTCAGCGCGTCCGAACCCGGGCCCTGGCAGGCCGTCACCGTGACCAAGTCGCGTGTGCATGCCCTGACCGGACCGGATCCGCTGTGGGCCGGCCAGCTTCTGGATTCGCTGGTGGCCGTGTACCGCTACGGAATGCAGACCCCCATTCCCGCCTTGCCGCGCCTGTGCGAGCTTTTCGCGCGCCACCGCCGCACCGGGCAGGACCCTGCCGATCCTGCGCACCGCAACGACTATGGCCGCTGCTGGGAGTACGACGGCGACGAGAATTGGCGGGCTTTCTTTTCCTATCCCGAGGTTCTCACACTGCCCGTGGGCGATTTCCAAGCAGGCGATCCCAGCGAAGCGACACTGCTCGGCAGGCTCGCCCGGCTCATTTGGGATCCGCTAGTCGAATGCGAACGGCCATGATGGTGCCATTCGATCCCGCCGGCCCGCTGCCCACTGGCACCTGGGCGCTCGAAGCCTCCGCGGGCACCGGCAAGACTCACGCCATCGCCGCGTTGGCAACCAGGTACCTCGCCGAAGGTGTGGCCACGTCACGGGATCTGGCGGTGATCACGTTCAGCCGCAGCGCCGCCGGAGAATTGTCCGACAGACTGCGCCAGCGCCTGCGCCACGCGCTGGACTTGTTGCGAACCGCGGCGGCGGGCAAATCTCCGCCCACTTGGGATGCCGCAGACGTTGCGCTGTTGGACGCCGACCCGGCGACGCTGGCAGCACGCGCTCAGCGGTTGGCCGACGCTGCGCGCGAACTGGACGCCGCCGCGGTGATGACGATCCACGGCTTCTGCGAGGCGATGCTGACCGAGTTGGGCATCTGGGCGCTGTCCGATCCCCAAGGCGATCTGGTGGAAGACTTGCGCGCCGAACGCCGCGAAGTGGTGCGGGACCTCTACCTCAACAGGTTTGCCAATGCCGCGCCGGCGCCGTTCAGTTTGGCCGACGCCGACGAGATCGCCGACGCCGCCATGCGCACGCCTGACGCGCGGATCGAACCATTGGGAGCCCCCGGGCCGGCCGGGGCCCGCGCCGAATTCGCCGCCGCTGCGCGAACGGCGATGGCCGCCCGCAAACGCGCCCTCGGGGTCTATGACTACAACGACCAGCTCTTGCGGCTGCGCGATTCCGTGATCTGCTCTGAAACCGCCCGCGACCGGCTGCGCCAACGTGCGAGTGTGGTGATAGTGGACGAATTCCAGGACACCGATCCCATCCAGTGGGAGATCCTGCAAACCTGCTTCCACCGCCACTCGACGTTGATCCTCATCGGAGACCCCAAACAGGCCGTGTATTCCTTCCGGGGAGCGGACGTGCAAACCTACCTGCGCGCCAGGGATGTCGCCGACGTGAAGGTGAGCCTGGCGACGAACTACCGCTCGGACCCGCCTGTCGTGTCCGCCCTGAACGACTTCTACCGCAATGTGTCGTTGAGCGCGGGCATCGATGTCACCAAAGTGGCGGCACACCACCAGCACGCCCGGCTCTTGATAGCCGGGGCTCCGGCGCCGGGGATGCGGTTGCGCTGCCTGCCAAACGCCGATCCGCTCAGAGCCGAACCGGCCCGGCGCGCGATCTCCGCCGATCTGGCCTGCCAAGTGGCGGCCCTGTTGGACGGCGAGGCCACGTTGTGCGGTGAAACTGGTGAACGCCCCTTGCGCGCAGACGACATCGCCGTGCTGGTGCGCAGCAACTCACGCGGCCGCGCCATCGCGGACGCCCTGGCCGCTGCCGGGATTCCAGTCGCCTTCGCCGGCGCCGACTCGGTGTTCGCGACTGACGCCGCCCGAGATTGGCAGACGCTGCTGGCCGCGCTGCTGCAGCCAGGTCGCGCCGCGCGCCGCCGGGCGATGTTCACCTCGTTCATTGACGCGGACCTGCGTGCTGTGGCGAGCGCGTCACAGCGGCAGCTTTCCGATTGGTCCGCCACTTTGGCCTCTTGGTCTGAAACGCTCGCGGCCCAGGGCATCGCAGCTCTATTTGCCCGCATCTGCGGCGAGGGTGATTTCACCGAACGGGTGTTGTCGGCGCCGCTCGGGGAACGGGAGCTCACCGACCACCGGCACTTGGCAGAGTTGTTGCACGCGCGGGAGGTCAAGGGGCTCAGCGGCGGAGCATTGCTGAACTGGCTCTCGGAGGCGATCTCGAACACCTTCGCAGGCGAATCCACGCGCCGTCTGGAAACTGACGCCGACGCCGTGCAAGTGATGACAGTCCACCGTGCCAAAGGGCAGCAATTCCCTGTGGTGATGCTGCCACAGGTAGGCGACCTGTATGCCGGCGATCCCCGTAAGGCAGGGTGTTTCACCAGCCACGATCCGGACGGGCAGCGCGTCTTGGACGTGGGCGGCCTCGGCGGCCCGGGACGGCAAGCCCGGCTGGCCCGGTATTTCGCCGAGCAATCCGAGGATGAGCTGCGGCTGCTGTATGTGGCGACGACCCGGGCCCAGTCGCACTTGGTCGTGTGGTGGGGACGCACGCTCCAGAACACGCATGCCTCTCCCCTGCACCGCGTGCTGTGTCTGCCGCGCTTCCAGCAGGGAATCCCAGCCGCCGAGTACCCGGACATGGATATCGCCAGCATCGATTGGCTGCGCTCCGCCGCCGACATCCGGTTGGAGACCGCCGATCCACAGGCCGTCGTCACATCCAGACCCACCCTGGAAGCAACGCCTGACTTGCGCTTGGCGAAGCTGGGCCGGACGGTGGACCAACTGTGGCGCCGCACGTCGTATTCCGGTCTGACCTATGGAGCCCATGGAGAATACGAGCCGCCCGATGAACCCGAGCCGGATGCCGACGAACCAGCCGAGTCCGGACTGAAATCCGGCACCCGTTCGCCGATGGCTGACTTGCCCGGCGGGACTTCTTTCGGCACGGTGGTACACGAGACGCTGGAGGCGCTCGATTGGCACACGGATGACGACGCCGAACTGCTCGACCGCCTGGCGGCGGAAGGAGCCGCCGCACTGGCGCGCTCCGCACTGCGGGACGTGTCGGCGACGGACCTCGCCCGGGCGTTGCTCCCCACCGTCCGGACTCCATTGCTCCCCCTGACCGATCAACCGCTGGCCGGCTTCCCCGCCAAGGACAGGCTCAACGAACTCGATTTCGAGTTCAGCCTCGGCGACGCATCCGACACCACGTTGGGAGACCTCGCCGACATGCTGGAGCGCTGGCTTCCGCCCGGGGATCCGCTCGCCGGATATCCGCAGGCGCTCCGCGGCGGGGAACTGCGCGACGCCGTGCTCCGCGGATTCTTGACCGGCTCAATCGACTGTGTGCTGCGCACCCGGGAGGACCGCTTCATCATCGTCGATTACAAGACGAACCGCCTGCCCGTCGCCGGCGAACTCTTCGTGGAGCACTACACGCCGCGCGCCATGGCGGCCGAGATGATCCGATCCCATTATCCGCTGCAAGCCATCCTCTATTGTGTGGCGCTGCACCGCTTCTTGCAGGCCCGGTTGCGTGGATACTCGCCCGCCAAGCACTTCGGCGGCGTCGGATACCTGTTCGTGCGCGGCATGGCGGGTTCGCCTCCCGTGCTGGCCGACGGCCAACCAACAGGGGTGTTCGCTTGGCACCCGCCAGCGGGCCTGGTCGCCGAGTTGTCGGAAAAGCTGCGCGGAGGTGGGTTGTGAACGCAGATCTAGCTGTCGGAGCCACCGGCCTGCTCGCGGAGTTCAACGCCCGGGGCGTCATTTCGTGGGCGGACTACCACGTAGCCACGAAAGTGTCCTATCTCTACGGCGAGTCCGATGAGCGTGTGCAGCTCGCACTTGCCCTCACCGTGCGGGCCCTGCGGGCGGGGTCGGCCTGCCTTGACCTGGCTGTGGCAGCGGACAATGTGCTCGCTGGAGACGACGATTCGGCGGCCGACGACTGGCCGCCGGCGCAACTGTGGCCCCCGGCGGACGAGTGGCTCGCAGCCGTGGCGGCGAGCCCTTTGACGGCTTCCGGGCCCGACGCGCCATCCAGCACGCCGCTGCGCCTCGTCGACGGCCTGCTTTACCTGGAGAAATACTGGACAGAAGAATCAAACGTCGGCGCCGAATTGGCCTTGCGGCGTGCGCGCGAGCCCATACACACCCCACCGACGGCCGCACAACTGGACGAACTGTTCGCCGGCATCGATCCCGACGTGGCGCAGCGGCAGGCCATCGCCGTCGCGGCCAGCTGCGGGGTGTCGGTCATCGCGGGCGGCCCGGGCACCGGGAAGACGGCCACCATCGCCCGCCTGTTGGCGGCAATGCTCGCCGAACGCGCGGACCTGCGCATTGGGTTGGCGGCGCCCACTGGCAAAGCGGCGGCGCGCATGGAAGAGGCGGTGCGGCAGGCCACCGCGATGATGCCGGCGTCTTTCAGCGCGCAGTCGGCGGCCCTCGCGAAACTGACCGCCACCACGTTGCACAGGCTGTTGGGATGGAGTCCGGAGGGACGCACCCGCTTTGAGCACCACGCGTCCAACCCGCTGCCGCATGACGTAGTCGTGGTCGACGAGGCGTCGATGGTGAACGTCGTGTTGATGTCGCGGCTGCTGTCGGCGCTGCGGCCCGACGCGCGGCTGGTGTTGGTCGGCGACCCGGATCAGCTCGCCCCGGTCGAAGCCGGAGCGGTGCTTGCCGACATCGTTGAAAACCCGGGCAGCCCGCCCGCGGGCCTGTCCGGAATACTGGCCGGCTTGGGCCTCCCGGATTCGGGAGCGGTAGTGCGGCTGGGCACAAATCACCGTTCTTCTCCGGAATTGGCGCGCCTCGCCGCGGCCGTCTTGGCCGGTGACGCCGACCACGCCGTCGAATTGGCGTGGGCCGGAGGGATGCTCTTTGCGGATGCCGAGTCGGCGCAACTGGCACAAACCATCACCCGCTCCGGCGCCGCGATCGTGGCCGCGGCCCGGGCGGGCGATCCGGCCCGTGCTCTGGCCGCGCTGGAATCACACCGGCTACTTTGCGCCAGGCGCCATGGCCCCTACGGAGTGTCGTGGTGGGGCCGCCAAGTCCAGACTTGGCTCAGTGAAGCGATACCCGGCCTCAACACCCGCCAAAGCTGGTATCCGGGCCTGCCGTTGCTGATCACCAAGAACAGCCCGGACACGGACCTGTCCAACGGCGACACCGGCGTGGTTATGGACGGTCCGGACGGCATCCGGCGCGCCTACTTCGCCCGCGCCGCGGAGCCCCATTCCGTCCCCGTCTCCCTGCTGGACGAGGCCGAACCCGCCTACGCCATGACGGTGCACAAGGCCCAGGGCAGCCAGTTCGACGCTGTCAGCCTGATCCTGCCCGAGGCCGACTCTCCCCTGCTCACCCGGGAGTTGGTCTACACGGCGATCACGCGCGCCAAGTCGAAGCTCCGCATCATTGGGACCCAAGAATCGCTGCGCCACGGCGTCTTGCACCGGGCCCAGCGCGCGTCAGGCCTGGGACGCCGGCTGTGAATCAGGCGCCTACATCCAGGCGTCGATCATGCGGCGGGCTATCGAATGGACGCTGGGCAGATGGACTTCGCCAGCGGCTAACGCGGCGGCCAACTCCTCCCGAGTGAACCAACGGGCCGCCTCAATCTCGTCGTCGGTGCTGACATCAGTTGTCTCGGCACGGGTGGTAAAAGCCAGCATTATCGAGCGCGGGAACGGCCACGGCTGGGAGCCGAAGTAGCTGACCTGGCCCACACTCAGGCCGACCTCTTCCAACAATTCCCGGTGCACGGCTTGCTCCAAAGACTCCCCCGCTTCGACAAACCCCGCGAACACCGACATCCGGCCCGGCTCCCAGGATGGCTGGCGGCCCAACAGGATGCGATCCGCGCCGTCGGTGACACGCACGATGACGGCCGGGTCGGTGCGCGGGAAGAGCTCTCGTTCGCACTGCAGGCACTCCCGGGACGCGCCCAGGTGGGCCGCTGCCGTCAAGCCCCCGCACGCCGGGCAAAACCCGGCCGCCGCATGCCAGTTGACGAGGGCCGCCGCCGCAAAAACCACGCCCACTTCCGCTGGCGGGATCTCTCCCACACGCAGCCGCAGCTCGCGTCCGCCTGAGACCATGCGCGCGAAATACGACGTTCCGCCGCGATCGCCCACATAGAAGCAAGTCTCCGGGTCGAACTCTCCGGGCTCGGCATATCTCGGGGCGTCCCACTCGGCGAGCGGCCCCGGCGCCAACTCGATCACCCGCGCGTTCGCCCAATCTGGATCGGGCTGCCTGGTGTGGGTGCTGGGAAGCGCCCAGTCGTGTCTATCCATCGCGTGTCACACTAGCCACGAAGCGCTCCAATTCTGCGGCTGTCCACGATTTCGGACGTATCACCCGGCCGCCCGGCAGGTCGTAGAACACGGCATCCACATGTTCCAACCCAACTCCACGCAATTGCGCCCAGGCCAGGCGGTAGCAGGCCAACTGCAGCGGATCAGCCCGAGCCGCGTCGCCAGTCTTCCAATCCACCACCTGGAAGCCGCAGTCTGTCGCGAACACGGCGTCAATCCGACCCCGGATAACCCGGCCGGCAAGCGTCAACGTGAATGGCGCCTCCACCGCCACCGGCACCTGATTTGCGTACTCGCTGGCCAGATAAGCCTTGATCAAGTCCTCGTCGGCGCCTTCTGCGGCGTCGAAGACCTCTTCGTCCAGCGTCAGCGGGCCCTGCATCCGCTGCTCCAGCCAACGGTGGAAGCGAATCCCAGCCCGCTGCGACCGGCTCACCAGTTTCGGCACTGGGAGCGCCAACTCCGCCGAGAATTGCTCCCGGTCCCGGGCAAGCAACCCCAAGGCGGACACCGAAAGATACTCCGGGGCTACGACGACCCGCCCCGCCGGAGCGAGCAACGCCGACGCGCGGGCCCGCCACCGGGATATGTCAGCTTCCTCGTCCAACGTCAACTCCGGGTCGGCGCCGTCCAACACCCAGCCGGCCGCTTCCTGTCTGCGCCGGCGCACCGCCGTATCGTCCAACCGCGGCCATGCCAACGCCATCGCGTGCGACGTCAGCGGATTGGTTGTGCCCGCTTCCACGTCCGCAAGCTGCTGCCCAGCGACGTCGGCGATCTGCGACAGATAGACGGACGGCTCTTTGGGTTTGGCCACGCCCGGCGCCCAAATGTGCGAAGTCGCGCAGAGCAGCCTCTTGGCCCTGGTCACAGCCACATACGCCAGCCGGTCCTCACTCATCCGATGCAGCTGCCCCAACGCCGCGCGGTACTCCCGGATGCCTGGGTGGTCGGCGGTCCGCAGTTGCGGGACGCTCGCCGCATCGCCGCGCAGCGGCGCCGGCAGCGCAACCGGATTGGAAGTGAAAGCCGACTCGCCGCGCCGCTGCGGGAAGGACGCCGCTGTCAGTCCGGCGAGGAAGACCACGGGCCACTCCAGCCCTTTGGCCTTGTGCACAGTCAACAGCTTCACGGAATCGTGGGTGGAGACCAGCGGCTGTTCGAGGCCGACGCCCTCCGCCTGCTCCGCTTCGAGGTAGGCGAGCAGCGCCCCCAAGGACGCGTCCGTGTCGAAATCCACAAAGTCTGCGACGGCCTGCTGGAACGCTTCCAGCACTTGCACGCCGCCTTGCACGCGAAGCTCCACATCCAACCCGAGCCGATCGATCACTTGTGCGACCAGTTCCGACAGCGAATCCGTCGGGCGCAGGCTGGCCATTTCACGGCGGAAAGCCGCAAACCGCTCCCGGGCCTCGGCGCTCACCGGCCCAGGGTCGGCGAGCGCGGCCAAAAGGCTGCCTCGCGATTGGCGGCCCAGGACGGCCAAGTCCGGCAGTCCGATCGCCCACCGGGGCGAGGTGAGCAGCCGGATCAAGGCCGGGTTGTCGAGGGGATCGTGCAGCAGGCGCAACGTCGCGGTGATTTCCGCCACAGCCGGCACGTCGAGCAGCCCGCCGAGGCCTACGATCTCCGCCGGAATGTCGCGGGCCGCCAGCTCGGCGTACACCTCGGACAACTTGCGATTGCCACGCGCCAGCACCGCGATATCCGACCAGGGCGTCCCCGCTTCGCCCAACGCGGCGACGCGGTCCGCGATCCAGGCCAGCTCGTCCGCGGCGGTCTCCAGCAACGCGGTCTGAATCCTGGCCTGACCAGCTTGTGGGGCAGGCGCCAACTCCAGCCCGGCCCGCTCCGGCAGCCCGGCCGCCAATTGGTTTGCCGCGTCCAAGATCAACGGGCCAGAACGCCGGTTGATCGTGAGCGGATACCTGCCCACCTGCTGCCCGCTAGCGGCAAACCGGGCCGGAAATTCCGCCAGGTTGCTCGCCGCGGCCCCGCGCCAACCGTAAATCGCTTGCGAGGGATCTCCGACGGCCGTGACCGCATGGCCCGCGAAGAGCCGCTGCAACAGCTCGGCTTGCGCGGCCGAAGTGTCTTGATACTCGTCCAGCAGCACGACATGGAATTGCTCGCGCAGCGCTTCGCCCACTTGTGGCAACTCGGCCAGCCGCGCCGCCGCGGCCAACTGGTCGCCGAACTCCATGAACCCGCCTTCTCGTTTCGCAGCCTGGTAGGCCGCCACGAGGCCGAGCAATTCGGCTCTTTCAGCCACGGCTTGCCGGGCGTCTCGAATGCCCGCGTAGACGCTGCCGCGGTTTGTGGGCGCGCCCGCCAAGTCAGCGTCGAACCGGGCGTCCCAAGCGGCCACATCCTCCGGGGCGACCAAATGCGCCTGCAACTGGGCGGACAGGGCCAACACCTGCCGCGTTATCGCCCCCGGACTTCGTTTGCCCAACTCGGGGAGCCCGTCCGCCGCCGCCACTACGGAATACGCCAGCCGATAACGGGCCGCGTCGTTCAGCATCCGCCCGGGCTCCACACCGACGAGCACGCCGTACTCGCTGACGAGCCGGGCTGCGAAAGCGTCGTAGGTCAACACCAACGCCGGCTCGGCCTCAGCCACTTGGGCCTTGGCCAACGCCTCACGCACCCGGCTGGACAACTGAGCCGTGGCTTTGCGCGTGAAGGTGAGCCCCAACACCTGGTCGGGCCGCACCTGCCCCGAGCACACCAGCCATACGACGCGTGCCGCCATCACGGTGGTCTTTCCGGTCCCCGCTCCAGCGACGATGACCGCGGGCTCCAATTCGGCGGTGATGGCGGCCAACTGTTCCGCCGAGAAGGGCACCTGTAGCAATTCCCGCAGGTCAATCATCGCCGCCACCTCCCGGGCAACCCGCCGCAAAGGCGCACGAGCGGCAGTTGGGGCATGGCGTCGCGGGGAATTCTCCGGCGCGCAGAATGTCCGCGGCCCGAGCGAGACGGTGCTCCACCCAAGTCGGCTTCGTCTCGCCCGGTTCCAGGTGCGGGCGGGACCGCAGGGATTCCTGCCGCAGTTGTTTGGGCAGCACGTCTCCGGCGCGCAGGAATACCAACTCCGCCCCGGCCGAAGCCTCGCCCGCCCCCAAGGCGCCCGCTTCGACGGCCAACTGGTACACACCCAGTTGCTCCAACCCGGCCACGCTCGCCTGGCTCGGCAAACGGGTGGCCGACTTGAAATCCACTATCCGCAGGCCTTGCGACGTGCGTTCCAACCGGTCCACCGTGCCGTGGATGGCAAGCTCGATTCCATCCGCCCGATAGCCGAACTCGAATGTCTGCTCCACTCCCACCGCCTCTGGCCGCGCGGCCTCCCAGTTGCGGAACCGCTCCAACGCGGCGACTGCTTCATCGCGATGGGCAGCGGCTTGCCAGGCAATTTCGTAGGGCAACTGGGCGATCGCCTCCGTCACCGCTTGCGGGGCGTCGGCGGCGGCCAACTCGCCGCGCTCCAGGTCCGCGACCAGCCGGTGGATCATGGACCCGAGCTCCGTCAGCTCGCCGGAAGGCGGATCGGCCCTCGCCTCGCGCGACAGAAAGAAGCGGCGCGGGCACTCCAGCAGCATGCCGAGCTGGCTGGGGCTCAGCCGGGCATGCGAGCGCGGATAGCCCGCCCCGGAAAGCTCGCGCACCCCCCACCAGTTCGCCGGATCAGCTGATCGCACGCCCAACTCCCCGAGCAACCGGGCCGACGCCTGCCGGGCTCCCAGGCTCAGCTCGGGCGACTCGGCGCGCGCGCGCAGCCCCGCGACCAGCCCGGCCACGTCCACTGGAAGCTTGGGCTGCGGAGGATGGACGGCTTCCAAGCCCAGTTCCGCGATGAAGCGCGACGGTTCGCAGCTCTCGCCTGACGCCCCGGCCACGGAAAGCAGCACCAACCTGCGCGCCGCCGTAGCGCAGGCCGTGTAGAACAGGCGGCGCTCCGCGGCCAGCCCCTCTCGGGCATCAAGCTTCGGCACTACCTCGTCGCTGCGCAGTTGCGCGGGGTCGATCAGCGCGGCGGCGGGCGCCACCGCCGGCCAAGCACCCTCCTGGACGCCGGCGATGATCACGAAGGGCCACTGCCTGCCCTTGGCCTGATGCACTGACAGCACTTCCACACCCGGCTGCCCGGGGCGCGCCTCGCGCTCGGTGTCGGCGGCGATCGATTGGGCCGCGATTTCAGCCAGCAGCATGTGCACCCCGGCCGCTCCCGGACGCCGCTCGCCCGCTCCGGCGAAAGTGAAGAACACCCGCAGGATTTCCAGTTCGCGGCGCGCCTGGCTCGCAGTGAGTTCGGCCGCCCAGCCGCTGTCTTCATACAACGCCCAGGCCACCTCGTCTGCCGCCTTGCCGTCAGCGAGCGCCGCCCGGGCCGCGGCGATCAGCTCCAAGAACTCCTGGAGCTTTCCGACATCGCCGGCTTGCCCCAGCCACGCCGTGTCACTCAGGGCCAGCACCAGGCGCTGCCCAGGCCGCAAAGCGGGCTGCCCCACCACAGCCTGATGGGCGGTCAGCAGCTCATGCAAGCCCAAGGCATCAAGACCGGCCAAGGGGGAACGCAGCAGCAACTCCGCCTGTTCGGCGTCGACTTCGCCATCGGCCGCCAGCAGCAGCGCGGCCAGCAACACCCGCACCGGCCAAGCCTCTGCCAACGGCACGCTCGCGGCCATCGCGCCGACCGGGATGCCCGCCCTGGCCAACGCCCGCAGGATCGGCCCAACCGCGCGCTTGGCCGAGCGGACCAGGACGGCCATATCCGCAAACCCGAGCCCTTCCAACTCGGCTTGGCGCAGCAGCTCGGCGATGACCTTGGCCTGCTGGGCCTCCGACCCCACCAGGTAGGCCGCGGCGCTGCCCCCGGCGGCCGCGCGCACCGCGCAACCGCGCCCGGCACCGGCCACGACTGGCACGGGCAGCCGGGACCGCACTCCGGACAGATCCACCGACCGATAACTCTGCCGCAACTCGAACACGGTGCCGCCAAACAGCCCGGGGAACACTTGGACGGCATGCGGGTGCGCGCCGCGGAACGCGGTGATCACGGTGTTCGGATCGCCCACCGCCAAAGTTTTCGCCCCCAGGGCCGCTATCAACCCCAGGCCGGAAGGGTCCAACTCCGGATAGTCGTCCACCACGACGGCGCTGACTTCTCCGAACCTCTCCGGCAAGAGGATGCGGGCCCGATGCACGAGCTCCGCGTAGTCGATGACCTCCTCGGCGTCCAGCACGTCCAGATACTCCGCGAAGAACCCGCCGATCGCCTCCCACGCCGGCCCGGCGCCTTTGCCCAGGCGCGTCAGATCCTCCGGATCGAGGCCCAGCTGCCGGGCCCGGGCCAACACTCCGCGCACCTGCCGCGCAAAGCCGCCGGTCGTGATGGCCGCCTCCAGACCCCGCCAGCGGCCGGGATTTCCGGCCAACAGCTCCCGCACCCGGAATTCCTGTTCCGGAGCTGTCAGCAGCCGCGGATACGAATCCCCGAACCGCTCCAGGATGAGCCGCGCGAACGCGTGCACAGTCGTCACCGCGGGCTGCCACGCCCGCCCGGCCATGCCAGCGGTTATCAGATTCCGCAAATGGGAGGCCGCCTGCCGGGTGCGCGCGAAAACCAACGGCCGCCCCCCGGCCAACACTTCGGCCCGGGCGGCGTGCACGGCCAGCACCGTCTTGCCCGTCCCCGGCCCGCCCAAGGCCAGCACCGGACCGCGCCAGGCGGCCAACACCGCCGCCTGCTCCGCGTTCAACTCCGGCAACGCGGGCAGCGCGGCGGGCCAAACCAACCGGCGCGTCATCATGCGACCATCCAACCACCCGGGTAGGACAAAACGCGGCGGCGAACCGGACGCGCCGCCCTCGGGCACCGTGCCAGGCAGCAAGCACAGGCGTGAAATTAGTTGGATGCTGGCTCACAGCCCGATAATCTGTGTCCAGCGCATTTCCGTCTCCGAGAGGACATCATGACAACGCCTGAACCAACGGCTGAACCAACGGCTGCACCGGCGGCTGAACCAACGGCGGCACCGGCGGCTGCCGCCACCGCCCCCCTGCTCACCTTGACCGCTCCTGAGCCGCCGCAAGTCGTCGTCGAGACGCAGGCTCCGGCGATGGCTCCCCAAGTGGAGCCGGAGAAGGTCCCCGTGTTGGACGCGAAGGTGGACGAATTCCTCACCGCGCTGAACGCCGCCGAGGCCAACTCGCCGCAGTTTTCCGCGCAAGCGGACGCCGTCCGCTCCATGGGCGATGTGGACATCCGCAAGGCCGCGGAGACGTCGAACCGCCTGCTGCAGACGCCCGTGCGGGCAGTCCAGACCGGCGGCTTGTCCGAAGGTTCCAAAGTCGGCAAGACGCTCATCGAGTTGCGCCGCACGGTCGAGGATCTTGATCCGGCCGGCGCCCGCGGGGTAAAGAAGTTCTTGGGCATCTTCCCCAAAGGCAACCAGATCACCGACTACTTCCGCCGCTACCAAAGCTCGCAGGACCAGTTGAACGCGATCCTGCACTCGCTGCGTTCCGGCCAGGACGAGCTGGCAAAGGACAACGCCTCGCTGACCATGGAGAAGCAAAACCTGTGGGACGTCATGGGCCGCCTCAACCAGTACGTGTACATCGCCGAGAAGTTGGACGAAAAACTGGCGGCGCAAATCGCCGAAATCCAGTTGAGCGATCCGGAGAAAGCCAAGACGCTCAACCAGGATGTCCTCTTCTATGTGCGCCAGAAGCACCAGGACTTGCTCACCCAATTGGCCGTTTCCATCCAGTCGTATCTGGCCATCGACATCATCATCAAGAACAACGTCGAGTTGATGAAGGGCGTCGACCGTGCCTCCACGACGACAGTCTCCGCCCTGCGTACGGCCGTCATCGTCGCCCAGGCCCTCGGCAACCAGAAACTGGTGCTGGATCAGATCACGGCGCTGAACACGACGACCTCGTCCATGATCCAGCGCACCTCGGAAATGCTGAAAGAGAACTCGGCGTCAATCCAAGAGCAGGCGGCCTCCTCGACAATCGGCTTGGAGCAGTTGCAGCGGGCGTTCGCGAACATCTACGAGACCATGGACACCATCGACACGTTCAAGCTGCAGGCGCTGGATTCCATGAGCGCCACCATCGGCACCCTGGAGGTCGAAGTAGCCAAGTCCCGCGCCTACCTGGATCGCGTGGCCAAGGCCGATCAGGCCGGCTCGGGCCAGCCGCAGATCAGCATCGACCAGTAGCGATGGGGTTCTTCGACTGGTTGCGCGGCGGTTCAAAGCCGGAACCGGAGCCGGAACCGCTCCCCGCCGCGCCGACCGCCAAGGACATCTCCGCGTCGCTCGTGGAGGTGGAGGAATTGGTGGCCAACCCGGACGTTCCCGGCGTGGTCCGGGCCCGCACTTTGCGGGTCACCGACTTGGTGCGCAAAGCGTTGCCGCGCTTGGAGAACCTTGGATTGGGCTCTTACGACGCCTACTCGGTGATAGCGACCGCCACGGACTATCTGCCGGAAGCTGTCGGCGCCTATCTGCGCCTGCCGCGCGACTGGGCTGACACGAGGCCGGTGCAAGGCGGTAAGACGTCCCTGCTGCTGCTGATCGACCAGTTGGATCTGCTGGGCACGACGATGGACAAAATCTACGACGCCGCCAACCGGACGGACGCGCAGGCCTTGATCGCCCATGGACAATTCCTGCAAGAGAAGTTCGGGCATGCCCCGGCGGTGACAGATATGACGGTGACGCAATGAACGCGCTGGCGCAGGCCCTGGACGCGTTGGAAGCCGCCGCGCGCGACTTGGGAGTCGACGCGGCGGAGTCACGGCTGGAAGCGGAGGCGCTCTCAGCGGCCGTCGCCGAGTCGAATCCGGGCGCCTACATCGATTGGTGCGCCGCATTCGGCAAAGAACCCAGCGCCGCCGAGTTCACCGCCGCCGCCTCCCGCGGCCGCAAATACCGCGCCGCGCCGACCCCTCTGGCCGGTTTCGCCGCGCTGCGCGGCTCGGAGCAGGGCAAGACGTTTGTGCAGGCCCTCGTCGACGTGGCCACCTCGGCTGCGATCCTGGGGCAACCCGGTCCGATCAGCCTGGGAGCGGCCCAAGCGGCGGCTTCCGCCCAGTTGCAGGTCCCAGCCGCGCCGCTGAGCCGCAACACGCCGCCGGCCGATTTCGCGCAGCAGGCTCCGGCGATCATGGCCGACGTGCTGGCCCGCTTGACGGCTTCGCAGCAATCGCTGCTGGATTTGCAGGCCAGCCCGTTCACGCCCGGGGCCATCCCCGGGCTGGGAGTCCCGGTGGTTCCACAAGCAACCAGTCCGGCGCCACCTGGCGAGCCCGCAGCCGCGCCGCAAGGCCAAGCCGAGGCCAAAGCCGAAGCCGCCGCCGCGGCCGAGGCCAAAGAGCCGGAAAAGACCGTTGACGAATGGCTTGCCGAGTTGGACGCGCTGGTGGGCCTGCAGAAGGTGAAGGCGGAGATCCGCCGGCAGACGGCAATCTTGCGCGTGGACGCGTTGCGCACCGAGGCCGGGCTGAAGAGTCCCACGATCACGCGGCACCTCATCTTCACCGGCAATCCGGGCACCGGCAAGACGACGGTGGCCCGCATGGTCGCCGGCATCTACAAGGCGATCGGCCTGCTGTCCAAGGGGCAGCTCGTGGAAGTGGACCGCTCCGAACTCGTCGCCGGATATCTGGGCCAAACGGCGATGAAGACCGCCGAAGTTGTCGAAAAGGCGCTGGGCGGCGTGCTCTTCATAGACGAGGCCTATTCGCTCGCCGGCGACCAGTACGGCGAAGAGTCCATCACCACGTTGGTCAAGGAGATGGAAGACCACCGCGACGACCTCGTCATCATCGTGGCCGGGTATCCCGCGCCGATGGCGGTGTTCATCGGCGAGAATCCCGGTCTGGCAAGCCGTTTCCGCACCGAGATTTGGTTCCCGGATTACACCGACCAAGAGCTGGAGGCCATGCTCAAGTCGATGGTGGCCGCCGGCGACTATGACTTGGGAGAAGGCGTCCTGGAGGAGTTCCACCGGCAGTTGGGGCAACAGATGCGCGACGAGACGTTCGGCAACGGCCGCTATGTCCGCAACCTGTTCGAAGCCGCCATTGGCAAGCACGCCTGGCGGTTGCGCGATGTGGCTGAGCCGACTCTGGAAGAGTTGCGCACGCTGCGCGGCGAGGACTTCGCCCCGGATCCGGAACCAGCGGTCGATTGGCCGCCCGCGGCCGCCCTCACACCTGACTCGGACACTCCGGACGATGCTGCAGAGCCCACGCCAGACGATGCGCCTGACGGCGCAGACGACGGGGCCGCCCAGTGACAACCGCGTCCCCCACCAAGTCCAAACCGGCTGCCGCGAACACCGGCCAGGCGATCCGCGCCCTGGCGACTACCACTTCAAAAGCCGCCTCCCGCGCCGCCAAGAAGAACCCGAAGCGGACCTATCGCCGCTGGCAGGTCCTGGTGGCGGGCGCTCTGGTCGCGATGGGCATCTCCATCTGGGGCTTCGCCGGACGTGCCGCGTCGCTGGCGTCCGAAACCGTCGCTGACTATGCCGCCGCCACTCGGGTGGAGACCATCGGCGGAGATCTGGTGCAGGCGCAGATCAAGGCCACGCGGGGGGCCCCGGACCAGTCGGCCAACAGCGGTTACGGCGACAGCCTGACGCGAGCGGACGAAGCCGTCACAAAGCTGACCGCGGCGGCCACTGACGGCGACACCTGGCCGACGGAGTTGAACTCGACGCTGTCCGTCTACGAGCGCACCTTGGCCATCGCCGCCAACAAGCAAAGCGACGAGGTCGTGCCGGCGCTGGAAACGGCCAGCTACCACCTCGACTCGGTGGTGCGCATGACGTCCGAACGCTCCGAGTCACTGCAATACACCGCCGGGCGATACTCTTCCCTCATCAACGGCCTGCTGGTCGCGGCGGGCGTGATCGGCTGGCTGGTCGTGGGGGCGTTGGTCGGGGCATCGATTTGGGCGGCCATCGCCTCGCACCGCGTCATCAACCCCGGACTGGCGGTATCCCTGATCGCCGCCATCACGCTGGCTTCCTGGGCCAGCGCCGGGGCAGCGACTTGGGCGTCGGCCGAGGCCAGCCGGAGCACGGGCCATGTCGTGGCGCAGGCGCGAACCAATTTGTCCCGTGGCTTGCTGACCGACTACCAAGTGCTGCGCAGCACGCCGCTGTATCCGGACGAGACTCTGCTGCAGGCGGACAACTATTTCGACCAATCGATCTGGGTCGCTCCCCGCGAGTCCCAGGCAACCGACTTGATGGACAGCCACCAGGCGACGGCGGACGCCCTCACATCGGGCAACTGGGACGCCGCCGCTGCCGAGTTGAGTGTGCTCGACGAGTATGTTGACGTACTTGTCAAAGAGCTGGACGCCGACATCGAGGCCTCGCTGGCGCCCAACTCCTACGCGGCCGCATTCGTGAGTTCTATGAACTCGCTGGCGGCGGTGGCTGTCCTGGTCGCCATCGCCGGAGCGGCAGCGGGCGCCTACGGCCTGCAACGGCGGCTGAGGGATTTCCTATGAGCCGCGCGATGCCCACCCCGCCGGGAGCCCTCGGCCAGGCAGCCCAAGCCAGCCAGATGCTGGCTTACCTCGGCGAACTCGACGCTTGGGTCAACGAGCGCCGCAGCGAGTTGGATTCGCTCGACCAAGAGATCATCGCCACAAAGCGCCAGGAGTTGACCGGCGACATCACGCTCGCCATGACGGTCTGGCAGTCGATCAAGTCCAAGCACAACGAAATCCTCCAGGTGTGGGATTCCGGGCGCGTGGGGAAGGTCGAGTTGGAGAAGCTGAGTTCGCTGATCTTTGGCCGGTTGGACAACGTGCAGCAAGCCATGGCCGTGTCGCTGCCCGAGGCCGGCCGCCTCAACGACGCGCTGGTCGCCTCGCTGCGCGCGAAACTGAACACCGATCCGGGCGTGGAAAACCAATTGGCCCGCCTGCGTTCCCTGCGCGCGAGCCTGGAGCGCATCCGCGACCAGTTGGCCTTGGAGCCGCAGGCGCTGCAGCCCGCGGGCCAGGCGAAACTCAGCCAGCTGGGAGCCCGCATCGACGAGGCGGAAGCCAAACGCGGCCGGGGCGGCGATATCGGCGGCCTGCTCGGCCCGTTGGAGAATGACGCCGCCCGTTTCGAGCGCGACCTGATCGTGGGAGCGGCGCAGCGCCGCGACGCCGTCAGCCTGCTGGATTCCACGCGGACGCTGCGTGACGAAGTCGAAGCCATGCAGGTCACGTTGCGCGAGCTGCGGGAACACGCCATGGCGGAAATCTCACCGGTCCCGGACGCCCCCGCCGGTGCCCTGGACGATCTGCCAAAGCTCCCCAACACCGCCGACCAGCTGCGCCAATACGCCGCCGAGCTGGGCAAGCTGCGGCCGGCCTTGGAGTCCTACCAAACCACGCTCACGCAATCGCTCAGCCAGCCGGAACAGGCTCGCAAATTGCTCGACGGCCTGGTCGGTAAGGCCAAGGCCTTGGGTGCCGACACCCAACTGCAGCCGGTGGCCCAGGCCGCGGTAGCGCTGATAGACCGCAAGCCGACGCTGATCGCGGCGCTGCGCCACGCCGTGGCCGCGTATGCCAGCGCGGTGGACGCCTTGGAGAAGAAATGAAGTGTCTGCAACCGGGCTGCAAGGGCCGCATAGTCGACGGCTATTGCGACATCTGCGGCATGCCGCCGGCCGCGGGCGCTGCCTTGGCGCCATCCAAGCCGGCCGCCCAGCCGGCCCCCTCCGGCAAGGCTTCCGGACGCTGCCCGATGCCAGGATGTAACGGCCGCATCATCGACGGGTACTGCGATGTGTGCGGGTCTCCACCCGCCACCGCCCGTCCTGCGGCGGCCTCCGCCCCGGACGCCGCCCCGACGAAGGCTTCCGCGGCGTTGGGTTCGATCGCGCTGGGTTCGACGCTGGCGACCAGCTTCGGCGGGCGCGTCGAACGCCGCCGCCGCCGGGCCAAGCAGGCCAGCCGCATGGGGATTGGGTTGACGACCGTGCCGTCAGCGCCCGCTATCGATCCCGCGAAGGCCGTGATGGCCGATCCGCAGGTCCCCGAAGACAAGCGCGTGTGCCCCAAGTGCGGCAGCAAGGTGGGCCAGTCGTCCGAGGCGGATGCGGGCCGTTCGGACGGGTTCTGCCCGAAGTGCGGCGCCGAGTACTCCTTCTCGGTGAAGCTGAAGCCGGGCCTGGTCATCAACCGCCAATACAAGGTGGAGGGCGTGTTGGCCCACGGCGGGCAGGGCTGGATCTATCTGGCCCGGGACATGCAGGTGTCCGGCCGCTGGGTGGTGCTGAAGGGGCTGCTGAACGCCGGGGACGAGGACGCGCTGGCCGCCGCGATCAACGAACGGCAGTACTTGGCCCGCGTCGGCATCCACTCCCAGATTGTCGAGATCTACAATTTCATCGAGAACTTCCGCGGCGCCGACTACATAGTCATGGAATACGTCGGCGGCCGGTCGCTGAAGCAACTGCTGAAACAGCGCATGGAGTCCAATGGCGGAGTCTACGACCCGCTCCCGCCGGATCAGGCCTTGGCGTTTCTCATCGAGATCCTGCCCGCGTTGAGCTACTTGCACGACACCGGCCTGCTCTATTGCGATTTCAAGCCGGACAACGTGATCCAAGTGGGCGACACGCTGCGGCTGATCGACTTGGGCGGCGTGCGGCCCATCGACGACGATGAGTCGCCGATTTTCGGAACTCGTGGGTACCAGGCGCCGGAAGTGGCCACCGACGGCGCGTCGATAGCGTCCGACATCTTCACCGTGGGCCGCACCTTGATGGTGCTTTGCGCGAACGTGCCGGGCTACCAATCCGGGTACGAATTCAGCATTCCGCCCGCATCCGACATGCCCGCCTTCGCCGCCAACGATTCCTTGTACCGGCTGTTGGAACGCTGCTGCGCCATAGACCCGAACGACCGCTTCACCTCGATTGAAGAAGTGCGCCGCCAGATGATGGGCGTGCTGCGGGAAGTGGTCAGCGCGACCCGCCCGCAATCCAGCACATCGCAGGCCTCCCCCAACTTCTTGCCGCCCACGGGTTTGGGCGAATCCCCGGTGTGGGAACTGCTGCCGGAGTTGCGCGTGGACGAAGACGATCCGGCGGCGGGCTGGCTGGCCCAGATCTCCACCACCGATCCGAAGGCCCAGTTGCGGGCCCTCAGCAAGCCGCCGCAGGAGACCACGCAAGTGTTGTTGGCCAGGGCGCGGGCCGCCATCAGCGCGGACATCCCCAAGACGGTGGCGGATTGCGTGCAAAAGTTGCAGGCGGCCGACCCATGGGAGTGGCGGGCCGCCTGGTTGACCGGGTTGAGCGCCCTGAAGGCGGGAAATGCCAAGGCCTTCAAGGACGCCCAGGCCGCGTTCAACACCGTGTACGGATACTTGCCCGGCGAACTGGCCCCCAAGCTCGCGCTCGGCCTGGCATGCGAGTTGGGTGGCGAACTCGACATCGCCGAGCGGATGTACCGCATTTGCGTGCTGAGCGACGCGGCGTATGTCACGCCGGCGGCTTTCGGCCTGGCGCGGGTCTGCGCCGCCCGGAAGGACGTGGCGGGGATGTCGAAGGCGCTGTCGCTGGTGCCGGCCACTTCCCGCGCTTATCCCGAAGCCATCCGCACCCGTGTCCACTACCTCGTCGCCCTGAACCAAGACCCGGCCCGGCTGGAAGATGTCTTCAATGCCGTCGAAGTGGCTCCGCTGGACGCCTACGAGAAGGCCACCTACCAGGAACGGCTGCTGCAATCGGCGCTGAATCAGCCCAATGCGTCGCTGGGGAAGATCGCGCCAACGAAGACCGCCGTGCGGACCCGCCTGGAACAGGTGTTGCGGGCCCGCGCCGCCGCCACCAACGACCCCGCCGAACGCGCCCAGTGCATCGAGCGAGCCAACAAGCTACGTCCTTGGAGCGTGATATGAGCTCAGAATTTCCACAGCAGTTGCCCACGCCCCTGCAGCCGTCTGAAACGCCGCAGCCGCCCGAGCCCCTGCAACCGCCGGAACTGCCGCAGCCGGCGGCGTTGCCCGACGATGTGACCACGGTGCTGCGGCCCACCCGCGACGACGCCACGACCGTGCTGCGCAAGGCCCGCGTGGACGCGCCTGTCCCCCATGCCGCGCCAGCGGCCGAATTGCCCGCCGCCGCGGAACTTGACACCGAAACGGTTGTCATCCGCGGCGCCTCCCCCACCCTGGCGCCGCTGTGCCCGGCGTGTGGTGGGCGCATCGACGCCGACGGCTATTGCCAGGTGTGCGGCCAGAAGGCGCCGAGCCGCCGCGACCATCTCGAAGGCGCGCCGTCGCCCCAGGTGGCGTTCGTGTCCGACCGCGGCAAGGTGCATTACCGCAACGAAGACGCCGCGTCGGTCTACCAGGACGACACACGAACCGTCCTCGTGGTCTGCGACGGCGTTTCGACCAGCACCGATTCCGATGTGGCCGCGATCGCCGGCGCGGACCGCGCCTGCCAGTATCTGGCCACGGCACCGGCCAACACCGAATCCCTTTCCCGCGCGGTGTACGAGGCCAACCGGGCAGTGATCGCCAACGCCGACCTGAACGCCTCCGCGGCCGCCGCGGCGACGATCTCCGCCGCCCTGATCGTGGGCCGCAAGCTGTGGTTCGCCCACCTGGGCGACTCCCGTATTTACTGGGTGTCCGACTCCGGCTCCCAGATGCTCACCACCGACGACTCGCTCGCGCAAGAACTCATCGCGCAAGGGCTGAGCCGCGAGGAGGCAGAAGCATCCCAGGGCGCCCACGCGATAACGGCGTGGCTGGGCCCAGACTCCGAAGATACCGATCCGGAAACCGGCGAGTTCGACCTGGGCGACGGCTGGGTCGTGGTCTGCTCGGACGGCCTGTGGAACTACGCGTCTTCGGCGACGCAGTTGTCCCAGGTACTGCGCGAGTCGGAGCGGGAGACCGCTCTGGAGACGGCCCGCGCCATGGTGGTTTGGGCCAGTGAACAAGGCGGCGTGGACAACATCTCAGTCGCCCTGGCGAGAGTGACGGTAGGCTAGAACTGAAATGGCTCAATTCACAGCAACTGTTTACCAGAACGAGTACCTGCCCGACGGCGGCACTGACGTCAACGCGATCGTGACGATCAGTTGCGCCGGAGCCGGTGTTGCCGGGCGCACCGGAGTGGGGGACGCCGGCGAGATCGTCATCGTGGACACCTCCGGGTCCATGGGCATGGTCAATATGGAGGCCGCCAAGCAGGCCGCCAAGGTCGCGCTCGACAACATCGTCGACGGCACCTACTTCGCCGTCATCGCGGGCAACCACAAGGCCTATCTGGCGTATCCGATGGTCCAAACCGGCGCGGGCATGGTGCGGATGGACGCCCGGACGCGCACGGCGGCCAAGCAGTCCATCTCGATGTTCCGCGCGGACGGCGGCACGGCCATGGGCACTTGGCTGAACCTGGCCAAGTCGCTGTTCGACTCGGTCGGCATCCTGGCCAACAAACACGTCATTCTGCTCACCGACGGCGAGAACCACAACGAGACCAACGAGCAGTTGCAGGCCGCGATCCGCAACTGCCAGGGCGCGTTCCAAGCCGACTGCCGCGGCGTCGGCGTCGACTGGAAGGTGCCCGAGATCCGCACGATCGCCCAAGCCTTGCTCGGCACGGTGGACCTGATCCCGAACACGGCGGCGATGAGCGACGTATTCGCGCAGTTGATGAGCCAGTCGATGGGGCGCGGCGTGGCGAACGCCGACTTGCGAGTGTGGATACCGCAGGGTGCGCAGGTATTGTTCATCCGCCAGGTCTCCCCCACGGTCGAAGAGCTGACCAACCGCGGGGCTCCTTTGAACGCGTTGACCATGAGTTATCCGACCGGAGCCTGGGGTGACGAGGAGCGCGACTACCACGTCGCGATCCGGCTGCCGGCAAAGTCGGTCGGCCAGGAGCAGTTGGCCGCGCGGGTGCAGCTCGGCGTCGGCTCCGACATCCTCACCCAGGGCCTCGTCAAGGCGAAATGGTCCTCGGACACGAATCTCACCGCCCAGATCAACCCGGAGGTCGCCCACTACACCGGGCAGGCAGAACTTGCCGTCGCCATCCAGGAAGGCCTGCTGGCCAAGTCCGCGGGAGACGATCGCACAGCGACCACGAAGCTCGGCCGCGCCGTGCAACTCGCCGCCGAAACTGGCAACGCCGAAGCGACGTCGCGGCTGCGCAAGGTCGTCGACATCACCGACGCCGCCACCGGCACGGTGCGGCTGAAGAAGAGCGTGGCCAAGGCCGACGAGATGGCCCTGGACACAGCATCCACCAAGACCACCCGGATTCGAGGTTGAAATGGCTGACTGCCCGAACGGACACCAAACCCTGGCGAGCGATTTCTGCGATATCTGCGGAGCGCCGGTGACCGCCGGTATCCCCGCCCAAGAAGCGCCCAGCCGTGTCGCCTGTCCCAACTGCGGCCACTCCAATGTGGCCCTCGCGCTGTTCTGCGAGGCTTGCGGCTACAGCTTCGTCCAGGGCGCGGCGCCAGCGGCCGCACCCGCGTGGGAAACCGACCGGCCAAAGACCGCCGCCGAGGAAGCCGCCGAGTTGGCTCAGACCATCAAGGAGTTCCAAGCCCAGGCGGCGACTCCAGTGCCAAGCCCGGCGCCAATTGCGTCGCCGGGTCCAGCGTCGGCCGTGCCCCAACCCATAGCGACCGACGTCATCCCCAACGTGGAGCCGCTGCCGACCCCGGACGGGATTCCGGCGCCCGCGCCCGTGTCGTGGCAGCCCGTAAGCACGCCGGTGCCGCCGCCGCAAGCCCCTGAAGCTCCAGTCGAGGTTCAGGTCGCTCCAGAACAGTCCCAGCCAGCCGCCGCCCCCGCCGAAGCGCCGCAACCGGCGGCCTTCAGTTGGGAACAGCCCGAGCAGCAAGCTCCGCCCCCGGTCCGCGTGGAATGGGTGGCCGAACTGTGGATCGATCCGGACTGGTACGCGCTACAGGGATCGCCGGATCCGCTGCCCTCGGCGGGCCTGCCTGATATCGTTCCCTTGGTCAAAGAGGTCAACCTCATTGGGCGGGTGTCGCTTTCCAAGGCGACGTTCCCCGAGGTTGACTGCGATTTGGACACCGGCTGCAGCCGCCGTCACGCTCAGTTGACGACCGACTGGACACGCTGGTGGATTGAAGACTTGGGCTCGGCCAACGGCACGTTCGTGGGCCCAGCCAACGGCCCGTTGCCTTCGATGCCGATCCCCCGCGGAAAGGTGGAGTTGCTGCCCGACCAGCGCGTCTACCTGGGCGCGTGGACACGCATCGTGGTGCGCCGGGCCACGGATGATGAAATCGCTGCCTATGCCGGGTGACCGGCGACAGGCGGAAAAGGAAGAATAAGTGGAAATCAAAGTTGGCGTCCAGCACGTTGGACGCGAGTTGACGCTGGAAACAAACGAAACGGCTGACGATTTGGAGAAGCGCTTCGCGCAGGCGCTTGCCTCAGACGCCGTGCTCACCCTCACAGATGAGAACGGCCGCAAAGTCATGCTGCCGGCGGCCAAGGTCGCCTACATCGACCTCGGCCAGGAACACGCCCGCCGCGTAGGGTTTGGTGCGGTGTGAGCAAACCGAAGACTTTTGCCGAGTTGGGCGTAATCGAGCCCATCATCGAAGCCCTTGAAAAGGTGGGCATCACCGAACCGTTCCCGATCCAGGCGCTGGCGATCCCGATCGCCATTTCCGGCACGGATCTGATCGGCCAGGCCCGCACCGGCACCGGAAAGACGCTGGCCTTCGGAATCTCGTTGTTGCAGCGCATCACGGTCCCCGGCGAGGAAGGGCACGCCGACGGGCCGCCGCAGGCTCTGGTCATGTGCCCGACCCGCGAGCTGGCGCTGCAGGTGACCCGGGACATAAATGACGCTTCCACCGTGCGCCAAGCCCGCGTGCTGACGGTGTACGGCGGGGTGGGCTACGAGCCCCAATTGGACATGCTCAAAGACGGCGTGGATGTCGTCGTGGGCACGCCGGGCAGGCTGCTCGACCTGGTGCACCGCCGCTCTTTGGACCTGTCCAAGATCAAGGTGTTGGTGCTGGACGAGGCCGATGAGATGCTCGATCTGGGCTTCTTGCCCGATGTGGAGGCGCTGGTCGCCAAGACCCCCAAGTCGCGGCAGACGCTGCTCTTTTCGGCGACCATGCCCGCGCCCATCGTGGCGCTGGCCCGCAGCCAGTTGAACCAGCCCGTCAATGTGCGCGCCGAGACGCGTGACTCGCAGCTCACCGTCCCGGAAACCGACCAGTACGTCTACCAGGCGCACGACCTGGACAAGCCGGAGATGCTGGGAAAGATCCTGCAGGCTGACGGCCGCGGCCGCACCATGATCTTCACCCGGACGAAGCGCTCCGCGCAGCGAATCTCGGACGAACTGCGCGACCGCGGATTCAAGGCGACGGCCATTCACGGCGACCTGAGTCAGGCCGTCCGCGAAAAGGCGCTGAAGCGGTTCCGCGAAGGCCGCGCAGACGTCTTGGTGGCCACGGACGTAGCGGCGCGCGGCATCGACATCGACGACGTGACGCATGTGATCAACTACGAATGCCCGGACAACGAACTCACCTATGTGCACCGCATCGGGCGCACTGGCCGGGCCGGCGCCAAGGGCGTCGCGGTCACATTCGTGGACTGGGCCGACGTGACCCGCTGGCACCTCATCAACAAGGCGCTGGACCTGGGCATCCCAGAGCCCCCGGAGACCTACTCCACCTCACCGCACCTCTACACGGACCTGGGCATCCCGGAGGGCGTGAAGGGCTGGCTGAAGGAGCCGCCGCCGCGCGAGCCTAAGCCGAAGGACGACCGCGGCGGCCGTGACCGGGGCCGCGACCGGCGGGGCAAGGACCACGGCAAGGACGAGCCCGCCGAACCGCGCAAGCCGCGCGAGCGCAAGAAGCGCGAGCGGAAACGGACGCGGAACGGCGAGCCAGTCGTCAGGAACGACCTGCAGGACTAAACCGCGCGCCGCCCTTGATCGTCAGTAGCCCCGGCTGGTGTCAGCCACGGCCGCGCCGGCGAGCGCTTCGGTGAACTCGGCCGTCGTCATCGGCTTGGAGAACATCGGGTAGTCATACTTGATGGCGTTGTCGTGCTCTTCCTGGGAGGTGGCGGCGACCGCGTCCGTCAAGGTGATGACCTCAAAGCCCTTCTCGTAGGCAGTGCGCATCGTGGACTCTACGCAGCAGTTGGTCAGGAAGCCGGCCAGCACGACCGTCTCGATGCCCTTGGAGCGCAGCACGAAGTCGATGTTCGCGGAAGCGAACGAGTCCAAGCCGCGTTTGCCTTCGAGGACGATGTCGCCTTCTTTGGGCGCGATCGGGGCCGCGATCTCGGCGCCCCAGCCGCCCTTGACGAAGGAACTGGAAGCCACCACGCCGGCCAGGATGCCGTATGGGTGGGCCGTGATCTCGTTATATCCCGGCGCGAACGCAATCGGCTGGTACAGCACCGTGCCACCAGCCGCGCGGACGGCTTCGGCCGCTGCGACAGCGTGGTTCAGCATGTCCGTGGACGCCATGACGTCAGCGACGGCGTCGTGCAGCGTGCCTCCCTCGGTGACGAAGTCGTTTTGGAACTCGATCAGGACAAGCCCAGTGGTCTTGGGATTCATTTGAAGCCTTTCGGTTGGGTGAATAACTCAGAGTATAGGGTTAGGGCATGCCCGATTACATCGACGATCTGCGTTTGGCCCACGTATTGGCCGACCAAGCCGACGACATCACCATGGGGCGTTTCAAGGCCCTCGACCTGGCGGTGGAATCCAAGCCGGACCGCACCCCGGTCACCGACGCCGACACGGCCGTCGAAGACGCCATCCGCGTCAGCTTGGGCCGCTCCCGCCCCCGCGACTCGGTCCACGGCGAAGAGCGCGCCGACACCGGCCTGGGGCCGCGGCGCTGGATCATCGATCCCATCGATGGCACGGCCAATTTCCTGCGCGGCGTCCCGGTCTGGGCGACGCTGATCGCCCTGGAGGACGACGGTGAAATCGTGGCCGGCGTAGTCTCCGCCCCGGCGTTGAATCGCCGCTGGTGGGCCACCAAAGGCGGCGGGGCCTACACCGGGCGCACGCTGATCACGGGCTCCAAGATCCACGTCTCCAAGGTCGCCCGGATATCGGACGCCTTCTTCGCCTACGCGTCGCTGAACGGCTGGGTGTCCATCGGCAAGGGCCAACAGATCGTGGACCTGCTACGCGGCGTTTGGCGCACCCGCGCCTTCGGCGACTTCTGGAGCTACATGCTCCTGGCCGAGGGCGCTGTGGACATAGCTGCCGAGCCGGATCTTGCCCTGCACGACATGGCCGCCGTCTCCATCGTCGTCCAAGAAGCCGGCGGCCAGTTCACCAACCTGGCGGGAGTGCCCGGCCCGGCAGGGCCCGGAGCGTACGCCTCCAACGGCCTGCTGCACGCCGATCTACTCGCCCAGTTGGGCTGAGGCTTGCGTCTTTTCATACCCTGGTGGGGCACGATCCTCGTGCATCAACACACAGTTGTGCTGCCTAGTCAAGGAGAGAGCCCCCATGAGATCCGCGAAACTCGCCATCTTGCCAATCATCGCCCTTGTCGGCTGTACGTCCGCGGTGACTGGCACCGACACACCTTCCGCGGAAGCGCCCGCCGCGGCCGCCACGAAGAACATCGTGCTCGCCGACCTGGATTCGTTCCTGGACTTCGACGATTCGCCGCTGATCGCCAGCGCGTTCGGCTTTGAAGCGCCCTGGATACACCTGACCGAAGCTCCCGGGCTGGGCGTGGAACTGGTCTGAGCGGCCGTCCAGCGTTCACCGCAAGACCCGGCCGCCCCACTATCATGGGGCCATGGGCATTGAGACGTTGGACGCCGTGTTCTCGGTGTTCCTGGTGTTCGGCGGCATTGTGTGGCTCATCGTTGTCGGATCCTTCCTGTGGCCGTTGTTGAAGAACGCCGGCCAGCCCGTCCTGACATCCCACGCCAGGGTGGTCGACGAGCGCACCGAGATCAGCGGCAGTCCCTCCACGCACACGACCTATTTCGCCACTTTCGAGTTGCCGTCGGGCGAACGCGTGGAGTTGGAAGTCTCCGGATCCACGTCCGGCCAGATCGTCACCGGCGACGCGGGCATGCTCACCTGGCAAGGCACAGCGTTCAAGGGCTTCCAGCGCGAGATCCTGCGCTGAGCACGAACCCACTTCGTGCTCAGATGCCGGAACAAGCCCGGCATGACGGACTCGGTGCGATCTGGCTCACCCACTTGGTCATCCCGGACTTGTTCCGGGATCTCCGGACGAAGTCCGGTCATGCGCGCCACTGACCAAATCAGCTGGTAGGCACCAACTGGTCATGGGTGCCGTCGGTGTGCACCATACGCAGTTCGCCCATGGAGTTGACGTCGGTGTAATAGACGACCCAGTTGCCAGCGACGTTGAAGAAGCCGGTGCGGCCCTGGACGACCAGGTAGGACGTGCCCCCATCGAAGGGCAAATATTGCAGCGACTCGTCAGCGCTGGAGACGGCGAAGATCCCGCGTTCGGTGGCCACGGTGAAGTCGAAGCTCTTGGCGTGGAGCAGCGTCTTTTCAGTGCCGTCCGACAGCACCTTGTAGAAGGCGTTGCCCTCGCTGAAGTAGATCCAGCCGTCCCAAAAGGCCGGCCAATGTGTGGCACCCTCGGTGATCTGCCGCGTAGTTTGAGCGGCCAGGTCGGAAGCGTATAGCTCATAGTCCGTGCTGTCGTAGATCTCGAACCCGCCCGAGACACCCTGATAGAAGACGTCTTCGCCGTGCTCGGCCTTGATGTCGGAGCCGTCCATCGCCGCGCTGTACAGGTGCAGCGAATCGTAGCCGTTCTGGAACCACAGCCGGCCGCCGCTGATCCACAGCATCTCGGAGGGCAATATGGCTGGGAGCCCGCCGGACGAGACCATCTCGGGCACCAGGGTCACCAAGTCACTTCCGTCCGGGTTCACACGTTTCACACCGCGATCCAGGTAGTAGAGACGGCCCTCGTAGAAGTTGAGCCCCTGCGCGCCGGTGTCCGGCGACACCACCCGCAAGAATCTCCCGCCCGTGTCCAACGCGACGATGCCCGCGGCGTTGGCGACGTAGATCTCCGAGTCCGTGGCCACGGCCATCCCGCTGTTCGAGATGTTTCCCGGATAGTTGCCCTCGCCCAGATAGCCGACAGTTGCCACCGCTGGGGAATAGCCGCCCGTGGAAGTTGGTGCCGTGCCGCCCGTGCTTGCGGCTCCACCTGGCGGATCGCCGGGCAAACCTTGGTTGAGGAAGAGATATCCGCCGGCGCCGAGGCCGCCCAGCGCGACTACCGCCGCGGCAGCGACGGCGGCGATTCTGAATGTGCGCCCCTTCACCTGGCTCAAACGCTTGCCCACCTGCGCCGCGGACTGGAAGCGGGACGCGGGGTCGAAGGCGATGCATTTGGCGACCACCTGGCGCAATCCGGCGTCGGAAATCCGCGTTTCCAGGTTCCGCCGGTCGGGACTCCCGGTAAGCAGGTAGATGAGCACGATGCCGAGCGCGTAGATGTCGGTTTGGGCTGTCGATTGGGCGTAGCCGTACTGCTCCGGCGGAGCGTAGGGCAGCGTTCCGGCGTAGTGCGTGTCGGAATCCACACCCGGCTTGTAGACACGGGCGATGCCGAAGTCGGTCAGGCCGATGGTGCCGTCGGGACGCCAGATGATGTTCTGCGGTTTGATGTCGCGGTGGATCACCGGCGGATCTTGGCCGTGCAAGTACTCCAGCAGGCCGCACAGTTGCCGTCCGACCGCGATGGCCTGCGCGGGAGTCAGCACCCGCCGCGCGACCACCTGGTCCAGCGCCTCGCCGGGGAAGAATTCCCGGGCGATGAACGAACGCCCGCGGTAGACGCATGAGCCGTAGCCGACCGGCACGCCGGGATGGTTGAGCCTGCTGAGGATCGCCCACTCGGCGTCCGCGCTTTCAGCGGATCCAGCCTGGGTCACCCGCAGGACGACGCGCTCCCGGTTGCGCCGGTCGCGGGCCAGATACACCTCTTTGCCCTCGCCGGCGCGCAGGCAGCTTTCCAATTCGTAGGTCGCAACCCATTCGGGCGGCCAAGTCGCGGCCACCTCGCCGTCCAGTGACTGCTGGTACGCCTGCTGGAACTGCGCCAGGTCATCCACCGCCGGCTCCCACGGGTTGGTCCATGGTGCCATCCGCCTTCACCATGCGCATGTTCTCGTTGCCGTTCAACTCGGCGCTGTAGACGATCCAATCCCCCGCGACCCACAGCACCAGGGCATCGGGAAGGTCCGCGATCGACGTGAAGGCTCCGGAGCCGTCCAACGCAATCACGCCGATGGCGTCGGAGTCCTTGGAAAACACCCCGCGCTCGGTGGGCACGAAGAAGTCGTATCCGGTTTCCGACACCCTCTGGTCGCCTGTCCCGTCCGGCCGGACCCGGCGCAGGTCGAAGGCTTCGGAGTGCGTGCGGTAATACACCCAGCCGTCCCAGCAGGCGATCCACTTGGCGTCCGGGATACCGGTGTCCGTCGTGGCGCCGGTGGCGAAATCAACCGACACCAGTCCCCCGTTCTCACCGCTGCAGAACAAGCGCCCGTCCGCGAAGGCGCTGTAGTCGCACGGATCCGGGATCGTCACCGCCCGGCCCGTGAGCGTGCCGTCGAGAGCGGCCTCGCGTAGCGCCCCGGCGTCCGGCTCGAAATACAGCAGCCCGCCATCCAGGAAAAGGCGGAACCCGTAGCTCTGCGCAATGTCGTCGTCAACGCCCGTGCTCACGTCAACGCGGTGGATGCGTTGGCCGTAGCGGAAGTACAAATGGCCGTCGTGGTAGTTGAGGTAGCTGGCGTCAGTGGCGTCGCTGAGGGTGCGCACCTGCTGGCCGTCCCAGGAATACGCCATGACGCCCGCGCTGGTGGAGATGTAGAACTCGTCGCCTCCGGGCGCCACGAGGCCATCGTGTGTCAGGTTTCCCGAGTAATTCCCAAAGCTGTCCACTGACACGTCGGAGTCCGCTCCCACCGTGGGCTGGGCGGTAGTCGGATCAGACCCTGGCGTCGCAGTAGCCGGGGCCGGAACGGACCGCAAAGCCGGAGGGTTCAGCACTCCGGAAGCGAACAACCCCACGCCTGCGACAATCAGCAACCCCGCCGCGACGGCTACCGCCAAGATCTTGCGCCCGCGTCCAGGTCGGACCGGTTCGGCCACCAACTCGGCGGGCATGTACTGCCGCGGCGTCGGAGGCGGCGGCACACGCACCCCCGCTGGCAGAGGCCCACCGGCAGGGGGCGGTGGTGGCGGCGTGGGAGCCGCTCCCCCAGCCTGGTATGGCTCATACCCGGTCACAATCAAAGAGTAGCCTCCGGGCGGGCGTCGGCGGGCAACACGCCCGTGAGACCAGGCCTAGCCAAGAAGGTAACGTTTTCGTAACATCAGTGCATCATTCTTACACTGACAAGGTGCCCTCGACGGGTTGGAGGCACACATGACCATCCGCGCCGAGAGACTGTTTGACGGCCTCACGCCGGAACTGCCCACAGGCTTGGACATCGAGGTCACCGCTGACCTCAGCGAATGCGCGTTCGCAATGAAGGCCGACCCGATTCATCGAGCGAACAAACCCAACTATTAAGGAGAAACAAATGTTCCGTTCACTGCTGTACTTGGACATCAAGCCCGGCACCGGCCCAGCGCTGGTGGAGTGGTACAAGGAGGCCCGCGTGCTGGAGAAGGCCGTGGAGGCCGTCGGCTGCATCAGCACCGAGATGTATCCGCTGCCCGACAACCCCAACCGGTACTTCGTGACCGCGCTGTGGCGCAACCACGACGACTACCAGAAGTGGCTCGACCACCCGCTGCGCAAGGAGTTTGCCCCGGGCATCAGCCAGTTCCTCACCGAGACAGAGGAGGACTTGCATTCCGGAGCGCTACTGGAATCCGTCCACGCCTGCCCGACTAGCTGGTGAGCGCCGTGGCCCCACTAGCGGTAACGAACGCCCGCATCGTGAACGCGGGCCAGCCGGCCACCGAGCCGACCACGATCCTGATCGGCGACGACGGCATCATCTCCGACGTCGCCGCTGTGGATATTCCCCTGGGCGCCAAAGTGGTGGACGCGAACGGGAAGACAGTGCTGCCCGGCCTGATCGACGCCCATATCCACGTCTACGCAACGTCGATGATTATGAACGAGATCAATCTGGCGCCGCTCAGCTACGTGGCGTTGAAGTCCACTCAGCGCCTCGGCGGGGCGCTGCGGCGCGGCTTCACCACGCTGCGCGACGTGGCCGGCGGCGACATCGGCTTGGCCCGGGCGATTAAAGAAGGCATCTTCGTGTCCCCCCGGCTGCTCTACACCGGACCGGCGATCTCCCAGACTGGCGGCCACGGCGACGGACGCAACCCGAACTACACCCAGGACCCCGACTGCGGGTGCCTGGCGATGACCGTCATCGTCGACGGGGCGGACGCGGTGCGCGCGAAAGTGCGCGATCTGTTCCGCACCGGCGCTTCGTGTATCAAGCTGATGGTCTCCGGCGGCGTGGCCTCCCCCACCGACCCGATCATGGTGCCGCAGTTCACCCCCGAGGAGATTCGGGCCGCCACCTATGAAGCGAACCGGCGCGGCAGCCATGTCGCGGCCCACGCCTATCCGCCGGAAGCGATCAAGCTGGCCGTCGAGAACGGCGTGCGCACAGTCGAGCACGGCAACCTGATCGACGCCGACGCCTGCAAAGCCATCGTCGCCAACGGCGCGTACCTCGTGCCGACGTTGGTGACGTACGACGCCATGGACCGCCGCGGCGACGAGATCCGGCTGCCACCGGAGAGCGCCGTCAAGAACAAGCAGGTGCTGGCGGCCGGCAAGGAAGCCGTCGCCTTGGCGCGCGCAAACGGCGTGAAGATCGGCTGGGGCTCCGACCTGATGGGCGACATCGAAGAGGAGCAGCTGGCCGGTCTGCGGTTGCAGTGCGAGATAGAGGGCATCGAGCGGGTGATCGAATCGGCGACGGTTGTCAACGCCGAGTTGATCCAGCGCCCCGACCGCGGCGTGGTCGCGCCGGGCAAGCTGGGCGACCTGCTCATCCTGGAAGGCGACGTGCTCGCCGAACCGTCCCTGCTTTGGGACGAAACCAAGCCACGGACCGTCATACTCGGCGGCCGGGTCGTTTCGGACGCCCCCGCGCGCCCGGCGGCCACAGTGGAATAACCCCCATAAGGAGAAAAATGAGTGAAACACCGTCTGATTTTGACGAAGTGGCTGCCCCTGCGAAGAAGCAGTCCACGCTCTACGTCGTAGCCGGCATTTCAGGCAACATCCTGGAATGGTTCGACTTCGGCATCTATTCGTATTTCGCCCTGGCGATCTCCGCGAACTTCTTCTCGGCCACCGACGATCCGATCGTCGGCCTGATGCAGACGTTCCTGGTGTTCGGCCTGGGCTTCCTGGCCCGCCCCATCGGCGGCTTCATCTTCGGCCACTTCGGCGACCGGATCGGCCGCAAGAACACACTGTCCATCACAGTATTGCTGATGGGCGGCGCGACGTTCCTGATCGGCTGTCTGCCCAACTACGCTTCCATCGGAGCCCTTTCCACGGTCGCCTTGGTGATCCTGCGGGTCTGCCAAGGCATCTCGGCCGGCGGTGAATGGGGCAATGTGATCTCGTTCCTCGGCGAATACGCCAAGCCGAACAACCGCGCGTTCATCGTCTCCTGGTCGCAGTTCGGCTCGGCCATCGGCCTGCTCATCGGCTCGCTGCTCGGCCTGCTGCTGACCAGCATCCTGCCGCAGGAAGACCTGTACGGCTGGGCGTGGCGCATCCCGTTCCTGATCGGCATCCTGATCGCGGCCTTCGGCTGGATCATGCGCCGTTCCGTGGATGAGACGCCGGTGTTCAAGGAGAAGCAGGAGCACCACGAACTGGCGCAGGCACCGCTGGCGGTGGCCTTCAAGGATCACTGGAAGACCATGCTGGCCGTGTTCCTGTGCACGGCGGGCGGCTTCACCGCGTACTGGCTGATCCTCAGCTACATGCCGACGTACTTCCAGCAATTCCTGGAGACGTCGCCTTCGGACGCTTATCTGCTTTCGTCGCTGACGTTGGTGGGCTACATGATCGTGTTGCCGTTCGCGGGCATCCTGGGTGACAAGTTCGGCCGCAAGCCGCTGATGATCTCGGGCGCCGTAGGCATCATCGTGCTCAGCTACCCGATCGTGATGGCGCTGGCCGGCGTAGACAGCCTGGCCGTGCGGATCCTGATGGTGGTCTGCTGGGCCGGCATCTTCGCGCTGTTCAACGCCAACTTCACCTCGGCGATGCCGGAATCCTTCCCGGCCAAGGTGCGCGTCTCCGGCGTGTCGATTCCCTACAACCTGGGTTCGGCGGCCTTCGGCGGCACCTGCTCCATGGTGGCCACGGCCCTCATCGGCGCCACCGGCAATGTGATGATGCTGCCCATCTACATCATCGTGATGATGATCATCGCCTTCCTCTCGATCACCTTGCTGATCAAGGAGACCAAGGACATCGACTACAACGCGTAAACCCACAACCGTTGCGCGGCGAGGACAAGCTTCGCCGCGCAACGCTGTTCTCAGGCCAAGTCGACTGCAGCCCGCAGATGACATGCCTGCATTGCAGCTATGAGGTGGCCAACGTCGTCAGGCGCAGATGGGCGGCACAGTTGCTCACCCAGGGCCAAGCAGAGTTGGCTCTGGACTCCTTCGCCCAACTGGAGATTGACCTTTGGCCGCAATCACTGCTGGCTGAGCAGGTGTGGGCGTTGCGAGGCCAGTTGGGCGCCTACGACGCCGCCTACGTAGCCCTCGCCGGGCTGCTTGACGCACCGCTCCTGACGGCTGACGCAAAGCTCTTCCAAGCCTGCCAGCAGGCGAGCCCCCAGTCAGTCGTAGAACTAGTCTAGACACGCCCGCAGGCCGGTAGCGGAACGATCCCCGCGACCGGCCTGCGGCGTTTGTTCAGGTCAGCGTCAGGTGAACTGCAGCTTCTTTGCCGAACGCATCCCCCCAACCAGCATGATGAATGCCAGGGCGAGCAACGCGATGCAGCCGAAGAACGCCATCACGTAGGAGCCGGTGACGTCGTACACCACGCCGATGATCGGCGTTCCAATGGCCAAGCCCAGCGAGGCGACGGCGCCGATGATGGAGTAGATCTTCGCGTAGTCTTTGCGTCCGAACATCTGGCCGGTCAGCAGCGGCGGGATGACCGTCACCACGCCGACGCCCAGGCCAAAGACCACGGCGCCGATGACGGCGAACATGTAGTTGGTCGTGAACGCGAAAACGACGAAGCTTGCCGCCAAGAGCACGAACGACGCCCCGATGGCGATTGTCGAGCCGAACTTGTCGTTGATCCAGCCCAACGCGATCTTTGCCGCGATGGCCACCAACGCATAGATCGAGATCGCGCTCGCAGCCATCGTCGCGTCGATTCCGACGGCGACCAGGTGGGCTGGAATGTGCTGGATGAGGCTCACGAGGATGTTCATGAGCACGACGCCGCCCAGCAGCAGGAAGAAGGCCGCCGACTTCATGGCGATCTTCGACTCCACGCCGGTGAGTTCCTGCGGCGCGGCGGGCCCGTCGCTGTCGCTGACGACTTCAGCGGCCCCGTAGGGACGCAGGCCGACGTCGGAAGGCTTGGCGGTGATCAGCAGCAAGGCGACCGGGACGGTCAGCACGAACAACGCGGCGGCGTTGACCATGTACCCGGTCTGCCACCCGGACGAGGCGATCACCCCGGCCAGGATCGGGCTCATCACCGCTCCGCCGACACCCGAGCAGGCGAACACGATGCCCATGGCCAGGCCGCGCTTGGCCTCGAACCAGGTGCTGATCAGGATCGACGCGGGCAGGGTCGTCACTCCGGCCACCATGATTCCCATGAAAATGCCGCAGATGTAGAACGAGATGAGCGAGTTGCAGAAGCTGAACAGGAACATCGCCACGGCGCCGCCGGCACCCGCGATGGCCGTGGACAGTTTGATGCCGATCTTGGGGATGATGCGGCCCCAGATCGGCATCGCGACCACGCCGACGAGCGCGGCGAGGCTGTAGTAAACGGTGAACGGGCCCCGGTCGAAGCCGAGGGCGTCACAGACCGGTTGCACGAAGAACGACATGCAGGTGGTGATCAGCGCCAGTGCCATGAGCAAGCAGCAGCAGGCGATCATCACGATCCACGCGCGGTGCAACCCTTGTTTGGTTTCCATGGATTCTCCATTTCGATTGTTGTTTGCGACCGCGGGCGGGCGTCGCTGCCCGCCGGAGCGGCCCTCTAGTTGAATGCTTGGGTCAACTGCGGCAGCACGGTGTACAGGTCACCGACGATGCCGTAGTCGCACACCTTGAAAATGGGGGCCTTCTCGTCTTTGTTGACGGCCACCACGACCTTCGTTTCGCGAATACCGACGACGTGCTGCACCTGCCCGGACAGCCCGACGGCCAGATAGAGTTGCGGCTTGACGGACAGGCCTGAGATACCGATGTAGCGGTCGGCCGGCAGCCACTCCCGCTCCTCAGCGACACCTCTGGAACAGCCCACCTCCGCGCCGAGTGCGGCGGCGAGGTCTTCGGCCAGCGACAAGTCTTCGCGCTGGTTGAATCCCATGCCCACGGACACAATGCGCTCAGCCTCGGCCAAACTGGTCCCTTGCCGGACGATCGGCTCAGTGCCGACTACTTGGACACGCGAATCCGGCACAACGTCGGCGATTTCGACTGTGGCGCTGCCGTTCGCCGGTTCGCACAGCCCCGCCGGAACAGTCGCTACGGCCGGCGCCGGCAGCGTCTCCCGCTGCACTACAGCGCCCCCGTAGACCAGCCGTTCGATGGCGAGGGTCCCGCCGGAATACGACAGCCCGGAGACGTCGGAAGCCATACCCCAATCAAGCAAACCGGCGACGCTGGCCGCCAGCTCCCTTCCCCGGACAGTCGCGCCCACCAAGAAGAGTTCGGCTGCGGCTCCCTTCAGCAGCTCCGCGATTGCCCCGGCAAAAGCCTCCGGCGGCGGGTTGTCTCCGCCGCGCAACACATGCACGACATCCGCCCCGCAGGACTTCAGTTCGGTGGCGGCTGCCTCGTCGGTCGTAACCACGTGAGTCTCCGCGCCGGCGGACTTCCCGAAGCCAGCAAGTTCGCAGGCCAGCGACACCTGGTCGGAGTAAACGAAAATGCCCGTCATCAGACGATCCCTTCCTTCTTGAGCGCGGCGACGAGGTCCGCGACGGACTCGACAAGCACGTTTTTCCGGGCCTGGGCGAATCCCTTCATCGAGGTGATTTCGCTCTTCGGAGCCAAGTCAACGCCCAGCTCTTCCGCAGTCTTCTCGGTCACCGGCTTCCGTCCAGCCGCCATCACGGCCTTCAGACCTGGGATTGCCGGCCGGTTGATTTGCGGAAGCACGGCCACGACAACCGGAAGCGCCACCGCGACAGTTTCGAGGCTGTCTTCCAGCCGCCGCGTCGCCCGCAGCACGCCGTCCACAAAGGTCGCTTCGCACACGGACGTGACTACCGGTAGCCCCAGCAGCGCCGCCAGCCGTGGGGCAGTTTGCCTGGCGTAGCTGTCGCCGGATCCTTCCGCGCAGACGATCACGCCAACGCCGTCGAGAGACTTGACCCCTGCGGCGAGTGCCCGCGCCGTCACGACGGCATCCACAGTGGCCTGCTCGGGAGCTTTGATCCAGAGTGCTTCATCCAACCCCCGGGAGAGGGCGTCTTTCAGCGATTTCCGGACCGGCTCAGCGCCGAAGGTCAATCCGACCGCCTGCCCACCGGAGTTACCCGCCAACTGCACGGCGAGTTCGATCGCGTGCTTGTCGTACTCGCTGATCCTGCCGGCTGCGCGGCTCAGATCCACCGAAAGGTCAGGATGGACACGGATATCGGCCTCGTCTGCCACCCATTTGTAGCAGGCCACTGTGTTCTGCACTTCGCTTCCCTCCGTCAGCCCTTGTAAACCGGCCGGACGCCGGTCATCAGGTTGTGATAGCGAGCCTCGATGATGGGCCCGTACTGTGGGTGGGTCATGATGATGAAGTGGTCCTCGTCGAGTCCCTTCAAGATGGCCTGGACGGCGTCTTGTGTCGGTATCCCCACACCGCCGTCGGCAGACGTTGACTTCACGGAACGGCCGAACGCGGCGTTGAAGTCGTCGTCCTCATAGGCCGGATCCTTCGAATCCCATTCCGCCTCCGGCCGGTAGTCGAACGAGTTGTGCAGGTTGGACTGCACGTAGGCCGGCGTGATGACATAGGACTTCACTTTCGCTCCGGCCTTCTGCAGATCGCCTTCCAACGCCTCTGCCAGCCCGATGACGGCGTGCTTGCTGGCCGAGTAGCCCGCGCCGCCCCATGCGGTCACAAAGCCCGCAGCGGATGCCGTGATGATGAAGCAGCATTCTGAATCCTGCTCGATCATTCGCGGGATGAACGCCCGGATGGCGTGTGCTGGGCCCATGACATTGACGTCGAGCAGCCAGTGCCAATCGCTCAACGGCATCTTCCAGGCGTTGCCCACCGCGGAGATCCCGGCGTTGGAGAAGCAGTAGTCGACCCGGCCGAACTTGTCGTAGGTCCGCGCCGCGAACGCCTCCATCTGCTCTGGGTCGCGCACGTCGACGTGGGTGGCGATGGCCTCCACGCCCTGGGCTTCCAACTCTTGCTGGAAAGCGGCCAGCCGGTCGTCGCCGATATCGGCCAGCGAGAACTTGGCGCCCTTCGCAGCCAACTGCCGCACCAGTTCCATTCCGATGCCGCTGGCGCACCCGGTGATCGCAACCACCTTGTCGCGATATTCCTTCATGATGGCCTCCTTAAGCCGACTTGTAATAGTTGCCGCGGATGTAATTCGCGAGGGCGTCCTGGCAAGCCTCCAGGGAGGCGCCCGCGATGAAATTGATCTTGGCGTCGCGCCAGAAGCGCTCCACGCCGGTGCCGAACACCACTCCAGGAGCCCCGAAGATCTGGATGGCTTCGGCGGCGACGTATTCCGCCACCCGTGGGCCCTTGATCTTCAGCATGCGGCCGTACTCGGGCGGCATGACGCCCTTGTCGCGCAAGTCAAAGGCCATGTAGACCAACCCGCGCAAGGCTTCAATCTCCAACTTCATGTTGGCCAGCTTGAAACGGGTCACCTGGAAGTTGTCGAACAGCGACTTGCCGTTTTGCATCCGCTCCATCGAGTACTTCAGCGCCATCTCGTACGCGCCTTCGGCCATGCCCAGCGTGAGCGCGCCCACGGCCATGAACTCATCGGGCGAGTTGACCACCAAGTACTTCAGACCATCTCCGGCTTTCCCAAGCACGTTCTCCTTCGGCACCCGCACGTCCTTGAACGTGAGCGTGGCCGAGTAGTTCCCGTTGAAGCCCATCTTGACTTCGGGCGGCGAAACCGTGAAACCCGGGGTGTCCTTCTCAACGAAGAAGAACGTGAAGCCGTTAGCCGTGCCGGGCTGCAGCTCGCCGGTGCGGACGAGCACCAGGTAGACGTCGGCGATGCCAGCGTTCGTGATGAACAGTTTGGTGGCGTTGATGATCCAGTCGTCGCCGTCGGGATCAGCGTGGCCCTGCATTTCGAAGAAGTTGGCCCCGCCGGTCGCCTCGGTGAACGCCCCGGCGAAAATGAGTTCGCCCTTGTTCGCGGGCACCATGTACTTCTCGATCTGCTCCGGGCTGCCGGCCGTCGAGACCAAGCCACCAGCCAAGATCGAACTGGAACCCAGCGCGATGCCCAGAATCGGCATCACCTTGCCGACTTCCTCATAGACGAGCGCGAACGTCGTCCAGTCCGCGCCCAGGCCGCCCTGCTCGGTTGGGAACGGGATGCCCAGCAGGCCCAGTTCACCGGCGCGGCGGAACAGCTCCAGCGGCCACTTGCCCTCCCGGTCGTGCTCCAACGCGACAGGGGCGGCCTCCTTCTCCATGAACTCTCTGGTGATGTTCACGATGAGTTGGCGCTCTTCGGTCATGTAGAACATGCGTCCTTCTTTCTCTCGTGGCCGCGATTACTTCGCGCGCATCGGGATCGGGAGCGGGCGGGTGCGGTTGAGCACCATCTCGGTGCGGTAGCGCACCTGCTCCTCTTCGTTGTCGTGAGTGCGGATGTAGAAGTTGTCCGCCTCCAGGCCCTGGAAGAAGCGATCCATGGCCTCATCCATCGTCATGCCGTTGGCCAGGGCGTTCTTACCCAGTTGCGTCAGCTTCTGATACTCGTCGGAGGTGTAGTACGGGTCTTCGACGCGCATCTCCGCGGAGTTGTAGCTCAGCGGCGTCTGCACCAGGCCCGGGCAGAACACGTACGCCTTCACCTTCGAGCCAATCGCCTGCAACTCGATGGTCAGCGATTCTGACAGCGACACCGCCGCGTGCTTGCTCATGAAATAGGCCGGCAGGTAGGCGTTCGTCTCCAAGCCCGCGTTGGACGCGGTGTTGATGACGTAGCACTCCCGGTTCTGCTCGATCATGCGCGGGATGAACGCTCGGATGCCGTGGACTTGGCCCATGACGTTCATCTCGAACAGCATCCGCCACTCCGACAGCGGCAGCCGGAAGATGCTGCCCATCGAGGACATGCCCGCGGTGTAGATGTAGTAGTCGACGCCGCCATACTTGGCGAAGGTCGCGTCGGCGAACTCCATGACGTCGCCATCGTTCCGGGCGTCCAGGCATTTCGTGAACACCTCAGCGCCATCGGCCCGGAGTTGGTCGGCGAATTGGGCCAGGTTGGAGCCGTGCCGGTCCGCGATCGCGAACTTGGCCCCGCCCTTGGCCATGCGGAGAATCATTCCTTTGCCGAGGCCGCTTGCGCCCCCGATAACAGCGACAACTTTGTCTTTGAAATCCAACACTGTGTTCCTTCTTTCGGTATTCGCCGGGGCGTCCTTGCCCCGTTGGTGTGGCAGCGGGCTGTCGCCTCAGGCCTGCCCGTGTTTCCATCCGGCCGAGATGCCGTATGTCTCGGCCAGGAAGTCTTTGTGGACGTCGGCGGGCAGTTCCGCGATCTCCAATTGCAGCGAGGCGGCCCACATGACGCCGATGCCCGCCTGCGGCGTGAATCCCACGCCGCCGTGCAGAATCGCCGCTTCGTGCAAGACCTTGTTCGCCGCGGCGGGCACGAAGATCTTCGACATGCAGCCCAGCCGGTAGGCCTCCTCGTAACGGCCCTCGTCCCACAGGCGCGCGCCGGTGTAGATCAGATCGCGGCCGGCTTCGAGCTGTACCGCCATGTCCATGAGCTTGTGGGAGACCGCCTGCAGATCATGGAGCGGGCGGTCGTACTTGGTGCGCTGCTTGGCATAGGCCATGGCCATGCGGAAACCCCCCTCCCCCAGCACCAGCGCGGTGATGGCGATGGACATGAAGCTCGGGCCGAGCCAGTATTGCCCGAAGCCGTTGTCTTTGACGACGTTTGCCGCCGGTATGCGGACATCCTTGAGGTTGATGCTCCCCCAGTCGCTCAGGCCCGGGATCAGTTTTTTCTCCTGGTAGCCAGTTTCGACCCCCGCAGTGTCCTTGGGAACTATGTAGACCTTGTCGAAATGGCCGCCGTCGGGCTTGCCGAAGATCACCTTCGTATCGGAGACGTGCGCGTTGGAGACCATCACCTTGCCGCCATTGAGAACAATGCCGTCGCCATCCGGTGCGGCTGTCAATCCCCATTGCGGGAAGTTGGTCAACCCGGCGGGATCGGTTACCGCGCCACACGCGATGGATTTCCCGGAGCCGAGCGGGGTGAGGAATTCCTTCTTCTGCTCGTCAGTGCCCCAATACAGTAGGGGCAGAATGCCCAGGTCGTGGGCGCCCATGGAGTTCGCGGCGGGGTGGCCGCACCTGGTCAGTTCTTCCAGCATCACGAAATACGTGGTCAGGTCGTACCCCATGCCGCCGTATTCCTCGGGCACAAAGGCCGCTATGTAGCCCTGGGCAGCCGCCTGTTCCCAGGAAGCGGTGGGAAAGCCGCCCGCCTGCTTCGCGGCTGCGGTGATCTCTTGGGTTTCGGGGCTTTGGCAGAACTCGCGGACAGAGTTCTGCACGAGCTTTTGGTCATCGGTAAGGAAATGTGTCATGTTGCCGCCTTCAGTTGTGCGCTCCGTTGCGCCGAGGGCAGTGGGGGCCATGGGGAAGGGGTTTGTTCTACCCTGTCACCTCAACCCCTATGCTCGGATGACACCATTATGTTCGTATGTGAACATCAAAGTCAAGGAAAATGTTAGAAAACGAACATACTCGTTTGGACCCATACGCTGACCCGTTCGCCAGCGTCACCAAAAAGCGGCTATCACGAGCATATCCGCACAGATCGGGCTTTGGCTATAGCTTTTGGAGTCGAATACTAGGCCGTGCGGCAGACGATGACTTCGACACCGGCCTTCTCCAGTAGGGACCGCCGCTCGGAGCTGAGCCCCTCGTCGGTGATCACCTTGCTGAGCGCCCGCAGCGGGCACACCCGCATCATCGCGGAGGCAGTGAACTTGGTGGAGTCGGCGAGCAGGATCACCTCGTCGGATACGCGTACCAACTCCCGCTTGGTAATCGCGTCATGCTCCGTTCCGCAGTAGACCCCACTGGCGTCCACGCTCATCGCCGAGAGAAACAGGGTGTGTATGCGCAGTTCGGCGATGGCTGCCACCGTGGCGGGGCCCGCGAAAGAAAGGCTGCGGGCATGGAAGGTGCCGCCCAGGCAAGTCAACTCCACGTCACCGATCTCGGAGAGCGCGTTGATCACAGGAAGCGACGATGTGATCACCTGGGTGCCGCGGTCGCGTGGCAGGTAGTCGACCAGCAGCAGCGTGGTGGTACCGGTGTCGAGCGCGACGGCACCATCCGCGGGCAGACATTGGGCGGCGGCCTCCGCGATCGCCCGTTTGGCCTCGACCATGTGCTGCGCGCGCTCTGCCAGCGCTGTGCCTTCCAAGGTGCCAGAACGCGGTTTGGCCGCGCCGCCGTGAACGCTGCGCAGCACCCCGGCGGTCTCCAGTTTGCGGATGTCGCGCCTGATCGTCATGTCCGACACGCCCATGATCCGCGCCAATTCGGCGGTGGTGCAGAAACCGTGGTTCTCCGTCAACTCGACGATTTTCGCACGCCGCTCTTCCGAGGATGATCCAACCTCCAGGTGATAGGGCTCCACTGTGATGCTCGTCACGGCCGGCCTCCCTCCAATGGCAAGAACGCTACCAGTTGGCCAGCCACAGTGTAAGGTGCCCCAAGCCGGTGATCCTGGAGCCAGCCGTGGAACGGTAGGCTCTGGGCCATGCGCGGGTTTTCCCTCCTCAGCGATACGCCTACCGGCGTGTACTTGCCCTCCAACCCCGAAACCATCACCTGGGGCCGGCTCCCCTGCGAAGCGGACCGGCCGGTCCTGAGCGTCGACCCGGGCCAGGCCATCACCATCGACACAGTCAGCCACGAAGGCATGCTCGAAGACCAGGGCGGCGACCCGCTGGCCTATTTCACCGGCCAAGGAATCCCAGCCGACCAAGTGCTGCCGGAGTCCATCGCCATCGCCGCCAAAGTGCCGCACAACCCCGATGACGGGCCGCACATCGTCACCGGGCCTATCGAGGTGCGCGGCGCCCAACCGGGCGACCTGCTGGTTGTCAACGTCCGCGAGCTCACCCCGCGCGCCCCGTACGGCGTCATCTCCAACCGCCATGGGCGCGGCGCCCTGCCTGGCGAGTACCCGCGCGGGCCGGGCAATGTCTCGATTTTGGCCCATGCGGGAGACGACGACGGCCAGCTAACGGGCACCATCAAGTTCGGCTACTCGGACGCGCGCGAAATGCGCTTCCCGCTGCGACCGTTCCTGGGCATCATGGGGGTGGCCGTCGCCGGGCCGGAACGCCCGCACTCCGTGCCGCCCGGTCCGCATGGCGGCAACCTGGACATCGCCATGTTGCAGGCGGGCACGTCGCTGATGATCCCGGTGCAGGTGCCCGGCGCGCTGGCTTATGTGGGAGACCCGCACTACGCCCAAGGCGACGGCGAAGTCGCCATGACAGCCTTCGAGGCGCCGCTGCGGGCCAAGCTCAGCTTCTCGCTGCTGCGCGGCGCAGACGCCGACCAGTTCGGCCCGGTCGAGTCGCCGATCGGACAGGTGGGGCAATTCCTGCTACCTACCGGTTTGGACCCGGACTTGGGCGAAGCCCTCCGCAAGTGCGTGCGAAACTCCATCTCGCTGCTGGGATCCCGGTTCGGCGTCGGCCCGGAACACGCGCTGGCCTACCTGAGCGCCGCAGTGGATTTCCGCATCTCGCAGGTGGTGGACCTGGTTTGCGGAGTGCACGCCGTGATCGACACCTCGTCATTGGGAACCTGATCCGGAATCTGCTGGTTTACCTGGCTGCGGCACGTGTGCCGGCACCTCGGTTCGCGGTACGGTTGTGCTGCCCCCTCAGTGAAGTACGGGAAAGGGATTCAACATGGGACTTCTCGACAAAATCAGCAGCACGGCCAAGGGCCTCGGCGAGTCGGCGATGGAGACGGCGAAGGGCTTGGGCGAAAAGGCAACCGACGCGGTGGAAATCCGCCAGCTTTCAGTCAAGATCGCCGAAGAGCAGAAGAAGATCGCCGACGCCACAGCGGAGATCGGCGCCTTCTATGTGGCCAAGCACAACCAAGGCGGCCCTGACGATCCGGGCGTGGCCGCGTTCTTCACGTCGATCGACGCCGCGAAGGCCGAGATCGCCAAGCTGGAGGCCGAAATCGAAAAGGTGAAGACGACTTAGCCGAAAGAAGCCAGGACACCGAACGTTTCGGGCCAGCAGCGCTACCGACCTAGCCCACAAGGGCCGCGACGGCGTCGTCGAGGTCGGGGCACCGTAGCCAGAACTCGTTGCCCACCGGGAAGGCTCCCGTCACGTCGGTCTTGGTGCCGTTGACCGTCTTCTTCTGGTAGTACTTCTGCGATGCGGCCTCAACGCCGTAGACGGTCTGGTTGCACTGGTACAGGGTGGCGCCGCCGCCGGAGGAGACCTTCTTGTACTTGGTGGTGATGAGGATGATGTTGGCGAGTTCCTCCGCGTTCTGGGCCAGCTGCGTGCCGTCGAGGTACTGGTGCAGGTCCTCCAACGCATCGCCAGAGCTGGTCCGGTCGATCACCAGAAACTTTCCGGCCGCTTTGGTGCCCCCGGATTTCGGAGTCCCAGACAGCTTGGGCAGCTTGCCCTTGCCCAGCGCGGTGGGCAGCGGGATGAGGCCGACGTCGAGACCGGCTCCGCCTTTCGGCGGCTCCTTGCCGAGCAGCACGAACGCTTCCAGGAAGACGCTTTCGCCGAGTTGTTTGGTGATCGCGTCCTCACACTCGGCGGCCTGGTAGCGGATCGCGCCGGAGAGGTAGACGGGCTCCAAGACCGCCCAGTCGGCCGTCTGATCGGCCTGGCAGAAGGCGGTGAACCACTCGCCAGCGGCCTTGATAGCCTCCTCGGTCGTGGCCTGCCAGTGGGCGTCCAGCGCGGTCTCCACTTCTTCGGGGGTGAACGCAGCGAGTGCAGTAGCGGTGTCCGAGTTGACCGGCCCCTGTTGGCTGGTCAACTCGGCGACGATTTCGTCCGCCGTCGGCTCCGGCGTCTGGGTGGGCTCGGCAACTGTGGGCTCCGGCTCGCCAGCCGCGTCCGGGGCCGGGCTCTGGGTTGCGGGCGCCGAGCACCCCGCGAGTACCAGCACAAGTGCGGCGGCCAGCGGCGCGGCGGCCTGCAACGGATTCGTCATGATTGCCCCTTGCTGGGATTCCTGCAGCAAGCGTATTTCCGCGGATCCGAACGGCGCAAGCGCTCCGGAAGCCAGCCCGGACTACTCTGCTTTCGTGTCCTCTCGACCAACACCGGTCTTCCGCCCCTAACACCCAGTTTCACTAAAAACGTGTAAACTGAGACTCGGAAAAACACTAAAAATGTGTAAAGGGGGCCAGGGTGGAACGCTGGGCATACTCCGAACTGCTCGATTGGAAGCAGCGTGGCGGCCAGAAGCCGTACTTGTTGATCGGGGCGCGCCAGACGGGCAAGACGTACCTCGTAGAAGAGTTCCTTGCCAGAGAGTACGAGCAGCATCTGACGTTCACATTGACTGAGCGGCCTGACATCGTCTCACTGTTCGCTGAAGCCATTCCCACCCAGGTGAAGCTGGACCGGCTGGAACTGATGGTGGGCCACACCATCGATTGGGAACGCACCGCCATCTTCTTCGACGAGGCCCAGGTGAGCGAGGAAGTACTGACGGCCTGCAAGTTCTTCGCCGAGTCAGCCGTTCCCTACCAGGTGATCTGCGCCGGCTCACTGTTGGGCG
>JAISUR010000019.1 GCA_031271975.1 Propionibacteriaceae bacterium
ATGCCGAAACCCAAGAAGCTCAACGACGCCTCGAAGATGATCGCCGACGGGATGAGTTGGGTGGAGTAGACGATGATGGGCTCGGTGAGATTGGGCAGGATGTCCTTGAAGATGATCGACGGCGTGGACGCGCCCAATGAGCGGGAGGCTTCCACAAATTCGCGCTGCTTCAAAGCCCGGACCTGGGCGCGGATGACACGGCTCAGGACCGCCCACGAGAAGAAGATGACCACAAACAGGCACAGCCCGAAACTCGCGCCGAACACCGCGACCAACGCCAGCGCGCAGAGCAAGAACGGGATGCTCATCACGAAATCGGTCAGGCGGCTCAAGACGGCGTCGATCCAGCCTCCGAAATACCCGGCCAACAAGCCGACGATCACGCCGATGCAGGCTGCGACAAACGACGCCAGCACGCCCACCAGCAGCGACGCCCGGGCGCCGTAGGCCAGCCGGACGAGGATGTCCCTGCCCAGTTGGTCAGTGCCGAGCAAGAACTCGGCGTTCGGGCCGACGGGCATGCCGTTGGGCTGCAGGCCGGTGTCGCGAAGCTGCTGGTCGTACAGGTGGCCGGTGATTTGCTCCAACAGCGGCGCGCACACGGCGAACGCCACCAGCGCCACGATGAAACCGGCGGCGACCATGGCCGCCTTGTCGCGTTTCAGCCGCCGCCACAGGTGTTGCAGCGAACTGCGCTGGGCAACTTCCGTGGCGGGTGCGGGTATCTCACTCACGCCGCTTCACCCCTTAGGAAGGTTCCGGCCCGCCAGATGTGCAGCGCCGGGCCGGAACCAAGTACTCGGACTAGGAAGCCAGGGCCATGTTAGTCCAGTCACCCTCTTGCGCCAGGACATACTCCAGATAGTTGGAGACCTCCGGCGAGTGATAGTGGATGTTCTTGCGCGAATACAGCGGGATGACCGGCGGATCGTCCATGACCGCGTCCGAAACCTGCGCCCAGATGGCCGGGGCTTCGTCCATGGTCGCCGCCATGGCCTGCTTCATCAGTTCAACGGCCTTGTCGGAGTTGTAGTCGGTGTAGTTGTACGACGCCTCCGGCGGATACGTGAACTGCGGCTGGTAGACGGCGCGCGCCGCACCACCGGCCCAGGTCGGGTTCCAACCGCAAAGGGCCAGATCCCATTCGCCGTTGCGGCCGTTCTCGTGGACCATCAGGAACTGGCCGTAGAAGTCGGAGCTGGGCTTGGGCACCAACTCGATCTCGACACCGGCGGCGGCGAAGCTCTGCTGGATGATCTGTGCGATGTCCGGCTCGGTGGCGTTGTCGGAGCGGTAGGCGAGCTTCAACTTCAGGTTGCTCACGCCGGCTTCGGTCAGCAGCGACTTGAGCTTCTCCGGGTCGCCCTTCGAATCCGTGGTCGCGTAGGCGTCATTGTTGGAATGGCCGACGACGGTGGAACCGAAGATGCCGGTGGCGGGCTCGGCGACATCCGGGCCGCCCAACTGCTGCACCATGGCCTGCTTGTCGACGCCGTACTGCAACGCCTGCCGGACCTTGGTTTCGGCGAGCGCCCCATTGTTGTTCGGCGAGACCGAGTTGATCCACAGGAAGAACGTGGCGCCGGACGGATAGATGACGATGTTCTCATCGCCGGTCGTGCTCAACGTGGCGTACTGCGCCGGCGGCACCTGCATGCCGTAGAGGATGTTGGCGTCGCCGGACTGGACTTGCTGCATCGCCGCGTCCGCGGCCACACCGTACGTGATTTCGATGCGGTCCACGTTGGCCGCGCGGATCGGATCGGACTCGGCGTTCCAGCCCGCGCTGCGCTTGAGGTAGAGGTGCTTGTCGTTGACGTATTCGTCGACTGTGTACGGACCCGAAGAAATGTAGTTCTTGATGTAGTCCGGGCTGTTCGGCTCATAGTCGAGCGCCTCCACCGGCACCGGCGACGAGTTCGGGAGCGACAAGACGTAGATGAAGTCGGAAGCCGGCGAGTTCAGCTTGATGACGACGGTGGTGTCGTCAGGCGTCTCGATGCCGGCGACGGAGTCTTCCAGGATGTGCTTCTTGATGTCCGCCACATTGGGGTTGTCGGTGTCGTAGGCCTCGCAGAATTCCTGGAAGCCGACGATCGAATAGAAGTACGTCACGGTATACGCGGGCTTGAGCGGGTTGCAGATCTTCTTGAGGCCGTTGGCGACGTCAGTCGAAGTGATCGCGCGCGGCGTGGGGGTGTCCCACATGGCATTCGACCGCAGCTTGAAGGTGTACGTCAGGCCGTCATCCGAGACGGTCGGCACGTCCTCGGCCAAGTCGCCCACGGGGACGGCGTTGGCCGACTGGTCATTCGAGGCCTGATAGCTGATCAACTGCCGAGTGATCGAACGTGCGATGGAGTTGGTTGCGACGAGGGCATAGGAGACTGGATCGATCTGGGAATGGTCATCTGTCCCAACCACCTTGAGCGTGCCACCGCTGGCGGCGGGCCCTTCGGCTGTGGGGTCGGCTCCAGACGTCGTGGCGGCGGGCTGGCCGCACGAGGCGAGGATCAGGCTTAGCGGGACTGCGAGAAGGGCAGCCAAGGGGCGTTTCAACACTGTAACTCCTACAAGGTGTTTCCCGGGGTGGTTCCCCCGGGGTTGGCCATTGCATTATGCCCAAACACTGTAACAAATGTGTTTCCCGGCGCCGGTAACTTAGTATTGGCACACTGCCCCGTCGAAAGGAGCATCATGTCCGACCAGATCCTCCGGGTGCCCGCCGAAGAGCGGTACGCCGACGAGTTGGCGAAGCTCCAACAAGCCGACGCCGCCACCGGCGCGGCGTTGCCCCCAGGGTGGAAACTTTCCCCCAAAGCTGTCCGGGCATTCCTAATCGGGGATGAAAAACTGGGCGTGACCAGGAAGTTCTACGGTGACGACCCGCTGGTCGACCGGGCAATCGTCACGCTGCTGGGCCGCCAAGGCTTGATGTTGGTCGGCGAGCCGGGCACCGCCAAGTCCATGCTCTCCGAACTGCTGGCCGCCGCGATCTGCGGCAACTCCAATCTGACGGTCCAAGGCACTGCCGGGACGACCGAAGACCACATCCGCTATTCGTGGAATTACGCGCTGCTGCTGGCTGAAGGGCCCAGCGAGCGGTCGCTGGTGCCGTCGCCGATCTACCGCGCCATGCAGGCCGGGGCGATTGCCCGTTTCGAGGAAGTCACCCGCGCCGCGCCCGAAATCCAGGACACGTTGGTGTCGATCATGAGCGAGAAGCAGCTCATGGTGCCGGAATTGGGCGCGGACGCGCGGGTATCCGCCCTGCCCGGCTTCAACATCATCGCCACAGCCAACCTGCGCGACCGCGGCGTGAACGAGATGTCGGCCGCTTTGAAACGCCGCTTCAACTTCGAGACTGTGCACCCGATCAAGGACCGGGCGTTCGAAATCGAGCTTGTCAGCAGGCAGTTGGACGAGGGTTTGGGCGCCGAGCGGGCGAATGTGAAGATCGACCGGAAGGTGGTGGAACTGCTGGTGACGGCTTTCCGCGACTTGAGGTCTGGGACGACGGCCGAAGGCACCGCAATCAAACGCCCCGAGACGGTCATGTCCACCGCGGAGGCCGTCAACGTGGCGTTGGCCGCCGCGCTGGAATCCCGCTACCTGGGCGACGGCACGCTGACCGCCACCCAGGTCGCCCACCAGTTCGTCGGGGTCGCGTTGAAGGACAACGCCGAGGACGCCAAACGCCTGCGTTTCTATGTGGACACTGTCGTGCGCGAGCGGGCCCGCAGCGACCGCGATTGGAAAGTGTTTCAATCTGCGGCCACCGCGCTGTGGGGCTAGTGTGCCCGCCGAGAACGACCGCGAGCAGCGGCTGTTTGCCGCAAAACGGTTGCGCGCCGACTTGGGCAAAACCGGCATTTACTTCGCCCCGATCCGGCACCACTCGGTTGCTTGCGCCCGGGCCGCGCAAGCGCTGATCGCCGACGTGCGCCCGGAAGCGGTCTTGATCGAGGGCGACAGCACCCTCGACACACTGCTGCCCGCGCTGATGGACCCCGCCGCCAAACCGCCGCTCGCCGTCCTCGTATTGCGCAAGGCGGACGGCGAAACGTTCAGCTCGCTGTATCCGATGGCGGATTTCTCGCCGGAATGGGTGAGCTTGCGGGCAGCGGTTGAGCTCGGCGCCCAGGTGGCCTTCATCGACCAGCCTTGGGCCGAGCGCAAGGCCGACAGCCAAACGCGGTCGCTGATGAACGAGCGCTACTACGCCGAAAGCCAAACCTTGGCCCGCCTCGCCGTCCAAGAACATTGCCGCGACCAGGACGAACTGTGGGAGCACCTTTTCGAACTGCGCGCCGACACCGGCTGGGAGGAGTTCTTCGACGAGGTCTTCACCTGGAGCGCGTTGGCCCGGCTGGACTACGAGCCCCAAGTCCTGGAAGCCGAAGGGTCGCTGGCCCGCGAAACAGTGATGACGGCCCACATCCAGGCCTGGAGAAACCGTGTCACTGGGCCGATCGCCGTAGTCACGGGTGCTTTCCACACGTTGCAACTGATTGAGGCGTTGTCGGGACACGAGCCGCCAGCGGCCAGCCCTGCCCCCGCAGAGCTGCGCCGCGACAAGGGGCCCTGGCTCATCCGCTACGACTTGACGCGCCTGGACGCCTATTCCGGCTACGGCGCGGGGATACGTTCACCCGGCTACTACCAGCGCGTGTGGGAAGCCAGCGACGCCTCCCCAACGGCGGCATGCCTGGTGGACATCGCGCGCGCTGCCAACGCCGCTGAAACCACCGACACCATTTCGGTGGCCGAAGTCATCGAGGCGACGCTGCAAGCTGAGCGGCTGGCGGACTTGCGCGGCCATCCGTGGCCGGGCCGCACCGACCTGCTCGACGCCTGCGCGAGTTGTTTCTCCAGCGGAGAGCAACTGCCCCCAGCCGTCCGGGACGCCATCGCGGAGGTCTTCGGCGGGGCGAAGCTCGGCGAACTGCCGCCGAACACCCCCACCCCGCCCATCGTGGCCGAAGCCCGGGCGTGGGCGCAGCGACTGCGGCTGGATGTCTCCGATTCGCTGCGCCGCCACACCGTCCTGGACGTGCGCCGCTCGGCCAGCGCCCGTGAACGGGCGCGCTTTCTAGCCCTCATGGCCTTCTTGAACGCCGGCTTTGCGGCGAAAACCGCCGGGCCGGACTACATCGCCGGACGCAACCTGGGCCGCGTGCGCGAAGAGTGGGACTACGCCTGGACGCCGATGGTGGAAGCAGCGTTGATCGGGCTTGTCGCCGATGGCGCGACGCTGCGGGAAGTCGCAGCAACCCGGTTGCGCCGCGCTGAACGCGAACTGGACGGCTCTCCCAACCGGCGCTCGTCGAACGCGGTGGCGCAACTCATCGCGCAGGCGTTGCTGATCGGGTTGGGCGACGAAGCGGGGCGGCTACGCGACAAGATCGACGCGATGGTAGAGCGCGACCCGGAACTGTCATCCGTTGTGGGGGCGTCCAACTACCTGCTCGGCCTGTGGCGGTCCGCGGACATGCTGTCCATCGACTCGCCGCAAAGCTTGATCGGCGTCGTCGCCAAATCCTGCCCGCAGATCGCCTATCTCTTGGAGCAGGCCAGTCAGGTGAAAGAAGACGCTGAGCCCGCCGCTGTGACCGCCCTGCTGTCGGCCGCTGAACTGGCCCGTCAGTTGGCGGACCCGTTCCCGGACATGGCCGACGTGATCTACTCGGCGATCGCGCGGCTGCGGGACGCCCGCAAGACTTCTCCCGGCGTGCTCGGAGCGGCGCTCGCGGTGGCTGTCCCCGGCACCGACCCCGGCATTTCCGAGCGGGTGTTGGCCGCGTTCGCTCCGGGCGGCGATCCGGACCACGCGGTGCGGATGCTGGCCGGGTTGATGCAGGCCGCCCCCGACTTGATCCTGCACGTGCCGGAGATTCTGGACGCGATCGACGCCGCCGTGGCACGCCTGGAAAACGAGGACTTCCTGCTGTTCCTGCCCGAGTTGCGCCGCTCGTTCACGTTCTTGAAGCCCTTTGAGACCGCCAAGGTAGCCGAGCGAATCGCCCAGCGCACCGGCGTGGCCGCCGAGGAGTTGGCCGCCACTTTGGCGATCAGCGAGTCGGACATGCGCTTGGGCGCCGCCGTCGAGCAGGCGCTGCGCGCGTCGTTGGCCGCCGACGCCTTGTTGGAGTGGTGCGATGCCTGACGCCGAAAAAGCCCGCCGTTGGCGTTTGATACTGGGCCGCTACGCCGATCCCAGTTTGTCGGCGTCCAATTCCTTTGGCGCCGGGGACTCAGACCTCGACCGCGTGCTGGGTTTCCTGTACGACCGCGAATACACCGGCCGCGGGCATCGTCTGCGCAGCCAGCCGGGCGGCTCCGAGGGGTCTGCCTTGCGCGCCGTCAATTGGCTGGAACGCACCCGCAAGCTGTTCCCGAAATCCACCTTCGAACGCTTGCAAACCCAGGCCGTCGAACGTTACGGCATGACGGAGCTGCTGGCCGATCCGAAAGCCGCCGACGCGATGCAGCCCAGCCCGCAGCTTGGCGCGGCCCTGATCAACCTGCGCGGCAAGATGAACAAAGACCTGGAAGCGGGTCTTCGGACCGTCATCCGGAAAGTCGTGGAGGATATCGTCGCGCGCGTCAAAGCGTCATTCACCGCCACGCTGATCGGGCGGCGTGACCGTTTTCGGCGTTCGGTGCAGCCACAGTCGCAGAACTTCGATTGGCGCGGCACCATCCGAGCCAACCTCGCACATTACGACACCGAATCCAAGCGGCTGTTGATCGACGAGGCCCGTTTCAACTCGCGCATGAAGCGGCACCTGCCGTGGGATGTCGTCCTGCTCGTCGACCAGTCGGGATCGATGGCGGCGTCCGTGCTTTACTCGGCTGTCTGCGCGTCCATCATGGCTGGCCTGCCGGGCATCACCGTGCGCCTGCTGCTGTTCGACACCTCCGTAGTGGACCTGACGCACATGGCCGACGATCCGGTGGAAGTGCTGATGACCGCCCAGTTGGGCGGCGGCACGGACATCGCCGCAGCGATGGGTTTCGCCGAAACACTGGTCACGACGCCGCGCCGCACTGTGCTGGTGCTGATCAGCGACTTCGAGGAAGGCGGCTCGATTCCGGCGCTGCTGGCATCGGTTTCTCGTTTGCGCGGAGCGGGTGTGACGCTGCTCGGCTTGGCGGCGCTGGACGAGGAGGCCAACCCGGTTTACGACCAGCGGGTGGGCGGGATGCTGGCCGACCGTGGCATGAGCATCGCCGCGTTGACGCCCGACATGCTGGCCGAGTGGCTCGCGGAGGTGATGCGATGACCTGGCTGGCCGCATATGCCCTGGATGACGAAGCACTGGCCTCCGCATCCAACCCGGGCCTGGTCCGGCGCGCGGCCAAGCTGCTCGCAGGAGAGTCGCCGACTTGGGTGTCGAAAGACGACAAAGCCGGCGTCGTGGCGCTTGCCGGATTCCAAGTGCGCCTGGACGCGGGCGGTATCCAGAAAGCCCGCTGCCCTTGCCCTGCGGCCGGGGTCTGCGTCCATGCCCTGGCCGCGGCGTTGTTCGCCCGCACGGAAGCGCCTGCCGCTACGCACCCTGCCCCCCGTGAACCTGAACAACCGCCCGCCATCCCGGACTCGCTGGGCGAGGCTCGGACCCCCGAAGCCCTCACCAAGAAGCAGCGGGCAGTCATCCAAGAAACCCGCGACGAGTTCGCCGCGGCCGTAACGGCGGGGCTGTCCCACATCCGCCCGGACGGCGCGGGACGCATCGTCGCCCTGGCCACCGACGCCCGCGTCGCTGGACTGCCGCTGCTGGCCCGGTTCTTGGCCACCGCGGGCGAGCTGGCCGATTCGATAGCTTCGCGCTCCGACACAGTGTCCGAGCAGGAACTCACCGCCGCGATGTCCCAGGCGTGGGCGTTGACCAGGGCCCTCGAAGCCGCCGACGCAAAGACCTTGCCCAGCCTGCGCGGCGTCGCCCGCCGCTCGTACTCTGCCGACCGCGCCCCTGATTCGCTGGAGTTGTTCCCACTTGGCGCGGCGTGGTGGGTGTCGGATTCGGGAGCTCGCGGCATCACCATGCTCACCTGGGACGAAACGGCTTCCGAGCCGCGTTCGGTGACGTCCGCCCGGCCAGCCGGCGCAGATCCCGGCTTCGTCCGCTCCGCCTCAACGATGGCGTTCTTCGACGCCCCGCTGACCACGCTGTTGACCGGCTCCTTCCAGGTGTTGCGGCCCCGCTTGAGTGAAGACGGCGTGCTGTCGACGACGGCAGGTGGCGTGCGCACCGGCGCCCCAGGGTTCCCGCGGGAAAAGCTCGCGAAGTGCTGCGCCGCGCTACCGTTGGAATCGATTACGCCGGTCGGTTTCCAAGCGGTGGAGCGGCCTTTCGCCCTGCTGGAAGTGAAAGGATTCGGCCAGTTGGGCATCGACGAGTCGGCGCAACAACTCGTGTGGAAATTGGACGGCCCGAACGTCGCGTTGCGCCAGCAAGTCACTCCCGACACTGAGCACCGCGCCGAAACACTCCTGGCCCTGGAAGCGGCGGGGGCCCCGGTCGAATACGTCTTGGCTCAGCGGAACGTCGTCCGCTCAGTCGCGGTGTGGGAGCCGGTCTCGCTGTTCCTGCGCGGCAAGGACGGCTTGGACTTGTTCGCAATCGACTTTCACCGCCCGCGGCAATCTGGGATTCTCAGCAAACTCCAGCACCGCTGGCGGCTGTGGCTGACCCGTTTCAAGGAAACCCCGGCGCTGGCCCCACCCCGCCCGCCGATCGCGATTGCTGCCGACGAAGCCCAAGAGTTGGTCGTCGCCCTGACCGCGACCGGCCGCCCCGCTCTGAGTTCCGCTGGCAAGACAGCCTGTGAGCAGTTGGCCACCCGGTTGGACGACCTGGCCCTGCCTACCCTGGCCACGGCCGTGCGCCACCTGGCGGATGAACCCAATCCGGAAGTACTGTTGCGCACCCACTTCCTGGCCACCCGCGTGGCCGCGCTCGCCACTGTCGCCCAGTAGCGCTGGCTGTGTTACCCCTCGACGCGGGTAGCGGCCTCCGGGACGTTGCCGAAGCTGGCCATCAGCCGTTCCATGAGCTGGCGCGCAGACGCCTTCTCGGTAATGACGGAGTCCAGTTGCAGCCGGTACAGCGGATCCCCGGAGAGGTGGGTGAATCCAACTCGTTTGAGGAAGGCGCGCGGCGGCAACTGGCAAGTCGGGTTGCCGACGGCCGCCGGTGAGACGATGTCGCGCACATCCCGGCAAGTCAGGCCAGCGATGGCAGATTGCACCAGGCGCTTACCGAGCCCCTCGCCGGGGCGGGCCACCCACAAGGTCTTGACCAGAGCGTCGCCATCGGCAGTTGGAGTGAGCAGCAGGACGCCAGCCACATCGCCGCCGTCCATGGCCTGCGCCCCGCACCAGCCCCAGCGGTTGCGCGCCGCCTGCATCCAATCGACTTCCGGCGAAACGCTGGCGCCGCAATGTGGGCAAACAAATGCCGCAGCCTGTGCGAACGACAACTCCATGCTTCGATTCTAGGCTTAACCCCCACTCCCTACCCCGTCATCCGGGATCTCCGCACGCAGTGCGGTCCCGACACTTTGTTGGAAGAGCTTGTAGGCTTGCCCGGTGACAACTCCGCAACCTGCACGACGCGACACCCGGCTCGACCCATACCTCGAGACTTACGCGGCCCGCACCAGCGGCCTGCAAGTCTCAGCGGTACGAGCTCTTTTCTCCGTCGCCAACAGGCCGGAAGTGGTCTCCTTGGCTGGCGGGATGCCAAATATCGCGGACCTCCCCCGCGAGGCCATCGGCGCGGCCATCTCCAAGCTGATCGCCGAAAACGGCGTGCAGGCGATGCAGTACGGATCCGGCCAGGGCGAGCCGTTCATGCGGGACAAAATCACCGAAGTGATGGCCGAAGAGCAGATCGCCGCCCACGCCGATGACATCGTCATCACCTGCGGCTCACAGCAGGGCCTCGACCTGGTGACACGGGTCTTCTGCGACCCCGGCGACGTCATTCTCGCTGAGGCGCCCAGCTATGTGGGCGCGCTGGGCACTTTCCACGCCAACCAGTGCGAAGTGGTGCACGTCGCCATGGACGAGCACGGCATCGTTCCCCAGATGTTGCGGCACGCCGTGCACACCTTGCGGGCGGCGGGCCGGAAGGTGAAGTTCCTCTACACCATTCCGAACTTCCAGAATCCGACGGGTGTCTCCCAAACCCTGGAACGGCGCCGGGAACTCGTGGCGCTGGCCCATGAAGTGGACTTGCTCATCCTGGAGGACAATCCGTACGGCCTGTTGACGCTCGACGAGCAGCCGCTGCCGGCGCTGCGGGCCCTCGACGCCGAGAAGGTCGTCTACCTGGGTTCGTTCTCGAAGACATTCGCCCCCGGTTTCCGCGTCGGCTGGGTGCTCGCGCCGCATGCCGTGCGGGAGAAGCTGGTGCTCACGCAGGAGTCGGCGACGCTCTGCCCGCCGGTGTTCTCCCAGTTCGCTATTGCGAAATATCTGGACGAGTTCGACTGGCGCGGCCAGATCCTGGTGTTCCGAGACATGTACCGGGCCCGCCGCGACGCGATGCTGGAAGCGCTGCCCGAACACATGCCGGCGGGCTCGCAATGGACGCATCCGCGCGGCGGCTTCTTCGTCTGGCTGACACTGCCCGAGGGGTTGGATTCGCAGGCCATGTTGCCGCGCGCGGTCACGGCCCGCGTGGCCTACACGCCCGGCACTGCGTTCTACGCCGACGGCCTGGGCTCGCGCAACATGCGCCTCTCTTTCTGTTTCCCCACACCGGAGCGCATCATCGAAGGTGTGAAGCGCCTCGGCGAGGTGATCAAGGCCGAGTTGGTCACGCGGGCCACGTTCGGCATCGATGTCACCCCGGCACAACCCATCCGCCGCGATCTCACCGTGGGCCCGGCCCCGGACGTCAACTAGGAGGCAACATGGCACACACTGGCCCAATCGTCGTACTTGCCGGAGGTCTGTCCCACGAACGCGACGTATCGCTGCGCAGCGGCCGCCGCGTCGCGCAAGCTTTGCGCAGCCAAGGCGGCGAGGTAATCGAGGCAGACGTCAACGCCGACCTGGTCGAGTTGCTGAGCGGCCTTTCCAACCCGGTGGCGTTCCCCGTCCTGCACGGCGGCGTCGGCGAAGACGGCGGCCTGCAACAGGCCCTCGAACTGCTTGGCATCCCGTACGTCGGCTCGTCTCCGGAAGCCAGCCGCCGCTCGTTCAACAAAGACATCTCCAGCCCGCTGGTCGCCGCCCATTCGGTGACAGTGCCGCCGCGCGCCGTCCTGCCGCACGACATGTTCCGGGAGTTGGGCGCAAAGCACCTGATCAAGGCCCTGGGCCAGCGGTTCGGCTACCCGCTGATGGTCAAGCCAGCCCGATCTGGTTCAGCACTGGGCGCCACCAGGGTCAACGAACCAAGCGAAATGCCGCAGGCGATGGTCAGCGCGTTCTCGTATGGGGATGTGGCTATCGTCGAGGAATTCATTGTCGGCCGTGAAGTGGCGGTGTCCGTCGTCGAAACTGACGGCGCGCCGCAAGCCCTGCCCGTGGTCGAAATCCAACCGAACAGCGGCATTTACGACTACAACGCCCGCTACACCGCCGGCGAAACGCGTTTCATCGCCCCGGCCGAATTGTCCGACGAGGTTGCCGCCGCCTGCGCCGAAGTCGCGCTGACCGCCCACAGCGTGCTGGGCCTGCGCCACTTGTCGCGCGCCGACCTGATCATCCGCGATGATGTCCCGGTCTTCATCGAGACCAATTCGGCTCCCGGCATGACCGAGACGTCGCTGCTGCCGCTTGCCGTGGAAGCCGCCGGCCTTGACTTCGGAGCCCTGTGCCGCCAGCTAGTAGACGCAGCGGTCAAGTAAACACCGTCATTCCGGACCCCAGACCGTCATCCCGGACTCGTTCCGGGATCTGAGCCCCACAAAGTGTCATCGCTTCGCCACCCCCAAACCGTCATCCCGGACTAGTTCCGGGATCTCGGACGAAGTCCGGCTCTCACCGCCCTTCTTTGCACATCCGGGCAGATCGCGGGCAAGGCACGTCCAACAACCCGAGAACGCATAGGCTGGTTGCGTGCGCAGTTTGCGGGCAGAAGTCGTCGTCATCGGCGGCGGGGCCACGGGGGCCGGAATCCTCCGCGACTTGGCGATGCGCGGATATGACGCGCTGCTGGTGGAACGCGCCGACTTGGCCCAGGGCACCACGGCGCGTTTTCACGGACTGCTGCATTCGGGCGCCCGTTACATCGTTTCCGACCCGGAATCGGCCCGGGAATGCGCGGTTGAGAACAAGATCCTGCGGAACATCCACTTCGGCGACGTTGAAGATACCGGGGGCCTGTTTGTGGCCACTCCCGCAGACGACCCGGCATACGCGGCGCAGTTCGTCCAGCACGCCGCCGCGGTTGGCGTGCGCGCCACCGAGATTTCCGTTTCCGAAGCCTTGCGCCGCGAGCCGCGTCTGAATCCGGGGATCACGCGCGCGTTCGAGGTGGCCGACGGCTCCATCGACGGTTGGGCGGTGGCCTGGGGCGCGGCACGCTCCGCGATGGAGTATTCCGGCCGCCTCATGACTTACACCGAGGTCACGGCAATCCACACCTCGGGCGGACAGGTGACCTCGGTGAGCTGTGTCGACCGGCGAACCGGCGAAGATCTCCACATCGAAACCGGCTTCGTGATCAACGCCGGCGGTCCGTGGGCGGGCAGGATCGCCGCCTTGGCCGGGTGTTCGGATGTGGAGGTGGTGCCGGGTCGCGGCATCATGATCGCGATGGCGCACCGGCTGGTGAACACGGTCGTGACCCGTTGCGGCTATCCCGGCGACGGCGACCTGGTCGTTCCGGCCCACACAGTGTGCATCATCGGGACCACCGACGTCCGGGCGGCCGATCCCGATAAACTGCCCATCCCGCCGGGCGAGGTGCAGCAGATGCTGGATGCCGGGGAAGCGCTCATCCCGGGTTTCCGCAAGGCCCGCGCGCTGCATGCCTGGGCGGGCGCGCGCCCATTGTTGCTGGACCGACGGGTCGCTGACCACGACACCCGGCATATGAGCCGCACCATGGCCATCATCGACCACGCCGCACGAGACGAACTCAAGGGCTTCTTGACGGTGACCGGCGGCAAACTGACCACCTACCGCCTGATGGCCGAAAAGACGGTGGACCTGTTTTGCGCCCAACGCGGCGAGCACCGCGCCTGCCGGACGGCCCGGGAGCACGTTGGCTCCATACTGGCGCGGGGCGATAAACAGGACGCCCTGAGGTGGCTGCATACCCACTCACTGGGCACGGTCCCGTCCGGCGAAGACAGCATCGGCCCTGACGACCAGATCATCTGCGAATGCGAGTTGATGACCGTCCGCCACTTCATGTGGCCACTGGAGCAAGCCCCGCAGTCCAGCCTCGACGACCTGCGCCGCCAACTGCGGTTGGGGATGGGCCCTTGCCAGGGCGGTTTTTGCGCCGCCCGGGCCGCTGGCATTTGCGCATCCACCGGCAAACGCACCGCCGCCGAAGCCAACGCGATGCTGCGGGAGTTCGTCGAACACCGCTGGATCGGCCTGTGGCCCATCTTGTACCAAGACCAACTGCGCCAGTGGGTCTTGGACGCGTGGCTGCTGACCGGGCTTGGCATGTTCTGGCGGCCCTGGGCCCAAACCCGTCCAGCGGCGCTCGCGGCAGGCGACGCGACCCGCGAAGCGCCACTCGAAAAGCGGTCCGGGCTGCGGCGGCTCGTCATCGGGGCGGGGTTGTCCGGCTTGTTCGCGGCGTTGTTGGCGGCACAGGCCGGAGAACAAGTGACACTGGTGTATCTCGGGGTGGGCGGCCTGCCGCTCTCACCGGGCACCATCGACGTCTTCGCCGGCGAAGACCTCCCCGACGAGCACCCGTATCGCTTGATCGGCGCCGGCCGCGTGGCTGCCGCCGTCCGCCATTTGGCCGAACTCGTACCCGAGCTACTGGCCGGCGATCCGGCGAGCAACGTCTCACTCCCCACCGCGTTGGGCACGCTGCGTCCCACCTGCTTGGCTCCCCAGTCGATGCTGGCCGGGGCAGACCTGTCCACGCCGACGGTGATAGTGGGCTTCACCCAGCTCAAGGACTTCAGTGCGGCGCGAACCGCCGGCGCTTTGCAAGCCGCGACCTCGGCCCCAGTGCGACACCTGGTCTTGGACCTGCCGCCACGCCAAGGTGAAATCGACGCCAATGCCGTCAAGTACGCCCGCGCGTTCGACAAGCCGGCCTTCCAGGAACTCTTCGCCGAAAAGCTGCGCCCGCTGTTGCGGCCCGGCGAGAAGGTGGGCTTACCCGCTGTCTTGGGACTACGGCCGGGCACCTGGAAAGATACGGCCGAGCGGCTCGGGGCGGCCGTCTTCGAGATTCCGCTCGCCCCGACGTCGGTCCCGGGACTGCGTCTCCACAACACGCTGCTGGCGATGGTCAAGCAAGTCGGCGTGCGGGTTATCTCTGGCTCGCGGGCCACCGGCCACACCGCGTCGCAAGGCCGCATCGACAGTGTGGACATCGCTGCGGCGGGCGCACCGATCCGGGTCTGGGCCGACGAGGTGATTCTGGCCACGGGCGGCTTTGAATCCCAGGGGTTGGAAGTGGATTCGTATGGCCGAATGCGCGAAACGAGCTTCGGCTTACCTGTCACCGGCAGCGCCGAAGTCCTGGAGGATTGCTGGGCAGATCATCCGCTGCTGCGGGCCGGGCTGCGGGTCGATGCCGCCATGCGGCCGGTGGACGGCGATGGGAATCCGGTCTTCGAGAATTTGCGGGCGGTGGGCGGCCTGTTGGCCGGCGCCAACCGGATCGCGGAGCTTTCCGGGGACGGCATCGCGCTGGCCTCGGCGTGGGCGGCGGTCCATGCCCAGCCCGCCGCGGCGCAATCCCAAACCGCCGGTGACCGGGCAGCCGTCGCCGACTCGGCTCTCGTCCCGCTCCGGACGGCGGTGGACCAGTGCCTGAAGTGCACGATCTGCGAAGCCCACTGCCCCGTTATGGCGGTGACCCCGCTGTTTCCCGGCCCGAAGTTCATCGGCCCGCAGGCGGAGCGGTTCCGGAATCCGGACGTGTGCGAGCCCGAGTCGGTCAGCTTCTGCTCCGGATGCGGCACGTGCACGCTGGTGTGCCCGCAGGGCGTGCCCGTGGCCGCGCTGAATTCCCGGGCCAAAGCCCGCTACAAGACGTCAGGGGGCATGCCGCTGCGGGATCGGCTAATCGGCCGCACGACGCTGATGGGCCAGGTGATGACGCCCATCGCGCCGCTCGCCAACGCGGCTCTGGCCAACGGCCCGCTCCGCTCGCTCCTGGAGCGGGCCATTGGAGTCCACCGTGATGCCCCCATGCCGCCGGCCCAGTCCCGCACGTTCGGCAGTTGGTGGCACAACCACAAGCCGCAAACGTCCGCCAGCCGCGGCCAAGTGGTGTTCTTCCACGGCTGCGCCGGGGGTTACTTCGAGGTGGAAACGTCCATCCGCACCGTAGAAGTGCTGGAACGCCTCGGCTACGAAGTTCTCGTCCCGAAACAGGGTTGCTGCGGCCTCGCGATGCAGTCGAACGGCCTTTTCGACCAGGCATCGCAGGCCGTGCGAACCTTGGCCGGACAGTTGACGGCGATTCCCGACGTACCGATCATCTCGGCCTCCGGTTCCTGCACGGGCATGCTCAAACACGAAGCCCGCGAGATCATGGGAGTCACCGCCCCCGAAGTCACCGCCGTCGGCAACCGCGTGCGCGACGTCATGCAGTTCTTGCGCGACGTCCACGAAACTGGCGGCCTGCCACGCTTATCCCGCATCGACTTGCGCGTTCTGTATCACGCCCCGTGCCAAGTCAAGAACCAAGGCATGGGCCTTCCTGCGCTCGACGTGCTCCGGCTGATCCCAGGCCTGGAGGTCGCCGAGTCGAACGCCACCTGCTGCGGGATCGCCGGAACGTACGGCATGAAGGCCGAGCTTTATGACATCGCCCAAGCCGTTGGCCAGCCCCTGTTCGACCAAGCCCAAGGATTCGACCTGGTGGCATGCGACACCGAAACCTGCCGCTGGCAGATTAGGAAGGCGGCGCGCAAGCCGGTCGAGCATCCGATTTCGCTCGTCCACCAAGCCCTGGGCGGCTAGGAAACTGCGGATTATTCAGCAGTTGTCCCAGAACGTCACACCGGCGCCAACGTGTCCGGCGTCTCGGCCGGTGCCACCGTCACGGTCACAGTCGGCTCAGGCGTCGGCGTGTCCGGAGTCGGTGTCGCCGACGTCGTCTGCGTCGCCTGCGTGGTCGGTGTCGGCGTCGTCAAGTCCGGCATCGCGAGCGGGAACTGCCCTTTCCAGAGCTTCTTCGCCCGAGAGAGCTTGGTCTTCGAGCAGCCGCCGCGCTGGTAGGACAGGTACTTCTTGCCCGCTTTCACCTGCGCCATGCAATCGGCCTGCGCCTCGGACGGCGAAGTGGAAAGCCGCTTGGGCCGCCCGAAAGCCGCCAGCAGCGCGTCTTGGCGCACCGTGTAGGTGTAGTTCCGGTAGACGAAATTCGCCGTCGCGTGCGCGATCTCGTGGGCGAGCACCTTCTTCAGCTTGTTCTTCGACATACCGGACCTGATCTCAATGCGCGATGCCCCGTATCCCATCGCGTAGCACAGACCGGTGATGTTCTTGCCCAGAGACTTCTTCAACGTGACCGATGTGATGTGCGTGTACTTCGCCCAGCTTTTCAACCAGGCGCGCACCCGCTTACGTTCGGTCTTTGTGCCGCCCGTCACCAGAATCTGGGACGTCGGCAGCGCGTCCAAGGTCGGCACAGCCTGCGCAACTATTCGCTGTGCTACCACTTCAGTTGGAACCGCAGGCACCGCTTCGGCTGCCTGGATTGGCACTGTTCCCGCGATCGGGACAGACAATGCCACCCCCACCAAAACGGACACAAATGTTCTCTTGATCGCCATGGTGAATCCCCCCTTTATCAGCCATTGGCACTACGTAGACTAGTCTCGCTAGCTACGTAGTTGCAGGGGAATTTCTACGTAAACCGTTTCAGAAAACAGGTTTTCTTTAGGTAAACGTTACGTAAACCGTTACAGACCGGCCCTGTCGGCCACCGCGCGGGCGGTGCTCTCGTCGCAGATCAGATCGGTGGCGACCCGCGCCCGCAAGGCGCCCAATATCGCCGCGGCCCGGGCCGGATCCGACACCACGCACAGGCGGCGCGGGATGCGTTGCAGTTCGGCCGGCGTCAGCCCAGTGGACCGCTCGTTGTAGGGGATATCGGCGTAAGAGCCGTCCTCGCGCAACAGGACTGTGCAGATGTCGCCCACCACACCATCGGCGGCGAGCGTGTCGATCTCCTCGGTCGTCAGATAGCCGGCCGAATAGACCCGCGAGGCGATGGACGCGTAGAAGCTGCCCACGCCGAAGACCGCCACATCGAGCTTGTCGCGCAGGTCGAGCACGTGGCGCACCGAGGTCTCGCGCCACATGGCTTCCCGAGTGGCCGCGTAATCGAAGAAGGCGGGCACCGGGAAGTGGACGATGGGGGAATCAAACGCGTCGGCGAGCGCCTGCAGCATTTCGCCGACATAGGGGATGCCGAACGATGTGGCGTTCGCCGAGCCGTTGATCTGCAGGATGGACGAACCCACCAATGGGCGGCGGCGGACGTGTTTGACCACTTGGGAAAGTGTCGCGCCCCACGCGATGCCGATGAGTTGGTGGTCTCCCACGGCGTCGGTCAGCAGTTGCCCGCCGAGTTTGGCCACTTGTTCGAGCCGATACGTGTCCGATGTCGATTCCCGAGTGGACACGAGGTGGACGCGGATCCCGAACGCTTTGGCCAGCGCGGAAGCCAACGGAGATTGCGACCCGACGCGGTCGGCCAAGGAGATGCGGATCAGCCCCGTGTCCCGCGCCACCTTCAGCAGCCGGGACACCGAGGACCGCGACAGCCTCATGTGGTGGGCGATGGACTCCATCGTCTCGCCCTGGATGTAGTACCGAGTGGCGGCCTGATACATCTCCTCGTAGCGGTCCAACTCCAGCTCCTGAACATTCGTGCAACGCGCCGTCGCATCCGTTCAAGAACTTATCACCGACAGCCTGTCCCGTCACCCCCCAGCCTCGTCACCCCGCCCCCCAACCACGTCATCCCGGACTCGTTCCGGGGTCCCCGCAAAGTATCGAAGAACTTTGTGGGGTGGGGTCCGGGGACCTCGGCTACTCTTAGAGGCGAAATGACGACCAACAAGACAACCGAGCCGGTGCGCCCGTGGAGCCTGTGGGCGGTGCTGGCGTGCTCGTACGCCGCAGTCGCGGCCCTCGGCGTCTCGATCTTCGGCGTCTTTTGGGTCATGGTTCACGACTTCAACGGCTCGTGCCAGCTAGCCGCGATCTTCGCCACCGAGGTTTACTCGCGCTGGCGGCTGCTGCTGGCTGTGGTCGCGACCCTCACCGCTCTGCTGCCGTCGATTGCCGCAGTCATCAGCGGATACTACGCCTGGGCCGGCTTTGGTTGGGCGCGCGTGGCCACCTTGATCAGCTTCGCCTTGTCCGGGCTGAGCCTGCTCCTCACCCCGATCGCCTGGGCCGCGTTGCCGCTGACTGCCGTGGCGGCCGCCCTCGCCTGGGTCCCGGCATCCAATTCGTTCTACCAGCGGTGCGCCGGCGCACGCCGACCTGAACGGGATTTCGGGACCGTGCCCAACACCATCTGGTACGGCCCGCTCCCGAAATACAATGTCTGAGCGCAACATCGCCTACGAGTTGGGCGAGGCAATCGGCGCCTTGTTCCGCAAGTACCTCGGGCCAGACGACGCGGAAGAACCTGCTTCCTCCGCCGAGCCCGAGAGTACTTCTCCCGTGCCGGAAGCCAAGGTCACCGCGAAACAGGCGCGAAAACCCAAGGGCAACGCCGCCCCCAAGAACTCAAACGCCTATCCGGGCGACTACGAGGGAGTGCCACCGCTCAGCTACGCCCCCATCGCGGACGACTTGCCCGATCCAGGCGAGGTGGTCTGGGCTTGGGTGCCCTTCGAGGAGGACTACACCCAAGGCAAGGACCGCCCGGCGCTCATCGTCGGAAGTGAAGGAGATTGGCTGCTGGGCTGCATGCTGACCAGCCAGGACCACGACATCGACCAAGCGCAGGAGAACGCCGAAGGCCGCTATTGGGTCGAAGTTGGCACCGGCGAGTGGGACAAGCAGGGCCGCGTCTCGGAGGTGCGGGTGGACCGCGTGCTGCGCTTCGACAACAGCCACATCCGGCGCATCGGCGGCCGCTTGAGCGAAGACAAGTTCAACCTCGTGGCCGAAGGCATCCGCCGTTACGCCTAGACCCGGCGGCTTCCCGCCGGTTTCACCCTCATGGGGCGGACACTGCTAGTACGCTGGTTCGCTCAGGGGGGAACATGCTTGAGAAATTCGGAGCGAGCACGATCTTGGCCGTGTTCATCGGCGCGTTGGCGGCGGTGGTCGCGTTCTTGCCGTTGGTCGCCATCCGTTATCGCAAGGCTGGGCAGTTGCGGCCGCTGGAGTTGGTCCTACTGCTGGCGGGAGCGATGTACGCGATGGCGTTGTGGTGCTACACGTTGGTGCCCGTGCCGGAGTCCAACGATTTCAAGTGTTCCCGGTCCAACTTCATCCCGTTCGAGTTCGTCTCCGACATCCAAGAGATGGCAGCCGAGGGCGCCGCCTTGTGGAACAACTGGGCGCTGTTCCAAGTCCTGTTCAACGTGGTGCTGTTCCTGCCGCTGGGCGCCTTCTTGCGTTTGGTCTGGCGCAAAGGCGTAATCGCGGCCACAGGGATCGGCTTCGGGGTGTCGCTACTGATCGAGTTGACGCAATTCACGGGCGATTGGGGCCTGTTTCACTGTGCATACCGCATGTTCGACGTCGACGACCTGATGGTCAACACCCTTGGCGCGCTGCTGGGTTCCCTGCTCGGATGGCCGTTCATGCGCGGCCTGCAGGCCCGGCTGGCTCCCGTCACCGTAACTGAAGTTTCGCTCGGCAGGCGCCTGGTGGGCATGTTGGCCGACGTCATGGTGATCGGCTTCTTGGCCGGGCCGACGGCGGTTGCGAACGTAGCCGTGCAGCTCTACCTGCTGCACATACCCGTCCACGAACAGAACGGCGTCACCGGCACGTTCCTTGCCTACGCGCCCGCCTTCCTCGTGGAGGCGTTCTGGGTGGCCATCGACGGCCGCACCTGCGGCGAAGCTATCGTCGACTTGCGCCCAATCGAGCAGGGCAAATGGCGGATGCTGCGCCGTTTCGTGAAGTTCGCCGTTGGCGTGGGCGCGTTCATCGCCTTGAACGCCGTGGTCTTCCCAGGTTCAGGCCCTCTGCTATTCGCCCTAGCCGTCGCCACTGGCGTCCTGGCGGTCACGACGAAGACGCACCGCGGTCTCACCGGACTGGCCACCAAGACCGAGATGGGAATAGACCCCGAGTAGTGCCTGACCGTCACGCCTGGCCCCACCAGGTCATTCCTGGCACCAAGTCATCCCGGACTTGTTCCGGGATCATGGGACGCAGTCCCATGCACTCCGCAGGGGTGCCCGTCGTGCACCCCCACCTGGTCATCCCGGACTTGTTCCGGTGGCGTGACAATCTGGGTTCATTCGGTGCGTATCCGCCCAATTCTGGCCGGGTTCCGGCAGAATCTGGGACGTAAGGAGACTCCGACGATGACCCAGGTCGCGATCCTGAACGCGGGCGGGCAGCAAGTGCTCGGCTTCGTGACGCTGCGGCATGCGATCGGGATGCTCTATCGACAGGTCGCGCGCGTCCACGAGGCGGTGCCCGGCGAGACGTTTGGGCCGTATCCAGTGCCGCGTTCGGTGGAGTTGGTGCGCTACCTGTACACGAAGTGGATTTACGAGGCGACTGGCAAACTGCCGTACTCCCGGGAGGGCGTGCTGCGCCGCGACCGGCGCCTGTGCGGCTACTGCGGGCGTTCCGCGGACACGGTCGATCACATCCTGCCGCGCTCCAAGGGCGGAAAGACGAGTTGGGTGAACTGCGTCGCCGCGTGTTGGCCGTGCAATAACCGCAAGGCCGACAACACGCCTACTCAGGCGGGCATGGTGCTCCTGGTCAAGCCTCGCGTTCCCACGTTGCAGGAGATCGGGCCGTCGTTGCGCCGACGGAAGTGAGTGCTCACTCATTTCGTCGAGTTATGGCGGCATCTCCGCTAGGTCTTTACGTTTCCATCCCTTTCCCGGGCACCCCACCAGGGTCGTCCTGGGCACCCCCACCAGGGGCGTCCTGGGCACCCCCACCACGTCATCCCGGACTTGTTCCGGGATCTCGGACGTAGTCCGTGTGCCCCATCAGGGGCACCCCTCCGGGGTGCATGGGACTGCGTCCCAAGATCCCGGATCAAAGTCCGGGATGACCGGCCCCGGGACGACCTGATGGGTGCACGACGGGCAGCCGCAGGTCGTCAAACAGCCAGTTCTTCCCCAGTCAACCGCTTGTAGGCCTCCAGATACCGCGCCTGTGTGGCGGCGACGACGTGGTCGGGCAGTGGCGGCGGAGGGGTGTCGCTGGCCTTGTCCCAGCCGGATTCCTTGGTGAGCCAGTCCCGCACGTACTGCTTGTCGAAGCTCGGCTGCGGGCCGCCCGGCTGCCACAGCTCGGCGTCCCAGAAACGCGACGAGTCCGGGGTGAGCACTTCGTCGGCCAGCACGAGCGTGCCGTCGGGACGCATGCCGAACTCGAACTTGGTGTCGGCCAAGATGATGCCGCGCTCACGGGCGATCTCTTCCGCGCGCGAATAGACCTTCAGCGAGGCGTCGCGCACGCGCTCGGCCACCTCAGGCCCGATGATGCCGGTGAGCTTCTCGTAGGAGATGTTCTCGTCGTGCTCCCCGATCTCGGCCTTGGTGGACGGCGTGAAGATCGGTTCGGGCAGCGGGGATCCGTCCACGAGGCCGGGTGGCAGCGGGATCGATGTGACGGTCTGCGACTTGCGGTATTCCGCGAGGCCGGATCCGGTCAAGTACCCGCGCACGATGGCTTCCACGGAAACCATTTGCAGCTTCTCGACGATCACGCCCCGTCCCGCGAACTGCTCGGGCACGTCCGTGCTGACGACGTGGTTGGCGATTCCGAGGCCGGCCAACTGCGCGAACCACCACAGCGAAAGCTGCGTCAAGACCTTCCCCTTGCCCGGGATCGGCGTGCTCAGCACGTAGTCGAAGGCGGAGATGGAGTCGGTGGCGACCATCAGGATCTCAGTGTCGCTCCACCGGTAGAGCTGGCGCACTTTCCCGGTGTGGATCAGTTCAAGTTCACTCACCCCAGGGAGTCTAGTGGTTGGCAGTCGCCCTTGCGGGGGCGGGTCACAAAGGCTCATAATGAGAGCGTTCACATCGGCGTGAGGAGTCATCATGGACGCAAGCCAAGCAATCATCTCCGGGCAGGCGGTGCTCGGCATCGAATTGGGTTCCACCAGGATCAAGGCCGTGCTTGTCGGGCCCGACCACGAGGTGTTGGCCACAGGCGGGTCGGAGTGGGAGAACGAGTTCGTGGACCGGCTGTGGACTTATTCCCTGGACGCTGTCTGGGCCGGGCTGCGCGAAGCCTATGCGGAGGTCACTGCCGACGTAGCCACCCGCTATGGAGTGGAGTTGGCCAGCGTGAAGGCGATGGGATTCTCCGCCATGATGCACGGCTACCTGGCGTTTGACGCCGCCGGCCAGCTACTCGTGCCCTTCCGCACCTGGCGCAACACGAACACCGGCGCCGCCAGCGCGGAACTGACCGCGGCGTTGGGCTACAACATCCCGCTGCGCTGGTCGGTGGCGCACCTGTACCAAGCGATCCTCGACAAGGAGGAGCACCTGCCGCGGCTCGATTTCTTCACGACATTGGCCGGCTATGTGCATTGGCAACTCACCGGCGAGAAGGTACTGGGCGTGGGCGACGCCTCGGGCATGTTCCCCATCGATCCCGCCACTGGAGACTGGGACGCCGATCGTTTGGCGAAATTCCAACAACTCGCCGCTGATAAGGGATTTTCGTGCGATGCTCGCGCGCTGCTGCCTCGCGTCGTGCCAGCCGGGGCCGCTGCCGGCACCCTCACCGAAGCAGGTGCGCGGCTGCTTGATCCCACCGGCAAACTGGTCGCCGGCATCCCGCTGGCCCCGCCCGAAGGCGACGCCGGAACGGGCATGGTGGCCACGAACTCCATCGCCCCGCGCACCGGAAACGTGAGCGCAGGCACGTCCATCTTCGCCATGGTCGTGCTGGAACGCCCGCTGCAGGCCGTGCACGAGGAACTGGACTTGGTCACCACGCCGGTCGGCGATCTGGTGGCCATGGTGCACTGCAACAACGGTGCTTCCGAACTGGGCACATGGGCTGGTGTTTTCGGCGAGTTCGCCGCCGCGTTGGGCACGCCCGCGGCGCCAGGCAAGGTGTTTGACGCGTTGTTCCTGGCCTCGCTGGACGGTGAGGCGGATTGCGGTGGTCTGCTGGCGTACAACTATCTGTCCGGCGAGCCGATTGCCCGGCTGCGGGAGGGCCGGCCGCTGTTCACCCGCACGCCGGATTCCGAGTTCAACCTGGCGAACTTCATGCGCGCCCAGCTTTTCGCCACCTTTGCCACGCTGCGGCTCGGCATGGACATTCTGCTGAAAGAAGAACATGCGGCCGTTGACGCCATGTTTGCCCACGGTGGCGTGTTCAAGACGAAGGGTGTCGCCCAGCGCTACCTCGCGGCCGCGTTCAATGCCCCGGTGACGGTCGGCGAGACCGCCGGCGAAGGCGGTGCTTGGGGCATGGCCGTCCTCAGCGCGTATCTGGCTTATGGGCAGGGAACGACCTTGGCCGACTACCTGAACCAGCGCGTGTTCGCCGCGGCGGAAACCGAGACGCTGGCGCCGGATCCAGCCGATGTGGCTGGTTTCGACGCATACGTCGACAAGTATGTGGCCGGCCTTGCGATAGAAGCCGCCGCTGTGGAAGCACTCTAAGTCTTTACCCCACAAAGTGTCATCGCTTCGCTGCGGTACTTTGCAGGGACCCCTCATTGCTACCAAAGCCCCAACACCGTCATCCCGGACTCGTTCCGGGGTCCCCGCAAAGTATCGAAGAACTTTGTGGGGTGGGGTCCGGGGTCCCCGCAAAGTATCGAAGAACTTTGTGGGGTGGGGTCCGGGGTGCCCGCAAAGTATCGAAGGGCTTTTTGGGCCCTTTCAGCAGCGGCAGGCTTGGCCTGCGCGCCACCTTCGGCAGGATCGCCCCCTCATCGGAGTGAGCGTTCGCTCACTCGTCACAATTATCGACTTAGAGATTTACTTCTGAATCAGTATGTCGCTGAGTCGGCGCAGATCGTCTTCTCCTGCGTATTCAATGACAATGCGGCCGCGCTTCGGGCTGCCGGCGACGGTGACTCGGGTGTCCAAGCGCTCGCTGAGATCCGACTGCACCTGGGACATCAGATCGGATGCCGAACTGGCCGCCTGCTTGCGCTGAGTTGGCTGCTTCGGCTCGGCTTCGCCGACAGACACCAACTCCTCTACCGAGCGGACCGAAAGCCCTTCGGCAACGATGCGCGTTGCCAGGCGGTCCATCGCCGCGGCGTCGGGCAGGCCCAGCAGGGCTCGAGCGTGCCCGGCTGAAATCACACCGGCGGCAACTTTCCGCTGCACCGGCGCTGGAAGCTGCAGCAACCGGATCGTGTTGGAGACCTGCGGGCGGGATTTCTTGATGCGTTTGGCCAGTTCTTCTTGAGTGCACCCGAAATCTGAAAGCAACTGTTGGTAGGCGGCAGCCTCCTCCAGCGGATTGAGTTGCACACGGTGCAAGTTCTCCAGCAACGCGTCGCGCAGCAAGTCATGTTCGGCTGTCTCGCGCACGATGGCGGGAATACGCTCCAACCCAGCAAGCTTCGCGGCGCGCAGGCGGCGCTCACCCATCACCAGTTCATACTTGTCTGCCACCGGGCGCACCACGATCGGCTGCAGCAGACCAACCTCTCGAATGGACTCGGCCAGCTCATCCAACGGCTCCTCGTCGAAGACGGTGCGCGGCTGCTTTGGGTTGGGCTCAACGTCGGCGACTGCGATCTCTGCGAACCGGGCGCCGCTGGCCAATCTGTTGGCGCGCGGCTCGAGTTCCGGATCGGTGCGCTGCAGAAGCTCTCCCAGGCCACGGCCCAGGCCTGGGCGGCCTTTCGGTGCTTGCGTCATTGGCTGACTCCTCGGTTGGCGATTTCGGTGGCTGCCGCCAAGTACGCCTGAGCGCCAGCGGAAGCCAGGTGATAGGAGATCACGGTTTGGTCGTACGACGGGGCTTCGGCCACTCGGACCGAGCGCGGAATCACGGCGTTGAGAGTCTCGTCAGGAAATGCGCGCCGCACCTCTGCTGCGACGTCCGAGGATAGCCGGGTACGCGCATCGTACATGGTGAGAACGACTGTGCTGATGTAGAGGTCCTCGTTCATGGTCCCGGTGACCAACTGAACTGTCCTGCGGAGTTGCTTGACGCCTTCCAAGGCGTAGTACTCGCACTGGATTGGAATCAGGATTTCCTGAGCCGCCACGAACGCGTTCACCGTAAGCAAGCCGAGCGAAGGCGGGCAGTCGATAAACACATAATCGAGTTGGTAGTCGGCCAGGAAACGCCGCAGCGCGCGTCGCAGGTGGCTCTCGCGAGCCATCTCGTTCACCAAACCCATCTCGGCGCCGGCCAAGTCCAGCGTCGCGGGGACCACCCACAGGGACTCCGCTTCCGGTGAGAGTTGCACCACCTCTGAAATCGGCGTCCCGCCAAGGACCTCATATGTGCCTAAGGTGCCCTCCGGATTTTCGATACCGAGAGCGGTGGTGGCGTTGCCCTGAGGATCCAGGTCGATGACGAGGACGCGCAGCCCCCCACGGGCCAAAGCCGCGGCGAGATTGACGGCGGTCGTCGTTTTCCCGACCCCGCCTTTCTGATTGGCGACGACGATCACCCGCGTCTTGTAAGGCCTGGGCAAGGCTCCTGTTTCACGTGGAACATTGGGCAGATCGTCCGGAGTGTCTGGCGCATGCTCGAATTCAGGCCCGTCATATGCCACGCGGCGAGGCTCCATCACCTCAGCACCTCCATCCAGCGTCCGCAGTTCCAACAGCGGGACTCATCTCGCGACCTCAGGGCCCGGACTGATCGACCCAAGTGTTTCACGTGGAACACATCCAAGACCACCCGTGGAACACCACTACCGCCCCTTCGAAACGACCACAACCCACGTCCGCTCGCCCTCAGGGGCCGCCAACTGGCGCACCTCGGCACGCAGCCGTCGTTTCGCCAACTCAGACCCGGCGAGTCGCAGCTCTCCAACCGCGGACTCACCCTTCAGTGCCAAGAGCACACCGCTCTCACCAAGCAATCCACAGCACCAACGCACCAGCCGCTCCAATGGCGCCACTGCCCGGCAGACCACCGCCTCGTATTGCCCCCGGTGTTCTTCCGCCCGTTCCCGCACGACGTGAACGCGCTCCCCCAATTCCAATCGCTCCACGGCCATCGTCAGGAAATCGAAGCGACGTTGCAGCGAATCCAACAATGTCATATCGACGTCGCTCCGCACACTCGCTAGGGGGATCCCCGGCAACCCCGCGCCACTTCCCACGTCCACGACGCGCGCCCCCGGCGCCAATAACGGCTCCAGCGCCAGCGAGTTGAAGATGTGCCGCTGCCACAGCCGTTCCGCCGCGCCTTCGTTCGGCCCGAGCAGACCCCAGCTCACGCCGACATCTGCCAATAAATCGACATATCTCTTTAGCGTTTCATTCTCGCGAAACCCAGAGCCGACGGCGTCAGCCACAGCAACCCACAACTACACCCAGCGAGCCGAAGACCCTACTCAGCGACGCTGATCACGACGCGCCGGTTCGGCTCCTCGCCTTCCGATTCGCTGACCAACCCCGCAGCGGCGACCTCGTCGTGGACGATCTTGCGCTCGAACGGGTTCATGGGAGCCAAACGGGCTGGCTCGCCGCTCTGCTTCACCTCAGCGATGGCTTCCTTGGCCAGCAACTGCAACTCGGCGCGGCGCTTTTCACGGTGCCCTCCGATGTCGAGCATCAGCCGACTGCGGTGCCCCGTCTCGGTCATCACCGCCAGGCGGCAAAGTTCCTGCAGGGCTTCGAGCGTGGCGCCGTCCTTGCCGATCAGCACATCGGTGTCGGTCAGGATCGAGACATGGGCGCGCCGACCTTCGACGAACGTGTCGATATCGCCATCGAGGTCGGCGATGTCGAGAAGCTCTTCGAGATAGTCGGCGGCGATTTCGCCCTCATTCACCAGCGTCTCTTCGCGCTTGGTGGACTTGGCTTCAGTCGCCTCGGTATCAATGTCAGTCATCTTTTCTCCTCTGAGAAGGGCGGCCTACTGCTTCTTGCGCTTGGCCCGGGAACTCTTGGGGGGTTGACGGCGCTTGACCGTCTTTGCATCCGACTCGCCTTCCGCCGCCGGCTCCGGTGGCTGCACCACGCGCGGATCCTTCTTGGCAGGCTGCCGCTTTGGCTTGTCAGTGTCTGCGGGGGTCTGCTGCCGGGCCACCTTGTTGGGGTCGTACTTGGTCTGCTCGGACTTCTTCTTCTTGCCCTGCCGCTTGGCGATGATCTCCTCAGGATCCTTCCCCTTTGCGATCATCCGCTCCTCCCAGTCGATGTACGCGGGAGTGTTGGGCGCCGGATTGTTCCGGATCAGCACGTATTGCTGGCCTGCGGTCCACAGGTTCGTCGTCAGCCAGTAGAGCAGCACGCCGATCGGGATGTTCACACCCATGAACGCGTACATGACGGGGAAGATGACCAGCATCATCTTCTGCTGCTGGGCCATCGGGCCTTGCAGGGCTTCCGGAGGCATGTTCTTCCGCATCAGCTGGAGCTGCGTGAAGAAGAGGGTGCAAACCATCCCCACGATCAAGATGATCGCCAGCGTCTGCGTCGCCGACCACCCGTCGTCCATGGGGAGGAACGTCGCGGAGATGCGCGCCCCGAACAGTTTTGCGCTGGTCAAGGAGCACAGTGTGTCCACGTTCGTCTCAAACGCACCCTTGGGCACCGCAAGGTTTTCCGGCGCCAACTTGCACGTGCCCTCGATGAAGATCGTGCTCGCGGCGTCGCGAAGCACCCAAAACAGCGAGACGAAGATTGGCATCTGAAACAGCAGCGGCCAGCACGACGCCATCGGGTTGACGCCCTCATCCTTGTAGAGCTTCATCGTCTCTTGTCCGAGGCGTTCGCGGTCGGCGCCGTACTTTTCTTGCAGCGCCTTGATCTTCGGTTGCAGCAACTGCATGTTGCGCGCCGAGTTGATCTGCTTGACGAAAAGCGGAATCAGAATCGTCCGGATCACCATCGTCAGCAAGATGATCGAGAGCGCCCACGTGACACCCGCGTCGCGATCCAGGAAGTAGCTGAAGAACTCGTGGAAGCCGACCAGCACCCACGACACAGCCCAATAGATCGGCGCAACCAGCGACGAAAAGAAGTTGCCGATGTCCACCCAAAGGTCCAGCGCGATCACTTGTTCCGCCTTCCTGCGACAGCCAACTCCTTGTCGGCCAACTCAGCCGCGTATTCGGCGGCGGCGGGAGTGCCGGGCACCGGGTCGTAGCCGCCCAGCGACCACGGATGGCAGCGCGCAAGCCGGCGAATGCCAAGCCAAACACCGCGCAGTGCGCCATGTACCTGCAGAGCCTGCAACGTGTAAGCCGAGCAGGACGGATAGAACTTGCATACCGGGGGGTGCAACGGCGAAACGAACCGCCGGTACGCGGTCACGAGCCCGATCAGGATAGTTTTCACGCGGCCGCTCCCAACTTGCCCAGCGCCGTGGCGAATGCCGTTCGGACCGGTTCTCGCAGATTCTGCGAAGCCGCCTTCGGCAGCGCGCGCACCACCACATCCACTTTCGCCGGGGCAACCGCGAACTCGCCGGCAATCAGGTGCCGCAATTGGCGCTTCACACGGTTGCGGACGACGGCGTTGCCGACGGCCTTGGAAACAATGAACCCGGCGCGGCACACAGCCTGGTCGTTCAGCCGGGCGTGCACCACCACTGGCGGGCACGCCACCTTGCAGCCGAGACGCATGGTCGACTGGAATTCGGCAGCCGAACGCAGCCGGGACACGCGCGGTAACACCCGTGCGTGCCTAGCCGGCCAACCTGGCCCGGCCTCGACGGCGACGGGCCGAGATGATGGCGCGCCCAGCTCGGGTGCGCATCCTCAGACGAAAGCCGTGGGTGCGGCTGCGGCGCCGATTACTCGGTTGGAAAGTGCGCTTGCTCACGCGAGTGCTCCTGGTTGTGTTTCGGATCTGATGCGCCCACTTTGGACGCACGCGTACCTGCTAACGATACGGGAGTCCGCGCCGAGCGGCAAACTGACCGGCCTTTCTGGTGCTCGTCTTGGCACCGGGGACCGGATGACGGTAGGTTTTCTAAGTCGCAAGCCACTTTGCACAGCTTGTGGATAACGTGTGGACAACGGTCCCGGCAGGCCCCTCGCCGGTGCCGCGAGGGATGGAACCGAAGAGAGGCGCTGCGCAAATGTCCGGTGCAGATGACAGCCCGGCCCTGGAAGATGCTTGGGCACACATATTCACTACCGCTGACGCCGCCACCCGGGCGTGGCTGCAAGACGCGCATCCCGTCGCCCTCCACGAAACGCTGCTCATCTTGGCTGTCCCCAACGACTTCACCCGGGACCGGGTCGAATCCCGGCTGCGCCCGGAGTTGGAAGAGCAGCTCTCCAGCTTCTTGGGAAGGCGCATTTCGCTGGCCATCACCATCGACCCGTCGCTGGAACCGGAGCCCATTATCGATGTGGTGGAACCCGAGCCCGAGCCCGCCCCGCCGCCCACCTTGGCCGTCAACCTCGGATCTGCCGACCGCCTGAACCCGAAATACACCTTCGACGCGTTCGTCATCGGCGAATCCAACCGCTTCGCGCACGCTGCGGCCATCGCCGTCGCGGAGAACCCCGGCAAGTCGTATAACCCGCTGATGATCTACGGCGACTCCGGCCTGGGCAAGACACATCTCTTACACGCCATCGGCCATTACATCCGCTCCTATTACCCAACGGTTCGCGTCAAGTATGTGTCCACGGAGGAGTTCCTCAACGACTTCATCAACGCGATTTCGGAGAACCGCACGGCGGAGTTCCGCCGCACCTACCGCGACAATGTCGATGTCCTCCTCATCGACGACGTCCAATTCCTCCAAGAGCGCATTCAGACCCAGGAGGAGTTCTTCCACACCTTCAACGCGCTGCACACCGCGCAGAAGCAAATCGTGCTCACCTCTGACCGCCCTCCACGTTCGTTGGAAGCCCTGGAACCGCGCTTGCGCTCACGTTTCGAATGGGGCCTGATGACCGACGTCACGCCCCCAAGCTTGGAGACCCGCATCGCTATTCTGCGCAAGAAGGCCATCGCCGAACACTTGCGCGCCAGCCCCGATGTGCTCGAATTCATCGCGTCGCGCATCCCCACGAACATCCGCGAACTTGAAGGGGCGCTCATCCGCATCACCGCCTTTGCGACCCTCAACCGGCAAGAGGTCGACCTGCCACTGGCTGAGATCGTGTTGAAAGACCTCATCCCCGATGGCGGTGAAATGCAAGTGTCCGCTTCTCAGATCATGGGGCAAGTGGCGGACTATTACGGTGTGAGCATCGACGACCTGTGTGGACAATCGCGCGCCCACATGCTTGTCACGTCCCGCCAAATTGCGATGTACCTGTGCCGCGAACTCACTGATTTGTCGCTGCCCAAGATCGGCCAGCTTTTCGGCGGCCGCGACCACACCACCGTGCTGCACGCCACCCGCAAGATCTCCGAAATGCTCCGCGAGCGCCGCTCCGTATACAACCAAGTGACCGAAATCACCAACCGCATCAAGAAGGCCAGTGTCTAGGAATCTGCCGCTAATCACAGCCCTGTTGTCCACTTGTGGACAACCTTGTGGAAAAGCCCCCTGTCATGTGGATGGAGTAGCGCATGCTCGCGTCATCAACAAGTACTCCCCATGTAGTTTCCACTTTTCCACAACCGCCGTCCACAGCCGCATCGCCGTCTGACTAGGCACGATGCACTACTTCCCCACAATTCACAGAGCCTACTACTACTACTCCTAATAACCATCCAAGAGTTCATCTAAGTAGCCGGTGTGCAAAACCTCGGGCCAACAGATGTGCGGCAGCCCAGCATCGGCGTGAAACCGATATGATCGACTCCACTACCCTGCAGCTAGGAGTAACGGTGAAGATCCGGATTGAACGCGACGCTTTGGCCGAGGCTGTCCAATGGGCGGCGCGCAGCTTGCCCAACCGTCCCAGTGTCCCCATCCTGGCGGGACTCCTCGTGAAAGCCGCTGGCGACAAGGTGGCGCTGTCAAGTTTCGACTTCGAAACGTCGGCGCGGATCAGCTTGCCGGCGCAGGTGAGCGAAGACGGGACGGCGTTGGTTTCGGGGCGTTTGCTGGCGGAAATCTCACGCTCCCTGCCTGCCCGGCCAGTAGATATTTCGACCGACGCGTCGGCCATGACGTTGGTTTGCGGCAGCGCTCGTTTTACGTTGCAGTTGCTGCCAGTCGAAGACTATCCGGAGTTGCCGCCAATGCCGCCTGCCGCTGGAGTGATCGACGCGGCGCAGTTCGCGTCCGCGGTGTCGCAGGTTGTGGTGGCCGCGGGCCGGGACGAGTTGCTGCCGGTGTTCACGGGTGTTCGGGTCGAGATCGCCGACGATCAGGTGTCGCTGCTGGCCACCGACCGGTACCGCATGGCCCTCAAGGAAGTTGGTTGGACGCCGAACGCGAAGGGCACCGCGGACGCGCTCGTACCGGCGCGGGTGCTCGCCGAGACAGCGAAGTCGCTGACAGGCGGCGACGAGATCACAATCAGCCTGGCTCCGGCTGGCGCAGGCCAAGGCGATGGCTTGATCGGGTTCGAGGGCGGCGGAACTGCTGGCACGCGCCAAATCACGACCCGGCTGTTGGACGGAGAATTCCCCAAGTTGCGGCACATCATGGACATCAAGGCCACGGCGTCGGTGCGGGTGAACACGGCTGAACTGGTGGCGGCCGTCAAGCGCGTCGGATTGGTCGCCGAGCGGAACACGTCCTTGCGGATGACGATTGGGCAGGAGTCCATCACCTTGGAGGCGGCGACCGGTGACCAGGCGCAGGCCGTAGAGGCTGTGGAAGCGGTTGTGGAGGATGTCACCGGTGCCGGCCTTTCCATCACCGCCGCTGGATTCAATCCGCACTACTTGTCCGACGCGCTGAGCGTACTCGACGCGCCATACGTCAGCTTCGCTTTCACCGCTCCTGGCAAACCCTGCCTGTTGACGGGGCTGGACGACATCGCGGGGGATCCCAAGCCGGACTACCGGCACGTCATCATGCTGATGCGCCTGCCTGCCTAGCCAGCCTGGCTGACATGTTCGTCACCCACCTCAGCCTGGTCGACTTCCGCAACTACGCCAGCGCTGATGTAGCGCTGGAGCCCGGCGTGACCGTCTTCGTAGGCGCAAACGGGCAAGGCAAGACCAATCTGCTCGAAGCGCTCGAATATCTGGCCACCCTCGGCTCACACCGCGTGTCCGCGGAGGCGCCGCTGATCCGCGCCGGCGCCGAACGGGCCCTGGTGCGCGCTCGAATTCAGGCAGGGCTGGAGGACGAACGCCGCTTGTTGGCCGAAATAGAACTCATTCCCGGCAAGGCGAACAAAGCCGCGCTCAACCGTTCACCGCTGCGCCGGGCCCGCGACATACTCGGCTCGCTGCGAGTGGTGCTGTTCTCTCCAGAAGACCTCGCCTTGGTGAAGGGCGACCCGGCAGATAGGCGTCGCTTCGTGGATGAACTGGCGACGGCCCGTTGGCCGCGGCTGGCAGGGGTTCGCGCCGACTACGACAAAGTGCTGCGGCAAAGATCCGCGCTGCTGAAATCACTTGCCGGACGCTTCGCCATCCCCGCTGAAGCCGAATCCACCTTGAGTATTTGGGATGAACAGTTGGCCCGCTTCGGCGCGGAGATCATCGCCGCCCGCACCGCTACATTGAGCGACTTGGCGCCGTTCTTGGCGACCGCCTACGCGGATATCGCGCCCGCCCGCGATGCCGCCGCGGCCAGCTACAAGTCGGCGGGCGGGTTCGACGCGGCGTCAGGTGCGCTGGAAATCGCAGCCGCGCTCCAAGCCCGCATGTTGGAGCGCCGGCGCGACGAGTTGGCGCGCGGCGTCTCGCTCGTGGGCCCGCACCGCGACGACGTCACGTTGACTTTGGGGGAGTTTCCGGCAAAGGGGTATGCCTCACATGGGGAGAGCTGGTCGTTCGGCTGTGCTCTCAAACTTGCGTCGTTCATGCTCTTGCGCGAAGACGGCGTGGAACCGGTGCTCTTGCTCGACGACGTCTTCGCCGAATTGGATGCGGAGCGCCGAGAGCGCTTGGCGGCCACGGCCCTCACCGCCGAGCAAGTGCTCATCACAGCGGCGGTGGCGGCGGACGTTCCCGTAGCCTTGTCCGGACAGCGGTACAGCGTGCGCGATGGGAAGGTGACCCGTGACCCAGCATGACCCCGACGGCCTCGACCTGGCTCGGCAGATCGCCGCACGGGCGCGCGGAGCCAAGGCCACGCCCACCGCCAAGCCGAAACGGCGTAAGTCCGGAGACTTGGAGCCAGTGGGGGAGATCCTCGCCGATGTGGTGGAACAGCAGGGCTGGAACACCCACATTGGGCTGCATCAACTCCTGGCGCGCTGGCCGGATCTCGTGGGCCAGGTCAACGCGGAGCATTCCAAACCGGATTCGTACTTCGAACGGGTGTTGACGATCCGCGCCGAGTCGACGACTTGGGCCAGCTCTTTGCGCCAACTCGCGCCCCAGATCGTCGCCACCTTGAACGCCAAGTTGGGCCAAGGGGCCGTGGAGCGCATCGTGGTTATCGGCCCGACCGCCCCGTCTTGGAAGAAGGGGAAGCTGTCGGTGCCGGGCAGGGGCCCGCGCGACACTTACGGCTGAGGCGATTGGGTCTAGCATTGGCCGGGTGACTTGGCTGCACTATGTTGGCGCGCTGCTCGTTCTGGGAGCGATTATCGCTGTCGGTGTGAGCAGTGGCCGATCGGTCAAGTCGTCCGGAGATTTCACCGGCGGGTCTCAGAAGGCCGGCGTGGCCCTGGTGACCGGGGCGATGACGGGCACGATCATAGGCGGGGCATCCACGATCGGCACTGCCCAGCTTGCCTATACGAACGGCCTGTCGGCATGGTGGTTCACGATTGGCGCCGGATTGGGAGCGCTGCTGCTCACCGGGCTGGTGCCGCGCCTCTACACCTGCGGACGCAACACCTTGCCGGAAATCGTCGGCGCCGAGTTCGGGCAGCGTGCCAGCTCGCTGATGGCCGTGCTCTCTTCGGCTGGCATCTTCGGCTCGGTCGTCTCGCAACTGCTTTCCGGTGTAGCCCTGGTCACGGCTGTCGCTGGGCTGATCTCTCCAGTATTGGCGTTGGTGCTCGTATTCGGCCTCATCGTCACGTATGTGATCTTCGGCGGCCTGCTTTCCGCGGGGAGGGCCGGGGTGCTGAAAACCGCCCTCATCGTCGGCACGCTCGTCATTTGCGGGTCGCTGGTGATTTGGAGGATGGGCGGCCTGGCCATGTTCACCAACCCGCTGCTGACGGCACTGCCTGCCAACGTGTACTTCGACTTCTTCGGCCGCGGCTATGGCGTCGAGATCGGGAATTGCATGTCCCTGCTGCTGGGCGTTTCCTCCGAACAGGCCTACTTCCTGGCCCTGCGGTCGGCGCGGAGTCTGCGCGTTTCCCGCGCCGGAGTGGGGTTGGCCGCCGGCCTCATGCCTGTCGTCGGCGGGCTGGGTGTGCTGATCGGGTTGGACATGAAAGCCAGCGGCCGCGAAATCCAACCGAGTCTGGCGCTGCCGATGTTCATTTTGGACCGGCTCCCCGCGCTGCCTGCCGGAATGATGCTCGCCGCGCTGCTGATCGTGGTGGTCGGCTCGGCCGCCGGTCTTTGTTTTGGCATCGCGACGGTGCTGGTGCGGGACTTGATCCTGCCCGTGCGCAAGAACCTGTTCAAGAAGACATCGCGCATTTCGCTCCCGGCATGGACGAGGGTGGTGTTGTTGGCCGTGCTCGGCGCCGCCGCGCTGGTTGCGTTCGCCGACCCGTCCGCGCTGATCATGGACTGGAGCTTCTTGGCGCTGGGGTTGCGTGCCTGCGTCTCGTTCTTCCCGCTGATGGCGGCGCTGTTCTTCCCCGGCCGGGTGCACCGCGGCTTTGCACTGGCGGCGATGGTGGCCGGACCTGGATTCACGGGTTTGGGCGCCTGGCTGCTGCCAGCCACGATCGACCCGATTCTGCCCGGTATGGCGGCTGCGTTCGGGTGTGTTCTCGCGGGCTTCGTTTTCCAGAAGTGGATTTCGGCTCAGAAGCGATTACAGCCCCCTGTCGCGTGATTCCCCTTGGCCGGGCCCCTGCGAAGTGCTCCAAACGGCGGTTTTTCGCCAATAGCGGCCATTTCTGACGCGTCGATGCAACGGAATTGAGGGGTCCACGCTATGATTGTTGCCGTGCCGGGAACACGCTGGCACGCAGCCGCCGACGTCGAAACGTCCGGCGGCGTTGTCGTGAAATCGGGGAGGTTCAGTGGCAGAGAACCACGAATCCAGCGCGTCCGACATCGTCGAGCAGGCAGCTCACGTCGAGGAGGGCGCGTACGGCGCTGAGGCGATCAAAGTACTCGAAGGTCTGGAACCGGTCCGGAAGCGTCCGGGCATGTATATCGGTTCAACAGGCGAGCGGGGCTTGCACCACTTGGTCTATGAAGTGGTGGACAACTCCGTCGACGAGGCTCTGGCTGGTTATTGCGACGCGATCGAAATCCGGCTGTTGGCCAACGACGGCGTGCAAGTTGTCGACGACGGCCGCGGCATTCCGGTGGCCATGCATCCGACAGAAGGCGTGTCGGCGCTGACAGTCGCCCTGACCAAGCTGCACGCCGGCGGAAAATTCGGCGATGGCGGCTACAAAGTCTCCGGCGGCCTGCACGGCGTGGGCGTCTCAGTGGTCAACGCCCTCTCCGACAAGCTGACCGCCGACGTCTACCGCGACGGATACCACTGGCAACAGTCGTTCACCCTCGGCGAGCCCGATTTTGAGTTGAAGCGGCTGGAGAAGACGGATCGGCGCGGCACGGTCATCACGTTCTACGCCAGCCCCACGGTTTTCGAGACCACGCGCTATTCGTTCGACACGCTGGCCACCAGGTTCCGCGAAATGGCATTCCTCAACAAGGGGCTGACGATCTCGCTGATCGACGAGCGCCCGCGCAGCGAGGAGGACGAAGAGGTCGAATCCACCCGATCCAAGACGTTCCGCTATGACAACGGCCTGATCGACTATGTGAAATACCTCACCGGCAACAAGGACACCATCGGCTCGGTCATCGCCATCGAGGCGGCTTCGCAGGAGCAGCGAATGAGCTTGGAAGTGGCCATGCAGTGGAACATTTCGTTCACTGAATCGGTGCACACTTTCGCGAACACCATCAACACCCATGAGGGCGGCACGCACGAGGAGGGCTTCCGGGCCGCGCTCACAAACACCGTCAATAAATGGGGGGAGACCTGGGGCCTGATAAAGAAGCGCGACGACCGCGTCTCCGGCGACGACATCCGCGAAGGCCTCACCGCGATTGTTTCGGTGAAGCTGGCCGAACCGCAGTTCGAGGGCCAAACCAAGACGAAGCTGGGCAATACGGAAGCCCGCTCGTTCGTGCAGAAAGTCGTCAACGAACTTCTCGGTGACTGGTTCGAGCGCAATCCGGCTGACGGCAAGGACATCGTCCGCAAAGCCCAGGCGGCCGCGTCGGCCCGCATCGCCGCCCGCAAAGCCCGTGACCTGGCCCGCAGCCGCAAGGGACTGCTCAGTGGCGCCGGAGAGTATGGCAAGCTCTCGGACTGTTCGTCGACCGAGCCCAGCGAATGCGAGGTCTTCATCGTGGAGGGCGACTCGGCGTCCGGCTCGGCCAAAGGCGGCCGCGATCCGCGTATCCAAGCGATCCTGCCGATCCGCGGCAAGATCCTCAACGTCGAAAAGGCCCGCATCGACCGCATCCTGCAAAACAAAGAGGTGGCTGCCATCTTCAACGTGTTGGGCACCGGGGTGCAAGACGATTTCGACTTGGACCGGTTGCGCTATCACAAGATCGTGTTGATGGCCGACGCCGACGTCGACGGCGCCCACATCCGCACGCTGTTGCTGACGCTCTTGTTCCGTTTCATGAAGCCGCTGATCCAAGGCGGCTTCGTCTATCTGGCCCAACCGCCGTTGTTCCGGCTGCGCTGGTCGAACGCCCCGCACGAACTGGCCTATACCGACGAAGAGCGCGACAAACTGCGCGACGCCGGCCTGGCCGCTGGCAAGAAGCTGCCCAACCAGAATCCGATCCAGCGCTACAAAGGCCTTGGCGAGATGAACCCGGAAGACCTGTGGGACACGACCATGGATCCAGCCAAACGCACCTTGCTGCAGGTCACCTTGGAGGATGCTGCCGCAGCCGACGAGATGTTCACAGTGTTGATGGGCGAAGACGTGGATCAGCGCAAGCAGTTCATCCAGCGCAACGCCAAAGACGTCAGATTCTTGGACATCTGAGCGCCGCCAGATTCTTCGAAGCCTTAAGAGAGTTACCAAATGAGCGAGTACGAACCAGAAGCCGAAGTCACTGAAGAGGTCGAGGGCTCCCAGACGTTGGCGCCGACGGTCGGCAAGGTCGACGAGATCGACCTGAAAGAGGAAATCCAGCGGTCTTACCTCGACTATGCGATGAGTGTCATCGTGGGCCGGGCCCTGCCGGACGTGCGCGATGGGTTGAAACCCGTCCACCGGCGCGTGCTGTATGCGATGTACGACGGCGGATACCGCCCGGATCGCGGCTGGAACAAGTGTTCCCGAATCGTCGGTGACGTGATGGGCCGTTTCCACCCCCACGGCGATTCGGCCATCTACGACACTCTGGTCAGGTTGGCGCAGAAGTGGGTCATGCGCGCGCCGCTCGTGTCTGGCCAGGGCAACTTCGGCTCGCCCGGCAACGATCCCGCGGCCGCCATGCGTTACACCGAATGCAAGATGGCGCCGCTTTCGATGGAGATGGTTCGCGACATCACCGAGGACACGGTTGACTTCCAACCCAACTACGACAACAAGGATTCCGAGCCGACGGTGCTCCCGGCGCGCTTCCCGAATCTGCTGGTCAACGGTTCGACCGGCATCGCGGTCGGCATGGCGACCAACATCCCCACGCACAATCTGCGCGAGGTCGCGGACGCCGTGCAGTGGTATCTGGCCAATCCCGAGGCCACCCGCGAAGAGCTCTTGGAAGCGGCCATGGAACGCATCAAGGGCCCCGATTTTCCCAATGGCGCGCTGATCGTGGGCCGCAAAGGCATTGAGGACGCGTATCGCACCGGCCGCGGGTCTGTGGTCATGCGGGCTGTCATCGAAATCGAAGAAGACGCCAAGGGCCGCACTCAGTTGGTGGCGACCGAGTTGCCCCACATGTGCAACCCGGACAATCTGGCCGAGAAGATCGCGGGGCTGGTCAAGTCCGGCAAGCTGAATGGAATCGCCGACATCCGCGACGATTCGTCGGGGCGGACCGGGCAGCGCTTGGTGATCGTATTGAAGCGCGACGCCGTTCCCCGCGTCGTCATGAACAACTTGTATAAGCACACCGCATTGCAGGACTCCTTCGGCTGCAACATGCTCGCGCTCGTCGACGATGTGCCGCGTACGCTCCGGCTGGACCAGTTCATCCGGTATTGGGTGCAGCATCAGGTGTCGGTCATCCAGCGGCGCACCGCGTATCGCCTTTCCGAAGCTGAAAAGTCGGCCCACTTGGATCGCGGCCTGGTCAAGGCGTTGAACCGGCTCGACGAGGTGCTGGCGTTGATCCGCGCGTCCCGCGACGCTGAGGCTGCCCGCGAAGGCCTGAAGGAACTGCTCGAGATCGACGACATGCAGGCGTTGCACATCCTCAACACGCAGTTGCGGCGCTTGGCGGCGATGGAGATCCAGCAGATACTGGACCGGCTGGCCGCAATCGAGGCGAAGATCAAGGACTTGCAGGACATCCTGGACAAGCCCGAACGGCAGCGCCTGATCATTTCCACCGAGTTGGCCGAAATCGTGGACAAGTATGGCGAGGACCGACGCACCCGCATTGTGTCGGCGGACGGCGACCTTTCGGATGAAGACCTGATCCCGGACGACGAAATGGTCGTGACAATCACACGCGGCGGCTATGCGAAGCGCACTCGCAGCGACCAGTACCGCACCCAGAAGCGCGGTGGGAAGGGTGTGAAGGGCGCCGCGTTGCGGACCGACGACGAGGTGGAGCACCTCTTTGCGACGACGAACCACCAGTGGATCTTGTTCTTCACGAATCTGGGCCGGGTCTACCGCTCCAAGGTGTGGCAGTTGCCCGAGGCAGGGCGCGACGCCAAGGGCGGGCACGTGGCCGGGTTGTTGTCGTTCCTCCCCGATGAACGCATCGCGCAGGTGCTGACGCTGCGGGCCTACGATGACGCGCCGTACTTGCTGCTCGCCACCAAGCAGGGGCTTGTGAAGAAGACCGAGCTGCGCGCGTATGACTCGCCGCGCCAGGCGGGCATCATTGCCGTCAATTTCCGCTCGCCTGACGACGAGCTGATCGGGGCGCAGCTATGCTCCGACGCCGACGACGTGCTGTTGATTTCCCGCAAGGGGCAGGCGATTCGCTTCTCGGCCGACAATTCGCAGTTGCGTCCCATGGGGCGCGCGACGTCCGGCGTGACCGGTATGAAGTTCCGCCGCGGCGACGAGTTGTTGTCGATGTCGGTCATCGGCGCGGACATGCCCGAGGACGACCGGTTCGTGTTCACGGTCACCGATGGCGGCTTCGCCAAGCGCACGGCGGTGGCCGACTATCGTCTGCAGGGCCGCGGCGGTCTCGGCATCAAGGCCATGAAGCTCAACGAAGATCGCGGCTCGCTTGTGGGCGGGCTGGTCGTCACCGAGGCTGACGAGGTCATAGCCATCAAGTCGTCCGGGCAGGTCATTCGCTCAGCGGTGGCCGAAGTGCCGGCAAAGGGCCGTGACACGATGGGTGTGAAGTTCGTGGCCGTGGCCGAGGGAGACGCCGTGGCGGTGATCGCGCTCAACCCGGAGTCTGAAGAAGAAGATGAACCAACGGCAGCGGGAATTCCCGTTGACGGACCCGAAGCGGGTACGGTTGACCTTGTAAATGATGCCCAGGCCGACGCAGCGGCCCCCAGGGAGGATAACGGTGACTGATACGGCCAACGTTCCGGACACCACGGCGAACGGCTCTCCGGAGTGGGCCGACAAGGTGGTCAAGCTCCCCAAGATTCCCGCCGAGGGGCCAGTACCCGGAGTGACAGAAAGCAAAGTAGCGTCCAAACCTGTGCTGCCGCCACCTCCGGCGGTGCGCAAGGCGAAGAGCCCGGCGACGCCGCAACGCGACGTGCCGCCCGCTGACAAGCAAACTCCGGCGCGGTCAGCGCCCGCAAAGTCCGAACCTGTCAAGCCGCGGCCCGCCAACCGTCCGCCGAGCCAACAAGCCAGCGTTGCCGACACGACTCAGAGTGTGGACAAGGCGAAAGCCGCGGAGGAAACCAAGGCAGCCGAGCAGACCACGCCGCGGCAGCGGTTGTTGCCGCGGAAGGCGCCGAAACAGCCGACTGTGCCGATTCCCGCTGTTCCGGCGGGCCCGGACATGGCGCCTGCGCAGGTCCAGGATCCGGTGAAACCCGCTGTGACGGTCGCCCCGGTAAAGAAGAAGCGCGGCGGCATTCCCCGGCGGGCAAGCCTGCAGATCTCGCGCGTCGACCCGTGGTCAGCCATGAAGATCACCTTCATGTTCTCTGTGGCCCTCGGCATCATGTTCTTCGTCGCCGTCTACGCTTCGTGGACGGTCATCGAATCCGGTGGCGCTTTCGACAAGGTCAACGACGTCCTCGACGACATCCTCAACGCTGACACTGGCGGCGCCGGCTGGCACGTCCAGGATTATGTCAGCGGCTCCCGAGTCCTGGGTTTCGCGGCCCTGATCGCAGCGGTCAACGTCCTGATCATGACTGCGCTCGGCACCCTCGCGGCGTTCCTTTACAACCTCGCCGCAACCGTCATCGGAGGCATCGAAGTCACTCTCAAGGAGGACTGAGCCAATCCCAGGATTTGAGTCAACGATTCCAACTCGGGTACCGTAGTCCTTCGGTGTAACCATCACCGGGCCACTAGCTCAGACGGTTAGAGCGCTGCCCTGATAAGGCAGAGGTCACTGGTTCAAGTCCAGTGTGGCCCACCAAAGTTCGCTTATCCGAACCACTGACCCGCGCATCGTCTCCGGGTCGGGCGAGTCCTCCTCCAAGATGGCCGGGTGCAGTTGTCGTGTGCGTTGCCAGTAGTCGGCGTGGAGGC
>JAISUR010000033.1 GCA_031271975.1 Propionibacteriaceae bacterium
AGTTCGCCGAAACCGAAGCCAAGCTTCTGCCGATGCTGCAAGCGCTGGGGCTGAATCCGTCATCCTGACCCCCAACCCCGTCATCCCGGACTCGTTCCGGGGTCCCCGCAAAGTATCGACGAACTTTGTGGGGTGGTGTTCCGGGGTCCCCGCAAAGTATCGAAGAACTTTGTGGGGTGGTGTTCCGGGATCTCGGACGTAGTCCGTGTGCCCGACAGGGGCACCCTGACCTATCGCCCGGTTCGCACTGGCGCCCGACGTTTCTTCGGCTGGGCGGTGCGGGCTTTGGCCTCTTCCTGTTCGCGCTTGAGTTGTTCTGACTGGGCTTTCATGTCGTCCATGTTGAAGGTGCCGCGGACCAGCACGAACACCAGGGCGGCCAGGCCCAGCGACCAGGACGGGCCCCAGTTGAGGATCAGCGGCGCCGTGACTACGGCGACGACGTCGAAACCGCGGAAAATGTTGAAGATCAGTGTGGGCGGCACCGCGCCGGATTCGGTGGCCATCATGGGGGCGTTGAAGTCGACCTTCTTGGCTGTCACCCAGCGCACGCCTGCCAACATGCCCGCCAGGGCCACGGCCAGCGAAGCCATCACCGCCAGCGGCACGGGGCGCTCCACCCCGGCCGACGAGATGCCCACGAACGCCGGCGTCGCCGCAGCGGCCCAGACCAGCGCCAACGCCGTCGGCACCGCCATCAGCGCGGTGCGCAGCGCGGTGGTCGCGAACGGGAAAGACCTGGCCAGGCCGCCGGTGCGGGACAACACCCGCAGCGAACCCATGAATGGGATGATCGCAATCATCAACGCCATGCCGGACAGGAACGGGTTGAGTTGGCCCGCGCCCAGCGCGTCTGCGGCGTATGGCACGAAGAGGCTGACCAGCAAGGGGATGAACTGTTTGGGGCTGCGGAACAGGCGTTCGAAGTCGCGCCAAATCAGGGCCATCACGCCCAGGCCGCGCCCTTGGGTGGAGCGGACGTAGCCCTTCTTGACCGCGTTGCGTTCGACGAGGATGTCGCGCACCAAGCCGAAGTCGAGGGCGAACATCGCGCCTTGCATGCCGGCCACCAGCGACCCGCCGCTGAGCAGCCGGGCGCTGCGGATGTCGTCCAGGCGGCGCAGCGCGACACCCATCGCGGCAACCAATCCCACCGCGCCGACAACCATCGCCGCCACCTGCGCGATTCCGAGTTGGGCAGGTTCGGGCAGCGGGACGGAAAGCCAGCCCGCAGCCACGCAGACGACCAGTGCCAAGACGGCCACCGCGGCGAACGAGCAGGCCGCTTGGACGGTGCGGATCAGGCGGGTGCGTTCCGTTGATTGGACGGCTCCGGCCAACGCCATCAGCGCGGCGGCTCCCACTCCGGCTCCGCCTCCGGCCACGGCGGCGAGCGCCCAACTCAGCCCGGACAGCCCTCCCACCAGGCAAGTCACCGCGAAGCTGATCACGCCGGCCAGCACGACTGGGGCGATCAGCCGGCCGCGCAACAGGATGCGGCGGCTCACCGGGGCTGCCATCAGCCACGACCCTTCCGCCGCCGATGCCAGGATCGGTCCGAACAGCCCCGAGACCGCCAGCGACAAACCCCAGCAGGCGAACGTCGTGGCCGTCGGCAGCAGTGTCTTGGCCGTCAGGCAGGCCGTGGATTCGCAGCCGGCCTGGCTGCCCTGCGCCTCGTAGATGACGTTGCCGACCATCGCACCCAGCACCACCAGCGAGAACAGCGCCACGTAGCCGTCCGAAATGGCTTGCCAAATCGATTTTGTGGCGCGGCCGTGGCGCCACAGCTTCATCAGGTCGTGCAGGTCGCGCTCGTCGGCGGGCTGCGCGTCGATGTCCTGCGGCAGGAAGAAGAAGTTGTACTGGGCAGGCTCGGGCGTGGCCAGCGGCTTCAGCTCTGGCTGGGGCTCGGTGGCCTTCTTACGCGCTTTCTTGCTCATCGCCGCTCTCGTACATCGCACCCTTGAGGTTGATGACCTTCGTGGCCACCCGCTCCACCAACGCCGGCTCGTGGCTGGCGAACACGATCGCCAGCCCGCGATCCCGCTCCGCGATGAGCCGCTGCGTGAGCCATTCCACACCTTCGGTGTCCAGCCGCTGCTCCGGTTCGTCCAACACCAGCAGCGTGCGCGGCCGCACAAACGCCGTGGCCAGCGCCAGCCTGCGGCGCTGCCCGGAAGACAACGTGCCCGGCAACTGGCCGGACTGCGGCACCAACTGCACTTCGCGCAACACCTCGTCCACGGCGTCGTCAGAATCGGGGATGCCGTGCGCCCGGGCCAGCAAGTCGAGATGCTCGACCACGGATAGGTCGGGGAAGAAGTCCAAGTCGTCGATGACCGTCGCCACCGACTTGCGGATGCGCGGGTCGGTCTCCAGCACCGGCACCGAATCCACCAGCACCTGCCCCGAATCCGGATGGTCCGCCCCGATGATGCAACGCAGGATCGTGGACTTGCCCGCGCCGTTGCGCCCGGTCAACGCCACAGCCTCGCCGGGATAAACCGTCAGGCTGAACCCGCTAACGATCACCACCGGCCCGAACGACTTCTTCAAGTCGGTCACCGACAACACTGGTTCCTTCTTGGCCATGAGGAAGATTCTCCCACGGATGTGCCAACCTGGTGACCACAACCCATACCACTGCCGCCAGCCAGCCGCCCATGGGACTTGGTTCCCATCGCGCCCGCAGCGGCAAGCCACTAGCATCCAAGCGAAACCCACCGAAGTGGCGCAGCGCCAGCAGAGAACGGATATCAACAATGTCGGGCTACGAGGACTTATCCATCGGCGCGCTCAAGCGTGCGGCAATCGACGCGTATATGAAGAACCTCCTTTGATGAGCGCTGCCTGGGTCGCTGCCAAACACCTTGCCCGTCATGCCGGACTTGTTCCGGCATCTCGGACGGAGTCCGGTCTGGTGGTGGGTTGGGGCCGCACTTTGTGCGGAGATCCCGGAACGAGTCCGGGATGACGGGCCGGGTTGGTCTTGATGACGGTTGAGCTTCGTGGGTAATTAGGTCGGGGGTGGGAGTGGCCTGCAGCCGAAACGGCGCTTACCGGCTGCGCTCAATCCTTGCGGAGAGCCTCGCCACTCCCTCCAACTCGGGCCTCGCAGGAGTGTCATCACCTGTGCTGAAGACTGTGACCTGCTTGCCAATGCGTCTTAGTCGTCCCCCCGAATAACTTCCAACGCTTCGAGTTGTTCCCCCTTCTGCGATCAACCATAACACCCATACGTAGACCACGCAAGCCGGATACGCAAAATGCCTAAAATCGTTACGTAGTCGGCTCTCCTTGAAGCGAAAATGGTCCTACCAATGCACCAGAAACGCCTGCGGAGCCAGCAACGGGACGTTTGCGGGGCGCAGGTGACATCATTGGCGTATGGCCGAGATCACACCGCGGGCCCGCGCTTGGGCCACCACGATGGGCGGGAATCCGCAAGGGGACTTCGTCACCGCGCACGCCGGCGCAGCGCCGCAGATCGCCACCGGTGCGCCTGTCGGACGGGTGGCCCGCGAGGAATACGAGGCGGCGCGGCTGCGGCCCGGGGCGGCGCTGGCGCGTGGGGCGGGGGAGCGGGCCGTCCCGGAGGAGCCGGACGCGGAACGCACCTGTTTCGAGCGCGACCGCGACCGGATCGTCCACTCCACGGCTTTTCGCCGGTTGGCGGGCAAGACCCAGGTGGTGGTGTTCCCCACGGATCACCAGCGCACCCGGCTCACACACGCTTTGGAAGTGGCGCAAGTGGCTACTTCTATCGCGCGCGGGGTCGGAGCCAACGTGGCTTTGGCCGAGGCCATCGCGCTGGGACACGACTGCGGGCACGGGCCGGGCGGGCACGCGGCCGAGGACGCTTTTGACGTTTTTCTCGACTATGACCACGGCCCGTGGGGCGCCGACGTCGTGTTGACCAGCCTGAACCTTTGCGCCGAGACGCTGGACGGCGTCCGCAACCACTCCTGGTCGCGGCCGGGCCCGCGCACGGTCGAGGGCCAGATCGTCAGTTGGGCCGACCGCATCGCCTACTGCGCGCACGACCTCGAAGACGCCATCAGTGCGGGGATTTTGACGCTGGGCCAAGTCCCGGTGGAGGTGGCCCAGATCGCCGGCCGCACCCGCCGGGAGCAGCTTTCGGCATTCATCCGGGCGGTCATCTCGACCACGGTTTCCGCCGGGCAGGTCGGCATGGACGCCGAGACGGCCAGCGCGCTGGCGGCGTTGCGCGCCTTCAACTATGAGCGCATCTACACCCGCGCGGAGTCACTGGCCCAAGCCGCCGCCGTGATCGACGTGCTGCGCGCCTTGACGGAGCATTACGCCACCCATCCGTCCGCGATGCCCCCGCAGCAGCGCGGCGACGACAAGGTGCTGGCGGCCGTGAAATATGTGGCCGGCATGACCGACCGCTACGCCTTCGACCGCGCGGTCGCGGAGCTGGGTTGGGATCGCGCCCGGCTGCCCGCCGGCGTCAGCGGCTAGTTAGACTTGCCGCATGCCAGGCATGTTCGTCGCGGAGGATCTGCAGACGGTCCGAGAGCGGTCGCGGATCGAAGACGTCGTGGGAGCGGTAATCACGCTGCGCCCCGGCGGCGGGGGATCCTTGGTGGGCCTGTGCCCGTTTCACGACGAGAAGACGCCTTCCTTCCGGGTGACGCCCGCTAGGGGCTTCTACTACTGCTTCGGCTGCGGCGAAGGCGGGGACGTGATCCGTTTCGTGGAGCGCAACCAGAATGTGTCCTTCGTCGAGGCTGTCGAGTATCTGGCGGGGCGGATCGGCGTGCAGTTGCGCTACACCGACGATTCCGGCCCGCGCGCTGAGCCCGGGCTGCGCATGAAGGTGTTGGAGGCCAACCGGTTAGCGGCGGAGTTCTTCGAGCAGCAGTTGCGCGGCCCGCAAGCCGTGGCGGGGCGGCAGTTCCTCGACTCGCGCGGCTTCGACCAGGCCTCTGCCGAGCATTTCGGCATCGGCTACGCCCCCAAGGACGGCCGCGCGCTGGGCGAGTTCCTGCGCAAGAACAAGGTCGAAGACGACACCATGGTCAAAGCCGGCCTGGTGCGTGAGAACGGCGGTTGGGACTTCTTCCAAGGGCGCCTGCTGTGGCCCATCCGCGACGCGGGCCGCTCTACGCTGGGTTTTGGCGCGCGGCGGCTTTTCGACGACGACCGCCTGCCCGCCAAGTACGTGAACACCCCCGAGACGGTCGTCTACAAGAAGTCGACCGTGCTCTACGGGTTGGACCTTGCCCGGGCCAACATCGCCAAGAAGAACCAGGCCGTCGTCGTGGAGGGCTACACGGACGTCATGGCCGCGCATCTGGCCGGGGTCGACACCGCGGTCGCGAGTTGCGGCACGGCGTTCGGCGAGGAACACGCCCGGATGCTGCAGCGCCTGGTGGGCTCGACGGATGTCCGCAACGGCGAGGTGGTGTTCACCTTCGACGGCGACGCGGCAGGCCAAGCGGCCGCGCTGAAGGTCTTCAAACTGGAATCGTCCTTCACCACGCAGACTTACGTGGCGGTGGAGCCGTCCGGCCTGGATCCGTGCGACTTGCGCATCCAGCAAGGCGACGCGGCGCTGCGCGAACTCGTGGGCAGGCGCCAGCCGCTCTACCGCTTCGTCATGGCGAACGTCATCGCGGGCTTCGACCTGGACCGCCCCGACGGCCGGCTCCAAGCCTTGCGGGCCGCCGCGCCGTTGCTGAGTTCTATCCGCGACGCGTCACTTGTGGACGGCTATCTGCGCGACCTGGCCCAGATGCTCGGCATGGACGTCAACGAAGTGCGCCGCGAGGCCGGGGCGCAACGCCGCCGCGCCACCCGCCGCCCAGAGCCTGCCGCGACAGCCCCGGATGCCCCGGCGCTGATCGAAGTCAGCCGGTTGCCCGTGCCGAACCCGCGCGATCCCCGCTTGGAGCCGGAACGGGGCACGCTGCGCCTGATGCTGCGCGCCCCGGAAATGTTCGCCGCGGACTGGAATGGCATCACCGCCGCCCACTTCACACACCCCGCTTACCGGGCCGTCTTCGAATTGCTCGGCGCCGGGGACCGGACAGCTCCCGATTGGCCGCACTCCCTGCTCGGCCCAGACGTGGACCAAGTCGTGGAGCGCCTGATCGCCGAACTGAGCGTGGAAGACATCCTGCGCGAACCCACCTTGGCCTACGCCGCCGAACACACCAACCAACTGCGCCTGCTTGCGCTGTCGCGGCAGATCGACCAAGTCAAGTCGAAGCTGCAGCGCACCAACCCCGTGGATGAGAAAGCCGCTTACGGCAAGATGTTCCAAGAGTTGGTGGCCCTGGAAGCCGCGCGCAAAGACCTCCGCGCGGCCATCGTGTAGGTGGTCTTGGGCTAGTTTGATTGGACATGGTCGTGATCACGACTGGCGCTGAGGCTTATCGCAGAACAGACGGCGTCTGCGTCGTCCCTCTTGCGTTGCTCGGCGTCTGAGCCGGGAAACAAGCGCGGCACAATGCGGCGGGGTCGGCCACGCCACCTAATGAATGCCACGCCACCCGAGCTTGGCGACGGCGCCGTCGAAGTCGAGCCGCGCTGCGCCGCCTCCGGTATCATCGACATTCATGTCGTTGTTCGCCGCGCTGGAGCCGCTGCTCGCACAGGTGCACAAGCCCGTGCAGTACGTCGGCGGCGAGGTCAACTCGGTGGCCAAGTCGTTTGACCAGGCTGCCGTGCGCTGGGCGCTGCTGTTTCCGGATGCTTACGAGGTGGGGCAGTCCAACCAGGGGTTGGCGATCCTCTACGAGTTGTTGAATGGGCTGGACTGGGCGCTGGCGGAGCGGTCGTTCACGATCTGGCCCGATCTGGCCGGGCTCATGCGCGCGGGCGGCATTGCGCAGTTCACCTGGGAGACCCACCGCCCGCTGCGCGATTTCGACATCGTCGGGGTGAGTATTGGCAGCGAGTTGGGTTACACCAATCTGCTCGAATCACTCGACCTGGCCGGGATCCCGCTGCACGCCCACGAGCGCGGCGCGTGCGATCCGCTGGTCATCGCCGGAGGCCACGCGGCGTTCAATCCCGAGCCGGTCGCCGATTTCTTGGACGCGGTAGTGCTCGGCGACGGTGAAGAAGCTGTGCTCAAGATCAGCGAACTGGTCCGCGACTACCCGCAGGACACGCGCGAGCAGCGGCTGGAACGGCTGGCGAAGGCGCGGCTGGTTTACGTCCCGGCCTTTTACACGGTCGACTACGCCGATGACGGGCGGATCGCGGCGGTCACGCCGCGCCCAGGGATTCCCGCCCGGCCGGCCAAGCACACCCTGATGGAGTTGGACCGCTGGCCATATCCCGCCAAGCCCATCGTGCCGCTCGCCGAGACCGTCCACGAGCGCTATTCGGTCGAGATTTTCCGCGGCTGCACCCATGGCTGCCGCTTCTGCCAGGCCGGCATGATCACCCGCCCGGTGCGCGAACGCAACGTTCGCACCATCGCCGACATGGTCGAGCAAGGATTGGCGAGCACCGGCCTGGACGAAGTGGGCCTGCTGTCGCTGTCCAGCGCCGACCACACCGAGATCGGCCCCATCGCGCGCGGGCTGGCCGACCGCTACGCGGGCACGTCCGTCTCGCTGTCGCTGCCCAGCACCCGCGTGGACGCCTTCAACGTGGAATTGGCCCAAGAGCTTTCCCGCAACGGCCGCCGGACCGGTCTGACGCTGGCCCCGGAGGGCGCCACCGAACGGTTGCGGCACGTCATCAACAAGACCGTTTCCGAGGACGACCTTATCGCGACCATCCGCACGGCCTTCTCCCAGGGTTGGCGGCAAGTCAAGCTTTACTTCATGTGCGGGCTGCCCACCGAGACCGACGCGGACGTGCTGGCCATCGCCGATGTCGCGTTCCGCGTGATCCAGGCCGGGCGGGAAGCCTCCGGCAGCCGCGACGTCCACGCCACCATCTCCATCGGCGGATTCGTGCCCAAACCACACACGCCATTCCAATGGGCCGCGCAGGCCGACGCCGCCACCGTGGACCGGCGTATCCGCGCGCTGCTCGACAAAGTGCGGGCCGACCGGCGCTACGGGCGCTGGATCAAAGTGCGTTGGTCCGCCGGCGAGCCGGGCATGGTTGAGGGCCTGCTCAGCCGCGGCGACCGGCGCTTGGGAGCGGTCATCGAGCAGGTGTGGCGATCTGGCGGCCACTTCGACGGCTGGCGCGAGCATTTCTCCTACCAGCGCTGGCTGGACGCTTTGGCCGAGTGCGGGTTGGACTTGGATTGGTACACCACCCGCGAGCGCGACCGTTACGAGATCCTGCCTTGGGACCACCTGGACGCCGGTCTGGACCGCGACTGGCTGTGGCAGGACTGGCAAGACGCGTTGGCGGGGGTCGAAGTCGACGACTGCCGCTGGGCCGGGTGTTACGACTGCGGGGTTTGCACGAGCTTGGGCGCCGAGATCCAGATCGGTCCCACCGGGTTGACGCTGGTCCCGCTGGCCAGCGTCGGCGGAATCGCTGTTTCTCCGGTTGCCCCAGTTCCCAAAGCGGGCCGCCGACAGCCCGCCCAACAGCCGCCGCCCGTGCAGCGCCTTTTGCTGCGCTACACCAAACAGGGGACGGCCCGCTTCGCATCCCACCGCGACTTCACCCGCGCCTTCGAACGGGCCCTGCGCCGCGCCGGCATCCCGATGGCGCTGTCTTCCGGGTTCAACCCGCATCCGCGCATCTCGTATCTGAACGCGGCTCCGACCGGGGCGGCCAGCCTCGCTGAATACGTCGAGATCGGGCTCAGCCAGGAGATGGACGCCGACGACGTGACCGAACGCCTCAACGCCGCTTTGCCGTACGGTTTTCAGATTGCCGCCGCAGGCCCTGGCGGCACGCCGGTGTTGGAAGCCAGCTTGTGGCGGCTCGACATCGACGTCGCTCCCGAAATCCTGCCCGCGGCAGCCGAGTGGCTGCTCGCCCAGGAATCGGTCAAGGTGACGCGGGAGACGAAGAACGGCCCCCGCGAGTTCGAGATCCGCGACGCGGTCAAATCCCTCGCAGTGGTCGGCGGCCATCTCGAAGCGGTGGTCGCGATGGGTTCGCCACTGGTGCGCCCCGACGACATCGTGGCCGGGATGGGCGCACTTTTGCCCGCGTCTGCCCCGCCCGTATTCACCCGCCTCGCGCAGGGCCAACTCGTGGACGGCCAAGTCGTCAATCCGCTGTGAATGACGCGGCTTACCGCAGATCGTTGCCAAGTTGTGACATACTGAAGGTAAGACTCCTAGAGTCCAGGGTCGGCCAAGGTGACAGATTGGCCAGCGCGCTTGTCATACCGCGACGGGATATCGACCGCGGGGGCAGGTGTGTTATGGCCCCACCCCAGCAAGCTTGTCGCCGTTCCGACGGCGAATGAACCGGCGCTCACAAGGCACCGGACTAAGGAGAGCAATTATGCTCGATTCAGAACAACCTATTGAAGATGCCGCACCCAAACGCAGGCGCAGCGCCTCGCGCCCGGCCGGTCCGCCGGAACCTGTGGCCACCGAGCCCGCTCCCGCCGAAGCGCCGGTTCCTGTTGCGGAGTCCGAAGTCAAGAAGCCCACTCGCTCGCGCCGCAAGGCCGCTGAACCGGAGGCAGTCGCTGCCCCAGCCGAGGATGCCGCGGCCGCTGCCACCCCAGCCGAGGAGGCTCCGGCCAAGCCGACGCGCCGGCGCACAGTGAAGAAGGCGGAGGCCGTGGCCGAGCCCGCCGAGCCCGCCGAGGTGCCCGCCGAACCCGCGCCGGCTGCGACTGAGCCGGAACAGGCAGCCGCCCCGGTCAAGACGACTCGCAGGCGCACCGTGAAGAAGGCGGCGGATCCTGAACCGGAACCTGCCGCGGCCGAGCCCGCGGCGCCCGAACTCACCGTGGCTGAAGCCATCGAAGCCGCTGTTGCCGGGCCCGCCACCACCACGCGCCGCCGTTCGCGCGCCGCGAAGGTGGAGGCGTTCGGCGTGGTTGCGGAATCCCCGGATCAGGTCTTGGAGTCACTCGCCGCCGCGATCGGCAGCGAAGATGCCGAGCCGGAGCCCGAGGGTGAATCCGGCGAAGACGGCGACGAGCCCAAACGCCGTCGCCGCCGCCGCGGTGGCCGCCGCCGTCGCAAGTCCGGCGAGGGTGAAGCCGACGCCGAGGCCGAGACCAGCGAGTCGGAAGGCCAGCCCGCCGCCGAAGAGGCGGAAACGTCCAGCGCCGAGGAGTCCGAATCTGGCAGCCGCCGCCGTCGTCGTCGTCGCCGCCGCGGCGAAGACATCGGCGAATCCGAAGACGACCCGAGCGAGGTGGTGGTCCGGGTGCGCGAGCCGCGCCGGTCGTCGTCGAGCGACGAGGTCACCGGCATTGAAGGCTCCACGCGTGTCGAGGCCAAGAAGCAACGGCGCCGCGAAGGCCGGGCCGCTGGACGGCGCCGGGCCGCGATCTTGTCCGAATCCGAGTTCCTGGCCCGCCGCGAATCCGTCGATCGCCGCATGCTGATCCGCCAGGCCGAAGAGTACTCGCAGCTCGCCGTGCTGGAAGACGGCGTGCTGGTCGAACACTACGTGGACCGCGCCTCGGCGACCTCCATGATCGGGAACATCTACCTGGGCCGCGTCCAGAACGTGCTGCCCTCGATGGAGGCGGCCTTCATCGACATCGGCCGCGGCCGCAACGCCGTGCTGTACGCCGGGGAAGTGGACTGGGATTCGTTCGGCGAGGCCGGCCAGGAAAAGAAAGTCGAGAGCGTCTTCAAGTCCGGCCAGTCGGTGCTGGTGCAAGTCTCGAAGGATCCGGTCGGGGCGAAGGGCGCGCGCCTCACGTCGCACATCTCCATTCCGGGCCGGTTCATCGTCTATTCGCCCGGCGGCCAGTTGTCCGGCATTTCCCGCAAACTGCCCGAACAGGAACGCCGCCGCCTCAAGGACGTGCTGGACGCGCTGATCGATCCGGCGGCGTCCGTCATCATCCGCACGGCCGCCGAGTCGGCGTCCGAAGAGGAGTTGATCCGCGACGTCAACCGTTTGAAGGCACAGTGGGAAGTCATCGCCAAGAAGGCCGAACAGGGCGGCGCCCCGAAACTGCTGTATTCGGAACCGGACCTGACTGTCCGCATCGTGCGGGACTTGTTCACGGAAGATTTCAGCGCGCTGGTGGTGGACGGCATGGGCACCGCCAACGACGCCTGGGACACCGTGGATGCCTACGTTGCCCACGTCGCCCCGAGCCTCAAGCCGCGCCTGGAACACTGGGACCGCGCCGCCAAAGGCGACCTGTTCGACCACTACCGCGTGCAGGAGCAGGTAGCCAAGGCCCTGGAGCGCAAAGTCTTCCTGCCGTCTGGCGGTTCGCTGATCATCGACCGCACCGAGGCCATGACCGTGATCGATGTGAACACGGGCAAATTCACCGGCTCACAAGGCAACTTGGAAGCCACGGTGACCTCCAACAACTTGGAGGCCGCCGAGGAGATCGTGCGGCAACTGCGGCTGCGCGACATCGGCGGCATCATCGTGATCGACTTCATCGACATGGTGCTTCCCAGCAACCGCGAATTGCTGCTGCGGCGCCTGGTCGAATGCCTCAGCCGGGACCGCACCAGACACCAAGTGGCCGAGGTCACCTCGCTGGGTTTGGTGCAGTTGACCCGAAAGAAGATCGGCACGGGCCTCGCGGAGGCGTTCACCGTGCCGTGCGAGACCTGTCACGGCCGCGGGTACCACACCCACGACGTGCCCGTCGCCTCACAAGCCCCCGCTGACGGCGGCGACCGCGAACAGCGCCGCCGCGCAAACCAGGCGAAGGGCAAGCAAAAGAAGCAGGACAAGCCCAAAGACAAGGGCGGCCGCCGCAAGCCCGCGTTGGAAGGTGTCCTGCTCTAGACGTCGTCTTGCCTCATGTCAAATTGATCGCGAAATGGGTCTTGGTGTCTCACGTATTTTGATCGCGAACTCGGATGCGGGGGTGGTCTGCGTGGTCGTCCCTGCCTCCATGCCTTCGCCGGCCTGGAGGTCGGCTCAGACCGTTTTTGATTGCGTGCCTTTGGCACGCGCGAGACCGGGGTGGGGCGCTGCGGAGGCCGCGAACACTTGCGTGGGCTGCGCGGCCGAGCCAATCAGTTTTTGCTGGATCGAGTTGATCCTCCTGGTGATCTTCGCGGGGTTCAGCTGATAGTCGATGTCGGCCAGCCTGGCGG
>JAISUR010000028.1 GCA_031271975.1 Propionibacteriaceae bacterium
GCTGGTCGGCGCATGCTTCCTTCCACGTGCTTCAGCCTCCTCACCGCATCGTCGATCGCTTCGTTGCTGCCGAGCTTGACCTCGACCCCGACCCAGTCGCCAGCGGCGGTTTCAAGGACACAGTCGATCTCGGCGCGGTCATTCGGCGCCCTGTAGTGCAGCGTCCAAGCTCCACAGGCATCAGCGTAGGTTCGCAGGTCGTGCACGGCCAGCGACTCGAACAACAGCCCGGCGGTTGCAAGATCCCCTCGAAGTCCGTCACTGTTCAGGCCGAGCAGGTGGGCCGCCAAGGCGGGGTCGCCCAGATGGCGTTTGGGCGTCATGGTGAACCGCCTGGTCGCTCGGACCGGAGGCTCCCACCCTGGCAAGTCTTCAATGACCCGCATCCGGGTCAGCGTGTCGCGGTAAGTGGCAGCAGTGTCGCGGTTCATCGCGCGGGGATCGGCATCGTCCCGCAACCCAGCGGCATTGGCGGCAATGGTCTTCAGAGTGGTTGCCTGAGCTGTCTGTTGGGCATAGGCGTGGAGGAAACGGCGTACCAGGACCGGATTGCGGCGCCCTCCCGACACCTTGGGCAGATCACGTTCGATGGTGGCGGCCAGATAGCCCGCCAAAAAGCGCCGCGCGGTCGCCTCGGTGCGGCCCACAAGCTCTGGCCAGCCGCCCATCACGATGTGGTGACAGTAGTCGGCAAGGCTGAGTTCGCACAGCGCAGGTGTGACCGGGTCACCGGCAAGGAGCGCGGCCAGGGAGACAGTTGGTGTGGTGGCCTCCTTCTCAGCGAGTGTCATCGTGCGCATGCTCATGACTGCGAATCGTCCCGCGCCTGGGTGCCGTTCCACGGTGTCATCGGGGGTCGCCGAACCGGTCAAGACGAACTGGCCAGTCGTGTGACGGTCGTCGACGGCCCGCCGAACAGCGTCCCACACGCGAGGGGCGCGTTGCCATTCGTCTATCAGTCGGGGTGTTGGGCCTTCCAATACCAGTCCGGCATCCAATTCCGCCAAACGGACCGCGTTGGAGTCCACATCGAGGCGGACCTCACTGCGAGCCACCTGCCGCGCTGTCTCCGTCTTCCCACAACTGCGAATACCTTCCACCACCACGGCTCCCAGCGCCGACAGGTTGTCCGCCAGAATGCCGTCCGCCACCCGTGCCAAGTACTTCATCAACGCCTCCAATCGGCATTTGCAACAGATGTCAACCCGCATTCTAGACACAGTCGAGTCTGCCTGGCGAACAGCGGCTCGGCGTCCAATCCCCGCCCCGAAGGTGGCGAACCCGTTGACGCACGGCTTGCCTACACGCCTCTGAACACCAAAACGAAGTCAGCGGACTCCTTTGAGCCAGGTCACGTCTCACCGGTTGGGATTCTCCGGGGCCCCTCGGCCTAGGCCGTCGAGGTCTTTGCGGGCTCTGACAAGGGCTTCTGGCAACAGTGCCAGGGTTGGAACTTTGTCTCGTAGGGTCCACATGATTGAGCGAGCGGCCGCGAGCTTGCTCGTGAGCCGCGAGCGATTGAGTGTTGACGAGGGCCGCAGGCCCGAGGAACACCATATGTTCGTTGTTCCAACCCTGTCCTGGAACGTGTTGCGATCCATCTTGGGCATTCGCTTGAGTTGTGGCGACGGGAGGGGTGATTCGGTTCTCCAGGCAGCAAGTACTGCAATCAGGCGTCGACATCGAAGGCGACTGAGGCGCCCAGTTCGGCGAGGTCGCGCAGGAGTTGCTCCGGGTTGACGGCCAGAGCAGCCGGTTTGACGCCGATCGGCGCCTTGCGGTCGAGGACTTGGGTGGCGGTGAGCGCCGCTACGGCCGAGGTGAGCCAGTAGGAGTCTTCGTGGGTGACGGTTAGCCGAGCTCCTTCCGCATCCAAGCGCAGGACCGTGTCGTATGGGGGTTTGCCCGTCTTCACCAGCCCCCACACCATCAGCCGGGAGGCCGGACCGGCCAGGCGTTTCGAAATGGCGGCCATTGCCATGGCCAGCGGCAGCAACAGATAATCGACCAGCGGCGAGAAACCCGACACAGCGAGGCCCGCGTCGCGAATCCCCGGCAACACGCTGGGCAGGCGGCGAATCTCCTCCAACGCCATGTAGGCGCAGCTGCGCTTCCCGTGTTCACCGAAATCGATCTTCGTCATGGTCTTGGGGCTCATCCAAGACAAGTCGAGCCACTGGCCACCACTGAGCTTCCCGGCCTTCATGTTCGCCATCTCCAGCGTGAACTCTTTCGCAGTTTCAGGCGGAATCCCGCGGGACCAGTCCATGCTCACGATCATGCCCACCTCGGCCGTGGCGAGCGGTTTGCGGGCCGCAGCCGCCCGGATCAACACCGCCGGCAAACCCGGATGGATACCCGAACCAACCAACCCGACACGCCCATCCGCCTCGAACCGGGAAGCCAGCGAATCGAAGATCTCCCATTTCTCGGGAGTGTCAAGCAGTACGTCCACCCAGTCGGTGCCGGTGTCCAAGGCGGCCTGGACCACAGGTTCCAGCCGATCCAGCAGCGGGGCCGCGACGACGACCAGGTCGAGGGGGGCGAACGCCGTGCGCAGCGAAACCGGATCCGCGGCGTCGGCCGGGGTGAAACTCACCTGCGCGCTGTCCAGCGAGGCAATGGTCGCTGCGAGCCGGTCGGCATTCCGGCCGAGTAACACTACCTGGATGTCCTCGCGTTCGCACAGGAGCTTGGCCACCGACGCGCCAACTAATCCAGAGCCGCCCAAGACTCCCACAGTCCGCACAACTCAAGCTTACTTGAAGCATCCGACCCATCCTCCAGGTGTTGGTGCTGGATACGATGGCAGGCGACGGTGAAACTACGGCGAGCCGAGGGGATGCTGATGATCGAAGGTGATGCCGCATTGGCCGCGGATTTCATCGAGAATCTCCATGATGCCCACGCTTTGCGACACGGGCAGGGTTGGTGATTCCGTTCTTCCTTCCGCGACGCAGCGCGCCACCTCAGCCAGCTCATACTCGTAGCCGCGGGCACGCGTCGGGTGCTCCCAGACATCCCGCTCGCGGCCTTCGCGTTGGAACTCCAGCCGGGTCGGGGCCCACCATTCGTGGGCCAGTCGCACGAGCATGTCAGTCCCGCCGATATAGACGTCCTGCGGAGTGATCACGTTTATTGACGCCACGGCGGTGGCGTGGGCGTTCGGGTAGCTCAGCAGGGCTGTCGTGTGGGCGTCGACTCCGGTGTCCGTGAAGATCGACCGCGCTGTGATCGAACTGGGCATGCCAAACAGGTCCACGATGAAACTGACTGGATAAATGCCCCTGTCCAGCAGCGCGCCGCCGCCGAGCGAACGGCTGAATATCCGCGACGCCGGGTCGTACGGGTCGCGGTAACCAGAGTCAACGTGCGCATAGCGCAACTCGCCGAGTTGCCCGGAGCTGAGCCGATGGCGCAGTTCGACCATGTGCGGCAAGAATCGGGTCCACATGGCTTCCATGAAGAAGATCCCTTTGGCCACAGCAAGACTCGCCAAGCTGTGTGCCTGCGCGGCATCGAGCGTGATGGTCTTTTCGAGCAGCACCGGCTTGCCCGCGTCGAGTGCCTGCGTGGCGAGTTCTGCGTGCGTGTTGTTGGTCGTCGCGATGTAGACGACGTCCACGTCCGGCTTGTCCAAGACCGCCTCATACGTGCCGGCAAATGGAACGTCATAGCGTTGGGCGAAAGCCTGGGCGCGCTCAGCGGAACGCGAGCCGACAGCTACCAGACGCTGCCGGGTGGCGGTTCGCAGGCATTCGGCTACGATTCCGGCGATCCAGCCCGGACCGAGAAAACCCCACCTCAGCCCAGGAGCGTCGAGCGGATCAGGTATGAGCGCCATGGGTCACTCCTGGTCGCGCGAGTCGGTTATCACCACTTCGCCGTCTACCACTTCGACGGTACGCGGGTCGAAGTCGGGTTTCAGCGGTTCGTAGTCTCCCTCGAACAGGGGAGAGGAGATGATCATGTCGGCGGTGGCCGTGTTGCATGCGTATGGGACATTCCACAGCGTCGCCAGCCGCAGCAGCGCCTTGACATCGGGGTCGTGCGGTTGTGGCGATTCCGGGTCCCAGAAGAAGAAAAGGGCGTCCAGTTTTTGTGTGGCGATCATGGCGCCGATCTGCTGGTCGCCGCCTTTCGGGCCGGACAACAGCCGCGTGACGCTCAGGTGAGTCTCGGCCTCAATGATGGACCCGGTGGTTCCCGTGGCAAACAACTCGTGCCGGGCCAATACCGGTTTGTTCCAAGCGCACCACTCAAGCAGGGCTCCCTTGCAGTCGTCGTGCGCAACCAATCCGATCCTCATCGTTCCCACCTTTCTGGAGCCATCCACTCTAGCCGGGCGTGTGGCACGGCTGGGGGATTTGGGGGCGGGGCAAGCTAGGGCGTACGCAGAATTGACGACATCTTCTTGCCTTTGGCGACCTCGTCTATCAGCTTGTCCAGGTAGCGGATCTTCTGCATCAGCGGATCCTCGATGTCCTCGACTCGAATTCCGCAGATCACTCCCTTTATGAGGTGGGCGTTCGGGTTGATTTGCGGGGCTTGGTCGAAAAACTCAGTGAAGTTGGCCTCGCTGTCGAGGGCTGTGGCCAGGCCTTGCGCGTCGTAGCCGGTGAGCCAGCAGATCACCTGGTCAAGCTCCGCCTTGGTGTGGCCTTTCCGTTCAACCTTTGCCAGCCAATGCGGATAAACGCTGGCGACACTCATGGCGAAGATGTTCCTCATGGGGTTTCCTCCTCGGTGGCGGCGGGCCAGTCGGTGTGTGACCACTGCGACCAAGAGCCCGGATAGAGCGCCCCCTGGTATCCCGCGATGGTGAGCGCGGCGATCTCGTGGCAGGCAGTCACTCCGGAGCCGCAGTAGGCGGCCAGCGGGCGGCCCGGCCTGACGCCCAAGGCGGCGAAGCGCTTCCGCAGTGCGTACGGCGGTAGAAAGCGCCCCGACGTTGTGAGGTTGTCTCCAGTCGCGGCCGAGACCGCGCCTGGGATGTGGCCGGGCCGTGGGTCGATGGGCTCGGTGAGGCCGAGATATCGTTCTTTGGCGCGGGCGTCCAGCAGGACTCCTCCTGCGTCGGCGAAGCTGGCTGCTTCGTCGATGCCGATCATTGGGAGCGCCAACGCGTCCGGGAGTGTGACGTTGCCCGGCTCGGGAGTGGTTGGCCCGGTTTCCAGCTCCAGGCCAGCCGCAATCCACGCGGGCAAAGCCCCATCGATGAGGTACGATTCGACGCCCGAGGCAGTCAAGAGCCACCAGGCGCGCGCCGCGGACATGTTGCCAGCTTGGTCATAGATATAGGCCACGTCGCCGTCGTTCAGGCCCCAGGAGCGGGCCGCCGTTTGAAATGCGCCGAGATCGGGCAATGGGTGGCGCCCGTCTTCGGGCGTCGGGGGTGAAGCAAGGTCTTTGTCCAAGTCGACGTACACCGCTGAGGGGAGGTGCCCGGCCAGATACTCGTCGTACGTGTTCGGGTTGCCGAGCTGCCAGCGGACGTCAAGCACTTTCACGCCAGGGCCAAGTGTCTCCGCTGCCGACTGGGGCGATATCAGAATGTTCGTGTTCATCGGCACAACGGTACCGCCCGGGGCCATTGCGGGGCCATTGTTGGGCGCCCGGCCCAATCAATGAGCGAAAACCGCTGACTTGTGGCACAATCAGATGGCTTGCCCAAGTGGCGGAATGGCATACGCGGTCGGCTCAAACCCGGCTGTCCTTTGGACATGGAGGTTCGACTCCTCTCTTGGGCACAAGCAAAACCCCTATTCAGGGGCGGTTTCAGGCGACCTTTGAATTTGGGAGACTTCGCTGATGCTGACGTCCACAAGGCCGCAAATATCTTCCGCTGACAGCCCTCGCGACAGCATGTGCCGTATGACACGGGTTCGTTCGGCCGACTGACCGTCGTTCTTGCCCCGCTGGATGCCTTGCTGGAGGCCCTGTTTGAGGCCCTGTTCGAGGCCCTGTTCGAGGCCCAGCCGGAGTCCTTCTTCGCGGGCGTCCTCCAAGTCGTCGTGCATTCGGCTCAAGTAGTCACGCTCGACCTTCTCCTGGGCCGCCAGCTGCAGCCGGAAGATGTCGTCTTCTGACCAGCGGCGCACGGCGTCGGCTGCCTTGGCGATCACGGGATCAAGTTGTGCTGCCATGTCCAACTCCTCCGCACTTTGGGCCGCTATAAATCTCATCCATTTCCACAATTGTGTGCCGTCCCCGGCCTGGGGAACCTTCCGCAGTTCAAGGGTATCGATTTCCAAGGCGTCAGAGAACACCTTGCCGGTGGCGGGTTCAGACATCAGAAACCGATGGTGGTACCCCTCGTCATTTGACAGGTTCTCGCCCACGATCAACACCGTTACCGCGCGGCCCAACTGGTCATATCGCTCGCCACTGTGAAGCTGTTCGGCGAGCATCCGAGCGGTGTAATAGGCGATGCGAGGAGGCAGGCGACGCGTCACCCGCAGTTGTATCTCGACGTCGACATGCTCGCCCGTTCCCAATTGGGCCCGCACGTCCAGCACTGGTCCCTTTTGGCCTCCGCTCTCGACTTCCAGCTGGGTCTTCAGCAACTCGACGCGCGCGAAGGCGTCGGCGGGTAAGTCCAACACGGCACGCAGCAGTGCTATTAGAAACTCCTTGTTCTCTTCGTCGCCGAAGATGTGTTTGAACAACAGATCTGTGCGTGGCGGAATGACTTCAGCCATGGTTCTCCCTTGAAAAGTGGTCTGCGGACGACTCTCGGCCGCGCCACTCCATAATGGTTGTCGGCATGGACAAAAAGCGGGCCCCTTGACTGTGTAAATGCCACGCGGCTAGGCAAAATAGTGTTTGTTCGCCTTAAGCGAACTCTGCAGGCCAAAGGTGAGTTGTCCGGGGGATAGAGTTGTGGTCCAACTCCACGTGGGGTAGCGAAGAGCAGCTTGGAGCGGCAAATGGAAGCCTTGGCGCGGGCTGCGGCCGACTGGACGGCCGTCAGCGGTGTCTCCACCTGCGTCTTCGGGTTTGCCGAACGGGGGCTCATTGGCGGAACGGACGGTCATTTCTGCACGGTGTCCTGCCCTCTGGCCGCGGACGGCACCTGTGATCCACAGGTTGCGCACCGATTCGGGTCTTACGAGGCGGAACGCTGGGGTGGGGAATACATCTATTACTGTCCGGCATCGCTGGTTTTCGCCGCCACGCTGACTTGGGAGGACGGGCTCCCCACGCATGGCCTGGTATGCGGGCCGATCGTTATGGGCCCGGCCGAAGATCTGCTGGGGGACTTTCTCCCTCAGTGGCGCCCGTTGATCGCCACATTGCCCGTACGCACGCCTGCCCAGGTTGGGTCACTTGCCCGCGTCCAACGGACGTTTAGCCGCGCGCTCGCAGACGCCGAGGTTCCGACAGCGCACGACGACGCTGTCCCGCCGGGAGCCCCCGGTGAGGTCGCCCCGCACCTGGTTGCGGTCGAGCAGCGCTTGGTGGCGATGATCCGGCGTGGTGACAAGGCCGGCGCCGCTGGGCTGATCAATCAACTGCTCGGCGCGCTCTATCTGGCCACGGCAGGCGACGCTGCCCAGTTGCGGCAAGGAGCCGCGGAACTGGTCACCTTGTTCTCCCGCGCGGCCATCGACGGCGGGGCAGACGCCGACGCCATTTTCGGCGAGAAGCGGGTGCTCGACGCGAGGCTCGCGTCGTGCGGCGACGTAGACGACTTGTCCGGCTTCTTGGTCTCCGTGTTCAACAGGTTCGTCGGCTACGTCTTCGACTTCTCGCAATTCCAGCACGCCAACGCGTTGCGCAAAGCGGTCGATTATGTGCGCGGACACTACCGAGAGCACATCACGCTGGCCGAGGTGGCTCGCGAGGTGTTCCTTTCCCGCAGTTACCTCAGTTCGGTGTTTTCGGCCGAAATGGGGATGAGTCTCACCGCGTACCTGCGAAAAGTCCGCGTCGACAAGGCCAAACAACTCCTGCTGGGCACTGACCGCGCGGTCGCTGACATCGCTGCTACGACCGGCTTCGCCGACCAGTCGCACTTCACGCGGGTTTTCACCAAGCACGTCGGTGTCTCGCCCACGCAATTCCGCCGCACTTCGAAAACGGATACAAATCACCGTTAGCGCGTTCTATGCCTCCCGTGGCATGCGGGTCAGGATTGATCCTGTTCACCGCAGAACGGCGAAGCGAGGTTCCATGCCCAGAGAAGTCTTCCAAGGCGTCGAGTATTCCGATCCGACTGCACTCGTCTTCGGGCGGGCTGCCCGCCCGGTCAAGACGCGCGCGGGGCTGGAGATCGGCGGCGGCCTGGTCTATCCGGAGCTCAACTTCACGTTGCCCCCGATGCTGGTGGACGCCGCCGCGATGCCCGAAGTGTTGGCCAACTACCGCGAAGTGACGGCGGCTGTCTGCAAGCGCGCCGCCGAACTGGACGTGCCCGGATTCGTGATTGAGATCGAGACGCTGCCGCCGATGACATTCAATCCTGCCTGGGGCGTGGACGTTACCAAGGTGGTGGTGGACACGATCGCCGAGGCGGACGCCCGGGCGGTGGTGCGGATCACGCCCAACGACATTCGCGAGGGCCGCGAGCTGGAGCATATGTGGCACGGCCGGCACTGGGACGCCATATTGGAGACGTTCGCCGGAGCGGCAGCGGCAGGCGCGGAACTGCTGGCCATCGAATCTGTGGGCGGCAAGGAAGTCCATGACGAGGCCACTATGTACTGCGATCTGGCTAAGTCGGTGTTCGCGCTAACGGTCCTGGGCGTGCGGGACATGGAACGGCTCTGGGCGGCCATCGCCCAGATAGCGGCCCAGACGGACACAGTGGCGGCCGGGGACACCGCGTGCGGTTTTGCCAACACGGCGATGGTGCTGGCCGAGAAGAATTACATTCCACGGGTTTTCGCCGCTGTGGTCCGCGTCGTATCGGCCATCCGCAGCCTGGTCGCGGTTGAATGCGGTGCGCGTGGCCCGCACAAGGATTGCGGCTACGAGGGCGTCTACGTGAAGGCGATCTCGGGCATCCCCATCTCCATGGAGGGCCGAACGGCGGCTTGCGCCCACTTTTCCCCGGTTGGGAACATCGCCGGCTGCGCGGCGGATTTGTGGAGCAACGAATCCATCCAGAACGTCAAATTGCTCGCCGGACCTGCTCCGAGCGTTAGTTTCGAACAACTCGCCTACGACTGCCGCCTGTTCAACGCCGCCAGCGCCCAAGGCTGTGAGAAAGCCTTGTGGTTGCGCGATCTGCACGCGGCTTCGGACGCTTCGCTCGATCCGCAGGCCTATGTGCTGCGTCCTGACGTCGTGGTCAAGCTGGCCGCTCAGATCGTGCGGGTCGACGGCGACTATGAGCGCGGCAAGACCGCTGCCCAGTTGACGTTGGACACCTTGCGTGAGGCGCATGCCACTGGCGAGTTGCGGCTGGACGACCGGGAGCAGATGTGGTTGGAGACGCTCTCGGCCGACGCGGACGCGCTGCCGGAGACGCCGGAGCAATTGTTGGCGGACATGGTCGACGCGGAAGCGTTCGATCCAAAGCACTACGACCTGTGATACTGGGAATCGGAGAAAGGGACGACATGTCAATAGTTGAGAACCTGTCTGAGGCGGTGCAGAAGGGCCGGATTAAGGATGTTCTGGCGCTCATCGAAGAAGGTCTGGGTGAGGGCGTCTCGGCGCAGGAAATGCTCGACGACGGCCTGTTGCGGGGTATGAGCCTGTTGGGTGCGCGCTTCAAGAACAACGAGGTGTTCGTGCCCGAGGTGCTCATCGCCGCGCGCGCGCTGAACAAGGGCACTGAGGCCTTGAAGCCCAAGCTGATCGAGGCCGGTGTGCAAGCGCGCGGGCTCGCCGTGATCGGGACGGTCAAGGGCGACTTGCACGACATTGGCAAGAATCTTGTCAAGCTCATGATGGAAGGCGCCGGTTTTGAGGTCGTTGACTTGGGCGTGGACGTGTCCGATGACGCGTTCGTGGCCGCCGTCGCCGAACGCAAGCCGGATGTGCTGTTGCTGTCGGCGCTGCTCACCACGACGATGCGCCAGCAGGAGTCCGTCATCAAGGCGGTCGCAGCGGCGGGGCTGCGCGACAAGGTGAAGATCATGGTCGGCGGAGCCCCGATCACGCAGGGCTTCTGCGCGGAGATCGGGGCTGACGGGTACGCTCCCGACGCTGCGTCGGCCGCTGAGGTGGCCGCGACTTTCCTGGCGGCATAGGTGAATGGATAAGGTCAGCCCCACTGACAGCGGTATCTTGGCGGATGCGTTGGCCGCCAACGGCCACAACCTGCCCATGCCCTGCCGCGGCCGCCACACTTGCGGCAAGTGCGGCGTGTATCTGGCTGGCGCCGCTGAGCCTCCGGGCGATGTCGAACAGTCGCTGCTGGCACGCAACCCGGCGCCGCAGTTGCCCGGATACAGTTGGCGGTTAGCCTGCCTGGCGCGTATTCGCTCCGAGGTGTCGATTGTCGCGTCGTCCGTGGCCGGTGTGGTCGTCGCCGATGTGGGCATGGAGCTTGTGGAATACGACGGGGACGCGCCCGCGTCGCTGGGCTGCGCGGTCGATGTCGGAACCACCACTGTCACATTGCTGCTCTTCCGGCTCGGCGACAGGGAGCGTGTGGCCGATGTCAGCGAACTCAACCAGCAGGTGGTTCATGGCGCGGATGTGCTCAGCCGCATTGACGCGGCGGCGCAGGTGGGCGTCGCCGCGCTGCAGTCCCTGATCTTGGCCCAGTTGCGGCGCATGCTCTCGCGGGCCCTCGACTCGGCCGGAGCATGCGCGGCGGATGTGAGCCGGGTGGTGATCACGGGGAACACCACAATGCTGCACCTGCTTACCGGCCGCCCAGTGGCTTCGCTGGGGGTGTTCCCGTTCACGCCGGATACCCGCTTTGGACACGCGATGCCGGCATGCGCGGTCTTCCCGCAGTTGTCGGCCGAGCTCTACCTTCCGCCGGCGATCTCCGCCTATGTCGGCCCAGACATCGTCTGCGGAATCCTGGCCACCGGGTTGGGGACCCATGGGCGTCCCGAAGTGCTCATTGACGTGGGCACGAACGGCGAGATGGTGCTCGTCGCACATGGCCGCACGCTGTGTTGTTCGACGGCGGCGGGCCCGGCGTTTGAAGGCGCGGAGATTTCCGCCGGCATGCCCGCGCTGCCCGGGGCTATCGACGGCGTGTGGGTGGACAACGGCCAGGTCGCATATTCCACGATTGGGAAAAGACGTGCCCGCGGCATTTGCGGCACGGGTCTGATAGGCGCCGTGGACACGTGCTTGGCGCTGGGCGTGCTCGACGAAACCGGGGCGTTGGACGCGGATTTCCGCGTCGGGGATTCGGGTATCAGCATCACCCAGGCGGACATCCGGAAGTTGCAGCTCGCCAAGGCCGCCATCGCGGCCGGCGTTGACACGCTCCTGTCCGAAGCCGGGTTGGCTCCAAGCGCCGTGGCAAAGCTCGAATTGGCCGGTGGCTTCGGGAGCTATCTGCAGGCGGAGCCTGCCGCGGCGATCGGCTTGTTCCCGCGCGTGCTGGCAAGCGCGGTGGATCCGGCTGGCAACACCGCTCTCGCGGGCGCCGTCTTGTTGACGCTGTCCCGGCGCGCGCGCGACGCGGCCGCCCGCATAGCCGCTGAAGCGGAAGAGATCCCGCTGGCCGCCAACGCGGTGTTCCTGGACCGCTACGTGGAAAACATGGCGTTTCCGGAAGCAGGTGGGCCGTGAAGAGCCTCGTCCAGGCTGCGTTGGACTTCGGGTTCTCGCACGCCGGCCTTCTCGATGTGGCGACGCTCGCCGTGCGCCCGGAAGTCCGCGACATGTGCGCCGCCGACTTGTGCAGCCAATACGGCCGCTGCTGGGTATGCCCTCCGGGTTGCGGCACGTTGGACGACTCCCGAAAGCTGCTGGCTGGCTTCAAGGCGGGCTTGCTGGTCCAGACCACTGTTGTCCTCGAAGACGAGTACGACTACGAGGCCATGTTGGCGGCGGGGGAGGAACACCGCAGGTTGGTCGCCGACTTCCGCCATGAGCTGTGGCCGCGGTTTCCCAAGTTGGTCGCGCTCGGCAACGGCGCCTGCACCATCTGCGACCCGTGCACGTATCCGGACGCTCCGTGCCGTTACCCAGAGCTCGCCGTGCAGTCCATGGAAGCGCTCGGCTTGGTGGTCTCGGATGTTTGCGCTGCCAACGATTTGCCTTATTACCACGGGCCCGGCACGTTGACTTACACGGGGTGCTACCTGCTGATCTGACGGTTTGAGGCAACGTTTTCGGTCGGTTTTCGTTCTGTTAGCTACGTTCTGCGTTTTGTAGGCAAAATGTTACCGAAAAGGTTTGCGAAATCGTTGACTGTCCTGCTTGGGGGGTAGTACATTGGCGGCATGTTACCGTTCACACGGCAGCATGCCTTCCCCCCCGCCCTCGAGGTAAAGGAGACATGTCAATGATGACAACCGGTTCACTATCACGCCGGACTATGCTGCAAATCATGCTGGGAGGCAGTTTGGCCATGGCTGGGGCACTCCGGCCGGCCTTCGGCGCCACCGTGTCGAAGCCGATGCCGCTGGGACCTGCGCTGGGGGCTCCCGGCAACATCGCCGGCTGGAGCGTGGCGCCGTTCGCATTGGGAGAAGTGCAGTTGAGCGCCGGGAGCGTATTCCAACGGGCCGTCGACGAGCAGTTGACGTTCGCCCGCAACTTCCCGACCGACAGCTTCCTCACGGTCTTCCGCGTCAACGCCGGCCTGCAGACATCCGCTACTCCAGCCCCGCCCGGCGGCTGGGAGGGATTCCCGAACGCCGGGGTCACTCGGGCCATCACGCAACAATGGGGTCCCGCGGAGTATCCGCCCGCTGAAGGCAAGAACTCCGGCGCGGACGGCTGCTTGCGCGGCCACTACGGCGGACACGCGCTGACCATGCTGGCGATGACGTACGCCGCCACCCAAGACGCCACCATCTTGGCAAAGCTCAACGCCTATGTGACCGGCATGAAGGAATGCCGCGACGCGCTGGCGCTGATGACCTACAACTCGCAGCCGCGCTACTCCCATCCGGGATTCTTCTCCGCCTATGGCGAGTGGCAGTTCTCGGCTCTGGAAGCCTACGCCCCCTATGGCGAGATCTGGGCCCCCTACTACACGCTGCACAAGATCCTGCAAGGCTTGACCGACGCCTACCGCTACGCGGGTTCCACGGACGCGCTAGACATCGCCGAAGGCATCGGACACTGGGTCTATTCGCGCCTGTCGAAGTGCACCACGGCCCAATTGCAGCGCATGTGGGGTATCTACATCGGCGGCGAGTACGGCGGTATGAACGACGCGCTGATCGACCTGTATCTGCTGTCGTCCGACCCTGACAAACAGGAGTTCTTCGATGCGGCCAAGCTGTTCGACCTGGACACGATCATCGACTCGTGCGCGAACGGCCAGGACGTCCTCAACGGCAAACACGCCAACCAGCACATCCCGCAGATCACCGGCTACGCCAAGCTGGGCGTCTTGGAGCCCGACGCGACGGCGCGGGCGCGCTACTTGGCTGCGGCGGCCGGTTTCTTTGGGCAGATCGTTCCCGGCCGCATGTATGCGCACGGCGGCACCGGCGAAGGCGAGATGTGGGGCCCGGCCAACACGGTCGCAGGCGACATCGGCTCGCGCAACGCCGAGTCCTGCGCCGCGTACAACATGCTGAAAGTGGCCCGGACGCTGTTCTTCGCCGACCAGCAGCCCAAGTACATGGACTACTACGAGCGGACGCTGCTCAACCACATCCTCGGCGGCCGCGGCGATGGCACGAAGTACACGACGCTGCACAACACGACGTCCCGGCAGACGCCTGGCAACCTGTACATGTATCCCGTCGGCCCCGGCCAAACCAAAGAGTACGGCACGGGCAACATCGGCACCTGCTGCGGCGGCACCGCCCTGGAATCGCACTCCAAGTACCAAGACTCCATCTACTTCTACGCGGCCGATGGCAAGGCGCTTTGGGTGAACCTGTTCATGCCGTCGGTGGTGACCTGGGCAGACGCCGGGCTGACGCTGAAACAGGAGACGAGCTATCCCGAGGATGAGACTTCCGTGCTGACCATCCAGCAGGCTCCGATCGGTGAGTTCTCGCTCAAGATCCGCATCCCCGGTTGGTGCACGGGCGCCACGGTCAAGGTCGGCGCGGGAGCGGCCACCGAGGTCGCCGGGGGCCAGTATTACGAGGTCAAGCGGACTTGGAGCGCCGGCGACACGGTGACGTTGAACTTCCCGATGCAGTTGCGCACGGAGGCCACCGTCGACCGCCCAGACATCCAGTCATTGATGTACGGCCCGACGGTGTTGAACGGCCTGTCCAGCCAGACCACGTACCTGAAGCAGTCGTTCTACAAGAACTACCGCCTGGACGGCACGATGGGGCTCGCCGGAGCTGCCACGGCCACGCCGAACACCTTCATCGTGAACGGCATCACCTATGAACCGGCCTACAACGGCAACAACGACCCGTACCACATGTACTTCCAAGTCGCGGAGGACACTGTCGCCTTCGCCGGTGTGGATACCGGGCTGGCCAATGTGGCCAAGTCCGACGGCACTACCCTGCTGGACGCGATCTGGGCGGGCGCCCCGTTCGCGGACAAGGCGGCGTTCCTCAGACAAGTGCAGGAGGTGACCAAGGCCTTCCAAGACGATGGCCTGATATCACTGCGGGCCAGACAGGAAATCCTGGTGGCCGCCGGCCGGGCGCGGATGGCGTGAGGGGGTGCTTGAGATGAAGAAGATCGCATCGTTCGCAGCAGCCGCAGCTCTGGCGCTCGGCTCATTGGTTTATGTCACGTCTGAGGCGCACGCCGACCCGGTGAATGTCGCCTCGGCGACCGGAATCCTGCCCCCGGCCATCGACGTCGACGTCAAGAACTCTTGGAATGACTACACCAAGCTCAACGACGGCGCTTGGAACGTCACGGCAAACAACGCGACTTGGGCCACCTGGGGCACCTCGAAGCTGACAAACTGGGCCACCTACACGTGGACTGAGCCGGGCGTGAAAGTGTCGTCGATCAAGGTGACCTTCAACACCAACTGCCGCACCGGCGACTGCGGTGTGCACCTGCCCGCTTCGTTCTCCCTGGAGTACCTCAATTCCGGCGGAAGCTGGGTCGCGGTCGATAGCTTCGCCCATGACTATCCGGGCCGGTACGACGCTTCGGCCAACCCGACCGGCGCCGACGAGACCTTGGCCGACGTGTTCGGCCCGTACACCGCGACATTCACCGAAGTCAGCACCACGGCGCTGCGGCTGAACGTGACCAAGCGGCAGTCGGAGAGCCTCGGCATCGGCGTCACCGAATGGGAGGTTTACGGCGGCCTTGGCGAGTTGGATCCGGATCCGGGCCCCGCCAAGCAGTACATCTCCTTCGAGGATGTGTCCGTCCGCACGACGACCGGCGTGGCTCCCACGCTCCCAGCCGCGATCTGGGCGATCACGCCGAACGGCCCGCTCGACCCAGCGGTGCCCGTCACTTGGGCGTCCGTCTCGGCTTCCTCGTATGCGGCCCCCGGGTCGTTCACGGTCACGGGCACCATCGGAACGGACACGGCTGTCAGCGCCAAGGTGTATGTCGCCGCGGCCCCGTCGTCCACGATCACAGCAGTTTGGGACGCGTCGACCATCACGGCGGCCGGAACCGCCCCGGTGTGTCCGGGCCGCGTGACGGCCACCTTTGACGATGACACCGAGGAGTCGGTGGCGGTCACTTGGGCGGCGGCTGCGGCTACTGACTACGACGAGCCAGAAGACATGGGCTACGTGTTGGGCACGGTTGCGGGCACTGCCGCACAGCCGGTCTGCTGGTTCTTCGCCGTCGACCCGGTGGTGCAGAACAACCCGATCGTCTCGATCCGCTTTGAATCAGCCCCGGGTTCGTCGGGCTACTATCAGACCGCTCCGAAGTTCACGCTGGCACTCGAACGCGGCATAGCCACGGACAAGATCGTGTCGGCGGAGTATTCGCTGGACGGGGGTACGACGTGGGAACGCTACAACGGCAAGACGACGATCAGCTTGGAGGGCGTTGTCGAGGTGCGCGCCCGCGCCACATCCGAGGGCGGCTACACCGGAAATGACGCGGCCCAGGTGAAGATCGACACCCACGCGCCGGTGACGACGGGCACCTACGTGGTGACCGGGCGCACGGCCGTGGTCGATCTGGATCCGTCGGACGGCGACAACGGGTCGGGCGTGACCCGCACCCTTTGGTCATTCGGTCCGTCCAGTTCGCCCACCAGCCAGGACAACTCGATGTGGGGCACCTACGAGGAGTCGGAGAAGATCAGCGTCACACTCGGCCGCGACGGCCCTACGTATGTGCATTTCCGCTCTGAGGACGCCGCGGGCTTCTCGGAAGCCAACAAGACCATCACGTTGCCCGCCGTCCAATACTGGGTGGCCGCATTCAACATGAATGGGCATGGCGCCCAGATCACGCAGGTGGAGGTGTTGCCGGCCGATCAGGTGAACAAGCCTGCCGATCCCTTCGAGGAGGGGGCTGTCTTCAAGGGTTGGTACACCGATTCGGGGTTGACCACGCCTGTCGAGTGGCCGCTGACCCTGACCGCCGACGTCACGCTTTACGCCAAGTGGCTGCCGCTCGACTTGGAGTCTGCGGTGGCGGCGCTGGCGGAGACCGTGCAGCGGATGATCGACGACGGCACGCTGGACAGCTACACGGACGAAAGCGTGGCCGCCGTGGTGGCGGCGCTGGAAGACGTCAACGACTTGTTGGCAGATCCGGGGACTTCGGCCGTCGAACTAGACGCCGGGCATTCGGCCTTGTTGGATGCGCTGGCAGCGCTGGTGCCCAAGTCGTCGGCGGGCGGCGCCAACGAGGCGATCCTGCTGGGATTGATCGACACGGCGACCAAGATTCCGACCGAGCGCTACACCGACGAGTCGGTGGCGGTGTTCCTCGCCGAGATCGAGGACGCGCTTGCTGTCTTGGCCGATGCCGGGCGCACCCAAGATGATTTGGACCAGGCGCTGGCCGAGTTGCTGGACGCCGTGGCGGGTCTGAAGCTGCACTATGTCGCCCAGGTGAAGGCGAACGTGGTCTCGCTCAACATCGCGAAGAAGAAGACGTTCCAGCTCGCCGCGTTCGGGTACGTCACCGACGGCTCCACGCAGAATGTGGCCTCGTACGTTTCGAGCGATCCGGCCGTGGTTACGGTGGACACCAAGGGGAAGGTGAAGGGCATCGCGGTTGGCGCCGCGACGATAACGATCACGTCTGTTGGCGACGGGGAGGCTGGCGTCCCAGCCACGCTGACGATCCCGGTGAACGTCGTGGCGAAGTCCGTTGGGCCGAAGAAGGTTACGGCCAATGTGCCGGCTGCTTTGGAGCCCGGACAGGTGGTGCCGATCGTGCCCGTGATCGAGGCGGATGCCGCGACACCGTCCAAGGTCACGTTCAAGACGTCTAACAAGAAATACGCCGTCATCGACGCCGCGGGAATGCTGCGCGCGGTGGCTCCGGGCAAGGTGAAGATCACTGTCTATGCCGGCTCGAAGAAGAAGGCGTACACGGTTGCCGTCGCGCAGATCATCCCAGCCACGCCGGTGATTTCCGGAGAGGCCCGGGTGGGCCAAGTGTTGACGGCCGATCCGGGGGCATGGGGCCCCGGCGCGGTGGACCTCTCCTACCAGTGGTACCGCTCGGGCAAGGCGGTGTCCGCAGCCGACGGCGGCACGCTGCCGACGTACGTCCTCGGTGCTGTTGACGCTGGCAAGACCATTAAGGTGAAGGTCACCGGGACCAAACCCGGCTACAACACCGTGTCGAAGACGTCCAAGGCGACAAAGTCCGTAGTCAAGGCGCTGTTTACCACTATGCCGACGCCGACGATTTCGGGCACGCCGGTCGTCGGGAATGTGCTGCTGGCCAACGCCGGGGTGTGGGAGCCGACTCCGGATGTGGTCAAGTACCAGTGGTATCGCACGGGCAAGGCGATCTCGAAGGCGACGCAAAACACGTACACGCTGACCAGCGCCGACGTCGGCAAGGAGATCACGGTGAAGGTGACAGTTGAGAAGGCCGGTTACTTCTCGCTGTCGAGCACCAGTTGGCGCACTGCCACGGTGACCGCCGGCTGAGCCAAAGCGCTCAGGCGTTCTGGGGGTGACGACGGGGAGGGACTCCTGCAGCGGGGTCCCTCCTGGTCGTCGCGCCCATCCGTTCTTGCCGGGCCACAGGTGGCGGACAGCTTCCCAGACTTCGCCAAGTGTGCGCGTGGGGCAGCCGTTTCGCGCTAATCTAACCCCTGGAAGCGTGTGGAACTCGACCAGGAAAGACGATGAGTACCCCCAGCAAAGATGCAGAACCGCTGCGCGTTCTCGTGGCGGAGGACGAGGCCCTGATCCGCCTCGACCTCGTTGAGTTGTTGACGAACGAGGGCTACCAGGTCATCGCGGAGGCCGCGGACGGCGAAGAAGCGCTGCGACTTGCCCGCGAGCTGACCCCGGATTTGGTCGTCATGGACGTGAAGATGCCCAAGATGGACGGCATCACGGCCGCGGCGACAATTGCCGAGGAGCGGATCGCCCCTGTGGTGATGCTGACGGCGTTCAGCCAGCGCGAGCTTGTCGAGCGGGCGCGGGACGCCGGGGCGATGGCCTACGTGGTCAAGCCGTTCGACTCTTCGGACGTGATCCCGGCGATTGAGATCGCGATCGGCCGCTTCGCGGAGATTCGCGCGGTGGAGGCCGAAGTGGCCGATTTGGAGGAGCGCTTCGCTTCCCGCAAGGCTGTGGATCAGGCCAAGGGCCTGTTGCAGGAGAGCTTGGGCATCTCGGAGCCGGAGGCGTTCCGCTGGATCCAGAAGACGGCGATGGACTTGCGCAAGTCCATGCGCGAAGTCGCCGAGGGTGTCATCGACCATTCCAAAGCCACCAAGAAGGGCAAGTGAGCTCCGTGCCCGACCTTCCCGAATGGGCGGCGTATTTCGCCAGCGAACTGGACCGCAAAATGGGCCTGGAGTTGTTGGAGGTCACGCCGCAGCGGGCCGTGGGGCGTTACCCGGTGAAGGGCAACACCCAGCCTGAGGGCATCTGGCACGGTGGCGCGTCGGCCGTCGTGGTCGAAACCCTCGCTTCCCTCGCGGGGTATGCGGAAGTTGGCGGCACCGGCCACGCGTTCGGCGCCGAAGTGAGCGTCTCCCACCTAAGTCCGGCCAGTGAAGGCTGGGTGGAGGGCGTGGCCGAAGCGGTCCGCATCGGCGGAACGCTGGCCGTGTACAACGTCACCTTGACCAACAACGGCAAACTCATAGCCGTAGGCCGCGCCACGGTCGCCCTGAAGCGTCCCAAAGAGTCATCCTGATTCGCTGGTTGCAAGCTGGCACATCGCCAACCTCATCCCGGACCTGATCCGGGGGTCTGTGCCCGGTAAGGATCAAGAAGCCATTTCCACGGCCACTCGGGCGATCACCGCCGGATCCTTCAAGATGCGGTGGTGGCCCAGCCCCTGTGTTGACATCAGGTGGGTCTTCTCCCAGGTGTTGATGATGGCTTCCGTCTCGGAGTAGCGGACTTCTTTGTCGAACCGGTCGTGGATCACCAACGCGTCTGGCAATCCGCCTGCGGCGCCGATCTGGGCGGTGTTGGACCTCTCCAGCGGCTCACCGGCCCATTCCACGACGGCCGGCCCCAGCAGTTCGACAGCCGCTTGGCTCAGGCCCAGCCGTTGTGCGAACCAGTCCAGGTAGGCGGCCATATCGGGGCTGGGCGCGATGAGCGCCAGCTTGGCGGTGGTCACGCCCTCGCGCAAGGCCTGGGCGGCCACCGCGCATCCCAGCGAATGGGCGACGATGCCGTGCGGCTGGCCATACTTGGCCACCACGGCTTGGAAGGAGCGCCGGATTTCGGGGGCGGCGGAATAGTTCGCCCCGTACTTGCCAGGCGTGGAGTCGCCGTGGCTGGCCGCGTCGAAGCCGATGACGCGCAGGCCCTGGGCTACGAGTGGGTCGACAAACGCCCCGAGTTGCCCGCGCCAACCACCCCAGCCGTGCACCAGATAGACGATGGGCGCGTCCGCGGCACCCCATAGCTCGACGGCTAGCTGTGCCTGGTCCATGGCGACGTGCTCGATCTCGCCGGGACTGGTCCTGTTGTCCATGCGTCGGCCGGCGTTGCTGGGCAGGCGGCACCACACTTTGGCAGCTTCCCGCGCGGCGGCGGCGGGGTTGACCCGGCTCAGGACTGTGAACCGGGCGACGATGGGCAGCGCGGCGGCTGTCTTCAGGAGATTCCGCAAGGGTTTGGGCAGACTCACGACTCCATAGGATATCCCGCGATAGAGTTTCCCAGTCATGGCTATCCCTTCATTTGTAGACCGGGTCACGTTGCGCGTCACCGCTGGCAACGGCGGCAACGGCTGCGCGAGCGTCCACCGGGAGAAGTTCAAGCCGCTGGGCGGTCCCGACGGCGGCAACGGTGGCAATGGCGGCTCGATCATCCTGCGCGTCGACCCCGGGCTGACCACGCTCGTCGACTACCACCGGCTTTCGCAACGCCGCGCGCAGAACGGCCAGCAGGGCCGCGGTGATTTCGCAAACGGCGCCAACGGGGCGGACGTGGTGTTGCCCGTGCCGGACGGAACAGTGGTTTCGGACGCGGCCACCGGGGAGCAGTTGGCCGACTTGACCGGGACCGGCGCCGAGGCGGTCGTCGCGGCCGGCGGGCGCGGTGGCCTGGGCAACGCGGCGCTGGCCTCCCCGAATCGCAAGGCGCCCGGTTTCGCGCTCTTGGGGGAGGAGGGGGAGTCGCGCGAGATCGTCCTCGAATTGAAGGTGGTCGCGGACATCGGGCTGGTCGGATTTCCCAGCGCCGGAAAATCTTCCCTGATCGCCGCCATTTCGGCCGCGCGGCCCAAGATCGCCGACTACCCGTTCACGACGTTGGTCCCGAATCTGGGCGTTGTGGTGCGTGGCGACACGGTGTTCACGGTGGCGGACGTTCCCGGGCTGATCGCGGGAGCCAGCCTCGGCAAAGGCCTCGGCCACGACTTCCTGCGGCACATAGAGCGTTGCCAGGCCATCGTCCACGTCATCGACTGCGCCACTTATGAGCCGGGCCGGGATCCGGTCAGCGATCTGGACGTGATCGAGGGAGAACTCGCGGCGTACGGCAAGCTGGGGGACCGGCCGCGCATGGTCGCGCTGAACAAGGTGGACGTTCCCGACGCCGCGGAGCTGGCGGACATGGCCAAGCCCGACTTGGCAGCACGCGGCTGGCCGGTGTTCGAGATTTCCACCAAGACGGGCGTGGGTCTGAACGCGCTCTCGTTCGCCATGGCGAAGCTCGTGGAGGAACGCCGCCAGGCCGCTCCTGCGCCGCAACCGAAGCGCATTGTCATCCGGCCCGAGCCGGTGGACGCCGGGCCCGAGTTCAGCATCGCCCAAGAGCCCGACGGCGAAGGCGGCTGGCTGTGGCGGGTTCGCGGCGTGAAGCCAGAACGCTGGGTGCGGCAGACGGATTTCGGCAATTCGGAAGCCGTCGGCTACTTGGCGGATCGCTTTGCGCGGCTGGGAATCGAAGAGGAATTACTGGCGCTGGGGGCCGAGCCGGGCGACCCGGTGGCGATCGGCGCCGGGCACGATCCGGTCGTGTTCGACTTCGCGCCTCAAATCGAGGTGGGCGCGCAGATGCTGGCCCGCCGCGGCGAGGACCAACGCCTTATCGAGCCGCGTCCCGCCGCCCAACGCCGGCGCGTCAAGGACGCCGAATACCACGCCGCCGCCGATGCGGATGAGTGACGCCACCCCCGTGCCCTTGGTAGGGCCGTCTATTGTGGGTTTCACTAGGACTTGGTACCGTTCCCGGCCCAGGAGGCGACCATGCGGCAACTTAGGCGAATAATCCTCGGCGTCTTGCTCGCCGTGGCCTCCAATGTGGTGTGGATCGCATACGCGGCCGTCGCGCTGCCGATTCGCGTTGCGGCGGTGGTCGCCGCAGTGGCTTTTTGGGTGGCCGTCGTGGTTTGGCCGCGTCTCACCCGGGACGCGAACACCGAGCCTGAATTGCGCAGGTTCGGGAACGGCTACGAGTCGCTGCTGCTGGCCGGCGTCGCCATGCTGGCCGACGTCGTGTATTGGGTTTGGCTGGGGTTGCATATCGACGCGTCCTCGTGCGGCTCGGCATGCCCCGCGCCGGTGTGGCTGCTGTATGGGGTTGATATCTGCGCGGCACTGTTCGTCCTCTTCACCTGCGTGGTCGTGGGATTCGTCCGTGTGGGCAGCGCGTGGCGGCGGGTGCCGGCCGGGACGATGGCATTTATGGCGTTGCTTTGGTGGTTCCCCCCGGCCACCGCTTTTCTCCTGGGAAGGGGTTACAAGACGGCGCTGGCCGAATACGAGGTGGAGAGGGCGAAGGAGAAACGGGACGCGGCCCGTGCCGCCCAGCGCGTCTGCGCGACCCGCTATCCGCTGCTGTTGGTGCACGGCATCTTCTTCCGCGATTGGGAGGCGTTCGGCTATTGGGGGCGCATCCCGGCCGCGCTGGAGCGCAATGGCGCGCGCGTCTACTACGGGCAGCAGCAGTCGTCCATGTCCGTCCCGGATTCGGGGGCCGAGGTGGCCGCTGCGATTCGCCGCGTGCTGGCGGAGACTGGCGCGGACAAGGTCAACATCATCGCGCACTCCAAGGGTGGGCTGGATTCGCGGTGGGCGATCAGCAACTGCGCCATGGCCCCGCATGTCGCCTCGCTCACGACGATCAACACACCGCACCGGGGCTGCAACTTTGCCCGCGTGCTGTTGGAACGCATTCCGAGTGCCGCCACGAACGCCATAGGCGACAGCTACGACGCGTTGTTCTCGAAACTGGGGGACGAAGATCCCGATTTCCTCGCCGGCGTGGTGGATCTCACCGACACTGAATGCGCCAAACTGAACGCCCAAATGCCCGACGTTCCCGGCGTGCTGTATCAGTCGGTCGGTTCCAAGATGGCGGGCCGCTTCGCCGCGCTGTTCCCGCTCAATCTGGGCTACTCGATCATCGAGCCGATGGACGGCGACAATGACGGCCTGGTTGCGGTGTCGTCCATGGCTTGGGGTGAGTGCCTTCCGCTGATCCAACCGGCTGGTTCGCAGGGCATATCCCACGCCGACATGGTCGACATGCTGCGCAAGGACGTCCCCGGGTTCGACGTGTGCGAATACTACGTGCAGTTGGTGGCCAGCCTGAAAGCCCGCGGCCTGTGAGGCCCCGGTGGCCTCAATCGACGCTCCCTCCCGTCATGCCGGGCTCGTTCCGGCATCTCCGGACGGAGTCCGGTCTGCTGCTCGGCGCGTGGTTCCGGGGCGATCTTCACGATGAGAGCTTCCTGCCCCCAACCCACATCGTCGTAGCCGCACAGGACCTCGTCCAGAAACGTGTCGCGCGCGCTGTTCGTTCGCAAAGCCGCATCCCCGACCCTTCGTCACCAGGGGTTGGCGATTCTCAGGCGAGGTATGTCGTGGAAATCCTTGGTGTTTCGCGTCACCAGAGTCAGATCCCACATCAATGAAGAAATGCTCGAAGAGATCGAGCGCGGGGACGCCGAGCCGATCGCCGTGTATGAGGGCGACGCGCTGCGGGAAATCGTGGCCGCGCTCGATGCCCGGGACGCCGCTGAAACCGCAATCGAGTCGGCTGTCGCGAAAGCCAGGGCGCAAGGCGCGACCTGGGGCATGATTGGCGCGGCCTTGCGCGTCACCCGGCAGGCCGCGCAGAAGCGGTACGCGTACTCCGCCTGACTCCGCCGCCGTCGGCGCGCGTTCACGACGTCCTCCTAGCGCCGCCGCCGAGGTCGGGCCAGCCCGCCAGCTCGGCCAATGACATGCGCAAGTGGGAGGCAATCGCCTCCAAACTCTGAGACCCGGAACTCGACGCGCCCAGAGAGGCGACGTGATACCTGCGGCTGCGACACGCCGAGCGCGACAGCGAGTCCTGCGTGATGCCCGCGACGCGGCGTCTCGGTGAACCGGATGGCGCGAGCTATTGGCCCCAATCAGAACTACTGGGCGCGGCGGATGGTGGGAGACACCGCGTTCGATCACCATGATCTGGTAGCGCTGGCAGATTTCCTTGGCGTGCATCCTGGCGTCTTCTTCGACGGCGCTGTAAGTACCCCCACAGGGACTCGAACCCTGGACACGCGGATTAAGAGTCCGCTGCTCTAACCAACTGAGCTATGGAGGCGCTGTTTAGTTGTTTCGCCCGGCTGGGCGAGAGAACAGCATACGCGAGTCTTCCTGAGGCGGCAAACGCGCGCCTTGGCGGCAAACCCTGAACCAATACTTGAGAAACACGCCGGGGCGGGGCGGCTTCTTGGCAAACCAGGTTGCCGGTCTCATAGCCTGAGTCCGCCGGAAGTTGTCATTCTTCCCTGCGGTCCGCCGCGTCAACCGTAAGGCGCCAAGTGAAGTCCTAGCAGAGGTGGTTTCGTGGGAACCTCGTCCCAGAATTATCTGGCCTTGATCAAGGTGGTCGGAGTCGGCGGCGGCGGCGTCAATGCCGTTAACAGAATGATCGAAGCGGGCCTTCGCGGCGTCGAGTTCATTGCGGTGAACACTGACGCGCAGGCGCTGCTGATGAGCGATGCGGACGTCAAGCTCGACATCGGTCGCGAACTCACACGCGGTCTCGGTGCGGGCGCTGATCCGGATAAGGGCAAGCAGGCCGCCGAGGATCACGCCAGCGAGATCGAAGAAGCGCTCAAGGGCGCAGACATGGTCTTTGTCACAGCCGGTGAGGGCGGCGGCACGGGTACGGGCGGCGCTCCTGTTGTGGCGCGGGTCGCCCGGTCGCTCGGCGCTTTGACTATCGGCGTGGTCACCCGGCCGTTCCGATTTGAAGGCAAGCGCCGCAGTTCGCAGGCCGAAGCGGGCATCGACGTGCTGCGCGACGAAGTCGACACGCTCATTGTGATCCCGAACGACAAACTGCTGGAGATGACGGATCACCAGGTGTCGATTCTGGAAGCGTTCAAACAGGCCGACCAGGTGCTGATGCAGGGCGTTTCCGGCATCACCGACCTGATCACGACGCCCGGCTTGATCAACCTCGACTTCGCCGATGTGAAGGCCGTCATGTCCAACGCCGGGTCGGCACTGATGGGCATTGGGTCAGCGCGCGGCGAGAACCGGGCCCGCGACGCCGCCGAGATGGCTGTGTCGTCGCCGTTGCTGGAAGCCAGCATCGAAGGTGCCCGCGGCGTGCTGCTGTCCATCGCCGGCGGGTCCGACCTGGGCCTGTTTGAGGTGTCTGAAGCGGCGCAGCTCATCGAGGCCGCGGCGCACGAAGACGCCAACATCATCTTCGGCACGGTCATCGACGACGGCCTGGGCGACGAGGTGCGAGTGACAGTCATCGCGGCCGGATTCGACGGCGGCGCACCGCCCAAGCGGCATCCGCGCGCGTCGGCCGCTCCCGACTTCAAGCCTGCCCAGAAGAAGCCCGAGGTTGCCCCCGCGCCGGCCGTAGAGGCTCCCAAGCCTGAGCCGGTGAAGCGGCTCGCCCCTCCCGACGAGGAGCTGGACGTCCCGGACTTCCTGAAATAGGGCGCCACCAGGCCAAATGTTTGCTTTTCGCGTTGACCCCAGCGCTGATGCCGCAGGTATGGCTTTCACCGACGCAGTCGCGCCCGACGGGGGAGTGCTGAGTCTGACAGTCCATCCTCGGGGCTGGCAATGGGATCTGATCGAGGCAGAGTTAGGTGTGCCTGTCTACCAGGTGTCACAGGTTCACGGGGCCAACGTCGTCGTGGTCCATTCCGGCAGCAGCCCAGATGAGGTCGCGGAAATACCGGCGGATGCCCTGGTTTCGCCCGATGCCGGGTTGGGTTTGGCGGTCCGCGTCGCCGACTGTGTGCCGGTCCTGCTCAGCGACGGCGCCGCGGGTGTGATTGCAGCTGCGCACGCCGGGCGGGCGGGTCTCCTGGTGGGAGTGTTGGAACGCACTGTGGAGACCATGCGTTCCTTCGGCGCCAAGCGGATCATGGCCCGGATCGGCCCGCACGTTTGCGGCGAATGCTACGAAGTGCCTGCGGACATGCGCGCGGATTTCTGTTCGGTCATCCCCCTCGGTTGGGCAACCACGTCATGGGGGACTCCCGCGATCGACTTGGGGAGGTCGGCGGAATCGGTGCTCAACGGCATGGGTGTCCAAGTCGAGCGCCGCGATCCGTGCACCCGCACCACGCCGACGCTGCATTCGTACCGCCGCGACCAGCAGGCGGCGGGGAGAATGGCGGGCATCGTTTGGCGCTAACCGCGCCGTCTTGCGGTGTGCCTACTTCGAGTCGGCGAGCTTGCGGTCTACGCTGAAATTGCACGCAGACTGTTTAAGGAGCTAGGGATGCCTGATCGTTTGAAGAAAGCCGCCGTGTGGCTGGGCTTGGTCTCCGACAGCGACTACGCCGCCGAGCCCGACAGTGTCACCGAGGAAGTGCTGGCCGACGATGAAGAGGTCACCGCTACGGTGACGGACATCGAGACGCGCCGCCCGGTCAAAGCACCCAAAGTTGCCGACCTGAGCCGTATCGTCACCATCCAGCCACGCACCTACAACGAGGCGCGCGCGATTGGCGAGAGCTTCCGCGAAGGTGTGCCCGTGATCATGAACCTCACAGACATGACGGAAGCCGAAGCCAAGCGCCTGGTGGATTTCTCAGCGGGGTTGATCTTTGGCCTGCGTGGCAGTATTGAACGCATCACCAGCAAGGTGTTTCTGCTGTCGCCGATGAACGTGTCGGTGGCCGCGGAAGACAAGGAACGCCTGGCTGGGGGGTTCTTCAACCAATCGTGAGGTGAGCATGAGCCTGGTAGGGCAGATCTTGGGGTTCCTCATCTCGGCATATCTTCTGGTACTTACGGCGCGCGCGGTGTTGTCGTTCGTCCCGCTGATCAACCGGGATTTTCAACCGCGCGGGGTGCTGTTGGTGATCTGCGAGTTCGTCTACACGTTGACGGACCCGCCGCTGCGCCTCTTGGGCAAGGTGATCCCGCCGCTGACAGTTGGGTCGATGCGCCTCGACATGGGCTTCATCGTCTTGTGGATGCTGCTTATCATGATCGCGCGGTTCATTCCCGCGTTTTTCTGAGCCGATCCGTGAACTCTAAACCCTGTACCCAGACTCTCTGGGCTAAACTGAAGCGTCCTTGGTGTAGTTGGGTGTGCTGCACTACTCTTTGAGACGAACTAGCCACCCCGGGCGAGCCCGGATGAGCGCATGAGGTGAAGTATGACCCTGACGTTGGAGCAGGTCCGCGCAACGCGTTTCCACCTGGCCCGCAGGAACGGTTATGAGCCGTCCGACGTGGACGACTTTGTCGACAAGGTTGAGGCGACCCTCGTCCAGTTGCTGGAAGAGAACGACTATCTCAAGCAGCAGGCGGAAGCGGCCCCCGCTCCGCAGACGAGCAACATCTTCGCCCCGGTGGATTCCACCCCGGACGAGTTCAAGGCCGATTTGCAGGCGAGCCAAGATGAAATCGACAACCTGAACTCGCAGTTGAGCAGGCTGTCGGCAGATCTGCAGGGCGCCGAGGAAGGCCGCCAGGCGATCGCCCGCGAGTTGTCCCTGCGCGACGAGGAGATCGTCTCGCTGCGCGCCGAGGTGCAGACGCTGCGGCAGTCGGCCGCCGCCGGCCGCGCTGTCGAGCAGATGACGGCCCCGGTGCCAGGCCAAGTCGAGAACATCGTCGTGACGACGTCCGACCAGGCATCGATGGCGGTCACGCGGTTGTTGCAGATGGCGACCGAGCAGGCCGAGCGGCTGGTTGGCGAATCCAAGGCCGAAGCGCAGCGGCTCGTCAACGAGGCGCGTTCGGAAGTCGAGAACGTCGTCAACAATGCCAACAAGCGCGCGCACGAGACGCTCACAGACGCCCGCACGCGCGCCGACCGCATCGAGTCTGAAGCCCGGGTCAACGCCGAGCAGGTCACGACCGAGGCGCGGGTCAAGGCCGATTCGCTCACAGCCGAGGCCGAGCGCAGCCGCAACGAGATCATCGGCAAGCTCGAATCCGACCGCGATGTGCTGCGTGGCAAGGTTGAGTCGCTGCGCACCTTCGAGAAGAACTACCGCGCGAATCTGACTTCTCACATGGAGAAACAGATACAGATGATCACCGAGGCGAAGCTGGAGCCGACCGACGCTCCGGCCGTGTTGAGCGAGCCCGCACCAGAATCTTCGACGCCACGCCTTGACGCGCTATTGGGTGATCAGCACTGAGGTGGTAGCCTGCCTCCCCATGGAGGAGGACTATTTCAGGAGCACCAATGGCCACAGCGCGTAAAGTGAAGGCCCCCGAAGCGCCCGCGTTGCCCATCGCCGAGGGCGAGGATCCTTGGACGGCTGAGGAAGTCGAAGAGGTGCGCGCGGAATTGCTGTCCGACATTGCCCGCATGGAGAAGGCGATCGCCGTGGCTGAGGCGGGTCTGGCCGACTTGTTCTCGGAAGGCACGGACGGCGCCGGGCGCGATGCGGCCGACATAGGTTCGTCCAATTTCGAGCGGGACCAGGAGATGTCGTTGGCGGCCAATGCCAGAGACATGCTGGAGCAGGCCCAACTCGCATACCGTCTTTTCGAGTCCGGCGAATACGGCACGTGCGAATCGTGCGGCGATCCGATCGGCAAGGACAGGCTGCTCGTATTCCCAAGGGCGACTATGTGCTTGGAGTGCAAGCGCCGGGAGGAACGGCGATAATCACGTCTCGCCCGAAGTCATCGTTCCCGCACATGGTCGTCGCGTTCAACATCGCGGCGGTCGGACTCGCGGCGGACTTTTGCACCAAAGTCGCGGCGCTGGCGTGGCTGGACCCGGCGCATCCGATCCGACTGCTGGGCGGACTGGTTACGTTGCGGCTATTGCGCAACCCGGGGGCGGCGTTTTCCATGGGTGAGAACGCAACCCCGCTGTTCACAGTGTTCGCAATCGCCGCGCTGATCGGTGTCTTCGGCTGGATGCTGCCGCGGGTGCGACACAAGGGCTGGGCGGTCGCGACCGGGTTACTGATCGCCGGCATCGCGGGGAATCTGATCGACCGTCTCAGCCGTGAGCCGGGGCCTTTCTATGGGCAGGTCATCGACTTCATCGAACTGCCGTATTTCGCGGTCTTCAACGTGGCCGACATGTGCATCACGGGCGCGGCGGTGCTCATCATCTGGTTCTCGGTGGTCAAGCAGATCGGGTTGAACGGCAAGCGGATGGCGGCAAAAGGCGAGGCCGAGCCGGTGTCAGGGCCCGAATCCGGCGCCGGCGCGGCTGAGGAGGTCGACGAGTCGGCCAGGGAGGAAGCCCGGGAGCCCGGCGATGCCTAGCACGTGGCTTGTGCCGGACGGCTTGGACGGCGAAAGGCTGGATGTCGCGGCGGCCCGCATGACGGGTCTGAGCCGCAGCCGTGTGGAATCGCTGTTGGCGCGCGGCGACGTGAGTCTGAATTCCAGGCCTGCGGCGAAGTCGGACCGGGTGGCCGCTGGGGACCTGCTGGAGGCGGAGCTTGCCGAGGCGGCCACTGGCGTCGCGGTCGTGCCCCGCGAAGTCGCCGGGATCGAAATCGTCTACGACGACGCCGACATAGTGGTGGTGGACAAGCCCGCCGGAGTGGCCGCCCATCCAAGTTTGGGATGGGATGGCCCGTCGGTGGTGGAACACCTCGCGGCGGCCGGTTTCCGCATCTCGACGTCGGGCGCCGCGGAGCGCCAAGGGATCGTCCAGCGTCTTGACGTGGGTACTAGCGGGCTGATGGTCGTCGCGAAGTCCGAGCCCGCCTACACGGCCCTGAAACAGGCTTTCCGCTCCCGCAAGGTGGAGAAGGTCTACCAGACGCTCGTACAGGGGCTTCCAGACCCGCTGGAAGGCACTATCGACGCGCCGATCGGGCGGCATCCGGGCGCTGATTACAAGATGGCCGTCGTCGCCGGTGGGCGCCGCGCCGTGACGCACTACGAAACCCTGGAGGCTTTCCGCGCGGCGACACTGCTGCGGGTGCGTCTTGAAACTGGGCGCACCCATCAGATCCGCGTCCACATGCAGGCCATCCGGCATCCGGTGGCGGGCGATCCCACGTATGGTGGCGATCCGGTGCTGGCGGCGCGGCTGGGCCTGGAACGGCAGTGGTTGCACGCTGTCCGGCTCGGCTTCGACCATCCGGTCACGGGTGAGCCGATGCGGTTCGAGTCGCAACCGTCCGCCGACTTGGAAACGGCCCTAATTCGGATTGCGGAGGCGGGACAGTCCCCGGGGCTGTAGTCTCGGGTGAGTGGAACGGGGCGCCCCTCGGCCCCGGCGCGTAGGAGGCAGTGGTGAGAAGAGCGAAGATCGTCTGCACGATCGGACCGGCGAGCGATTCGGCTGAGCAGATCCTCGCTTTGGCACAGGCGGGAATGAACGTTGCCAGGCTCAACATGAGCCACGGCGACCATGTGGAACACACCAAGCGGCTGGGCTGGGTCCGCGACGCGAGCCGGGCGGTGGGCCGGCCGATCGGAGTGTTCGCCGACTTGCAGGGCCCCAAAATTCGCCTGGAGACTTTCAAGGGCGGCAAAGCAGTTCTGAAGGAGGGTGCGCAGTTCGTCATCACCACTGACGATGTGGTGGGCACTGAGAAACGCTGCGGCACGACGTTGAAGACGCTGACTGCCGACGTCCGGCCCGGCGAGCGGATCCTCATCGATGACGGCCATTTGGAGTTGGAGGCCGTCAAGGTGACGGCCACGGACGTGGTGACGAAAGTGATTGTGGGAGGGCCGGTTTCCGACCACAAGGGGATCAATCTGCCGGGCGTGGCTGTGAGCGTGCCCGCGCTCAGCGACAAGGATGAGTTGGATCTGCGCTGGGCGTTGCGGCACGGCGTGGACATGGTGGCGCTGTCGTTCGTGCGGTCCGCCAAGGACATTGAATCGGTGCACCGGGTGATGGCTGAGGAGGGGCGGCGCATTCCCGTCATCGCCAAGCTGGAGAAGCCGCAGGCCATCGACAATTTGGAGGACATCGTCGACGTGTTCGACGCGCTGATGGTGGCGCGCGGGGACCTGGGTGTGGAGTTGCCGCTGGAGGACGTGCCGTCCGTGCAGAAGCGGATCTGCGACGCGGCCCGGATGTGGGCAAAGCCCGTGATCGTGGCCACGCAGATGCTGGAATCGATGATCACCTCACACCGCCCGACCAGGGCCGAGGCTTCCGACGTCGCCAATGCGATTCTCGATGGAGCCGACGCGGTGATGCTGTCCGGGGAGACCGCGGTGGGGGAGTACGCCGTGGAGGCTGTCGAGGTGATGAAGCGGATCATCTTGAAGACCGAGGAAGACCTGAAGCAGGTGCGTTGGCTGGAATGGGATCCGCACACGGTCTCGGGCGTGATTTCCAAGGCCGCCGTGGAGGTGGCGGAGCGGATGGAAGCAAAGTATTTGGTCGGCTTCACCATTTCCGGCGATACTCCGCACCGGCTGGCCCGCATGCGTTCCCACGTGCCGATCATGGCGTTCACGCCGCTCCCGACGACGGCGAACGAGTTGACGCTCTGCTGGGGCGTGCAGACGTATGTCACACCGGAGTACACGACGATGGACGCCATGGTGGAGTCTGTGCAGAATTCCATGACGGAGTTGGGCCTGGTCTCCTGCAAGGACCGCGTGGTGATAGTGGCCGGCAATCCGGGCCGCCACACGCATCAGACCAATTCGCTGCGCGTGTACGAGATGGACTGAGGTTTTCCACAGAAAACCGCCACCAGTGGTGTTGTCACCTGATTTGTCCACACGACAACACATCCGATTTGGGTGCCGCTCGATTTCGCGCCATCGTTGGATTACGTGAGCAAGGACATTCTTGCGGTATTGCCGCTATCACAGGAGAAAGAACGCGAGTTGGCCCACCGCATAGAGGTGGGCGTTTTGGCCAGGCAGGCCCTGGAATCGGGGAGTGGCCCGGGCAGCGCGCAAGAGTTGGCCGAGTTGGCCCAGATGGGCCGCCAGGCGTGGCAGCACTTTCTGTTGGCAAACACGCGCATCGCCTGGCAGTTGGCCGGTCGAGAAGCCAGGCGGGCGCAGTTGGACTGTGACGACCTGTTTCAGGAAGCGTGTGTGGCTTTGGCCGACGCTTTGCGGCGCTACGACTACCGGCGGGGTAGGTTCCTGACGTACGCGATGCCGCGGCTGCGGCAGCGTCTGTCGGCGCTGTCGGCCTCACTGTTGGGCCGGATCCCGGTCCCGGAGAACGTTGCCGCCCAGCGGCGCCGCATCATCGCGATCGGCGGCGCCCTGACCCAGGAGAAACAGGCCACCGCCACTGCCAACGACGTTTCGGCGGTGCTCGGGAAAGATGTCGCTTGGGTGCGCCGCACAGCTAGCTATTCAGCCCCGATGTCGTTGGTGGACGAGGAGGGCAGGTTGCGCGACGTGCCGTCGGACGAGACCGACTTTGACGCCGGCCTGGAGCGGCAAGCCGTCCACCGTTCCCTGGCTTGGCTGACCAGAGTGGAGCGCGAGGTGGTGACAATGCGTTTCGGCTTCGGCGGCCTTGAGCCGATGAGCCTCACGATGGTGGGCAGAAGGCTCAACATGAGCGTTTCCGGCGTGCGCGGCATAGAAAAACGCGCCCTGGCCCGTCTGCGCGACCATCTCACGCCAGGCGGAGACGACCTAGCGGCGTGAGCAACGCACCCGTCATCCCGGACTCGTTCCGGGATGTTGGGACAAAGTCCCATGTGCGCCAACCCCGCTCGTCCATCCGCCAACCGCACCCGGTCATCCTGAACAACCCCACCCGGTCATCCCGGACTCGTTCCGGGATCTCGGACGAAGTCCGGTCCCCACCAGGCACAATGGGCACATGCTGTTGCGAAACGCCATCGTGGACCCAGACCTGGCTGCCCTGGTGGGCGCGCGGGCAAGGGCGCTGGCATCCGCGCCCAACGTCGTCGCGCTGTTGGCGTCCCTGGCCGTGAAGGACGGCTCCTGGCGGCTCATCCCCTGGGAGCAGGTCGATTCGGCCACCTGGAGTGACGCGGGCCGCCAATTGCGCCTAACCCTGGCTGGCGGAGAGATTCTAGACGTCTCGGTCAGCAAGCCCAGCCGCCTCCCAGAAGTGATCCAAGAGCGGGTCTTGGCCAGCATCGTCTTCGCGACGACGGTGTCGTGGCCCGGGCACGCGGCGACAATCGCGAAGCGCCGCGGCCCAGCCGCCCCAGACGACGCGGGGGAGTGGCGGATTGCCGCCGCGCCAGGCACTGACCCCAACGATCCGCACCTGCTGGCGGAACTCGCGCGCATCCAAGCCGAATACGAGTAGGGCGTCCTCTTGAGGAATGTGGTAGCGTATGTCTTCGCCTAGCGCGATCCCCTGTAGCTCAATCGGCAGAGCGTCGGACTGTTAATCCGCAGGTTGGAGGTTCAAGTCCTCCCGGGGGAGCTGAGGCAAATCCGTCCCACCAGGGCGGGTTTGCGCTGGGGGCGGTAGCTCAGCCGGTCAGAGCAGAGGACTCATAATCCTCCGGTCCCGGGTTCGAGCCCCGGCCGCCCCACCCGCAGTCTTTTGTCCGTCGAGAGCCCCGCCCGCCAAGCCCGAAAGTGAGAGCAAGGCCTGAGGCCGAGAAAACTGTCTGTCCTGGTCGCTAGGGTTACTTGCGGAAAGGCCACAGATGAGCGATGACATGGTTCCCGTGAGGGTGTTGGGTAAAGGTGACCTCATCGCTCACACCCCGAGCGCGGCAGAGCCAAATGTGTGGCATGCATTGGGGTCGCACCTTCTTGAAACGAGTCGACTGGCTACTAGTTTCGCCGACGCATTTGGCGGAGGGCCCGTCGCTGGATTTGCTGGGCTTGTACACGATGCAGGCAAAGCCGCACTGGACGTGCAATGCGCGCTGCGGCGTTGTGCAGTCGACGGGAGCCGTCACCTGGGAGTACCACACAAGGGCGAGGGAGCGCAGTTGGCCTACTTGGTCGAAGAAGCAGGTGACGCAGAGGCCGCCACGGCAATCATGCTCATGAACTACGGTCACCACAACGGTATCCCAAATCTGTCAGGCGCAGGTAGGGACCTGCGTGCAGAGATGAAAGCTTCTCCCGGCAGGTTGGACGATCTGGTTGAGACTCTTGGTTCGCTCGTGGGATTGTCGATTCGTGATGCTGCGTCGCAGGCGGTTGCCCCCGCATTCGTAAAGGAGGCAGTCAATGCTCAGAATTGCACGTCACTTGAGTTCTTCACCCGAATGTGCCACTCAGCTCTGGTCGACGCAGATTTCTTGGATACTTCGAGGCATTTCAGAGGTGGCGGCGCGTTGGAAGAGTCGCCGGTAGTAGCTATGGGCGTTCTGGCTGAGGTGTTCTTTGCGGAGTACGAGCGCCGTTACAGGGGATCTCCCACGACCCGCATGAATGCTCTCAGGCGTGAGCTTTTCGATGACGCCCGTCGCCAAGGCGGTGATCCAACGCCTTCCAAGATCTACAGGCTGCCAGCTGGCACCGGAACGGGCAAGACAATGGCGGCGGCCGCTTTTGCGCTGGAGCATGCACGGACTCATGGGAAGAGGCGGGTCTTGGTGGCCGTACCATACACGTCCATCACCACGCAGAATGCGGCAGAGTATCGCAGGATGTTCGGGAGCTTCGCGGGATCGGTTGTATTGGAGCATCAATCCGGGATTCTTGATTCGAGAATCGCTGATGATTCGTGGCGTCGTTTCGCTGCCGGCAACTGGGATGCCCAATTCATCGTGACCACGACGGTCCAACTCTTCGACTCGCTGTTCTCCAACAAGCCTTCAGCCACCCGAAAACTTCATCGACTGGCCGATTCGGTCGTTGTTGTCGATGAAGTGCAAGCCCTTCCGCGCCGGTGGGTGCCCGCTATTCTCAACGTCCTTCGCGAGCTTTCTGAGCACTATGGCGTGACTGTTCTGCTCTCTTCGGCTACCCAACCTCGTTTCTGGGCGCGCCAGGAGTGGAAGGGACTCGAGTACAGGGATATCGAGGTGCCTGGTAGCTCCCCAGGACGTGTGGTGTATCAGGTCAGACAGCAGCAGCAAACCTGGGATGAAGTTGCGGATGAACTGGCAGAGTTGTGCCAGGCGCTCGTGATCGTCAACACGACCGACGACGCGCAGGCGCTGTACCGGGCCGTTCGACGCAAGGTGGACGAGGCGAGACCGGTCTTCCACTTGTCGACCCGGATGTGTGGCCAGCATCGAGCAGACACGTTGGAGGCCGTTAGACGTCTCTTAGGCCAAGAGTGTCCTGTGATTCTTGTCTCGACTCAAGTGGTGGAGGCGGGCGTCGACGTTGATTTTCCGGTGGTTTATCGCGCAGTCGCTCCGGCAGATTCCATCTTGCAGAGTGCCGGAAGATGCAATCGTGAAGGAGTGCTGAGGCACCCTGGCAGGGTGGTGGTGTTCAACCCAGCCGAGGGGCATATGCCGCCAGGCGAGTACCAGATGGCCGCAAGCCTGGCCAAGGCCCTGTTCGTGGATGCCCCGGAAGGGAGCACACTGCCGCGGGCCGATCTGACAAGTCCGAAAGGAATTGATCGCTATTACGAGGCCCTTGATTCTCTGGATCCGAACATCGCAGCCGGGGCAGCACAAACGGCCGCAAGAGAATTGTCCATGGCCAGGGCTAGGCTCGACTTCGAGGAGGTAGCCACGATGTTTCACATGATCGACGATGACACGGTTCCGGTGGTGGTCGAGTACGGTTCGCCCGCCGACGTAGCAGAGGCCAGGGATATCCTGACCAGCCTGCATGACGATCCCGGCTCTGGCCTCACCTTGGCCCAACGCAGGTTCTTGGGGCGTTTCACTGTGTCTCTGCAACGCTGGATGTTGCAGCCCGGTGCAGCAGAGCAGGTCGGCGGGTCGGGCTCGGGATCCTGGCGCTGGATAGGCGAGTACGACGAGGTGTGCGGAGTTGTTGCTGGAGCAGGTAGGGAGGCCTCCATATGGTGAGTGCATCGGCAGTCCACCACGATTGGACAGGTGTGAAAATGCCAGAGTTTCACGAGAAGCCACTGGCGCTCCAGGCGCGTGGTGACTGGGCATGCTTCACCCAACCCGGAATGAGTTCCGAACGAGTGTCGTACCCAATCATGACCCCGTCCGCGGCAGATGGACTCTTGTCTTCCGTCTTCTGGAAGCCGCAGTTCCGCTGGGTGATCGAGGCCATAGAAGTCCTAGCTCCAGTGAAGTGGGTGACTTTGCGGCGCAATGAATGTGCTAAACCTATCACTCGGGAGGCGCTGGACAAGGGGTACCTTGATGTCGACAAGCACGTCCAGCAGCGAATGACTCTCATGCTTCGGGACGTGCACTATCGCGTCTTGGCTCACGTGTGGGTTCATCCTGATGCGGACGAGCAGAACCCGGCCAAGTGGAGAGACCAATTCCGGCGAAGGTTGGAACGCGGTCAGACCTTCCGCACTCCATTTTTCGGCATGAGGGAGCTTCATGCGGATGTGGATGTGGCCGATGACACTCCGGCAATTGATTGGAGTGTGAGTCTGGGCAGCATGATCCACTCCATCAAAGTGGATTCCCGGGGTCGTGAGTCCTACCGATGGTTCGCCGCTGATGTAGTTCATGGACGGATGGAGGTGCCCCGAATGGGAGCCACGAGCGAGGGGGGTGTCAGGTGATACTGCAGGCACTTGCCCAGCATCAGACGTCTCTGGCGCCTGGCTATGCCATCAAGGGAATCGGCTTCGTCTTGCGCATACTGACGTCGCCTCTCGGGTGCCAGTTGGTGTCTCTGTACGAGGACGTCATTGATACAGGAGGCAAGGCTCGTCGAACGGCCCCCGAGCACGCGGTACCCAACAAGGTCAGGTCCAACAACCCTCCACCGATCTTGGCATGTGACAACTCGACTTTTGTCCTGGGTTTGCCCCAGAGAGTTCGGGTGCCTGAAGAACTCAGGCAACTCGTTGCAGATTCTGCCAGATTGGCCTGGTCTAAAGACACGGGCAGGTTCGCCTGGGCGGATGGCTACCTTCGCCTCCGCGATTCTGCAGCGGGCACACAAAGAGATTCCCTTGAGCAGCTGATCTCAACGCAGCAAGCGGAGGACGAAACGGCCGCACGTAGACGCCAAGCGTTTAACGACCAACTTCTCGAATGGGTGAAGATTTCCGGGGAGGTTGGTGTTCAGGACTACGTGAAGTGGTACATGCAAGGCTCACCTGGCCTCGGATCAGGTGTAGCAGATGTACTCAGCGGCCCTGATGCCGGGCGACTTGCGCTCGATACTATCGCCATACAGGTCGAGTCGGGACCGTTCCTACACTCAATGCCCTCGGCCCAGGCATTCTGGATCGGCCAACTCTCGCCAGATGGCGAGGCTCGAGTCGATCGATGCATGCTATGTGGGACTACTGGTCCGGTGGTGGACAAGCTGCCGCAAGCAATAGCAGGCGCGAATGTGCCAGGCACAACAGCTTCTCAAGTAGCTCTAATCAGTGCCAACTTCTCGTCGGCTCTGCGCGGAGCCACAGGTGGTGGCCTCAAGTCCTCCCCCATTTGCCCATCATGCGGCATTAGGGCCGTCCAGTCGTTCAACGGTCTGGCATCGGACCGCCGCCATCGTCTTGGCCTTTTCGGGGACACAGCAACCGTCTGGTGGGTAAAGGGTGTTTCTGACAACGAGGGAGTCTTCTCTCTGCTTGAAGACCCAGATCCTGGCCGTGTGAAGCGTTTGTTGGAGTCGCCGCTTGATCCTTCCAGCCGTCCGCGCGGTCCGGTGGATGGAGATCGGTTCTTTGCGTTGACTTACTCTGGCAACGTTGCCCGGCTCGTGGTCAGGTCATGGGTGGACGTTCCGCTTTCAGATGCCGAGCGAAACATCCAGGCATGGTTTGCTGACATAGCGACTCCTGCAGAGCGCGAATTTCCGTCCCTTGGTGCGTTGGCAAAGAGCGCGGGGGATTTGGCCAGAGTTGAGAGGAAATGGCGCGAGACTATCCCAGATGGCACTGTGGAGGCGCTTCTGAGAACTGCGCTGGTAGGGGCGAGTCCGCCGCGCGGCTTGCTTCTTCGTGCGCTTGGCAGGGCCCGTGCCGAAGTCCACGTCGAGTCACGCAACGACGGGCTCGCCAAGAGTATCGCCAGACAGCGCGCAAGCGCGCGATTCGGCCTTTTCAGGCTCATTCTTAATCGCACCTACTTGAAGGAGAATCCAATGAAACAGCACCTCGACGAAGGCAGGAGGTCACCCGCCTATCTGAGCGGTCGGCTCTTTGCAGTTCGAGAAAGCCTGCAATATGCGGCCTCAGGTGACGTCAACGCCTCCATCGTCGATCGGTTCTTCTCTCGCGCGTCCGAAAATCCGGCGTCTGTGGAGCATTCACTGGCCGCCCTGGAAAAGCAACACCTAAAGGCCGTGGAACGAAAGAGAGGGAAAGGTGTGGCCACTGCTCTCGACAAGCGCATCACGGAGCTGCATGACTTGCTCGGAGCCGATGGCGCGCCTGGAAGACTGTCCGACACTGGCAGCGCCGAGTGGATCGCAGGCTACTACCAACAGCGCCAACACGATTTTTCCGCGGCAGCAGAACGCAAAGCCGCTCAAGCCCACAGCAATAACGAGACTCAGGAGTAATTACCCATGACCAGCATCTACACAGACCCCTCACGCAAGCACGATGCCCTCCTTGTGTTTGACGCCATCGACTCCAATCCGAACGGTGATCCTGACAACGCAG
>JAISUR010000025.1 GCA_031271975.1 Propionibacteriaceae bacterium
CGGGTCAATGGGGTGATTCTGCCCCACGAGGGCGGTTCCCGGGTTTCCCGGGGGGTTGGCGGGCGCGGGGGGGGGGGTGGGGGGGCCCGGGGGTGGGGTGGCCGGGCCGGGGGGTGGGGTGGTCGGGCCGAGGGGTGGGGGGGTCGGGATGACAGGGAAGGGGCCAGGATCAGGCAGTACCCAGCCTCAACTTCGCGTTGAGTTGTGCTTCCGCCAGCGGCGTAATCGCGGGCTTGGCAGCCGAGCGCTCGGCTAGACTCCGGCAGGTGAGCTCCCAAGCGCTGTCTAGCGCCGGGTCTGCCTCAGTCGAGGCGCCCGTCGCCGTGCCCAGGTCCGGGTTGGCCTGGCACCGCAAGTACCAGCGCATGCTCATCGCCATCGACCTCGTCGCCGTCACCGTCGCCGTCTTCTCAACTATTTCGCTGCGCTTCGGCACGGAAGAGACAATGCCCGGCCTGACCGGCGTGACGTACGGCGTCATCGCCCCGCTGCTGGTCGCCGCCTGGATGTGGATGCTCTCGGTGGGCCTGTCGCGCAGCCGCGAACTCATCGGCGCGGGCATCAAGGAATACCAGCGGGTGGTGTTGGCCAGCCTGTGGGTCTTCGGCCAAGCCGCGATCGTATCCTTCCTGCTCAAAGCGGAACTCTCCCGCATGATCTTCGTCACCACGCTGCCGCTCGGCATTGCCCTGCTGATGACCGGCCGCTGGATCGCCCGCAAGTGGCTGGCCCGCAAACACACCAGCGGCGCCTACCTCACCCCGACATTGATCGTGGGACGGGCACCCGACCTCGCGGATCTGTCCGGAGACAAGCAGAATCTTCTTTTCGCCGGCTACGGCATCAACGCCGTCTGCGTCCTCGGAGAAGAACCCGCGGAGGATTCCGAAGCTTGGTACGCCGACCTGCCCCGCTTCCGGTTCGACGCCGTCGCCGCCGAAGCCGCCAAAGGCACATTCTCGGCCGTCATCATCACCAACGGGCTCGACCGCCGCCAGACCCGCCGCTTCGCCTGGCAGTTGGAGCCGTATCCCGTCGAACTGCTGTTGCGCACCAACCTCACGGACGTGGCTGGGCCGCGCATCACCGTCCATACCGTCGAGGGCGTCTCGCTCACCCGCGTCGACCTGCCGCGCTTCGGCGGCTGGCAGTTCGCCCTGAAACGCTTCGCGGACGTCGTGTTCTCGCTCGCCGTGCTGATCCTGCTGTCGCCGATGTACGCGATCATCGCCCTGCTCGTGAAGCTGCAGGACGGCGGCCCGGTGATCTTCAAACAGCAACGCGTCGGTGTGAACGGGAAGCTCTTCACGATGCACAAGTTCCGCACGATGGTGCCCAACGCGGAAGAGCTGCGCGCCGAGCTGGAACACCTCAACGAGAAGGACGGCCCGCTTTTCAAGATCACCCAAGATCCGCGCGTCACCCGGGTGGGCCGGGTGCTGCGCAAGTACTCGCTGGACGAGTTCCCACAATTCTGGACAGTCCTCAAAGGCGACATGAGCGTGGTCGGCCCCCGCCCGCCGCTGCCGTCCGAAGTCGAGCAGTACTCCCCCGCTCACCAGCGCCGCCTGCTGATCAAACCCGGAATCACCGGCCTGTGGCAGGTGTCGGGACGCTCGGAGTTGAGCTGGGACGAATCCACGCGGCTCGACTTGCAGTACGTGGAGAACTGGTCGCTGCTCGGCGACCTGATCCTGGTCATCAAGACGGTCGTCGTCATGTTCACGGGGCGAGGCGCCGCCTGACATGGCCATCAGCTTCCGACTCGACCGCCGCACAGGCCAGCTCAGCTTGCTGGGCAAGGATGTGTTTGCCGGGGACATGTCCGCCCTGTTGGACGCCTTCGCCACCCGTCCGGGAAAGACGCTGGTCATCCCGCTGAACGTGGACGTGGTGACGCAACTCCAGGACAGCGCGGATTTCCATCGCGCCTACGAGTTGGCCGACATCGTTGTGCTCGACGGGGCGCCGTTGGTGGCCCTGGCGCGCGCGATGGGGGCGCGGGAAATAAACCGGCTGACCGGCTCGGACGGCCTGCCCGCCGTTGCCGCCGCCGCTCCGGAGCGCCACTGGCGGGTCGGCATCGTGGGGGGTGAGGATTCGGCGCGCGAAGCCGCGGTCGCCAACCTCACCGCCGCAAACCCCGGCCTGGAGTTGCGCGGCTTCGGCCTGCCGATGCTGGCCAGCGCCGCCGATCCGGCCAGCGCCCCAACGGTCGCCGAGTTGGCCGCCTGGAAACCCCGTGTTGTGTTCGTGTGCCTGGGCGCGCCCAAACAAGAAATGTGGTTCGCGACCTGGCAGGAATCACTGCCCGACGGCGTCTACATGATGGCCGGGGCGTCAGCGGATTTCGCCGCTGGCAAAGCCAAGCGCGCCCCGGTTTGGCTGCAGCGCCTCGGCCTGGAATGGGTCTGGCGCCTCGCCCACGAGCCGCGCCGGCTGGCCGGGCGTTATCTGCGGCGCGGACCGCGCTTCGTGCCCTTCGCGATCCGCTCCCTGGCCCGGCGGTAGGCTGGCTCTCGTGGCGGACGGACGCACGCGCAAGAGCCTGCGCAACACGGCCTACGGCGTGGCCTCACAGCTTGTCGCGTTCGTCACGTCTTTCGCGGTCCGCACCGTCTTCGTGTGGCAGTTGGGCCTCGAAATCCTGGGCCTGAACGGCCTTTACACCAACGTGCTGAACGTTCTTTCGCTGGCAGACCTGGGATTCGGCACAGCGATGGTCTTCGCCATGTACCGTCCGCTGCGCGAACGCGACGAGCGGAAAGTGTCGGCACTGGTCAACCTGTATCGCCGCGTGTACACGATCCTCGGGGTGGGCATCGCCGTTCTCGGCGGGGCGCTGACGCCGCTGCTGCCGGTCGTCGTGAACCTGCCGCAATGGGACAACGCATACTACGGCTACTATCTGCTGGCTTTGGCGGGCGTGGTGGCGACCTATTTCTACGCGCACCGGATCGCACTGCTGCAAGCCGACCAGCAGATCTGGATCGTGCACCAGGCCAACATCGCGGCGGCCCTGGCGCGCGCGGGGTTGCAGCTCGCGGCGCTGCTGGTGTGGAGGTCGTTCACCGGCTACCTGCTCATCCAACTCGGCGTGGCCATCGGGATGAACATCTTCTTGGCCGTCCGCTCCCGCTCGCGCTACCCGTACCTGGGCCGCGACGAACTGCCCGCCGCCGAGCGCGCCCAGGTCTACTCCGACATGAAGTACTTGGGCGTTTACAAGTTCGCCTCGGTGATCCTGACCCACACCGACAACATCATCATCTCGGTCATCGTCGGCACCGTCGTGGTGGGCTACTACTCCAACTACCTCATCATCGTGACGGCGTTGACGGCGCTGACCTGGGTGGTCGTGGAAGCTCTGACGGCCAGCATCGGCCACCTGAACGCCGGGGATCCGCCCACGCGACAGTACGCCGTTTTCAACGAAATCCTCCTGGTGGCCGGGTGGATGTTCGGGGCTGTTTCGGTGCTGATGCTGCTGCTGTTCAACGACTTCATCACGCTCTGGCTGGGCGCCGATTTCACCCTCGACTGGCTCACGGTGCTGGCTATCTGCGTCGGCTTCTACGTCGTAGGCATCCACCGGCCCGTCATCATGTACCGCGAGACGACGGGCATTTTCCGGCAGACGGCCAAGGTGATTCTCGTAACGGCGCTGTTGAACCTGGTGCTGTCCGTGATTCTGGGCATGGCCTGGGGTATCGCCGGGGTGCTGATCGCGACGCCCATCTCACGGCTGGCCACGAACACGTGGTACGAGCCGCTGGTCCTTTTCCGGTTGCGTTTCGAGGCGCGGCTGCGCAGCTACTTCGGCCGTTTGCTGGTCTGGGCGGGCGCGGCCGTCGTCGCTTACCTCTTGGCAGCTTGGCTCTGCGACCTGCTGCCCGGGCCGAGCTGGGGAATCTGGCTCGCGAAGGCGGGCATTGGGGCACTTGTCTGCGCGGCCGTGTTTACCGGGGCGTCACTGCTGCTCCCGGAGTTTGCGGCAGTCCGGAGGCGGCTGCGCAACCTGCGCTGAGCGCCTCAGTCTGCTCCTAACGCCACAACGGACTTCGTCCGAGATCCCGGAACAAGTCCGGGATGACGGTGAGGGGGTCTGCGGCGACGTCGAGGTAGCGCACACCGGCGGCTTGGGCCGCGCCTCGGTCGCGCTCGGAATCCCCCACCATGAAGCTGGAGCCCAAGTCGATGTTGTACTTTGCGGCCGCTGCCAGCAGCATCCCCGGCTTGGGTTTGCGGCACTGGCAGTCGATTTTGTATTCCGGGCGTTCACCGGGAAAACCTTTGTCCGGGTGGTGCGGGCAGACAAAGATGTCATCGACGAACGCGCCTTGCTCGCCGAGCAGCGTCTCCAACTTCCAATGGATCTGCTCCAACTCGGCCCAGGTGACTTCGCCGCGGGCGATCACGGGCTGATTGGTGACGACGATCACAAGATACCCGCCCCGGTTGAGTTCGCGGATGTACTCGGCCATGCCAGGGCGCAGGCGCAGGTCGTCGATGTGGGTGAGGAAGCCGACGTCGGCGTTGATGGTGCCATCCCGGTCGAGGAAAGCCGCCCGCTGGGGGTTGGCGAGGTTGCGGGCGGCGACCAAGCCGGACCGGAGCGCCTCCCCCACTTCCGCGAGCCGTCCGGGAGTACCCATGTCGCGCACGTACTCCGGCGAATCGTAGGCGGCCAGAGTGCCAGCGGCCACCAGTGGGCGCAGCACGTCGCGGTCCAGGTCTTTGCGTTCCGGCACGTCCGGGAACGCCTCGTTCACCAACGCCGCGGACAGGATGTGCAAGCCAGCGTTCACCCGGTTCGGATACCACTGGCGCGGCTCTTCTTTCGTCAGCCACCGCGTGACGCGCCCGCCGTCTCCGGTGGCCAGGATCGTCGAGTCATACGGGTGGTCGTTGGGATGGGTGAGCACCGTCGCCAACCCGCCGTGCTCCTGGTGATACGCGGCGAAGCGGGCCAGATCGACGTCGAAAATGAGGTCGCCGTTGATCAGCAGGATGTCGTCTTCGCCGCGCAGATAGCTCAGCGCGCCGGCGGTGCCCAGCGGCTCGTCTTCGACGATGTAGCGCAACTCCATGCCGCCCCAGGCCCGCCCGAAATGCCGCTCGATGACGTGTCCGAGGTGCCCAACCACCAATGTCACTTCCGTCCAGCCCTGGCGGGCCAGGCATTCCAGTTGGTATTCGAGGATGGGCTTGCCGTTCACCTCCAGCATCGGCTTGGGGATGTCGGCGCGCACACTGGCCACGCGGGTGCCTTTCCCGCCGGCCATGATGACTGCCTTCACCCGAAGAACTCCTGCTCGGCGGCCAGGCAAAGCGCGTGGTACACCGGCAGGTGCAGCTCTTGGATCTTGTAAACCTCCGTCTCGGGCACGCGGATCACCACATTGGCCACGGTAGCCAGCTTGCCGCCCAAGGCCCCGGTCAGCCCGATCGTCCGGATGCCCAGGGCATCGGCGACCTGCACGGCGTGCATCACATTGGCGGAGTTTCCCGAGGTGGAGATGGCGAGCAGCGCGTCGCCGGTGCGGCCCAGCCCGTACACCTGCTGGGCGAACACCAGGTCAGGCGCGACGTCGTTGGCGAAAGCCGTTGTCAATCCCAACTCGGCTGCCAGCGACAAGGCCGGAAGGGCCCCCTGCAGGCGGTCGGCGGCATAGTCGCCCGCGCGCGTTCGGATGGCTTGGGCGGCGTCGGCCGGCAACGGACGCGGTATCGCGAAAGCTTTCAGGAGTTCGCCGACGATGTGGACCGAATCGGCGGCCGAACCGCCATTCCCGCAGATCAGCAGCTTCCCGCCCGCAGACCACGAATCCAGCAAGACTTCGGCGGCGGCGAGAATGTCGCCACGGCAATCCTCCAGCGCCGGATGCCGGTTGAACAGAGTCTCAAACACCTGACTGGCTTGGGGTTTCATCGCATCCCCTTCGTGTAGGTCTCGGGCACGCAGTAGAGCACCTGCGAACCGCCGTCTTCGAACTGGAACGGCACTTCCATCAAAGCGTGAAGAGCGGCGCGCACGTCGTCTTGGCGGTCGGGCGGCACGTAGAACACCAAGAAGCCACCCGAACCGGAACCCAGCAGCTTCCCGCCCAGTGCCCCAGCCTCGGTAGCGGCTTCGTAGGCCTGGTCTATGGCGTCGTTGGAAACCTGCCGCGTGAGCCCGCGCTTGAGCCGCCAAGTCTGGTCGAGCAGCCGTCCGAAATCGTCCAAGTCCGCACCCGATTCCAGGATGCCCTGGGCCACGTCCACGAGCCGCTTCAACTCGTCCAACTGCGCCGTCCGGTCGCCTATCGCCTGGACAAGATGCTGCTGCACCTGGTCGGAGAAGCGCGAAAACCCGGTGAAGAAGAGCAACAGCCGGTCGTTGAGGGCCCGCAGCCGCTCGGGGGCAACCGCCACCGGCGTGACCGTGAAACCAGAGGCGGAGAAGTCGATGCGGTTGAAACCTCCGAAGGCTGCCGCCACTTGGTCCTGCAGGCCGCCCGCCTCGGCGCAGAGCACCCGCTCGACGTGGATGGCGTCGGCGGCCAACTGCCTCTTGTCGGGTGTCTTGCCCTTGATGCCGTAGAACGCGCCGAGCAGGCCAACGGCGAAAGAACTGGACGTGCCCAGGCCCGTGCGCGCGGGCAGGTCGGCCTCGTAAGTCACCCGCAGATCGTGCATGTCGAGCATCTTCATAGCCTCGCGGATCACCGGGTGCTTGAATTCGTCGGGCGTCGCCGTGCGCTCGATGACGGTGTACGCTGCCTCGTTGCGGTAGTCGAAGAACGGCGGCAGATGCCGCACCGTCACGTAGCAGTACTTGTCGAACGTCGTGGAGAGCACCGCCCCACCGCGCGCGTTGAAGTACTCCGCGATGTCGGTGCCGCCTCCGAAGAACGACATCCGAAACGGCGTTTTGGTGATGACCATGAACTCCCCTGGGGACCAGGCTTTGACTGGCGTCATCGTAGCAGCCAGGCGGCAGCCGGACCACGACGTGTGGGTATACGGATCCAGCATCTCCTCAGTCACCCCCACCGCGGGGCATGGGACTGCGTCCCAAGATCCCAGAACAAGTCCGTGTGCCCGGTAGGGGCACTCCTGCGGAGTGCATGGGACTGCGTCCCAAGATGCCGGAACGAGTCCGGCATGACGGGGAGGGGGTTGCCGGAACGAGTCCGGCATGACGACAGAGAAGGGATACGGATCGGACCAACGTCCGAACATGCCCGGAACGGACCTGGCATGACGAGAGGGCGGCACTAGGATGAACACACCCATATATATAAGGAGTGCGATGCCAGCCCCTGTCCTCTTGGACGCGCGATCGGCGGCGCTCCCGCGCACTACTGGATGGGAGCGGTACGCGCGCGCGTTGGTGCGCTCAGCTAGGGCAGTCGGGGGCATCGACACCTTTAATTGGGGGGCGGCCAACAAGGTCACGCACTTGCTCTCGGACACGGTCGGCCTGCCTTGGGCCGCGCGCGGGCGAAAGCTGACGTACTTTCCATCGTATCCGCCTGGGGCGACGTTTCCGCTCGCCCGAGCCGCGGTCACGCAGCACGACGCGACGTATTGGAAGCTGACCGGCGCGGCGAGCGTCCAATCGGATCTGTACTTTCGCCGGCTGTTCGAGCGCACGTTCAAAGCCGCGGCGGTCATCGTGACGGTGAGCGAGTCTTCGGCGGCCGACCTTGGCGAGTTGACGCAGCGGCCAATCCGGATCGTGTCGAACGTGGTCACCATCGACGATGTCACACCGGTGCCGCTGTCCAACCCCAAACCGTACTTCCTGGCGGTGGGATCCATCGAACCGCGCAAGAATCTGCGCGGGCTGGCCGCCGCATTCGACCGTTCTGGCTTGGCCAATCAGTTCGACCTGCTGTTGATCGGCCGCCAAGCCTGGGGCGAGTTGCCCGACGGCATCCGCTACCTCGGCCCGGTCGAGGATCCCGCGTTACGCGGCGCGTATGAAGGGGCGACAGCGCTGTTCGCGGCATCGTTCTATGAAGGTTGGGGCCTGCCCATCGCCGAGGCGCTGGCCGTCGGCACCCCGGTCTACTGCTCCGACATTCCGCCCTTCAAAGAATCCAGCCAAGGCAGCGCCAGCGCATTCTTCGATCCGCATTCGCTCGACGCGATGGTGGACGCGTTCCGGGCCGCGGCCGAGCCGGCGCCCCGCCCGACGCCGGTGAACAACTACCGGCCGGAACGCCAGCAGGCGGAATTCGCCGCTGTCCTGGAAGAATTCGCGAGGTGACGATGAACGAACGCATCCTGCTCACAGGCTTGGCCATGCTGGCCCCGCGCGAACGCTTCGGGTTCATCCGCAGCCTGCCGCAAGGGGCGCACGTGCTGGATGTGGGCTGTGGCACAAACTCCCCGCAGCGCACGAAGACGCTGCGGCCCGACCTCTACTACGCCGGCATCGACATCGGCGACTATCAGCAAGATGCCGACCCGCGCGGCATCGCCGACGAATACGTGCTCACCTCCCCCGAGGATTTCCCGGCTGGCGTCGGCAAGTTCTCGGACATGGACGCCGTCATCTCCTCGCACAATTTCGAGCACGTCTACGAACCGCAGCCGGTGTTGCGCGCCATGGTGGATGCTCTCAAACCGGGCGGACGACTCTACATGGGCTTCCCCTGTGAAGAGTCCGTCGGCTTCCCGCCCCGGGCGGGCACGCTCAACTTCTACGACGACGACACCCACCAGCAGCCACCGCCATGGCTGGAGACACTGCGCACGCTGCACGGCTGGGGCCTCAACGTTGAATACGCCGCCAAGCGCTACCGGCCGCCGCTGTTGTGGCTTGGCGGGCTGTTGGGCGAGCCGATTTCGAGCGCCACCAAGCGCGTGCTGCCGTTGCACCTGACGTGGTCGTATTGGGGCTTCGTTTCGGTGATTTGGGCGCGGAAGGGTGGCCCGGACTTCGTCTGAGATCCCGGAACAAGTCCGGGATGACGGGAAAGAGAGCCTGGTGGCAGACAGGGGCCCCCGCAAAGTACCGCAGCGAAGCGAGGACACTTTGTGGGGTTTGATCCCGGAACAAGTCCGGGATGACGGGGGTCTCACCCCATATATACGGCGAGGGTTTCCTCCGCGCAGCGGCGCCAGGAGAACTCGGCCGCGCGGGCCAGGCCGCGGGCGATCATCGCCGCGCGCGAGGCTTCGTCGTGCAGGACTGATCCGATGGCTGTGGCCATCGCAGCCGTGTCCAGCGGGTCGAAGTAGACGGGCGCGTCGCCGTAGATTTCCGGCAGGCAGGTGGCGTTGGAGCTGGCCAGCGGGGCGCGGTGGATCATCGCTTCCAGGCCGGGCAAACCGAAACCCTCGGCCAAGGACGGCATCACGGCCAGCCGGGCATGCTGGTAAAGCCAGTTGCGCTGCGCGTCCGGCACGACGCCGGTGAAATGCGTATTGCGGGCACGCGTGGCCGCAACGTGGTCTTGGGTGCGCTCCACTGGGCCGGCGGCGCCGACGAACACCAATCCCAAGCCGGGGCACGCGGCCAGCAGTTCCTGGTGGGCGTCCACGAGGCGCAGCAGATTCTTATGCTCATAATGTGCGCCGACATAGACCAGGTAGTCGTCGAAGGGCACTTGGCAAGGCTCGACGTCGGTGCTCACGTCGTCGGCGGCTTCGTAAACCACCCGCACCCGATCTGCGGCCGCTGGGGCAAAGGCGATCGCTTGCCCCTTGGTGTATTCGCTGATCGCGATCACGGCGCGCGAGTCCGCGATGGCCCGCTTGAAGACGAATCCGCCCAACATGCGCTTCACGCCGCGGCGCAGCCCGCCGCCAGGTCGCAGCATCGTGAAGTCGTGCACGGTGGTGACTTTCGGGCCATGAAATCCGACCGGCTGCTGCGGCATCAGGAAGTGCGTCAGATCGGGTCCGGCGGCGCGCAGATACTTGCCCAAACCTGTCTGCTCCGCCCAGGAATAGTCCGGAAAATCTACCGCTTCCACAGTCCATTTGGGGCTGGTGGGCCTCCAATCGGTGGGCCAACGCACACCGGTCAACACCAGGTAGTTGTTGTCGGGGTCGATCGCTTCGAGATTTTCCAGCAAGCGGCGCGAATACCGGCCGATCCCGGCAGGGGCTCCAATGTTGCGGGCGTCGACGGCGATGTCCATGCCGCTCACTCCCCCCGCGTGCGGGCCGCGGCATATTTGGCTTTGCCGAAAGTCCCCGCCCACAAAGCGCTCAACGCCCGCTTCGGCAGCTTGCCCAGCCCCGGCTCGTGAAACAGCGGGACGTGGTGCCCGGCGTAGCGGCGGGCGACGGCCAGTAGACCCGGCACCCCATGCCACGCGAAAGCCTCCCGCAGGATGTAGCCGCTGTTCGGCACGGCCTTGCGCCAGTCGGCCCCGGCGTGGTTGCGGATGAATTGCGTGGCGCGCACCGCCTCGTCGGCCCGGGTGACCAAGTCGGCCAGCGGTTGTTCCCGGATGGCCAGCGACCCGGGGCGAACGGTCAACACGTAGATGGTGGCCGGATCGAGCACCGGTTTGGCGGACGCCGCAAAAGCCTGCACGGAGAAATACAGGTCGTTGCAGACCATCGTTTCCGAGCAGCGCACCCGATGCGCTTCCACCAAGTCCCGGCGGATGAACTTGCTCCACATCGAACCTTGCGTGTAGCCGAATTCGACAATGTCACCGCGGTCGAACATCTCCTCGAAGACGGCAGTGCGCGGCACGTCCCCCGCAGTTGCGGGCCGGAACATCACCAGATCGCAGTCGGCCTGCGCGTACTTGTCCATGGCGGCGGGCAGAGCCGCGGTGAAATAGTCGTCAGAATCCGGAAAGACGAGCCAACGGCCCCGGGCGGCCGCGATCCCCACGTTGCGCGCGGCGCCGGCCCCGCGGCCTTCGCTCTCCAGGAAGACCAGATTCGGCAGGCCCACAGCGAGTTCGCGCGTGGCGGCAAGCTCGTCCGGCGCGGAATGATCGTCCACGACGATGACTTCGGTGTCGTCCCGGCGCGGAATCGAATCGAACAGCCGGGAGGCAAAACCGGCCGAATTATGGGTGGGAACCACGAACGAATATGACAACGTCCCCATTCGCGCGCCCCTCTCAACGAGGAAACCATAGTAGCCTGAACCAAACAATTCTCGGAGGCGACTTGACGGCAGATGACAAGCTGATCGTGGGTGAACAGCGGAGCCCAGAGGATCAGAATCCATACCCGGCGCTTTTCTGGGATGCCGTCGGCGATCAGGCCGACCTGCGGGCGTTCACTTGGCGCAGCGCGTTCACCACGCCATACGACGTCTTCCACGTGGAATTTCCGGAGCACTTCGCGCGGGAATTCACCAGAAGAAGACGGCTCCGCAACCTGTTGCTCGCGGCCGCATTGAGGCTGGCGTTGGCGATCCGCCGCGTGCCAGTCGTCCGCACCGTCCACAACGCCACTCCGCACGCCCGCCTACCACTGCTGTCCCGCCTGACGTTCGAGTTGATGAAACCTGCCGACCAGCGCGTCTATTTGACCAACTGTTCCCGCCAGGCGGCCGCAGATCCAACGGCCGCGGTCATCCCCCACGGAAGTTACCGGTCCCGATTCGCACACCTTCCGAAAGTCGAACGCGCCCAGCCTCCCAAACTGCTGCTGTTCGGGCTGTTGCGCGCCTACAAGGGCATCGAGGATCTGATACGGGCCTACGGAGAATGGGGACCCAGCGATGTCGGCCTCGACATCATCGGACGAGAAGACGATCCTGGCTACGCCGCCGAGTTGGCCGCGCAGGCTGGGCCCGGTGTGCGGGTGGACAACAGGTTCGTGCCCGACGACGAACTTTGGGGGCTGATACAAGCCGCGACTCTCGTCGTGCTCCCCTATCGGCAGATCACCAACTCGGGCGCGCTCATCTTGGCCCTGGACGCTGGCACGCCCGTCTTGATGTCCGACTCGGAACTGGCCCGGGAAATGGAGGCGGAATTCGGCGGCTACTGGGTGCGGCGTTACGCGCCGCCGCTGACAGGCGAGACACTGCGCGCCGCAGTCGCGGCCGCACAAGCCAGCGATCCCGAACCGGCGGACATGTCCACGCGCGATTGGAAGACAGTCATCGCACCGCGGTACTTGGCTCTTTATCGCTCACTTGCCCGACGTCGCTGAGCGGTTCAGCCATCGGTTCCAATCCAGCGGCGGCCAACCGGCCGGTGGCGTACCCGGTGACGAACAACAGAAATCCCAGCGCCGGTTCCTGGATGAACGCCCAGCCCGTCATCGCCGACGCGCCCACGCCCACCAAGCCGATAGCCAGCGACCGGCCCCACAGGCGTTGGTCGAAATTGCCAATCCAGTTGCGCGCGCCGCGCAGCCATGCCACGAGCAGCGGTAACGCGTACAGGAAGGCGATGAACACACCCAACTCCAGCAGCAGCAACATCGCAGAATTGTGGACTGGGCGCGTGGTCTTCATCACGATCGTCGAGAAGCGCATGAACTCGATCGTGTAGTTGTTCGGGCCGGTGCCCGTCAGCCAGTAGTCAGGTAAGTAGGTCAGGGCCGCCTCCATCATCTCCGGGCGTCCGCCGCCGTCGGGATCGGTGCGGAAACGGTCGATGATGGTGGGAGCGAACAGCGCCGCCAGCGCTGACACGATGAAGATCATCGGCGCGCGCGAGCCTTGGCGGCGCACCCTGCCACGGGGCGACAAGATGAGTTCCCAAGCCACGAACACCGCCACGATGCAGATCGAGTTCGCCCGCGACAGCGTCAAACCCGTCGCGACAGCGCACATGGTCACAGCCAAGAACGCCCGCCGCGACACCCGCTTATCCTCGTGGCGCAACAGCGGCAGCATCGCGATCAACATGATGAGCGAGAGCTTTCCCACCACCGCCGAGTGCTGGAACGCCGCCGAGGGCCGGCCCAATTCGTCGACCACGCCAGACACCATCTGGTACGCCTCGATGGCCACCGCGCAGCAGGCCAGAGCCAACACTGTGGTCGCGATGAAACGGGCGTCGGAAACAGTGTGCTTGCGGGCGCCGATCGCATACCCCGCCGGGAAGGCCAGCAGCGACAGCGCCAGGTGCAAAGTGCCGACGTTGACCGCCAGCGAATGCGACCAAAAGGCGACGTAGCCGAAAGCCAACCCGATCAGGCTGAGGAAGGCGTACCCCCACACGCTGGGAAAGCCGCGCGGCAACGGGTTCGCGAGCGCAAAGACGACGAGTGTCGCTGACAGCATGGTGATTCCGGGAGCCCCGGTGGCGATGTCGGCGACGCGTTCGGGCCAATCCGAACCGGAATAAATCAAGGGGCGGGTGAACACGGCCATCACCAGCACCGCGGCCACCAGCACGCCAGGTGGGGGTTTGGCGAACAGGAAGAACGCGATCGCGGGGACAAATATCGCGATCAGCGTCCAAGAAACACTCACGCCGCCATAGTAGCCTGACAAGGTGACGATCCAGCGGGTTGGCCCCTTCGACGTGTTCTACTGGAATCCCTGGGCGCTCGGGCGTTGGGTGGGAAGACATGGTTTCCCCCGGCTGGGCAGGCGTTTGAGGTTCGGCCCGCGCGTGAACAACTTCGGGGATCTGCTCGGCCCGCGTGTCGCGGCCGGCGTGTTGGCCGCGGACGCTGCCGCCGCGGGGCCGCCTACGCAGCGCCGCCGGCTGCTGACGGTCGGATCAGCGCTGCAATTCGCCCAAGACGGCGACATCATCTGGGGCACCGGGCGCCACGGTGACATCCCACCGGAAATGCACACCTTCACCGCTCTCGACGTGCGCGCCGTCCGCGGCCCGCTGACGCGGGAATTCCTGCTGGAACGCGGAATCGACTGCCCCGAGGTCTACGGCGACCCGGCCCTGTTGCTGCCCATCCTGGAGCCGCGCTGGGCGCAGGTGGCCAAACGCCACGCCTATACCGTCGTCCCGAATCTGCACGAATGGCAGCGCTACCGTCGGCATCCGCAGGCCATCAGCCCCCGCGCGCCACTCGATGACGTCCTGGAACGGATCGCTGCCAGCGACATGGTGGTGGGCTCGTCGCTGCACGGCGCGATCATCGCGGAAAGCCTGGGCATCCCGGCGGCCATCGTCGCCGGCCCGGGCTTGGGACCGGTGCGCTACCTCGACTACTACGCGGGCACCGGCAGGCAATCCGTCCCGCTCGCCGACAATGTCGATGCCGCTTTGAAGCTGATCGCCAGCGGGGACTCCCGGATCAGCAGCGGCACAAGCGGTTGGTCGCCTGGGCCGCTGCTGAGCGCGTTCCCGAAGATCTGACCCTACGGGAACTTCAGCGCGTACCGGTGCAGGAAGGCGATCATCTCGCCCCGGGAGATGTAGCGCAGCGGGAAGAACTGCGGGTTTGCCGCAGCCAAGCCGTTGTACCGCATCCACTCGACGTCGCTGTAGTTCTTGTTCGACTTGGGCACATCGGTATACGTGGGCGTCGCCGGCGACGGGAAGTTGACCGACCCGTTCTGGATGTAGATGTTGAACCGGCGCAGGAAAGCCGCCATATCCGCACGCGGCACCGAATCACTCGGCCGGTACTGGCCGTTGACCGTCGTGATGTTCTTGCTGCGCAACCATTCGATCTGCGCATAGAACGTGTGCGTCTTCGGCACGTCGGTGAACGTCGGATTCGTCGGCGCCTTGAACGACGGGTTGCCGGCTAGCCGGAAGAGGTAGGCGGCCATCTCACCACGGGTCATCGCGCGCCCCGGCTCGAAGTTGGCATTCGACGCAGACACGATGCCATTCTCGTACGCCCAGTTGATGTCGCTGTAGAAGGTGTACGTCGGCGGGACATCGTTGTAGTACGGATAGATCGCGACCGGGTCAGACCATTGCGATTCCGCCGGATAGCCCGTCACCTGGCCGGTGACCTTCACGCGGATGATCCGCAACACGTCGGCCTCTTTGAGGTCGTAGGTGCTGGTAGTCGCGCCGGAAACCGCCACGTAGTCGTCCTCGCTGCTGGCCGAGTTCGTCTTCGAGCGGTACCACTGGTACGTCAACTGCACGCCGCTTGGCCCCCAGCCGGTAGTCGTCGCCGTGAGCTTCGTGCCCTTGCGCGCCGCCTTGGTGGAGTTGATCGCCGTTGTCGGAGTGATGTCCGGCTTGGCCGTCGTCAGCGGAGACTTTGAGATGCCGACGTTGTACGTCTTGCCCCATCCTGCCAGCGTCGAATCGCCGCGCACGTAGATGTAGTACGTGCCCGCGCTTTGGATGTAGACCGGCAAATCCGCCGTCCATGTCCCGGCGTACTCGTTCGCCTTGACTTCGCGCTGGTTCGTGACTGCTTCGGTCGCGCTCTTCAGCACCTGGACCTTGAACGCGGTCGCCGTGCCGGACAACTGCGGGAAGGTGAAGTTGAGCTTATAGGTGCCCGCGGCCGTGGCGTTGAACGAGAAGTAGTCGTTGTCCGCGCCGCCGGCCAGCAGCGACGACCCCTTGATGGTCGCGCCCAGTGCCACGGGGTTCGCGGTGGCGACCGTGCTGTTCAACTCAGATTCGGTGTTCGCCGACGCGGTCGCAGACACACCGACGGTGTACGTCTTGCCCCAAACCGCGGCGCTGGGAACGGCTTCGATCCACACATACCAGTCGCCGGCGGGCAAATAGATGTCGTAGTTCGACAGCCACGAGCCGGAATACTGGCCGTTGGTGACCGTGAACTCGTGGTAGGTCACACTGGATGAATTTGTGATCTTGAACGAATACGCCGTCGCCGACGAGGTGCCGCCCGGGTTGGCGAAGGTGAAGGTCGGCGTGACCTTCGAAACGGCCGTCGTCGTGAACTTGTAGATGTCCCGGTCGCAGTCGTAGCCAGTGTCGGACGAGCTGTTCTGGCACGTAGCCACAGTGGACGAAGAACCCACCTTGGTTTGTCCCAGTGTCAGCGCGGTCGCTTGGCTGATGGAGTTATTCGGCTCCGTCTCGCCGCTGACCGACGAATCGACGGTCACCTTCAACGTGTAGGTCTTGCCCCATCCGTACTTGCCCTCAGCGCTGATCACGCGCAGGTAGTAGTCGCCGGGTTGGACTCCGAGGTAGGTGTTGGCGATCAGCGACCCGTTGTACTGGTTGGCGGTCAACTGCGCGTAAGTGAAGTTCGCGACGGTCGAGCTGGTGGGGCTGCTGCTGCTGGTGACCAGCAAGCGGTATGCCTCAGCGGTCGAGGAGCTCTGCGGATAGGTGAAGTCGATCTTCAACTGTCCGGCGGCCGTGGCCGTGAACTTGTAAAAGTCGTGATCGGTCTTGATGCCGGAATCGGGATCCGTCTTGGCTGTCAGGGCCGAGCCCTTGTATGCGGTGCCGAGCGTGATGGTGTCGGCGGTGGAGTAGGTGTCGTTAAACTCGGTCTCGGCGGTGGCGGCGGTATGCGTCACCTTGACCTGGTACTTGACGCCCCACGACGGATCCGCCTTCTCGCCCTGGATCCACAGGTAGTAGTCGCCGGCGCCCAGGTACAAGTCATTGTCGGCCGTCCAAGCTCCGCTGGACTGGTTCGCGGCCACGGTCCAGGAAGCGTAAGGGTTGGACGAAGCATCCGTGATGTGCACCGTATAGGCCTTTGCGGAGCCCGAAAGGCTGGCGAAGGTGAACGTGAGGCCGACTTTGCCGGTCGACGGGAAGGTGAACTTGTAAATGTCCTGGTCTTCCGTGGCGTCGCCATAAGCGAAATTGGAGCCGGCGTAAGTCGTGCCCAGCGTCACGGGCGTGGCCGTGGTGATCTTGGAATTCGGTTCGACCTCAATGGCGGACGCGGAGAAACTCGCCTTCAGGGTGTATGTCTTCCCCCAGGATGGCCAACTGGATTCGCCGTAGATCTGGATTACGTAGTGGCCGGCCGTCAACGGCAGCGCGTAGGACACCCCGGCATATTGATTCGCGGCGGTGAAGTTGTATCCCTTCGTACTCCAGCCGCCGTCGGCGTTCTGGTAAAGGATCGCCCACCGGTAGGCGTTGCTGGTGCCGGACATCGACTGCGATGACAGTTCGAAGGTGACAATGCCGTCGGCTGTGGTGTCGAACTGATAGCAATCAGTGTCGGTTGTCGCGGTGCCGGTGGTGGACAGGGTTTCGGTGACGGCGGTGCCCAGCGTCAACTGGACAGCGGAATCGGGGCTGCTTGAGGCGTCCGCGGCGTGGGCAAGCGTTGCCGGCGCGCCCAAAGTGAGCAAGCCTAGCGCCACTGCGCCGACGATGACGCGTATCGGGTTACGGGGTGACTGCATTGATCTTTTCCTCCAAAAGCGAGCAACTGGGGTCACAGGTTTTCACCGAGTCTATCCTGAATGCCGACCAGGCGAGGTGGATTCCACACCAAGTGTGCTAGAGGAAACTACCCACTCCAGCCTTAAGCTCAGCCTCACACTTTTCGGCGCGGGCGTGTCAGCATGCGGGACAGTGTGAGTAAAGTTGGCCAAGACGCGCGAGCAGAGGAGTCCCCTAGGTGGAGTTCAGTGACTACATAGGCGTGTTGCGGCGCTTCTGGCGCAGCATCGCCGCCATCACAATCGCCTCCTTGGCAGTGGCGGCCGTGCTGGTCTACACGCTGCCGAAGGCGTACACGGCCCAGGTGCAGGTTTTCCTCACCGTGCTGACCGGCAACTCCGGCGGCGACTTGGCCTCTGGCGCCAACTATTCGCAAAACCAGGTGGATTCGTTCGCCAAGGTCGCCACGACACCGCTGGTGCTCGACCCGGTTATCTCCGAGCTTCAACTCGCCGATATGACGTCATCGCGCTTGGCCGGCTTCGTCTCCGTCTCCGTGCCGACGGGCACCGCCATCATGCAAATCTCCGCCCGCGCCGCCGACGCCGACTCCGCCGCGCAGATCGCCAACGCCGTGGGGCGTTCGCTGGTCAACGCCGTCTCCGACCTGTCCCCAACGTCGACGGACGGCAAGAACCTCGTGCGGGCCACGGTGATCGCCGAAGCGGTGCCGCCGACCGGCCACTCTTTCCCGCAGGAGCGCAACTTCCTGATCATGGGGCTCGCTATCGGCCTCGGCCTGGGCCTCGGCCAAGCGCTGTTGCGCTATGTGCTCGACAAGCGGATCCACGACGAAGACGAAATCACCGAAATCACCGACGCGCCGATCATGGGCCGCATCGGCATGGACCCCGAGTTGGAATCCACCACTGCCGGGCGCGCGTCCGTCTCCAAACTCACCGCGGAGGACTACCGCCGCCTGCGCACCAACCTGCAATTCATCAACGCCGGGCAAGAAGGCGGCCAAGCGTTCGTCGTCACCTCGTCTGTGCCCGGCGAAGGCAAGACGACGATCTCGCTCAACCTGGCGACGGTGCTGGCCGAGGCCGGCGAGACGGTGCTGCTGGTCGACGGCGACCTGCGCCGCCCCCGCATCGCGAAGTATCTCGGCCTGGAAAGCAATGTGGGCCTGACAACGGTGTTGATCGGGAAGGCCAACCCCGGCGACGTGCTGCAGCAGACGTCTGTGCCGAATCTGACCGTCATGGCTTCGGGCGCGATCCCACCCAATCCGTCGGAACTCTTGGCCTCGACCGCCATGGTGCAACTCGTCGCCACAGCGTCGAAACTCTTCCGCTACATCATCATCGACTCCGCCCCGCTGTTGCCGGTCACCGACGCCGCCATCCTGGCCCGCCAGACGGACGGCGCGCTGGTGGTGGCGACGGCACGCTCCACGACTGTGCCGCAGTTGGAGGCCGCCCTGGAGTCAATCGACACGGCCAAGGGCAAAGCGATCGGCATCGTCATCAACAAGCTACGCCGCGACCGCCGCTCGCTGGGTGGATCGAAGTACGGGTACTACTACGAGTACGGCTACTACGAAGACGGCACCGAATCCGCCACCGAACAGCGGGAGAAGAACGGCAAGGCGGCGAGCCAGGCAGGTCGGCGTGCCCGGTGAGTTCACCGTCCTGACGGTCTGCCACGGGAACATCTGCCGCTCGCCAGTGGCCCAGTATCTGCTGGCGGAAGCACTCGGCGAGCGTTTCTCCCTGTCCAGCGCCGGAGTCGGGGCTGTCGTCGGCTGGCCCGTGCACGAGTTGATGACGCAATACCTCAAGGCCGACGGCATCGACCCGGCCGGCTTCGCGGCCCGGCAGCTGGACGGCAAGCTGATCGCCGGCGCCGAGTTGCTGTTGACGATGACGCGGCGGCAGCGCGCCTGGATCGCCGAGGAATCGCCCGCCGCGATCAAACGCACCTTCACCATCTTGGAGTTCGCCCGCCTGGCTGAGTTGGTGACAGCCGAATCCGTCTCCGAACTCATCCGGAAAGCCGCCGCCGCCCGGGCGGTGTATCCTCCCGACGACCCGGCAATCGACGATATCGCCGACCCATACGGCCACCCGGAAGAAGCCTTCACGGTCGCCTACACCGAGGTCAAGAAAGCCGTGGAGCGCGTAAAGGCCGTCATCGAGAAGTGCCCCGAATTGCGCAGCGAAGCAGACGAAGACCCGTTCGCCGGGTTTGTGCTGAAGTGACCAGAGCGCTCCAGCGCAGCAGCGCTCACGGTCAAAGGTTGTAGCCGATCGCCCGCAACTGTTCGCGGCCGTCTTCGGTGATGTTCTCCAGCGTCCAGGGCGGCAGCCACACCCAGTTGATGTTGACCGCGTTCACCAGGCCTTCCAAGGCCAACCGGATGTCCCATTCCAAGCGGTCCGTCAGCGGACAGGTGGGAGTGGTGAGCGTCAGATCGATCGTGGCCACGGCGTTCTCGTCCACCTGCACGCCGTACACCAGACCCAAGTCGACGATGTTGACCATCAGCTCGGGATCGACGACGTCTTTCAGCGCTTCAACGACCTCGTCCTCGCTGGGCAACGCGTTGGGGCTTTCATCCGGCATGGGGAACTCCTTTCGTGGCGGTGGCCGTTCCAGATTCCAAGGCTTGCAGCGCGGCGTCCTTGAAAGCGGACCAGCCGAGCAGGGCGCACTTAACGCGGGCGGGGAACTTGGCGACGCCGATAAACGCCACGGCATCCTCCAACTCGTCCTCCCACTGCGGCTGCAAATCGCCGCGTGAGTGCATCAATTCCGTGAACTCGTCGCTGAGCCCGAACGCGGCCTCGACTGTCTTGCCGATCACGAGGTCACTCATGACGGATGCCGAAGCCTGCGATATCGAACAGCCGCGGGCCAGGTAGGAAACGTCCGCGACGACGCCGCCGTCCAGGTTGACGCGCAACTCGATCTCGTCGCCGCAGGTCGGATTCACGTGGGAGACCTGGCAGGCATACGGCTCGCGCAACCCGGAGTGGTGCTTGGCGCGGTAGTGGTCCAGGATGATCTCCTGGTAAAGATCCTCAGCGTTCACAGCCGCCTCCCGAAGAAGTCGCGCACATAGGCCAACCCGTCCGCCAGCCGGTCGATGTCCGCGCGGGTGTTGTACAGATACACGGACGCGCGCGTGGAGGCTTGGATGCCGAGCCGTTCGTGCAGCGGCCGGGCGCAATGGTGGCCGCCGCGCACCGCGATGCCGCGGCCGTCGAGCAACTGCATCAGGTCGTGCGGGTGGATCTCCAAATCCCCGGCGGCAAGGGTGAACGAGATCGCCCCGGTGCGGTCCTGCGTGGTCTGCGGGCCCAGGATCTGGACGCCGGCGGTGGCATGCAGCCGCTGCAGGGCATATTCGGTGAGCAAATGCTCGTGCGCTGCGACGGCCGCGATACCCACGCCTTCCAAATACTCGACGGCGGCCCCCAACCCCACCGCTTGGGCGATGGGCGGCGTGCCCGCCTCAAAACGATGCGGCGGCGGGGCATACGTCGAACCGGCCATGCGGACCACTTCGATCATCTCTCCCCCACCGAGGAATGGCGGCAGCGCGGCCAGCAGGTCGTAGCGGCCCCACAGTACGCCTATCCCGGTCGGCCCGAGCATTTTATGGCCGGTGAACGCGACCAAGTCGGCGCCCAGCGCCGCCACATCCGTGGGCAGGTGCGGCACGCCCTGTGACGCGTCCACCACCACGGTCGCGCCGACGCCGTGCGCCGCGGCGGCGACCTCAGCAGTCGGATTCACTGTGCCCAGCACGTTCGAAACCCAGGCCAGCGTGACGATCTTGGTGCGCTCGTTGATGAGGTTCTCCGCACGCGCTTTCTCCAAATCGAGGCGCCCGTCCGCGGTGATGTCGAACCAGCGCAGCGTGGCCCCGGAGCGCTCGGCCAGCAACTGCCAAGGGACGATATTGGAGTGGTGCTCCATGACGGTCGTCACGATCTCGTCGCCAGGGCGCAAACCGGCACCCAGCGTGTGCGCGGCCAAGTTCAACGCCTCCGACGCGTTCTTGGTGAAGACGATCTCGGCCGGCTGGGCGGCGCCGACGAACCGGGCCACCTTCTCCCGGGCGCCTTCGAAAGCGGCTGTCGCCTCCGCGCCCAAGGTGTGCATCGCCCGGGCGACGTTGGCGTTGTGGCGCAAGTAATGCTCGGCGACGGCGTCCACCACCTGGCGCGGCTTATGGGAGGTGTTGGCCGAATCCAGGTATGTCAGCGGTTCCGAGTTGACCTCGCGGGCGAGGATGGGAAAATCCGCGCGGACCGCCGCCAACGCGTCCGACTGAGCTGTCATGTCTGCCTCGATTCCGGCCGTGTCACACCCCGGCCAGCTTCAGGAACTTGTCGTAGCCCTCGACTTCCAGGTTCTCGGCGAGTTCCGGGCCGCCCTCGGCGACCACGCGGCCGTCGACGAACACGTGCACGAAGTCGGGCTTGATGTAGTTGAGGATGCGCGTGTAGTGCGTGATCAGCAGCACACCCCGGTCCCCTTGGGAGGTGTATCGGTTCACGCCTTCGGAGACGATGCGCAACGCGTCGATGTCCAGCCCGGAATCCGTCTCGTCGAGAATCGCAAACTTCGGATTCAGCAATTCCAACTGCACAATCTCGTTGCGCTTCTTCTCACCGCCGGAGAAACCCTCGTTGAGTGACCGGGAACTGAATGTGGCGTCGAGCCCCAGCCTGTCGAGCGCGGCGTTCACGTCTTTGACCCACGTGCGGACCTTGGGAGCCTCGCCGTCCAAGGCGGTCTTGGCCGTGCGCAGGAAGTTCGCCACCGAGACGCCCGGCACCTCGATGGGGTACTGCATCGCCAGGAAGAGCCCCGCTTTCGCCCGCTCGTCCACGCTCAGGCCCGTCAACTCCACGCCATCCAGCTTCACCGAACCCTGCGTGATCGTGTATTTGGGATGCCCCGCGATGGAATAGGCCATGGTCGACTTGCCCGAGCCGTTCGGCCCCATGATGGCGTGCACCTCACCCGAGCGGACCACCAGGTCGACGCCCTTCAGGATCTGCTTCGGCCCGGACTCCGTCTCCACCTCGACGTGCAGGTCTTTGATCTCCAACGTGCTCACAGTACTTGCTCCAATTCCTTCTCCAGCGCCTCCATCAGGCGCTCCTCTATCTCGGCGATGCCGATGCGGCGGATGATGTCGGTGAAGAACCCGTACACCACCAGCCTGCGCGCCTCCGCCTCCGGGATGCCCCGCGAGCGGAGGTAGAAAAGCTGCTCGTCGTCGAAACGTCCCGTCGTCGACGAGTGCCCGGCGCCTTGGATCTCCCCGGTTTCGATCTCCAGGTTGGGCACCGATTCGGCCCGGCAGCCGTCCGTGAGGACGAGGTTCTTGTTCGACTCGTACGTCGAGATGTTCTCGGCAACCTTGCGGATCAGGACGTCGCCCACCCAGACCGCCTGCGCGCCTTTGCCCTGCAACGCGCCGCGATAGTCGACGTTGGACGCCGTGTTGGGCTGGTTGTGGTCCACGAACAGGCGGTGTTCGACATGCTGGCCCGCGTCCACGAAGTACACGCCGAACTGCTCCAACTCGCCGCCCGGCCCGTCGAAGCTGGCCGTCTCCATCAGGCGGATCAGGGAACCGCCCAACGACGCCGTCACCGACTTGACCTGGGCGCCGCGCCCGATGCGGAAGGAATGCTGCCCAGCGTGGACGGCGTCGTCCGTCCAGTCTTGCAGAGAGACGAAGTTGAGCTTCGCCTCCTCTCCGACCAGCACGGACACCGACGCGCCGTAGCGCACCGAGCCGGTGTGGCGCAACACGATCGTCGCCGACGAGTGAGCGCCAATCTTGAACACGAATTGGCCGAACGCCGTGGCATCCGCGCCCGGGCCGCGCAGGCTGATGACGATGGGCTCGGCGATCTCGGCCCCACGCGGAACATCGATCAGCACAGCGTCCTTGGCCTTGTCCACGGCCATCGCGGCGATGCGGTCCATCGGCGCGGGAACCCCGAGCTCCGCGGCCTCGGCGAGAGTGATCTCACCGCGGATGACCGTGCTGGGGATGTTGTCCTGCCAATCCAGGAACGCGTCGCAGAACTCCCCCGTGAGCAGCGGCTTCAGCCGCGCGAGTGGGGTGAAACGCCACACTTCCTCTTTGCCAGTGGGCAGCGGGTGATCGGCCAGATCGAAGCTTGGCGTGGGATGCAGGTGTGAGGCGACAGTCTCCGTCGCGGCTTGCAGGGCGCTCATCCGACCGCCCCTTCCATCTGCAACTCGATCAGCCGGTTGAGTTCCAGGGCGTATTCCATCGGGAGTTCCCGGGCGATCGGCTCGACGAAGCCGCGCACGATCATCGCCATCGCCTCGTCCTCTTTCATGCCTCGGCTCATCAGGTAGAAGAGCTGGTCGGCGGAGACTTTGGAAACGGTGGCCTCGTGCGCCATCTCGACATCGTCCTCGCGGACATCCACGTACGGGTAGGTGTCGGAGCGGGACACGGTGTCCACCAGCAGCGCGTCGCAGCGCACCGACGAAGCGGAATGGCTCGCCCCGTCTTTCACATGGACCAGGCCGCGGTACGATGAGCGGCCGCCGCCACGCGCCACAGACTTGGACACGATCGAACTGGACGTGTGCGGCGCGAGGTGCACCATCTTCGAGCCCGCGTCTTGGTGTTGCCCGGCGCCCGCGAACGCGATGGAGAGTGTCTCGCCGCGCGCGTGCTCGCCCAGCAGGTAAACGGCCGGATATTTCATAGTCACCTTGGAACCGATGTTGCCGTCGATCCACTCCATCGTCGCGCCGGCCGCGCAGGTGGCGCGCTTGGTGACCAGGTTGTAGACGTTGGTGGACCAGTTCTGAATCGTCGTGTAGCGCACCCGCGCGTCCTTCTTGACGATGATCTCCACCACGGCGGCGTGTAGCGAGTCGGACGAGTAGATCGGCGCGGTGCAGCCTTCGACGTAATGCACATAGCTGCCCTCGTCAGCGATGATCAGCGTCCGCTCGAACTGGCCCATGTTTTCGGTGTTGATCCGGAAGTAAGCCTGCAGCGGGATGGAGACGTGCACACCCTTCGGCACGTAGACGAACGAGCCGCCGGACCAGACAGCGGTGTTGAGCGCGGAGAATTTGTTGTCGCCGACCGGGATGACGGAGGTGAAGTACTCCTCGAAGATCTCCGGATGCTCCTTCAAACCGGTGTCGGTGTCCAAGAAAATGACGCCTTGGCGCTCCAGTTCCTCGTTGATCTTGTGGTAGACCACCTCGGATTCGTACTGCGCGGCGACGCCGGCCACCAAGCGCGCTTTCTCGGCCTCGGGGATGCCCAAGCGGTCGTAGGTGTTCTTGATGTCGTCGGGCAGATCGTCCCAACTGGCCGCCTGCTTCTCCGTGGAGCGCACATAGTACTTGATGGAGTCGAAGTCGATCTCGTTGAGCTCCGCGCCCCACGTCGGCATGGGCTTGGCGCGGAACAACTCCAACGCCTTGAGCCGCAGTTGAAGCATCCACTCCGGCTCACCCTTCAGCGCCGAAATGTGCCTGACGACTTCTTCGTCCAAGCCGCGTTTGGCCGCCGCCCCAGCCGCGTCGGAATCGTGCCAGCCATACTGGTACGCCCCGAGCGCGGCCAAGTGTTCGTCTTGCGTCGCCCCCAAACCGGGTGCTGCTTGCGTCACTTATCCCCCTTACTTTTCCACCGGTTTCGGCACATGCGTAGTGCACACGCCATCACCGTGCGCGATGGTCGCCAGGCGTTGCACGTGCGAGCCGAGCAGCCTGGCGAACGCCTTCGTCTCCGCCTCGCACAGCTGCGGGAATTCCGCCGCCACATGCGCCACCGGGCAATGGTACTGGCATAGCTGGACCCCAGTGGCCACTGGCTGCAAGCTGGCAACAAATCCCTCCAGCGTGAGCGCCTCGACAAGCGCCTGCGCGGCGGTGGCGTATTCGGAGCGGATGGCCCCGAAATGCGATTCGACCTCGCCGGTCACCGACGCCGCGAACCGCTCAATGGCCTCGGGCCCGGCGACTTGCTTGAGGTAGTCCAACGCGTGGATGGCCAGCTCGTCGTAGGCCTGGTAGAACTGCGAGCGGCCCAAGTCCGTCAACTCGAACACCTTGGACGGGCGCCCCCGGCCGCGCGGCCCATAGACGCGCTTCTCGCGGCTGGAAAGATGGCCGACTTCGAGCAACACGCCCAGATGCCGCCGGATCGCAGCAGGGGTGAGTTGCAGCCGGCTGGCCAACTCGTTCGCCGTGGAAGGACCATACTGCAGGATGGAACGCGCGACGCGGGTGCGCGTGGAAGCGTCAGATTCCGTCAGCGGGGCATCGAGCACGCTGGCAGCGAGCAGTGACGGATTTTTCACAACGTCCAGCTTAACAAAATGCCGTGCCCGCGTCATACCGGCAGCATCAGCAGTAGTCGCCACGCCCAATTAATGAAATTGGTTGGCCGTTGTCAGGCCGGGGCCTTACGCTACTGGGTTGGAAGTGGGCATCATTGCTGAGCGCGCCCTACTCCCATGCTCGGCACCTGGAGCCGAGGACGACTTGAGGAGAAATAGATGAATGGACCTTTCGCCCCCCTGGTGATACTGACGCCGATTTTCGCGGTGGTCGGATTGCTCGTGGCCTTCGGCCTCGCGGCCTGGATCAAGAAGCGCCCAGAAGGCAACGACCGCATGTCCGAGATCGCTGGCTTCATCCGCACCGGAGCTATGGCGTTCCTGAAGCGCGAATACCAGTACATGGTGGCGCTGATCGTCGTAGTCGCACTGGTGCTGGGCTTCATCCCGAGCATCGGGTGGACCACGGCGCTGCTTTATGTGAACGGCGCGGTCTTCTCCGTGCTGGCCGGCTTCTTCGGCATGACGGTTGCCACCTGGGGCAACGTGCGAACCGCCAACGCGGCCAACGACGGCGGCATGCCGAAAGCGCTGCAGGTGGCGTTCCGCTCCGGCGCTGTCATGGGCTTGGCGGTGGTCGGCCTGGGCCTACTGGGGTTGGGCTACATCTTCATCATCCTGCTCGGCTTCGACAATGTCGCCGTAATCACCGGCTTCGGCTTGGGCGCCTCGTCGATGGCGCTGTTCGGCCGCGTCGGCGGCGGCATCTACACGAAGGCTGCTGACGTCGGCGCCGACCTGGTGGGCAAGGTCGAGGCCGGCATCCCTGAAGACGACCCGCGCAACCCGGCCGTCATCGCCGACAACGTGGGCGACAACGTCGGCGACGTCGCGGGCATGGGATCAGACCTCTTCGAGTCCTACGTGGGCTCGATCATCTCCGCCGTGACGCTCGCCATCGTCATCCCGACGGTGACGCCGTCGTTCGGCGCCGCTTTCGAGCTGCCCCCAGTCGAAGGGGCCGTGTTCCCGCTGTTCCTGGCCGCCGTCGGCATCCTCGCCTCCATCGTGGGCATCTTCTTCGTGCGCGGCAAGGAGGGCGGCAACCCCGCCGCCGCGTTGAACGTCGGCACGTACGTGAGCAGCGGCATCGTCATCGTCGCCGCGCTGGTGATGAGCTACCTGTTCTTCGGCAACTTCAACTCGGCTATCGCCATCATCGCGGGCTTGGTCGTCGGCGTGGCCATCGGCAAGATCACCGAGATCTACACCTCGTCCGACTTCAAGCAGGTCAAGCACATCGCCAAGCAGTCCGAGACGGGCGAGGCGACGACGATTATCTCCGGCATCGGCGTGGGCATGCTCTCGACCGTGTGGCCGATCCTGTGCATCGCCGTCGGCATTTTCGTGGCGAACGGCTTCGCGGGCCTGTACGGCATCGCGCTGGCCGCGGTCGGCATGCTGTCGACGACGGGCATGGTCGTGGCGGTCGACGCCTACGGCCCCGTGTCTGACAACGCCGGCGGCATCGCCGAAATGAGCGAACTGCCTTCGGACGTGCGCAAGATCACCGACAAGCTCGACTCCGTGGGCAACACGACCGCCGCCATCGGCAAGGGTTTCGCCATCGGCTCCGCCGCGCTGACCGCCTTGGCCCTGTTCGCGTCGTACTCCCAGGTGGTCGGCCTGAAAGACATCGACCTGCTGAACCCGCTGGTCGTCATCGGCCTGTTCGTCGGCGCGATGCTGCCGTTCCTGTTCGGCGCCCTGACGATGAACTCCGTCGGCAAGGCGGCCAACCAGATGATCGAGGAAGTCCGCCGCCAGTTCCGCGAGGACGAGGGCATCATGGCGGGCACGTCGAAGCCCGACTACGCCCGCTGTGTGGACATCTCCACCAGGGCGGCGCTGAAAGAAATGATCGCTCCGGGCCTGCTGGCCATCATCGCCCCGCTGGCCGTCGGCATCATCCTCGGCGCGAACGCCCTCGGCGGCCTGCTCGCTGGCGCGTTGGTGACCGGCGTCCTGCTGGCCATCATGATGGCGAACGCGGGCGGCGCCTGGGACAACGCCAAGAAGTTCATCGAGGAAGGCAACCACGGCGGCAAGGGCAGCTCGGCCCACAAGGCAGCCGTCGTCGGCGACACCGTGGGCGACCCGTTCAAGGACACCTCCGGCCCGTCGATGAACATCCTGATCAAGCTGATGACGATCGTCGCAGTCGTCTTCGCGCCCATCTTCGGCGCGGGCCTGATCGGCTGACAAAGCAACGCGAACGGCGTCCACCCCGGTGGGCGCCGTTTTCGCATTCCTGGGGCAACAGCCGGGCAAGCCTGCGAGCCCGGCCAACCTCAGACAAGTTTGGCTGGACCCTCCCGACTTGGGATATACTTATTGGAGATACAAGGAGGAGAGTTGGTCGTCACCACGGTGTTCCGGAACAACCGGACGCAGGCCGTACGTCTACCGAAGAGCGTCGCGCTGCCCGATAACGTGCGCCAAGTCGAGATTCGCGTGGTTGGCAATAGCCGTCTGGTCAGCCCCGTCGGATCGTCCTGGGACGACTGGTTCGAGGCCTTCCAACCGGTCAGCGAAAGCTTCGCCGTCGAGCGCGGCAGCATCCAGGACCGGGAGCAGTGGTGGAGCTGACGTATCTGCTCGACACCAGCATCCTCATCACGCTGCTCCGGCACGGCCCCGCACAGCTACGTCCACGCCTGCGCTCTGCCACCGGCCAACTAGCTGTGTCCACGGTTAGCGTGGCGGAGTTGGAGCATGGCCTGGCCAGGTCCCGCGCACCCGAAAAGGACACCCAGAAGGTCGAATCTCTGCTGTCCCTGGTCGAAGTGCTGCCCTTCGACCGCGCCGCCGCCCACCACGCGGGTCGGATTTCCGGAAAGCTGGCCCAAGTAGGCGCATCCATCGGCCCGCAGGACACATTGATCGCGGGCCACGCCCGTTCTCGCGGCTTGGTCGTCGTCACCCGCAACCTGGCTGAGTTCTCCCGTGTGCCGGGCCTGGAGAGCGAGGATTGGACCGCCCCGCCGGCCTCATAACTGGGGGCGAGCTTCGTTCACAGGTACTGCGTGGCGGCGCTGATGGCCGCGCCGCGAAAGCCGCTGCCGAACAGGGCGGTGTGGACCAGCAGCGGGTTGACTTGGTGCAGCGGGACCAACTCGCGCCAATGGTCAGGCAGCCTTCGGGTTGCGGACTCGTAGGCGTCCCAGATCGTTTCCAGGTGGGGCGCGTGGAAGAGGGCCAGCATCGCCAGATCCGATATCCGGTGGCCGCCGTGGGCGGCGGGGTCTATCAACACGGCCCCAGCCGCATCCCAAAGCACATTGCCCGACCACAGATCGCCATGGATTCGGGCAGCCGGGGCGGAATCATCGAAAAGGCCGTCGCGCAGCTTCTCGGCCAGGCGCTCGAACAGATCCATGTCGGCAGCGCCCAGCGCGCCGCGGGCTAACGCTTGCCGGGCCGGATCCAGCACGCGATACGCGGCGTAGAACTCCCCCCAGCGCAATCGCGGCGCGGCATCGGCCGGGGGCATCGCCATCGGGAGCTGGCCGATGAAACACGGCCCGCCGTAACCCTCCGGCCTGGCCCCAAAGCCGGCCGCCCCGGCATCGTGAGTGACCGCCAACCGCTCGCCGAACTCTCCGGCGGCCGCCGTGGATGGCCGAGCGTGACACACCTGCTCAGTCACGATGAACGATTCGCCGACATCCAACACCGCCACGGCGCGCGCTCCCCCAGGAACGTTGAGCCACCGCAGCCCGGCGGCCTCGAACTCAAAGGCCCCGGACGGCGCGCACCCAGACTTCCGAAAACCCGCCACGCGGCAACCCTACCGATTCCCGCAACGTTCGCCACCCCCGTCATACCGGACTTGTTCCGGCATCGCCTCCCCCCGTCATGCCGGACTTGTTCCGGCATACCCACCCCCCGTCATGCCGGGCTTGTTCCGGCATCCTGGGACGCCAGTCCCATGCGCGCCGCAGGCGTGCCCTTGGCAGGGCACACGGACTACGTCCGAGATCCACCCCCGGTCATGCCGGACTTGTTCCGGCATCCTGGGACACAGTCCCATGCACCCTGAAAGGGTGCCCCTGGCGGGGCACACGGACTACGTCCGAGATCCCGGAACACCACCCCACAAAGTTCTTCGATACTTTGCGGGGACCCCGGAACAAGTCCGGGATGACAAGTGTGGGGTGCCCCGGACGACAAGGGTAGCGGGGCCGCGATGACACGTTGAAGGGCACTGCGAGCGCGCAGCGCTCTCGAATTAGAGTCGGGGCGTCCCCCCAAGCGGACGCCCCGACCAGTATTCGCCAACAAACGCCTATGCGGCGGCGACCGCCGGAGTCTTGTCCGACACCAGCGACACAGTGCTGTACCCAGCCTTCGACGCGGTCACCTTCACAGAAATCTCCTTACCCGCATCAGCAGCAACCAACATGTACGTCGCACTCGTGGCCTTCGAAATCGCCTTACCCGACCTGTACCACTGGAACACGAACTTATCCGGAACCGGAGTCCACACACCCGCATCGGCAGTAAGAACCTGACCCACAGTCGGCGTACCCGACACCAACGGAACCGGCTGATCCAAAAACGCCGCCTTCGCGATCTTCTTCGTAGCCTTCGACGACTTCGACACAGTGTTATAGCCCGGCTTCGTACCCGTAACCTTCACCTTGATCGTCTTACCCGCATCAGCAGCATCCAACACATACGTGGCACCCGTCGCACCAGCAATCGCCTTACTGCCGCGATACCACTGATACGACAGTGTCACCGGAGCCGGACCCCACGTGCCAGGATCAACCGACAACGTCTCACCAACCGTAAGCGTGCCCGAAACCACCGGAACAGCCGAAGGCGCCACAATCTGCGCAACAGCAATGCTGTACGTCTTCTTCTTCGACCCGGCATACACCGTGATCTTCACCTTCCCAGGCTTCAACGCTTTCACAACACCAGCCGCATCAACCGTCGCAACCTT
>JAISUR010000021.1 GCA_031271975.1 Propionibacteriaceae bacterium
GGGCTCGTCTGCCCGCGCCACAGTAGGCGCGTCCAGTTCCAACCCCGGCATCAATCCAAAAGTGATGAGTGCCGCCAAAACGGAGCACAAAACAACATTGCTTTTACGTGTGTGCATAGCTTCCCCCCAGAACACGCACATCAGGATGTCCCCCACACCCTGGCCAAGAGGCTAGCACCGACAGATGGGTCGGCGTTGGAAAACTGCGAGAATCGCACCCGTCATCGCCAGCAACCCACCTCGTCATCGCCAGCAACCCACCCCGTCATCCCGGGATGACGGGTGGGGTTGTCGAGATGACGACGAGAGTTAGACGCGCTGACCGTCGACCAAGTACCCGGAGCGCTGATTCAACCCTTCCAGGCGCACCAGATCCCACCCGGACACCGGATCCCCGTCGGCGACGACAAAACCCGTGTTCTGCAACACCCCATCGCCGAGGGCCTCCTTGAAGCCGCGAATGCGCGCCCACGACCACGTGCGGGTGGCGGCGCCATGGCTGAAGCAAACGGCCACGTCGTGTCCTGCGGCGGCCACCTGGCAGATCGCGCCTTCATAACGCATCATGAACTCCACCGCGGATTCCCCTCCGGGCACGCGCGCTGATAGATCGCCGTCGCGCCAGGCGAGCATGGTGTTGATGTAGTTGGTGGCGTCGGCGGACATCTCGTCGTCGCCGGCGCTGATCTCGCGCAGACCCTCCAGGATCGTCACCGGCAGGCCCAGCTTGGCGGCCAGCGGCGCCGCGGTCTGCTGCGTGCGCACCAGCACAGACGCGTAAATCGCCGCGATCGGATACTCGTCCAGGCGCGCGACCAAGTCCTCGGCTTGCCGGCGTCCCAACTCAGTCAGATTTGCCCCCGGCACGGCAGTGTCGAGTAAGAATCCGGTGTTGGAAGTTGTTTGCCCATGCCGCACGAGAATCAAACGCATATAGCCCACCCTACCAAGCGCCAACCAGCCGCACTGCATGCCGGATCCAGTCCGGCATGACGGGGAATAAGGAGCCATCCGTCTCAATGGTCGGACCAAAAACGCCCACGAGGAGGTGAACATTGCCGCAACGGTGTCAAAATGCCCCCGTCTACTGCTAGCGTCAGTAGCGCAAAAGCCGCACACTCTCATCGAGGAGGACTCAAGTGAGCCAAACCCCTGTGAAGGTAGCAGTCACCGGCGCCGCCGGCCAGATTGGCTACTCCTTGCTATTCCGCATCGCGTCCGGAGCGATCTTCGGCCCTGACCAACCTGTTGAGTTGCGGTTGCTGGAAATCACGCCCGCCCTGAAGGCTTTGGAAGGCGTCGTCATGGAGCTTGACGACTGCGCTTTCGACACTTTGGCCGGCGTTGAAATCGGCGACGACCCGAAGGCGATCTTCAACGGCGCATCGCTGGCGCTGCTGGTGGGCGCGATGCCGCGCAAAGCGGGCATGGAGCGCAGTGATCTGCTTTCCGCAAACGGCGCGATCTTCACCGTCCAGGGCAAGGCGCTGAACGAGGTCGCCGCCAGCGACATCAAGGTCCTCGTCACCGGCAACCCGGCCAACACGAACGCGCTGATCGCCGCCACCAACGCCCCGGACATCCCGAAGGAGCGTTTCAACGCGCTGACCAGGCTCGACCACAACCGCGCCATCGCCCAGCTCGCGAAGAAGACGGGCGCGCCCACGACTGCGATCAAGAACCTCGCCATCTGGGGCAACCACTCGTCGACGCAGTATCCGGACATCTTCCACGCCACGGTGAACGGCCAACCCGCGTCGTCCTTGGTGGACGAGGCTTGGCTGGCAAGCGAATTCATCCCGACGGTCGCCAAGCGCGGCGCCGCCATCATCGACGCCCGCGGCCTGTCGTCTGCGGCCTCGGCGGCGAACGCCACCATTGAGCACGCCCGCGACTGGATCCTGGGCACGCCCGAAGGCGAATGGGTGTCGCAGTCGGTCTGGTCAGATGGCTCCTACGGCGTCGCCGAGGGCATCATCTCGTCCTTCCCGGTCACCACGTCTGGCGGCGAGTACTCGATCGTCCAGGGCCTGGAGATCAACGCCTTCTCGCAGGCCAAGATCGATGCTTCCGTGGCCGAGTTGCTCGACGAGCGCGAAGCCGTGAAAGGCCTGGGCCTGATCTAGTTGGTTGACTTCCAAGGCACCGCAGATCGCGTCTGGCGTGCCGTTCTCGAACCCGAGACGGTCAATGCCGGGCTCATAGCGGGCGACACCGGCGCCCTGCTCGTCGACACTGGGTCGACACCAGAGCAGGGCGCCGAGTTGCGCGCGGCGGCCGAAGCCACGGCGGGTGTGCCGCTGGCAGGCGTCTTCATCACCCACGACCACTACGACCACACCGGCGGCCTGGCCGCGTTCGCCGACCTGCCGGTGTATGCGCATGTGTCGGTTGCGCCGAGTCCCCTGTCATCCCGGGATGACAGGGAGTTAACCAGGCCCAGTGGGCAGCTCCCAGGGCGGTTCCATGTGGCAAAGGCCCTGGATCTCGGCGACCGCCGCGTGGAGCTCCTCTATCTCGGCCCGGCGCACACCGGCGGCGACTCCATCGCAATCTGCGACTCGGCGGTGTTCGCCGGCGACTTGGTGGAATCGTTCGGCCCGCCGCAGTTCGACGAGGCTACGGACTTGCGCCGCTGGCCGCTCGCCCTGGAATCACTGCTGGGCCTGCTGCAGGCTGACACCGTGGTCATCCCCGGGCACGGCGAACCAGTGGACCGCGATTTCGTCGCCGACCAACGCGAACGCCTGCAGGCGCTGTACGGCATGGCCACATGGGTGCAGCAGGCGCGAATTCCGCTCGAAACTGCGCTTGACCAGCCCCATTTGCCGTTCCCACGGGAAGTTGTGGAGCAGGCCTTGCGGCTGCGGGCAAGAGAGTAATCCTCCGTCCGAAGCACCCCCATCCGTCATGCCGGACTCGTTCCGGCATCTTGGGACGAAGTCCCATGCACCCCGCAGGGGTGCCCCTAACAGGCCACACAGACTACGTGACGGTGCTGGGTGAGACTTATCCTCCGGCTTTGCGGCGGAACTCCCGCGACCCGCCTTGGCGGCCGCGCTCTTCGGGGCCTTTTTCTTTGTGGTGGCCCTCTTCGGTGGACACTGTGTCGTGCGCCTTCTTCTTGTTCAGCGCTTCCAGCATCTTGGCTTTGAGATCCTCGTTCCCGGACATGCGGCCATCCTACTCACCGCAAGGCAATCGCGTCTCGCACCTGCTTCCAGACCAGGTCGTTCATAGCCGAAATCACGCGCCGGCCGAACACCCCGGCGCGGTAGGGCACTCCTTCGTCGCTGGCGATCTTGCCGCCCAACTCGTTGATCATCAGGCCCGCGGGCAGGTGGTCCCAGGGGAACATGGAACGGTAGGCGAGGAAATCGACCACCCCTTCGAGCAGGTTCGGGTAGTCCACGCCGGCCGATCCCCAGGTGCGCCGCACTTTGATGCTCAACTCCGATTCGCCCTTCAGCGGAACGTACGTCGCGCCCAGCGGCACTTCCCGGCCCGGGTTGACCGGCCGCAACTGGGCCCCGTTGCACGTGACTCCGCCGCCGTGCTCGGCGACGTACAGCTTGGAATGCACCGGCTGGTAGATCCACGAGCGGACTGTCTCGCCGTGTATGACCTCGGCGAGCATGACGGCAAAATCCGGGGAGGCCTTCGTGAAGTTGCGGGTGCCGTCGATCGGGTCGAGCACCCAAGCGTGGTCCGCGCCCGGCAGCGCGTCCATGATCCGAGTATCCGTGAAGACGCCTTCCTCGCCGACGATCAGCGCGTCCGGAGTCCGCTGCGACAAGGCTTCGCCGATCTCGGCCTCAGCCTCCTTGTCCGCGATCGTCACCAGGTCGCCAGGCTTCTTCTGCTGCACTTCGTCGCGCTCCAAGTGGCCGAAACGCGGCATGATGACGCGCTCGGTAACCTCGAAGAGGATCTCGGCAACTTCTTCAGTCTGCATCAAACCATCATGGCTGTTCCGCGCGGGGAACCGCGCCGCGTCTCATCAAACGGAGACCAGATCCCGCGCGATCGCATCCGCCAGCAACCGCCCGGAGAGTGTCAACCGCAGCCGGTCGGCGTCCACGACGGCGAAACCGTGCTTCTTGAGCTCCGGCACGCGCTTGCGCTCCGCGGGCGTCAACTCACCCATGGCGAGGCCTTCTGCCAGCCGCAGGCCCAGCATGACCCGTTCCAGGTGGGTCTGCTCCGGTGTCAGTTCTTCGCGGGCCTGGGCCGGGCTGCGGCCCGCCTCCAAGGCTTGCGCGTAATCGCGCGGATGCCGCAGATTCCACCAGCGCACGCCGCCGACGTGCGAGTGCGCGCCGGGGCCGATGCCCCACCAGTTGCCCGAATGCCAGTACACCAAGTTGTGCTTGGCTTGGTGGCCGCGCCGGGCCCAGTTGCTGATCTCATACGGATGCAGGCCCACCGAGTCGAACAGCCCGTCGGCGAGCGTGTAGTAGTCGGCCAGCGTGTCCTCGTCCGGGGCGTCCAGTTCCCCGCTGGCCACCCGGCCGGCCAGGCGCGTGCCCGGTTCAACGGTGAGCGAATATGCGGAGATGTGGTCGGGCTTCATGGAAAGGGCGGTCTCCACGCTCGCCCGCCAATCGGATTCCGCTTCCCCCGGCGTCCCGTAGATCAAGTCCAGCGAGACGGAGCGGAAACCGGCCTTGCGGGCCCACTCCACGGCCTCGAAGACGCGGCCCACCGTGTGGTTGCGCTCCAAGGTCGCCAAGGTCTTGGGCACCGCCGACTGCATGCCGAACGAGATGCGGTTGAAACCGGCCATGGCGAGCATGTCGAGCCCCATGGGGCTGACCGACTCGGGATTGGCCTCAGTGGTGATCTCAGCGTTCTTGGCCAGTGGGAAGCGCTGCCGGATCGCGTCGAGCAGCGCCGCCTGCTCTCCGACTGGGAGCATGCTCGGCGTGCCGCCCCCGAAGTAGACTGTGGTGACCTTCGGCACCTTGCCGAGCACGCGGGCGGCCAAGTCCAGTTCGCGGCGCACGGCTGACAGGTAGGCGGTCAGCGCATCGGGGCCGAACGCGGAGAGCACGTATGTGTTGAAATCGCAGTAGCCGCAGCGCGCCGCGCAGAAGGGCACATGTAGGTAGATCGCAAAGGGCGCTTTGCTGAGCGCCGACAGAGCATGCTCCGGGAGAGCACCGTCGGCGGGAGCGGGAGCACCGTCCGGGGGCAGGCCGGGCATCAGGGCAACTCGAAGGGTAGTTTCATGCCGTCGAGAGCATGGCGGCAGGAGCATTGCGCCCAAGCGTCCAGTTCCGGCGCCGGGGCGATGGCGATCACTTTGCGCAGCAAGTCTTTCAACGTGCCGATGGAGCGGCCAAACACCTCCAGCACGTCGGCGTGGCTGACCGCCGCTTGGCCCTCCACCCCGGCGTCATGGTCGGTGACCAGGCAGATCGGCGCGTAGCACATCGCCAGTTCGCGGGCCACGGAAGCCTCCGGCATGCCCGTCATCCCCACCACGGTGCCGCCGGCGGAGCGGTGCCACAGCGACTCGGCTTTGGTGGAAAAACGCGGCCCGTTGATGACGACCAACGTGCCGCCGTCGGTCACACTTGGCTCTGCTTCCAGGTAGGTGGCGCGCAGCCGCGGGCAGTAAGGCTCGGCGAATCCGATGTGGAAGACGGGCCCTTCGTCGTCGCAGAAGGTGTGCTGGCGGCCCCAGGTCCGGTCGATGACCTGGTCCGGCACCACGAAATCGCCGGGGCCCAACTCGGGAACGAGCGCGCCGACCGCGCATGGGGCCAGCACCTGCCGCACACCCAGCGAACGCAACGCCCACAGGTTGGCGCGGTAGTTCACTTGGTGGGGCGGAAACTGGTGGTGCTTGCCGTGCCGGGGAACGAACGCGACTTCCCTGTCGCCGACAACTCCGACCGCGATCATCGCGCTCGGCTCCCCAAAGGGCGTATCCACGCTGACAGACCTGGCGTCGGAGAGGAATTCGTAGAATCCGGAGCCGCCGATAATCCCAATATCAGGCTTCATGGGAGAACTCTAGTGCACCGGCAGGTCAGCTCTCTTCGGATGTGGACAAAGCGGCGACGAAGGCTTCCTGCGGCACTTCCACGCGCCCCACGGTCTTCATGCGCTTCTTGCCCTCTTTCTGCTTTTCGAGGAGCTTGCGTTTGCGGGTGATGTCGCCGCCATAGCATTTGGCCAGCACGTCTTTGCGCACGGCCCGCACTGTCTCGCGGGCGATGACGCGGGCCCCGATCGCCGCCTGGATCGGCACCTCGAACTGCTGTCGCGGGATGAGCTTCTTCAGCTTGCGGGCCATCGCCACGCCGTAGTTGTAGGCCGCGTCGGCGTGCACGATGGAACTGAACGCGTCCACCGGCTCGCCGTTGAGCAGCACGTCCACCTTGACCAGCTTGGAGGCTTGTTCGCCCGCCTCGTCGTAATCCAGCGAGGCGAACCCTTTGGTGCGCGACTTCAACTGGTCGAAGAAGTCGAAGACGATTTCCGAAAGCGGCAGTAGATAACGGATCTCCACCCGGTCGGACGAGAGGTAATCCATGCCCAACTGGGTGCCGCGGCGGGTCTGGCAAAGCTCCAAGATGGTGCCGATGAAATCCGTCGGGGACAGGATCGTGGCCCGCACCACCGGCTCGTACACTTCGGCGATCTTGCCCTCGGGGAACTCGGACGGGTTGGTCACGATCACTTCCGCGCCGTCCTCCAGCACCACCCGGTAGACGACGTTGGGCGCCGTCGAGATCAGGTCGAGGCCGAATTCGCGCTCCAGCCGCTCCCGGACGATCTCCATGTGCAGCAGCCCGAGGAACCCGACGCGAAACCCGAAACCCAACGCCCCGGACGTTTCCGGCTCGTAGCTGAGCGCGGCGTCGTTGAGCTGCAGCTTGTCGAGGGCTTCGCGCAATTCCGGGAAGTCCGCGCCGTCGATCGGATAAAGCCCCGCGTACACCATCGGCCGCGGCTGGCGGTATCCGGCCAAGCCCTTCTTGGCAGGCCGGGACGCGGCGGTGACGGTGTCGCCCACGCGCGATTGCCGCACTTCTTTCACGCCGGTGATCAGATATCCCACCTCGCCGACGGAAATCGAATCCGCCTTGACCGGCTCCGGCGAGATCACGCCCACCTCCAACGTCTCGTGTGTGGCCTGCGTGGACATCATGAGCACCCGCTCCCGGTGGCTCAACTCGCCGTCCACCACCCGCACATACGTGACGACGCCGCGGTAGGTGTCGTAGACCGAGTCGAAGATCAACGCCCGCGCCGGGGCCGTCCGGTCGCCTTCCGGCGGCGGCACCAGTTCCACCAGCGAATCCAGCAGTTCGCGCACTCCTTCGCCCGTCTTGGCCGACACCTGGAACACGTCCGCCACATCGCAGCCGACCAGGTGGGCGATCTCGGCGGCGTACTTGGCCGGCTGGGCGCTCGGCAAATCGATCTTGTTCAGCACCGGGACGATGTGCAGATCCGCTTCCAGCGCCAGGTACAGGTTGGCCAAAGTTTGCGCCTCGATTCCCTGGGCGGCGTCCACCAACAGCACGGCCCCCTCGCAGGCCGCCAGGGAGCGGGAAACCTCGTAGGTGAAATCGACGTGTCCAGGGGTGTCGATCATGTTCAGCACATAGTCTTGGCCGTCTTTGCGCCACGGCATGCGCACCGCCTGCGACTTGATCGTGATGCCGCGTTCCCGCTCGATGTCCATCCGGTCGAGGTATTGCGCGCGCATGGCCCGCTCGTCCACGACGCCGGTCAACTGCAGCATCCGGTCGGCCAGCGTGGATTTCCCGTGGTCAATGTGCGCGATGATGCAGAAGTTGCGGATCAGCGCGGGATCAGTGGAACCAGGCTTGAGTGTCATGTCGATCAACGGACAACGATACAGCAACGGCCGGAACGTCATCCCGGACGTGGTCAGCTACCCAGCCTGGCGGTCGTAATCCTCTTCGTCGTGCGCCGGTTCGGGGTCGGCGTAGCGATCGGCGAGCTCCGCGTAGGGATCGAATTCTTCGGGATCCTCGTCGTAAGCGTCACCAGACTCCCCGCGCAGCTCGCGCTCCAAGGATGCGAAGTCGGTGGAGTAAGAACGGTATTTCAGGTCGCGAGCGACTTTCGTCTGCTTCGCTTTTGCACGGCCGCGCCCCATATGTCCGGGTCAGCCCCCTCGCGTAGTCGTTAGCGGTCAGGCCGCTGCGTCGTTCAATGTCTATTCGTGAGTCCAAGATTACCGAATAACCCCCGCACGGACCAAAAGGCCCGCAGATTCGGTGATTCCACACGTTCGACCAGCCACGGTGGAACAATGGCTGCATGCCACGTTTCCTGTCATCGAGGCCCGATTCGCGCCTGATCCCGCTGCCGTGGCAACTCCCGCTGGAGACCTGGCCCAAGGAGGCCTTGGTCGCCCTGCCCCGGGGCATCTCGCGCCACGTGGTGCGTTTCATCAAGGTGGGCAACTCCGTCTACGCGGCGAAGGAAGTCATCGCCACCTTGGCCTTGCACGAATACCGCATCCTCACCGACTTGCACCGCCTGAGCACCCCGGCCGTGGAGCCAGTCGCCGTAGTCACGGACAGGTTCGACGAGCAAGGCATCCCGTTGGACCCGGTCCTGATCACGAAGCACTTGGAGTTTTCGCTGCCGTACCGGGTGCTGTTCGACCAGGGTGTCCGGCCGGCGACCGTCACCCGGCTGGTGGACGCCATGGTCGTCTTGCTGGCGCGGCTGCACCTGATCGGGTGCCACTGGGGTGACGTCTCGCTGTCGAACGTGCTGTTCCGGCGCGACGCCAGCGAGTTCGCCGCCTACCTGGTGGACGCCGAGACCGCCGAGCTGCACCCCACGTTGACGAACGGCCAGCGCGCCAACGACCTGGAGATCGCCCGCATCAACCTGTATGGGGAATTCTGCGACCTGGAGGCGGGCCGGATGCTCGACTCGTCGCTTGATCCGAAGACGCTGGTGGAGTCCATCCTGGCGCGCTACCGCGATTTGTGGGCTGAGTTGACGGGAGCGGAAGAGTTTTCCGGCGACGAGACCTACCGCATCGAGAACCGGGTGCGCCGCCTGAACGCGCTCGGTTTCGACGTCGCCGAGTTGGATCTGCAAACCACTCCGGACGGCTCCACGATCCGCATCCAGCCGAAAGTCGTCGACGCCGGGCACCACTCCCGGCGCCTGCTGCGGCTGACCGGCCTGGACGCGGAAGAGAACCAGGCCCGGCGCATGTTGAACGACATGGCCACCTACCGGTGGGCCACCGGCCAGCAGCAGGAGGACGAAGCCGTGGTGGCACACCGCTGGCTGACGGAGTGTTTCCAGCCGGTCGTGAACGCCGTCCCGCCGGAGTTGCGCGGCAAACGCGACTTCGCGCAGATCTTTCACGAGGTGCTGGACTACCGCTGGTACCAGTCGCAGCGCGAATCGCGGGAAGTCCCCCTGCTGGAAGCCACCCACGGCTACATCAACGACGTACTCCGTTCCCTGCCGGACGAACGCCGCACGCTGACGCAGGTGGCCCCACACGCCGACGAACGCCTCCCGGCCAACCCGTTCGACCCCAGCGCCGGCTTCGCCGAAGACGACGAACCCCTCCCCCAAGACCCGTGGGCCACCGGCGAGATGCCCGCCGTGGATCCCAACTTCTTGGACATCGACGCCCTGCGGGCGCGGGCCAAGAAGTAAGAAGCAGACCCACCCGTCATGCCGGACTCGTTCCGGCAAAACCCACCCGTCATGCCGGACTCGTTCCGGCATCTTGGGACGAAGTCCCATGCACCCCGGAAGGGGTGCCCCTACGGGGCACACGGACTACGTCCGAGACCCCGGAACACCACCCCACAAAGTTCTTCGATACTTTGCGGGGACCCCGGAACGAGTCCCGGATGACGAGGTGGGGGATCTCGATGACCAGGTTGGGGGCGCGGATGACGGGGTGGGGGAGACAGCGTATACACTTGTGCCCCGTGAGTTTCCGATTGTATGACAGCGCACTTCGCCAGATAGTTCCCTTCGAGCCGGTGCGGCCTGGCGAGTGTTCCATTTACCACTGCGGGCTCACGGTCCAATCGGCGCCACACCTGGGGCACATCCGCAAGGAAGTGATTTTCGACGTGCTGCGGCGCTGGCTGACTTACTCCGGGTTGAAAGTGACGATCGTCGCCAACGTGACAGACATCGACGACAAGATCTTGAACAAGGCGGCCGACCAGGGCATCGAGTGGTTCGCGCTGGCCTACCACTTCGAGTTGGAGCTGCACAAGGCGTACGCGGCCCTGGGTTGCACGCCGCCGACGTACGAGCCGCGCGCGACGGGGCACATCCCCGAGATGATCGAGTTGATCCAAGCCATCATCGACAACGGGCACGCCTATGCGGCTTCGGACGGCTCCGGCGATGTCTATTTCGACGTGCGCTCATGGCCGAAGTACGGCGCGCTGTCCGGCCAGAAGGTTGACGAGATGCAGCCGGCCGAAGACGCCCCGCCGGAAGGCAAACGCGACCTGCGCGACTTCGCGCTGTGGAAGGGCTACAAGGAGGGTGAGCCGCTGACGGCCTCGTGGCCGTCGCCCTGGGGCCGGGGCCGTCCGGGCTGGCACATCGAATGCTCCACCATGTCCGGCAAGTATCTCGGCGACGCATTCGACATCCACGGCGGCGGTATGGACCTGAAGTTCCCGCACCACGAGAACGAAATGGCGCAGTCGCAGGCGGGCGGAAGGCCGTTCGCCAAGTACTGGATGCACAACGGCTGGTTGACGATGGCCGGGGAGAAGATGAGCAAGTCGCTGGGCAACACGGCGACCGTCACGGAAGTGGTCAAACGCTTCCCGGCGCGCGCCGTGCGGCTGTATCTGCTGGCCCCGCATTATCGCTCGGCGGTCGAGTTGTCCGACCAAGCCCTGGAAGAGGCCACCGCCCAGTTGAACCGCCTGGATTCCTTCTGGACCAGGGCCCACGAGGCCTTGGGCGAAGTGGCGCCGGGCAAAGTGCCCGACGAGTTCGCAGCGGCGATGGACGACGACTTGGGCACGCCGGGGGCCGTCGCGATCTTGTTCCAGCAAGTGCGGGCCGGCAACCAAGCGCTGGATTCCGGCGATACGGCTGCCGCGACTGCGGCCTTGGCCACCGTGGCAGCAATCGAGGACATCTTCGGCTTGAACCCCGCCGACCCGATCTGGGGCAAGGGCGCCGAGGCAGACCTCAAGCCCATCGTGGACGGCTTGGTGGAGGCGCTGTTGGCGCAACGCCAAGAAGCCCGTGCCCGCAAGGATTTCGCCGCCGCCGACGCCGTGCGCGACAAGCTCGCCGAGTTGGGGCTGAAGGTGGAGGACACCCCTGCGGGCGCCCGCTGGAGTTTGGGTTAGCCCGTTGAGCTAGGCTGAACGCCATGGCAGGCAATTCGCAGCGGCGTTCGCTGCGCGGCAAGGGGCCGACTCCCAAGGCGGAGGACCGGCCCTATCACAAGGCGTATCGCAAGCGCCGTCCGGACGAGCCCGGGAAGACGCCCGGCAAGGCGAAACGCGGCGGGGCCGGAAAGCCCGCGCGCCAAACGGCCAAACCCGGGGCGGACTGGGTATTCGGCCGCAACCCGGTCTATGAGGCGCTGCAGGCGGGCCTGCCGATCAAGCGGGCATTCGTGGCGGAGGGCGTCGAGCGCGACGACCGGCTGCGCGACATCCTCGCGTTTGCGGCGGCCAACGGCATTTCGCTGCTGCAGGCCACCCGCGCCGAACTCGACCGCATGACCGGTGGCGGCGTGCACCAGGGCGTCGCCCTGCAACTGCCGCCGTACGAGTACGCGGACATCTTGGACATCCTGGAATCCACACAGCCGATCGTGGCGCTGGATTCGATCACCGACCCGCACAATCTGGGCGCGATCATCCGCTCCGCCGCCGCGTTCGGTGCCGCCGTGGTGATCCCCGAACGCCGCTCCGCCCAGGTGACGGCCGCCGCCTGGAAAGCCTCCGCGGGAGCTGCAGCCCGCGTCCCGGTGGCCCGCGTGGTCAACCTCAACCGCACCCTGCGCCAAGCCGCTGATAGCGGCTACACCATCGTCGGCCTGGCCGGCGAAGCTGAAACCCCGATCACCGAAGTCACCGGCGACCCGGTCTGCCTGGTCGTGGGTTCCGAAGGCGACGGCCTGTCCCGCCTGGTCAGGGAGAACTGCGACGTGCTGGCCGCAATCCCGATCACGTCCGCCATCGAATCCCTGAACGCCTCCGTGGCCGCGGGGATCGCCCTATGGGAGTTGGCGAAATAGTCCGCCATCGGGATCTCGGACGTAGTCCGTGTGGCCCGCCAGGGGCACCCTTGCAGGGTGCATGGGACTTCGTCCCAAGATGCCGGAACAAGTCCGGCATGACGGGGGGTGGACACCGGAACAAGCCCGGCATGACGGGCTGGGGGCGTGCTACCTCCAGTGTTCGCCCGGTTTCGCGGTCTTCAGCCAGGTAACTGGATCCGGTGACGGTTCCGCGTCGGCGACCGGGTGGCGTTCCATTTCGCGTTGCAGGCGAGCGGCGTAGTTTGCCAGGGCGGTTGCCAACTCGGCTTCCACCTTCGCCGCCGGACGCCCCGTGATTTCTTCAATTTCGGCGACAGTCAGACCGTCCCAGTACGCGTGGCGGAGCACGTCGGCGTCGCGGACGCGCAGGTTGCGCAGGGCTTCGGCGGCGAGATCGGCCATCGTGGTGTATTCGATCTTGGGCGAGATGTTCTGGAAGATGGCAAACAGCGGCTTCTTTGACGCGGCGCGCCGGTACGCCTCGGAGACGACCTCGCCAATGGCCTGGTAAAGCCCCTTGAGGTCTGGTTTGCGGGCACGGCGCAGGGCGTCTTCGGCCAACGCCTCCGGGTCCCCCAGTTCGAAGGCCCGCCACTCGCAAGCTGCCACGGCCAGGGAGCGATACCGCTCGGCGAATTCATCCATGGACGCAAGCCTACTTGCCACAGATTTGCGTCAGTCAGCATTGTTAATTGTGTGACGAGTTTGCAGCGTTGGCAGATAGCCGTACTCGCAGTGGTCGGATTGGCTTTGGGGGCGGGCGCCGTGTTCGGCGTCAACGCCCTGACCGGGGTGGTGGCCGCCCCGAAGCAGAGCCCCGCCAGTTGGCAACAGTTGGAAGTGCCGTTCGAGCCGGGGGAATTTCCTTCCGCATCGGTGTGGCTGGGCGACGGCGAGTACTTGGTATTCGGAGTGGGCGCCAACACAGACCAGGCGTATCGTTTCTCACTCGCCGACATGTCTTGGCGGCAGGTGGCGGACATGCCGGCGCCCTACAAGGCCGGCGCCGACAATCCGGTCGACTCCCAACTTGCGGTGCTCCATGACGGCAGCGTGTGGGTCGCCCTGGTGGACTCATTCGCTGACGAGGGAGTCGGAGACATGTCCCAGATCGTCCGCTACGACATCGCCGCAGATGCGTGGGAAACCGTCCGGGACTGTGCCAGTATCCCTGGCAATTTCGTAGACCTGGCCGCCACGCCGGACGCGGTCGCTGTGTTCAAGTGCGAGGGCTACGACACCGAGACCTTCGACTACTTGTTCGACGGCCAATGGCGGCAGGCCGCGATAGACGTGGACCAGCCGGCCGGAACCGGGGTCGGCAATGTGTTGTTCTTCGCGGTCGAGGAAGAGGACGACAACACCTACTACGAGGCTTTCGATCCCACCACAGGCAAATGGGTTGGGGAGGAACCCGACCGGAATTGGGGAGGGGAACTGACGCATTTCCACGAGGACTTGCCGGGACATGGTCAGGGAGCCAACGCCAACACCACCACTGCCTCCAGCATCCCAGTTGTCGATGTGTCGCAGACACTGCTGAAAACACTGGACCCGGCCTCGCTTGAGCCCAAGGACACCGCACTGGTATGGGACGCCACAGGGGTCGGCGACGCCCTGATGATCGTCCAGCAAGATGATCCCCAATCGGAATACATTTATTCGGCGATCGACCTGGACAGCGGCCACGCGTGGCGGTTGCCAGCCATGGACGGTCTGGACAAGGCCCCAGTTCCGGGCACATTCAACGGCACCGGCTACGCCCTGCATGGCCAGGACGGCAAGTGGTGGCTGGCAACCTTCGGGTGAGGCCCTTCGGTCCGACACAGCTCAAGTCTTCGGGCAGGCAGCTCAAATCTTCGGGTGAGCTATGAGCGGCCGGGCCGCCACGAATCTCGTAAGACCGGCATGTCAATTGCATGAAGAGTTTGCGGCGCTGGCAGGTGGCCGCTGTCGCATTGGCTTTGGGCGTCGGTGGTCTCTTCGGTTGCGGCTCCGGACAGGGCACGGTGGCGACTGGGGAGCCAAATGACACCGGTTCCAACACCGTCGAGCCAGCGGTCCCCCAAGAAGCCAGCCCCGCTAGTTGGCACCAGTTGGAAGTGCCGTTCGAGCCGTCCGGTGATCGCGCCGCCGCAGTGTGGTTGGGCGCCGGTGAGTACTTGGTGTTCGGCGTGGGCGGCGACGCCAACCAGGCATACCGCTTCTCGCTGGCCGACATGTCCTGGCGGCGCATGGCAGACATGCCGACGCCGTACTGGACGAGCCGCGTGCAGCAACACGCCGTGGTCAGCGGTGGGAGCGTGTGGGTCAAGATCCGCCAGGACCGCATTGACGGTGAAGGGGAAGGCAATACTCGTCTGGTGCGCTACGACATCGCCGCGGATTCGTGGGAGATGGTCCGTGACTGTGACGATCTGGACGGTATGTCCCTGCTGGGAACGCGGCAAACGGTGGCGGTGCGCCACTGCTCCTATGATGACCAGCGAACCGTCGACTACTTGGTGAACGGTGATTGGCGCCAGGCCCAAGCCGACGCCGAAAAAGAAACCATGGGCGTGGGAAACCTCTTGATTCAATACGGCGTTGATGACAACAGGGTTTGCCACTACAACGCTCTCGACCTCGCCACCGGCGCATGGTCGGACAGGCGGAACCTCAACGAGGCGACTGGGGACCTACTGGGCTACCCCGTTTGCGAGGGTGCGACGACCACTGCGGGCGACGCGCTGCTCGTTGGCTCTTCTGATGCTTTGATCAGCATTCTCGACCCGGTTTCGTCCGAGGCAAAGGACATCCCGATCAGGTGGGATGCCGCAGGGCCAGTGGGCGACAACGTCATGCTCCGCGATGATTACGCCAACTGGCAGTCGCACTATTGGGCGGTAGACCTCGACACGGGTCACGCTTGGCGGTTGCCCGAAGTGATCGACTGGGCCGATGGCTGTGAGGAACCAGTTCTGGGAACACTGGACGGCACCGGCTACGCCCTCTTGTCATCCAACGGTGATCACATCCGATGGTGGCTGGCGACGTTCGGGTGACCTGCTGTGGCACGATAGTCGGGTGACTACCTCGTCTACCGCCATCACCGACCTTGCGGCGATCGCCGCCAACCTCGCTGCCGTCCGGGAGCGGGTGGGACAGCGGAAAGTGCTCGCGGCCGTCAAAGCGAATGCTTACGGGCATGGCGCCGTCGCCGTCGCCCAGATGATCGAACAGCGCAAAGCCGCCGACGCGCTGGGAGTGGCGACCGTGGCCGAAGGGCTGGAGTTGCGCGAGGCCGGGGTGCGGCTGCCGATCTTGAAACTGTCCGTGGCGCGCGGATCGGAAGTGGCCGAGGCAGTCAAGGCCGGCATCACGCTGCCTGTGATCGACGCGACGTCCGTGCAGGAGTTGGAACAGGCCGCCATCGCATTGGGGCAATCCATCAACACGCACATCAAGGTGGATACGGGCATGGGCCGCATCGGCTGCCGCCCCGCCGACGCGCCCAAGCTGGCCGAACTCGTCGAAGAGTCGCAACTGCTGCGCCCGGCGGGCATCTTCTCGCACATGCCCGTCTCCGACACTCCCTCCCAAGACGAGTTCTCCCGCGCCCAGATCGCGCTGTTCGCCCGCACCTGCGCCGAAGTGGAGGCCATCACCGGGCCGCTGTTGAAGCACCTTTCCAACTCCGGGGCGGTTCTGGCCCACCCGGACGCCTGGTTCGACATGGTCCGGCCCGGCATCATGATCTACGGGGCCTACCCCGACCCGGACTGCCCGCAAACCGTTGCGCTGCGACCCGCGCTGGAATGGAAATCCCAAGTCAGCTTCGTGAAGCTCGTCCACGCTGGGGAGACCGTCTCCTACGGCCGCACCTGGCAGGCCGACGCCGACACCTGGATCGCCACGGTGCCCGTGGGCTACGGCGACGGCTACTCGCGCCTCGGCTCCAACCGCAGCCGGGTGCTGATCGGCGGACAGCCCTACCCGATCGCCGGACGGGTCTGCATGGACCAATTCATGGTGGTCCTCGGCGAGCACACCAACGTCCGGGTCGGAGACCAGGTGACTTTGATCGGCCGGGACGGCGAAGCTGAGATCACCACGTCGGAAGTGGCCGCCTGGATGGGCACCATCCCCTACGAAGTGACGTGCCTGATCACCCGGCGGGTGTTGCGCGCATACCGAGGGTAACCCTGCGAAGCGCCCTCACTTGAACGAGGCGAGCAGCCAATTCCCGGTGTAGACCTCGCGATAGAGGGCGTAGCCGACGCCGTCCGCGGCGCCCAGGACAGCCGCAGTTGTCGCAGGCTCTGCAGCGGCCGACCTGCCGGGGACTTCGAGGGTGAACACGTTGCCCGAATCCAAGTCGATAACCAGGTCTGCTTCCGGCGAGTAGGGCTCCGACTCGTCGTCGCGGTACTGCTGCGTGGTGACGATCAGATTGCCGCCCACGGTCCCGCCCACGTCCCAGTTCAGCGCAAGTTCCTCCGCCTGCAGCGTGTCGGGATTGAAGAACCTGACTGCCCGGCGGTTTTCCGGATCGTCGATTCCCGACCAGAACATCCGGTCGATCACGGTGGAGCCGCCGCTGAGGTTGGGAACCGTTGACCATCCGTACGGCGCGGTCGCGGCGGGCAAGGTGACCGAATCCCACTCACCTGCTGCACCGAAGACTTTCACCCAGGAGTTTTGCATGTCGTCGGTTTCCAGTGTCACCAGTTTGCCGCCTGATTCGAACATGCCGGACAGCCATTCGTCGTCCATGTCGTTGGGTGCCGCCGACACCGGGAGCCATTCGCCGTCGGCCAAGTACTCCACCTCGTCGTCGTAGCGGACGTAAACGGTCTCGCCCACCGCCAACACGGACACGACCGTCGACTCCCATTGTCTGACCTCGGCCCATTCGTCCGCGGCCATGTCGTAGCGCAGCAGGACGACCAGGTCAATTTCACCAGTGGCCTTGACCGCCAACCAGGCGTACTGGCCGGCGACCGCGATTTCGCTGCTGTCGGCTTCGCCAGATCCGGGGAACGGCATGTCGGCCAACTGTGTCCACGTGTGGAAAGCTGGATCGAAGCGGTAGCTCTCCTGGACGGTCGGCCCGACACCGAAGAACCAGTAACTTCCATCCGCCCACACCGCGTACTGTGAACCGCTGTCCTGGCCGGCCGGCTCGAACGGCGTGTAAAGATCTTCCCAAGACACGGTCGCCTGGGGTGCCGGAACGGCTACCGTCGGCTCGCCCGGACCCAGCGGCAACTGCACTTGCGCGGGCGGCATCATCATCGTCACGATCAAGGCGCCGACGGCACCGACGATGGCGAACACGGCCGCCACGGCAACAAGGCGCCATGGGCTGGCCTTGGGCTTGGCGCGCAAGAAGACGGTGGCGTCAAGGGGCTGAAACGCCTGGGTGCGGGTCGCTGACTGCATGCGGGCGCGCACGTACGAGCGGACGCGCTCATCGTCCGACCGGTATTCCTCCAGCGAAGTCACTTTGTTGCTCATGACACCCCCTTGATCAAGTTCTTGCGCATTGCCGCGACCCCACGGTGCAAATGCGAACGGGCCGTGGCCTCCGAGCAGCCCAACACGTCGCCTATCTCCTCGAAACTCGCATCCTCGTAGAACCGCATGACCACGGCCGTGCGCTGCTTCAGCGGCAACTGGTCACACATCTCAGCCACCCACATGACGTCGACGACGCCGTCTGCCGACGGCATGGCCGCGCCGCCTTCGACCACCCGGGACATGTCCTCCCAGGTGGTCTCTTTTCGCGTCTTGCGCCACCGGGACACGTTCGCGTTGGCGATGGAACGCCGCACGTACGCGCCGGCCTTGCCCCCGGCCGCGACCTTGTCCCAGTGCCGATACGCGCCCAGCAAGGCGTCCTGCACCGCGTCCAGTGCGTCTTCCCGGTTACCGGTGATCAGATAGGCGAACTCTTGCAGCGCGACCGACTCGGTGGCGACGAAATGCTCAAACGTCGGCACGAAAGAGCCCGGGGACCACTGGTCTTGACCCACTGCGCGCTCCTTCAAGCCGTTCATACCAATACTGACGCAGGACCGGGCGGTTTCGTGGCAAACCACGCGGTCTCTATTTTTCGGGTGACGAGAGCAAGGCGCCGGGTCTATCCTTCCCAGCATGAGGACTCTTCCACCTACTCGGGTGCCCACGCCGGGGGACGCCCCGGGGCTGAAATGGGGCATCATCGCCCCCGGCGGGATCGCCAACAGATTCGCGCGGGCCATCCGCGCCCACACCAGGCAAGAAATCGCCGCTGTCGGGTCGCGCTCGCTGGAGCGGGCGCAGCAGTTCGCCGAGCGCTACCAGATCGAGAAGGCCTACGGCTCCTACGAGGAGTTGGTGGCTGATCCGGAAGTGCAGGCCATCTACGTCTCATCGCCGCACAGCCAGCACTGCGAGCAGGCGCTGCTGTCCATCGCCGGGGGCAAGCACGTGCTGGTGGAGAAGGCGTTCGCCCGCAACGCCGCCGACGGCCAACTCATGGTCGACGCTGCCCGCCAAGCCGGCGTGGCGCTGATGGAGGCCATGTGGACGCGCTTCCTGCCCGGCATCGACATCATTCGGCAGTTGCTGGCCGACGGCGCGCTGGGCGACATCCGGTTGGTGGCCGCCGACCACGGCCAGGACTTGCGGCACGTGCCGCGCCTGCTCGACCCGGACACCGCCGGCGGCGCTTTGCTCGACTTGGGCGTCTACGTGATTTCGTTCGCGGCCTTCGCGCTGGGCCAACCCGGCGCGATCACTGCCCGCGGCAGCCTGCTCGATTCCGGCGTGGACGCCCAGGAAGCGATGATTCTCAACGGCTACGCCGCGCATCCGGGCGCCGAAGCGGTGCTGCACGCGACGATGTCCGCGCGCACGCCCACGACGGCCATCATCTGCGGCACAGACGGCCGCATCGAGCTGGACAGCGACTTCTACACCCCGCAGCCCGTCCACTTCATCGCGCCGGACAACACCCGCCTGACCAGCCCGAGCCCGCGCGTCCACCTGCATCAAGCGCTGTGCTACGAAGCCGAGCACTTCGCCACGATGGTCGCCGAAGGCCGCACCGAATCCGAATGGCTCCCCCTGGAGGAAACCCTGGAAATCCTGCGCACCATGGACGAGGTGCGAGCGCAACTAGGCGTGCGCTTCCCCGGGGAATAAGACCCATGCGCGCCACAGGCGTGCCCCTGCCGGGCCACACGGACTACGTCCGAGATCCCGGAACACCACCCCACAAAGTTCTTCGATACTTTGCGGGGACGGCTGGGTTAAGCCCCTAGATACCGGTACATGAATGCGGCCATCTCGTCGCGGGTGCATCCCCGGTCGGGGTGGTAAAGCGTGCCGGCGCTGGCCACCTCCTGGGCACGCATCCATTCGATGTCGGAGAAGAACATGTGGGTGCGGGGCACGTCGGTGTAACTGGGCGCGACGACGGTGATCGGCGTGAATCCGTTCCGGTAGATGTCCAGGCGGTGTAGGAAGGCGGCGATTTCCCCCCTGGTAGCGGGCTGGTCCGGCAGGTAGCGGCCGCCCCCGGCGCCGGTGGTGATGCCGGACGCCTTCAGCCATTCGATGTCGGAATAGAACATGTGCGTCTTCGGCACGTCGGAGAACGACGGCGTCGCCGGGCTGGTGAACGCCGGGCGCCCGGCCATGCGATACAGGTAGGCGGCCATCTCGGCGCGGGTCACGTCCCGGTCGGGCCAGAAGTTGTCGGAAGTGGCGCTGACGATGCCGCGTTGCACGAGGTCGTTGATGGCCACGTAGAAGCGCTGTGTCGAGGGCACGTCGATGAAATAGCGCACCTGGCGCGGTGTCTGCGCCGTAAACACCTGTGTCGCGCCAGATTTCGACACCGTCACCGTCAAAGTGATCCGCGAACCCAGGTCGGCGGCCGTGGGCGTGAACGTGGCCGTGGTGGAGCGGATGACGTCGCCGCGTTTCCAGGCGTATTGGAAGGTCGACGCCGGACACGACAGCCCGGCGGCCGACAGAGGCTGCCCCACGCGGATCGTGCCCTGGATCGATAGCGTGCCCGTGCAAAGAACCGGCTGAATCAACTCGACGGTGTAGTTGAAGCCGTATTCGTATGCGTCCGCCCACACCGACACCCAGTAGGTGCTGTGCGAATCCAGTGTCGCCGTGATCGCATAGACGCCGTCGCCCTGGTCTTCCAAGTCGCCCACATAATTCCATTCCAGGTCTTCCATGTAGCCGTAAAGCAGGTGGCTGGAGCGGAACTTGATCGTGTACTCCCCCGTGACAGGCGGCGTGAAGGCCCAAAAGTCCTCGTCAAACAGGTATTGGATGCCGCCGGACGCGCCGTTGGCCAACGCGCACGCCAAATCTAGGTCTTGGCCGCAATCGTCGTAGCCCAAGCTCAGCGTGTAGTCGAAACCGGAAAGGAAGTTTCCGAGCACGGCGAGCGTGTATTGCTGCCCGGTCACCACCCCTTCCGGCCGCTGCAGGACGAACGCCGCCGTCTCGTTGCCGCCCCCCCACACAAACCAGGCCGACGCCCAGTCGAGCCAGTTGCCGGCCTGGTCGTACAGGGCGGCGCGCGCCGGCTGGCCTTCCAGCCCGGGCGCGACAGCGGCTTGGATGAACCAGTTTCCGGCAGGCGCGGTGACTTTGTACCAATCCACGTCGTAGGGATACTCGATCCGGCCGGTGGTGCCGTTGGAGAACACGCACGATGTCGCCTTGTCGTCGCGGCAGACGTCGGCGGTGGGGTGATATGTGTACGCGAGCACGGCCGCGTCCTCGTCCAGGCTTTGCACGGTCACGGTCAGGTGCCCGCCCGCGGAGCGGAACGTGTCCCCGGGCTGCAGATAAACCGGGGTTTCGGCCCGGTCGGACCAGTAGCGGGCTTCGTTGGCGGGCTGGATGACCATCTGGCTGGTCGAATAGACCGCCGCCGATCCCACCCGCAGCACGGCCACACCCAAGGGCGTGCGCCACCGCTGCGCGCGGAATTCGAAGAAGTACGAATAGCCGGGAAGCGTGTCGTTGGCATTCGCGTCCGGCCGGAACACCACCGCCTGAACGCCGGAGTTATTCGAAACCGGCGAGACGGGCAATACGACCGTGCCGCTGCCGTCTTGGGTGATCTCGGTCAACCCGTCACCGTAGTCGATGATGCCGAGTTGGAATTTGTGGACGGCGCTGAGCCGGTCGGCGATACCCATCACGTCCCAGTTGTCGCCGTACTCGATCTCGCGGCAGCCGTAGGAATTGTCCTGGTCCCAGGTGACCAAGTTCGTGTTGGCCTGGTGGCATTCCTGCCGATAGTCGTGGGTGAAGCCGAGCGTGTGCCCAAACTCGTGCGCCATCAGGTGGCTGCGCAGGTCGGCAGGCTGGCCGAGGCGCACTTCCATCATCGACGAATTCCCCAGCGAAATGTCGCCGCTGAGCGGATACGACGCCACGCCGTCCGAGCCTTGGATCGCAACCCCCGCGGCTTCGCACAGCGGCACGGACTCGAACACGATCAGGTGCTTGCCAGCGGAGAAGAATTCCCGGGTCACGCCGAACAGGTCGACTGCCTCGTCCCACACATTCCAGATCCGGGGCTGGTTGCAGGACCAACTGGTGTTGAACGTGCGGAAGTTGGCCTCGTCCCAGACCAGGTCGAACCTGCTGCCGACGAACTCGCGGTAGTTGGTTTCCAGATCGTTCAGGTGCGTCCAGATATTCGGCTTGGACAGCCAGTTCGTCGACTGCCCTTGCGGCGCGGCGACGGCCACGTACACCTCATGTGTCCAATACGAATCCGGTAGCGCGTCCGCTGTCGGGCCGCCCTTCAGCGCTGGCCGTTCCAGGACTTCGACGTCGCTGACCGCCAATGCGGTGCCCGCCGCTTCGGCCAGCAGCCCGCTGCTGACAGCGGAACCAGCTTTCAGTTTGCCGCGCTTGTCACCAGGCACCTTGGCGGCGATCTTGGCAGGCACGGCCACAGTTGCCCGCACTGTGGCGCCGGTCTGCAGGTCTGCCGCGGCCACGTCGACGCTGGTGCCATCAGCGAGCACGATCTGCGCCAAGGTGGTGGAAGCGCCGTCCGCAACAGGTTCCGCGACCGCCGACCACACCGTGCCCTCGACCTCGATTGGGACGTCCGAAGCCGCTTCAGCCGGCGGGGCCGTCACCAATGCCAACACCAAACTGGCGCCCAACGCCGCCACCACAGTTCTCATGACAAATACCTCCACAGGAATGCCGCCATCTCGTCCCGGGCGCACGCCCGGCTGGGATTGAAGTTCGCCGCCGCCGCGGCAATGCCTTGGGCGCGCATCCATTCGATGTCGGAGAAGAACGTGTGGGTGCGCGGCACATCCGCGTAGCTGGGCGCGGGCACTGTGAGCGCGCGGAAGCCGTGCAGGTAGATGTCCAGGCGGTGCAGGAACGCGGCGACCTCGCCCCGCGTGGCGGCTTGGTCCGGCAAGAACTTCCCGTTGCCCGCACCAGTCGTAATGCCCGACTGCTTCAGCCACTCGATGTCGGAATAGAACATGTGCGTCTTCGGCACGTCAGTGAACGACGGCGCCGCTGGGCCGGAGAACGCCGGGGCCCCGGCCATGCGATACAGGTAGGCGGCCATTTCGCCCCGGGTGACCGCCCGGTCCGGCCAGAAACCGCCGCCGGTGGCGCTCGACGAGACAATCCCAGCCTGCACGAGGTTGGTGATCTCCAGATAGAAGCGCTGTGTGACCGGCACGTCCGAGAAGTACACCACTTTCGCCGGCCAACGGTTCGGCAGCGCTACCGCCTCCAGGGTGAGCGGTGAATAGTGCACATATGCGCCGAACGTGGACCATTCGGACTCGTCGATGGGCGCGTCGCCCAGCCAGCCGGGTCGGCCCAGGGAGATGGTTGCCGTGGGCACGGCCCGGTTTTGGACCTTGAACGTGCCTTGCTCGGTCGTGCCGATCCACCACTGCTGAGCGGGTGTCGGAGCCGCGCCGACATCCGTCAAGGCGACGGCATGCGACCACTCGCTGGTGGCGTTGCCCAAAGTGAGCGCCTTGCCGCCGAACTTCAGCACCGCATACCCGTCGGCGGTGTACGAGATGTCGAAATACTGGTTCGCGTTGGCGACTGTGGCCGCCCGGGTCCCCACAACGCCGTTCCGGACTTCGAGCACGTAGGCGTCCAGCCCGCCGTGGATCCGGTAGGTGCCCGGCATCGCCGGCCAGACCACCGCGCCCGACACCGGTTTGATCGGCGTATCCGCAGAATTGAGGGCACCGGCCGAACCTGGCCAGGGCGTGCCCGACAATACGATCGCCGACTGCGAATTCAGCTTCTTGACGTCCGCCACGCGCACGCCGGCGGCCGCGGAGAAACCGATCTGCCGATAGCTGCCGCCGGTACCGAACCAATCCCCGTTGCGGATGCGGTAGTAGTAGCCCTGCAGCACCTGGTACTTGGCCCGGCCTGACGCGTCTGTCTTGATCGTCCCGGCAGCCCGGCCGTCAAGATAGACGTTGACCGTCGTGTTCGCCAGCGCCTGCCCGGCGGAGTTCTTGAAGACGGCGTCCAAGGTGCGGATCACCGAGAGTTCCGCCTCGCCGGTGCCCACGTCCGGGCTGGCCGCCGGGTCGCCGAGCACCGTCACGCCGTCGGTTTGCGGCGGCAGCAGATTCACGCCCACACCCTCTATCGGGTCGATGATGCGGTTGTTGTTCGTCGGGTAGGAGTACCAAGCCAGCCTGATGGGCAGGAACATCGAGTCGTGGCTGTTTATCCGCTCGAAAGAGTTGCCGGAGGCCATCAAGATCCCGCCGCCCACGCCGTAGCTGGAGGTCAACTCGATCAGGTGGTAGTTGCCGATGAGCCGGTTGTTTTCCATCAGCAGGTCGTTCATGCGGTTTTCCGTCGTGCGCTCCACGGCCCCGCTGACCTCCAGGGCGGTCACTTCCCGCCCGGACGACCACCGTTCGAAGCCCGGCTCCGGATCGACCACCAGCTCGGCCTTCATGACATTGCCGCGCAGCACGTTGTTGAGCGAGCGCGTGCCTTCGCCGCCGGAAAGCCAAAAGGCCTTGCCATACATGCCTTCCTCGTACACCTTCACCACCGCCGTGTTGTTTTCCCACAGCGCGTCGTGGGTGTCCAGTTCCGACCAGTGCCCGGTTTGCTGGTTGCCGCCATAGTCGGTGTAGCGGAAGCCGCCGCCGCCCGACAAGCGGTAGCCGTATTCGTTCAGTTCGCGTCTGAAGGGCGCGTCGATGTGCATGTAAGCCAGGTTGTGGACGCAGTCCATATACGAGGCGATCGCGTACCCTTGCGGGTTGAAACCCAGGCCAAAGACATAGTTGTCCTTGACGTATGTCTTCTCGGTGGCGTAGAAGAAGTGCGCGATGCCGATCGAGTTCACGGTGTACGAGTCGATGTATATCTCGTTGTGGATCATGTCCCCGGTCATGGCGATGCCCATCTGCCGCGCCCGGCGTGCCGAGTTGAAGCTGGCGTCGCCCGTCCCGAAGATGATCCGGGAGCCCTGGTGGCGGTTTCCCGTGAACGTGCCCAGGTCGTAGATCACATTGTGGTTGACGGACGCTCCATCCACGCTGATGGCCCGCAGCGAATCGCCGCGATAGCGCAAGGTGAGGCCCTCCACGACGCAGTCGTGGCACTCGCCCAGCGCGACGGGGCCCATGTGCTCGGTGCAGTCCGGGTTCCCGGCGCTGCCCTGGGCACCTTGGACGACGGAACCATTGGCGATGGTGACGTGTGAAGCCGGATGCCCGAACTTGACGCCGTAGGTCTCCAATGGGTTGTCTTGGCCACCCGGCCCGGCGTTGTCGTAGGTGACGGTGTGCCCGCCGAGGTCCAAGGTGACGTTCGCGTTCGGATTGGCCAGGCCGATGATGGCGGTGGCGTCAGCTGTGATGTCTTGTGTGACCAGATAGGTCTTGCCGTCGCCGGAAAGCTGATAGGGGGCTCCGCCCGGCATATCTTCCGGGATGCGGACCACGTCCGGCGTCATCGCCTTGGTGCGCAAGGTCTTGTCGGCCGAGGCCCGCGTCACGCCGTCGGCGCCTTTGTACAGCAGCCGGTAGTGGTAGACGGTGTCGGGCTGCAGGCCGGTCAGATAGCGCAGATGGTTGTAGTAGTAGAAGTCCTCCGCGCCGGTCACCGTGCCGTAATTGCTCGTCAGGCCGTATTCGACGGCGCCGACGGCGGGCAGCGCGGTGGACCAGCCGACGCTCGCCGAATAGTACGACTGATACAAATACAGCGAGTCCACGGGCACCGACTGGGTGTTGCCCACGAACGCCTTCACCTGCGGATCGGTGTCCGGCAGGAAGTGCTGCATCCGATAGTTGTGGAACCACTCCCAAACGTCCGCTTCCGGATCCGGGTTGGCGTACAGCGTCGGAGCGGGGAGGTTGGGAATGGGCGGATCGGCCATGGCGCTGGCCGCGGGCAAGAACGTGGCGACAAGGGTGATGCTGGCCGCGCACAAAGCACTCCTCAAAGCAGTCATGACAGCTCCTTCGCTGTGCTGCCGAAACACGGGGATTCAGTTGTGGCCGTTCTGGGGGCGAGCAGGGACGAGACCCAATTTACGCCCGCAATTTAACGCCTGACAATGCCTTTTGCGGCGCCTATTCGCCAGTGAGCGTGGCCACCATGATCGCCTTGATGGAGTGCATGCGATTTTCCGCTTGGTCAAACACAATCGACGCCTCAGACTCGAAGACTTCTTCGGTCACCTCCAATTCGGGCAGGCCGAAGAGTTGGTAGACCTGCTCTCCAACCGTCGTCTCACGGTTGTGGTAGGCGGGCAGGCAGTGCATGAACTTCACGTCCGGGTTGCCGGCGCGGTCCATCAGGGCGCTGGAGACCTGGTAGTCCCGCAGCAACAGGATGCGCTCGGTCCACACGCTTTCCGGCTCGCCCATGGAAACCCAGATGTCGGTGTGCAGGAAGTCGCAGCCTTTGACGCCGTCCAGATCGTCGGTGACGGTGATGCGCGCGCCGGTTTGAGCTGCGGCGGCCTGCGCTCCGGCGACGACTTGGGCGGGCGGCTGTAGTTTCGGCGGCGCGACAATGCGCACGTCGGCTCCCATCAGCGCCCCACCAACCAGCAGCGAGCAGCCCACGTTGAAGCGGGCGTCGCCCACGTAGGCGAACTTCAGCTCATGGTCTTCCTTGCCGGACGATTCCCGCATGGTGAACATGTCGCACAGCGCCTGCGTCGGGTGCCATTCGTCGGTCAGGCCGTTCCACACCGGCACCGACGAGTAGCGCGCGATCGTCTCGACGGTGGACTGCTTGGCCCCGCGGTATTCGATGCCGTCGAACAGCCGCGACAGCACCCGGGCGGTGTCGGCGGGCGATTCCTTGTGGCCCAGCTGCGACGAGTTGCCGTCCATCTGCGTGACGTGCGCGCCTTGGTCGTGCGCGGCCACCTCGAAAGCCGACCGCGTGCGGGTGGACGTCTTCTCGAAGATCAACGCGAAGTTCATGCCGGTCAACCGCTTCGGCTCCGTGCGCGCCTTGCGTTCGGCTTTGACGCGCTCAGTGAGCGTGAGCAGGTATTGCCATTCGGCGGGGCTGAAATCCAGCTCTTTGAGATAATGCCGTCCGCGCAGATCCATCGAAGTGCCTTCCCAAGAGGAAGAAAAGAGAATACACCCCAGAGGGGCTAGAGTAACCCCATGCTCGTTCGCTTCTTGGCGCGCTTCCTCGCCAGCGCCGCAGCCCTCGCGGTCGCCACGTACATGCTGCCCGGCATCCGGACCGACGCCGAGGACGACCAGTCCAAAATCTGGATCGTGCTGGGCGTGGCCGTCATCTTCGGCATCGTGAACGCCGTCGTCAAGCCGCTGTTCAAGTTCATCACGACGCCGATCATCATGCTCTCGCTGGGGTTGTTCTTGTTGGTCGTGAACGCCGTGCTGCTGCAGTTTGTGGCCTGGGTGGCCGGACAAGTCGGCCTGGGCTGGCATGTGGACGACTGGGGGTCCGCGTTCCTGGGCGCGCTGATCGTGTCGGTGGTGAGTTTTGTGCTCAACGCCTTCATCGGGCAGAAGGGCAGCAACCACCGTTGAACGTCATTTTCGTGTGCTGGGGCAACATCTGCCGCTCGCCGATGGGCCGGTTCGTGGCCGAGAAGTGGTTCGCCGAAGCCGGGCTGGACGCCGTGGTGACCAGCGCTGGAGTGAGCGACGAGGAGCACGGCAACCCGGTCTATTACACCGCCCAGCAGGTGTTGCGGGAGCACGGCTACGCGTACGCCCCACACCGGGCCCACCAAATCACCGCCTCCGAAATAGCCGGCGCCGACCTCGTCATCGGCTTTGAGCCGATCCACATCTCCCGGATGCGCCGCATCGCCCCACAAGCCGGCAACCTGCGCCTCATCACCGATTTCGACCCGGACGCCGCCACGGACGGCATTGCGGATCCGTGGGGCTACCCGGCATCCGAATTCCGTGAAACCTTGGCGGGAATCGAGGCGGCTATGCCGGGAATCCTCGCCGAGGTGCAACAATTGGCCGCAGCGAAGTCGAAAGGCTGAACATGCATATTCTCGTGGTAGACGACGATCAGGCGGTACGCGACTCCCTGGCCCGGTCCCTGCACTATGCGGGCTACGAAGTCACGACGGCCAACGACGGCGTCGACGCCCTCGCCAAACTCTCCTCGATCCGCCCCGAAGCCGTCATCATGGACGTGATGATGCCCCGCCTGGACGGTTTGGAAACGACCCGCTCGCTGCGGGCTTCCGGCAATGACGTGCCGATCCTGGTTTTGACCGCGCGCGAGGCCATCGGCGACCGGGTGGATGGCCTGGACGCCGGAGCGGACGACTACATGGCCAAGCCGTTCTCCTTCGAGGAGTTGCTGGCCCGGCTGCGTGCCCTCACGCGGCGCGCCCGCCCAGTCAGCGGCAGCCCCGGGTCGGAAGTCGTCTCGTTCGCGGACTTGTCGCTGGATTTGCAGACCCGGGAGGTGCTGCGCGGCGAACGGCGCATTTCGCTGACGCGGACAGAATTCGCCCTGTTGCAGGCCTTCCTGGAGCATCCGCGGCGGGTGCTGGAACGCGGTTGGCTGCTCAACGAAGTGTGGGGCTCGGATTTTCCGACGACGGCCAACTCTTTGGAGGTCTACATCGGCTATCTGCGGCGCAAGACGGAAGGGGACGGCGAGACCCGCCTCATCCACACCGTGCGCGGCATCGGCTACGTGCTACGTGAGACGCCGCCGTGATCGACTGGACGGCGTCCCCCGACACGACAAGGCGCCGATCACTGCAAGGCCGGCTCTCCGCCCTGATCACTTTCGCTGTGGCTTCAGCCGTCGCGGTGACCGGCTTGATGGCGTTCCTTTTCACCAACCTGGCGATCTATTCGCAGTTGGACTCGGAGTTGATCGACGTCGCCGTCATGACATCCACGGGCATGAGCGACCCGCAAACCCTCGAAGGCCTCAACGCCGACGCGCTGGTGGCCGCAAACGTCACCTTGACCGTGATCCGCTCCGACCTGCAGCCGTCCACCGACACGCTGCAGGCCAGCCAGGCCGGCCGCATCACCACGTTGGCGGGAGCCAAGATCGAATTGCAGGTCACCAGCGAGGACATCGCCATCGCGCGCACCCAGCTCGGCTATTCGGCCCGCACCGGCAAGGCCACGCTGATCACCGAGTCGAACGAACGCACCGAGTTGCGCTACCGCATCATCGCCGTGCCGCTTACGTCCGGCAGCAACCACTACGCGCTCATCATCGGCCGCCCGCTGGCCCCCACCGACTCCATCATCTTCATTCTGGGCGTCTCGCTGCTCAGCTTCGGCCTGCTGGCCGCCATCCTGGCCGCCGTCATCGGCCGCACGGTCGCCCGCTCCGGCCTGCGCCCGATCCAACTGCTTTCCGACGCGGTGCGCCGCGTCACCGAGACCGACAAACTCGTCCCCGTCGAAATCGGCGGCATGGAGGAGCTGACCGAGCTGACCAGTTCGTTCAACAACATGATGACTTCGCTCAACTCGTCGCGGGAACAGCAGAACCGGCTCATCGCCGACGCCAGCCACGAGTTGCGCACCCCGCTGACCAGCCTGCGCACCAACGTCGAACTGCTGGTCGCCGACGAACGCGAAGGGATGCTGCCCGAGGGCTCCCGCCAAGAGATCCTGACCGACGTGGCGGCGCAGCTTGGCGAGTTCACGACGCTGGTCGGCGACTTGGTGCACCTGTCCCGCGAGGACACCGTGCGGGCTGATCCGGAACCCATCGACCTGCGCGACGTGGTCTCGGCGGCCTTGGAACGGGCGAAGCGGCGCGGGCCGGGACTCACCTTCGAGGTGACGCTCAGCCCGCTGTACATGATCGGCGAACCCGCCTCGTTGGAGCGCGCCGTCACGAACCTGCTCGACAACGCCATCAAGTTCTCGCCACCCAACGGCACCATCCGCGTCAGCCTGGAACGCGACCGGCTGCGCGTCTCGGACGAGGGCCCGGGCATCGCCGACGAGGACCTGCCGCACGTGTTCGACCGCTTCTACCGCTCCGACAAGTCGCGGACGACGCCGGGATCCGGCCTGGGCCTGTCCATCGTGGCGCAGACCATCAAAGCGCACGGCGGCTGGGTGCGGGCGGGACGCGCGCCCAATGGCGGCGCCGAGTTCACCGTCCGCCTGCCCGGCACCACTGAGCCTCCCGAAGGGATGCCGGTTTCGGAAGAGTCCGCCGAGTGATGGAGTACTTGCCGCCGGCGCTTGCCGCCGTGCTCGGCATTGCGGTGGGCTGGTGGCAAGTCCGGCGGCTGGACACGCTGAGCTATCGCCTGGCCGGCGAAGACGGTCCCGCGCCGTCGCGGCGCTGGGTGTGCGTGGCCACCGCCGGGGCCGCGTTCACGATCGCCTGTGCGGCGCCGTGGCAGTTCTGGCCCGCGTACGCCCCGCTGGTGTTCGCCGGGGGCTGGCTGGCCGGCGTCGACCGGGATGTGCGCCGCTTGCCGAACAAGGTGATGGGCCCGGTGGCGCTCTGCACGGCGGTGGGGATCGCCTGCTCGGCGGCGCTGCTGGGTGACTGGATCCGCCCGTTGTGGGCTTTGGGCGCGGCGGCCCTGGTGTTCGCCATTTTCGCCGTTGGAGTCGCGCGCGGCGGGATCGGCGGCGGCGATGCGAAACTCGTGGCCATTTTCGCCGCCGCGTTGGGCCTGCGCAGCCCCATGCTGGGCATGGCCGCGGTGATGATTGGCGGCGTCTTCATGCTCGTGTGGGCACTGCTGATCTACAAACAACGCCCGTTCCCGTACGGCCCGGGCCTGCTGCTGGGCGCATGGGTGGCGGCGTTGATCCCGGTCAGTTAGCCCACGGGTTGGCTTTGCAGCCGCCGAGGTCGCTCCACTGTTCCTGCATGACGGAGGCCTTCTTGCCCTTGCCGGCGCACGTCTTGACCTTCTTCTTGAGCACCAAGCCGGCGCCGTGGTTGACCAGGTAGGTGTGGTATTCGTCGAGCGACGCTTGGGTGCTGGGCAGCGTCGCCCACGCTTTCGCACTGACCGTGAGCATCTTGGACTTGAAACAAATCGGCGCCGTGCCGCAAGCGAGCGTCGCGGTGGTCTCGCCGACGAAATAGACGGTGAACGCCGCCTTGGATTGCTGCTTGACGACGGAGAAACGCACGTCGCCGGAGCCCGTCCAGGATCGCGGATCGTTCAGCACCGCGGCGAACTCAGTGGCCAAGTCATTCGCGGCCAAGCTCACCCCGGGCTCCAGTTGGACGATGAAGCGGTGCAACGTCCCCGAACCGCTCACCGCGTCGATAGCGATGTCGGAGAGCAACTGTGGGGCCGCCGTCGTCGCCCCCGGCGTGGGGCTGGCAGTCCCGGTGGGCGTGGCCGTGCTTTCGGGAGTCGGCACCTGTGGGGCCGGCGTCATCACCACCGGCACCGGCGGCGTCCAAGGCAAAGCCGTCGTGGTGGGCTCCCCCACCCGGTACGCGGGCGTGGTCAGGTTGTTCAACCACCATGCGCCCGCGCCCAGCCCGAGGGCCACGACTACACCGTAGACGACCCAAGACTTGGCGATGCTCCACCTGAACCACCGCTTCACATGGCAACCCTAAACTCGCATGCGCGAAGACCGCGGCATGCCACGCCCCCATCGAGTCATCCCGAGCAACCCAACCTGTCGTCCTGAACAACCCAACCCGTCATGCCGGGCTTGTTCCGGCATCTCGGACGCGGTCCGCTCCCAACCCAACCTGTCGTCCTGAACAACCCAACCCGTCATGCCGGGCTTGTTCCGGCATCTCGGACGCAGTCCGCTCCCAACCCAACCTGTCGTCCTGAACAACCCAACCCGTCATGCCGGGCTTGTTCCGGCATCTCGGACGCAGTCCGCTCCCAACCCACTGAGGAACCGGACTTCGTCCGGAGATGCTGAAACGAGTTCAGCATGACTCGGTAGGTCACGCTGAACTCGTTCCAGGTGCTTTGTTACGGTCGTTACTCGGCCAGGATGATCAGCAGGTTCCGCGGCCCGTGAACTCCTTCGACTCGGCTCAACTCGATGTCGGACGTCGCCGAACCGCCGGAAATCCACGTCAGCGGATTGCCGGCCTGGACGGACGGCTTCAAGCGCTGCACGGCCTCGGGAACGTCGGAGACGACCTGGTCGGCGTTGATGACGCACAGGTGTGTGTCCGGCACCAGCGACAGTGCGCGACGGCCCTGGTCGGGAGCGTGGTCGAGCACGATCGTGCCGGTGTCGGCGATGCCGACGCGGGCTGCCGTGATGACGCCGTCGATCTCGTTCAACTCGGGCGAGGTCTTCTGCGGCTCGTCGTCGACGATCTTGGCTCCGCCTTTCTCGGCGGCTTTGCGCCAAGACGCTTCCAGACCGCCAGGCACCACGAGCGACTTCAGGCCGCGGTCCTTGACGAGCTTGGTGATGGTCTCACCGATCTTCGCGGCCGGGACGCGCTCCACCGTCGCCTTGTAGTCGACGCACATCTTGACGAACGTGTCCAGCACGTCGTCGAGTGCGAGCGGCTCGCCGTACTTCCAATCCAGCGGGATGTCCTGCTCCGGCGGCAGATTCGGCACGTCGGCCAAAGCTGTGCGGATGCGGGAGAAGATGACGTCGCGGGCGTTCATCGGGCACCTCCTCGGTTCTTCTTCCACCATTCTCTGAAGGATTCCTGCGGCGGCATGGGCAAGTCGCGGGCCCTGGTCCATGGCGACGCCGGCCAAGGCAGCGGGCCGAAGTACTCAACGTTCTTCAGCACGGACTTCTTGGCTATCGACACGGCCTTCTGGGCCAACTCCCAGTGTTTGGACTCTTTGAAGACCCAGTCGACCGGGATGAACACCAGCGGCTCCAAATGCGGACGCCGGTCGTGCTTCTTCTTCTCGGCGATCTTGTTGCGCATGTGGACGATGATGTCCGGAATTGGGATCTTCACCGGGCAGACGTCCGCACACGCGCAGCACAGCGTGGACGCGTAGGGCAGCGACTTGTCGATGTCGGAATCGATGCCACGCAGCATCGGCGTGAGGATGATGCCGATCGGCCCCGGATACACCGAGCCGTAGGCGTGGCCGCCGACGCGCTCGAAGATGGGGCAGATGTTCATGCAGGCCGAGCAGCGGATGCAGCGCAGCGCCTGGCGCCCTTCGGGATCGGCCAGGGCATTCGTGCGGCCGTTGTCGACGAACACGACGTGGACTTCCTTGGGCCCGTCGCCTTCGGTGACACCCGTCCACATCGACGTGTACGGATTCATCCGCTCTGCCGTCGACGAGCGCGGCAGCAGCTTCATGAACACTTCCAGATCGTCGAAAGTCGGGATGATCTTCTCGATGCCGACAACGGAAATCAGCGTCTCCGGCAGCGTCAGGCACATGCGGCCGTTGCCTTCGGATTCCACGATGCACACTGTGCCCGTGTCGCAGATCACCATGTTGGAGCCGGAGATACCCACTTTGGCGCGCAGGAACTTCTCGCGCAGGTGGACGCGGGCGGCGCCGGCGAGCACTGGCGGGTCGTTCGTCATGCCTTGTGGCGGCGGCGTCCCGTAGGTGCCCATCTCTTTCTTGAAGATCTCGCGCACTTCTTCGCGGTTGCGGTGGATCGCCGGGACGAGCACGTGCGACGGGCGGTCGTGGCCCAACTGCACGATCAATTCGGCCAGATCTGTCTCCCAGGCGGCGATGCCGGCGGCTTCCAGGGCCTCGTTCATCTCGATTTCTTGGGTGACCATCGACTTGATCTTCACGACCTCGTCGACGCCTTTCGCCTTCACCAGGGACGTGATGATCTGGTTCGCCTCTTGGGCGTCGCGCGCCCAGTGGACGACCGCGCCGTTCTTGGTGAGGTTCTCCTCGGCTTGGGCCAGGTATTGGTCGAGGTGGCGGGCCACCCGGTCCTTGATCGCCGCGCCGGCGGAGCGGACGTCCTCCCAGTTGGGCACTTCGGCCACGCGCAGCAGCCGCTTGTTGCGGATCGTCGTCGTGGCGTGGGACAGATTCTTGCGCATCCGGCCGTTCTGCAACTGCTTCTGGGCGTTCTTGCGGAACGCGGGCGAAGCCACCGGCTCGGGCTGGCCGACACCGAACGTGCCGGGAGGCGGAGCCGGGGTGCGGCGGGCATGGCTGGTCTGGTTGATGGTCATGCCGCGTCTCCTTCCTGGGCGGCGAGAATCTCGGCGATGTGGATCGTCTTCACACCGGTGTTGTTGCGGTGCAACACGCCGCCGATGTTCATCAGGCAGGCGTTGTCGCCGGTGACGACGTACTCCGCGCCGGTCGACAGCACGTTGCGAGCCTTGTCGGCGGCCATCGCGGCAGAGACTTCGGGATTCTTGATGGAGAACGTGCCGCCGAAGCCGCAGCAGGTGTTGGCGTCGGGAAGCTCGACGAGCTCCAGGCCCTTGACTGCTTTCAGCAACTGATACGGCCGGTCGCCGACTTTGGCGATGCGGGCCGAGTGGCACGTGGGATGATAGGTGACTTTGTGCGGGAAGAACGCGCCGACGTCCGTCAGGCCGAGCACGTCCACCAGGAACTCGCTCAGGTCGTAGGAATGTTCGACGCACTTGGCGGCTTTGCCCGCCAGCACGTAGTCGCCGGCCTTTTCGGCCAGCATGACGGACTGGTGCCGGATTGCGCCCACGCAGGAGCCGGAGGGACCAACGATGTACTCGTAGGGCTCAAACGCCTTCACATAGGTGCGAACCGAATCCAGGCCGGCTTCGAAGTACCCGGTGTTGGTGAACATCTGCCCGCAGCAGGTCTGCTCCATGGGAAACTCCACGACGCAGCCCAGCCGTTCAAGCAGGCGCACCACCGCCTTCGGTGTGGATGGAAACATCAGGTCGTTGACACAAGTCGCAAACAACGCGACTCGAAGACCCTTCGCCGAGACCGGCATGCCTTACCCCTTTCGGATTTGCTCTCGGCAACACTGCCGAGGACTTGGCAGGAAAGAATCTGACCAACACCAGAACGCGCCTCTAGTATTTGGTCAGACCATAAACCTAAACTAGAGTCCGGCACGGGAACCGTCAAGGGCCCAGGCCGAATTCTCTGGGTTTGTGGGAGGCGAGCCGTGGAATCTGTTGCTGAGTCCGATGGCGATGTCCGCGCGTACGAAGTCGTGCTGCGCTACATCGAGGCAGGCATCTTGGAAGGCCGGTACCGCAACGGCGGGCTGCTGCCGCCGGAACGCGATCTGGCGGCGCTGCTGAACGTGGGCCGTCCGGCGGTGCGCGAAGCGATGCGCGTGCTCGCCACTCAAGGCTTGATCGCGGCCAGCACCGGGCGCGGCGGCGGTACCAGGCTGGTGACGGCCCAGGACGACGCCTTGGCCCGCATGTTCCGCCTGCACTTGGCGGTGGCCGGGCAGGGCATAACAGACTTGACCGAGACCCGCATCGCCTTGGAACGCGCGTCGGCTGCGACGGCCGCGAAAAACGCCACCGCCGAAGTGATCGCCGAACTGGACGAAGTGCTCGCGGCGATGCGCGCCGACACCCAGATCGTGACGTTCAACTCGCTGGACACCGAATTCCACGTGTTGATAGCCCAGGCCGGCTCCAACAACCTGGTAGCCGACCTGACGGTCGCCATCCGCGAAGCCGTGAAAGAGCCCATCCGCGAAGCCTCCACCGAAATGACCGACTGGCAAGCATTCCGCCTCAGCCTCATCGAAGAACACCAAGCCATCCGCGACGCCATAGCCGCCCACGACCCAGACTCCGCCGTAGCCCTCATCGAGAAGCACATCCGGCGGGCCTACCAGTCGCTGATCGGAATCTGAGGCAAGCAGAGAAGTGGTGAGCGCTGCCGCGCTCGCACCCCAGCCTGTCGTCCCAACCATGTCGTCCCGGACGCCCCAACCGGTCATCCCGGACTTGTTCTGGGATCTTGGGACGAAGTCCCATGCGCCCCGCAAAGGGGTGCCCCTGCCGGGCACACGGACTGCGTCCGAGATGCCGGAACAAGCCCGGCATGACGGTGAGGTTGGCACGCGATAGCCCGCCTGTGTGGCACAAGCAACCACGTCGTCCCGGACGTCCCTAGCCCTGTCGTCCCGGACGTCCCAATCACGTCATCCCGGACTTGTTCCGGGATCTTCGCACGACAGTGCGATGGTGCCCCGCAAGGGGTGCCCCGGCATGGCGGGTGTTATCGGTAGATTTTCATGGTTTTGTTGGATGTGCGTGTCACTGTCGGGTAGCCGTCTTTTGACCCGGTGATGCGCACTTGCAGGCGGGTG
>JAISUR010000032.1 GCA_031271975.1 Propionibacteriaceae bacterium
CTGTGTGGGGGACGACCCCCACGCCCCCGCGTCGCGCGAGTTGCGCGACCGGTGTGGCCGGTGGGCTGGTGGTGTATGGGAACCCGGGGGTTTGTTTGTGTTCCTGTGTGGGGGACGACTCCCATGCCTCCGCGTCGTGCGTGTGGCGCGACCAGGGTCAGAGAATCTCGTTCAATTGGGCGAAGTAGCGCTTTCTTTCCGCGATGATCTTCCGCAGTTCGGGGATGGGCTCGACCATGTCGGCTTTGGTGCGGTCATGGCTTTCGAATTCGGAGTGCCAGCCGACGGCCTCAGCGGCGAGAACAGCGGCACCGAACGATGAGTCGCGGTCCTTGAAACGCACGGGACGATCCAAAGCGGTGGCCAGCAGCGCCCGCCACTTTTCAGAGCGGGCGCCGCCGCCGCCCAACTGCACCACTTCAGGTAGTTCAGTGATGATTTCCCGAGCGAGCCGGTCCAACTCGAAGGCCACGCCCTCCATGGCGGCGTAGGCCAGGTGCTCATAGCCGTGCTGGACACTCAACCCGACACAGGCGCTGGGCGCGCCGGGCCCACTGCGGTGGCCCTGCAAATAGGGCAGAAAGACCGGTGCGGTCTCCGGTGGCACCCAGGCTTGGGTCAACTCGCTCACGGGATGTCCGACCAGTTCCGACAGCCACGTCAGAGCGAGGCCGGCGGCATGGGTGGAGTCCAAGCGAAGCCAACTCTTGTCGTAGCAATGCCTGAAAGCGCCGTGGATGGGTTGTGGCCAGACACCGAACGCTACTCCGGACGTGCCCAAAGACAGACCCAACTGGCCAGCTTCCCGGACGCCGAGGGCGACGGCTTGCGCCGCCTGGTCCCCGGCGCCGCCGATGACAGCGGCGTCTCTGCGGCCACACAGCGAGGCGCGGCCAGTGACTTGGTGGGAGGGGACCACCTCGGGCAGTTGCCCAACACGCAGACCCACCGCCGCCAGCATCTCACTCGACCAAGTGTCGTCGCGAGTGTCCAACAGGGCGGTGCCCGAAGCGTCCGCGGGTTCAGTCGCGTACCCTGCCCCGAGGCGCAAACGGATGTAGTCTTTGGGGTTCAGGACCTTGTCGATGCGGGCGAACACTTCCGGCTCATGCTCCCGAACCCACTGCAGGTGCGCGGCGGTGAAAGCGGGCAACAGCGGGTTGCCGGTTATGTCCGCCAGCCCAGACACAGACTGATTCAGCGCTTCCGACTGTGTCGTCGCGCGCTGGTCAGACCACAGAATTGCCGGGCGCAGCACCTGTTGATTGGCGTCCAGCAGCACCGAGGTGTGCATTTGGCCGGTGAGCCCTACGGTCAATGGGCCTTCGGGAAGTTCCGGCAGCAATTTGGCGAGCACCTCATGGCAGGCAGCCACCCAGTCCGCGGGATTCTGTTCTACGGCTCCTGGAAACGGGTTGGCGGAGGGATAGGTGCCAGAGGTGGCCGAAAACACCTGCCCGGCTGACGTTATGGCCGACGCCTTCACGGAACTCGTGCCGATATCGAGTCCCAGCGCCAACTCAGGCACGGCCCAACCCCGCGCGTACCGCCGCAGCGACATGTTCCGCGGTCAGGCCGTATGCGCGCAGCAAGTCCGCCGCGGGGCCTGAATGCCCGAACACGTCCTTGGTGCCCACGCGCAGCACGGGGACCCCAAGGCCCGCTTCCGCCACCACTTCGGCGACTGCCGACCCGAGCCCGCCGATGACATTGTGTTCTTCGGCGGTGACAATCGCACGCGTCTGGGTGGCCGCTGCGATCACCGCGGCGTTGTCCAGCGGCTTGATGGTGTGCATATCCAGGACCCGCGCGGAAATGCCCTCCGCGTGGAGCTGGTCGGCGGCTTGCAACGCCGCCTGCAGCATCAGCCCGGCGGCGATGATCGTGGCGTCCGCACCCTCGCGGGCCAAGACCGCTTTGCCGAGCTCGAAGCCGTAGCCGGGCAGGGAGTCGGTTACGTCGTCCACCTTCGCCCGGCCGAGACGCAGGTAACACGGCCCGTGGAGTTCCGCTATCGCGCGCACGGCGGCGCGGGTTTCATTCTCGTCGGCGGGCACCACGACAGTCATGCCCGGCACTGCGCGCATCAGCGCCACGTCTTCGAGCGCTTGGTGGGTGGCGCCGTCCTCGCCGACCGACAGGCCAGCATGGGTACCAACCACTTTGACATTGAGGCCCGGGTAGGCGATCGAGTTGCGCACCTGGTCGTAGGCCCTGCCGGTGGAAAAGACCGCAAACGAGTTTGCGAAGACTGTCTTTCCGGTAGAAGCCATGCCCGCCGCCATTCCCATCATGTTGGCTTCCGCGATGCCGGCATTGAAGAAGCGCTCGGGAAATTCCGCGGCGAAGTACATGGTCATGGTGCAGATGGTCAGATCGGCGTCGAAGACGACCACATCGCGGCGGGCCTTGCCCAGCTCGCACAACTCCCGGCCGTAAGCCTCACGGGTGGAGACGCTCATGCCAACTCCCCAATCTTCGAATCCACTTCGGCGAAGGCCTGGTCGAACAAATCCGCGTCCGGCACCGAGCCGTGCCACTTGGCCACGTTCTCCATGAAGGAGACGCCCTTGCCCTTGACTGTCTTGGCCACTATCGCCGTGGGCTTGCCATCGGCGCCGGCAGCCGCCACTGCTTGGCGGATCGCGTCGAGGTCGTGGCCGTCAATCTCCGACACCTGCCAGCCGAACGCGGCAAACTTGGCGCCGATCGGGTAGGGGCTCAGCACGTCGGCCACGCAGCCGTCGATTTGCAGGTCGTTGTTGTCCACGAAGGCGACCAGGTTGGCAAGCTTGTAATGCCCCGCCGCCATGGCCGCTTCCCAAATCTGCCCCTCCTGGATCTCGCCATCTCCCAAGAGGGCGAAGACCCGGTATCCAAGCCCGTCGACGCGTGCTGCCAGCGCCATGCCGACTGCGGCGGACAACCCCTGCCCGAGCGATCCGGTGCTCATCTCGACGCCGGGGATCTTCGTCATCTCGGCGTGCCCGGACAAATCGGAATCCAGCTGCCGCCAACGCGGCAAGTCCGCTTCGGGAATGAAACCCCTCGCCGACAACGTCGAATACAGGGCGGGCGTGGCGTGGCCCTTGGAGAGCACGAAGCGGTCCCGCGCCGGATCGTCCGGGTGTGCCGGGTCGACGTTCAGCACTTCGAAATAGAGCACGGTGAGAATGTCGATCGCTGACAGCGAACCACCCAAATGGCCGGACTGCGAAGCGCGGACCATCTCCAGGATCGAGCGCCGGCCCAGCCAGGCCTGCTTTTCCAGATTCATGTCACTCCTAGACTTCGGTGCGGACCGAGCCCTTGTTCTTCTGCATGTCGAAGTACACGGCCACGAGGATGATCACGCCCTTGACGACGTACTGCCAGAAGGAATTCACGTGCATCAAGGTCAAGCCGTTGGAGATCAGCCCGATGATGAGCACGCCGATGAAAACGCCGCCCACCCGGCCGACGCCTCCGAAGAAGGACGTGCCGCCGAGCACCACGGCTGCGATGGCGTCCGTCTCGTAGGCGACGCCCTGCGTGGGCTGGCCGGACGTCATGCGCGCCGAGAGCACTATGCCCGCGAAGGCCGCCAACACTCCAGAGATAGACCACACCAGGATCTTCACCTTCGTCGTCGAAATGCCCGAGAAACGGGCCGCCTTCGGGTTACCGCCCACGGCATAGATGTGCCGTCCGGTGCGTGTCTTGTTCAAGAAGACGTACAGCCCCAGGAAGGCCACCAGCACGTAGATGGCCGGCAGCGGCACTCCGAACAGGTCGCCGTTGCCGATCAGGGAGTATGCCTCTTTGTCCGCGGTTTCGAGGGGAACAGGTTTTCCGTCGGCGAGCAGATACGCCGACCCGCGGCAAATCGATTGCATCGCCAACGTCACAACGAAGGGGTGGATGCCCGTGAAAGCGATGATGGCCCCGTTTGCCGAGCCCGCCGCCATGCCGACCACCAGGCCGAGCATGATCGAGACCCACATGTTCAGCCCGAAACTCTGCATGCACATGACGGTGACAACGCCCGATACGGCCAACAGCGCTCCGCCGGTCAAGTCGATGCCCGCGAGCATGATGGAAAGCATCACGCCGATCGCCAGCAAGCCGTTCGTCGAAATGGCGCGTAGCACGTTCAGCCCGTTCGAGACTGTCAGGAAGTTCTCGGCGAAGATGGACAAGAACACCAGCATCCCGGTCAGCCCGATCAGAATGCCCAGGTTGTCGTTGAAGTACTTGATGATCGAGCCGATCACCGGCATGTCCTCGAATCTCTCAAGTGTGCTGCTCATCGTGCTCCTCCGATTGCATGGGCGAGGATGACGTCGGGGTCGAAGTCCTCCCGCTCCAGTGTTTTGACGATGCGACCGCCAGCCATCACGGCGATGCGGTCGCTCATGTTGATTACCTCGTTCATCTCGGAACTCACCAGGACGATTGCCTTGCCCTGTTGAACCAAGTCGTTCATGATGCGGTAGATCTCCGCTTTGGCACCCACATCGATGCCGCGGGTTGGCTCATCCATGATGAGGACTTCCGGGTCGGTGACAAGCCACTTGCTGAGCACCACCTTCTGCTGGTTCCCGCCGGAGAGGTTGCGGACCTGCTGATTCATCGACGGAGTCTTGACGTCCAACTCCGCGATCGCGTCCGACACGATCTGCCGCTCCTTGGCGTGGTCCACCCGCAAGAACCCGATGAACTTGTCCACCATCGAGATTGAAATGTTGAAAGCCACCGTGTTGTAGAGGAACAGGCCCTCTACCTTACGGTCCTCCGGCACCAAGATCACCCGGTTGGCCACCATGTCCTTGGCTTTCGTCCGGATCGGCTTACCGAACACCGCGACGTTGCCGCTGGCTCCCGGGTCTAGGCCCATCATGGCTTTGATCAACTCAGAACGGCCAGCTCCGATCAACCCGTAGAAGCCCAGGATTTCGCCGCGGCGCACCTCGAACGAGCAATCCTGGACAACTTCGCCGCGCGTGATGTGCTCCGCCTTCAGGGCCACCTCGCCCGGCTCGCGGAAATTCCTGGTGTAGTAGTTGCCGAGCTCCCGGCCCACCATGGCCGAGATCAGTTCGTCCTCATTCGTCTTGGCGGTCTCCAGGGTGGTGATGTACTGGCCGTCGCGCAGCACCATGACGTTGTCGGTCAGTTCGAAGATCTCGGCCATTTTGTGGGAGATGTAGATGACCGCGATACCCTGCTCACGCAGCGACCGGACCACGTCGAACAGGATCTTCACCTCGCGTTCCGACAGCGACGAAGTGGGCTCGTCCATGACGATCACGTTCGCGTGCAGCGACAGCGCCCTCGCGATCTCGATCATCTGTTGTTGCCCGGTGGACAGGCGGAAGACCTTGGTGGAAGGTTTGAAATCCAGCCCGATCAGTTCGAGGTACTGTTTGGCCTCTTCTTCCATCCGGCGTTGGCTGACCAGGCCGGCCGAATTGCGGACCTCGCGGCCGAGGAAGATGTTCTCGGCGATGGTCAGGTAGTTTTCGAGGGCGAGTTCTTGGTGGATGAAAGCGATACCGCGTTTGGTGATGTCCTCCACCCCGCCGAAGGCGGTCGGACGGCCGTTGATGGTGATGGTGCCGGTGTCGGGAGGATAGATGCCGCCCAGGATGTTCATCAGGGTGGACTTGCCTGCCCCGTTCTCACCCATCAGCCCAAGGATTTCACCCTCGTGGAGCGTCAGATCCACGCCGTCCAGCGCTTGCACGCCGGGAAAGGACTTTGAGATGCCGCGCATCTCGACGATCACGGTCATGATGAATCACTAGTAGGGAGGGGGCGCCCAAGGCGCGGGCGCCCCCTCATATGGTCTACTGCCAGCCGTCGATGGAGTACTGCGACAGGTTGTCCTTGCCGATGAAGAACACGTCGATCACGATGTTGTGGTCAACCGTCTCGCCAGCCAGGATCTTGAAAGCGGTTTCGCCAGCCGTCTTGCCCATGTTGATGGGCGACTGTGCGCCGGTGCCGGTCATCGTGCCGGCTTCGATCGCCTTCTTGGCATCCGGGGAGCCGTCTACGCCGTAGACCAGCACACCCTTGATGTCGGGATGAGCTTCGAGCGACTTGACCGCGCCGAGCGCCATCGGGTCGTTGATGCCGAAGATGGCCTTGATATCGGGATCGGACTGCAGGATGTTGTCGGTCAACTCCATGCCCGTGGTGATGTCGCCCTTGCCGTCGTAAGGATCAGCGAAGGTGAAGTAGTCCCCAGACGCTTCCTTGAATCCATCCAGGCGGTCGATGCAGGCCTGGCCTTGCGGGCAGTGGAGGATAGCGATCTTGGAGCCCTTGTCGAGCTTGCTCATCATGTCCTCGGCCACGAGCTGGCCGGCCTTCTTGTTGTCGGAGGCCACGACGGACAGGACCAGGTCTTGGTCCTTGACAGGCGTGTCGATGTTGACCACGGGGACGTTGGCCTTAGCCGCGGTTTCCAGCGCGGCCTTGACACCGGTGGTGTCGTAGGGCGCGATGACGAGGACGTCGATACCCTGCGTGACCAGCGTCTCAACTTGGGTGTTCATCAGGTCTTGGTCGCCGTTCGGGTCCACGGTCACGATCTCGGCGTTGCCATTGGCGTCGACGGCCTGCTGCAAGCCTTCGCCCACTGCTTGCCAGAACGGGTTGGTTCCAGTGGTGGGCACATACGCCACCTTGATCTTCGCGGTGGTGTCCCCACCGCTGGTTGCCGGCGCCTCACCGGTTGATGTAGGGGTGGACGATGAGCAGGCACTCAGCGCGAGTGCGGCTGCGGCCATCAGCCCGAAGATTGGCTTAATCCTCATTGAATAGTTCCTTTGTGTCGGGCACTCGAGGGTGAGTGCAGTCCGTAGACGGATTGCCGCTTCCAAGGTCAGCGCTAACCTTCGTAAAAGCTTGGTCACTAAGCTAAACCCATTACGGAAGATTGTCTAGCTTTTTATCCAATCGTTATGTAAAGTAGTTTACATAAGGGTGGGCCACTGAGTAGGGTTGAGGCACTATAGTGGCGCTGAGGAGGATGGCTTGCGAGCAGCGAATTCAAACAACGGGTTTGGCCGCATACTGTCTGAGATCGCCAACGGAGATGACATGACGCGGACTGGGTTGGAGGCCATCACCGGCCTCAGCAGGCCCACTGTCGCGGAGCGGCTCGCGGTGCTCGAATCTGCGGGGCTGATCCGCTACTCCTCGAAACGCGTTGCCTCCGGAGGGCGCCCCGCCAGAGTCATCCGCCTCAACGAGAAGGCGCGCTTGATCGTCGCGTTCGATCTGGCCGAAGAGGGTTGCCGAGTCGGGCTGACCGATCTGCGGGCCAACCTCATTGAACAGGTCTTGGTTGACACGGCCGTCACCAATGGACCGAAAGCGGTGCTCAAGCAGATGATCGCTGCCGCACAGGACCTTGTCGCCAAATGTGCTCCGGACTGCCCGATTGGCGGCATCGGAGTCAGCCTTCCCGCCTCTGTCGAATATGGGCAGGGACGATCCGTCGGTTGGTCGGTCATGGTCGGCTGGGACGGGTATCCAGTGCGGGACCACCTACAGCAGGCATTCGGCGTGCCGGTGTTCATCGACAACGATGTGAACTTGCTGGTCCTCGCGGAGCGGCACCTGTATGCGTCCGAGTTTGAGCATCTGCTGTTCGTGAAAGTCGGGACGGGCATCGGCTCCGGCCTGATCGTCGACGGCCGCATCAACCGCGGCGCCGTGGGTTCGGCAGGAGACATCGGGCACACGCGGGTGAGCGGCTATGGCGATCCGGTTTGCCGGTGTGGCAATGTGGGATGTCTGGAAGCGGTCGCGGGCGGATGGGCATTGGCCCGTGATCTGGAACAGCCAGAACTGAGCCCCGCGGAAGTCATGCGGTTCATGCGGCGCGGCGATGCGAATGTGTTGGCACTCATGCGAAACGCGGGCCGGGCCCTGGGCGAGGCCGTCGCTTTCGCGGTTAGCATGTTGAACCCCGAGGCGATCGTCATCGGCGGCGAAATCGGCCAGAACAACGACCTGCTCATGGCTGGAGTGCGTGAGCTCGTTTACCAACGCTCGCTGCCATTGGCGACCAAGAACCTCGTCCTACGCCACTCGCAGCTGAGCCAGGACGGATTGCTGGCCGGCGCCGCCTTCTTGGCTGTGGACGAACTGCTAGATCCTGACCGGGTGGACGCCTGGCTGGGGCAGTGACCTTCCCACTGTTACCTTTTCGCGTTATTTCCGGAGTGCTCAGCGAAGGGTTGTCTGGCGCAATAGGATGAACTGGTCACTTGAGGGGGAAGGACACCACATGAAAAAGCTCTGGAGCACGCTGTTGATTGGAGGTCTTGCGATGTCGTTGGCCGCTTGTCAAAGCCCAAATCCGACTCAGAGCGCGAGCCCGGAAGGAAGCGATGCGGCGACCGCCGTAGTGGCGAGCAAACCTACCGCTGAGCAAGCAAAGACGCTGGCGGGCTTCGCGGAGAAGCTGTTCACGCAGTCGGCGCTGGGAGATGACAACGCCGTCATTTCGCCGTTGTCCGTCTTCTTCGCGCTCGGCTTGGCCGAACAAGGGGCGGACGGGGACACAGCCAAGGCATTCGCCGATGTGCTCGGGCTCGATCCGGTCCTGGCAGCGGGAGTGGCGAGCTACTTGATCGGCGATTTGAGAGACGCGGGCGCGGGCACGACGGTGAACATCGCAAATTCCGCCTGGCTCGACGACGCTCTGGCAGTCGAGCAGCCGTTCGTCGAAAACGTCAAGAAGTACTTTGACGCCGAGGTGATTTCCAAAGACCTACAGGGGCCGGGCGTCGTCGACGAAGTGAATGGCTGGGTGTCCGAGCAGACTAATGGCTTGATACCGTCCATCGTCGACCAGATCGACGCGTCCGATGTGGCGCTGCTCGTCAACGCGCTGTATTTGAAGGCCGAATGGGAGACCAAGTTCAATACCGACTTGACGAGCAAGGGCTACTTCACCAGGGCGGACGGTTCGCAAACCGAGGCCATGTACATGAAGGCGAAGGGGACGCTGAACTACTTTTCCGCCGGCGGGGCCGAGGGCGTCATGCTGCCATACAAAGACGGCAAGCTGGGCTTCATCGCTGCCAAGAAGACCGAGGGCGGCGTCCCGGCGCTGGCCGGAGACTCCATAGCCACCTGGCTGTCCGCCGCGCAGCCGACCGAAAATGTCACTTTGACCATGCCGAAGTTCGAGACGTCGTACGGCAAGGACCTCAGCGGCTCTTTGGCGGCGTTGGGCCTTGAGGTGGCCTTCGACAGTTCGCGCGCGGACTTCAGCAAATTGGGGAAGGCATCCCAAGGGCCTATATACATCGGCCAGGTGTTGCATAAGGTGAATATGGCCGTCGGGGAAGAGGGAACCGAGGCGGCCGCGGCGACCGTCGTCGTGGCGCGGATGGGCTCAGCCAACGTCAAAGAGGTCATCGTCTCGTTCGACCAGCCGTACCTTTACGCGGTGGTGGACCTCGAAAGCGGCATCCCGCTGTTCATTGGCACCCTGGACGACCCGGAAGCGGCGCCACCTGCCGTAAGCTGAGCGGGTGGAAAACAGCGGAGCAAGAGATCGCGGGCGCCCTGGCGCCCGATCAGGCAGGCCAGCGGGCCGCGGCAACCGGGCGGCGGGTGGTGGCCGGGTGGTGCGATCCGCTGGCAGATCCGCCCAAGACTCGGGGGAGCGGCCGTATCGGGCGAAGCAAGCTGACGGGGAGCGGCCGTATCGGCCACGCAAGCCCCAGTCGGGGGCCAGGCCTTATAAGGCGGGGTCGGCCCAGGCAGGTGAGCGGCCGTATCGGCCACGCAAGCAAGATGGGGAGCGGAGCGATCAACCAAGGCAAGGGCGTGCCTTGGGTGGGCGTGACCAGGCGTTAAGTGGGCGTGGTCAGCCAAGTTGGGGTGGCCGGAAGCCAGGTGGCCGCAGGGTGGCTGGGGGCGACCGCGGGCGAAGCGAGGATGGACAGCGCGAGTTCAAACCGCGGCGGCGAGACGAGGGCCAACGCACATTCAAGCCGCGGCGGCGCGACGAGGATCAACGCGAGTTCAGGCCCCGGCGGCGAGACGAGGATCAACGCACATTCAAGCCGCGGCGGCGCGACGAGGATCAACGCGAGCTCAGGCCCCGGCGGCAAGACGAGGGCCCGCGCGCATACAAGCCACGCAACCGGGATGACGGGGAGAGGTTGGGAAGGCCGTCGCGGCAAGTAGGCGTCGAACGCGAGTGGGAGCGGCGGCCCGGATTGGGACCGCGTGCGGACGAGCCGCCCGTTCCGGAGGGCCTGGATCTCAAAGAACTGCCGCGCGGTGTGCGCGCCGAATTGCGGGGATTGTCGGCCAAGTCAGCCGAAGTGGTCGGCGCCTATCTGCTGCAGGCGGGGAAGCTTGTCGACGAGGATCCGGAGGCGGCCTACTTGCACGCGGAAGCCGCGCGCAGGCGCGCGCCACGGCTGCCCATTACCCGTGAGGCCGCCGGCGAGACGGCCTATGCCGCCGCCCACTACGATGTCGCGTTGAACGAGTTCCGGGCCATGCGGCGAATGGGCGGCGGGGCCGAGTACTTGGCCCTGATGGCTGACTGTGAACGCGCGCTGGGCCGCCCACAGCAGGCGCTGAAGCTTGTCAAAGAGGGGTTGGCGGCAGATCCGGACTTGCCGTCGGTCGTTGAGTTGCGGCTGGTCGAAGCTGGGGTGCGCCGGGAAATCGGCCAAACAGAAGAGGCGCTGCGCTTGCTGCGGAAACAGATTGAGGCGGCTGGTCCGCGCGGGACCAAACTCTCCCGGGCCCGGCTGCGTTACGCCTACGCCGACCATTTGGAAGCGGCCGGAAAACTGGCCGAAGCGGAGCAGTGGTTCGCCACCGCGGCCATGCTCGACACCGAGGGGACCACCGACGCCGCCGAGCGGGTGGCCCAACTGCAAGGGCTCACCCTGGAATTGGGTGACTTGGACGACGAGCCGGAAGATGCCGACACGCATCTGGAGGAGGCAGATGAGTGACGCGTGGATCGACGGCTATGACGCGGTCTTCTTCGACCTCGACGGGGTCATCTACCTAGGTCCCAAAGCCGTGCCGGGAGCCGCCGCCGCCACCAATGAGTTGCTCAAGCGCGGCAAGCGGCTGATGTACGTCACCAACAACGCCGCCCGCCCGGCGGACACCGTGGTCGCGCAACTGCGCAGCCTGGGATATACCGCAGATCTGGACATGGTGCTCACCTCGGCCCAGGTCGCCGCTGAGTATCTTGGCAAAGAGCTGGCTCCCGGAACGAGAATCCTGGTCGCGGGTTCACCCAACCTGTCGAACTTGCTCGCCGGCGCCGGCTTGGAACCGGTGTCCAAGGCCGCGGACAAGCCCGAAGCCGTGATCCTCGGCTACGACCCGGCGATGGCGTGGCCGCTGCTCGACGAGGCCACGCTCGCGATTGGCGCCGGCGCGAAGTGGTATGCCACCAACAACGATGGTTCACGGCCCACCGACCGCGGGTTGGTTCTGGGCGTGGGCGGCATGATCGCCGCAATTCAGACGGCGTTAGGTGGCGAGCCCGCTGTCTTCGGAAAACCGCATCTGCCCATGCTCGAAGAGGCGGTGCGACGCACCGGGGCCAAGAATCCCGTGTTCGTCGGAGACCGCGTCGACACCGACATCATGGGCGCCAACGCGGCGGGCATGGACTCCTACTTGGTGTTCACCGGCGCGCATGGCAAACGCGACTTGGTGGCGGCCGGGCCTCAAGGACGGCCAACGGCTATCGGCCCGGATGTCGCGGGGCTGCTGCGCGCGCCGCGCAAACTGCGAGTCAATCCGGGGGAAGCCACCTGCGACGGCCAGTGGGTGGTCATGCGCCGGGGGAAAGTGAAACTGGGGACATCACCTACCAGTGCGGACGCGCAGTACTCAGCGCTCTGGGCGGCTGCGAACCTGGTGTGGAACAGCCGTGCAGGAGACGCGCGGCCCGTATTCACGAAGCTGGGGCTGGTGCCGTGAGCCCCAGCCGGGGTGCAGTATAGTTGGATGGCTTGAAACCAACTAGGAGACACTTATGAAGAACTCACCTGCCGTTGACCTCGCCCTCGTCGCCGTCTTTGCCGCCTTGTTGGCGGTGTTCGCGGTAGTGCCCGGCATACCGATGCCAGGATCAACCGTGCCGATCACTTTGCAGACGCTCGGCGTGCTGCTGGCAGGCCTGGTGCTGGGGCCGTGGCGCGGGTTCTTGGCTGTGGTGCTCTACCTGATCGTCGGGTTCGCGGGTGTCCCGGTCTTCGCGTCTGGTACCGGGGGCCTGGCAGTCTTCACGTCCATGAGCATCGGCTACCTTGTCGCCTTCCCGGTCGCCGCCCTGGTCGCCGGATGGTTAGCCGCCTTCTTCGTACGGCGTGGCTTCAAGGGCCGCTACGTGTGGTTGACGGTCGCCGCGGCGGTTGGCTCATTCCTGATCATCGACCCCGCTGGCATCGCGGGGATGATGTTCGTGGGGCAGACGGACTTCTTGACGGCCTTTGCCTGGAACCTGCCCTTCGTGCTCGGTGACGCCGTCAAGTGCTTCGCCGCCGCGGCCATCGCCGTCGCCGTCAACAAGGCCTTCCCTGTGCTGCTCGCCGCCCGGAGGGCCGCGGCGATTTGATAGAACTGGTTGGCGTCTCGGTTGCGGTTTCCCTGCCCCAGGCGGGCCGGCCCGCCGCCTCACGGACGCTGCTGGCAGACGTCAACCTTTCCCTGGCCGAGCAGCGTGTCGCCGTCGTCGGGGCCAACGGTTCGGGCAAGTCCACCTTGTTGCGGCTGCTGAACGGGCTGATCCTGGCAAGCGCCGGGCAAGTCCTGGTGGGCGGGTTGGACACCGCCAAACAGGGGCGCCAAGTGCGCGCCAAGGTCGGGTTCATCTTCACGGACCCGTTGGCGCAGCTTCTCATGGGCACGGCTCTGGACGACGTGGAGTTGAGCCTACGCTCCGCCGTGGCCGACAAGAAGCTTCGCCGGGAGCGGGCGTTGCAGTTGCTGGCGGAACGCGGGCTGGAGCGGTTTGCCGAGCAGAGCGTCTACGACTTGTCTGGCGGGGAACGGCAGCTTGTCGCGTTGACCTCGGTGCTGGCCACTGGCCCCCAGATCGTTGTCGCCGACGAGCCGACCACGCTGCTGGACTTGCGCAACCGCAACACAGTGGTGCAGGCGCTGTGGGCATTGCCGCAACAGGTCATCGTGGCCACACACGACCTCGACCTGGCAGCCGCCGCCGACCGTGTGGTCGTCATCCATGAGGGCCGCGTCCATTTTGACGGCGAGCCTGCGGCCGCGATAGGGCGTTACAAGCAGGTGATGGGCGCGTGAGAGGGGTCTTTTCGCTGTATGTGCCCGGCGATTCGGTGTTCCACCGATTGGGGTCCGGATGGAAGTACCTGATTATGTTCGGGGCCACTTTCACGGGGCTGTTCGCGCAGAACGTCTGGGTGTCGGCGGGTCTGCTGGCGGCGATGTTGGTGCTGCTGGCTTGTTGCCGGGTTTCGCTCGGCTACGCCTGGCATTTGCCCTGGGGCGTCTGGCTGACTGCGGCGCTTCTGGTCGGATACCAGATTCTGATGGGCAAGCCGCTCACCGGCGTCATCATCGCGTCCAACCTGGTCATGGCCATCTACGCCGCCCGTTTGCTGACCATGACCACGCCCGGGCCTGCGCTCATCGACGCGCTGACGGCGGCGCTGGGCTGGACGCGGTTGATTGGCCTCAACCCGCAACGGATCGGCCTCGCCATCGCGCTCATGGTGCGTTCGCTGCCGGCGCTGCTCGACTCGTACGGCCAAGTTCGCGACGCGGCGCGGGCGCGGGGGCGCGAGCGGAACTACTTCGCAGCCGTCACGCCTGTCGTCGTGCGGGCCGTGGGATACGCGCAGGCGACCGGGCAGGCGCTGGCGGCCCGGGGGCTCGGAGAAGATAGGGTGGAAGGGTGAGCGAAGCAGAGGAAACCCCACCAGTCACCGGCGTCGCCGAAATCGACGAAGCTCTGGCGCAAGTCGAACTGGGTGACGATGTGGCCACGCATCCCGAGGCGTTGGCCGCCGCGTTGGAAGTGTTGCAGCGGGCGTTGAACCGCGTGGATGAGTGATCCGGAAGCCTAGATGGCGAGGCTGGATCGCGAACTCGTCCGGCGTGGGTTGGTGGCGTCCCGTGCCAAAGCGGCCACGGCCATAGCGGCCGGCCAAGTCGCTGTTGACAAAGTGGTGGCGCGCAAACCCGCGGCCAGCGTTTCGGCCCAGTCGCAGATCACGGTCGCCGGGCTGGACCACTACGTCTCCCGGGCGGCGCACAAACTCCGCGCTGCGCTGGCTGGATCCGGGACAGACGTGTCCGGGCGGCGGGTTCTTGATGCGGGTGCTTCCACGGGTGGATTCACCCAAGTGCTGCTGGAATCTGGGGCGGCCGCCGTGTATGCCGTCGACGTCGGCCACGGACAACTCGCGCCCAGTTTGGCGGCCGATCCGCGCGTGACGGTGTGGGAAGGTGTCAACCTGCGCGACCTGGCCCTCGAACATGTTGGCGGCGAGCCCGTCGACGTGGTCGTGGCCGATGTGTCGTTTATCTCGCTCAAACTGATCTTGGCTCCTATGTTGGCCGCTTTGCGTCCGGACGGCTTGGCGCTCTTGCTCGTCAAGCCGCAGTTCGAAGTCGGCCGGGCGGCGCTCAACTCACAAGGCGTGGTGAAGGACGCCGCGTTGCGGGATGCCGCTGTGGCCGAGGTGGTCGCCGCCGCGGCCGGGCTCGGATGGGTCTGCGACTGGCGCGATGTCAGCCAGTTGCCCGGCGAGAGCGGCAACGTGGAGTGGTTTGTCCACCTGGTGCGCGGATAGGCTTCGGGTGTGAGAAAAGTCGCCGTCACCGTGCATCAACTGCGGCCAGCCGCGCAGGAGGCCGCGGCCGAGTTCGTCGCCGAATTGAGCCGCGCCGGGTTTGTTTGCCTGCTCGATTCCGACGCGCGTTCGTTGGTGGAAGGCAGCGTGCCCGAGGCGGCGGTGGAGGCCCTGGAAACCGCGGATGGGGCTGAGTTGGCGGTAGTCTTCGGCGGCGATGGCAATATCCTGCGGGCAGCCGAATGGGCTTTGCCGCGATCGGTCCCGGTGCTGGGTGTGAACCTGGGCCATGTGGGTTTCCTCGCCGAGTTGGAATCGTCCGAGTTGGGCACCCTGATCGAACGCGTGATCAACCGGGACTACCAGGTGGAGCAGCGGTTGAGCGTCGAGTGTGTGCTGCGTGACAAGCCGGGCGGCAAGGAAATCTGGCGATCGTTCGCGGTCAACGAATGCTCTGTCGAGAAGCGGGCCCGCGAACGGATGCTCGAAGTGCTGGTGCGCATCGACGACCGGGCGTTGTCCCGCTGGGCCACCGACGGTGTCCTGGTCTCCACGCCGACCGGATCCACGGCGTATGCCTTTTCCGCGCATGGGCCGGTCATCTGGCCTGAAGTGGAGGCTTTGCTGTTGGTGCCGCTGAGCGCTCACGCGCTGTTCAACCGGCCGCTTGTGCTCGGCACGGATTCAGTCGTCAAGATCGAAGTCCTGCCCGCCACCTCGGGGGGTCTGATTTGGTGCGACGGCCGGCGCACCGCCCAGATCGACGACGGAATGGAACTGGAAGTGCACGCCGGGCGGGAGCGCCTGCTGTTGGCCCGTACCCACGAGCAGCCGTTCGTGACCCGTTTGGTGCGCAAGTTCGGGCTTCCGGTCGATGGCTGGCGGGGTGCCGCTGAGCGGGACGAGATCCATGCTAAGTGAACTGCGCATCGTCGACTTGGGGGTGATCGGCGAGGCCGTCGTCGAACCCAGCGCCGGGTTTACCGTCGTCACCGGGGAAACGGGCGCGGGCAAAACCATGATCGTCACCGGCCTGACGCTGCTCAGTGGCGAGAAGGCCGATCCGAAACTGATTCGCGCCGGGGCGGCGCGGGCACTGGTTGAAGGCCGTTGGGCGTTGGGCGCGGACGCGCTGGCGGCTGCCGAAGAAGCAGGCGCCGAGATCGATGGCGGCGAAGTCCTCATCACCCGCCAATTGGCCCCGAGCCGTTCGCGCATGGCGGTGGGCGGGGCTCAGGTGCCGATTTCCAAGGGGGCCGAACTTGTCGGCGAATGGGTGACGATCCACGGGCAGGCGGAGCAATTGCGGCTGGGAACTCCCGAGCGGCAACGCGAAGTGCTCGACTCCTGGGCTTGGGACGAGCTTGGGCCGGAAATGGCCAAATACCAAGAGGTATTCGCGCGGCGCAAGCAGGCCGCCGCCGAGCTTCGCGAATTGACGGAACACGCCCAGGCCCGAGCCCGGGAACTGGACATGTTGCGGTTCGGGTTGGACGAAGTAGCCAAGGTCGGTCCACGCCCCGGCGAAGACGCCGCCCTGGCCGAGGAATCCAAACGGCTGCAGGCCGTGGACGAATTGCGGCTGGCCGCCCGGGCGGCGCTGGTCGCGCTGGCGGGAGATGACGAGTCATACGGGGATTCCGACGACGCCCTGACGCTGCTCGGCAAGGCGCGCAAATCCGTCCAGGCGGCGCAGTCCGAAGACGCCGCACTGCGGCCCGTGGGAGACCAGCTCGCCGACGCCCTGGCTGCCGCCAACGATGCGGCCGCCAGCCTGGCCAGCTACCTCGACGCGTTGGAGGCCGATCCGGTCCGGCTGGAGTGGATTGCCGGAAGGCGTGCCGAGTTTCAGGCGCTGACAAGGAAATACGGGTCCACCATAGACGAGGTGCTGGCCTGGGCCGAGGAGTCTTCCCGCCGAGTGTTGGAACTGGACTCCAGCTCGGAGCGGGTCGATCAGCTGCGGGCTGAGGTCGGCGAATTGAGTGCCGCGCTCGACGCGCTTGCCGACCGCATCACCGGCATCCGGCAGCGTGCCGGCGTCGAATTGGCAACTCGCGCCGGGTCGGAACTCGCCGCCTTGGCCATGCCGAACGCCCGGCTGGAATTCCGGCTCACGCCGCTCGCCGAGCCGGGCCCGCACGGACGCGACCAGGTGCAACTGCTTTTCAGGGCCAACCCTGGCTCGGAGCCCGGCCCGCTGGGCAAGGTGGCATCCGGGGGCGAACTGTCGCGGGTGCGCCTCGCCTTGGAAGTGGTGTTGGCGGCAGGCGGGCTCACCTTCGTGTTCGACGAAGTGGACGCCGGTGTGGGCGGCGCCGTGGCATTGGAGATCGGGCGGCGGTTGAAACGGCTCGCCGAAAAGGCGCAGGTGATCGTGGTCACGCATCTGGCGCAGGTGGCCGCGTTCGCCGACAAGCACTTCGTGGTTTCCAAGTCCGATGACGGGCAGGTGAGCATCTCCGGCGTGCGCGAAGTGGCGGGCGACGAACGGGTGGAGACACTGGCGCGGATGATGGGAGGCGTGGATTCCGCGTCCGGTGTGGAGCACGCCCGCGACTTGCTGGCCCAAGCCGCAATGTAGCGGTTTGTTTCAAGTTCTTTACCTCGGCCAGTCGTTTGGCGCGGCCGTGCGTCGGCACGGTAGGCTGGAGGCCCGTGGTAAGCCATACGACCAAGCACGTATTCGTAACTGGAGGAGTCGTCTCCTCCCTGGGTAAGGGGCTCACCGCCTCAAGCCTGGGTTCGCTGTTGGTGGCCCGGGGCCTCAAAGTCACCATGCAGAAGCTCGACCCATATCTGAATGTCGATCCGGGAACGATGAACCCGTTCCAGCACGGTGAGGTCTTTGTGACCGAGGACGGGGCGGAAACCGACCTGGACATCGGGCATTACGAGCGGTTCCTGAACGTCTCCCTGACGGCCGACGCGAACGTGACCACCGGCAAGGTGTACTCGCACGTCATCGCCAAGGAACGCCGCGGCGACTTCCTCGGCGACACCGTGCAGGTCATCCCGCACATCACCAACGAGATCAAGTCGGAAATGATGTCGATGGCCAAGCCGGGGGTCGACGTCGTCATCCACGAAATCGGCGGCACGGTCGGCGACATCGAATCGCTGCCGTTCCTGGAGGCCGCGCGCCAGGTGCGGCGTGACGTGGGCCGGGAGAACGCCGTGTTCATCCATGTCTCGCTGGTGCCCTACATTGGGCCGAGCGGGGAGTTGAAGACCAAGCCCACCCAGCACTCTGTGGCGGCGCTGCGCCAGGTCGGCATCACCCCCGACGCGATCGTTTGCCGGTGTTCCATGGATGTGCCGGAGGGCGTGAAGCGCAAGATCGCGCTCATGTGCGACGTCGACGAGGAAGCTGTCATCAGCTGCCCCGACGCGCCTTCCATCTATGACATCCCCAAAGTGATTCACGCCGAAGGGCTGGACGCGTATGTGGTGCGCCGCCTTGGGGTGTCGTTCCGGGACGTGGATTGGACGAAGTGGAGCGATCTGCTCGAAAGGGTGCACAACCCGAAGGAAGACGTTTCGATCGGACTGGTTGGCAAGTATATCGACTTGCCCGACGCCTATCTGTCCGTGTGCGAGGCTTTGCGGGCGGGCGGCTTCGCCAACTGGGCAAAGGTGAATATCCACTGGATTCCGTCGGATTCTTGCGAGACTCCCGCCGGCGCCGCCCGCGAGTTGGGCGAGCTGGACGGGATCGTGGTTCCGGGCGGGTTTGGCATACGCGGGGTCGAGGGGAAGCTCGGCGCGTTGCGTTACGCCCGCGAGAACCAGATGCCCGCCTTGGGTCTCTGCCTGGGGTTGCAGTGCATGGTGATGGAAGTCGCCCGCGACTTGGCCGGGTTGCCGAACGCGGCTTCCACGGAGTTTGACCCCGACACTGACGCGCCCGTGATCGCGACGATGGCCGAACAGGTCAAGATCGTCTCCGGGCAAGGGGATATGGGTGCGACGATGCGCTTGGGCGCGTATCCGGCGGATCTCGTACCCGGATCCATCGTGGCGCAGGCGTACGGTACGGCAAAGGTGTCCGAGCGCCACCGCCACCGCTACGAAGTCAACAACGCTTACCGCGACCAGTTGGAAGCTGCCGGATTGCACATCAGCGGCACATCTCCGGACGGCAACTTGGTGGAATTCGTCGAACTGGATCGGGAATTGCACCCCTACTTCGTCGGCACCCAGGCGCATCCGGAGTTGAAGTCGCGGCCGACGCAGGCGCACCCGCTCTTCGCCGGGCTGGTGCAGGCGGCGCTGAAACGCAAGCTCTCCGCGCGGTTGCCCGTCGAGGAGGGCTGATGGCTCCCGGCCGCGTGCTGGAACCGGCCGAAATCGCCGACCGGGCGCTGCGTTGGCCAGTAGCTGAGCGGCGGGTCTTGGCGCGTGGGGCTATCTGCGACTTCGTCGACGACCGCATTGAGACGCCGGCGGGCGGCCACGTGGCCAGGCAGTTCACGACGCATCCGGGGGCTGTGGGCATCATCGCCTGGAACGACAATGACCAGATAGCGGTCGTCCGGCAATATCGGCATCCGGTCGGCTTCGAGCTCATCGAACCGCCCGCTGGCCTGCTCGACCACGCTGACGAGGACTATCTGGAGGCCGCCAAGCGGGAATTGGCCGAGGAAGTCGGCCTGGCCGCGAACTGCTGGCAGGTATTGGTGGACGTGTTCAGCAGTCCTGGCGCAAATGCGGAGTCGATACGGGTCTACCTGGCCACTGGCATTCAACCGGCGCCGGTACCGGACGGCTTCGAGCCGGACGCCGAAGAGGCCGAGATGGAGGCCTGTTGGGCCGCTCGGGCCGATCTGGTCGCCGCGATATTCTCCGGCCGGGTGCAGAATCCGACGTTGGTCGACGGAGTCTTGGCGTTGGAAACGGCGCGGCTCAGCGGCGGGCTGGACTCGCTGCGGCCCGCGGACGCGCCTTGGGAGGCGCGCGTGACTTGGCGAAAACACGGCTTGGGGGTGCGCGGGTAATGCAAGCCTTGATCCGGACCTATCTGGATCACCTCGCCGTGGAGAAGGGGGCTTCGGCCCATACCGTGTCTGGGTACCGGCGGGACTTGGGCCGCTATGCCGAGTTTCTGGCTGCGCAGGGCGTCGCCGAGATCGAGAGCGTCACCGAAGCGCACATCGGGGCTTTCTCCGCTTGGTTGCGCACCGGGGACTCAGAGCATGCTCCGCTGGCGGCGTCATCGGCTACCCGCGCCCTGGTCGCCGTGCGCGGTCTGCACCGGTTCGCGGTGTCCGAAGGATCGGCGGCGTCCAACGTCGCCGGCACGGTGCCGCTGCCCAAACAGGGGCGCAGCCTGCCCAAAGCCCTTGACATCGCCCAGGTCGAAGCACTGCTGGCCGCTCCCGACACCGCCACCGTCGAAGGGCTGCGCGACGCCGCGCTGCTGGAATTGCTGTACGGCAGCGGGGCACGCGTCTCAGAAGTGCTCGGGCTCGACGTTGACGACTACTACGCCGCGGAAGAGGCTGCGACGCTGCGGCTGTTCGGTAAGGGCCGCAAACAGCGCATCGTGCCGCTCGGTTCGTACGCCCGCAAGGCCGTGCAGGCTTGGCTGGTGCGCGGCCGCCCGGAATACGCCGCACGGGCGAGGCGGGGCACACCCGCGCTGCTGCTCAACCAGCACGGGGCCCGGCTCAGCCGCCAGTCTGCCTGGCTGATAATCCGCAAACACGCCCAAACCGCCCAGATCACCGCTGACATCAGCCCGCACACGCTGCGGCATTCGTTCGCCACGCACCTGCTCGAAGGCGGTGCCGACGTGCGCGTGGTGCAGGAGTTGCTCGGGCACGCTTCCGTCACCACGACGCAGATCTACACGCTGGTGACCGTGGACCACCTGCGGGAAGTGTTTCTCACCGCGCATCCGCGCGCGCGGTAGGCAATCCGAGGGGCACCGATGCGGGGTGCATGGAACTGCCTCCCAAGATGCTGAAACGAGTTCAGCATGACGGGGAGGGGGTCCACGATGTCGGTGGGGTCGGGATTGCGCGGTGGGCGTGGCGGTTTCTGGATTTGTCGACATTTGCGGTTATCGTTGTGCGGTGAGCAAGACGAAAGATGACGAGGCCCTATTCGACGTTCCCGGGCGCGACGCGCGCGCCATTCCCGAGGCGGTTCCACCGGACCCCAATAAGCCCAAGCACGCGCTGATCATCGCCATGTGCAACCAGAAGGGTGGCGTCGGCAAGACGACGACCACCATCAACCTTGGCGCGGCGCTGGCTGAGACCGGGCGCAAGGTGCTGCTGGTGGATTTCGACCCGCAGGGCTCGCTTTCGGTGGGTTTGGGCTTCCATCCGCAAATGCTCGAAACCACGATCTACGAACTGCTGCTCTCCAAAGGCGACGGCGCCGAAGACGTGATCCAGGAGACTTCGGTGCCCGGCATGGAACTGCTGCCGAGCAACATCACGCTGTCCGCCGCGGAAATGTACCTGGTATCCGAAGTCGCCCGCGAGCAAACCCTGTCACGGGTGTTGCGCAAGGTCCGCTCCAACTACGACGTCATCCTGATCGACTGCGCCCCCTCGCTGGGCCTGCTCACGATCAACGCGCTGACGGCGGCCGACAAGGTGGTTATTCCCCTCGAATGCGAGTTCTTCGCGCTGCGCGGGGTGGCGCTGCTGACCGATTCGATAGCGAAAGTGCAGGAGTTGCTAAACCCTGACCTGGAGATCCTCGGCATCCTGTGCACGATGTACGATCCGCGCACCGTGCACAGCCGGGAAGTGTTGGAGCGCGTCGTGCAGCGCTTCGGCGAAGACGTCTTCCAGACGGCCATCCGGCGCACGGTCAAGTTTCCCGAGACCACGGCCGCCGGCGAGCCGATCACCACCTACGCGCCCTCATCCCCGGGCGCCGCGGCGTATCGCACATTGGCCAGAGAGGTGCTTGCGAGATGTCCATCAACATAGAAACCCCGGGCACCGGGCGCGTCAAGCACGAAGAGAAGATCACCGTGTACGTGAGCGCGGAAGAACTCCTCGCCCTGGAACAGGCCCGCCTCACGCTGCGCGCGCAGCACCATTTGGCCGTGGACCGCGGGCGGATAGTGCGGGCGGCGGTGAGTTTGGCGATGGCCGACCTCGCCAAACGCGGGGCGAAATCGGATCTGGTGCGTGAATTGAGGTGAATGCCGCAGCGATCCCAGCGCCGGACACCGAAGGACTTGACGGCGCGTTCCGCGTCCACCTGACCAACTTCACCGGCCCCTTCGACCTGCTCTTGCAGTTGATCGGCAAGCACAAACTGGACATCACCGAAGTGGCGTTGTCGGTGGTCACGGACGAGTTCATCGCCCATGTGCGGCAACTTCAGGCCGGAGGCGACGCCAACCTGGACCAGCTCAGCCAGTTTGTGGTGATCGCGGCCACGCTGCTCGATTTGAAGGCGGCCCGGCTGCTGCCCCAGGGCGAGATCGAGGACGACGAAGACCTCGCCATCCTGGAGGCCCGCGACCTGCTCTTCGCGCGGTTGCTGCAGTATCGCGCCTTCAAGATAGTCTCCGGGTGGATAGCCGAGACGCTCGCCGAACAGGGGCTGCGGCATCCGCGCCCCGGCGGGCTGGAGGACGCCTACGCGAAGCTGCTGCCCGAGGTGGACTTGACCGGGCTGGCCGACCACTTGGCGTTTCTGGCCGGAAAAGCGCTGACCCCGAAGGCGCCGGCCGCGGTTCCCATGCTGCACTTGCACATGCCCCGGGTCAGCGTCCGGGAACAGGCCGACGTCATCGTGGCGAAGCTGCGCGAGCATTCCACGCTCACCTTCCGGGCGCTGACTGCCGACGCGGCCGACAAGCTGGTCGTCGTCGGGCGGTTCTTGGCGTTGCTGGAGCTGTTCCGGCAGCAGGCGGTGGCGTTCGAACAGCTCAGCCCGTTGGGAGAATTGACTGTGCGCTGGCTGGGCGGCGACGTCGCGGAGTTGCGCAGCGAGTTCGACGAAGAGGCGGGAGACGCGCCGGTGGAAGAGGGGAACCATGAGTGAAGAACGGCCTTTGGTGGAATTGGAGTGGGTGCCCGGGGCGCTGGAGGCACTGCTGCTGATGGCCACCGAGCCGCTGTCGACGACGGAGTTGGCCCAAGCCGTCCGGGTTCCGGAGGCTGAGGTGGCCGAACAGTTGGAGCAGTTGCGCGAGTTCTACGACACCAGCGGGCGGGGTTTCGAACTGCGGCGCGTCGGCGGTGGGTGGCGCTATTACACCCGCGCCGAATACGCCGAGTTGATTGGCGCGTGGGTGCTCGAAGGCCAGCAGGCCAAGCTGTCGCAGGCCGCTCTGGAGACGTTGGCCGTGGTCGCGTACCTGCAGCCGATATCGCGGGGCCGGGTGTCGGCGGTGCGCGGCGTGAACGTGGACGGCGTGATGCGGACCCTGGCCGCCCGCGATTTGATCGAAGAGTCGGGACAGGATCCCGCGACCGGGGCGCGGCTGTTCTCCACCACGGCCAATTTCCTGGAACGGATGGGATTGACCAACCTCGACGAGTTGCCGCCGATCGCCCCCTACCTGCCGGACGCCATGACGTTGGAGGCCGAATTGTCCGAGCTGGCAGCCGCGCCCGCGGAAGAATCTGGACAAGCGACACCCGAGGAGGCGGACAGTGACGGGCAATGAGGGCGTCCGCCTGCAGAAAGTGCTCGCCGCCGCCGGGGTTGCCTCGCGCCGCGCGGCGGAAATCTTGATCGACGAAGGCCGGGTGCAGGTCAACGGCGCCGTGGTGCGGGAGCAGGGCGTACGCGTCGACCCGGCAGCGGACGTGGTCAAAGTGGACGGGAAGCGCATCCCGCCGCAACGCGCGCACAAGTACCTCATCTTGAACAAGCCGCGTGGTGTGGTGTCTGCGATGGAAGACGCGACTGGGCGGTCGACGCTCGCCGACTTGCTGGGCCGCTATTCGCGCGACCGTGTCTTCCACGTCGGCCGCCTGGACATCGACACTGAAGGCCTGCTGCTGCTCACCAACGACGGCGACTTTGCGCAGCGGCTGACACACCCGTCATATGAGGTGCCCAAGACGTACCTCGCGGAGGTTTCCGGACGCGTGGACGCGGGGACGCTCAACAGGTTGCGCAAGGGCGTGGATCTGGAGGACGGGATGGCGGTGGCCGACAAAGTGCGGCTGATCCAGCCCGGCGAGGGCAAGTCGGCCGTGGAAATCGTGCTGCACTCGGGGCGGAACCGCGTGGTGCGGCGCATGTTCGATGCGGTGGGGCATCCGGTGCGGCGGCTGGTGCGCACCGGCGTCGGGCCGTTGCGGCTTGCGAAACTCAAGCCGGGAGAGTTGCGCGAGCTGACCGGCGCCGAATTGGCCAGCCTGTTCGACCTGGTCGGCATGTGAGCTAAGGCTGGGCTGCTAGAGTTGCCTCTCGTGATTCGACTGCGTCCAATACTCGCCATCGCCGCCATCGCCGCGCTCACGGCTTGCGCTGCCGGAGACCCGGCATCCACCACGCCGACACCGTCCGTGTCCGTTTCCTACGCGCCGGACCTCTCTGGAGTCACGGTTACCGGGGATGAGTTCAAGGCGCTCCCGACGGTAGAGTTCACCGCGCCGTTCACCGTTGAGGAGACGCTGGTGAAGGTGCTCATCGAAGGCGATGGGCAAGTGGTCCCCGAAGGTGGCGTGGTGAACGTCGTCTATCTGGGCATCGACGGGCGCACGAAGAACGAATTCGATGGCAGTTTCGACGCCGACGCGGCAAACTCCCAGGCAGTTACGTTCACGCTGCACGGCGTGATCACTGGTTTCCAGAAGGGCCTGGAAGGGCAGAAGGTCGGCTCGCGCGTGCTGATCGCGATGCCAGGCAAAGACGCCTACGACATCTACGGCGGCAATTCGAACGCCGGCATCGAGGTTGGCGACACGCTGCTGTTCGTGGTGGACATAGTTGGGGCGGGGCTGCCGCACGCAGAGGGCACAGCGGTCACTCCAGAGCCCGGGCTGCCGACCGTTTCCAGTGGTGATGGAAAGCCCACTGTCACTATTCCGGACACAAATCCGCCGGCCGAGCTGGTCTCCCAAGTCCTGATCGAAGGCGATGGCGAGAAGATCACGGCCGAAAGCACGATCTACATGAAGTACTTGGCCTACTCGTGGAAGAAGAAGGCCGAGTTGGTGAACCCGGTGATCGCGGCCACGGACACCACGCCGGAGTACGTCAAAGATATCGGCGGGACTGTCTGGGATTGGACGGATCAGGGAGTGCTGAGCGAAGGCTTGGAGGGCTGGAAAGTCGGCCTGGAGGGCAAGACGGTCGGCTCGCGCGTGCTGCTCGTCATACCGCCCGCGCAGGCCTATCCGGACGGGAACAACGACCTCGGGCTGGAAGCCGGAGACACGATGGTCTACGTCATCGACCTGCTTTATGCGGAATAGGGCTGGCTGACCGGCAGGGGTTGCGTGACCCTATTGGTGCTGGGGGTCCCCGCAAAGTACCGCAGAGCGGTTGAATCAAGCTCCGGACGCCACCTTGGGTTGGGCGAAGCGGAGCGAAGATGGGTCGAAGCGCCGCAATAGTTCTGTCGCGGGCACTTGCTCGTCGGCGGCGTTCAAGCCCAGTGAGTGGCCCAGCAGCGACAGCACCCAGGGGGCGTCGTGGCCCTGTGCGGCGAAGTCGTCCAAAGTTATGGCACCGTCGCGTTTGGCCAGGCGTTCCCCGTCGGCCCCCAACACCAGCGGGACGTGCGCATATTCCGGGGTCGTGCCGCCCAGCAGGGCTGTGAGCCAGGCTTGCCGGGGGGCTGACGAGAGCAGATCCGCGCCGCGGACGACCTGGTCCACACCTTGTGCGATGTCGTCGACCACGACTGCGAAGTTGTAGGCCCAGGTGCCGTCGTTGCGGCGGACGACGAAGTCATCCACTTCGCCGGTGACCGCGCCGGCCCAGAAGTCGTGAATTGTCCAGCTGGCGCCCGCCGCGCGGATGCGCCAGGCGGGCGGGCGCTGTCTGCGGCGTTCGGCACGTTCGGATTCGGTCAGGTCGCGGCAGGTCCCTGGGTAGGGACGGTATCCGTCCGCGTGCGGGGCGGAGGCCGATTCGGCGATTTCGCGGCGTGTGCAGTAGCACTCGTAGAGCCGGTCGGCCAGCTTGTCCGCCGTGGCCGCGTAGATATCCAAGCGGTCAGATTGCCACATCGGCTCACCGTCGAATGTGATGCCCAGGCTGGCCAAGTCGGCTATCTGTTTGGCGGCCACGTCTGGGGCGGCTTTGACCCGGTCCTGGTCGAGGTCTTCGACGCGCAGTTTGAAGCCGCGGCCGCTGCTGCGGGCGAACAGCCAAGCCACGAGGGCGGTGCGCAGGTTGCCCAGGTGGAGCGCCGAAGTCGGGCTCGGCGCGTAACGGCCATTCATAGGGGACAGGGTACCGCGCTGTCAGGGGCGTAGATACGGCGGGAGGGGGCCGGTCGGGTCCGGCCCCCTCCCTTTGGGGTCATAGTCCTTTGTGGGGGACTTACGCACCGAACAAAGCGGCGCTCCTCTTATCAGTGTCGGAATAACCCGTCTTAGCCTGCTGCACCAACGTGACAATCTGGAAAATAATCTCGTTAGCCTCAGTCATCAACTGAGCCTGCTTCTTCTCCACAACATCAAACGACTCCTTGGCGACACCAATGAAAGCCTCACCCAACGTCGTCTGAATCTCACGCTTCAACTCGGCCTGCCGAGCCTCAATCCGGGTACGCGTCTGCGTCAGATCATCATCCATCTGGTCCAGATCCGCATAATTAAGACCAAAATCAGCCATCTCTCTATCCTTTCAAATCCCTAAAAAAACCGGTCACTCAAGCCCAGCAGCGAACTGCGCCAGCGCAGACTCCTGCTCCTGCTCAATCTGAACCTTGTTACGCTCAGTCTGACGGACGTTATCAATGATCGGCTCATACAAAGCCGCCACCTGATTCATCTTGTCCTGCCAACGCTGAATCAACCGGCGAGCAGCCTCGCCACCAGCGCCAATCCACGACTGCGAATGCCCAGTCGCCAAACCCGCACCATTAGACGCCAACTGCTTGATATCAGCCTCGCCCTGCTCCAAAAGCCCCGCGGCCTTCTCAAGAGCGCCCTCAAGCACTCTCTGGTCATGTGCTGCCATTAGTTCCTCCAATCAAAAACGATCAATGTCATCACGACACACCCACACCATACCCACCACCCAACAAACACACCATGGGAACCAAGTCCCATCCCCAACACCAACCACAAGCTTG
>JAISUR010000016.1 GCA_031271975.1 Propionibacteriaceae bacterium
CCGGCATGACGGGGAGGGGGTGCCGGAACGAGTCCGGCAAAGCGTTCACCTTGGGTATGCCTGGGCAATCGCAGCCATCACGAAATCCACGGCCTCGTCGGCGCTGAGCGCCGCGTCGTTGGGACGCAAAGTGGCTCGGGAAACAGCGGCGGCGAGCAGGATCTTGGCGGCCACCCGGGGCGTGACGCGGAGTTTGGAGGCGTATCCGGCGAGCGCATCGGCCACGCCTTCGTGGAGACGGGTGATGGCGTCCTTGTCGAGGTTGCGGAAGCGCCGCCCGTCCGGCACCACGGGCGAAGCCAGCGCCAGCTCCAAAGTGCGCCTCCGGCTGAACTGCTTGGCGATGATCTTCAACAGCGATCTGACGTGCTCGTCGAGCGGCTGCCCGCGGTCCAGGAAGCGCAGCTTCTCGACGGCGTCGTCCGGGAGCAGCGATTGTTGCACGGCCGCGACCAGCAACTCCTGCTTCGTGGCGAACACCCGGAAAATCGTGCCCTCTGCGATGCCGCAGGCCTCGGCGATCTCCCGCGTAGTGACCGACACCCCATTGTCCAAGACCAGGGGAATAGTGGCGGCGATGATCGCCTCGCGTCGTTCCTCGGGACTCATAGCTTTGGCACGCGTCATAGCACCAGCATACTGAGTGAGTGCTCACTTTTTGCTGAGGCACCCCCCCTCCCCGTCATGCCGGACTTGTTCCGGCATCTTGGGACGAAGTCCCATGCACCCCGACAGGGGTGCCCCTAACGGGCCACACGGACTACGTCCGAGATCCCGGAACAAGTCCGGGATGACGCGATTGGGGTGCCGGAACGAGTCCGGCATGACGGGAAGGGGCGCGGCATGACGGGGAAGGAGTGTCGGCCTGACGGGGAGAAGCGCTCTCCGGATTCCCGCCTGCGGTACGCTTCTTCGGTGAGTGAGAGCATTTTGGATCCTGAGTACTCCGAGCAGCAGCGCGTGCGGCTCGGCAAGCGGGCCCGTTTGCTGGAGCGCGGGGATCAGGCCTACCCGATCGAGGTGCCGCGCACGCATTCCGCTGCCGAAGTGCATGCCGGTTGGGGGCACCTGGAGGCTGGCGAGGAGACACAGGACGTCGTTTCGGTTTCCGGGCGGGTGGTGTTCATTCGCAACACGGGCAAGCTGTGTTTCGCGACGCTGCAGGACGGCTTCACGTTGGGCGAGTCCGGAACGCGGCTGCAAGTGATGCTCTCCTTGGCCGAGGTCGGCGAGGATTCCCTGGCCCTGTGGAAGGCTGACGTCGACCTGGGGGACTTCGTTTCTGTGACCGGGCGGGTCATTTCGTCCAAGCGCGGCGAGTTGTCGGTGCTCGCCCAGCGTTGGGTGCTGGCTTCCAAAGCGCTGCGCCCGCTGCCGGTCCTGCACAAGGACTTGAGCGAGGAGAACCGCGTGCGGCAGCGTCACGCGGACCTGGTGGTCCGGTCCGAAGCACGTGACATGGTGCGTTCGCGCGCGATGGTGACGCGTGCCATCCGGGAGACGCTGCACGCCGAGGGCTACATCGAGGTGGAGACGCCCACCCTGCAGCTCATCCACGGCGGCGCGGCGGCACGTCCGTTCAACACCCATCTCAACGCGTTCGACATCCCGATGACGCTGCGCATCGCTCTGGAGTTGTACCTGAAGCGCGCCATGGTCGGTGGGGCGGACCGCGTCTATGAGATCGGGCGCATCTTCCGCAACGAGGGCATCGATTCGTCCCATTCGGCGGAGTTCACGATGCTGGAGGCGTACCAATCGTGGGGCGACCAGAGCAGCATCGCCGCCCTCACCCAGCGCCTCATCGTCAACGCGGCCGAAGCAGTCGGCAAGCTGGTCGTCGAGACGCCCGAAGGTGAGATCGACCTCGGCGGCGAGTGGGAGTGGAAGCCGGTCTATCCGACGCTGTCGGCCGCAGTCGGCGAGGAGATCACCCCGGACACGGCCGTCGACAGGCTGCGGGCCATCGCCGACGCGCGCGAAATCGCCTACAACCCGGCCTGGGAAGCCCAGAAGATGGTCATGGAGCTGTTCGGCGAGTTGGTCGAACCGGGTCTGCTGCAGCCCACGTTCGTGTGCGACTATCCGCCCATCGCGCAGCCGCTGGCCCGCCCACACCGCAGCGATCCCAACCTCATCGAGGCCTGGGACCTCATCATCGGCGGCGTGGAGCGCGCCACCGGCTTCTCCGAGCTGATCGATCCGGTCATCCAGCGCGAACGCCTCGTGGCGCAGTCGCTGAAGGCCGCGGCCGGCGATCCGGAAGCGATGCAGTTGGACGAGGACTTCCTCGCCGCCTTGGAACTGGGCGCCCCGCCGATGGGCGGCATGGGCATGGGCATCGACCGGGTGATGATGCTGCTGACCGGCGCCGGCATCCGCGAGACGATCCTGTTCCCGCTGCTGAAGCCGCTGGGGTGATGTAGCCGCGCAAAGCGGCGCGCGACAAGACGTCGGGGCTACTTTTCCGTCATGCCGGACTCGATCCGGCATCTCCGGACGAAGTCCGGGCGATCCAGTTCTCGATCACCAGGCCTGGCACGCGGGAGAACTCGCGTGTGTTCCCAGTGGCGAGCGTCGCGCCCAAGGAGAGCGCGGTGGCGGCGATCAGCAGGTCGTTCGGGCCGATGATCTCTCCGGCGGACTGCAGCGTGTTTCGAATGATCCCGTAGTGTTCGGCTGCTGCGCCGTCGAAGGGTGCGACGCCAATCGTCGTGACGAAGGCACGGGTGGCTGTCAGTGCTTTCGCGGAGCCAGACTTGCGGGCTCCGAACAGGAGTTCGGCGGCGGCCACGGACGGAATCCGCACATCGTCTGGCCCTGTGGCCATGAGCCGTTCACTAGCTGGCGCCGAGGTGCCCTTGAGCAGAGCTATGCAGACGTTCGTATCGAGCAGGATCACAGCTGGATCCTCGGCAAGTCAGCCTCCCAGGGCAACTCTTCGGGCTCCTCGAGCGGCTCGCCACCGAGGGACCCGAGCAGCGCCAGCATTGTCTCGGGCCAGGGCCGCCGAGAGCTGGCCAGCCGGCGGTTGGCGTATGCAGACGCCGAAATGCCTTCCTGCGCAGCCTGGTCTTTGACGTTCTGTATCACTTGCTCGTCCAAGTAGTAGGTGACAGCCTTCCCAGCCATATCAATCTCCTAATATGTAATACTCACATATTAGCAGGTTCCGCTCGCGTGGCGTGACCGAGAGCCAGGCAGCTTGCGCATCTCGGCCTGGTTGCCAGTCCGGTTTCGCGGCAGGGTTCATTGACAAAGCCCACCCACTCATGCATAGTTGTATATACAAGTTCGTAGGACCATTTCGAGTCAAGGGAGCCTCATGAGTACTGTGAACTATCCACCAGACGACGCCCGGACTGCGAGCGTCAGTTATCCGATTTCGGCCCTGGGAGCCTTTCCCGTGGAGGGCTGCCGGGAGCACGTGGCGCGCATTTCAGGCGTGCGCCTCGACGCGGCCGATTTTGCCCAGCTCGCGCCCGTCGTCAAGTATGTGGGCGTCTCGGAGCGTTTCGCGGACGTGCTGAACACATTTCCCACGCCAGCGGGGCACACCCCTGCCGGATTCCGCATCGAGACGCGGTTGCAGCCGGGCGGCCTGCTCGAAGCCGACCTCGTCCGCGACATTTCCTACGACGCCGACGGCGTCAAACGGCCCACGACGCTGATCTTTTCCGCGGACTCGGCCAACCCCTACGAAGTGGCGCCTATCGCGCCGCTGCTCGGCAACCTGACCTGCAACCCCGGCATCGTCTATGACCTGTTCATCAACAACCCGGCGGCCAACGTCGACCACCGCTTCAACACCCGCGAGGAAGTCATGGCCGAACTGGGCCGCGTCTTGGGCCCGGGCTGCGACATCTCCGTCGAACTCAACAACCCCTTCGAGGCCGATTTCTCCAAGCTGTTGGAAGAGGCCGCTGAGTTCAAGGAGCTGCTCAGCGAGTACCGCGTCGTGATCAAAGTGCCGCACACCGGGCCAGTCAACGCCGAAAATGTCGGCCAACTGCTGCAAGGCGGCAAGCGGCTGGGCGTGCGCTACGACCAGGCGGCGACGGCTGACGCGCTGCGGGGCCACAACCTCGCCCTGCGGCTGCGCGAACACGGCTACCGGATCAACTACACGCTGATGTTCGAGCCCTATCAGACCGCGCTGGCGCTGCAAGCCAAGCCGGCGTTCATCAACTCGTTCATCCGGCACCGCATGAAGCACTCCGCGGCTATTTCCGGATTCATCTCCGCCTACGACGCCACCGACGACCCGCGCTGCCTGGAGGACCTGCGCGCCTACCTGCTGGCCAACGACTATCTGGCCGCCGGGGAGTCGCAGCGCCCGCTGCTGGACTGCCGCAAGATCGGCCGCGACATCTTGCGCTACCGGCACTGGGGGGACGATTTTGGGAGCGACGGCCTCGATGGCGTGCGTCGCAATCTGCGCTGGTTGCGGCAGACCAATCTGCCGGACACCAGGTTGATCATCTGCTCGATGGAGGGCGAGTACAACTACCCCGACATCGACAACCTGTTGAACGACCCGGAGTACGCCGATGTCATCGACCGCGTGGTGTTGACAGCCGAGCCCGCCTACCTGGCGCGCTTCACGTCGACGCCGCAGGTGGTTTCGTATCAGCGGCGGTTCATGAACGCGGCCGCCGGGGCGTGATCGGGGCTCAGCTTTCCGAGCTGGGCAGGAACCAGAAGGCGGCGGCCAGCAGCGCGGCGGCCGCCGTGCCCACCAGGCCGAACGGGGCGGAGATCAAGCGGCTGCGGTCGCCGCTGATGTCGCTCAGGGTGAGCAGGAAGATGCCGACGAAGCTGTTCAAAATGCCGTGCAAGATGGCGGGGACGAGGATCGAACTGGTGAGTTTGCGGGCGCGGAAAAGCAGGAATGACATCGCGATGCAGAAGGCGATCATGAAGGGGATGCCGGCGGCGTTGTCGGGCGCGTAGTTGTAGCCGAGCAGGATCAGCGGGATGTACCAGATGCCCCACATCACGCCGGTCAGGACGTTGATCCACATCGTGCCCAGCGGCCGCAGCTCGTTGGCCAGCCAGCCCCGCCAGCCGAACTCCTCGCCGAAGGCGAACACACCGTTGATTGTGAAGCCGGCGAGCAGCGAGCCGAGAGCCGCCAAGAGCACCAACTGCCACAGCCCCGCCACCGGGGCGACGGTCATCGCATCCCAGCCGGTGTACTTTTCCAAGTGCATCGTGATCATGCCCGGATCGGTGAGGATGTCGCCCACGCCGGGGAAGCCCGGATCGCCCGATAACACCCACGTCAGCCCGTACATCAAGAAGAGCAAGCCCAGCATGAAGCCCAACGCCACCCAGAGCACCCGCCAGGAGAGGTTGGAGAAGGTCTGCCGCAGCAGCGACCGCTCGTGGTAGACGCGCTCCACGACCAGCACGCCGACCAACGGCGCCGGCATGTAGAAGACGCCCACCAGCAACTGCGCGAAGAGCGTGCGGCCGGCGAACTGGAAACCCCAACCCGCCAAGTAGAGCACCACGCCCACGACGATCGCCCAGGCCAGCGCGATGCCATAGAACAGCGCCACACGCCGCCAGCGCACTTCTTGCACTGGTTTGATAGCCATAGCCATGGGAGCTCCTTGCCGTCCAACACTAGTATCGCGCACTTCGACCGTCGGTCGCCCGCCATCCCGGACTCGATCCGATCTCGGAACAAGTCCGGTGGGCCCGTCAGGGCCACGCCGCGGTTGTGTGGCTTAGGCTGGAACCGTGACAGCAATCTGGGGGCACCGCGGGGCCTGCGGGTACGCCCCGGAGAACACACTGCCTTCGTTCGAGTTGGCAGTTCAGCAGGGGGCCGACGGGGTCGAGTTCGACGTGCAACTCTCCAAGGACGGAGCGCTGGTCGTCATCCACGATGAACGGCTGGAACGCACCACCGGCGGATCCGGCTGGGTCAAAGACCACACGCTGGCCCAGTTGCAGCGGCTGGACGCCTCTGGCGGCAAACGCGGCTTCCACGCGTACATCCCCACGTTGGCCGAAGTGCTCGCCATCCTCACGCCCACCGATTTGCGGATCAACGTCGAACTCAAGACGTCGGTGGTGGACTATCCCGGTATTGAGGAGAAAGTGCTGGAACAAATCGAGATCTACGCTCTGGAACCGCGCATCGTGCTCTCCTCGTTCAACCACTATTCGCTGCGGCGGCTGATGAAGCTGGGCACCACCTGCGAGATCGCGACGCTCTTCACCGACCCCATCTACAAGCCGTGGGCCTACGCCGCGGAATTTGGCGCGGCCGCGTTCCATCCCTGGGTTGGGCACGTGCGATCCAAGGCGTTCGTGAGCAAGTCCCACGCGGCCGGTGTGGCCGTCCGCCCCTGGATCGTCAACTCCAAGAAGGATCTGCGGCGCATGTTCAAGTGGGAAGTGGACGCGGTATTCACGGATGTCCCGGACATCGCGCGGAGCATCCTGCCCGTCAGAACATCCTAGGCGCCTTGGCCTCCAACTCGGCCAACAGGGCTGGGGCGAGCGTCTTCATGTACGTCTTGGTGATGTGATCGTCGTCCCAATAGACCAGCACGTTGCCGATGACCGGCGCGCACACGCCGCCAGGGCAGATCTCCGGTGTCAGGTCGAGCGGCGCTACTAGCTCGGAGCGGCCGGGAAGCTGTTCCAGCGGGTTGACGGCGCGGAAGACGTGGTCGGCATGGATCGCGCACGCGTCGCGGCCGGACGTCTCGACGCATTCGGGGCGCGGGGTCTCGTAGCGCGGGATGTCGCGGATTGCCAGCACTTGGATGCCGGCGTTGGCCAAGTGTTCCCAGCCGAGGACAGCTGGCGCATAAAGCTCCTCCATGGCCCCGAGCGCGGTCCGGGTGCCCAGGGTGAACACGGCGTCAGGCCGCAATTCCAGGATGCGCGCCTCGGCGTTGGCGTTCCAGTCGATGCAGGTCTGGTCGGCGTAGCCGTCGGGAGCGTCCAGCGTGCCCGCTCCGAAGTACGGGCAGGCGCCCTTCACGATCGCGATGAACTGCCAGTGGAGCTGCTGGCCGAGCTGTTCCAGGGCGGGCAGCCACATGATCCCATGGGAGCCGCCCGTGACCACGATGGTCTTCTCCGGGTTGTCGGTGTCGCCAACGGGGTCGCACTCCATCACGGCGGCGAAGGCGGGGTGGTTCACGTGCGACTGCATGCACTCGTTGAACTGGGCAGGCGTGTCTTGGTGGGCCACCATAGTGTCGGGGATGAAGTCCTGGGTGAAGCCGGACTTCTTGCCCGCGTAAGCCGCGTCGAGCACAAGGGCGCCCGGATGCTCCGCGGAACGCACGGCCGTCTTCGCCAGGGCGGCTTCGACCCGGGATTGCGTGGCCGCGTTGGCCCCGGCCAGGGACAGCGCCGAGAAGCAGGCCATCGCCACCGTCGCCGCCAGCGCCCGGATCGGGTTGATGCGGCCCACCCAGCTCATCATCGGACCTGCGATCCGCGCTTGCGTGGCCCAGGCCAAAGCCAGCGAAACGGCCAAGACGCCGCTGGCCTGCGGCACGCCGAGCCCGGTCCAGCCGAACACCCGCATCGCGAAAACGACCAATGGCCAGTGCCACAGATACAGCGGGTAGGAGATGTCGGCCAGCTTGTGCAACACGGGCAGGTTCAGCACGCTGGCAACGGACTTTGGCCCGGCTCCGGAACCGTACAGCACGAGCAGCGCGCCGCCGACGGGCCACAGTGCCCAAGGCCCGGGAAAGAGGTTGGCGCCGTCGAGCAGGAAGCCGGAACTGAGCACCAACGCCAGCCCCAACCAGCCCGCGGCCAGCTTGGCGCCGCGGTTGTCCGGCAGCCAGGCCAAAACGAGAGCCAGCAGAGCGCCCAAGCCCAACTCCCAAAAGCGCGTGAAAGAGTTGAAATAATTGACATCCTGCTCGCCCGCGCCGATGTAGAGCGCGTAGCGTAAGGACGCCGCCGAAAGCGCGGCCGTCACGGCAATCAACGCGTTGAGCGGCGTGAACCACGAACCCAGCAGTTTGGTGGCCGGGTTCTTGGGGAGCAGTGCGCCTGCCCGCCGCAACGCCCGCACAATCCACACGGTCGCCAGCACCAGGAACGGCCACACCAGGTAGAACTGGCCCTGGATGGCCAGCGACCAAAAGTGCTGCACCGGGCTGGCTCCGGACCCGGCGGCCGCGTAATTAACGCGCAGCGAGACCAGTTCCCAGTTTTCGGTGAAGGTGACGCAGGCCCACAGTTGCCGCAGCAATCCGATCCACTGGTCGCTGGGCAGGAAGAGCACCATGCCGACGGCCACCGCCGCCAACGTCACCAGGGCGGCGGGCAGCAGCCGGGAGCCGACGCGGGAGAAGTGCCGCACCAGGTTGATGCGGTTTGCCGCAATCGCCTGCCGGGCCAGCGAGCCGGTGAACAGAAATCCCGAGATGACCAAGAAGATGTCGATGCCACCCGAGACGCGTCCAGCCCCGAAGAGGTGAAACAAGACGACCAGCGCCAAGGCAAGCCCGCGCAACCCGTGCAGTTCGGGTATGAACGCGCGTTTGGGCGCGGCGCTGGCATTGGACAAGTTGGAACTCCTGGTAGGGATTATCGGATGCAACTGCGAATCCTACCGCAGGAAAACGCCCCGCTCCCGGTTCGCGGCGGCGTATGCTCCAATCGTGACCGAACGTTTACCCTCTCAGCTCGACCAACTCGCCAACCAGTATCTGCGCGAGTTCGCCGACCTTGATCCCGTCTCCGCCTCCGCGTTGGGCCTGACCGGCTACGACACGCAATTGACCGACTATTCGCCTGATGGCGCCGCCGCGCGGGAGGCAAACCGCGTCAAGTGGCTCGCCGCTTTCCGGGCCGCGCCGATCAGCGACGCCACCGACGAGGTGACGATGGCCGCACTCGAATACCAGCTCGGATTGGAACGGGAACTTTACGCGGCGGGCGAACACACGGCCGAGTTGAACAACATCGCCTGCCCGCTGCAGTACTGCCGCGACGCGTTCGACCTGATGCCAACCGCCACGGAAGATGACTGGGCGAACATCGCCGCCCGCATGACCAAGATCCCCGGCGCGATGGAGGGCTATATCGCCACCTTGCGCGAGGGCATCCGCCGCGGTCTCACCCCGGCTGCCCTGCAGGTGGACGAGGGCATCAAACAGGCCGGCGAGATCGCCGACCCGAAAGAGTCGTTCTTCGTCAAGCTGGCCGCCGGGGCCATCGGCGACGCCGCCCCGCCGGAGAATCTGCGCGCCGATCTCGCCCGGGCCGCCCAAGCGGCGGCGGCCGCGTACGGCAAGTTGGAGCAGTTCTTCTCGGACGAGTTGGCGGCGCACGCCCGCCCGCGCGACGGGGTCGGCCGCGAGCGCTACGAGCGTTTCTCACGCCTGTTCGTCGGCACGAAAGTCGATTTGGACGAGACCTACGAGTGGGGCATCGACGAACTCAACCGGATGGCCGACGAGCAGGCTTCGATTGCCCGCATCATCGCCGGCCCGGGCGCCAGCGTCGAAGAAGCCATCGAAGTGTTGGACACCGATCCGGCCCGAAAACTGCGCGGCGTCGACGCTCTGCATGATTGGATGCAGACGACGGCGGACGAGGCCGTGGCGGCGCTCAACGGCAAGTACTTCGACATCCCCGAGCCGATGCTGCGCATCGAGGCCATGATCGCGCCCACACAGTCCGGCGGGATCTACTACTCGTCGCCGTCCGACGACTTCTCACGGCCGGGGCGCATGTGGTGGTCGGTGCCGCCGGGCGTCACCGAGTTCAACACCTGGCGTGAGAAGACGACGGTTTACCACGAGGGCGTGCCCGGCCATCACCTGCAGATCGGCATGTCCACCTATTGCAAGGCCGAGTTGAACGACTGGCGCCGCATGGGTGCGTTCTACTCGGGACACGGCGAGGGTTGGGCGCTGTACGCGGAGCGGCTGATGGAGGAATTCGGATTCCTGGAGGATCCGGGCGACCGCCTCGGCATGGTCGACGGCCAGCGTATGCGCGCCACCCGCGTAGTGCTGGACATCGGCGTGCATCTGGGCAAACCCGCCCCGGCCAGCTACGGCGGCGGCATATGGGACGTCGGCAAGGCCTGGCAGCTCATGGAAGAGAACGTGCATTCCGCGCCGGAGTTCAACCGTTTCGAGCTGACCCGCTACCTGGGTTGGCCGGGCCAGGCCCCGTCGTACAAACTCGGCCAGCGGCTTTGGGAGCAGTTGCGCTCGCAGACCGCGGCCCAGCAGGGGTTGGCGTTCGACTTGAAGGAATTCCACAACCGGGCGCTGCGGCTCGGCTCAGTCCCGCTCGCGGTATTGCCGAAGGCCCTGGGGCTAGCCGGCTGAATGCTGCCAGGCCTTCCAGGCTGAGGCGACCATTTCCGTCACCGAGTGGCGCATCTTCCAGTCGATGTCACGCGCGGCGGCCGTCCCGTCGGCGACAATGCGGGCTGGGTCGCCCGGGCGGCGTTCGGCGACTTCGGGCTCGAAGGGGATGCCGGTCACGCTGGCGAACATGTCCATGATTTCGCGCACGCTCAGGCCGTCTCCGGAGCCGAGGTTGTAGGCGGGGAGCAGTTTGTCCCCCTTGGCCAGCGCTTTCGCGGCGGCGACGTGCGAGACCGCCAAGTCGGCGACGTGGATGTAGTCGCGCACGCAGGTGCCGTCCGGGGTGTCGTAGTCGCCGCCGAAGATCGTGGGCGTCTTTCCGGCGACGAGTGCGGCGCAAACCAGCGAGAAGAGGTTGTGGGCGCTGGCGTCGTAAAGGTCCTTGGAGCCCGAGCCGACCACGTTGAAATAGCGCAAGCAGACCCCTGTGATGGCTTCGCGGGCCCGGACGACGTCGCGGATGAGCCATTCCCCGATGAGCTTGGATTCGCCGTAGGGCGACTCGGGGTGGTTTGGCGATTCCTCGGTGACCAGCTCGGTGTCAGGCGTCCCGTAGACGGAAGCCGACGACGAGAAGACGATGTGCTTGACGCCGGCCAGATCCATCGCCGCCAGGACGGATGCCGTCCCCGTCACGTTGTTGGAATAGGTGGCCAGCGGATCGCGCACCGACAACCCGGCGTACTTGTAACCGGCGACGTGCACCACGCCGACGCAGTCGTGGTCGATGAGCGTGTTCGTGACCAACTCCTGGTCGCGGATGTCTCCGAGCACGAACGGCACCTGCTTGGGCACGAACTTCTCCAGCCCGGAACTCAAGTTGTCGAGCACAACGGGCTCGATCCCCTCGTCCCGGAACGCCCGCACCACGTGCGACCCGATGTATCCGGCCCCGCCGGTCACCAACCACTTGCTCATGCGCGCCAGTCTAATGGCGGGCCAAGCCGGAGCGCTGGGCGTTCGCACTCTGAGGAGGTCCATCGGCTCCGCTCGGGACGGGCGGGGATCATTCTCGGATGAACTGCCCGCGTGGCGCGGCCGTTCCGTTACAGTGAGGCTATGACGAACGCACCTGTGCTTGGCATCGACATCGGCGGGTCCGGAATCAAGGGCGCCCTGGTCGACTTGGAGGTCGGGGATTTCGCCACCGACCGGCTGCGCATTCCCACCCCTGAGAAGTCCACGCCGGGCAAAGTCGCCCAGGTGGTCGCCCGCATCGTGAAGAGCTTCGCCGACCAAATCCCCGACGACGCCCCTGTCGGCATCACCGTGCCCGCCGTGGTGACGCACGGGCGGACCAGGTCGGCGGCGAATATCGACAAGTCCTGGATCGACGCGGAGGCCGAGAAGATCTTCAGCGACAAGCTCGGGCGGCCCGTGCTGCTGGTCAACGACGCGGACGCGGCGGGCATAGCTGAGGAGCGTTTTGGAGCGGCGAAGGACTGCGACGGGCTGGTGCTCGTCACGACGCTGGGCACCGGGATCGGCTCGGCGATCATTTACCGCGGGGTGCTCATTCCCAACACTGAGCTGGGCCATCTGGAGATCGACGGGTTTGACGCCGAATCAAAGGCTTCCGCGCACGCCAAGACCAGCGAGGACTTGTCCTACTCCGAGTACGTGCCGCGGCTACAGCGCTACTACTCGCACTTGGAAAGCCTGTTTTGGCCGGATCTGTTCGTGGTCGGCGGCGGCATCTCGCGCAGCTCGAAGAAGTTCATGCCGAAGCTCAAGCTGAAGACGCCCATGGTGCCCGCACTATTGCGAAACCGTGCCGGCATCATCGGTGCCGCCTACTTGGCCGATCAGGCGAAATAGGCCTGCTGCGCCGCCTGGTACTGCTGCCTGATCACGGGCTGCGGATCTGGATCCAAGGACGTGATCAACTCCACCGGCCAGGTCGGGCGCTTGCCCGTCAGGGCCCAAGCCGCCTGGCGTGCGGCGCCGTTGGCCACATACTCGCCCGGCTCTGGGATGACGACGGGGACATCGAAGACTTGTGCCGCGATTTGCTGCACGGCCGGGTTTACGGAAGCGCCCCCGATGACCAGCACCCGCTTGACTTCCACGCCCAGTTCGCGGATGGCGTCCACACCGTCCGCCAGGCCGCAGAGCATCCCCTCGATGGCCGCGCGGGCGAAGCTCTCCTTGCAGGTGTTCGCCAGCGTCAGACCGGACAGGGTGGCTGTCGCGTCCGGCAGGTTGGGCGTGCGTTCGCCCTCGAAATACGGCACGAGGACGACGCCGCCCGCACCAGGGCGCGCAGCCAGGGCCAACATCCCCAGTTCGTCATGGTCGACGCCCAGCACGCGGGCCATCGCGTCGAGGATGCGCGCCGCGTTGTAAGTGCACACCAGCGGCAGGAAGCCCCCGGTCGCGTCGGCGAATCCACAGACTGTGCCGGTCAGTTCGCGGGTGCGGCTCCCGGTGGCCGCGAAAACCGTGCCCGACGTGCCCAGCGACACGGCCACGTCTCCGGGATGCATATCCAGACCCAGTCCGGAGGCCGCGTTGTCCCCGGCTCCCGCGCCCACGATGAAGCCGTCGCCCGGGGCCGACTCGGCCGGGCCCAAGACTCTCGGAAGGATGGCGTCGTGGCCGAGCGCCGAGACCAGCATGTCCCGGTCGTACGAGTCGTCGGCGGGCGACCAATAGGCCGTGCCCGAAGCGTCCGAACGGTCGGTGACAAGCTCTTCGAGCACCGGCCCCTGGGGAGATTCGCCTGCTGGGCCGTAGCCGCGCAACCGCCACGTCAGCCAGTCATGTGGCAGCGCCACGGCGGCCACTTTGGCGGCATTCTCCGGCTCGTTGTCCCGCAGCCAACGCAGTTTCGTCGCTGTGAAAGACGCGACTGGCACGACGCCCGTGCGCTCCACGAACGCCTCCGCGCCCACTTCGGCGAGCATGTCAGCGGCGGCCTGGGCCGAACGGGTGTCGTTCCACAGTAGGGCCTTGCGGATCACCCGCCCGGCGGAGTCGAGAGCCACCATGCCGTGCTGCTGGCCGCCAACGGCTACAGCCGACACTGAGTTCAGCCCTCCGACCTGGGTCAACACGTCCTGTAACGCCCCCCACCAAGCTGCTGGATCGACTTCGGTGCCGTCCGGGTGGCCGGCGCGCGCCGAGGCGAGCAATTCGCCCGTCTCGGCGTCGCGCACAACCGCTTTACAGCTCTGCGTCGAGCTGTCGATCCCGATGACCTTGGCCATGGTCAGCGGGCACCCAGGAGATGTTCGGTGGCGAGCTGCTGCAGCTTCACGAAGCCGAAGCCCTTGCCGTTGAGGTACGCGGCCGGATCGAAGTCCTCCCAGGCGGAGCGGTCCAGCAGCAGGTCGGCGTAGCTTTCGCCGGGGTTCAGCGTCGGCACGGACAGTTCGGCGACCTTGGCGTCGGCGAGGGCGGCCTGCACCTCGGGATCGGCCCGGAACGCCTTGGCGCGCTCCTTGAGCAGCAGGTAGTTCTGCATGTTGGCGAGTGCGGAATCCCACACGCCTTCCTCGGCCTCGGTGCGCGACGGCTTGTAGTCGAAGTGGCGCGGGCCGTCATAGGCCGGGCCGCCGCTCGGGCCGCCGTTTTCCAGCAGGTCGACCAGCGCGAACGCGTTGTAGAGGTCGCCGTGCGCGAAGACCAGATCCTGGTCGTACTTGATGCCGCGCTGGCCGTTGAGGTCGATGTGGAAGAGTTTGCCGTGGTAGAGCGCCTGAGCCACGCCGGCGGCAAAATTCAGGCCGGCCATCTGCTCGTGGCCCACCTCCGGGTTGAGGCCGACCATTTCGGGGCGTTCCAACGACTGGATGAACGCCAGCGCGTGGCCCACTGTCGGCAGCAGGATGTCGCCGCGCGGCTCATTCGGCTTGGGCTCGATGGCGAAGCGGATGCCATAGCCCTTGTCGACGACGTACTGGCCGAGCATGTTGACAGCTTCGCGGTAGCGCTCCAGGGCGGCGCGGATGTCTTTGGCGGAGTCGTATTCTGCGCCTTCGCGGCCGCCCCACATGACGAACGTGGTGGCGCCCAGTTCGGCGGCCAGATCGAGGTTGCGCAGCACCTTGCGCAGCGCGTAGCGGCGCACGGCGCGGTCGTTGGAGGTGAAGCCGCCGTCTTTGAAGACCGGGGCGGAGAACAGGTTGGTCGTGATCATCGGCACCTTGATGCCGGTGGCCTCCATGGCGCCCTTGAGGCGGTCGATTTGGGTGCGGCGCTCGGCGTCGGAGGAGCCGAACGCGAACAGGTCGTCGTCGTGGAAGGTGAGGCCATACGCGCCCAGTTCGGCGAGCTTATTGACCACCTTCACCACGTCGAACGCGTTGCGGGTGGGTCCGCCGAACGGGTCAGCGCCCAGGTAGTTGATCGTCCACAAACCAAAAGTGAACTTGTCGGCAGGGGTAGGAGTAGGAACCGTCATCGTTTCTCTCAATCGTTGAGTGAATGTTGTACCCCCCAACATATACCCCTTTCGCACGCCTGTAAAGGGCTCGGATCGTTCGTCACCTCAGAACTTGGCGTTATCGGAAAACCCGCCAGTCATCCGGAACTTGATTCCGGATCTCGGATGTGTCCGCAGTGGGTGGATGCTAGATTGTCCCCCAACGCAACATAATGCCGATCCGGGGGAGGTGAGCCATGGTCCAGGGCACTTCCGAAGACGTCCGCCGCCTCAACCTGTCGACGATCTTGACTTCCCTCTACCTCAACGGCCCGAGTTCGCGCTCTCAGCTCAGCGCGCGCTCCGGGCGCAACCGCTCCACGGTCGGCTCGTTGGTGGCGGACCTGGTGGCGTTGGGCCTGGTTGACGAGCAGGACCCGGCGCCGTCCGGCATGGCGGGCCGCCCATCGCCGATCGTCAGCCTGCGCCCCGACGTGGCCGCGATCGCTGTCAACCCCGAGATCGACGTGCTGACAATCTCCGTGGTGGGCTTGGATTCGCGCATCATCCAGACCATCAAGCACTCGTACTCCGAGATCCCATCGGCCGACGAGGCCATTTCCATCACCGCCGCCGTGATCCAGGGTTTGGTGTCCGGCCCGCGGCGCGTTGTCGGGGTGGGTGTGGCCGTGCCCGGGCAGGTCCGCTCGCAGGACGGCGTCGTCACCCACGCCCCGCACCTGCACTGGATCGACGTCCCCTTCGCCGCCCCGCTATCCGAGCTGACCGGCTTGCCGGTCGCGGTGGCCAACGACGCCAGCCTGGGCGCCCGGGCCGAGCGGGCTTTCGGCGCGGGCCGGGGTGTGGACAACCTGCTCTACCTGAACGGCGGCGCGTCCGGCATCGGCGGTGGCATTGTCGCCGGCGGCACGAGCCTGCTCGGCAGCCACGGATACGCTGGCGAGTTGGGGCACGTGCGGGTGTCGGATTCGACTGTTCGCGACTCGGCCGGCATGCCGGGCACGCTGGAAGCCCTGGTGACGCGCGCGCAACTGCTGGAAACCGTGGGTTTGGGCTGCTCCGAAGCAGATCTGTTGGAGGAACGCCTGCTGGCGGATCGGTCGGACGCCACCGCCGCAGTCGTCCACCAGCAGCTCTATCGGCTCGGCTTGGGCTTGGCCAACGCCGTGAACCTGCTGAATCCGGAGTTGGTCGTCCTGGGTGGCTTCTTGGCCACCCTGCTGCGCTACGACGCCGATTTCCTGAACGCCACCGTCCACGAGGCCGCCCTGGGCCCGTCCGCCGCCGACGTGAAGCTCGTCGCCAGCGAACTCGGCCCCCGCCTCCTGCCCACTGGAGCCGCACAGTTGGCCTTCGAGCCGCTGTTGAACGATCCCGCTAGTTACTGAGAGCGCTTGGGCGCCCTCCAATTGGGCCCGCATGGGAGCTAGGCTGGTGCCGGCGAAAGGAGCCCTGGCAATGAGCGATGTGCGGGCGAATGTGGAGGCGGTCCTCCCACAGGTAATTGAAGATCTCAAGACGCTGATCGCGATCCCTTCGGTGTCTTCCATCCCCGCACATGATCCGGACGTGTTGCGCGGGGCCGAGTTGATCGCGGGCTGGTTCGGCGAGTTGGGCGCCGACGCGAAAGTGGTCTCGGAAGGCGGCCAACCGGCCGTCATCGCCAAGTTCCCCGCCCCGGAAGGGCAGCCGACGGTGTTGCTGTACGCGCATTCGGACGTGCAGCCGTTCGGCGACCTCGCCCAGTGGACTACCGAGCCCACGCGGGCGACTGAGAAGGACGGCCGGCTCTACGGGCGCGGCGCCGCGGACGACAAGAACGGCGTGGCCGCGCACCTGGCGGCATTGCGGGCCTTTGGCGGGAAGCCGCCGGTCGGCGTCACGATTTTCATCGAGGGCGAGGAAGAATGTGGCTCGGACTCGTTGCCGAACATCATCGCCCGGCACCGCGAGGAGCTGCGCGCGGACGTCTTCGTCATCGCTGATTCTGGCGACTGGGACGCTGGCCGTCCCGCCATCACGAACACCTTGCGCGGCTTGGGCGAGTGTGTCGTCACGGTGCGCACACTCGACCACGGAGTCCACTCTGGCGAGTTTGGCGGGCTCGTGCCGGACGCGTTGACGACGCTGTGCCGCCTGCTGGCGACCTTGCACGACGAGCGCGGGAACGTGGCCGTGCCAGGCTTGGTGCGCACGCCAGGCCCCGATCTGGAGTACCCCGAGGACCGGCTCGCCGACGAGTGCGGCAAGCTGCCCGGCACCCAGTGGATCGGCGAGGGGCCGCTGGTGGAGCGGATGTGGACCGGCCCGGCAATCTCGGTCTTGGCCTTGGACGCCACCCGCGTGGCGGACGCGTCCAACACTTTGATCCCGCAAGCCAGCGCCAAGATCGGCATGCGGCTGGCTCCCGGGGACGAGGGCCCGCGCGCCATGCAGTGCCTGGTCGACCACTTGCGCGCCCACGTCGAATGGGGCGCCGAGTTGGAGATCACGCAGCCCAGCACGGGCGAGGGCACAGTCATTCCGGAGGACTCGCCCGCGGTGCAAGCGATGCAGGAAGCGATGACCGAAGCCTGGGGCGTCCCGGCGGTTTTCATGGGCACGGGCGGCTCGATCCCGATGATCGCCGAGTTCCAAGCGACGTATCCGGGCGCGCAGGTGTTGTGCGTGGGGTCGTGCGACCCGGGGTCGCGCATACACGGCGTGGACGAGTCGCTCGATTTGGACGACTTTCGCAAGTTCGCGCTGTCCGAGGCGCTGCTGCTGGAGAAGCTCGCCCGGTAGATGTTCGAAGACTGGGTGGAGCGGCAGATCCGCGAGGCCGCCGAGCGTGGGGCGTTCGACAACCTGCCCGGTGCCGGCAAGCCGCTGCGGCTGCGATACCCGGATGATCCCGATTGGTGGGTCCGCTCCAAAATCGAGGACGAACACCTCGACGCCGTGCTGCCCGCCCCGCTGACCCTGCGCCGCGCGAAGCAGGACATCCTCGCGACGCTCGCAGACGTGCGCGACGAGGCGACCGCCCGCGCGATCATCGCGGATTTGAACGACCGCATCCGAGCGGCGATGGCGGCACCCCAGTCGGGCCCGCCCATCGTGGTCGGCCTGCTGGACGCCGAGGAGACTATTGCCGCCTGGCGAGCCTCCAAGTCATCCTGACCCGTCTAACCGTCATCCCGGGCTTGGCCCGGGATCTCGGACGCAGTCCGTGTGCCCGCCAGGGCACCCCTGCGGGGTGCATGGGACTTCGTCCCAAGATGCCGGAACAAGTCCGGCATGACGGGGGGAGTGGACGCCGGGATGCCGGCTGGACGCGCTCAGAGCTGTCGCAGGATCGAGAACGCCGCGTGGGAGCCGCGGTGGTAGTCGAGAGAGTAGAGCAGGCGGTCGCCGTTGGCGCCAAGGCCGGTTTCCGTGATCAGCAGCCACGGGCCCAGTCCACCCAGATTGAAGCGGGCGGCGCTGGGCTCGGGCAGTTCGACGGCGCGGATCACGGCGACGGACGAGACCACTTGGTGGCCGTGGGCGGCCAGCAAATCGTTCAGCGACCCGCTCCAGTCGCGGTGGCGGATCGCGCCGGGCAGCAAACCCTTGGGGACGGCGACTTGGCTGAACACGAGCGGTTCGTCGGCGGCTGAGAACAGCCTTGTCAGCCGGATCACTTCCGCTCCCGTGGGCAGGCTCAAAGCCTCGGCTTCAGCCGCGTCGGCCGCCGCCAGACCGACGTCGAGGACGGCTCGCGACACTTCCAACCCCTGCGCCCGCAGCAGTTGGCCCAGGCCCTCGTAGCGGGTTATGGGCCGTTCCACGCGCACGCCGCCCACTGCGGAGACAAAGCGCCCCCGGCCTCGGGCGGAAATCACCAGGCCGGCTTCTTCGAGGTGTTTGAGGGCTTCGCGGACGGTGGACCTGCCGGCGGAAAACTCGCTGGCCAAATCAGCTTCGGTGGGCAGCTTGTCGCCGGGTTTGAGGCCGCGGGCGGCGATCAGCTCCGTCAACTGCTGGCGGAGGCTCTCCACGCGGCTGGTACCCATGCGCTGAAGTCTATGCGATTGGCGCGTCAGGCCGCCCGGGCGCTAGAGTTGGCGCTTGGCTGATTTCAGCCGCTACGCCCTCCTGCTATGGGAAGTGCCCATAGCCGCTCGAGTCCAGAGGAGGTGGAGTTAGCGTATGCGCAAATACGAAGTCATGGTGATCATCGATCCTGAAGTTGACGATCGCCAGGTCAACGGCCTGTTGGAGAAGCCCTTGGCGGGGTTCACGAAGGCCGGAGGCACTGTTGACAACACAGATATCTGGGGCCGGCGCCGTCTGGCCTATGACATCAACAAGAAGTCTGAAGGCATCTACGTGGTGTTGAATCTCACCGCGGAGCCGGCCGTCGTCAAAGAACTGGATCGCCAGTTCACTCTTAACGAACAAATCATGCGGACGAAGGTCCTGCGCCCGGATTTGCACTGAAAAGTGTCCTAGCCGGGTGTCAGACTGACTGAATCCGTTAGAGAAAGATAGGCATATGGCTGGCGAAACAATCATCACCGTTATCGGCAATCTCACCGCAGATCCCGAATTGCGCTTCCTTCCCAGTGGCGCGCCCGTTGCGAACTTCACGGTCGCTTCGACTCCGCGCACCATGGATCGCCAAACGGGCGAGTGGAAGGATTCCGGAGACACCATGTATCTCAACTGCGCCGCTTGGCGGCAGATGGCTGAGAACGTGGCCGAGTCGCTCACGAGGGGCTCGCGTGTCATAGTGCAGGGCCGCTTGAAGGCCCGCCGCTACGAGACGAAGGACGGCGAGACTCGCACGGCTTTCGAGATCGACGTTGACGAGATCGGCCCGTCGCTGCGCACGGCCACCGCGAAGGTGACGCGCACCGGCGGCGGCAACAGGCAGCAGCAAGGCGGCGGCTGGCAGAACAACGCTCCCGCGGCCGACACCGCTCCGGGCCCGGATCCCTGGGCCCAGTCCTCGGCGACGGACGATCCGCCGTTCTGATTTGAAAGACCCATTCCGGCCGCTGGCCGGGCTCCACGAAAGGAAGCACCAAAATGGCACCACAACGTAAACCAATCAACAAGAACAAGAAGCTCGCGCCGGCGAAGGCCATCCGCGTGGGCCACATCGATTACAAGGACGTCGCCACGCTGCGGCGCTTCATCTCCGAGCGCGGCAAGATCCGCGCCCGCCGGGTCACCGGCTTGTCCGTCCAAGAGCAGCGCAAGGTCGCCATCGCGGTGAAGAACGCCCGCGAGGTCGCCCTCCTGCCGTACGCTTCTACGGCTCGCTAGGAGGTTTGAGATGAAGTTGATCCTGACTCAGACTGTCGACCACGTCGGCATTCCCGGCGACATCGTCGAAGTGAAAGACGGCTACGGCCGCAACTACTTGCTGCCGCGCGGCTTTGCGATCGCGTGGAGCAAGGGCGCCGAGAAGCAGATCGCAGGCATCAAGCGCGCGCGGGACGCCCGGGAGATCCGTTCCGAGCAGCACGCCGCCGAGATCCGCGCCCAGTTGGAGGAGCTCAAGGTGAGCCTTCCGGCGCGCGCGGGCGAGTCCGGCCGCCTGTTCGGCGCGGTCACTCCGGCCGATGTGGCCCTGGCTGTGAAGAAGGCCGGTGGCCCCGCCATCGACAAGCGCTCCGTCGAGATCGCCAAGCCGATCAAGACGCTCGGCAAGCACACCGTGGGCATCAAGCTCACCGCCGGTGTGGTCGCCCACATCGAGTTGGATGTGGCCGCCGCGTAAGCGCCAAGAGCAAACCAGAAGGCCCCCGCCAACGGCGGGGGCCTTCTGGTTTCCCTGGCCCGACAGCCACCACTTTTGCGAATGAATCAGCAAAAGTGGTGGCTGTCGGGAAGTTTTTCTGATAGATTCGCAACTATGGCTCTCACCGACCGCCCGCGCTACTTGGCTTGGTTGCGCCGATGGCAAGGCCATCAGCTCGTGAAAGTTGTCACTGGGGTGCGCAGGTGTGGCAAGTCGACATTGTTGGCGATGTTCCAAGCGGAACTGGCCGCCCAAGGCGTAGCGGCCAGGCAGATCATGTCGTTCAATCTGGAGGATCCCGACACTGAGTCCACGTTGAGCCAGGGGCTCGCGTTGTATCACGAGGTCAAGGCCAGCCTTGTGCCGGGCCAGACGACCTATGTGTTCATCGACGAGGCTCAACACTTGACGGAACTGGAGCGCACCGTCGCGGGTCTGGCGCTGCTACCTGATGTGGACCTCTACATCACTGGGTCAAACTCGGGGTTTCTCAGCCAAGAGTTGGCTACCCGGCTCACCGGTCGTTATCAGGAACTCCACGTTCTGCCGCTGTCGTTTGCCGAATCTGCCGGGGAGGTGTCGGTCGGGCAGCACGGCGAAGAACTCGATCATTACCTCAAGTTCGGAGGCTTTCCATACGTGGCCCGTCTCGCCCCAGACGAGACCATGGTCCGAGAGTACTTGGGGGCCGTTGTGGACGCTGTCCTCCTCAAAGACGTTGCCCGGCGCCAAGCCTCAGTGAATGTGGCGGTGCTCAACACAGTCACGGACTTCATGTTCGACAACGTCGGCAATCAAGCTTCCATCAAACGAATCTCGGACTCACTGACGTCGGCGGGCCGGAAGATCGGACGTGGTGCGGTGCAGAACTATGTCGACGGGCTGGTGGAGGCGTATCTGCTCTACCCTGCGCAGCGATATGACATCCGTGGCAAGGCTCGACTCTCCAGCAACCCGAAGTACTATCTCGTTGATCCTGGCTTGCGGCGTGCCCGCCTCGGATCTCGACATGCCGACCTCGGTCACGTGTTGGAAAATGTGGTATTTCTCGAGTTGTTGCGCCGCTATCGCCGGGTCGCCGTCGGCAAGCTTGATGTCGGTGAAGTGGATTTCGTGGTCGAAACCGATGATGGTCCTGCCTACTATCAGGTGGCACTCAACGTCGACGAGCCCAGCACCTTGGCTCGCGAACTGCGCAGCCTCGCCGCCATTCCGGGCCATGCCCCGCGTACCCTCTTGGTTGGCGACCACGCTTCGCGCGTCACCTACGACGGCATTCCGCGGGTGAATGTTGTTGATTGGCTCTTGGAAGTCGCATGAGCCCGTCTTGCGTGTGTAGGACTCTGGAGAAGTTGAACGGGTTCTTGACACGCCAGAAGGCCCCCGCCAACGGCGGGGGCCTTCCTTATTGGCTTATGCCCAGTGGGCGTAGAGGGTGGTCGTGCCGGTGATCAACACGGTGTCGGTGGGGTTCCGCTTCGTGCCGCCGGAGGCCGCCGTGTACCAGCCTTGGAAGGTCTTGCCCTTCAGCTTCGGCGTGGGGAAGCTGCCGTACTGGCTGCCGTAGGTGTACTTCTTCGACTTCGTTGAGACGGATCCGCCGTTCGCGTCGAACTTGACCGTGTACTTCACGCCCTCCCAGCGGGCGATCAGCTGCTGCGAGCCGGCCACCTTGATCTTTGTGCCCTTGGCGATCTTCGAGCCGCCCGTCGCCGCCGTGTACCAACCCTTGAAGGTGTAGTTGGCGCGGGTGGTCGTCGGCATCTCCGGAGCTTTCTGGCCGTAGGAGTAGACGATCTGTGTGCCCGCCGGCACGGCCGAGCCGCCATTCGCGGCGAACGTCAGCGTCTGCGTGTCGGAGACGGTGACCGTCCAGTTCCACGTCGCCGTGCCATAGGTGACGGTCAGCGTCTGGGCGCCCAGCTTCTTCGGATCGAACTTCGACACCTTGATGCTGGAATCCTTCAGCGGGATGTTGGCTGTGCTGGTGTCGGCGTACCGGACGGTGATGGTCGGGCTGGCCGACGGGTTCGGGCCGTAGGTCCGATCCAGGGCGGCGCCCTTCACCTGCGTGGGGCGCGCGTTGTTGATAGCCGTGATCTGCGAGACAGCCGACCAGTGCGCGTACAGCGTGGTGTTGACGGTGATCTTGACGGTGGCGCCGTCGTTGATCTTCGTGCCGCCGGTGGCCGCGGTGTACCAGCCGAGGAACTTGTCAGTGCCCTTGGTCGCGCCGGGCAGCGTGCCGTACGTGCCGTCGTAGGTGTACTTCTTCGACTTCGACTTGGCCTTGCCGCCGTTGGCGTCGAACTTCACCGTGTAGGTGTTGGCCTTCCAGTGCGCGTACACCGTGAAGGGCGCGGTCTGCGTGAGCTTCTTGCCCTCGGAGATCTTCGAGCCCTTCACCGGGTCGGTGTACCAACCCTGGAACGTGTAGCCCGCCATCGTCGCCGTCGCCAGCGAACCCTTGGCCAGCTTCTCCTGGTAGCTGAAGCTCAACGTGGACTTGCTGATTGTGGCCGCCGGCGACTTCCCGGAGTCGTTCTTGTTGAACGTGATCACGCCCTGGGTGATGGTGTAGGCCTGGGTCACGCACTTGCCCCAAGGCTTGAAGCAAACCTGCATGTTGCCGGAAGCCTGGTTGTTGAAGTTCTTGACCTCAACCTCTTTGCTGCTCAGCGACAGCGACTGCAGCGTCTTGCCATTGAAGTTGATGTTCAAGGTGCCCTGCTTCTTGTTCAGCGGCGCGCCCTTGAGGTAGTTGGTCTGCAGGCCGGACGCGGCCAGCGTGACCGCCGTGGTCGACGAAGCGAAGGCCTTGATGTTGAAGTTGCCGTAATACGCCGTCGCTCCATACCTGGCGTACGTGGCCCGCAGATCCGTCCACGACTTGCCGTTGTAGGAGTAGAGGCTCTCTCCGGGGTTGGCCTTCACCCTGCCGACGTCCACGCTGGTTGTGGCGGCCTCGACCGGCATCCAACGAGTGCCGGAAGTGTAGACCACGACGGCGAACTTCTGGTTGGGGGTGAGCACCACTGGGGTGGTCAGGTCGACAGTCTTCAGGCCGGCGTAGGTGAACTTGCCGGAGATTGACGTGGACGAGCCGTTGATCTTCTGCAAGGTGCCGCTGTTCGGCTTCGCCGGGTTCGACAGGTTGGTGTAGACCATCACCTTGTAGGAGACGCCCGGTTCGATTGCCGTGAAGGAGACGGCGTTGAGGTAGCCGCCGATGGAGCTGGCGGTGAAAACGTTCGACATGTACAGCTTCTTGGAAGTGCTCACCGAAATGCCGTCCTGCGTGCCGAACGGATCGTAAGAGTAGAACATGTCCGTCGCGTTGCTCAGCCCGTCAGAGGCCGTGGCGACGTCGTAGTACACCGCCTCGTCGATGGACTTGTCGTAGTAGGACAGCCAGAAGTAGCCGCTATCGCCCCAACCGGTGCCCCAAGAGTTCTTCACCAAGAAAGCGCCGTTGCCGTCCGGCGTGTGGGTGAACTTGCTCTTGGAGAAGTTGTCGTCCCATCCCACGATGGTCACGGCGTGGTCGGCGCGGTAGGCCGGATTCGTCAGCGGATTCACATACGTGTAGTGGGCCTTGTTCGTCGGGTTGTAGAGCCCGTAACGGCCGTCCGGATCAGACGAGTAGCCGATGAACACGGCACCGTAGGTCTGCACCGCGGCTTTGATCGTCGTGACGTTCTTGGCCACGTACGAGTTCTTCGAGTTGCGCGGGGTGGGGAGGAAGTAGACGTTCTTGAGGTGGTAATCCGACGTGGTCAACGTCGAAGGCTTGGTCGCATACGCGCTGAACGGCCAGTCGGTTTCCTTCTCGACGCCGTTGAACTGCGACCACGCCGACGGCGCCGTCCAGCCGTTGCCGCCTTGGCTGGTGACCTGGCTGGTGGCCACGTTCATGCCGGTGCCGTTCCAGGACGCCCAGGCGGTGTGCCGCGGCGACAGGACTGTCGCCGAACTGGCGGCGCCGTTGCGCACAATGGCGGATTCGGCCGAGGCGGTCGAGGCGAAGGCCCAGCACCAACCAGTGCTGCCTTGGTCGCGCACCGGCGTCACCCATGTCGAGTGCGCCGTGCGCAAGTTGTAGCTTGCCGGCAGCGAAGCGGTCTTGAGATTGCCGGGCAGCGCATAGGAAGCGTCGTTGATTGCATCCATGTTGATCCGGCTGGGGATATATCCATACTCGGACACTTCCGGCTGCGCGATGGCCTCGTTGACGGCCGTCATCGGGTTCGGATCCTCCGGCGCCGCAACTTCCGCCTCTGCTTCCTCGGCTGGAGCGACCGGGGTGCCGCCCTTGCCTATCACTTCGACGGTGGCTTCCGGATCGGGGGTTTCGGGGTCTGCCATGGCTACGGCCGGGGTGCCGAATGCCAAGGCGATTGAAATCAGTGCGACCGCTAGACGATGGGTGGACTTCATGGGCGTCGTCTCTCTTCTCAGGGGCGTTGGCCTGTTGGGACTATGGAGTTGTGCAGCTCGCTCAAGCAGAAGCGAACAGGCCAGAGTAATGGGCGATTCCTAGTATTTCAAGGAAATTCTGGAATCGCTATGGGAACCAAGTCCCATGGACGATTTCGTTGCCGGGGCGGTGTTCAGGCCAGGAAACCGTCGTCGACGAGGTCGCGGATTCCGGGCAAGAGCTGGGCTGTGAGGGCGGCCGAGTCGCTGCCCAGCACGGCCGCCGCGCCGCCGATCAGGTCGCCCAGCGGCAACTCCCCGTCGCAGGCGCCCGCTACCGCCGCCAACGCTCCAGTCACTTCGCGGAAACGGCACAGCCCGCTGCGGCGCCGCAACACCACATGTTCGGGGTCTGCCTCTCCGGGGCGGCCGTACTGTTCCTGCGCTGCGTCGGCGGCCAACGTCCAACGCCGGGCCAGCAGCGCCGCGTCGTCCAAGACGGGCGCGTCGAAGAATGCGGCGATGTCGGCTCCGACCGGCTGGGCCACCGGATGCGGCCAATCCTCGATCCGGATCTTGGGGTTGGCGGCGTCGGCCCGCCGCAGGTTGATCCAGCCCATGCCGACGCCTCGGATGCCCAGCGAGTCGAAATAGGCCTTCCACTGGCTGTAGTCCGGGCCGAACGGGGTGCCCGCGTCGGCCAGCCACAGTTCGATGTAGGCGTAGGGATCCAGGGTTTCGCGCCGCAAGATCAGCGCGTCGCAGCCACTGGGGATCCACTGCGCCAACTCGTCACGCCAGTCGCCCCCATGGATCGCCCAATTGCCGAGCACCTGCAGCATGCCGCCTTCGCGCAGCCGGGCCGCTCCGCGTTCCACGACTGCCCGCATCAGCCCGTCGCCGGCGAACCCGCCCTCGCGGTAAACCAGGTGGCTGGACTGCGGGGGCGCCATCACGAACGGGGGATTGGCGGCGATCAGGTCGAAATCGCCGGCGGCCGGTTCATAGAGGTCGCCCAGCAACAGCGACGCCCGCGCGGGCTCCGCCGACAGCCCAATCGTCAGCTCGGCCAGCGCCAAGGCGCGTGGGTTGATGTCGGTGGCCACCACTTCGGCGCAATGGTCCAGCAGGTGCAGCACTTGGATGCCGCAGCCGGTGCCCAGGTCGAGCGCGCGGGCGGCGGGTTTGCGGACGGTCATTTGTGCCAACGTGGTCGAAGCCGGAGAAGCGCCCAATACGAAATCGTCGCGCGGCGCAGCGACCAGTCCATCCAGGGGCGTGGGGTCGGAGACTATCCAGCCGGAGCGCTCCCCCCACCCGTAAGGCTTGACTTCCAGGCCCAACAGCGGGCGCGCGGCCTCGGCCACGTCGGCCTGCTCGCCCAGAATGAAGGCCCGGATCAGGCGGGCCTGGCTGTCGGCGGCGTCTCCCAACGCGTCCCTTGCCGGGAACGACGAGTTGCGGGCCAACCCGGCCAGCGCCGCCTCGCCCAGGCGATCCGTCACGCCGGCCAGCGTGAAGTCCGCCGCCAAGAACGCTTCGCGCACGCGCTCGATGTCCACATCCACAGCCCCATTGTGGAGGGTTTGTCGTGAAATGGGCCAACCAGGCGAGAGGTTTCGGGCAAGAATAGGCGTGTGACTGAAATCGATCTGGCCTCCATCGGTCAGGGCAAACGCGTCGGCATACTCACCAGCGGCGGCGACGCGCAAGGCATGAACGCCGCAGTCCGGGCAGTCGTACGCACGGCGATCAGCGCGGGGGCTGAGGTCTTCGCCATCTATGAAGGCTTCCAGGGCATGGTCGACGGCGGCGACGGCATCCGCCAGTTCGGCTGGGAGGACGTTTCCAGCGTGCTCAATCTCGGTGGCACCCTCATCGGCACGTTCCGCTCTCAGGATTTCCGCGAATACTCCGGCCGCGTCAAGGCCGCGCAGAATCTGCTCAAGAAGGGCATCGACCGCGTCGTCGTCATCGGCGGCGACGGCTCGCTCTCCGGCCTGAACGAATTCGCCCAAGAATGGCCGCAGATCCTCGCCGAGCTGGCCAAAGCCGGCAAGATCACCCAGAAGACGGCCAAGGCGCACCCGCAGCTCTATTTCGCCGGACTGGTCGGCTCCATCGACAACGACCTGGTGGGCACGGACATGACCATCGGCGCCGACTCCGCGCTGCACCGCATCGTCCACGCCATCGACGCGCTGGCGTCCACTGCCGCCTCCCATCAGCGGGCGTTCGTGATCGAAGTCATGGGCCGCCACTGCGGCTACCTCGGGCTGATGTCGGCCATCGCGGGCGGCTGCGACTATGTGCTGATTCCCGAAGAGCCCCCGGAGCCGGGCTGGGAAGACCGCATGTGCGATGCGCTGCGGAAAGGCCGCGAAGGCGGGCGCCGCGACTCCATGGTCGTTGTCGCCGAGGGCGCCATCGACCGCGAGGGCAACCCCATAACCAGCGACTATGTGCGCCGTGCCATCGAAGAACGCACCAAAGAGGACGCCCGCGTGACGATCCTCGGCCACGTGCAGCGCGGCGGCACCCCCTCCGCCTACGACCGTTGGGCCTCCACCTGGCTGGGCTACGAGGCGGCCATCGACGTGCTGCGCGCCGAGCCGGGCGCCGAAGGGATGGTGTTGGGCTTCCGGGGCAACCGCATCACCCGCGTTCCGCTGGTGCAGGCTGTCGAGGACACGCGTTCGGTGCCGAAGCTCATCGCGGCCGGCGACTATGGTGAAGCTCTGCGGCTGCGCGGCGGCTCGTTCGCCGAGATGGTGGACATCCTGGCCGAGTTGGTGGACCCTTCCGAGCCGCCCACCGGGCCTCAAGCCAAACGCGTCGCCGTCATGCACGCCGGGGCGTTGGCTCCCGGTATGAACGTCGCGGCGCGCGCCGCCGTCCGCCTGGGCGTGGCGCGCGGCTTCAACATGCTGGGCATCCACGGCGGTTTCCCCGGCCTGGCCGAGGGCCGCATCTCCGAGCTGCGTTGGGCCGACGTGGAAGGCTGGATCGCCGCGGGGGCCGAGCTTGGCCTGCGCCGGGCCGTGCCTGGCGTCGAGGAACTGTATGCCGTGAGCCGGGCTCTCGAAGAGTCCAAAGTCGACGCGCTGCTGATCATCGGCGGCTGGGACGCCTACCAGGCGGCGTATCTCATGTCGTCGGAGGCTTCTCGCTACCCCGCGTTCCAGATACCGATAGTCTGCGTGCCCGCGTCCATAGACAACAACCTGCCCGGTTCCGAACTGGCCATCGGCGCGGACACCGCACTGAACGTCATCGCCGAGGCCATCGACCGGATCAAGATGTCCGGGCACGCCGCCACCAGGGCTTTCGTGGTGGAGACGATGGGGCGCTACTGCGGCTATTTGGCGGCCATGGGTGGCCTGTCCGGCGGCGCTGAGCGCATCTATCTGCACGAGGACGGCCTGACGCTGGCCAAGCTGGAAGCGGACGTGCGCTGGCTCAACGAATCGTTCCGCAACGGCCGCAAGCTGTTCCTGGCCATCCGCAACGAATGCGCCAACCAGCTCTACACCACCGATTTCATCGCCCGTTTGCTCGAAGAGGAGGGCGGCGACCTCTACGACGTGCGCACCGCGATCTTGGGCCACGTGCAGCAAGGCGGCGACCCCACCCCGTTCGACCGGCTGCTGGCCACCCGGCTCGCATCCCGGGCGCTGACTGAGATCCAGGGCCAGTTCGACGCGGGCGAGGCGGAGTGTTCATATCTTGGGATGTCCCAGACGGGTATTTCGCGCACGCCGATGTCGCGGCTCCCGGAGGAATTCGACTTGAAGTGGCAGCGCCCGAAGAAGCAATGGTGGATGCAGTTGAAGCCGGTGATCGAAGCGGTCAGCGACCACTGATTCAGCGGCGTTTACGCCCAGACCTGAGCAGAGCGCCAACGCCCATGAAAAGCAGCATGGCGGCCAACAGGCATGCGACTACGACCAGGGCGGTATCCAACCAAGCGTCGCCAGTGATGTTGATCATGAGAGCTCTCCTTGTGGGGCATACCCTAACAGCAATTGCTTCCTGATGATTTCTCAGGGTACTCTTAGAAAGCCTTAACAAGCGTCCCAGGGAATAGCAGGTTTATGAGTCAGCCCCGCAGAGCATTGGAATCCGACTTCGTTGATTCCGTTGAGCGTCCGCGCCGCGTCGCGCTGACCCCTGCGTCGGCCGTCTACCTCACCCAAGACGCCGTCATTAACCTCTTCCGGCCCGGTGCCGGCGCGCGCCGCGTGACCCGCCGTTGGCACCAAGGCCTGCTCGCGCGCCTCGGCGTCATCGCGGGTGTAGGCGTGACCGCTGTCGCGCTGGCGGCCTTCACCGTGCCGAGCACCGCACCCATCGTCGGTATCCCGCTGAACGCCGCCGCGACGACCCCGCGCACGGTCGTGGCGGGCACGCTGTCCCAGCCGGTAGCCGAAGAAGTCGCCGCGCAGCTCGTCTCGCAGACCCGCATGTACACCAACGCCAAGGTCACCGTCCGCTCCAAGGCGAGTGACAAGGGCAAAGAACTCGTCACGCTGAACTGGGGCACCCGCCTGCTGGCCACCGCCGAGGTTTCCGGAAAGTACCGCAAGATTGAAGTCGACGACATCGAAGGCTGGGTGTTGGACGCCGACCTCATCAAGGAGACTGATCCGCTGGCCGCCGGCGTCACGATGCAGCCCTGCGACCGCGGCTCGAAGATCGAGGCCAAGCTGCGCACCGACACCATCAAGATCTACCGCTCGGTCTGCGCGCTCTTCCCCGGCGTGAACAGCTACGGCGGCTGGCGGGCCGGCGGCCGCGCCTTCCATAAGAACGGCCGCGCGGTCGACATCATGCTCACACCCGGCAAAGAATCCGCGATGGGTTGGCAGATCGCCGAGTTCATCACCGCGCACTACAAAGAGTTCAACATCGACCACGTGATCTTCGAGCAGAAGATCTGGACCCCGAGCAACCAGCGCTGGCGCAAGATGGCCGACCGCGGCAGCACCACCGCCAACCACTACGACCACGTGCACGCCGCTGTCAAGGCGTAGCGTCCTTCCAGCCCGTCATCCCAGCCCGTCATCCCAGCCCGTCATCCCGGACAAGTTCTGGGGTCCCCGCAAAGTATCGAAGAACTTTGTGGGGTGGTGTTTCGGGGTCCGAGCAAAGTATCGAAGAACTTTGTGGGGTGGTGTTCCGGGGTCCCCGGACGTAGTCCGTGTGCCCCGGTAGGGGCACGCCTGCGGCGCGCATGGGACTGGCGTCCCAGGATGCCGGAACAAGTCCGGCATGACGGGGTTGGGCCGTCCGGCATGACGGGGTGGGCCGTTCAGCAACACGGGGTTGGGTTGTTCAGGCTGACGGGGTTGGGTTGTTCAGGCTGAGGGGGTTGGCCCCAGCAACAGCCGTCCCAGCGGCGGCGGCGAAATCACTTTGCGCAGCACGTTGGCTACCGGCCGGTTGCCCAGCAGGGCCGTCAGGGTGACGCCGAGCACTGCCGCCAGGAGCAGCGGCGTGTACGAGCCGGGCAGCGCGGTGACCGCTTCCGGGATGGGCGCCCAGCGCTGGGCGACGTAGGCGATGGGCAGGTGCACCAGGTAGACCACCAGCGAGTTCTCCCCGATCACCGTCAGCCAGCAGCGTGTGGCGGGCGCCAAAGCCAGGAACGCCAGGCCGCCGACGGCCCCCAGCGCCAACACCACCGGGCGCATCGCGAAGTCGAGCCAGAGTTGGTCCGTGGCGAAAGGCGGCGACATTTCGAACCAAGGCCGTTCGATCCGGTTGCGCCACACGAAGCAGGCGGCGGCGATCAGCAGCAGCGCGCAGACGGCCGCGATGCGCCAACCGCGCCGGCGCAGAACTTCTTTCAGCCGGGCCAACCTCGCGTCGTCCAGCATCACCCCGGCCACGAAGAAGGGCAGAAACGCCAGGATGCGGCCCATGCTCAGCACCCGCCCGCCCCACACGTCAAAACCGGACGTCAATGAGATCACGATGGCGATCGGCAACGGCCAGCGCAGCAGGCGCAGGATAGGCGTGGCCAGCCGCCAAGAGAACAGCGCGACCAGGAACCACAAACCGAAGCGCGGCTCCAGGATCGTGGTGACCAGTTCCCCGCTGATCGCCCAGCGCAGCAACGTGATGGCGATTTCCACGATGACGTAGGGGATCAACAGGTCGGCCACCAGAGCCCGCACGCGCCTGGGCGAAGTGTCGAAGGAACGCGAGAACAGCCCGGCCAAGAACGTGAACGCGGCCATGTGAAAGGTGTAGATGAAGTGGCCTCCGGCCAGCGACAGGCCTTCCAAGCCCCAATAGTCGTTGAGGTGTCCGATCACGACCAAGCAGACCAACAACGCCTTGGCGTTGTCGAAATACGGATCGCGCGGCTCAGTCAATGCCCAGGTACTCCTCCAACGTCAGGTCGGTGTTGGGCTCGAAGTTGAGCGAGTCGTCCGTGCCGATGTAGCGGTAGTGCCATGGCTCGTAGGTGTAGCCGGTGATCTTCTCCTTGCCCGGCGGGTACCTCAAAATGAAGCCGTATTCGCGGGCGTGTTTCCAAAGCCATTTGCCGATCTTGGTGTCCTTGACGGCGTCCCCCCACACTTTGCCGTCCCACAGGTCGACGGCCAGGCCGGTTTGGTGTTCCGACTTGCCTGCCTCGGCGTTGTAGCGGCGGGCCTTCGCCTCGTCGCCGTATTCGATGATCTTGCGCTTCAAGATGGCGGCCTGTTCGGAGTAGGAACGGTAGCCGGAGCGCACCTTGATGGTGACGCCGTCCTTCTTGGCGGCCTTGACCATCTTCTCAATCGCGGCTTGCGTCGCGGCGGTGAGCCCGTTCGGTTTCACCGTCTTGGGCACGTACTTCTTGGTGATCGCGTGTTTCGGCGACACGACGATGATTCCGTTCACCTCGAAGGGTTTGTCCAACTCGGCGCCCTTTCGGGTGTCGGTCGGCGGCCCAGTTGGTGTGGGCGTGGGCGTAGGTGTCGGAGTTGGCGTGGCGGTGGGCGTTGGAGTAGGCGTAGGCGTCACGCTCGGGGTGCTCGCGGTCGGCGTCGGGGTGGCCTGCGGTACGGACGGCGCCGGGTTGGCCACGGCGCAACCCCCGAACAGGGCAAACGCCAGCGCAAGCACCAGCAGACGTCTCATGGGGACGAGCCTACCGGGCGCACTCGCCTTACACGGCCCCGACCACCATGGCAAACGACTTCGCCCCCGGATCCGGCGTACCCACGGAGCGGTCGCCGTGGAGTTTCGCGCGGCCGCGCGTCGCGCCGTATTCGGCTGTCTGCTCCGCGGCGGCGTTGGCGGCTGCGGCGGCTGCCTTCCAGGCGCCAGAGACGTCCCCTGCGGCGAGTTCGGCCAGCAACGTGTCCACGAACGGGACCAAGGCATCGACCATCGTCTTCTCGCCGACGCTCGCGCCGCCGCGTTCCAGCACGGTATCGCGATAGGCGGTGGCGGCCGCGGCGAGCGCGGCGGCGGACAGGTCTTGCTCGTCGCCCAGTGACTGCCCGGCGGCCACCAAGCCTGCGCCCCACAGTGCCCCTGACGTGCCCCCGGCGATGTCGGACCAGGCGTGCCCGGCGGCGGATAGGGTCGTGCCCAAACCCGCGCCTTTTTCAGCGGCCGTCTGGGCCGCGACGGCGGCTGCCCCGGCGCCCTTGTTCATGCCGACGCCGTGATCGCCATCTCCGGCGACCGCGTCGATGTCGCCCAGCAGCTTCTCGGCCGCCGCCATCGCCGCGGCGACTTTGCCCGCGATCCCGGCCAGCGCCTGCGCCAGGGCTTGCGAAGCCTCGGATGCGGGCGGGATCTCGCCCACGGATTCGCCCAGCCCGGCGACCGGCGCAGTGCGCAATTCGCCCGGGGCCACCTGGCCGCGCGAGAACGACACGATGTCGGCGGGAGCCAGCCACAGGCGTTCCAACTCGTCGTCGAGATAGGTCAGCGTGACGGAGAATCCCTCCATGTCCAGCGAGGTGACCAACTCGCCGACGACCGGGGTCACTGGCGTCATGCCCACCGCCACGAGGCGCTGCGCGACGCGGCGGTAGACAACCGCCAACTCGTCGTACTTCGTGCCGCCCAATCCGTTGACGAGCACGGCGACGCGCTGCCCGGCTGCCGGAGCGCGCTCGGCGAAAAGCCCGTCCATGAGGATGTCGGTGGCCGAATCAGCCGTGGTCACGTCCACTTCGTCGATGCCGGGCTCGCCGTGAATGCCCAGGCCGACAGCCATCCGGCCCTCCGGCACGACGAAGAGGGGATCGTCCGCGCCTGGCAGCGTGCAGGCCCCGAAGGCCACGCCGAACGAACGCGTTGCGGCGTTAGCCTTGACGAAAACGCGCTCCACCTCGTCAAGGCTGAGCCCTTCCTCGGCCGCCGCACCCGCGATCTTGTGCACGATGAACGCTCCGGCGATGCCACGGCGTTGCAGATGCTGCTCGGACGTGCCGGAGACGATGTCGTCTGTGACGGCCCGCATCCGCACGTCGATGCCCTCGCTGCGCAACACCTCGGCCGCAGCCCCGAAATGCAGGATGTCGCCCTGGTAGTTGATGGGCGCGAACAGAATGCCGCCGCCGTTGTCCGCCGCCCGTGAGACGGCCAGGATTTGCGCCTCGGACGGCGAAGAGAAGATGTTGCCGCAGACCGCGCCGTGCAGGAATCCCGGTCCGACCCAACCAGCGAAAGCGGGGAAGTGGCCCGACCCGCCACCCGAAATGACGGCTACCTGCCCAGCCGGGCATCGCGTCGCCCGCGCCATGCCGGCCCCGGTGACGGCCACCGCCCTAGTCTGTGCGGACGCGAAGCCTTCCAGGGCCTCTTTTACGAAGTCAGCGGGAGAATTGACCATTCTCGTCATGATGTGCTCCTTAGTTTCCTGCCCCGGCTACTCTGCCGGGAGACGGACAGCGAACCATGTCGCTGCTAATATTACCAAGCTCTGCGTCGCCAGGCTCATGGATCATTTGTCGGTGGACGTAATTGGTGGGGCCGGGCCTCTTGCCATCTGCACACTTCGGGGCCGAAACTGGGAGGGACAACCGTCCGGCAGCTCAGCCGACGGCCCGCTGACTAGGGGGAATAGTGGAACTAAGCAGCAAAGCCATCATTGATGGCGCCAAGATCGACGCCAAGTATTCCAAGGGAGGGGACAACCTCTCGCCTGACCTCGCATGGACGTCGGGCCCACCCGGCACGAAGAGCTACGCGGTGACATGCTTCGACCCGGACGCGCCCACCGGCTCGGGCTGGTGGCATTGGATCGCCGCCGACATTCCCGCCGACGCCACGTCGCTGCCGGAGGGCGGCCCGCTGCCTGCCGGCGCGCGCCAATGGCCCAACGACGCCGAAAACCGCGCCTACGACGGCCCCGCCCCGCCGCCGGGCCCAGTTCACCACTACGTTTTCACGGTGTTTGCCTTGGACGTGGACAAGCTGCCCGTTGGCGACGACGCTGGCTCCGCGTCGGCCCGCTTCACCCTCTACCAGCACATCTTGGAGCAAGATTCCATCACCGGCCTGTTCAGCTTCACTGACCGAGTGGGGTGAGTCGTGGCTCGCATTTTCCACGTCAGCCTTGAGGAAGTCCTGGCGGTTCAAGCCACCTCAGGTCTGCGATCCGATGCAGAGCCTGGCTAGCAGGACGGTGCGCACCTCGCCGATCTGTTGGTGAACGGTTGGTCGAATCCGCCCCGCCGGTTAGATTGGGTCTCCTGCGGTTTACTCCAGCCGGACTGCCTGCTGTTTCGCCGTGTTGACGTGCAGGGTGAAGATGTCGGGGCGGGCGTAGTGGCCCACGACGTCCAGGTCGTACTTGCCGCGGGTGATGTCGTTCAGGTCGATGTCGGCGACCAGCAGTTGCTCGCCGTTGCGCGCCGGGCCTGCCAGGATTTCGCCCAATGGCGAGGCGATAACCGAGCCGCCGCCGATCAGCACAGTTTCCGGGTCGTCGCCCTGCCAGCACTTGTAATCTCCGGTGCAATCGGAGCGCAATAGGTATTGACAGGCTGAAATCACGAAGCAGCGGCCCTCGTACGCGATGTGCCGCATCGAACCCGCCCAGATTTCCCGGTCGTCCACGGTGGGCGCGCAGTACAACTCCACACCCTGCTGATATAGGGCCATTCTGGCCTGTGGGAGGTAGTTCTCCCAGCAGATGTTCGCCCCGGCCCGCACGCCCGCGAGCTCATGGACGCCCAACGTCGAACCGTCCCCAAAGCCCCAGATGAGCCGCTCGGCGGCCGTCGGCATAGTCTTTCGGTGGATGCCTGCTTGCGTGCCGTCCACGTCGAAAAACACGGCCGAACAATAGAGCGTGCCGCCTGCTCGCTCGATGATCCCCAACACGATCGCCATCTTGTGCTGGGCGGCCAACTCGCCCACCTCGGCCAGTTCGGGCCCATCCAGATCGACTGCCGCGCCGTAGTAGCGCAGGAAGTCCTCCCGGCCGTACGGCTGGCGCGTGCCGACCGGCGCGCCAAAATCCAGCCCTTTGGGATACCCGCCCAGGAAAGCCTCCGGAAAGACGAGCAACTCCACGCGCTGCGCGGCGGCCTGGGCCACCATCGCGCGCAGGCGCTCCATCGTGGCGGGCGTATCGAAAAGAACAGAACCAACCTGGGCCGCGGCGACAATCATGGTGAAACGCTACCGTGAGAAGCTCCCGCTACCGGTCGGTCTCAGCCTCCCGCATTGTCGCTGGCGGTGAGTCCGGTGCGCCGACCACCGTATGGCGCGAGCCTGGGACAAGGCCTGGCCGGGGGCATACGATGAGGTATGGGTATCGATCTGGCTTTCACATCCGTCATCGAACAGGCTCGGCTCGTCGCTGACAAGCAGTGTTCGGCCCGGGACCTAGTGCAACACAGCCTCGGTGTCATCTCGCGGCTGAATCCGGATCTGCGGGCGTTCACGCAGGTCTTTGCCGACGCGGCCCTAGCCGTTGCCGACTCGCTCGACGCCGGGCCTGTCACAGGGCCGCTGCATGGCGTGCCGATCGCCGTCAAAGATGAGATCGACGTCGCCGGATACCGCACCTGCTTCGGGACGAACGCGGTCACCCACATCGCCAAGTCGGACGCCGAGGTGGTGCGGCGGCTGCGCGAAGCGGGCGCCATCATCATCGGCAAGACGGCGATGCCGGAGTTCGGACAGTGGCCGTTCACCGAATCCACTGCGAACGGATACACCCGCAATCCCTGGAACCGCATGTGCTCGACGGCTGGGTCGAGCGGCGGCACGGCGGCTGCGGTTGCATCCGGGATGGTCGCGGCCGGCCTCGGCGGCGACGGCGGCGGGTCCATCAGGCTGCCATCGTCGTGGTGCGGGCTGTTTGGCGTCAAGTCGCAGCGCGGCCGGATCTCCGCCGCCCCCAATCCATCGTTGTGGCGGGCGCTCGGCGTGAGCGGGCCGTTGACCAGGACGGTGGCTGATTCCGCGCTTTTGTTCGACGTGCTCGCCAGCCATCTGCCCACCGACCGTTTCGCGGCCGAGCCTTGGGATCGGACCCTCAGCGAAGCGGTCACGCAAGATCCTGGACCGCTGCGCGTCCGCGTAATCGAGGATCCTCCCGACGGCGGCCCAAAGGCCGAGCCGCAGACCAAGGAAGCGTTGCGGGCGGTCGGCGTCGCGTTGGCAGGTCTCGGCCATGACGTCGCCACCGGCGGCTGGCCGCCCTACAAAGCTGGCTTCATGATGACGGCCCAGATGGCCGGCGGCGTCATCGACGAACTGGCCGCCATCGATTCCGTCAAAGGGCTCGAAAAGCGCACCCGCCGCGCGCTGCTGCTCTACCGCATCCTCAACGCGCTGTCCGCCAAGGCCGAGACCGACGCCGCGGCCGCTGGGGAAGTGTTCTTCAAAGTCTTCGACGAGGTCGATGTCATCCTCACACCCACCACCTACCGGCACGCGTTGCCCGTGGGCCAGTTGGACGGCCTCGGGGTCCTCGCCACCAGCCGCGTCTCGCTGCCGATCTCCGCGTACACGTCAATATGGAACGTGCTCGGCAATCCCGCCGCCGCTGTGCCTGCTGGATTCAGCCGGGATGGGTTGCCGTTGAGCGTCCAAATTGCCACAGCGCCCAACCGGGAGCCGCTGCTGTTCCAAGTGGCCGCGCAGATCGAAAAGGCGCTGCCCTGGGCGGATCGCAAGCCCGCGCTGTAGCGTCCGGCGAACAGGCAACGTCACTCTGGCTGCGCAGGGTGGGTACGACTTTCATCGGCGCCGCACAGAGTGACTTGTATCTATTCTGCCGCCAAGCCGGCGAAAAAGACACTGGTCTTGGACTCGAAGGGTCTCTCGCCCGTCATGCCGGACTTGTTCCGGCATCTCGGACGGAGTCCGGCCCGGTGGTGCGGTGGACGGCTACGCCCGGATGATCGCCAGAGCGCGGTCGCGCAACGCCTCCATGGTGGGCACATCCGCCGCCTCTACGTTCAGGCGCAACAGCGGTTCCGTATTGGATTCCCGGACGCTCAGCCACCAATCGCCGCCCGAGATGAAGATGCCGTCGGCCGTGTCCAAATCCCCGGCGAAACTGGCGGCGACCTTGGCTTTGATCGCCTCCGGGTCGGACACCCGCGTGTTGATCTCTCCCGAATGCGGGTAGCTGGGCAGGGTGGCGGCCAACTGGGACAGCGTGCCCGCGAAGCCGCTCAACGCCGCGATGACGTGCAACGCCGCCAGCATCCCGGTGTCGGCATTCCAGAACTCGCGGAAGTAATAGTGTCCGGAATGCTCGCCGCCGAAAATGGCGTTCTCCTTCGCCATCGCGGCCTTCATGTGCGTGTGGCCCACCGGGGACACGACGACGCGTCCGCCCGCTCGCGCCACAACCTCGCGCACCGCCCGAGACGTGATCGTGTTGACGACGATTGCCGCGCCCGGATCCCGGGCCAGGGCGCTGGCGGCTATCAGCGCCGTTATCTGTGCCGGATCCACCGCGTCGCCGCGTTCGTCGATGATGAAGCAGCGGTCTGCGTCGCCGTCGAAGGCCAGCCCGATGTCCGCCTGATGTTCGACAACGGCCGCCCGCAGGGTGACCAGATTGGCCGGGTCGAGTGGGTTCGCCGGATGGTTGGGGAACGTGCCGTCCAACTGCGGGAAGAGCGACACGACGTCCAGGTTGAGGGTTCCCAACACGGCGGGCGTCGTCAACGCAGCCATCCCGTTGCCAGAGTCCACGATCACTTTCAAACGCCGTGTGGGCAGTTGCACCAGCGAGTGCAGCTTGGCGGCGTAGGCGGACAGGGTGTCCCGGGTTTCTACCTTGTCAGCCCAGTCTGGCGGCGGATTGCGAGGCTCGGCCGTGGTTGCCACCTCCTGGATGCGCTCCAGCAATTGGGCCGTGACCGGAGCGGCGCCGGGCAGGCAGAATTTCACCCCGTTGTACTCGGCGGGATTGTGTGAAGCAGTGAATTGGATCCCCGGCAGCCCGGTGTCGCCTGAAACAAACCAGAGTTGGTCGGTGCTCACCAGCCCGACATCAAGAACCTCCGCTCCGGCTGCCACCGCGGCCTGGGCGAATGCCCGGCTCAGCGATTCACCGCGCAGACGCATGTCGCGCCCCAGCGCGAAACGGCCGCCCTCCAACCCCAAGGCGGCCACATATGCGGCGCCGAGAGCCGCAGCGCCGGCTTCGTCCCATTCCCGGCCGACGATCCCGCGGATGTCGTTGGCTTTGAAGACCTGTTTCTCAAGCAAGGTAACCCTCAATCATTCGTCCACCCCCAACCGTAGCCCCATGGCGAGGCCTGTGAAGCGGGCGGTACGATCTTAGGGTGAGGAAAGTAATTGCGGCGCTAGTCGCTGTGGCAATAACGCTCCTAGTAGTGCCAGGAATACCCAACGCGGCGACGGCCGACGAGCCCGCGGACATTGCGCTGGACGTCCACCTCGGATACAAACCGCAGAAAGAATGCACCTCCAGCCGCAAGCCCGGCACGGAGGCGCTGCTGCGCGTGCTGAAGAAGAACTTCGGCGGAACAGACATGGGCATTTCGCGCAGTTGCGGCGCGGGCGGCACGTCCGAACACAAGGAAGGCCGCGCCCTCGACTGGGGCCGCAACGTCAAGTACGCCTCGCATCGCACGGCGGTGAACAAGGCCATCAAGTGGCTCACCGCAAACAACGGCGAAGTCGCCTATCGGCTCGGTGTCATGTACATCATTTGGAACCAGCAGATTTGGTCCATCTACTATCCCGAAATGGGCTGGCGGAAGATGGCCGACCGCGGCTCGTACACCCAGAATCACAAGGACCACGTCCATATCTCGCTCAGCTACGACGGCGCGATGATGCGCACCTCGTGGTGGACCGGCGTCCCCGTCACCGATCCGTGCACGAGCATGAAAGGCTGTTCCAAGCCGTCAAGCGTGCCCTACGCCAGTTCGAACTCGCTCACCCGGCCATTCCTGGAGAAAGTCGCCGCGGTTCCGTTCGTGCCGTTCCCCGGCAAAGATCCCGAAATGTCCGGCTCGCCGATCGTCGGCCACACTTTGGGCACTGTCATCGGCGACTGGTCTCCCGCGAATGAGCCCGGCGCCGAGATCCACTATCAGTGGTATCGCGGCTCGACGAAGGTCGGCACGGATTCGCCCACGTACACTGTGCAACCCGCAGACGTCGGGAAGTGCATCGACGTGGCCATCATCGTCATGATCGACTCAGAGGTGAAGAAGACCCTCAAAGCCGGCGAGACGACGTATGTGATGAAGAACTGGGTGACCAGCGCGCCCGGTGTGGCGGCGTTCCCGGCGCAGACACTCGTCGGAGATGTCCTCTCGGCTGCGCACGACGATTGGGAACCCGCCGAGATCACCGTGAAAACGCAGTGGCTCCGCGATGGGAAAGCCATTTCGGGCGCCACATCGGACACGTACACCACGACGGCTGCCGACTACGGCAAGAAAATCTCCGTCAAACTGACCGGCTCGGCTTCCGGCTACACCACGAAGACGGTCACGTCCGGCTCCACACAGGTGGTCAAAGAGTTCGCCACAGTCGGCGCTGTCACCGTGACCGGTGTGAACATGGTGGCCGGGAAGCTGACCGCCAAGAACTCGGGCTGGTCGCCCAAGCCGAGCTCCTACAGCTACCAGTGGCTGCGCGACGGCGAGCCTATCGCCAAAGCGACTAAATCCACGTACACGCTCACCGACGCCGATGAGGGCGCCTTGGTGACAGTCCAGGTGACGGCTAAGAAATCCAAGTACCTGTCTACAGCGGTGACCTCCGCGGACGGCGAGCCGGTTGCCCAGGGCATCACGATCACCCAGCCGGTCATCTCCGGCACGCTCAAAGTGGGCCAGACGCTCACGGCCGAACCCGGCGAGTGGGGTCCGGAAGGCGTCGTGTTGACCTACCGCTGGTATCGCAACGGCAAGTCGATTTCGAAAGCCACCAAGCTGACCTACAAGCTGACCAAGTCCGACAAAGGCAAGAAGATCACCTTCAAGGTGACGGCCAAGCTGAGCGGATATCCCAGCCGGACGAGCACTTCGGCGGCCTCCGCGAAAGTGAAGTGACCCGGCATCGCGTGACCACTAGGATCGCGGCATGATATTCGGAGCGCACGCGGACCTGGCCACGGCGATAGCCGACACGCAGGCGATCGGCGGGACGATCTGCCAGGTGTTCCTCGGCGATCCGCAATCCTGGAAAGGGCCAACTGCCGACACGGCCGCACTGCGGACCGCCGCCGAGGCCGCCGGGATCGGGATCTATGTGCACGCGCCGTACTTGATAAACGTCGCCACCACTAACAACCGGGTGCGCATCCCCAGCCGCCAACTGCTCGGCAAGACGCTCAAGGCGGCCGCCGAAGTCGGCGCGTTGGGTGTGATTGCGCACGGCGGGCACGTGCTGGCCGACGATGATCCGGAAGCCGGTTTCGCCAACTGGCGCAAATGCGTAGACCAGTTGGATATCGCTGTGCCCCTGCTGATCGAGAACACCGCCGGCGGCGCCAACGCCATGGCCCGGCACTTGGAGCGCATCACCCGGCTGTGGGCGGCGGTTTCCGAATCGCCCAACGCGGGCCAGATCGGCTGGTGCCTCGACACTTGCCACGCCCACGCGGCCGGCCTGGACTTGCGGACGCTGGTCGCCGACATCACCGCGATCACCGGCCGTATCGACCTCGTCCACCTCAACGACTCGCGTGACGCGTTCGGCTCGGGAGCTGACCGCCACGCAAACCTGGGCCAAGGCAACTGTGACCCGGCCGGCCTGGCCGCCGTCGCCACGCAGGCGAACGCGCCGGTCATCTTGGAGACGCCGGGTGGAGTGGCCGAGCACCGTAGTGACTTGGAATGGCTGTTGCGGACGGACTTCATCTGAGATCCTGGTTCACCCAGCCTCCCAGCCCGTCATCCCGGACTCGTTCCGGGATCTCCGGACGAAGTCCGGCTAGGCGGCAGCTCGGGTAGGAGTAATCTTCTGCCCGTGAGTGAAAGCACCGGCGCTACCCCGTTTGAAAGCAAGCTACAAGACTTGGCCGCGGCCAACCCGCGCGTCATCGTCCTGCCCGAATCCCAAGAAGACCGCATTTTGAAGGCCGCCGCCGAGGTGTTGGCCCACGGCATCGCCAAGATCGCCCTGGTTGGCAAGGCGGAAGCCGTAAACGCCCGCGCGGCGGAATTGGGCCTCGACCTGTCCCAGGCGCAAATCGTCGACAAAGAAGATCCGGCCCTGTTGGAGCGTTTCGCCGCCGAATACGCGAAGCTGCGGGCGCACAAGGGCGTCACCGTGGACGATGCCAAAGCCCGCATGGCGGACGGCTCCTATTTCGGCACGATGATGGTCCACCTCGGCCTGGCCGACGGCATGGTGTCCGGCTCGGTCAACACAACTGCCAACACCATCCGCCCCTCGTTGGAGTTCATCAAGACCAAGCCCGGCGTCTCCGTGGTCTCCGGATCGTTCTTGATGGTGTTGGGTGACCGCGTGGACGTGTACGCCGACTGTGCCGTAAATCCGAATCCGACGCCCGAACAGGTCGCCGACATCGCCGTCTCGACGGCCCAAACTGCCGTCAAGTTCGGCGTGGAGCCGCGCGTGGCGATCCTGTCCTATTCGACAGGAAATTCCGGGGCCGGGCCGGACGTTGATGTGGCCCGCGAGGTCACCGCGTTGGCCCGCGCGAAAGCTCCCGAGGTGCCCATCGAAGGGCCAATCCAGTTCGACGCCGCATTCGATCCGGTCGTCGCCCAGGCGAAGCTGCCGGATTCCGCGGTGGCGGGCAAAGCCACCGTCTTCATCTTCCCCAACCTGAACGCCGGGAACATCGCCTACAAAGCCGTGCAGCGCACTTCGGGCGCCGTCGCGATCGGTCCCGTTCTGCAGGGCCTGAACAAGCCCGTCAATGATCTTTCGCGCGGCGCGCTCGTCCGCGATATCGTCAACACCATCGCATTTACCTGTATACAAGCCCAGGAGTCATAAGTGAGCAAGCCCATCCTGCTGCTGAATTGCGGCTCGTCGTCCATCAAATACCAAGTCATCGACGCGGAAACTGAGGAGGTGGCCGCTACCGGCCTGATCCAGCGCATCGGAGAAGAAGTCGGCACCATCGACCACACCCACGGCGAGAAACACTCCGCCGAACGTGAGTTCCCAGATCACCGCGTGGCGCTACAGGTGCTGGTGCGCACCTTCGACGAGTACGGGCCGTCACTGAGCGACGTCGTCGCCGTGGGGCACCGCTGCGTGCACGGCGGGGAGCGGTTCCGGGAGACGACGGTCATCGACGACGAGGTGATCGCCGCGCTGCGTGAACTCATACCGCTCGCCCCGCTGCACAATCCCCCGGGGATCGCCGGCATCGAAGCGGCTCGCGCCGCGCTCCCGGACGTCCCACACGTGGCTGTCTTCGACACCGCTTTCTTCTCCACACTGCCGCCCGCCGCGTACACCTACGCCATCGACGCCGCAGTGGCCAAGCAATACGGCATCCGCAAGTACGGCTTCCACGGCACGTCGCACGCGTATGTCTCGGCGAAGGTGGCGGAGATCGTCGGCAAGCCGGCTTCCGAGTTGAACATCATCGTGGCGCACCTGGGCAACGGCGCGTCCATTTCGGCCATCAAGGGCGGTGTGGCAGTCGACACCTCGATGGGCTTGACCCCGCTCGCCGGCCTGGTCATGGGCACGCGCTCGGGCGACGTTGATCCGGGCTTGCACGCCTATTTGGCGAAGCAGTCCGGCATGAGCCTTGACGAGGTGGATTCGTTCCTCAACAAGAAGTCCGGCCTGATCGGGCTGTGCGGCGTCAACGATTTCCGCGATCTGCTGCCGCAGGTGGACGCCGGAGAACCCGCCGCCGTGCTTACCCTCGACGTGTATGTGCACCGCCTCGTCAGCTACATCGGCTCCTACCTGGCAATCCTCGGGCGGGTGGATGTGCTGGCGTTCACCGCCGGCGTGGGCGAAAACTCCGACCCGGTGCGCGCCCGTACCCTCAAGGCGTTGGAACCGCTCGGCTTCATCCTCGATGAACAGGCCAATTTGGTGCGTTCCCGCGAGCCGCGCGCAATTTCCACGCCGGATTCGCCGGTCACCGTACTTGTCGTGCCCACCAACGAAGAGCTGGCGATGGCCCGGGAGACGGCCGCCGCGATCGGCGCCTGATGCTCGCCCTCATCACCGGCGGCACGTCCGGGATAGGCGCCGCCTTCGCTGATGTGCTGGCCGCGCGCGGAGACTCGCTGGTGCTGGTGGCCCGCGACGCGGAGCGGTTGCGCGCCAAGGCCGACGAGTTGCAGGCCGCCCATGGCGTCCCGGTAGAGGTGCTGCAAGCGGATCTGGCTGTCCGCGCTGATCTGCTACGCGTCGCCGAACGCTGCGCCGCGGGGGATCTGGACATGCTCATCAACAACGCTGGTTTTGGCCTGCACGCCGGATTGCTCGCCGAAGACTGGTCCATCCACGAAAAGGCCCTGGACGTGATGTGTTTGGCCGTCTTGGTGCTGGGCGGCGCCGCCGGACGCGCCATGAAGGCTCGCGGATCCGGTCGGATCGTCAACATTTCGTCACTGGCTTCGTGGATCGCCCAGGGGCACTATTCGCCCGTAAAAGCTTGGGTGCGCTCCTACTCGGAAGGCCTCGGCGACGAGTTGCACGGCAGCGGCGTCACGGTGACGGCCGTGTGCCCCGGCTGGGTGAAGACCGAGTTCCACGAGCGCGCCGGCATCCGCACTTCGTCCATCCCGGAGTGGATCTGGGTGGACGCCCACAAGATGGCGGCGATTGCGCTTTCCGACGTCGAGAAGGGGGCGTCAATCTCCATCCCCGCGAAACGTTGGCGGGTGGCCGCATTCCTGGCGCGGCACGCCCCGCGCGCGGCCGTGCGAATGGTCTCGCGCATGCTGACAAAGTCGCGGGCCTGAGGGTCTGGGCCCCGATGGGCCAGGGCTGAGAGTCAGTCCTCTTCGTCTTCGACGGAATCGGCCACGGCGTGCTCGGCGTCCGTGGCGGCCTTGCGCAGCGCGACGGCCCGGGCGAAATCGGCTTGGGTGGGCATCCCGTAGGCGCGGGCGGTGGTGTCGTGCATTTCCACGATGTAGCGGCGCAGCCGTTCCGAGAACTGGGTGGCGGTCTCGCCCGGGGCGGCCTTGAGCGGACGTCCGAAGACGATGTGGACGTGGGGACGGCCCGGGACTGGGACGCTCGCGCCGAACGGCATGGCCGCATACGCGCCGACCAGGGCGATTGGCAGGATGGGGACGTTCCGCGAGATGCTCAACGCCGCCGCTCCCGGCTTGAACGAGCCCATGGCGCCGCTGCGCGTACGGGTGCCTTCGGGAAACAGCAGCAGCGGCACGCCGTCTTCCAGCAGTTGCCCGGCCAAGCCGCGGTGGTTGCGCAGGCCCGCCCTGTCCACGGGGAAAGCGTTGAAGAACAATGACGTCGAAAGTGACTTGTACCAGGAGTCGAAGAAGTAGTCCGCCGCCGCTCCCGCAGACAGGTTGCGCGACAATCGCCGGGGCAGCGCGCCGAAAATGAGGCACGAGTCGAGGTGCGAGGAGTGGTTGCCGATCACCAAGAACGGGGCTTCCAGATCTTCGAGATTGCGCTTGCCGTGCGTGTGCACATTGACTGCCGACCAGATGTACGGCTTCATCACCATCATCTGGGCCACGAAACGCGCGGCTGCCGGGCCAGCGGAATGATACCGGCTGGTCTTTTGCTCTGACACGGAGGACTCCTCGTCTTTCTCCCGGAGAGACTCTACACCGTGCTTATGCAGTCGCGAGCAGGCGGTCCAGCGTAGTGGCCCGGGCCTTGGCCACACAGACTCCGCAAGCCACGGCCGCGATCACCAGCCAGCCGATGGAGCCGGCGGTGTTCCCGGCCAATCCCGCTGCCCCAGTAACCACGCCCCGGATGCCGTTCAACACCGGAGTCAGCGGCAGGAAGCCCTTTACCGCGCCGAAGAAGCCGGGCAACGCGCCAGTCAGCGCGGACGTGGCGAACAAGACGGCGCAGGCCAACGAGACCAGGCGGCCCCAATTGCCGAACCACGCCAACGCGTAGTTGGCAAGCGCGAATGCGACTCCCGCGAGCAGCAGCAGACCCGCCAGCGCGGCAAACTTGTCGGCGGGCAATTGCAGCGCCGCCTGCGCGATGCCGATCAGCAGCGCCGATTGCACTCCAGCCGTCAGCAGGCCGGGGCGCAACTGCTCCCAAATGACCTGCGCGGTGGTGGCATTCGAAGCGAGGATGGTGCGGCGGGTGGGGCGGATGACGGTGTTGCACGCCAGCGCGCCCAGCCACAGGCACAACACCAACAGCACCGTGCCCCAACCCAAATTGGCGTCGGCCAACGCGTCCATTCCGTCGGTGGATACCGGTGTGGCCACGGCGGAAGTCAGCTTGGCGCGGTCGTCGTCGGAGTAGGTCGGGATCTCGTCCTTGCCCTCGGCGATGCCGTCGGCCATCTGCCGGGCACCGTCAGCCAACTCTCCAGAACCGGAAGCGGCTTCGCCCAGGCCGGATGACAACTCGCCAATGCCGTCCACATAAAGCTGCACGCCGTCGGCCAACTGGTCCGCGCCGGTTGCCGTCTGCTGGATGCCGTTGGTGAGTTTGGGCATTTCGTCGGCCAACTGCTGGGTGCCTTCGGCCAACTGCGTGCCCGCGCCGCGCATCAGTTTGAGCGATTCGATGCCTTCGGAGACTATCTTGGCCTCTTCGGGGAGCTTCTTGGCCTCGGCGGCGATCTGCTCAGCGATCGTCAATATCGAATTGCCCTTGTCATCGGTCCGGTTGAGAGCTTTGGAAAGCTCCTTGCCGGCTTCGATCACACCTTGCCGGGCGGCGTCTGCGGCGGCGTCCGCCAACGCCTCGCGGAACTCGTCGCACAGCCCGGCTTCTTCGATTGCGCTTGGACAGTCCGCTTTCTTGGCGGCAGCGCGGGCGGTGGCCACGGCATCCTCAAGATAGGGGCTGTTTTCGATGGATTCGACATCGCTGGCGAACGCCTGGACGGCGTCGTTCATTTTCGCGGCTGCGGCGGCGACATCTTCGGCGGCCGGCTCGATGTCCTTGAGGTACTCCGTGTATGGCAGCACTTGGTCCAGAATCTGGTTGACGCCGTCGGTGTACTGCTTCGTGCCGTCGGCAAGTTCCTGCAATTGGGCGGGCATCGACTTGGTCTCTTTCGCCATCGTGCCCAGGCCGTCCGCCAGTTTGCGGGCGCCGTCGGCCAACTCTTGGCCGCCTTCCACGGCCAACTGCGAACCGTCGGCGGCCTCTTCCAAGCCGTCGGCCAATTCCTCGGCGCCGTCGGCCAGTTCCTTGCTGCCGTCTGCCAACTCGCCGTAGGCGTCCTTCATGTCGTTGAAGCCCTGGTAGACGTTGTCCAGATATCCGGAAGTCAGTGTCTCGTTCAGCGACGCGGCCGCGGCCAGCGAAACCAGACGGCCCACTTCCGCGTCCGCGATGCCCGCTACCGGAGAGGTCTCGACGATGACGCTGGCCTTGGTGACGTCGGCGACATCACCGGCGAAGCTTGTGGCGTAGGCGGAGAATTCTTTGGGGATGACGACCATTGCGGCATAGCTGCCGTCAGCCAGGCCCGCTTCGGCGGATTCCAGTGACGTCAACTGCCAATCCAGGTTTTCAGCCCGGTCGGAATCGACCAACGCCGCTGTTAGTTGGCGGCCGAGCGGCATGTACTGGTCGTTGATCGTGACCGGTTCGTCCAGATTGACGATGGCCGCCTGCACCAAGTCCTTGAGGCGGGAATGCGAATCCCATCCGGCGCTGAAGAATCCCCCGGTGATGAGCACCGGGATCATGACAAGCAGCGCCACTGCGGCTGCCGTCCTACGCATCATCGCCTCCCAATAACAGCGGATCCTTCACCAATCCACTTGCATCCCATCCGGGCTCCCCCCCCAGAATCCACGCCGCCCGCGAATCGCGCATCGCATCGCGAACGACTTGGCGTTGATCGGAATTGAGGGTGTCTGCGCCATCGATCAACACAACTTTAGCGCTTGTTTCCAAAGGGCGCGCGGTGTCAGGGTTAAGCAAAGTGTGGGTGCGCACCTGGGGTGATTGCGGCCCCAGCACATATCCGGCCACGCACGCGTCTCCCTGCAAGGCCACACGCCCGCTCAACCCGTAGAACAGCGCTTTGCGGAACGCTGGCTCGCCGGTGACGACCAGCGCGCGGCCGGCGGGCACTTCCAAGTCCAGGCCGTCGAACAGCGTTTCGCCGCCGATTTCGGCTCGGAGCCCACGCGTGACAACCGGTGCCGGAGCTGCGCCGAAAAGGTCGCGGACCCGCATCTGCCCGGCGAGCGATTCGCCTTCTACGTCGAGCGTGGGCAGCAGGCGGTCCAGCCACTTGGGAAGCCACCAGGCCCGGTCGCCCAGCAACCGCATCACCGCTGGCCCGAGCGTCATGCGGATCAGGAACGCGTCCAAGGCCACGCCCACGGCCAGGCAGAACGCGATGGGTTTGACCATGCCGGGCTGGGCGGGCACGAAGAACGCGAACACGGCCAACATGATCACGCCGGCGGCCACCACGACTTTCGACGAGTGCGCAAAGCCGTCCACGACGTATTCCGGGTTGCCGTGCACGAATTCTTCCCGCATCCGCGAGGTCAGGAAGACCTCGTAGTCCATGGCCAGGCCAAATAGGATGCCCATGCCGAAGATCGGCAAGAAGCTGATTACCGGGCCAGTTTCGGGCAGGTTGATGATCCAGGCGTTCCAGCCATCATTGAACAGCAGGGCTGTCGCCCCGAACGCGCCGCCGACGCTCAACAGGTATCCGAGCGCGGCCTTGAGCGGCACCCAGATTGAGCGGAACACCATCATCAGCAGCAGGAACGACAGGCCGACGACGAAAAGGCCGAACGGCAGCATCGCGTCGCGGAGCCGGTTGGTGACGTCGATCGTCATCGCCATATAGCCGGTGACGGCGGTGTCGACGCCCAAAGACTGCTTCCAGCCCGGCGCCGCGTCCTGCAGCAGGCCCACCAACGCGGACGTGCGCGGATCGTCGGGGCCGCCTTCGGGGATGATCTGCAGCAAGGCCGTGTCCGCGTTCCCGTTCGGTGTGGCCATGGAGATGAAATCGACGCCGGGCATGGCCAAGATGTCTGCCTTCATCGCGTCGATGATGCCCATCGGGTCGTCCGATTCCACGATGTCGGCGATGACGATCAGCGGGCCGTTGTAGCCAATGCCGAAGTGTTCGGTGATCAGGTCGAATGTGGTGCGGTCCAGCGAGCCGGGCGGGGACTGCCCGGAGTTGGGCAGTGCCAGTTGCAGATGGGCCGCCGGCAACGCCAATCCACCGAGCCCCGCGACGATCACCACGCACACCACAATCGGGAACCGCGTGACCACCCGGCCCCACCAAGCTCCCAAGTCGCGTTTCTTCTCGCGGCGGGCGGCGCGCGGGCGCAACCTGCCACCCAGGAACCCCAGCAGTGCGGGTAGCAGCGTCATGGCCAGGCACACGGAGAATGCCACCGTCGCCGCGGACAGCACACCCATGATCGTCAGGAACGGCAGATTGGCGATGGCCAGGCCTACCAGCGCGATGATCACCGTCAGGCCGGCGAAGACGACCGCGGATCCAGCCGTGCCCACCGCCCGGGCGGCAGATTCGTCGGGTTCGAGCCCGGCTGCGAGTTGATCGCGATGCCGGGAAATGATGAAGAGCGAATAGTCGATGCCGACGGCCAACCCCAACATGAGGGCCAGGATCAGCGTCGTTGCGGATACCGACATCAGTGTGGCATCGATGGTGACGATGGACACACCCAGGCCGACGCCGGTGAGCGCGGTCGCCACGGGGATCGTCGCCCCGAGCAGGGAACCGAGGGTGAGCACCAGCACGATGATCGCCACCACAAGGCCCAAAGCCTCCGTGATGGAAACCTCTGGCATGTGGATCGAGTAGACGTTGCCGCCGATGTTGGCCGTCGCTCCGGGCACGAAGTTGGAGATGCGCTGGGCCTGCTCGGCCAAGTCTTCGCGCTGCTCGTCGGTGAAGGCGGAGACGGTGCCGTAGACGCGCACCGACGCCAGCGCGTACCGCCCGTCATCGCTGATCTGCCCCGAGACCTGCTCCAGGTATGGGGAGGTGATGCCTTTGACGTATTCGACCTTCTCCAGCGCGGCGAAATACTCTTCGACCTGGGCCTGTGTCGCGGCATCGTCCAGCCGCACCCCTTCGGGAGCCGTCAAGAAGAGCTGCGCAGCCGCGTCGGCGGCCTGCGGGAAGGTGACCGAGAGCCGGTCGAGCGCCGTCTGCGATGCCGCTCCGGGAATCTTGAACCCGTCGTCGAATTGCCGCGGCGACAGCAGCGCCGCCATCCCGAGCACACCAAGAATGACCAGCCACACCAGCACCACCCGAACGCGGTGCGAGTAGCAGGCCTTTCCGACCCGGTACAGGAAACTAGACAAATTGGGCTCCTTGGCAACCTGCCCAAGTCTATTGGGTCTCCCTGAGCGCTGCGTGCCACTGGACTACCAGAGCGCTCCCAGCTTGCTACGAGGCCCAGTGGCCGGTGAAGAAGAGCCAGGCCCAGGTGCATTGCAGGCAGAGCAGGGCGGCTCCAGCGACGGCGAGCAGGGGACGCAGGATGGGAGAGCGGGTGTTGGCTATGCCGCCCAACTCGGTCCACAGGGGGAACCAGAGCAGCAAGGCCCGGTTCACGCTCATCAGCCAAGCGGACGTGCAGAAGGCCAGCACTTGGACGAAAACCCAAGCCGCTTCGGCCAGCTTCTTGCGGAAGAGGCACACGATCGTGGTCAGGATGCCCAGGACCCACGAGATCGTCTCCGCACGGAAGATGTGGTGCCATTCGGGGGAGTCGGGGTAGGCGTCGTCGGCAGAAGCTTCAATCGTGTTTGACAGGCAATCCCAGGGCCAGGTGAAGCCGCGGTACCAGCCGTCCACCTGGGCGTCGTACCAAACGGTCCAACTGCCGCGCAGGAAGTAGAGGTAGATGACATATGTCGCGAGCACGCCGGCTGGGATGAGCAGCCAAAGCCAGCGCCGGAAGCGGATCAGCCACGGCCCGGACTGAGTCAGCGCGTAGAGTGCCAGCGCCCCAATGAGGAACAGGCCGGATACGCGGACCGTTGCGGCCAACGCGGCCAACCCAGCGGCCTGGCCCCAGTGTTTCGAGCCTGCGCGTTCCCACGCCCAGAAAGCCGCCGCGCAGAACAGCGACTCGGTATAGGGGACGGCCGTGAACACCGCAGTTGGGGCGAGTAGCCACACTACGGCCGCCATGGGGCCACCGATCCGGTAGAGGGCTGCGGCGGCCACCGCCGATAAGCCGGTCGCCAACAGCGCGCCAGTGGCGATCATCGGCAGGCCGCAAAAGTCGATGAAGCGCAGGACCATCGGCCAGCCAGGGAAGAACGCCACATCGTTGGCTTCCGCGTAGCCGTTGCGGGCAATGGCGAGAAAGTGCTGCACGTCCCAGTTGCCCAGCACGTCGGCCATGGATTTGTTGTTGCTCAGCATCACGTAGGCCGCAACGATCAGCATCATTCCGCGGCTGATGGCGAATGTCCCGATGACTAGGCGTTTGGGAGTCACTGGGACCACCTTGCCGAGGTCCCTGGTTCCACTGTCAGCACCTTCTTGGGGTGTTCTCGATAGCGAGTCAGCGGGTAGGCGACCACGTCTGCGGAGCCGCGCAGGATGCCTTCGTTGGTTTCTGGGTCCCACGCGGGGGGATGGAAAATGTCGTAGACAACTCTTCCGCTCAGCCACAGTTGCACCCCGACCCGGAACGCTATCGCAAACCAGTAGAAGCGGTACTCGGTGCCGTCGAGCGCGGCCACGAAATACAGCCACACCGAGGCGAAATACAGCGTTTCCGCGAAAGTGAAAAGTAGCCAGTCGCCGCGCCGCGGGTTGGCCAGGATCAGCAGCGGCAGCAGCCACAGCACGTACTGCGGGGAATAGACCTTGTTGACCACTGCGAACAGCGTGACGATCAGGAAAACCCCTTGCGCCAAGCGGGGGCGCTTCGGAGCGGCGAGCAGTACGCCGACGATCCCCGCGGTGCCCAGCGCCAGCAGCACAAACTCGGCGCGCGACAGGTTGGGCGCCGCTTGGCCCATTTGCTCCAACACGAGCCAGATCGAACCCAAGTCGGCTCCGTGCGCCTCGTTGAACGACCAGAAGAGCGCCCAGTTGGCCGGGTTCGCGATTGCAAAGGGCAAGTTCACCAATGCCCACGCGCCACACGCCGCCGCGACCGTCCGTCCGAACTCCCGCATTCTTCCGGCCCGCAGGCACAGGGCCGCCAAGGGCACCAACAGCAGCGCCGGATACAGTTTGGCGGCGACGCCCAGGCCGATGAATACCCCACTGGCCACGGGCTTGCCGCGTGACCAAGCCAGCAGCGCCAGTGCGGTCAACGCCACGACGAGCGCATCCCAGTTGATCAGCCCGCAGGTAATGACAGCCGGAGAGGCGGCCAACATCCAGGCGTCCCGCGGTTGCAACTGCAGATGCGCCCAAACAGCCACCAGCATGCAGCCGAACAGCATCACAGCGGTGATCCCGAAGAAGAGTTGGGTGGACTGTTCGATCTGGGCTTCGGACAGTCCGGGCTCGCTCAACCCGCCGAACAGCGGCACGAGCCGGCGGGCAATCTCCATGAACAAAGCGGTCAACACCGGATACTCCACCGGCGCCTCGAACAACGGCACCTGGCCCTCCACCAGCTGGCGCCAGTTGTAGATCAGCGGAATGTCGGTATAGCACATCAGCCGGTAGGTGTCATACGACTCGGCGCCCAAGCACGGCACCTGCCGCAGCATCAGGATGATCCACGCACCGGTGAGCGCGGCGAACGCCCCGGACGCCACCCACCGGCCGTTCACATCATGGCCCTGCGGACGGGGACGGTTCGGGCTCGGTCGTGGGCTCCGTGGTGGGGCTGGGCCCAGGGCCGGGACCCGGATCAGTGGGCTCTGGATCCGGCGAATCCGTCGGCTCCGGCGTGGTCGTAGGGTCGTCGGTGGGCTTGGGCTTTGCGCTTGGCTTCGGGCCCGCGGTGGTCTTTGCGGTGGCCTTGCGACCTGAAGCCGAGACGAGCGAGATCGCTTCGCATTCCGCCCCGCGCTGGAGCCCTTCGATCACGCAGCCATATTCCATGGCGACGTTCATGTACGCCAGCCAGGTGCGGGCCGGGTAGCCGGAGCCGTATAGGTTGCCCAAGTCCCCAATGCCCTTGTCACCCTTCACATACATCACGGCTGTCGTGATCTGCTTGGTGAACCCGACGAACCAAATGGCGGTCGTCGCGTCGAGCGCTGAGTTGTAATACGTGCCCGTCTTGCCGGCAATCGGGCAACGCTTGCCATTGGCGCAAACTACTTGCGCGGCCGAGCGACCCGTGCCGTCCTGCGTCACCTTCGTCAACGCGTACTGCACATCCCACGCAGCAGCCTCGGAAAGACCAACATCCTTGGTCAGTTGTCCCTGATAGAGGATGTTGCCGTTCGCGTCACGTACTTCGCGCACCACATGCGGTGTGACGCGTTGGCCCAAGTTGGCGAACGTCGAGTAGCCGGTCGCCTGTCTGAGCGGGCTGATCTCGCCAGAACCAAGCGCAATCGAGACCGAGCCGTCCCAGCCGTTGGCCGCCTCGGTGGGCACTCCCGCGGCGTTGGCGGCACTCATCATGCGCTCCGGGCCGTCATTCATTTGCAGGAGCAAGTCGACGAAGGCCGCGTTGATCGAGTTCGTCGTCGCGGTCTGCAAACTGATCTGACCATAGTTGCGCCCGGAAGCGTTGGTGATTTTCTTGGTCGCCCCCGGCGGGATGAACTGGTCTCCGTTCACCCTCTGGTCGAGCGTGTAGCCATACTCCATGGCCGCCGCCAACGCGTACGGTTTGGCCGTGGAACCCGTCGGGCGGGGCGTGGTGGCCCAGTTCCGGGAGTTTTCCACGAAGTCTTTGCCGCCGTAGATCGCCAGCACCTCGCCGGTGTAGTTGTCGATGGACGCGAGCGCCCCGTGGATCTCGGCGGCCTTCTTTTCCGAACCGCCGGCCATGGAGTTCGTCTGCTCCTGTACGGCTTTCTCCGCGGCTGCCTGCAATTTCTTGTCGAAGGTGGTGACGATCGTCAGCCCGCCCCCGCGAATCTGCTCTTGCGTGTAGCCGGCTTCTTCGAGCTCGTTCTCGACCATGTTCATCAGGAAGCCGTTCGTGCCGCCCATCTTGGATGACTTCTTCGGCGGCACCAGGATGCCCTGCGGCAACTCGTAGTAGATCTCGGCTTTGTCGGCTTCGGTGAAGGTCATGCCCTTGAGTTGGCCGTCTTTGCCCTGCTTTACCAGTGCGTTGAGGACGTACTGATAGCGCTCCAGCAGATCAGCTTCCTGCTTCTCGCCGTTGGCCGGATCCAGCAGCGAAGGGTTGTTGATGATGCAGATCAGGGCGACGGCCTCGGCCAGGGTTAGATCCTTTTGCTCCTTCGCGGTGCCTTTCTTGTGCTTCACCCCATCGACCTCGGTGGTTTCCTCCCACGTCACGAACGCCTTCGACGCAGCCGCGAGGCCGTATGCGCCGCGGCCGTAGTAGACAGTGTTCAGATAGCCTTCCAGGATGCTCTCCTTGGGGAGTTCTTGGCCCATCTTGGCGGCCAGGAAAATCTCCTTGATCTTCCGGGAGAGCGTCTTCTCCTGCGTCAGGTACAAGACCTTGATGTACTGCTGCGTGATCGTCGACGCACCCGTGACTTCTTCGCCGGTGAGCGCCATCCAGCCCGCGCGGATCATGCCCGGGATGGAGATGCCCGGATCTGTCCAGAACGTCGTGTTCTCGGCGGCGATGACGGCGTTGACCGCGTAGGTGTTCATTTCCTCGTACGGGATGGATTCGCGGTTTTGGATTTCGAACGAGCTGATCACCGTCTTGCCGTCGTTCCAGGTCACGAAGGTGGTGTCGGTTTGGAAATCCTTGTTCGGGTCGGGCATCTGCACGTACGAATACATGACGGCGACGCCCGCGACGCCGATCAAGCAGATCGCCAGGAGGCCGATCAGGAAGACCCGCAATATCCGGAACCAGAGCGGCTTCTTTTTCTTCTTGCGCACGCGCTTCCGGGGGGTCTTCTTCCTAGCGTCAACCATAAATGTCCTCCACGGTCTGCTGCCGCCGCGGCGGGCGCCGCCGGACGCCGTCGCCGAGCAGGTAGGACTGGATCATGTGATTCCAGCCGCACTCGACGCAGACTTCCACGACGCAGACCTTGAACTCGCCGAATTCACTCTGCATGTCTATCAACTCCGGCGTGGACTTGATCCTGCCGGAATACTGGCCCAACTGATCACCGAAAACGTAGTTCAGATTCACCAGCCGTTCTTGGTCGCAGATGGGGCAGCTTACGCCGCTCTCCTCGCCGTGGTGCATGGCGGCGCGCAACAGCAGTGGGTCGGCATCACAGACATCCGATCCGGTAAGCACGATCCGTGGGCCGCGCAACGCTTGCAGCGTGTTCCTTCGCTGCAGCGCATAGTCCACCTCTTCTCGCCTTGACCACATATGGTCCAGACTACCGTGAAGGCCAAGTATTCTGCCTTCATGTACCTGCTTGAGAATGTTGTCCAGCCGTATTCTTGGGGTTCAACCGACGCGATACCGGATCTCTTGGGACGTCCGGACACCGGCGAGCCGCAGGCGGAGTTGTGGATCGGGGCCCATCCGCTGGCGCCCTCAAGAGTGGACGGTGTTGGATTGGACGCCTTCTTGGCGGCGCATCCTGAAGCCGCTGACGGCAAAGGCTTGCCGCTGCTGCTGAAAGTGCTGTCGGCAGCCGCGCCATTGTCGCTGCAGGTGCATCCGACCCTTGAGCAGGCGCAAGCGGGCTTCGCGGCGGAGAATGCCGCCGGCATACCGCTTGACGATCCTGCCCGCAGTTACAAGGATGCCAACCACAAGCCGGAATTGATCGTGGCATTGACGCCGTTCTCGGCGTTGGCGGGCTTCCGGGAGTTGGATGAGTCCGCAGCCGAGATCGCCGCGCTTGCGGGCCAGCCGTTGCCCGCGGACGATGTCAAAGCTGCCGTCTTGTGGTTGTTGACTGAGCCAGCGGCGCGAGAGTTTGCCGCAGCCGTCGTCGCGGGAGCGGCTGCACATCCGGAGCTGCCCGGCGCCGACACGGTCAACTACATCGCCGGTTTCTATCCTGACGATCCGGGTGTGGTCGTCGCCCTACTGCTGAACCGCGTCGACATGCCACCCGGTGGCGCGATCTTCCTGGACGCGGGCACGGTCCACGCCTACCTGCAAGGCACTGGCATCGAGGTCATGGCCACTTCCGACAACGTGCTGCGTGCGGGACTGACCGGAAAGCACATCGACGTCGCCGAGTTGGCCCGCATAGCGAACTTCGAGCCAGACTGGCCCCAAGTGGTCGACGCGTTGGCGACCACGCCGATGTTCTCCCACAGTGAACGGCGGGACTACAACGTCGAATCGGCCGGGATCGAACTAGTGGACACCCGCCTGAACGGGCAGGAGAAGCCCCTCCATCTGGCGAAGGGACCGGCGCTGCTGCTCGCCCTGGAAGGCGAAATAGCGCTCACCGCTGATGCCGGCGAACTGCCCGGAAGCCAGGCGACACTGACGCTCGCCAAGGGGCAAAGCGCGTTTGTCCCCCACGGGGAGTATGCCTTGGCCAGCGGCACCGGCCGGGTATTCGCGCTGCACGAGTCGGTGTTGTCTTGACCCGTCATTCCGGGACAACCAGGTCCCCGCAAACCGCCGTGGCGCGGCGATGACACTTGCGGGGGGCTGGCGGGGGAAACCCCCGAGGCAACCCCGCCAGCCACTGAAGCTCGCGCCTGTCGGGCAAATCGGCGCAAACCCTGGTATGAATCTAGCCGTTAGTATCAAAATGCGCCATGGGAACCATTTCCCATGTTAGGCACTTGATATTGGCTGTCGTTCCCTATACCCCGGAGGAGACACCGGCCAAACCGCCCGTCATCCCGGACTCGTTCCGGGACCTTCGCACGCAGTGCGACTGCGGCAGACAACCCCGGAGTCACGTGAACCGCGGTGGCTGCTGGTAAGCTATCCGGCGTTGATTCAAGGAGTACCAAGTGCCAGAGTCGAAGATTCGGAAAACTGCCGCTGAGAAGAAGAAGGTAGCCGCGAAGGCGGCGGCCGTCGAGGCGAAGAAAAAGGCCAAGACGGTTGCGCCCGGATCCGGTGCCTGGGTTGTCCCGACGTTCATCACCGTCGGCCTGCTCGGTGTGGCCTGGCTGGTGGTCTACTATGTCGCGTCCACGACGCAGCCGCCCATCTACATTCCGCTGATCACGGCTGCTCCCCCCGAGCCGGGAATCATCGGCGACGCCGCCGGCCTGGGTGGTTGGAACATCATCGTCGGCATGGGCCTGATGGCGCTGTGCTTCGTCATCGCGACACAGTGGGGCAAGAAAGGCTGAGGCCTTGGCCCGTATTCTCGTCGTCGACAACTACGACTCATTCGTCTACAACATCGTCCAGTATCTGTCCCAGTTGGGGGCAGAAGTCGAGGTGCGCCGCAACGACGATCCGACCTTGACCCCGCTGGATCCTGCTGGATTTGACGGGCTGCTGCTGTCGCCTGGCCCCGGCACTCCTGAAGAAGCCGGCGCCTGCATCTCGCTGGTGCGGCAATGCGCTGGGAAACTGCCCATCTTCGGAGTCTGCCTGGGTTTGCAATCCATGTGCGTCGCGTATGGCGGCACGGTGTCGCGGGCTCCCGAGTTGCTGCACGGCAAGACTTCGCTGGTGCACCACGACGGCAAGGGCGTCTTCCAAGGCTTGGCGAATCCGTTCACGGCCACGCGTTACCATTCGCTGGCGCTCGACCCGGCGACGACTCCGGCCGAGTTGGAAGTCTCCGCGCAGACTGAGTCGGGCGTCGTGATGGCCGTGCGGCACCGCAGCCTGCCGGTGGAATCCGTCCAGTTCCACCCCGAATCAGTGCTCACCGAGGGCGGTTACCAACTGCTCGCCAACTGGCTGCGGATCTGCGGAGACGAACAAGCGCCCGCGCGCGCCGCCGGCCTGACCCCCTTGATGGGAGTCGTCGCCTGACGGCTACCCTTCGCCTTCCCCTCCGTCGTCGGGCGGTTCCGTCTCCGTCGGATCCGGCTCGGGCGGCACGATCGCCTCGGCGACGATGCAGGTGATCTTCTTCGTGCGCTCCCACATCTCGCCGTACTCGGGCGTTTGCTTGATGATCTGGCCCGGCGCGGCGGACTCTGACGGCTCCTTGGTGCAGGTGTCGAGCGTGAAACCGGCCTCTTTGGCCCTGGCCGCCGCTTGCACCTCAGTCAAGGTGAGCAACTGGGGGACTGGGCTTTCACCTGTGGCGCAATAGATCGTGATGGCCTGATCCAGCGGAACGTCTTGGCCGGCCTCCGGATCCAGGCGCGTGATCTCGCCCTTCTTGGCTGTCAGCGGTTCCTCCGGATCGTTGACGATCTCCACGTTGGAGAAACCCATGCCCGTCAGCAACTGCTTGAAGCTGTCGCACTGCTGTTGGTTGGCCGTCGGGATGGTGTTCTTGAGCGGGCCCACGTTGATGTAGAAGTCCACCTCGACGCCCTGCTCGACGTTGATGCCGCCCTTGGGATTTTGGTCGATGACTTTGCCGACGCTGTCGTTGTCCGGGCCCGTCGTGGTGTGCGGCTTCGGGACGAGGCCTTCCTTCTCGATCGCGGCGATGGCTTCTTCCTGCGTCTTTCCCATCACGTCGGGCACGGTCGCGTACGTCTGGCGGAACGGGTTGAACAGGGCGAACGCGCCCACGCCCAGCACGACGACCAGCAGTGAGATGAGGAAAATCAGCAGGCCGGTACGGCGCCGGTTCGACGGCTCCTCTTCGATTGTCTCAGTGTTGGCCAGGCGGGCCGGCATCGCGACAGTCTGGGTGTTGCCCATCGCGGCCGCGGCGACGGCCGTCGGAGGCACTGCGACCGGCACGCGGGTGGCGATATCCCGCCCGGCCAGCAGCAGCGAAATGTCGTCGCGCATGGCGGCCGCCGACTGGTAGCGGTCGTTAGGGTCCTTGGCGAGTGCCTTCAACACCACGGTGTCCATGCCCGGCGTGATCATCGGATCGAGTTGGCTGGGTGGAACCGGAGCCTCGCGCACGTGCTGGTAGGCGACGCTGACCGGGGATTCGCCGGTGAACGGCGGGCGCCCGACGAGCAGTTCATAGAGCAGGCAGCCGGCGGAGTAGATGTCGGAACGGGAATCGACGGACTCGCCGCGGGCCTGTTCCGGGGACAAGTATTGGGCGGTGCCGATGACGGCCGCGGTTTGCGTCATCGTGGCGGACGTGTCGGCGACGGCGCGGGCGATGCCGAAATCCATCACCTTCACCGTGCCATTCGGCGTCAGCATCACGTTGGCCGGCTTGATGTCGCGGTGCACGATACCGGCGCGGTGCGAGTAGTTCAGCGCTTCGAGCACGCCCTGGGTGAATTCCAACGCCTTCGACGGCTGGATCTTGCGCCCCGTGCGCAAAATCTCGCGCAGCGTGTGTCCTTCGACGAGCTCCATGACGATGTACGGCACCCGCACGCCGGTGGCGGGATCGATGTCGTCGCCGGTGTCGTAGACGGCGACGATGTTCGGGTGGTTCAGCCCGGCGGCGGCCTGCGCCTCACGCCGGAACCGTTCTTGGAATGTGGGATCGGTGGCGAGATCGATGCGCAATTGCTTGACGGCGACATCGCGGTTCAGCCTGGTGTCGCGGGCGTGGCGTACTTCTGCCATGCCGCCTCGGCCCAGCAGGGCGCCGAGTTGATAACGGCCTCCGAGCAGCCTCGGCTCATCAGTCATCGGCTCGTCCTTACCTTCGCCGCGAATATCTTCATAGAAGTGTATTGTCTCACTTCAGCGCCTCCAACACTGCCTTCGCCACAGGTGACGCGAGTTTGCCGCCGGCAACCTCGTCATCGTCTTTGAGACCTGCGTCTTCAATAAACACCGCCACAGCGATGTGGCGTTCTTTGGCGAATGCGACGAACCAAGCGTACGGGCTGCGTACCCGATCCGTCACCGCCGTGCCCGTCTTTCCGCCGACTGTCTCGCCCGGGATTGCCGCCCGGTAGCCGGTCCCCGACTCGACGACCGTCTCCATCATCGACTGCAATCCGCGTGCCGTCGTGACGGAGATCGGCACCAGCGCTTGCTGCGGCTCGCGCTGGTAGATCGTAGCCAAGTTTTCCGAAACGACCGACTCGACGACGTAGGGCTGCATCATTATGCCATCGTTGGCGATCGCCGCGACCACCAAGGCCATCTGCAGCGGCGATGCCTGCACTTCGTATTCACCGATGGCGCTCATCCCGGTCTGGGCGCCGTCGATGTCGGTCGGGAACTTGCTAGCCGCAGATCCGATGTCGTCCAGGAAACGCTGCCCGAAGCCGAACTTCTCCGCCTGCGCCTGGAGCTTCTCGGCGCCCACTTCGACGCCGAGTCGCGCGAATGCCGGGTTGCAGGACTTCATGAGGGCTTGCCGCAGCGTGATCTCGTCGCCTCCGCAGTTGTTCTTGTACGTCTTCGTGGAGCCCGGCAACTTGAACGCGGAAGCGTCCACTGTCGAATCAGGGGTCAGGTCCAACTCCTCCATGACCGCTGCGGCCGTGACCAGTTTGAATGTCGATCCGGGGGAATAGATCTCGCGCGTGGCGCGGTTGGCCATGGGACGGTCGGTGTCCGCGTTGAGCTTCTCCCAAGCGGCTTTGGACGCGTCAAGGTCGTGCGTGGCCAACTGCGCTGGGTCGTAGCTGGGATATGAGACCAGGGCTTTGACCGCTCCGGTCTTGAAGTCGAGGGCCACGATCGCCCCCTTGCGGCCGTCCAAAGCGTCCCAGGCGGCCTTTTGGGCTTTCGCGGAAATCGTGGTGTGCACTTCCGCGCCCTTGGGCACTTGCCCGGCCGCGGACTTGATCAGGTCGTCGAGCACCTGCAAGTCGGTGGATCCGGAAAGGTAGCGGGACTGCGTGTTTTCCAGGGCCGCCGTGCCATAGAAATAGGAGTAATAGCCGGTGATGGGAGCGTACAGCTTGCCGTTGGAGTATTCGCGCTGGTACTTGAAGCGGTCCTTGACGGGAGTTGAGCTTGCGATGGCCGTCTTGCCGACCAGGATGGCTCCGCGGTTCTGCGCGAACCGGGCGTCCGAAACGCGGCGGTTCTGCGGGTTTTCATTCAACTCGGTCTGACGCAAGACGGAGGACGCGGACGCATTGGCCATCAAGGCCAAGAACATGACCATGACGGCTACCGAGACTGCGCGGATCGGTTGGTTCATGCTTTCACCTCGATGATCTGCGTTGTCTCACTCGACAGCGAGGTGACGGGGTTGGCGGTCTCAATCTGCGGTCGCCGGGCGTGGTGGGTGATCACCAACAGCAGGGCGGTCATCGCCCAGTTGGCCACCAGCGAAGAGCCGCCTTGGGACATGAAAGGCGTTGTCAGGCCGGTGAGCGGGAGGAGCCGGGTGACGCCGCCGAGGATCGTGAATACCTGGATGACGAAAACGAACGACAGGCCGGCCGCCAACAGTTTCCCGAACGGTTCGCGCGACCCCAGCGCGGCGCGCATGCCCCGCGTGGCCAAGATTCCGTAGAGCAACATGACTGCGAGGAGCCCCGTGATGCCGAGTTCTTCGCCAATGGCGGCCGAGATGAAGTCGGCTTTGGCAAGCGGCGTCAGATTCGGGCGGCCCAAACCCCAGCCGGTTCCGAACAGGCCACCCCACGCCATGCCGAACTGAGCTTGGATGACTTGGTAGTTGCGGTCAAAATCACTGAATGGGTCGAGCCACGCCGAGACGCGGGTCTGGACGTGGCTGAAGAACGGATAGCTGGCCACGGCGCCGACGACGAACAGCAGGATGCCGAGGATGGGCCAAGACGGGCGTTCGGTGGCGATGTAGAGCATGACCACGAACAACGAGAAGAACAGCAGCGACGTGCCGAGGTCCTTCTGGAAAACCAACACTGCCAGGCTGGCCAGCCACATGATCGCGATGGGGCCCAAGTCCCGCAGCCGGGGCAAGTCGATGCCCAGCACGCGCTTGCCCGCCAAAGCCAGCACCTCGCGTTTGTCGACGAGGTAGGACGCGAATGCGATGGCCAACACGATCTTGGCGATCTCGGCGGGTTGGAAGGAGTAGGGGCCGAGTTGGATCCAGATGCGCGACCCGTGCTTTTCCGAGCCGATCACAGGCAGCAGCGGCAACATCAGCAGGGTGATGCCCGCCAGGAACAGCAGGTACGTGTAGCGGTGCAGGATTTCGTGGTCGGGTAGCACGATGAGGACGATGCAGAACACCGCGACCGCCACGGATGTCCACATAAGCTGCAATTCGGCGGAGTGTGTCAGCGGGTCGGAGCCCAGGTCGAGACGGTGGATCATCGCCAGGCCCATGCCGTTCAGCAGCATGACGATCGGCAGAATGAGCGGGTCGGCGTAGGGGATGCGAATGCGCACCACGATGTGCGCCAGCAGCGCCAGCGAGCCCAAGATGCCCAACGCCCACGGCCATTGTTCGGGCAGTTCGGCGTCGATGTTGAGGTGCGTGAGGATGTAGCCGCCCATCGCCAGGGTGATGGCCAGCAGAAGCATGAACGCCTCAACTAGTCTGCGCTTGCGGTAGACGATCATTCACACGGGTCCAATGCTGGTGGCTCCGGTTCGGGCGTGGTGGGCGAAGCGGAGGGTGGGGTGGGCGTGGTTTCGGGAGATTCCAGCGGGTCGGGAGACTCAGTCGGGTCGGGCGTTGCCACTGGCTGCGCCGGCACGACCTGTTCCCGCAGCGCTTTGCACGTGGTGGCTTCGTTGCGGAGCATGGTCACGGCGTTGTCGACGCTGGTCTTCGACCCCGTGTACTGCATTCGCGTCACCTGTTCGCGGTAGTAGCTGGGCAAGTCAGAGATGTCGATCCCAGTGTCCGTGTCGATGGACGAGAGCGGGATGGACAACACAGTCTCCGGGACGCCGCGGAAGACCGTCACGCGGCCGTCCTTGGCCGTGAGGTAATACTGCTGCTGCGTGTAGGCGTACCAGCCCAGGCCTCCGGCTGCGAGCAGCCCGACTGGGATGATGATCGCAAGGAAGAGTTTCAGCCAAGTGGAAATGCGGTGTTTGGATGTGGGCGAGTAGCGGATTCGTTCGGCCGCGGCCGGGTCTGGGCGGGGCTCAGCGAGCGGTTCCTCTTCCAAGAGCGGGATCTCGTTGGTGGTTTCCGGGGCGTCGACGCGCAGGTTGGCGGCTGCTCCGAACAGTTCTTCGGAGCCTTCCGCTTCGCCGTCGACGACGTCGGCGAGCAGGATGGTGATGTTGTCCTGGGCGCCCTCGTCGTAGACGGCCTTCAGCAGGCGTTCCACCACAGCTTCCTTTTCGCCGGGTAGTTGCTGCTCGATTATGGGGTCGGTGATCATGCCGCACAACCCGTCCGAGCAGATCAACAGCCGGTCGCCGGCGCGCGCCGAGACCAGCTTCAGATCCGGGGTGTGCTGCGGTTGGCCGTTAATGACTTTGAGGATCAGCGAGCGGTGCGGATGGCTGAGGGATTCCTCTTCGGAGATCCGGCCGTCGTCCACCAGCGTCTGCACGAACGAGTGGTCGTGCGTGAGCCGGGTGAGTTGCTGGTCGCGGTAGAGGTAGACGCGGGAGTCGCCGACGTTCACGATGCCGAACTGTTCCCCATCGAACATCAGGCCGGATGCGGTGGAGCCCATGCCGTCGAGGCTGGGATCGGATTCGACCAACTCGGAAATGGTGTCCGATGCCCGGTCGACCGCTGTGGACAGCGCTTGCAGCATTTCCTCGCCGGTGTGCTTGCCGTCGATGCGGGCCATTTCCCGCACGACTACCGCAGAGGCCAAGTCGCCCGCCGCCGCGCCGCCCATGCCGTCTGCCACGAGCAGCATCGTGGGTGACGCGTAGGCCGAATCCTGGTTGTTCTTGCGCACCAGGCCGATTTCGGAGTGCCCGATGTACCGCAGCGCCAACTGCGGTGTCTTCGCGGATGTCTCGTTCTCAGCCACTATTTCTCCACCGATAGCAGGGTGCGGCCGATACGGAGTGTGTCTCCCAGCGCGAAGGGTGTGGGCGCCGAGATGCGCGCGTTGTTGACGAAAGTGCCGTTTGTAGAGCCGAGGTCTTCGAGGATGTAACCGTCTTGGCCGCGCATGATGCGGGCGTGTTTGGTGGAGACGTAGTCGTCGTCAAGATTGAGCTGGCAATCCGCTGAGCGGCCGATCAGGATGCCCTCGCCCAGTTCCACCACCGTGCCGGCCTGTGCCCCGTGCGTCACCTTCACGGCTTTCGGCCAGCCTTTGCGGGCTTTGCGCTCTTTGCGCGTGGGCTTCTTGCCGCTCAGTTCCGCGGGGTTCACCTTGCGGCCGAACAGGTCGGTGCGCACGACATTGCCCGTGAAGAGTATGAACAGCCACAGCAGGGCCAGGAAACCCAGCTTCAGCCCGACGATGACAAGCTCAGACATCAATCGCTTCCCGAGACGATCAGAGCTTGGGTGTTGCCGATGGACAGTCTGGTGCCGACGGTCAGCGGGGCGGATTGCACCTTTTGGCCGTCGACGGTGATGCCGTTGGTGGAGCCCAAGTCTTCTATGACGTACCCCTGGCCGGTGGAGACGATGCGGGCGTGTTGGCGTGAAATCCCGGGATCGTTGATGCGCAACCCGGCTTCTGTGCCGCGTCCGATGACGAGCACCAAATCGGTCAGCGGATGCTTGTAGCCGTTGACCTCTATGGCGAGAGCGGCGGGTTTGGCGAGCAGCGGCTCTTCGTCCACGGCGACCGACGCCACGGCTGCCGATGTCACCTTGAACCGGCCGATGGGCAGTTTTTCATCTTCGGTGTAGCTGATCGTGACATCGCCGTTGAAGATGTAGCCGCGCTCGGCTGCATATGCCAACAATTGCGGGATGACTTCGGAGTTCAGTGTCTTGCTATATGGGCTGAGCCTGCTGTAGTCGTGCGGCGAAAGCAGGATGTGGAACTCGTTCGGAACAAGCTTGCGGTCACGGCTGAGCAGGGACGCCTCGGAGTCCAGTTCGCGTTGTAGGCGCGCGGTGATCTCCACAGGCTGCACGTCTCCCTTGAAGGCGCGCGCGAACACGCCGCCCACGGCGTCCTCAAGTTTCTTTTCGACGCGGTCAAAGACCCCCACGGATCCTCCTAAAGCACACTTTCGGCCTCAAGCCTACTGGCATGCGGGGACAGGCAGGTTGCAATCGGCCTTGTCGGTGTCAGACTCTGAAGCCCCGCTTGAGCGCTGCGCGACCGTGTGGCCGCCCCGGCGCCACGCGGAGTTGAGTAACGTCCGCGGCTGCTCGCAAACATGGCTTTGACCAGGTTAGGTAGGCTGAAGCCACGAGCCAAAGGAGGTGCACCTATGGACACTTATCGGATTCGCACCGTTCATTTTCTGAAGCGCCGCATTGCCAGTCTCGCCTTGGTTGCCGTGCTTGTGCTGTTGGGCTATTTCGGGGCGTTTCGCTCCGGCCAGGTGGACGCCTTTCGGGAAGCCTTCGCTGATTTGATCGCCGGGAAGATTGGGCCACAGGCCATAATCCTGATAGCTGTCGTGGTGGCCGCCGTGATCGCATTGTTCGTGATCCAGGCCCTTACCTCCGTCACCACCACGGTGGAGGTCGGTGATTCCGAGCTCGCTATCTCTGCGTCCGGGCGCAGTAAGCGAATCGCCTATACCGACATCATGCGGATGGAGGTGGCCGGCCGAGGCGCCAAGAGCAATGACCCGGCCATGGTGATCTTCGGAGCCAGCCCCATACCGTTGTACCGTTTCGAAACCAACGGCACACCCGGACGGTCGTTTTCCGACGGACGCCTGGCGTTCGACCGGATAGTCAACCGGGTGCGAAACTCCGCCGCATTCGACTCCCACATCGTCGGCCCGGAACAGTCTCCCGCCAAGACGGTTTACTCCCGCCGCCCCGCTACGTTGGGCCAGATCATCAACCAGTTGGCCAAGTAGCGCGACTCCATGCCGGAGCGGAAACCGCCGAGGTTGTGATAATCTCGTTCGGCTGCATGCACTCGCGCGAGTGGCGGAATGGCAGACGCGCACGGTTCAGGTCCGTGTGCCCGAAAGGGCGTGGAGGTTCAACTCCTCTCTCGCGCACGATATAACCCCTAGTCAGCACGTAAATGGCTAGGGTGACAGTCCAAGTGTGGGGCCAATATGTTGCTTCCAACCCTCGGCTACCGCTCGGGCGGCGTACCAGTTCCCGATCATCCAGAGTCTCCAGACGATCCAGCAGGACCGGCTCAGGATGCTCCGCCGCTCACCGGCCGTTACCACAGCGACAACTCGTGCTCCTCGGAGCCGGAGAAGTCGCGGCACCACACCGTTGTCCCGCCCAGCGAGGACATCGAGTAGACCTGGCCGGCGGCGACGGCGATGTAGGTGGCGTACAGGCCGCCCAGATAGGTTTCCCCGGAATCGGTCACCCGTACGATGCCGTCGGCTGCGGTCTCGTCCTTGCGTATCGCAAAGATGCCGTCGGCGGTGACGACGTTGCTCTCGGTATTGAAATCGAAGAGTTTCTCGTTTTCGCCGCCGGCCAGCGAAACCCGCCAAAAGCCCTGGCGGTTCCAGGTCGAGTAGTAGAGGTAGCCGTCCCAGATGCTCATCTGGTACAGCATGCCGACCTTGATGGTGGAGACTGTGCCGGTGGCGAGGTCCCGGGCGTTGACGACGAGGCCTTCGGCGGGCCGGTAGTATTCCACGCCGTCGACAACGCAACGGTGCGCCAACACGCCGATGGTCGACTTGCCGATGATGTAGTAGTCGGTGGAGGCCGGATTCACGACCCTGGGGTCGCTGCCGTCCAAATCCGCCTGGTAGAGGGTTTCGGCTTCGGAGCCGGCCGCGTAGTAGAGCATCCCGTTGTCGACGAAAACGTGGTTCACCTCGGTTTGCGCGACGACGGTTTCCGGCTCCCCGCCCGCCGTGGAGAGTTTTCGCACCCCGGCGTCGGTGGCGTAGTAGAGGTAGCCGTCGTAGTAGTTGAGCGCCCGCGGCGGGGAATCCTCGATGGCGAAACCTAGGTTCAGTTCGCCGGTCTCCGGATCGTGCCGGTGGATGGCCTGGTTGGTGCGGAGGAAGACCTTTCCCTCGGCTTCGACGGCGAAACCGCCGTTCGCCAGGTTGCCGCAACTGTTGCCTTGGCCGGTCCCCGACCCGCTCCGGAACCCCGGGGTCGGCGAATCCGAAACCGACGCGGAGACGGACGGTGATGCGGATGCGGGCGGTGGGGTGGATCCGCCGGCGGACGCCGAAGCGCCGGCCGGCGGCAGCAGCGACGCCCACGGCCGGGCCGAATATGCCCACAGCCCGGTCCCCGCCAAAGCCACCACGACCGCCATCGCGAGCGCCCCCACCCTCAGGCGGCGGTGGCGCAGTCCGGTCAGGCGTTTCCGCAAGTCGGCGGCCGACCTGAAACGGTCCTTCGGATTGAACGCGATGCATTTTTCGATCACCGCCCGCAGGCCCCGGTCCAGGACACGTTTGGACAGGCCGAAGCGGTCCGGGCTGCCGGTGAGCAGGGTGATCATCAGGATGCCGACGGAGTAGACGTCGGTGAGCGGCGTGGTCTGCTCGTAGCCGTACTGCTCCGGAGGTGCGTACGGCAGCGTGCCCGAATAGTGGGTGTCGGTGTCGGCGCCCGGCTTGTGGGTGCGGGCGATCCCGAAATCGGTGAGCCCCGGGCTGCCGTCCGGCAGCACGATGATGTTGCCCGGCTTGATGTCGCGGTGGATCACCGGCGGGACCTGCGCGTGCAGGTATTCCAGCAGCGCGCACAGTTGCCCGGCGAATCGGGCGGTCTGCGCCGGGGTGAAAAGACCCCGCGTGATGACGGCGTCCAGCGGCTCGCCCTCGAAATACTGCCGGGCGATGAAGAACCAGCCGTCGGCCTCATGCGACCCGAACACCTTCGGGATGCCGGGACGGTCCAGCCCGGCGAGGATCCGGTATTCGGCGTCGGCGCTCTCCGGGGCATCGGCCCGGGAGGCCCGCAGGATCGCCCGCCAGCCGGTGCGCTGGTCGGTGGCGAGCCAAACCTCCTTGTCGACACGGGATTTCAGGCATTGGTCGAAGGTGTAGACCTGCCGCCAGTGCTCGGGCCACGGCACCGGGCTCACTTCGTTGGCACTTTCTGCAGGCCGGTGCCGTCGGTGCGCACCATCTGGTAGCTGGGGCCCTCCTTGACCTGCTTGTCGATGAACACCAGCCAGTCGCCGGCGACGTTCAACCGGTACGCCGGCTGGTCGCACAGTTGCTTGTTCTCGCTACCGCCCATCGGATCGACGAGGTAGATGCCGCTGGACGCGGGCGCGAAGAAGCCGCGTTCGGTCGGCACGATGTAGGTGAAGTAGTTCCGGTTCGGCAGTCTTTCCGGCTCCAAGCCGCCGTTCCAGCGGTAGGCGTTGCCGTCCGAGTGGCTTTCGAAGTACAGGTAGCCGTCCCAGAGGAAAGGCCAGTGCATGTCGTAGAAACCGGGGTTGGCGGTGACCCCGGTGTCGAGGTCGAACACATACAGCCGGTAGCCGTAGCAGCCGGAGCCGAAGGCTATGCCGTCCACCACTCCGGCGTAGCATCCCCCGCCGGTGCTGCGGTTCACGTACTGGCTGTCGCTGCCGTCCATGTCCATCATCCAAAAGGATCCAAAGGTGGTGACGCCAAAGAATCGGCCATCTTCCACGTAGAGGTACTCTAAGCCCGCCGCTTTCACCAGGGTGGCTTCGGCCGTGGCCGGATCCATCGTGTAGATGTCGGACTTGAAAACGTAGTAGAGCTTGCCCTGGTAGTAGTTGAGTGATTTGATGCCGGCGTCCTCGCTGAGCCGGCGCTTGAACTTACCGTTCGCGCCGATCTCGTACAGCCCGTTGCCGTCGCTGACGTAAATGACGCCCTTACCGCCCACCGCGAAACCGCCCATCTGGATGTTACGCGGATAGTTGCCGTGGGTGGCCAGGAGATCCCCGGAGGATTTGCGGAACAGCGCGGCGATCTCTTCCGAGCTGGGTTCGGCGACGATCGTGGTTTCCGGAGTCCTGGTGGCCGTCGGCGAAGCCGCCGGGGTGGCGGCGGGGGACGCCGGGGGAGAGGTGGGGGCCGGGGACGGTGTCACCGGGGCGGGGCTGGATTGCGAGATCGCGGCCGGGGAGGGCAGCAGGCCGTTCGGGCCGGATGGGTTCAGCAGCGACGGCAGCAGCAGACAGCCGGCTCCGATCGCCGCCAACGCCAAGGCAGCGCCCGCGAACCAGCCCGTTCTGTTGCCGCCGTCCAGCGCTTTCAGCACTTCCGCGGCGCTGTGGAACCGCTTCGCCGGGTCGTATTCCACGCACTTGGCCACCACTTCGCGCAGCCGGCGGTCGCCGATCGCAGCCAGACCGGCCCGGTCCGGGCTGCCGGTGAGCATGAAAATCACCACCACGCCGAGGGCGAAGATATCGCTGGCGGGGGTGGATTGCCCGTAGCCGTACTGCTCCGGCGGGGCGTAGTCGCGGGTGCCGGCGAAGGAGGTGTCGGAGGTCTGCCCGGGTTTCAAGGTGCGGGCGATCCCGAAATCCGTCAACCCCAGGGTGCCGTCCGGCCGCACGATGATGTTCTGCGGTTTCAGATCTCGGTGTACCACCGGCGGCCGCCGGGTCTGCAGGTAGCCCAGGATCCCGCACAGCTGCCGCAGCATGCCGAGGGCCTGCCCGGCAGCCAGCGGCCCGCGCGCCACGACCTGGTCCAGGGATTCTCCGGCGAGATACTCCCGGACGATGAAGCTGCGCCCAGCTCCGGTGAAGCTGCCATACACCTTGGGGATGCCGGGATGGTTCAGCCCGGCGAGAATCTCCGCTTCGGCGCCCGCGTCGCCAGCTGCATCCCCGGCGGTGGAGCGCACGATAGCCCGCCCGCCAGTGCGCCGGTCGGTGACCAGGAACACCCGTTTGGACTCCTCGGCCTTCAGGCATTCGTCGACCTGGTAGGCCTGGGTCCAAGTAGCCGGCCAATCCGACAACTCCGCGTCGAGCGCACCCTGATACGACACCAGGAAGTCGTGGGCATCAGCCTTGCTGGGATCACCCACCACGGCGTTCTCGTCGTCCATGAGGAAAAGCCTATTGCCCAGGACCGGAAAAGCAGTCTGCTGGCAGCAGACCTCCGAGCGCCATTCCCGTGAGTTCAATCCATGGCGCTCAGCACGTGCACATTTGAGTTGGGTGTACTCGTTCAAGTGGTGGGGGGTCGTCAGATACTGGTGGTCTCGGCGATGTGGCGGACGACGGCGTGCCCGGGGATGTCTTCTTCCCACAGTATCGTCCAATCCTGCCTGGCGCCGTAGACGCCGATCACCCAGATCCCGTTGCTGAAGCGACGTCTGGTGGCGCGTGGGTCCATCGGGTCCGCTTCGATCCAGTCACCCGTACTACCCCAATACCCTTTTCAGGGCAGTTGGGAGGGTCAGGCCCTCAGCTGCCCTTGATGAGCTTGTCGATGTACGCCTGGGCCTTGTCTTCGTCCATCCGGCCGGTCGCGCCGAGGGAGCCTTGGACGGTGCTCGGGGGTTGGGTGGTGGCCACTTTCTTCGGCTTGTACTTGATCTGCTTTTGCAGGTCGTAGACGCCCACCATGGTCAGGCCGGTCCAGGCGCTGCCGCCGTTGGTGTAGATGCCCACCTCTTCGCCGGGTTCGAGGTAGGCGACGATCAGATACCGCAACTCCCAGGTGGGGTAGGCGTCCTGCACGTCCAAATCGCAATCACTGGGGACGATGTCATCGGTCGTATTACCGGACAGCCAGCAAACCAGGTAGTTCTTCGGCACCTTGGAGATACTGCCGGACGTCTTGTACTTCCTGGCTTTCGCCCACACCGTCTCAGCGCGCTGGAGCATCGTGTCGTGGAAGAACTGCCGAATCTGCGTAGTCTGCGCCACCGGGTCGGGGGTGGCGGGCAGCGGAGCCCCGTTCAGCAGTTCGATGCTCCCCGGATGCCGCTGGACGTACCAGGTGAGCGCCTGCTGGCCAGGCGTATCGGTGGGATGGACGTAGCTGAGCGATTTGAGTTTCTTCAGTTTGCCCAGCAAGTCGTACCCCACCGCGGCGGTGTTCTCGCCCGGGGCGCAGGTCAACTCGGCAAGGTTTGCCAACCCGGAGATCAGATCCAGGTTGCAGCCGCTCTCCAGGGTGAGCCGCAGCAGGGATTTTGAGGCCAGCTTCACATCCATTCCGGTGATCCAGGGGAGGGTCAGCCCCTCGATGTTCGCCAGCTTCGCCGCCGCTTTTGCCACCTCGCTGCTGTATCCGTACTGGAATGACCCGTTCCCCAAGTCCACCTTCGCGGAGTCGACCTGAAGTGAAACGTGTTTGCCCGGCAGGGACGAAACCGCCCCCACGGCCGCCGCCGTCGTCTCCCGCACATTGGTATGCCGGGGGGCGAGAACCCCCATCCAATCCAAGGCCAACGGATTGACGGTCACCGTTACTTCGATGACGTCCGCGGTGATCCCAGCGAGGGCCTCCCGGAGCCGTTCCTGGTCCAACATGAGTTCACTGACGCCGTAATAGTCTGCCGAAGTAGGTTCCTGCCCGGTGTCGACTCCGTCGACGCGAATCTCCAGCCGCATGGGAGTGCCCACGGCCAACGCCAGCGTCGCGCCCGGTACGAGTGATTTCTCCGACGGTGGCGTCACAGCCGGCGTGACCGAACCGTCATCTGCCAAGCCATACACTTGGAATCCGAACAGCACCGTGTCCCCCGGCTGCGCCGAACCGTCCGCCCCGAATCCCTCCGGGTCACGGATCGCGACGATGAAATCGCTGCCCAACTCCTGCCCGGCCAAAACCGCCCGCAAGTCCGCCCCCAGGGATTCGATGTCCAGCTCACCCGAAACCACGGCGGAATCCAACCGCTCGCCGGTGCGCCCGTTGTAGACGGTCATGAAGCAACTCAGCAAGCCTGTCGCCGGGATCAGCTCGCCATTGCCCGGCTGGAGCACCCGCACCTGGGTCTGCTCCACCGCGAACGGGATTGGAAATCGCAGCTCCCCGACGTCGACGGTCACCTGTGCCAAGTCGCCGGACCCTACCTCCGCCGGCACTTCGGCCGCGCCATCCGGCACGCATCCGGTCAGCAGCAGCGCCACGGCTGCCAACACCGGCGCCAACTTCGAACCCACGCCCGACCTCCTTGCCCGAACAGGCCCGCACCTCAGATTCTGCGGCGTGCGGAGCCTCGCCGTCCATGAGGAAAAGCCTATTGCCGTGGACCGGAAAAGCAGTCTGCTGGCAGCAGACCTCCGAGCGCCATTCCCGTGAGTTGCCGGGCGAGTGCTTCGGCGAGCTTCATCTCAATCTCCTTCCTGTTCATCGTTTGAGTCTTGCGGCCACAGGTCGTCCAGCGTGGGCTCCTGTGGCGTGACGTCGAGGCGCATACGCGCCTCGGCGGGGGTGCGGTCGGCCTTTTTTTGGTTGCAGGCGAAGCATGCGGCCACGCAGTTCGACCAGGTGTTCTTGCCGCCGCGGGAGCGGGGCAGTACGTGGTCGACCGTGGTGGCGCGCCGACCGCAGTAGGCGCAGCGGTATTTGTCGCGCCGCAGCACGCCCTGCCGAGTGCAGGGCAGGCGCCCGCTGGTCTCCCACACCCATTTGGTGTAGAGGTAGCGCACCAATTCCACCGAGCGCGGCACCGGGTAGGGGCCGAAGGTGGCCCCCGGCACCGACTCATGCACGCGTGCCACCTGCCGGTAGAGCATTCCGATGGCGTGCTTGAGCGACACCTTGTGCAGCACCTGCCCGCCGCCGGCGTTCAACACCAGTACTTCGGTCATCTCCAGCCCTCCTTTCTGTGATTGCCAGGATCTCCGCATGGAGTGCGGTCCCGGTGTCGCTGATGTGACCTTGTTCAGTTGTGGGGAAACGAAAAGCCGCCCAATCCAAGCGGACGGGCGGCCTCAAAGGTCGTTGGCTCGACCTCAAGGCCCACTTCTCGCCTGCTCACTGGAGAAAGCGCGCGCGCATGTAGCCGCGTACGGCATGTCTTTAATCAAGCTGGACACGCGCCTCCTTTCGTTGCAAAGCGTTACAGGATTTCAACGAACTTTCCGCTTGTCAAATTGCGGTCGTTGGAGGGTTCCGGCGGCGTCTGGAGGTCCGGAAACGAGTTCGATATGTCGCCCGGTGTCAGCCCAGGTAGTTTGCGGCCAAGGTGCCCGCATTGTGGCCGCCTACGGCTTCCACTTCTATCGCCCCGGCTGCGGTCTCGAACGCGCAGGCGTAGTAGAGGCCATCGGCCAGCCGGAACGGCACGTGGTCGATGTTGGGCGGAAGCTTCGGGTAGGCGCCGCGCCAGACGTGCCGGTGCACCGCGTCGGCTTTCTTGAACACTTTGGCCAGGAAGTCGTCAGTCAACTCGGTTTCGGCGGAGAACAGCTTGTAGATCTTCTGGTTGTACTGCGGGGAGATGCCGGTGATGCCCAACGACATGAACGGCTGGCCGGCAGAGTCGGCCACGAAGAAGTTGCCTGGCAGCGCGGATCCTGGCGCGAGGCCGAAATACTCCGGGTCGAGTTCGCCGACGACCAGGGTGGTATTGACCGTCTGGTAGGGGTGAACAGGCGGCGGGTTGTCTATCACCAAGTCCAAGTTGGCCATGGCCAACGGCGCCGCTAGCACGACTGCGTCATAAACCTGCTTGCCAGCAGCGGTTTCGACCGTCCATTGGCCGCCCGTTGGGGCGATGCGGGTGACGGCCGTGTCCAGCTTCACCTGCGCGCCGACCTTGTCCAACGCGCGGGAGAACAGCGTCTTGTTGCCGCCCTTGATCGAGAAGAGATAGCCACCGGCGAGCCCGGCTCCAGCCAGCCCAACTTGGCCCGCCAAGGCGTTCAATTCCCCGCCTTGGTTGTACATGTTGTGGACGATTGGCACGACGATGTCGTCGACCATGCGCTGATTCACCTTGTGGCCGCGCAGCCCATCGCCCAGCGTGACGTGGGTCTCGTCCTCCAAGCCCAGCGCTCGCAGAAGTTGCTGCGGTGACTCGAAAGTGACTCCCGCATCCTGCAGCGCGTAAATCCCAGTCCATTTTTCGGCCACCTTCTGCACGGCCGTGGTCACGCGCAGCGCGGAGAACGGGCCGACGTGGCGGATGATGCCGAGCGCCATCGACAGCAGCGTTTCACGGCATTTCACCACGAAGCCCTGCCCCGTCCAGAACCAATACGTCTTGTCGGCCTCCTGGATTCCGGCGGTGTACATGCCTTCTTCGGCGCCGGTCAGCTTCATCAGGTCCATGATGTGGCGGCCCGTGGAATGCAGAACTGTGCCGCCGATCTCGACGGTCGTGCCCGCGAAGTCGACATCCCAGGCACGGCCACCGGCGTGCGGCCCGCGTTCGTAGACAGTCAACTCCGCGTCGCCCAGCAACTCGCGCAGGCGCACAGCCGCGTTGGTTCCCGCCGAACCAGCCCCGACAATCGCAACAGACTTACCCATTAGCCACTCCTTCTTTGACCACTTCCGGATCCTTCGTCAACAACCAAATCACAACACCCAGGCCCAGGGCGAGGATGAAGGCCGAAGTCACCCAAACTACTGTGTAGCCGGTGCCGGTGATCGCGCCGTCGGGCGCCGCCCCCACTTTGAGCAGCGACAGGAACAGCCCGCCGCCGAGGGCGCCGCCGAGCGTTTGCGCGGAGTTGAACAGGCCGGTGGCCAGGCCATGCGTGCCCTGTGGCGCCCGCTGCGGGATGATGACGGGGATGGCCGCCCCCATGATCCCGAAACCCAGGCCGGCCAGCACGATGAACAGCGCCAGCTTCAAGATGGAGTTGTCCAATCCCGCCCAGAGCAGAAAACCCACCACCGTGCCCGCGAATCCGACGATCAGGGACACCTTGGCTCCGATCCGCCCGATGACCAGCGGCAACGCCAACGCGGCGGCGACGGTGGCCACCAGGATCAGGGTCTGGGAAACGGAAATCTGTTCCGGCCCGAACCCGAAACCGTAGCCGTCGGCGGCGAGGAATGTGGCCAGCGGGGACAGGAATCCGTAGAACACGGCGCCGTAGGCGATTGAGCCCAGATACAACGGGCCCAGCTCGCGTGAGAAGAGCACTTTCACGTCTATAGCCGGATGCTCCGCGCGCGCCTCGATGCGGTACCAGAAGAACGCCACCACGGCAGCGGCAAGCAATGACACCCCTCCGATTGCCGAATCCAGGCCGCCCTCCACGATTTCGACGAAGCCGATGATGGTCAGGAACATCACCACGCCGAGCAGAACGAAACCCTTGATGTCCAAGTGCGGATGCGCCCCAGAGACGAACTCGGGCATGACTAGGAAGACCAGCAACACGGCCAGGCCGACACCGATGGGGACGACCCCGGTAGTCGGCGCCAGCGCGCCGAACGCGCCATAGATGAAGCCGGACGAGCCCGTGCCCACGACCGTGCCAACTGTCAGTGTGGCGATGATCGCCGAAACGGCGCTGGTGGCCTGCTTGCCGGACGTCTTCGCGTGGACCAATGCGATGTGCAGCGGCAGCCAAACCGCTATCGGCCCGTTGAGGAAACGGCCGAACAGCACCAGCGGCCAAGATCCGAGCGTCGCGCCGGCCCAGATCAGCAAGGTGGCGGCGAACACTGTGGAGATGACGCAGCGCAACACGATGCGGTAGCCCTTGATGTCACCGAGCCGGGTCAAGAAGGGGACGAACAGTGCGGCGACGGCCGTGGGGATGATGTTGAAAAGAGTCAGCCCGGAGGCGTCCACCGAAAGGTGCTCTCCGAACTTCGGGATGAGTGGCTCATAAAAGCCCTGGGTGAATCCGGAAACGAATTCGATGACGACGATGGTCAAGACGAGGGCGAACGCCTCTTTGCTGAGTTTGCGCACTGGAGTTTCTTTCGTGTTGTCGGGTGGGAAAAGAGCGGACGCACGCCTCAGTCAGCGCGCGCCCCCGCGACAACAGCAGCCGCGCGGAACAATCTGGGACTGCATGCCGAGAGTGTATCCCACGAAGCCGGGTCCGTGTTCGCCGCGGCCTCATTTGTCTGCCGGGCGCAGACCCGCGCCCTGGCAGCCGCACCTAGAGTCTTGGACAAGATCCGATCCAGGAGGTCCAATGAAACGTCTATTCGCTCTAGCCAGCGCCGCGTTGATCGGCTTGTCGCTGACCGCTTGCGGCGGTCCTGCCCAGCCGTCCAGCACCGCTTCCGCAGTCCCGGTCGCAGCGCAGAATTCTGAGCCTGCTCCCGCCGCCAAGTCGGTCGCGCCCGAACCAGCGACTCCGGATGTCCCCGCCGAGTCCGTCAACAAGGACAAGCTCGAAGGCCGTTGGGAGTTCAAGAACGCCTACACGGTCGGCTTCGGCACGCCGGATTCCGTGAAGAAGCTCGACATACAGGTCATGGGTCTCCGGTTCAAGGGGGACGCGGTCAACGTGTTCGTCGTGATGACTGGAGGGCTCGCCGGCTACTTCGACGTCGAGTACGGCATGGATTACACCTTCGCCGGGGACGAGACCATTAACTTCACCAACAGCAACGGCGCGCAGATGTTCGTCCAGATCAAGAAGAAGTGGGTGCCGCTGACTGGCGTCGTCGCTTTCTCGGGCAAGACGATGACCATCGCCTTGGAAGACGGCACCATGCTCAAGGCCACCCAGCCGGACAGCTGAGCCGTACACGGCAACTCGTAAACACACCCACTAACATCGACCCCATGCACGCCCATTCGCATTCGGACGCTCCCGCAGCCGCTAGTCGCACAGTCAAATTCGTCTTGGCGGGAGTCATGGCGGTGCTGTTCGCCGTGACCGCCGTGGGAGTGGCGTGGCTGTGGCCGGGGCCGGGCGAGGCGGTCGAGAAACGCGCTTGGCTGGACGAGGGGGCCCAACTCGTTTCGGGCACCCTCGTCGCCGTGTACCCCGACCGGGAAGAAGGGCAGTTGGATGTCCTGCTGGACACCGGGGAGACCGTGATCGCGCAGGCGAGTTCCGGGGTGCCTTCCGAATCGATGCGCCCCGGAGATTCAGTCCAGCTCATCTCATTCACCGATGAAGCCAACCCCACCGCCGGCTCGGGTTACATCTTCTTCGACTATCACCGCGAGTGGCCGATGGTGGCGCTCGCGGTCCTTTTCATCATCGTGGTGCTGGCGGTGGCCCGGCTGAAAGGCCTGCTGGCGGTCGTCGGCCTGGCGGGGGCGCTGACCATGGTGTGGGTGTTCACGCTCCCGGCCCTCACCGCGGGCAAGAATCCGCTGTTGGTCGCGCTGGTGACCGCCAGTTCGGTGTTGTTCATCGTGATCTACCTCGCCCATGGCGTCTCGGTGAAGTCCACGACGGCGCTGCTCGGCACATTTGCCGGGATCGCCGTGGTCACCGGCCTGGCCTGGCTGGCCATTGGGGCTGCCAAGCTCACCCCGCTCGTCCATGAAGAAATGACCGAGCTCACCTGGGCGGCCCCGGCCGCCGATGTCAACGGCGTCCTGCTTTGCGGCATGGTGCTTGCGGGCGTCGGCGTGCTGAACGACGTCACCATCACCCAGGCCTCGGCAGTGTGGGAACTCCGGGCGGCGGCGCCCAACGACGGCCGCCTCGAACTGTTCTCCCGGGCCATGCGCATCGGACGCGACCACATCGCCTCCACCGTCTACACCATCGCGTTCGCCTACGTCGGCACGTCGCTGAGCCTGTTGGCTGTGGCATCCACCCTCGACTTCAGCTTGACCAGTCTCCTCACCTTCGAGGACATCGCCGAAGAGCTCATTCCGACGCTGGTGGCCTCCATTGGGCTGGTGCTCGCCATTCCGCTGACCACGGGCCTGGGTGCGTGGCTTGCCGGCAGGGCGGCGCCGGCGGCAGAAACCAGCGCCAGCTAGCCGGCCTTCCTTTCCAGCATGTGCACTGTGATGTCAACGTGGTCTTCGATGCTGGCCGCCGGGTGGCTGGTGGGATGGAACGCGTTGGGGCCCATGGCGATCACGTCGCTGGCCAGCTCGGCGTCGAGCGCCACCGGATACCGGACTGTTTGCGAGTCGGTTATCCGGAACGGGCCCGATTCCAGTTGTTTCTCCTTGTGTTCGGCGATGTCCAGCAATTCGTCGCGGGATCGCAAGGCGGCCAGGTGGCCGGAGTTCGGGGTCACGACGATGAGCCGGCCTTCGGGGTGCAGCGCTCGCGCGAACTCGGCGAGGTTCCGCGGGGCGAATACACACAGGATCAAACCAACGGACTGGTCGCAGATCGGCAGCGCCTGCCACACGTCGGCGACCACGCTGGCGATCAACGGCGACGCCTGTGCGGCCGCCCGGGCCGCGGCGGTTGAGACGTCAAGGGCGATGCCCGCGGCACCGTACGGATCTACCACCTCGCGCAGGTAGTAGGCAGTTCCCGCACCCACTTCCAGTGCCGGATTGTCGACCGACAGGCACAAATCGCTGGTCGGTTGGCGCAAGGCTTGGGCTACGGGAGCGAAAACGCCGGCCTGGTGGACCCGCCCGCGGGCGGCCACCATGCCGGCGTTGTCAGCGTTGCGCGGCTGGGCGCTGCCCAGCAGGTTCAGGAAACCCTGCCGGGCGATGTCGAAACAATGCCCATTGGCGCATGTCGCCGTCTTGTCGCCGATGAACAGGGCTTTGGTCGCGATGCCCGGCCGCAAGCAGACCGGGCAGGCCAGGAAGCCCTGCGCAACCGAGATCACGGCGAGTTAGTCTGCCACAGATCCTTCGATCTGCTGGGCCGAATCAGCATGGCTCACGGAGATCTTCCGCGGCTTGGCCTCTTCGGCCACTGGAATCTGCAGCGTCAGCACGCCGTCGGCGTAGTTGGCGGCGATCTTGTCCAGCGCCACCCCGTAGCCCAGAGTCAGTTGCCGGGCGAATGTGCCGGCGGGGCGCTCCCGCACCAGCCACTTCTGCTCGCCATTCTGCACGGAGGCGCGCTCGGCGCGAATAGTCAAGGTGCGCTCGTCGACGTCAACGTCGATGGAAGCCGGATCCACGCCAGGCAGGTCGATCTTGGCCACGAACGAGTCGCCTTCCCGGTACAGATCCATCGGCATCGCAGTGCTCGCCGGAGTCCTGTTGAAGTCTCCGAACCAGCGGTCTACTTCGCGGAATGGGTCGAATGCACGTGCCATGGTGATAGCTCTCCTTCGGTATGTCGTTAGCACTCGGACCTCCCGAGTGCTAATACGAGTATGCAACGGACTCGCGCCGAAATCAAGCAAGTTGAGTCAATAAGACTCAACTTTGTTCGGGAACAGATCCATCCGCTGCGGTCGGGATGAATCAGGCCGCTCGCACCAGGCCCATCAGGTAGCGCATCACGTCGCCACGGCTGATCGTCCCGACCACCTGCCCATCCTGGGTCACCGGGAGCTTGTTCAGCTTGCGCTCGGCGAACAGACGGCAGATTTCGGGCAACTCGGTACTGCGGTCCACCGAGATCGGGTGTCGGATGGCCACGTCCATGATGTTGGCCTGCAACAACTCGTCCGCCTTCGCCCGGAAGTCCTTGTCATCGGGCAGCACAGCCGAGAATCCGTCCGTCACGACGCGGGCGTCATGCCGTCCCAGGTAGCGCAGCAGCCGGCCATCCGTGATCAGTCCCACCAGGTTGCCCTCCTTGTCCACCACGGAGATGCCGCTGGTCTTGTATTCGATGAGCTTGTCGATGACGTCGGCCAGCGACGCGGTGGACTCGATCGTGTAGGGCGGTGTGCGCATGGCCTGGTCCAGGTCGAACTCCGCCACTTGGGCGGGCCCCTTCTTCTTGTCCCACACCCGCACGACCACGATCACGACGCAAAGCACCGCGATGCCGAAGCTCACCCAGTAGGCGGCCACGATCCCGGTCAACTCGCTGCCGGACGAGCCGTGGAACAGCGACATCACAGTGACCATCACCGCCGTGCCGAACGTCGCGGCGATCATGCGCAACGTGCTGGAAACCGCGTTGCCGTGGCTCAACAGCTTGTTGCCCAGCTTCTCAATCGCCCACAAGTTGATCGGTGTGTTGGCGAGCATCAGGCCCACCGAGCGCACACAGAACGTCGTGATGATGAACCACAGCGGAGTGTCGTCGCCGAACAGCGCCATGCCCAGCGAGCCGATCATCAGCAGCGAGACCCCGCTGATCGTCAGGTAGCGGGAACCGAAACGGTCGTGCAGGTTGCCTGCGAAGTAGCCGACGATGGCGCCCATGACCGCCCCTGGCATCATCACAATCCCGGAAATGGTCGCCGACATGCCCCGCACATTCTGGATGTACAGCGGGAGGGTCACCGCGGCGGCCGTCAGCGAGGCGGAAACCAGCATCGCCACGATTGTCCCGGTCAGAAACTGCTTATCCGCCAACACGCGCAACTGCAGGACCGGCGTATCCATGTGCAACTGGCGGCGCGCGAAGAACACCAACACGGCGGCGCCGAAGGCGATGGTGAGCACGCCCGCCACCGGCTGGTTGCCCACCTCAGACAGGCCATACAGCAGCGCGAACAAGCCGATGGAACACAGCGCCAGCGACAGCTTGTCCAGCTTCGGCCGTGTCAGTTCGCCCACGTCTGTGAGCCACAGTCCCCCCAGCACGAGAATCACCAGCGCCAGAAAAGCCATGATGAAGAACATGAGGTGCCAGCCGACGGAGTCGGTCAGGATGCCGGACACCACCGGCCCGATCGCTGGCGCGAACATCGTCACCAGCGTGAACAGGCCCATCGCCGCGCCGCGCCTTTCCCGCGGGAACACCAGCATCATGATCGTGATCGACATCGGCATCAGCACGCCCGCGCACACGGCGGTGAGCAACCGCCCGGCCAGCACCAGCGCGAAGTTCGCCCCCCAGCCCGCGAGCAGGCTGCCCGCCACGAACAGCCCGAAGATGGACATGAAGAGCTTGCGTGTGGAGAACCTGTCCATGAGGAATGCGGTGACCGGGATTACCAGCGCGTTCACCAGCGTGAACCCGGAGATCAGCCACTGCGCGGTGGTCGCGGACACACGCAACTCGGCCATTATCGCGGGCAAGGCGGGGTTCAACAGCGTCTGGCACAGCACAGACACAAATGCCCCCGCGACCAGCACCGCGACAGTGATGCGTTGCTTCTTGACCATTAATGACTCCCTTGGACTTGACTCGGATCACGGCAACCCGGTGGAACGCCGGAAGGCCGTTGGACAGCTTGTTTGGCAGGTGCGACCGATGGGGACCTGCAAGCAAACAACGCTATCACCAGTTGCCAAACGGCGTGCGGCGAATCGTAACGTCTTGGTTTCGAATTCCGCGGTCGCTTGAATGAGGGAAACCTGCGCAGCAGCATGGGGGCAAGTACCCCGGAATGATCGGATGAGACATGAAGAATCGCAGTTTGAAGGTTTGGGCCGCCGTGCCCGTCGCGGCACTCGCAGCGTTGCTCATGGTCGGTTGCTCGGCGAGCACCAGCGCCGGGACGCGAGACCAAGCGCCCGCAGCGGGCGCCGGTGTACCCGAATACGCTCCCGCAGATGGCTCCGACACGACAACGCGGCAGATCGCGCGGACCGCGAGCATCGACGTCCGGGTCGACGACATCGCCGCCGCCACCAGCCAACTGCGCGCCATCGCGGCCGCTTCCGATGGGCTGATCACGGCTGAGGACATCCGGCTGCCTTCGGACGAGCAGTCGTCGGGTTACGCGACCGTCGTGGTTTCCGTATCCGCCGACAAACTCGACGCGACACTGGCCAAGCTCGCCGAGCTTGGGGTCGTGCAGTCGCAGAACATCAACGCGACCGACGTCACCGACCAAGTTGTCGACGTCGATTCGCGCGTCAAGACGATGCGCGAATCCATCGCCCGGCTGCAAGACCTGATCGCGCAAAGCGGATCCGTTACGGAGATCGCCGCAGTCGAACGCGAACTCACCGAGCGCCAGACCGAGCTGGAAGTCCTGCTGGCACAGCAGGCGCAACTCGGCCAACGTGTGGCCCAAGCTCCGATCACGGTGACCTTGTGGACCAAGGCGTCTAACCGCCCGCCCGAGTCTGAGACCGGCTTCCTTGTCGGCTTGGCGGCCGGCTGGGAAACGCTCACCTCGCTCGGCGTGATCCTGTTGACGGCCCTCGGCGCCATGCTGCCCTTCTTGGGAGTGGCCGCCGTGATCGGCGTTCCGCTCTTCTTCTGGCGCCGCGCGTGGCGCAAGAAGCACCCCAAGCAGCCGAAGATGGCGCCGCCGCAGTACTACTTGCCACAAACCCCGCCGGCGCCGCAACCGCGTCCCGCCGCCCCAGCTCCCGCTCCGCAAGCGGCCCCGGCCAAGCCAACGGCGCCGCAGCAGCCCGACTCGCAGGTGTCGCCGACCGCGAAGGAATAGGAGCCGGTAAGCTTTCCTCGCGTCCATACCAGAGGAGACACAAGTGAACGACGCCTGGTCAGCTATCTACTCGCAAGCCCTAGCCCTCATCGAGCAGGTCGAACCCCGCGTGGCCGCGGCCACCCGGCAGGAACTCGCCGATCAACGGGCGTCGTTGAAGCTAATCGCTTCGGAGAACTACGCCTCGCCGGCCGTGCTGGCGACGATGGGCACCTGGTTCTCCGACAAATACGCCGAGGGCACCGTCGGACACCGCTTCTACGCCGGCTGCCAGAACGTCGACACGGTTGAAGCCGCTGCCGCTGAACACGCGCGGGAGCTTTTCGGCGCCGAATACGCCTACGCCCAGCCGCATTCGGGAATCGATGCCAACCTCGTCGCGTACTGGTCGATTCTCGCCCACCGCGTCGAATCCCCCACGTTGGAACGCCTCGGCGCGAAGACTGTCAACGACCTGTCGGAAGGCGACTGGGAAGACTTGCGGCACACCTTCGCCGAGCAGCGCGTGATGGGAATGAGCCTCGATGTGGGCGGCCACTTGACGCACGGATTCAGGCCCAACATCTCCGGCAAGATGTTCCGCCAGCGCTCCTACGGCACCGATCCGATCACGCAATTGATCGACTACGACACCCTGCGGGCCCAGGCCAAGGAGTTCAAGCCGCTGATCATCGTCGCGGGCTACTCCGCGTATCCGCGCCGGATCAACTTCGCCAAGATGCGGGAAATCGCCGACGAGGTGGGCGCGACGCTGTTCGTCGACATGGCGCACTTCGCCGGCTTGGTCGCGGGGAAGGTCTTCACCGGCGACGAGAATCCGGTTCCCCACGCGCACATCGTCGCCACCACCACGCACAAGTCGTTGCGCGGGCCGCGCGGCGGGCTGGTGCTGGCCACCAAAGAGTATGCGGCCGATGTCGACCGCGGGTGCCCGATGGTGCTGGGCGGGCCGCTCTCACACGTCATGGCCGCCAAGGCCGTCGCCCTGGCCGAGGCTCGCCAGCCGTCCTTCCAGACGTATGCGCAGAACGTCGCTGACAACGCCAAAGTCCTCGCGGAAGGCTTGGCCAAGCGCGGCGTGAAGCTGGTGACCGGCGGCACGGACAACCACATCGTCCTGCTCGACGTCTCGACGTTCGGCATCACCGGGCGCCAGGCGGAGTTCGCGCTGCTCGATTCCGGCATCGTCACGAACCGCAACTCCATCCCGAACGACCCGAACGGCGCCTGGTACACCTCCGGCGTCCGCATCGGCACCCCGGCGCTCACCACGCGCGGTTTCGGGCCCGCCGAATTCGACAAGGTCGCCGAGCTGATCCACGGGGTGCTGGCGGGCACGGTGCCCGCGTCAGCGCCCAACGGCCCGTCCAAAGCCAAGTACGTGTTGGCCGACGGCCTGGCAGCGCGCACCAAGGCCGCCGCCGCCGAGTTGCTGGACGCGCACCCGCTGTACCCGGGGCTCCAGCTGTAGCAGCGCATGCTCCTGGGTGGCGGAATGACGAGAGCTTCGTTCCGTCATCCCGGACTAGTTCCGGGATCTCCGGACGAAGTCCGGTCCTCATCGCTTCCGTTGGGCATTTGACGCCTTCCGCGCACGGCTACCGCGTGAAGAGCGTCCCTTGCACGGTCGTCACGAAGTTGCGCAGGGATGCTGGGAGGTGGCGCAATTGCCAGCCCGCCGGGGCGTGGTACCAATAGACCTCGGTCGGATCCTCGGCTTCGTCGAAGTCCAAGGCGGCCAAGGCGTCCAGCCAGCGTTCCCAGCCGCCCAGCACCACGGCGTAAGGCAGGATCGCGGAAACCTGCTCGATCTCCTGGTCCGCTGGAAGCTGGTCGGTGGGTTGGGATTCGAGGGTGGCGGCGAGCAGTCGCAGGCCCCAGAGCACACCGGTGCCCTTGGCTGTACGGGCGGGCATCTCTTGGGCGACGAAGAGCACGCCGAGCGCCAAGACGACCAAGGCCAAGCCGGTCAGGCCGAACGTCGTCAAACAGGCCAGCAGGATCGTGGCCAGCACGGCCAAACCGATTGCGAACCAGCCCACGCGGCCCCAGACGTTGCGCGTGGAATCCGGACGCCGGGCGAACCAGTCGCGGGCCACCACCTCGTCGTATAGCTGCGATTGCACGGTGCCGACAACTGGGTGGATGTGCTCGACCAGGTCGGAGACCAGCACGGGCTCAGCTTCGGCGGGCGCGATGGCGTCCAGCAGGGTGCGCTCGTAGGGGCGCAGCGATTCCACATCGGTGGAGATACGCGTGAACGACCAATCGGTGGGCGAATGCGGCGTCTCCCGCGGCAACTCCTCAATGCGGACGTGCCCGCGCGCGGCCAGATCCAGCAGCGTGGCTGTGATGTCGATCGGGTCCACGCGTTCGTCCAGCACCGTTCCGACCAGGCCCGGACGCGCATTATCCAGGACGCGGAATTCGGTTCGGCCTTCAGCCACCGGGTGAAACTCGGCCACGCGGATGCCGCCTTCGCTGCTGGCGTCGCTGCCGTGGCTGCGGTGCGCCAACCACAGCGCTCCCGCGCCCAACACCAAGACGCCTATGGCCACGCCGAGTTGCAGCGGTTCGACGGAGAACGCCCGCTCGAACATCCAATGCTCGGCAATCACCTGGTTGACGGCGACGTTCTTGGCGGGGAAACGCAAGGTGGCGCGGACCACTTCGCCGGCAAGCACGCCCTCGTCGTGGAACTTGGGCACCGGGCAATCGGACGTGCCGCCACAGTAATACGTGCACGAGCCTGGCGAATCCGGGTGACCCGCTTCGCAGTCGATGGATGTGAACTGGCCCGGCACGTCGACGTCCGCCTCGACGATGTCAATGGGCAGGGCGATGCCCTGGACGAAATCCCAGCTGACCACCGTCGCGCCGTCAGCCGCGCGAGTGGCGGCGCCCAGCACGGTGTAGGAGAACTCGCGGGCGTTGTCATCCAAGGGTTGGTCCAACGTGACCGTCAGGGTTTCGCCGTCCGACGCCACCTGCAGAGGCTCGGTCGGCTCGGATTCGCCCGGCACGGTCACCTTGAAATCCGTCAACGTGTAGACGTAGTCGCGCCGGTCGGCGATCTCCTTCTTCAAGGCGAACGTCTGCTGCACCGGGCCGGTGATCTGGGTGCGGATGTAGACTCGCACGTTCATCGAGCCATCCTCGTTGACGGCGGCCGTCACCAAGTACTCGTCCAGCATGTCCTCGGCCATCGCCCGCGGGCAGGCGAAGCAGAGCGCGGCAACCAGGATCAGCCAGAAGGCGAAAAGGCGCGTCTTCACATTCGACTCCGTTTCTCGTCCGCGACCAGCTTAGTGGCAACCGGGGTGGCAATGGGCGGTACCCTTGGTGGCGTGACGCAACAATGGCCTTCGCGGCAGCAGTGGGGCGCGACCCCGCCTGGCCAATGGCGTCCGCAGCAGACTTGGCAGCAGACCGCGACGCCGTGGCAGCAACCGCAGTACCAACAGCCGCAGCAGTCTCAGCCAGCCCAGGCCTACCAGCAGTCTCAGCCAGCCCAGACCTACCAGCAGGCTCAGCCAGGCCAGGCCTACCAGCCAGGGCAACTCCCGCAGCCAACCGCCTACCAGCCGCAGGCCTATCAGCAGCCGCAGTATCAGCAGCCCGCCTACCAGCCGTATCAGCCGTACCAGCCCACTGGCTACTCGCCGGTGCAGCCGAACTGGCAGCCGCCGACGTATCGGCCCCCCGCGGTCAGGAAACACACTGCGCGCTCGATTTTCATCGCCCTGATCGGCCTTGTCCTGGTGGGCGCGTTCGCCGTCTCGCTCATGAACTACCTGTCCGGCCGGTCGCGCACCACAGGTAACGACCCGCTGCCCACTTGGTCCACGAGCGCGCCGGATCCGGATCCGACCAGTTCGACCAGCACACCGGGCAACGTGGACGTGCCCGAGCCCGACCGCAACCCGCCGGACCTGCCCGAACCAGAGACGTACTCGGAAGCAACCAAGCTGATGCAGGATAACGCGCTGTACGGCCAGGTGACCGTGCCCACACAGTGCGTGGTGGACGACATCGACATCACCACGGCGTCCAAGTCCGAGTTGGAGCGGCATCTGAACGAGCTGACGGCGTGCCTGTGGATGGTGTGGAACGCGCCGGTCACGAATGCCGGCTACGAGCTGCCGCGGCCGCCGGTGACGGTCTACACCAGCTCTGTGACTACGGGTTGTGGCCGCATCGAAGACCTGAACGCCGTCTATTGCTCAGCGGATCAGCGCGTCTATTATGCGCGCGACATTTACGAGATCATCCCCAAGTCGCTGCGCACCTCGCCCTTCATCGCGGACACCATCATCGCGCACGAGTTCGGCCACGCGGTGCAGGCCCGTACCGGCATCCTGATTTCGGTGCACGCTTGGGAGGAGCGCAAGTCCACGAAGAACTCCGAGGCGGAGGAATACTCCCGGCGCACGGAAATGCAGGCGGACTGTTTCGCGGGCGCATTCGCTCAGGCTGTCGCGCAAGCCAACTCCCTGGACGACAGCGAACTGGCCGCCTTGGCCGAATTGATCTACAACCTCGGCGACGATGTGCTGTCCGGGGAGGATTTGGTGGCCGACCACGGCTCCGGTGAGGCCCGTTCGAGGTGGTTCAACGCCGGATTGGCGGACAGTTCGGTCGGCGCCTGCAACACCTACACCGCGGATTCTGCCGCCGTGCGGTAAGGATTGTCAGTACGGGCGCTGCAGCAGCGCGGTGGCGATCGCGGCTACTCCCAAGCCTTGGCCGGTCAGTCCCAAGCCGTCCGTCGTGGTCGCGCTGACACTCACCGGAGCGTCCAGCACGCCGCTCAACACCGCCTCTGCCTCGGCCCGGCGCGGCGCTATGATCGGCCGGTTGCCGATCACCTGCACTGCCACGTTGACCACCTCATAGCCAGTTTGCGTGACCAGCCGCAGCGTTTCCGAGAGAAACTGCACGCCGTGGGCGTCGGCCCAATCGGCGTCGCACGTGCCGAAGTTGGATCCAATGTCGCCCAGCCCGGCGGCCGACAGCAACGCGTCGCAGATCGCATGCGCGGCCACATCGCCGTCGGAGTGGCCGACCAAACCGGCGGGTTCGCCGGGAAACTCCACCCCGGCCACCCACATGGGCACACCTTCTCGCAGTTGGTGCACGTCGGTGCCGATGCCGATTCGCAGACTCATGTTTCCTCCTTCGCCAAAACCTCCGCCAGCGCCAGGTCCAGCGGGTCGGTGATCTTGAACGCGCGCCGGTCACCTTCGACCAGGGCGATCTGGTGGCCCAGCAGTTCCACGGCGGCGGCGTCGTCGGTCACCGGCTGGCTGAGCGCCTGATGCGCGGCGGCGAGCACGGCGGTCGCAAAGCCCTGCGGGGTCTGCACGACGCGGTAGTCGTCCCTGTCGACTACATGAGAAGCGCCGCTTTGCACCCTGCGGATGCTGTCCACCAGGGAGATCACCGGAACAACACCGACGGCGCCCGCCCGCAACGCCTGAACCACCCGCTCGACGACTTCCGGGGGCACCAGCGCCCGGGCCGCGTCGTGCACGAGCACGAGATCGGACTTCACCAGCGCCAGGCCCTTGGCGACGGAATCTTGCCGAGAAGCGCCGCCGGCACAGAAATCGACGGGTATGGGCGCGGTGGCGAGGGCTGCGCGGAAATCTGCTTCGGCGCCACCTGGGTGGACCACGGTCGCCCGCGTAACGCCGCCGCGCGCCAACGCCGCTACGGAGCGGGAAACAAGCGGGCGCCCACCGACGGTTCGCAGGGCTTTCGGGATGCCCGCGCCCAGGCGTACTCCGGCGCCTGCTGCGACGACGATGGCATGGACCATGGCCTTATGCTACTTCGAGCGCCGCCCAAGTCGAGTGGGGTTGGGGACTGTTGGGGAGAAAACGAGCGTCTAGCTGGCGAGGACTTCGTCGAGGAGCACCTCGGCGCGGTCTTCCTCCACCTTTTCGGCGAGCGCCAACTCGGAAACGAGGATCTGGCGGGCCTTCGCGAGCATCCGCTTCTCGCCCGCGGACAGCCCACGGTCGCGCTCGCGGCGCCACAGGTCGCGCACGACTTCGGCCACTTTCATCACGTTGCCAGAGTGCAGCTTTTCAAGATTCGCCTTGTAGCGGCGGGACCAGTTTGTCGGCTCTTCCGCGTATGGTGCGCGGAGCACGCCGAAAACGCGTTCCAAACCGTCAGCGTCAACCACGTCGCGCACGCCAACCAAGTCGAGGTTGTCGGCGGGGACGCGGACGATCAGATCGGACTGCCCAACAATGCGTAGCACGAGATAAAGACGATCGACACCCTTGATCTTGCGGGTTTCAATTTCTTCGATGACGGCTGCTCCGTGATTGGGGTAGACCACTGTTTCACCAATTGTGAACGTCATACTGATAGGCCCCTTTCGCAGAAGACTATTGTATCACGTTCCGGGCAACCGATGTTTCGCGTTATGCCTTGTCAGAGCGGAGGAAACTACTTCTTGCCCTGGTTCTTCACAGCCTCGATGGCCTCGGCTGCGGCCGCCGGATCGAGGTAGCGTCCGCCACGGGTTATGGGCTTCAACTCGTCGTCCAATTCGTACAGCAGCGGGATGCCGGTCGGTATGTTGAGCCCGGCGATGTCGGCGTCCGAAATGCCGTCCAAGTGCTTCACCAGAGCGCGCAGCGAGTTGCCGTGCGCGGCGACCATGACCAGCTTGCCGTCGTTCAAGTCCGGCACGATCGCGTCGTACCAATACGGCAGCATGCGGACCACCACGTCGGCGAGGCATTCCGTCAACGGGCGCAGTTCGGGCGGCAGGTTGGCGTAGCGCGGGTCGGCGAATTGGGAGAACTCATCGTCGGCGGCGATCGGATCCGGCGGGATGTCGTAGGAACGGCGCCACTGCATGAACTTCTCTTCGCCGTAAGCCTCCAGCGTCTGTGCCTTGTTCTTGCCTTGGAGGGCGCCGTAGTGGCGCTCGTTCAGCCTCCAGGAGCGCTTCACGGGAATCCAGTGCCGGTCGCATCCGTCGAGGGCGAGATACGCGGTGTGGATGGCCCGGCGCAGGACGGATGTGTGCACGACATCCGGCAGCAGGCCTTCGGCCCGCAACAACTCGGCGGCGCGCTTGCCCTCGCCGATGCCCTTCTCGTTGATGTCGACGTCCACCCAGCCGGTGAACAGGTTCTTCGCATTCCATTCGCTCTCGCCGTGGCGGAGCAGGATCAAAGTCGCAGTCATGGCGATGATCCTACCGGCCCGGAGCCTTCCGGATGGGGCAGGATCAGCAAGTAGTCACTCGCTTCAGTAGCGCACCACGTCGACGGGCGGGAGCGCCGTCATGTAGCGGTACATGAACGCCGCGAACTCATCGCGCAAGCACTCCCGCTCCGGGTGGTATTGCGCGTTCGGGCTGGTGATCCCTTTGGCCAGCATCCACTCGACGTCCCAGTTGAAGGTGTGGGTCTTGGGCACGTCGGTGAATGACGGCGTCGGCGGCATGGTGAAAGGCTGGTTGCCGAACAGGTAGATGTCGAGGCGGTGCAGGAACGCGGCGAGTTCGCCGCGGGTGGCGGTGTCGGACGGCTTGAACGTGGTCGGCGAACCCTTGCCAGACGTTATCCCAGTGGTCTTGAGCCATTCGATTTCGCTGTAGAACATGTGGGTCTTGGGCACGTCGGTGAACGACCCGGTCGCGGGCGCGGAGAACTGCGGGCGGCCGGCCAAACGGTACATGTAGGCCGCGATTTCGCCGCGGGTCAGGGTGCGGTCGGGATGGAACTCGTCGTTGGTCGCGCCGTGCGAAATGATGTTCCTTTCGGCCAGGTAGTTGATGGCCTCATAGAAGCGTTGCGTGGACGGTACGTCGATGAACCAGCGCACCTGGCGCGTGGTCCGCGCTATGTACGAGTCCACCTCGTTTTGCCACATGGCGTCGACGGTCAGCATCACCCGCTGGCCGGCGTCGGCGGCCGTGGGCGTGTAGGTCGCCTCGGTGCCGACGACGTTGCCGCCGATCTCCCAGGTGTAGGCGTACTCCGCCTCTTCGTCGCAGTCGAAACCCGTGATCGACAGGGGTTGTCCGACGCGGATCGAGCCGGAAATGACCGGGTAGCCGGTGCAGAACTCTATGAAGCAGGCCATGATCGGATAATCGGAATGGACGATCGTGGGTTTGCCATCCCAGAATCCCGGAGGCAAGCAGTCCCACGGATTACCCTCCAGGAACACTTCGCGTAACTGGGGGTTTTGGTCGAACAGCCCAAGCGGCAGTGTCGTCAGCTGGTTGTATCTGAGATACACGTATTTCAGATTGTGCAGACCAGCGAAGGTGCCGAGTTCGAGTTGGGTCAACCGGTTGCCGTCCAGCCGCACTTCCTCCAAGTCCGACATCATGGACAACGATCCGGGAATGATGCTTTCAATCCCTCTGCCGGTCCAGTCCAGGATGGTGCAGTTGGGCTCGGGGCTGGTGCAGTAGACCTCGGCGTGCGCTTGCGGCGCCGCGGTGGCAAATGTGGTGATCGCCATGGCGCTGGCCAGCAGGATGGATCCGATTCGGGTGCGCTTCATCGCGACTCCTCAGCTCGGGGGGATGGCTGTGAAAAGCGTAGCGCTGCCAGGAGGCCCGCGGAAAGCCCCCAACGGCAGTCGGACTACGGCTGTTGGCGCGGTCCAGAACCACAAAGGCCCCACCGGGGTCGGTCCGGTGAGGCCTTTGCGGGTTGTTGTGGGATGGAGTTACCGGAAGCCCTTCATTGCCCCGGCACTCTTGGCTTGTGTTGCTTTCCGCGCGGCGCTCGTCGCGACCCCCGTGCGGTGTCCGAGCAGCGTCCCCACCGCCCGGGCATAGATTCTCTTTCCAGCGTCCCTTGGCTGGACTTTGTAGCAGGCGCCCGTCCACACGCGTTGGCCGCCCACATACCATTCATAGCGGACGGAGACGCCGGCAAAGTTCCACGTGACGTGGGACGCCGTGAGCGTGTCGCCTACCCTGGCGCCGCCTGAGATAGTGAGCGCCGATGTGGCGCGCACCGGCGCGAGCCCGAGGCGCGGCAAGCCGCTGGCATCGAAGGAACGCGCGAAGGTGGCGTACCCTGCCTCCGCTGTGGTGCCAGCGGCCGCCGCAGACTGGATGTTCCCTGGAAAGTCCGGCAAGGCCGTCGCCACGGCGGCTAGCAGAGCCATGGCGACGAACCTTCCGGTGGCGGCCGATACGGCTGCCGATCGAGTCCCGTTCACGTTTTCTCCCCCCAAACAAAACGCGCGGTACGTTGCAAACGAACCTAGTTCTTCACTACCTGGTCGCGCTGGGAATTCAGCGAATTAAGTAGTGCTTGGGCGTGGCGCGGGAAAACTGGATCGGTCATCACGTAGTTCGCTACGTGGTCAACCCGGTTTGCTGGATCGGTCCATCGCAACCGGGCGCGGGTATTAATCTATATCCGACCCTACGAAAGGCCGCGATATGCCAACGCTGCGCTCCCATACCACCACCCATGGCCGCAACATGGCCGGCGCCCGCTCCCTGTGGCGGGCCACCGGCATGGCCGAAGCCGACTTCGGCAAACCCATCATCGCCATCGCCAACTCGTTCACGCAGTTCGTGCCCGGGCACGTTCACCTGCGGGATGTCGGCGCGCTGGTTGCCGAATCCATCGCCGCCGCCGGGGGAGTGGGTCGCGAGTTCAACACCATCGCCGTCGACGACGGCATCGCCATGGGCCACGGCGGCATGCTCTATTCGCTGCCGAGCCGCGAGGTCATCGCCGATTCCGTCGAGTACATGGTCAACGCGCATGCGGCGGACGCGCTGGTGTGCATCTCCAACTGCGACAAGATCACGCCGGGCATGCTGCTGGCCGTGCTGCGGCTCAACATTCCCGCCGTCTTCGTCTCCGGCGGGCCGATGGAAGCCGGCAAGGCGGCTCTGGGCATCGGCGAGACCCGGCTCGACCTGATTGACGCCATGATCAAGTCCGCCGACGAGTCCATCTCCGACGCCGACATGGAGTTGATCGAGCAGCACGCCTGCCCGACCTGCGGTTCGTGTTCGGGCATGTTCACGGCCAACTCGATGAACTGCCTGCTGGAAGTGATCGGCTTGGCGCTGCCCGGCTCCGGCTCGACGTTGGCGACCGCCGCAAAACGCCGCGACTTATTCATCGACGCCGGCAAGCTCATCGTCGAGCTATGCGAGCGGTACTACGCCAAGGGCGACGAGTCTGTGCTGCCGAAAGCCATCGCCGCCAAGGCCGCCTTTGCCAACGCCATGCGGGTCGACATCGCTATGGGCGGCTCCACGAACACCGTGTTGCACCTGCTGGCCGCCGCCCACGAGGCGGGCGTCGATTTCAACTTGGACGACATTGACGCGCTCTCCCGTGTCACTCCGTGCATCTGCAAGGTGGCGCCCAACACGAATAAGTACTACATGGAAGACGTGCACCGCGCCGGCGGCATCCCCGCGATCATGGGCGAGTTGCGCCGTGGCGGCCTGTTCGACGAATCGGTGCGGGCCGTGCACTCGCCCGACCTGGACAGTTGGTTGGGCAAGTGGGACATCCGCGGCGGCAGCGCGACCACGCAGGCCATCGAACTGTTCCATGCGGCTCCGGGCGGCGTGCGGACCACCGAGGCGTTCAGTTCGGATGCCCGCTGGGAGACTTTGGACTTGGACGCCGAGGCCGGCTGCATCCGGTCGGTGGCCCACCCGTATACCGAGGACGGCGGCCTGGCCGTGCTCAAAGGCAACATCGCTCCGCACGGCTGCATCGTCAAGACCGCCGGCGTCCCCGCGGACCAGTGGACGTTCTCCGGGCCGGCGAAAGTCACCGAGTCGCAGGAGGAGGCCGTCGCGGCGATCCTGGGCGGCCGCATCGAGGCCGGTGACGTGGTCGTCGTCCGTTACGAGGGCCCCAAGGGCGGCCCCGGGATGCAGGAGATGCTTTACCCGACGTCGTTCCTCAAGGGCCGCGGCCTCGGCCCCAAGTGCGCCCTGATAACCGACGGCCGGTTCTCCGGCGGCTCGTCCGGCCTGTCTATCGGCCACATCTCGCCCGAGGCGGCCGCAGGCGGCCCGATCGGCCTGATCGAGGACGGCGACATCGTGGAAATCTCCATCCCGGACCGGGCCATCAACCTGCTCGTTGACGACGACACGCTAGCCGCCCGCCGCGCCGTGCAAGAAGCCGCTGGCTGGAAACCGAAGCACCGCCAGCGCGAGGTCTCCACTGCTCTGCGCATCTACGCGTCCATGGCCCTGTCCGCCGACCGTGGCGCCGCCCGGGAGTTCCGAGGGTAACCGCGGCGATCGGACCGCGTCCGAGATCCCGGATCAAGCCCAGGATCGCTCAAAGCGCCGCGCGGAAGGCAGTGGCGACCGTGTCGACTTCTGCTGGGGAGATGGTCAGCGGAGGGGCCAGGCGGACGGTTTGGCCGTGAGTGTCTTTCGCGAGGACGCCTTTCTCCATCAGTCGCAGGCAGACGTCGCGGGCGGTGCCGCGGGACGGGTCGATGTCGATGCCGAACCACAGGCCGACGTTGCGGATCGCGGTCACGCCGTCGCCGAGCAGCGGATCCAGGGCGGCGCGCAACTGGGCGCCGCGTTCGCGGGCGGCGCGTTGTGGCTCTCCGGTGCGCAGCAGGCGGACGACGGCGCGGCCGATAGCGGATCCCAGCGGGTTGCCGCCGAAGGTGGAGCCATGTTCGCCGGGGCGCAGCACGCCCAGTACTTCAGTGGGGCCGACTACGGCGGACACCGGCATGATGCCGCCGCCCAACGCTTTACCCAGGCAGATCAGATCCGGCTTGATGCCCTGGCGTTCGGTTTCCAGGGTCGCCCCAGTGCGGCCCAGGCCGGATTGGATCTCGTCGGCGATCAGCAGGGCACCTGCTGCCGAGGTGGCTTCGCGGGCCCTGGCCAGATAGCCCTCGGGCGGAATGATGACGCCGGCCTCACCCTGCACCGGCTCCAGCAGCACGCCGACCGTTTCAGAGTCGATCGCGGCCGCCAGCGCGTCGGCGTCTCCGTAGCGGACTTGTCTGAAGCCTGGCGTGAACGGGCCGAAGCCGTCACGCGCGGACGGGTCGTCGCTGAACGAGACGATCGTCGTCGTGCGGCCGTGGAAGTTGCCGGTGACAGTCACAATGTTCGCCCGTCCCGGCGCGACGCCTTTCACGCGCTCGCCCCAGGCCCGCGCCAGTTTGATGGACGTCTCGACAGCTTCGGCGCCGGTGTTCATCGGCAGCATCATCTGGGTGCCGGTCAATTCGGTCAACTCCGCCGCGAACGGTTCGAGTTGGTCGTTGTCGAAAGCGCGGCTGGTCAGCGTGAGCCGGTCCAACTGCGCGTGCGCGACCGCGATGAGCTCCGGGTTGCGGTGCCCGAAGTTGACCGCCGAGTAGGCGGCCAGGCAATCCAGGTAACGCCGACCGTCGACGGCCGTGAACCAGACGCCTTCAGCGCTGGAAATCGTTACCGGGAGCGGCGCGTAATTGTGAGCGAGAACGTCCATGCGCAAACACTATCGAAGCTCTTGCGTGCAGCACTTGATTCCGCCGCCCGCAAGCCGAAACTCGCTCAAGTCGAGTGGCACCGGCGCATACCCGCGCTCAGCCAACTGGTCGATGAAACCGGCCGCGTCCGCCGCGCAGAATACGTGCAAACCGTCGCTCAGCGAGTTCAGGGCGAAGTGGTGTGCGTCTGCTTCGGCGACGCGGATCGCCGTGGGGTAGAGCCGCGCGAGGGTCTCCTGCGAGTCGGCGTCGAAGGCTCCCGGATAGTAGGCCACCGTCGTTTCGTCCAGCACAGTCAGCGCGGTGTCCAAATGATAGAAGGATGGGTTGACCAGCCGCAGCGAGACAACTTCGCGGCCGGTGACGTCGGCCAGTTCCGCATGCGCGGCCAACGACGTGCGGAAGCCATGCCCGGCCAAGATGCGCTCGCCGACGACGGCGAAATCGCCCTCTCCCTCGTTGATCTGCGTGGCCTGCACCACGCGCGAGCCGTGCGTCTGATGCCAGGCTGCGTGCCAAACTGCTTCGGCGACGCGCTGCGGATGGGTGAACAGAGCCGTGTAGAAAATGCCGTCTACGCTCAGCCCGCCATTCGCGGAAAACACCATGTCGGGCAAGCCAGGCATTCCCTCCAGCAGCCGCACATCATGTCCGTGCTCCCGGTAGGCGGCCACCAGAGCCTCCCACTGCGCCATCGCGCGCTCGGTGTCAACAGGCTTGCGCTTGTCCATCCACGGATTGATTTCATAGTTGACGGTGAACTCGGTGGGCGGCACCATCAGGAAGCGGCGGGTGCGGGCTTGCGGGCAGGTGCGTTCGGGTGTCAGTAGCATTTTTCCTCCTGGGCGACAGTCTGCAACAAAGTCCGCAACAGAACACGCCATTTCCGCGCAACAACACTGCGAACAAAGATGTCATGCGCAACAACATTGCTAGACTGCGGCCATGGACGCACTAGACAGCCGCATCATCCAGGCTTTGCGCGCCGACGCCCGGGAGAGCTATGCCGCCATCGGCGCCCGGATTGGACTCTCGGCTTCGGCGGTCAAACGGCGAGTGGACCATTTGCGTGAACGCGGCGTCATCCGGCGCTTCACCGTGGAGGTGGACGAATCCGCGCTCGGTCCGCGCACGGAGGCATACGTCGAGCTGTTTTGCCGCGGCACGATCTCCTCTGCCGAGCTGCGCCGGGTTTGCGCCGCCGTCCCCGAAGTCGTGGAAGCCTGCACCGTCACCGGTGAGGCCGACTCAGTGTTGCGCATGCGCGCGGCAAACGTGCACGCCTTAGAGGAAGCCCTGCAGTCCATCCGCTCCAAGGCCAACATCGAACGCACCCGCTCGGCGGTGATCCTGACCAGCCTGGTCGAGCGAAGGTGAGTTGACTGCCAAGGGAGCGGACCCCTGTCTGCCACCAAGCTCCCAGCACCGTCATCCCGGAACAAGGTCTGGGATGACGGGTGCGGGACGCTAGGTCTGCTGCCCGGCCACTTCCACTGTTTCGGCCGGAGCAGGGGACACGCCGCGCACGTCCGCCGCGAACCAGTCCGCCGAACGCGCCGCCATCTCTTCGTACTCCGCCCAGCGGCGGGCCACCTGCTTCTGGCCGAACTCCAATAGCTGCTCGGCAGCCTCCGGATCGGAGTTCATCAGCATGCGGAAACGCAACTCCTTCATGTGGTAGTCGCGCAGCGGAATGCGCGGGCGCGGGCTGTCCAGCAGGAACGGGTTGCGGCCCGCTTCCCGCAGCACCGGGTTGTAGCGGACCAGCGGCCAGTGGCCCGACGCCACCGCGGCGTACTGCTGTTCCAAGCCCTTGCGCATGTCGATGCCGTGCGCGATGCAGTGCGAGTAGGCCAAGATCAGGCTTGGGCCGTCGTAGGCCTCCGCCTCGCGGAACGCCTTCAAGGTCTGCTGCTTGTCGGCACCCATCGCCACCCGGGCCACATACACGTTGCCGTATGAGATGGCCTGCATGGCCATGTCCTTCTTGCCTGTCAGCTTGCCGGCGGAGGCGAACTTGGCGACCGCGCCCAGCGGCGTCGACTTGGACGCCTGGCCACCGGTGTTCGAATACACCTCGGTGTCCAGCACGAGCACATTGACGTTGCGGCCGCTGGCCAGCACATGGTCCACGCCGGCCGAACCGATGTCGTAAGCCCAGCCGTCACCGCCGACGATCCAAACCGAACGGCGCAGCAGGTGATCGGCGACCGCCCGAAGGTTTTCCACCACCGGGCCGCTCATCGTGTCGAGCAGCTCCTTCAGGGCGTCCACGCGGGCGCGCTGCTGCGACAGTTCCGATTCGTAGAGCTGCGGGGCCTTCAAGATGGCGTCGACCGTCTCGTCGCCCAACTCGGGTCGCAACTGCTCCAGCAGATTCGTCGCCGTGGCGGTCTGCAAATCGGCTGCCAGTCGCAGGCCCAAACCAAACTCGGCGTTGTCCTCGAACAGCGAGTTCGACCAGGCCGGGCCGCGGCCGTACTTGTTGGACGACCAAGGCGTGGTGGGCAGGTTGCCGCCGTAAATCGACGAGCAGCCGGTCGCGTTGGCCACGGTGGCGCGACCGCCGAAAAGCTGCGTGAGCAGCTTCAGATACGGCGTCTCGCCGCAGCCGGAGCAAGCACCCGAGAACTCGAACAGCGGCTCCATAAACTGCGTGCCGCGCACATTCGCGAAGTCGATTCGGGAACGCCGGTTGACCGGGATGGTCTCGAAGAACTTCACGTTCTGCTTCTGCGTGGTGCGGTCGAGGATGTCCTCCAAGTTGATCGCCTTGCGGTTCTTCGGCGCCTTCACCGGGCACGCCTCCACACACAGGCCGCAGCCGGTGCAGTCCTCGGCGTAGACCTGCAGCGTGTACCGCGAACCGGGGAAACCGGCGGCGTTCAGCGGCGCCGACTGGAAGCTGTCCGGGCAGCCTTCCAACGCGCTCTCGTGATAGTACTTCGCGCGCAGCACGGCGTGCGGGCAAACAAACGCGCAGTTGCCGCACTGGATGCAGGCTTCGGGATCCCACTCGGCGATGATGTCGGAGATGTTCCGCTTCTCGTATTTCGTGGTGCCCGATGGGAACGTGCCGTCGACGGGCAGCGCCGAAACCGGGAGCGAATCCGCGGTGTTCTGCAGCATCGACGCCGTCACCGTGCGCACGAACTCCGGCGCGTCGGCCGGAACCGGCGGGATCATCGGCGTGTCTGAAACGGGCGCCGCGGGGATCTGGACTTGGTGCAAGGCGGCCACGGACGCGTCCACGGCTTCCTCGTTCTTGGCGACGACATCCGCGCCCTTCTTCGAGTACGTCTTGCGGATCGACTTCTTGACCTCCTCGATGGCCTGCTCGCGCGGCATGACCTTGGAGATGGCGAAGAAGCACGTCTGCAGCACGGTGTTCGTGCGGTTGCCCATGCCAGCCGCGCGGGCCACCTCGTTGGCGTCGATCGCCCATAACTCCAGGCCCAGCGAGATGATCTTCCGTTGCATCGGCTCCGGCAGCCGCGAAAAGACCTGGTCGGCCGGGTACGGGGAGTTGATCAGCAGGACCGTGCCCTCGCGGGCGAACTCCAGCACGTCGACGCGCTCCAGGATCGACCAGTGGTGGCAGCCGATGAAACCGGCCTTGTTCACCAAATACGGAGCCTGGATCGGCTTCGGGCCGAAGCGCAGGTGCGAGACCGTGCGCGACCCGGATTTCTTCGAGTCATAGACGAAATAGCCCTGGGCGAACGTGTCCGGCAGCGAACCGATGATCTTGATGGTGTTCTTGTTAGCGCCTACTGTGCCGTCCGAACCCATGCCGTAGAACACGGCGCGTAGCGTGGTCGGATCCTCGATGTCGAGCTGGGCGTCGTAGGGGAGCGAGGTCATGGTGACGTCGTCGTTGATGCCGATCGTGAAACGCGGCCGCGGCGCGTCGAGGGCCAACTCGGCGAAGATGCCAGCAGCCATGCCCGGCGTGAATTCCTTCGACGACAGGCCGTAACGGCCGCCGATCAACATGGGCAGCCGATCCCGCTTGCCGCGCGACACGGCCTCGCCCAACGCGGAGGACACGTCCAGGAACAGCGGCTCGCCGCCGGCGCCGGGCTCCTTCGTGCGGTCCAGCACCGCCACCTTCGTCGCCGTGGCGGGCAGCGCGGCCAGCAACTCGTCGGCTGGGAACGGGCGATACAGGCGGATCTGGATGACGCCCGTCTTCTCGCCCTTGGCGTTCAGGTAGTCGACTGTCGCCTTGACCGTCTGGCCACCCGAACCCATGACCACGACCACGCGGTCGGCGTCCGGAGCTCCGTAGTACTCCACGATGTCGTATTGGCGGCCGGCCAGGCGCGCGAACTCGTCCATCGCTTCCTTCACGATGCCCGGCACCGCGAGGTAGAACGGGTTGACCGTCTCACGGGACTGGAAATACGTGTCCGGGTTCTGTGCGGTGCCGCGAATGTAGGGGTGCTCCGGAGACAGCGCCCGGTTGCGGTGTTCGCGAACCAGCGACTCGGGAACGAACTGCAGCAGTTGGTCGTCAGTCAGCAACTCGGCCGAATTCACCTCGTGCGAGGTGCGGAAGCCGTCGAAGAAGTGGACGAACGGGATGCGAGAGCGCAGTGTGGCCAACTGCGAGATGGCCGCCATGTCGTGGGCTTCCTGCACCGACGCCGAACTGAGCATCGCGAAGCCGGTTTGGCGCACCGCCATCACGTCCTGGTGGTCGCCGTAAATCGACAGGCCTTGGGCCGCCAGCGAACGCGCCGCCACGTGGATCACGGAACTGGTCAGCTCGCCCGCGATCTTGTACATGTTCGGGATCATCAGCAGCAGGCCCTGCGAAGCCGTGAACGTGGTGGCCAGCGCCCCACCTTGCAGCGCCCCGTGCAACGCGCCGGCCGCGCCGCCCTCGGACTGCATTTCCACAACCGTCGGGATCATGCCGTAGACGTTCTTCTGCTTCTGCGCCGCCCATTCGTCGGCCAGCTCGGCCATCGTCGAACTCGGCGTGATCGGATAGATAGCGCAAATCTCATTCAAGCGGAAGGCCGCGGAAGCCGCTGCCTCGTTGCCGTCGATCATCTTCGGTGCCATGTCACGCCTCCTTCACCATCTCGATGGCGTGCACCGGACACTGCTCGTAGCAGGTCGCGCAGCCAGTACATTTGTCGTAGTCAAAGCGGTATCGGAAGCCTTTACCGAGCTTGATGACCGCACCTTCGGGGCATGAGCCCAGGCAGCCGTCGCATTCGAAGCAGTTACCGCAGGACAGGCAGCGGGCCGCTTCGGTGTGGCCCTGTTCGTCTGTGAGGCCGCCGACGATCTCATCGAAATCGTCTATGCGCTCGGCGGGCTCCAACTCGGGCTGGTTTGTGCGCCGGGCGTCGCCGAAATACCACAAGTTCAGCTTGGCGAACTCGGCGATCGGATGCTTCGAGCGATGGGAGACGTCCTTGCCGGCCAGCCAGGCGTCGATATTGCGCGCGGCCCGTTTGCCGTGGCCCACGCCCACCGTCACCGTGCGCTCCGACGGAACCGCGTCGCCGCCGGCGAAAATGCCGGGGACGTCGGTCATCAACGACTCCGGATCGACCTGCACGACGTCGTGGTCAAAACGCATTCCGGGGATGCGGCGCAGGAAGTTGGAATCCGTCTCTTGGCCGAGGGCGAGGATGACCGTGTCGGCCTCCAGCTTCTCGAACCGGCCGGTGCCGCGGGCTTTGCCCTTCTCGTCCAATTCCATGATCTCGACCGTCAGGTCGTCCTCGTCAACGGAGGTGATCGTGCGCAGCCAGTTCATCGTGACGCCTTCGCGCTCGGCGGATTCGAACTCCTCCTCGTGCGCGGGCATCTGCTCTTTCGTGCGGCGGTAGACGATGATCGACTCCTCGGCGCCCAGGCGGCGGGCCACGCGGGCGGCGTCCATGGCTGTGTTGCCGCCACCGTAGACGGCTACCTTGCGGCCGATGAGCGGCCTTCCGCCGGACGCCACGTCACGCAGGAAAGAGACCGCGTCTACGATGCGGGAGGCGTCGCGGTTGGGGATGTCGACCCGGCGCGACAAGTGGGCGCCGATGGCTACGAAGACGGCCTCGAAACCGCCCTCTTGCTGGTCGCCGATCAAATCCTTGACCGTGTAGTCGTTGACGATCTTCACGCCCAGCTTCACCAGCCGCGCAATCTCCGCGTCGAGGACGTTGCGCGGGAGGCGGTATTCCGGGATGCCGTAGCGCATCATGCCGCCGGGCAGCGGCGAAGAATCGCGGATCTCGACCTGGTGGCCGAGCTTTGCCAGGTGGTATGCGGCGGACAGGCCAGACGGGCCGGCGCCAACCACGAGGACCTTCTTGCCCGTCGCCGGAGCCGGGGGATCGTACTCCCAGCCCTTGCTGAGGGCGAGATCCCCGAGGTACCGCTCCACCGAGTGGATCGACACCGCGCCGTCCAACTCGACACGGTTACACGCGACCTCGCAAGGGTGGTAGCAAACGCGTCCGTGGATCGCGGGGAACGGGTTGTTCTTGACGATCTCGCGCCAAGCTTCCTCGTCCTGACCCGCCTTGGTGAGGCGCAACCACTCTTGGATGTTCTCCCCGGCCGGACACGCGTTGTTGCACGGCGGCAGCAGGTCGACATAGATGGGCATTCTGGAACGGACAGGAGCTACCCGTCCAGCTTCGGCTTCCAGGTTGGGAAGCTCGGTAATATCACGAGCCATGTTTGGGCTTTCACTAGAGATACGTCGCTGTGAACCCTACATTAGTCATTTTCCTTGAACTCCGGATTTTCGCTACGGAAGTGCTTTGTAAATGGAGGCCTTCCTGAGCGCGCCGGCACGCCTCAACTACGTAGGCGCGTACGCATCCTGAGACAGTTCGCGGGCTTTTTTACCGTTTCAGCACACAGTTCACTAGGACCGGGCTAATATGAGATCACACCTGAAAACTTGCTCGGTGAGGCTGCAACCCCCAAGTTGACTCACCACACACCACCACGCTTGGGTAGGTCACCGAGCTATCACTAGATGGGTTCCCATCCCCCCGGGAACCCATCTCCTTTTCCCGGGGTCCCACCCGGGAACTGACTTGCGGGTTATGGCGCTTCGTAGGGGTTGACGATGGGCAAACCGAGGGATTCGAAGCCGCTGGTGTCGCGGGTGGCGACGGCGGCGTGGTGACGCAGAGCGATTGCGGCTATTTGGGCGTCCAACTGTGCTATTGGGCGGCCTGCTGCCTTCCTTGCGGCGATGACGGCGCCGTAGTAGTCGGCGCAGGCCACATCGAAGGGCAGCGTGACGGGCTCCAGGTGGGCGAATAGCTTCTTCATCCGGTCGGCGTACTCCCGCTTTCGGCGGCCATCGGGCAGAACGGCCACGCCGGCGGCGATCTCGGCCCTGGTGATCGTGGTGATGTGTAATTCGCCGCGCGGCATCGACTCGACCCATGACATCACCGCCGGATCCCAACGATCCTGGGGGTGAAGGAAAACTGAGGCGATGTTCGTGTCCAGGATGATCACGAGGTTGCGCCCTCCGAGAAGTCGACCCAGCGCGCTTCGTCCTGCTCGCGGGCCGTTTCAAGAGTTTCAGTCGAACCGAGCCGGGCGATGTCCGCGGCGTAGTTGCGCAGCGCCCACTGGAAGTCGTGCGGCTCTTCGTCCTCCAGCGGCGTGGCGGTGAGGATGGCCCGGATCTCCGCCTCCATGGAGCGTTCGTGGCGGCGCGCCCGTTGGCGCATCCGTTCTTGGACCTCCGGATCCAGGTTGCGGATAGTGATGATGCTTGCCATGGCTATCAGGCTACTGGGATGCATGCATCGCATGCAAGATCTGGCCGGGTTTGGTTTGCGGGTTTGCCTCATGCTCAAACTCCCAGGCGGCCGGCGTGGCTGGTGGCCCCGATGGCCCACATGCCCCACCAGTCGAAGTCTCCTTGGACTGTGACGGTCACCACGTAGTCGAATACGTCGCCCGTTTCCTTGCAGGATTCCAGGCGGACGTTATTGGCGGCCGCGGTCTGTTTCGCGCGTGCGCAGGCGTTGTCGGGGTCTTCGGCGGCGGATAGGGCGACCAGGTCGGCTGCGCCGCGGACTTGTTCCGTCTTGGCCTTGAAGGCGAAGACGCAGAACACTGCGAGGGCCAAGACCGCCGTCAGGATCATCACCCATAGTGCCGTGACTGAGCCGGAGCCGCGTTCGCTTCGCATCAGCCCTCCTCGGCCAGCACGTGCGCCTGGGCGTGCAGCGGGACGGATGGCACCCAGCTCGTCCATGGCCGGGCGTCCAACTCCACGTCTACGTCCACCTGCTTGCCGTGCCGCGACACCGTCACGCGGGCTCCGGGCGGGGCGTCCGCCTTGGCCTGCGCCGCCGCTGCGGCGTCGCCGCGGGCCTCCTGGCGGGCCACTTCGGCGGCCGTGGCCTGGCAGGAGCCCAGCGCCAGCAGCACTGCGGCGATCCACGCCACGGTCACCACAAAGGCGGCGGCGATGAGCGACGCCAACGCAAACTCGGCGGTCACCATGCCGCGTTCATCTTTGTTCATCATTCTCCTAAGACGCAGGTGCGGGGGCAGGCCGAGACCTGCCCCCACGCACCAACCCGAACCACTAGACGGTCGGCACCTGGATCCACTGGCCGATGAAGCCGAAGAGGGCCTTGATCAGGGTGAACAGCAGTTCGCGGAACTGGTCGTTGCTCAGGATCGAGATGATGACGCCGACCAGGCTGACCGAGGCCACCGTGCCGACGGCGTATTCAGCGGTCGTCATTCCACGCTCATCAAAACGGGCGAGCAATTTCTTCATTGGAGTTTCCTTTCCTTGGCGGACATTTGCACTCTGGACTATCGGCGTTCGGGCGGATTTCTGCGCGGTGACTTTCTGCGGTGTGGAAAACTCGCTCCCGGCCAGGTTGCCTGTGGATACGGCGTTCAGCCGAAGAAGTTGCCGACAATGCCCCCGATGATCGGCACGATGCCCAACAGCATGAAGGCGGGCAGGAAGCACGCCATCAGCGGCAGCACGGAGCGGACGCCGGCCGACCGCGCCTTCTCCAAGGCCTTTGCGGCCACGTCTTTGCGCGTGGACGCGGCCAGTTCCCGCAAGGACGCGGCGAGCGCCATGCCTCCGGTTAGCGACCGGCAAACCTCATCCGCCAACGGTCCCCACGGGCCACCGCGTTCCTCGGCCCAAACTGATGCTTCGTCGGCGCCCAGTCCCACACGCACCCACAGGCTGCTCAGCACCTCGCCGGCGGGCCCCGGATAACGTTCGGCCAAGGCGCGCAAGGCGTTGCGCAATGGCAGGCCAGATTCCATGCATACAGCCAGCAAGTCGCAAACAACGGGCAAGGCCGCCGCGAGCGACTCTTGGCGTTTGGTGTAAGCGTTGGAGGGCACCCGGCCCAAGCCGATCACACCCCCGCCGAACAGCAGCGGGCCAGCCGCCAACCCCAGCCAGCCGCCGAGAGCCCAAGTGATGGCTGCGGCCGCAACCGCGGAAAGCAGTAGGCGTTGCCGCAATTCCATTGCGCCGGGGACCCCTGCGACGAGTTGGCGCAACCACAGCCCGGAGTATCTGGGCTTGGCCAAGCGAGTTGCGGGAGAGGGCGGCAAGATTGCCATGACCAGGGCGAAGGTGGCCCCCGCAGCCAGCAACGAGCTATCCATTAGCGATCCTCTCCGTCCACAGCACTCCTGCGCAGGCGAGCGCCATGCCGGTCACGAGCAGGATCTCGCCGACCAGCGATCCGGTGAGGAAGTGCAGCGGATCACCACCGATTCCATAGCCCAATCCGATGCCCGCAAAAGGGAGTGCCGCCAGTATCCGGCTGGTGGAACGAGCAGCCGACAATTCCGCGCGGGCGGCCTGGGCGGCAGTCGCCTCTTGGTCCATGCGTTCGGCCATGGAGTCCAGGGCCGTGGTGAGTGAAGCCCCGGTGGCCTGTGCGACATCCCAAGCCAGGCCCAAGTCCGCCAGGCCGGATTGGCCAGGCGTCGCGGACAACCGGTGGAAGACAGCGGGCACATCGCCTCCGACCGCCAACGCGGCGGCAGGCTCGGCAAACACGGGCAAGTCCTGGGCAGCCGCAGTCAGGGCGCGTGCGGGCACATGGCCGAGCCGCAGTAGGCCTGCCAACGCTCTGGCCCCACTCAACACTTGGCGGCGACGTTGCGCGGCCCTTTTATTGTCAAAGGCCCCGCGCGCCACCCAGCAGGCGGTAGCCGTGGCCAGACCGCTGGCGACACCGATCGCCCATGACGTGGCGAGTGCGAAAACCAGCCCCACAGCGGCACCGGCGCCCAGGGGCCAGGCACGGCGTCCCAATTGGTGCCCGGCGCGCCTTGGCGGCGCCTGGCGCAGACGACGCAGCCGACCGGTATCCGGAAGGCACCACCAGACGGCCAGACCAGCGAAGAAGGCGGCAAGCATCAGGCGACCAACCTTTCTAATTCGCCGCTGGCCGGACCGCGGGTGCAAGTCCCGTCCGGATCGAACCGAACCGCCGAGACCACCTGGCAGATGCCCTCCATCGGTCGCAGCACGCCGATTTCCTCCACCCAGCGCCTCGGGCCGATGCGGCGGATGTGCACCAGGGCGTCGAGGGCTGCGGCCACCTGGGCGTGGGCGGCTTCGCGGTTCAATCCACCCAGGGCGGCGAGCGCCTCCAACCGGGCGGGAATGTCGGCTACGGAATTGGCGTGTATCGTGCCGCAGCCGCCTTCATGACCGGTGTTCAAGGCCATGAGCAGGTCGACGAGTTCGGCGCCGCGCACCTCGCCTACGACGAGCCGGTCCGGGCGCATGCGCAGGGCTTGGCGCACCAGGTCGGTCAGCGTCACGGCCCCCGCTCCCTCCGCGTTGGCCGGGCGTCCTTCCAGGCGCAGGCAGTGTGGATGGGACGGGGCCAACTCACGGGAATCCTCCACCACCACTAGGCGCTCATTGGGTTCGATCAGCGACAGCAGGCTGGCCAGCAGTGTTGTCTTGCCACTGCCCGTGCCTCCGCTGACCAGGAACGCCCGGCGTTTGGCCACCAGGCGTTGCAGGATTATCGCGGCTTGTGGGCACATGCCGCCGCCGGCGACCCAATCGCCCATTGTCAGCAGCTTGCGGTGAGGCACACGCAGGGAGAGGCAGGTGCCGCAATCCGTCAATGATCCGAGGATGGCGTGCACGCGTACTCCCGAACCCAGCCGGGCGTCGACGAATGGGCTGCCGTCGTCCAGGCGTCTGCCGACCATCGCCGCCAGGCGCGTGGCCAGCCTCCGCACCGCGGCTTCGTCGGTGAAACGAGTCTGGGTCAGTTCCAATCCCTTGCCGCGATCCAGGTAGACGCGGTCGGGCCCGTTGACCACCACGTCGGTGACGTTCGGCAGCGCCAGCAGCGGATCGAGGATGCCGGCCCCTTCGCTCTCGGCCCGCAGGTCCTCCAAGACCGAACGCACCCGCGCGTCCGTGACCAGTTCTCCCGAAGCGCGCAGAGCCGTGCCGACGGATGCCGGGTCGGCGGGAAGCTGGAAGCGGGCCAGGTAGTCGCGTACCGCTGCGACGGGTGTCATGCGACGAGCTTCGCGCAGGTGCGCAGATAGGTGCGCCGGGCGCTCAGCCAGGGCAGGTCGCCACGGTCGGCCGCCAGCGCCACCGCTTTGTCGTCCCCGATGGTGGCGACGACGGGCTGTCCCAGCAAATCCTGGACGGTCCCGGCGTCTCCGGCGGCTCCGGGCGTGCGCCGTAAAACGACTTCGACCGGGCAACCGTGGGCCTGGATGACCTGGTCGGCCGCGGCAATCCCACGGACGGTGCCCGCGACGACCAGCAGCCGCCTGCCCGCCAGCCGGATCGCTTCCCGGGAGCCGCCCGTCAACCCGCGTCCGGCGTCAATGACGACAAGGTCATGGGTGCGGCGCAAGGCCTGGATGATGGCCGTAAGCGGGCCCTTTGCCAAGTCGGCGGGGTTTTCGCGGGCCATCGATACCACCGACACGCCCTCGACCTTCGGCAAATACTCCCGCAGGTCGCCCACGTGCCCTTCAGCCCCGCCGAGTCGGGGCCAACGCCAGCCGGCGGCCGCTTCCGCGCCGAGCAACAAGTCGATCCCGCCGCCGAGTGGGTCCACGTCGACCAGCGCGGCAGTTTTTTTCTTCTTGGCGGCCGCCAAGGCCAGGCATGCGGCCAGCGTGGATGTGCCCACGCCGCCCGAACCGCCCAGCAGCGCCACCACTTGACCGCCCGCAGAGGTGGAACCCTCGTCCAGCACCGCGCCCAGCCAAGCGATCCCGTCCGGCAGGATGATCACTTTCGCCCCCAATGGCGTGGACCAGGTGGCCAGTCGTTTCTGGTCGCACCCGACCAGGTAGACGTGCTCGCGGCGCGGCAGGGCCCGCGAAATCAGATGCTCGGCCTGTTTCTCGTCGACGAAGATGGTCTCCACCGCTGACCAGGCTTTGCAGATTTCGTCCAAGTCGGTGGTCGCCAAAGCCGACAGATCTTGGGCCGCGGCCGCCGACAGAATCAGGTCCTGGACATCCGACGACTCGGCAACGACCAGGACTTGCGCGTTTTCATTTCTCATATCCGGATTTATGGCAATGAACGGTTGGGGTTTACACCTGACTTGTTCAGTTGTGGATAACTCGGCACGCCGCCGGGTTTATCCACAAGGGTCTCGGTACCATTTCAGGCATGGCGGACACGTTTCCCGAGGCCGCGCTGGCCTGGATGGTGCCGGTGGAGCGGGTGAAAATCCTCGCCCTCGGCCGTCGCAGTTTGCCAATGGCGCGCAGGCTGTCCCGGCTCGGCCACCAAATCGTCCTTGTCGAGCCAGATGCCCCGGCTGCCGCCAAGGCCGCCGTCAAAGCGCCCGGAATCCGGGTTATCAGCGCTGACCCGGTCCAGCTTCCTTTTGCCGCCGCCACCTTCGGCGCGGTGCTCATCTCACAAGCGATGGGAGCCTTCGACCGGGAGCCGGTCATGGCCGAGTTGGCGCGGGTTCTGGAGGCTTCCGGGGAACTGGTCGTGCACAACACCGTCCGAGACGACTCTGTGCCCTGGGTGCGCAGGCTGGCCGGCATTCTGCAACGCGTCGACCCGACGGCGATGACCGCCTCGGCCGAGCATGGCAGCGAACGCGTCGAGTCGAAGCACTTCGCCAAAGCCGTCGAGCGCGACTTCAGGCTTTGGACGCCCATGGACAAGGCGACGCTGCTGCAGCAAGTCGGCGCCAACCCGCGCGTCAAAGAACTCGACGACGCCGCGCGGGCCAGCATGTTGGAAGAGGTGGCGGCGCTGTACGACAGTTGCGCCCGCGCGCCCGAACCTTTGCTGCTGCCTTACAAGATCGCCTGCTGGAAGGCCGAGGTCGACCATCGCGGTTACATCATGCCGCTGCGGCGCGACGCCGGGTTCCGGATAAGTTTGTAGCCAGCGTGGTCTAGAGTAGGCGCATGGCTAACGAGGTTCCCTCCGTTTCGGAAATCCTGAAGAACGTCCAAGCTGACGTCACCACCATTGTCCGCGGCGAAATCGAGTTGGTGAAGGCCGAGCTGATTCCACAGGCGAAATCAGCTGGCGTGGGCGCGGGTTTGTTCGGCGCCGCCGGGTATTTCGCCCTCACCGCATCCATCTTGCTGTTCATCGGCGCGTCCATCGGCGTGGGGGACTTGCTGTACCACCAGCTTTTCGGAGTAGGCGAGTTCGCCGCCGCCGCGCTCGGCTTCGTGACGGTCGCCGTCGCCTTGCTGGTGCTCGCCGGAATCCTCGCCCTCATCGGCAAGGGGCGCCTCAACATCACGGGCCCGGAGCAGACCATCGGCTCGGTGGAGCAATCGGTCGGCGCCGTGCGCAACGCCGTGACGACCAGCACGTCCGCCATCGCCGACACTAGCTGGTTGCCCAAGAAAGGCCTCAGCGAATAGCGAGAGGCGGGCCGCCCATCGGGGAGGGCAGCCCGCCTCAGTCTTTGGCGGCGTTACGCCTGGGGCGGGATCGCTTCGCCAAATGGGCGGTATTGGCACGAGCCAGTCAACGTGGAGTCATCCTCGTCGCGGTCGCACATCAGGATCGCGTCTGCTCCGACGGCGAAATCGCCGGTCAGATCGCCAGTCGAGTAGCGCACGCCGGTGACCGGGTCGAGCACATAGTCGCCGTCCCAAAGCAAGCCGCGCCGGTCGGTGCCGGTGTTGTCGAATACCACGGGCGGCCCCTCAGGCAGGTCGTATTTGCCCGGTGTCGAAACCAGCTTGCCGCCGTCGACGGACATGTACGTGTCCGCGGTGAAGATGCCGAGCGATTCGCCGAACTGGCTCGCCACGATCCACGGATTTCCCCAGCCCAGCTCGGACGATTGCAGCGTGGACAAGTCGATGACGCGGTTGATGTCGATCAGGTAGAGCTTGTCTTCCCACCAAGTGCCGCGCGCGCCACCCGCGGTGCCGGGCAAGGTGATCCAAGTGCTGGATGCCAGGTCATAGCGGACACCGTCGCGTTCATCGTCGAGACAGATCAGCGAGTTGTCCGTCGGCACCGAGCCGACGCACCCGATGGGCGCGGGGCTCGGGAGCTTGTTCCAAGCATCTGCGTCCGCGTCATACAGGTAGACATCCCCTGCCGAGACGTCCAACTGGAAGATGTTGTCGCCCGCCTGGCGGATTTCCACGTAAGGCTCGTCGCCCGGCAAACCGGCAATCGGCGTCCAAGCGTTCGTGGCCGGGTCGAAGCGATACGAATCCGGAACCCAATTTGGGTTTTCGCCGTCCCCGGTGTTTCCACCCAGCACGTAGTAATAGCCGGCGGAATAGACCATTGCCGCATTGCCTACCCGCGGGCCAGGGTATTCGGCCGTCGGCGTCCACTCCCCGGACACCCAGGAGACAGCTTCCACTTCGGGCGTGGGCGTGGGCGCGACGGCTGTTGGAGTCGGAGTGGGAGTTTCGGGCGTGATGGTGGCGGGAGGGGCGAACACGAGTTGCGCCACCGTCACCACCGCGGCACCAAAGATCATGGCCCCCAAAGCAACGGCTGCGACAAGGCCCTTGTTCATGTCCCTCCTCCGTTTCGGCGTCTCACCAATATGACGCTCCGGAGCGGTAAATAGTCGCGGTTCTCAGCGAACTTTCAGGGAAGTTTTGGAATGTGACAAGCTTGGGCGCATGCGAGTCATCGAAGTCCAAGAACCCGGCGGGCCGGAACAACTGCTGGTTTCCGAGGCTGCCACGCCGGAGGCCGGGCCCGGCGAGGTGCGGATCAAAGTCGTGGCCGCCGGAGTGAACCGGGCCGACTTGTTGCAGCGGCAGGGGTACTACCCGCCCCCGGCGGGCACGTCCGATGTGATCGGCCTCGAAGTCTCTGGCATCGCCGACTCGGGCGAGCCCAAGGTGGCGCTGTTGGCGGGCGGCGGCTATGCCGAATACGTCGTGGTTCCCGCCGGGCAGGCGATCCGGCCCCCGGACGGCGTGGACCTGGTCAGCGCGGCGGGATTGATCGAAGTGGCCGCGACGGTGCTTTCCAACTTCGACCACGTCCATTTGGCTCCCGGCGAGACGGTGCTCATTCACGGCGGCGCGGGCGGCATCGGGACGTTTGCCACTCAGTACGCGAAGGCCCTGGGCGCGCGCGTCATCACCACGGCGGGCAGCGCATCCAAGCTGGCCCTCAGCCGGGAACTGGGTGCCGATGTGGCCATCGACTATCACGGCGATTGGGCCGCCGAGGTGAAGCAGGCCGCTCCCAAAGGCGTCGACGTAATCCTCGACATCATGGGCGCCAAGTATTTGGAGGCCAACGTCGCCGCACTGGCCACGGGCGGGCGGTTGGTCGTCATCGGGCTGCAAGGCGGCCGCAAAGGCACGCTGGACTTGAACCGGCTGCTTTCCAAGCGCGGCACCGTCACCGCCACGAGCCTGCGCTATCGCCCCGCCGCGGAGAAGGCCGCGATCTGCGCCGCCGTGGAAGCCCGCGTGTGGCCGCTAGTCGAGAGTGGCACCATCCGCCTCGCGCCCCAGACACTGTTCGAGTTCGCGGACGTCGCCGCCGCGCACCGGCTGTTGGAATCCGGGGAGAACGCCGGGAAGATCCTGCTTGTGCTTGGGTGACGACGTCACCTGTCATCCCGGACTTGTTCCGCTAGGGGCACCCCTTCGGCGTGCATGGGACTTCGTCCCAAGATCCCGGAACAAGTCCGGGATGACGGGGTTGGGGGCTTGATCCCGGAACAAGTCCGGGATGACGGGGTTGGCGGTTCCGGGATGACAGGGTTGGGGGCGCTGTTACTTTTCCTTCTCCGGATGGTAGGCGCACACGTCGTCCAGGTCTTCGCTCTTGGGTTTTGAGGTGCTGGTCGGCGTGGGCGTGGACTTGCCCGGGGTGACGCTCGGCGTCGCGGTGGCCGTCGGCTGGGCGGCTTCGGCGTTGGCTTTCGCGGTCTCCTTGATTGCCTGCTGCACGCGCTTCTTCACCTTGTCCCAAGGCGGATTCGCGCTCACCCAGCCGTCTTTTCCGGTCTGGAACACGATGGAACGCATCTTGGTGCCCTGGATCCGCGTCGCCAGCTCGACGAAGGCCGGCAGCATGTCCTGCGGCACGTCGGTCAGCACCATGTTCTTGCCAGCCTCGGCGACGGCGTTGAAGCGGGCCAGCACGTTGGCTGGATTCGCCTGGTGGACTACCGCGTTGATCACGCAGCGCTGGCGTTCCATGCGGGAGTAGTCGTTCAGGCCGTAGCGGCCGCGCGCATACCACAATGCCCGCGAGCCTTTCATCAACTGATTCGGCCCCACTTCGATCCAGTCGCGCGGCGGGACCTTCTGATCCGTCTTGCCGCCGATCGGAATGCGGTAGTTCACGTTGAGCGTGACGCCGCCAAGGGCGTTGATGAGCTGCTTGAAGCCGTCCATGTTGACCACGATGTAGTAGTCGATGTCCAAGCCCAAGGCCTCGCTGACGGAGATCTTCATGACGTCCGCGGCCAGGTTGTCCGTCTTGCCCAGGATGTTCTTCGGCACGCGTGCCGGGACGTTGCGGTACATGGCGTTGAGGAAGTATTCGGCGTTCTTGCCGTCTTTGCCGTCGTAGAAACCGTTCGGATAGTACTTGTAAAGCGGTGAGTCCTTCGGGAAGGGCATCCGCGCCGTATTGCGCGGCAGCGAGAACAGCGTGGTGTCACCTGTCTTCGTGTCGATCGAGGCGACGATGACGGTGTCCGCCCGCATGCCCAGCTTGTCGCTGCGGCCCGTGCCGGAGTCGCCGCCCAAGATCAGGATGTTCAGGCGCGGAATCTGCTCCCACGGATCGACCTCCGGCTCGATGGTTGGCACATTGTCGGAGCGGCCCGTCTCGGCGAACACCGAGTTGACAACGGTGGACGTTGTGTAGGCATAGTTTGCGCCGATCGCCATCGGGGCCGTGATGGCCAGTGAAAGAATGCCGACAACCACGGCTCCGCCCAGGCGCTGGCCCAGGCTCGGGTTCTTCGGCCGCAAGGCCAGATGCGAAGCGCAGATGATCAGCACCATGACCAGCCCCAACGCCGCGAGGCCGACGGCCACGCCCTGCAGCACGGACGACTGGGTGGCGTAGGTGTACAGCAGTCGCCGGTTCGTCACCGCGAGCGCTCCCAACGCCCCGGCCGCGCCCAGGAAAAGCACCAGGATGATCACGCCGACCACCTTGCGGCCCGCTTTGATCAAGCCGACGCCGGGCAGGATGGTGCCCAACACCGTCCACACGACGGCGGCACCGAATGAAGCTTTCTTCGCAGGCTCCTCGTAACGCCTGGCGGCGGCGTGCTTGCCAGGTTTGGCCGTGCCCTCGGCCTGCCTGCGCGGCGCGCGAGATTCGCCTTCGGGTGCGAAGACATCGGCGAAAGCCGGATCGTCGGCGATCTTGTCCGATTCCGATTGCGCGCGCAACTGCGCCAATGACACCGTGGATTCGTCTACGCCTGGCGTGGCCGCGAAGCGGCGTCCCGGATCAGTGTCGGTTAGCGGATTGATTTGCCCGTCACTGGCCCGGCGTTTAGCGTCGCCCTCGCCCGGCAGTGAATCATCCGTAGCCATAAAAGCCTTTCGCCAATCTACTCAACTCGCACGATTGTACTCGGCGTTTCTGTGCGACGTGGCTGGCGGCGGCGAGGGAGGGATTCGAACCCTCGGAGGTTTCACCCTCGGCCGCTTTCAAGGCGGCTGCACTAGTCCACTATGCGACCTCGCCGAACGGGGACCATCCTACCTGCTCCGTGAGCAGCGGACTTCGTCCGAGATTCTGAAACGAGTTCTTCGAGGACCAGGTTGGGTCACAGGCCGCGGGCCAGGCGGTAGTACGCCTGGTTCCAGTGCAACTCGTTGGCAAAGGCGCGCGCCGTGGTGCCCTGCGTGATCAGTGCCAACTCGGTGCCGGTCATCTGGGCGAAATCGGCCCAGGTGTCGGCGTCCACGTTGGTCGTCATGCAGGTGTGGTGGGCGGCACCAGCCGTCAACCAGCATTCCGCCGAAGTGTAGAAGTCCGGATCGGGCACCCACACCGCGCGGGCCACCGGAAGCTTCGGCAACGGCTGGTCCGGACCGACGATCTGGACCGTGTTCGCGGTCAAGCGGAAACGGTCGCGCATGTCGGACAGGGCCACCACGATGGCCGGCCCCGGGTCCGCGTCGAACACCAGCCGGCACGGGTCTTCGCGGCCGCCGATGCCCAGCGGGTGGATTTCCAGGCGGGGCTTGGACGTGGTCAGCGACGGGCAGACCTCCAGCATGTGCGCGCCGAGGATCTTCTCTTGGCCGGGCACCAGGTTGTAGGTGTAGTCCTCCATCAGCGAGGCCCCGCCGGGCAGGCCCTGGCCGATCACCTTTGCGGTCCGCACCAGAACGGCCGTCTTCCAGTCGCCCTCGGCGCCGAAGCCGTAGCCGTCCGCCATCAAGCGCTGCACGGCCAGACCGGGCAGTTGCCGCAGCGCGCCCAAGTCCTCGAAGTTCGACGTGAACGCGTGGGCGCCGTGGGCTTCCAGGAAGGACCGCAGCGCGACCTCCTGCTTGGCGGCATACACCAGCGAATCGCGGCGCTCGCCGAGCAATTCCGGCGCCACGTCGTACAGGTCGGCGTACTGGGTCACCAGGCTCTCAGCCTCCGCGTCGTCCACCTGGGCAACCGCGTCCACCAAATCGTTGACGCCGTAGGTGTTCACCGAGACACCGAAGACGTGCTCCGCTTCCACCTTGTCGCCCTCGGTGACCGCCACGTCGCGCATGTTGTCGCCGAAGCGGACCAGGCGCAGGGCGCGGGTGGCGGCAGCGCCGGCGGCGGCGCGGATCCAGCGGTCCAGCCGCGCGGTGACCTGTGGGGCCGAGACGTGGCCGACGACCGTCGTGCGGGCGATGCCCAGCCGGGTTTCGATGTAGGCGAACTCGCGGTCGCCGTGGGCAGCCTGGTTCAAGTTCATGAAGTCCATGTCGATCGTGGACCAGGGCAGTTCCACGTTCGCTTGAGTGTGCAGGTGGCACAAGGGCTTGTTGAGGGCGTCCAGGCCGGCGATCCACATCTTCGCCGGGGAGAAGGTGTGCATCCAGGCGATCACACCGATGCAGTCGTCATCCGCGTTGGCCTCCAGCATGGTGCGCAAGACGGCCTCCTTGGAGGTGAGCGTGGGTTTCCACACGACCTCGGCCGGGAAGCCGGCGCCCTGCAACTGCGCGACGATGGCTTGCGAGTTCTGGGCGACCTGCTCAACTACCTCGGGGCCGTAGAGGCCCTGGCTGCCGGTGAGGAACCAAATCTTGGATGTCATTTCATTTTCCTTACTTCTGGGGCGGGATAACGGACTGCGTCCGAGATCCCGGAACGAGTCCGGGATGACGGGTGGGGTGCTGGGTACTGGGATGACCCGGTGGGGTGCCAGGACGACGGGGTGGATGCGCCGGACTATTGGCCGTACACATTTTGGTATCTCTCGTAGAGGTGGTCGATGTCGTCCTGGTGGATGGGGACGGGGTTGCCGAGTTGGCGGGCGATGTGGATGGTCTTGGCCACCTCTTCGCACATGACGGCGGCTTTCACGGCGTCGCGGGCGTCTTTGCCGACCGTGAAGACGCCGTGGTTGGCCATCAGCACGGCCGGGGACCGGGAGCAGCTCAAGGTCTCTACGATGCCGCGGCCTATGGAGTCGTCGCCGATTAGGGCGAACGGGCCGACGGGGATATCGCCGCCGAACTCGTCGCCCATCATCGTCAGCACGCACGGTATCGGCTCGCGCCGGGCGGCCCACGCCGTGGCGTAGGTGGAATGGGTGTGCACCTGCCCACCCACGTAGTCCAGGTTGCGGTAGACGTAGGCGTGCGCGGCCGTGTCCGAACTCGGCTTGAGGCCGGGCACGTTGCCGAAGCCGTCGGCCAAGTTGCCGTCAAGGTCAGTGACGACCATCAGCTCGGGAGCAAGTTCGTCATAGGAGACGCCGCTGGGCTTGATGACCATCAGATCGGCGTCCGGGACGCGCCCAGAGATGTTGCCGGCCGTCCAGACCACCAGGCCGTAGCGGGTTAGTTCTGAGTGCAGCGCGGCAACCTCGTTGCGGAGCCTGGCCACCGCCTCAGTGATCGTCTCAGTCATTTTCCACCTCTGCGGGATCGGGCAATTCCAAGTGTGAACGCTCACAGCTTGGAATGTCAACGACCCACCCCACGCTTCCTTTCTTGGGTCTAGGCGCGCTTGCGGCGCACGTAGGCGAATACCGATTGCAGGATGATGAAGAAGCTCATGATCGCTGCCAGGATGACGCTGGACCAGCCGTTGGCCAGCGTGCCATTGAAGTTGATGAACTTGGTGATCGTGGTCTGCACGAGCACGCCGATCAGGGAGCCGGGCACCGAGCCGACGCCGCCGGTCAGCAGCGTGCCGCCGATGACCGAACCCGCGATGGCTTGCATCTCGAAGGCTTGGGCTTTCTCGACCGCGCCGCCCGTGGAGAACAGGCAGAACAGGAATCCGCCGAACGCTGCCAGCAGGCCGTTGAAGGTGTAGACGATCAGCTTGGTGCGCCGCACGTTCAGGCCCATCAGCAGCGCGGACTGCTCGGAGCCGCCCACGGCGTACACGTTGCGGCCGAACTTTGTCCAGCTCATGACGATCCACACGATGATCAGCGCCGCGAAGGCGAGCACCACCGAGAGGTAGATGAACGGCTCCTGGTAGACCCCGGCCGCGTTCGTGTAGCCGCCGAACGGGAACTTGATCTTGAACAGGGCCAACGCCATGAAGTCCTTGTTGGTGATGTCGATCGTCTGCGGGGAGATGATCGCCGTCATGCCGCGGGCGAAGAACAAGCCGGCCAAGGTCACGATGAACGGCTGGATGCGGAAGTAGGCCACCAAAATGCCCTGGAACAGGCCGAAGACGATGCCGGTGATCATGACCACTGTGATCATGACGTAGCAGTTCGCTCCCTGCTTCTCCATATAGAAGGCGAACATCATGCAGTACATGGCCACCTGCGAACCCACCGAAATGTCGATGCCGCCCGAGATCAACACCATGGTCATGCCGGCGGCGATGACGATCAGGCCCGGGTTGGAGTTCAACATGTCGAAGAACGAGTTCAGCGAGGCGAAGTTCTTGTTCTGGTAGATGACGCAGCCCGCGCCGTAAATCCCGATGAACAAGGCCACGGTGATCAACACCAGGAAGTTGTTTCCGTAGAACTTCGACCGGACGCGGCGCCACAGCCGCATCAGGAAGCTGTCATTGCGGACGATGGGGGTCACTTCGGTGCTCATGCCTGCACCTCCTGCCCCCGGGAACTGAGTTGTCGGACGAACGCGAGGCCCTTGTTGACCATCGGCCGCAACTCCGGCGACTGCAAGACCACGATGATGACCACGACGACGGCTTTGTAGACCGGCAACTGGTCGGCCGACACGTTGACCGAGTAGAGCACGGTTGTCAGCGCCTGGATGGTGACCGCGCCGATCACCGAACCGGACAGCGAGAACTTGCCGCCAGCGAGCGAGTTGCCGCCCAGGGCCACCGCCAAGATGGCGTCCAGTTCGAGCATCTTGCCGCAGTTGTTGGCGTCGATGCCGCCGATGCGGGAGGTGGCGATGATGCCCGCGATGCCCGCGCAGACGCCGCAGAAGATGTAGCCGATCAGGATGATCCGGGCCGAATTAAGGCCGAAGATCCGCGAGGCGCGGTTGTTGATGCCGACCGACTGGATATTCATGCCCCAGGCCGTGTAACGCAGGATCAGAGCGGTGAAGATCACCATGCCCGCCGCGATGAAAATAGCGGTCGGGATGGGCACCAGGTTGTTGCCGGCGTCGTCCTGGATGAAGTTGCCCAGCCACTTGTAGTTGGGCACGTCCACCTTGTCGATCTGGCCGTCGGCGAACACCTTGGCGGCACCGCGGCCGCCGGTGTAGAGGATCAGCGTGGCCACCATGGGCTGGATGCGCAGGTTCGCCACCAAGAAGCCGTTCCAGGCTCCGGCGATAGCGCCCACACCGATGGCTATGGCCAAGCCCAAGACGTAGGGGATCACATACTCCTTGACGTGGTAGTCGTTCTGTGGCAGCGTGCCGAAACCCAGCGCCCAGATGGACACCGCTCCGGAGAACGCCATGACGGCGCCCACGGAAATGTCGGTCCCAGCCGAACAGGAGACGCAGATGGTCATGCCCAAGGCCACGATCACCAGTTCCGAGGAGCGGTTCAAGATGGTGATGAGCGGGCCGTTCAAGGTGCCGTTGGTGAGCGTGATCTCGAAGAAGGTGAGGGGCGAACCGCCGGAGGACACGTTCACCGCCACGTTCATCATCATCACGAGGATCAGGCACAGGATCGGCAGGAACAGCTTGCCGTGGGTGATCTTCCGGACCAGTTGTTGGAACGAGGTGCCGCTGAAGTCGATGTCTGTCGTCACCGCTGTTCACCTCCCGCGATCTTCGTCATGATGGCCGCCGAGTTGAGGTCTTCGCCTTCCAACTCGCCGACTTTGTTGAGGTCTCGCATGACGCCCAAACGGCTGCAGGTGCGCAGCATCTCGTCGATTTCGGACGAGATGAACAGCACGGACATGCCTTCGCCGGCCAGCTCCACGCACAGCCGCTGGATCTCCGCCTTGGTGCCCACGTCGATGCCGCGCGTGGGTTCGTCGAGGATCAGGAAATCGGGGTGGGTGGCCAGCCAGCGCGCCAGGATCACCTTCTGCTGGTTGCCGCCGGAGAGCTGCTTGATGGGCGTCTCCATGGAGGCCGTCTTGATCTGCAGCAAGTCGATGTACTCCGCGGCGATCTTCTCCTGTTCGGAGCGCGACATCAGGTGCAGCGCCCCGCGTTTGGTCTGTTCGGCGAGGATGATGTTCTCCCGCACCGAGAGGTCTTGGATGCAGCCCTCGTCCTTGCGGGATTCGGGGCAGAACGCCATGCCGTTGCGCATGGATTCCAGGGGGGAGTGGGGGATCTTCTTGCCCTTGACTTCGAGCGTCCCGGAGTCGGCGGAATCGGCGCCGTAAATGGCCCGCGCCACTTCCGTGCGGCCGGAGCCCAGCAGGCCGGCCAAGCCCACGACTTCGCCCTCGTAGATCTCCAGGTCGAAGGGCTTGATGCCGCCGCGCACCCCGAGGTGCTTGGCGTTGATGACGGGCGTGGCGTCGGTGTCGACGGTTTCAGCCCCCTTGCCCTGGATGGCTGCCAGGTCGTCGAAGGCCCGGCCCAGCATCGCGGCGACCAACTCGGTGCGCGGCAGCTTGTCGATTTCATACTCGTCGACGAGGCGGCCGTTGCGCAGCACGGTGATCTTGTCGCAGACCTCGTAGACCTGCTCCAGGAAGTGGGTGATGAAGATGATGCCGATGCCGTCGTCGCGCAGGCGGCGCATCAGGGCGAAGAGCTTAAAGACTTCTTGTTCGTTCAGGGATGATGTGGGCTCATCCAGGATGAGCACCTTCGCCGAGATGTCGATGGCGCGCCCGATGGCCACCATCTGCTGCACGGCGATCGAATAGGTTTCCAGGGGTTTCTCGACGTCGACGTCGACGCCGATGTCGTCCATGATCTTCTGCGCTCGGCGGTTCATGTCGGCCCAGTCGACCATGAAGCCGCGGCGCGGCTGGCGGCCGACGAACAGGTTTTCGGCGACGGTCAGGTTGGGACAGAGGTTAACCTCTTGGTAGACGGTGGCGATGCCGCGAGTTTGTGCCTCCTGCGGCGAGTGGTTGACGATGGGCTTGGTAGCGTCTTCGAGATAGATCGCTCCGGTCTCGAACGCTTCCGCGCCGGTCAGCACTTTGACCAGGGTGGACTTGCCCGCGCCGTTCTCGCCCATCAGTGCGTGGATCTCGCCTTCCATAAGGGTGAAATCGACGTCGTCAAGCGCGAGCACGCCGGGAAAATTCTTGGTGATTCCCCGCATTCGGATCAGGGGGTTAGGCATCGTTGCTCCTTCCGCCTTGGGAAAGCAGACGCGCAGAGATTATCAACCTCTGCGCGTCTGCTCACTTCTCAAAGATGGTTAATGAGACGCGGCGGCTTACGAACCGAACGCGACCGTGATCTTCTCGGCGGCGTTCGAGGAATCGATGACACCCTCGACCGAGTAGGTGATCTTGGCGATGGTCTCGCCGGCGGCGGCCTTCTTGATCAAGTCGCCGACCTGCGGGCCGAGCAGCGGATCGCACTCGGCGATGACGTCGATCTTGCCATCAATGACCATCTGCACGGCGGACTTGTTGCCGTCGAAGGAGATGATGATGTAGTCCTCGACCTTCTTGCCAGCGGCAGTGAGGGCGTCGATGGCGCCGTAGGTCATGTCGTCGTTCTCGGAGTAGATCACGTTGAAGTCGGCATTCTGCTGCAGGATGGACTCCATGACTTCCTGGCCCTTGGCCTGCGTGAACTCACCGGTCTGCTGGGCGACGAGCGACCAGTTGGCGTTGGCGGCGACTGCGTCGTCGAGAGCCTTGGAGCGGCCCTTCTGAGCGGTCGAGCCGATGGTGCCCTGCAGGTGGACGATCTTGGCCTCGGCAACGCTGTTGTCGGCCATGTACTTGGTCAGCCACTCGACTGCGCGGTTGCCTTCGGCCTCCATGTCGCCACCGAAGTAGGTCAGGTAGAGGTCTTCAGAAACCGAGAGCTGGCGGTCGGAAACGATCAGCGGGATGCCGGCGGCCTTGGCCTCTTCCAGGATCGGCTCCCAGCCGGAGTCGGTCACGGGGGCCAGGTCGATGACTTCGGCGCCCTGGGTGATCAGGTCGCGCACGTCCTGCTTCTGCTTGTCAGCATCCTGGTTGGCGTCGGCGAAGATCAGCTTGAAGCCGTTGGCCTCGACGAAGTAATCCTTATAGGACTGCGTGTTCGCGGTACGCCAGCCGGACTCGGCGCCCACCTGGGCAAAGCCGAGGGTGATGTAGCCGTCGCCGTCAATGTCCTTGGGAACCAGGTTGTAGCCTTCGGCCGCGGGAGCTTCTCCGCCGCCGTCAGCAGGCGTCGTCGTGTCAGCCGTGGGGGTGCTACCGCCGCCGCAAGCAGCGAGGCTCAGCGCCAGGGCGATACCGGATACCGCGATTGCGACATTCTTGATTTTCACTCGTTTTCTCCTTTTCGAGTACGTCTGTGGACTCCGCAACGGCCGCCTTGGCCGTTGTTACCGCTCACATGCGGTGATACCAGTGTGAACGTTCCCACGCGGGCGAGTCAAGCTTGCCATGGTCGCGATTCGGTAACGATTCAGCACCCGGAGATGTTGGGGATCCGGCCGCAGTGGCCGGGTCGGAGGGGTTGTGGAAGGGGACGCGAGAGCGGGCTGTTTGGCCATGTTTTGCGACTGATGCGCTCATGCCTGCTCCTTTGCCTTGGTGGGGGACCGTGATGGGCTTCCGTGTCCATGTGAACGGTCACATTGGGTAATAGTGTGAACGCTCACAATTGATTTGTCAAGTCCCCCCGGAGACCGCACTGCGTTTTGACCCAACCCCGTCATGCTGAACTTGTTTCAGCATCTTGGGACGCAGTCCCATGCGCCCCGCAGGAGGGGACCCCGCAACGAGTCCGGGATGACAGGAAAGGGTTTGGCGATCAGGCGCGCGGGGGGGCGGTGGACGCCCGTACGATCAATTCCGGGAGTACGGTGTGGAGGCTGGGCTCGCGGCCCTCGATCAACTCGATCAGCATTTCCAGGCAGTATTCGCCCATGGTGCCGAAGTCCTGGTTGATGGTGGTGAGCGGGGGCACCAGGTCTGCGGAGCCCACCGCGTTGTCGAAGCCGACCACGGAGATTTCGGAGGGTACTTTGATGCCCGCCTCGGTGAAGGCGCGCAACAGTCCGATCGCCATCATGTCGTTGCCGGCGAATACGGCGGTGGGGCGGTTGTCCTGCTCGGCGATGCGGCGGCCGATCTCGTAGCCGGTTTCGGGATACCAGTCGCCCTCGGCGAAGAAGCCGGGCGGCAGATTGGCCTGGGCCAGCTCGTCGCTCCACGCGGAGGCACGTTCCGCGGCCTGGAATTCGTTGAGCGGTCCGGAGATGTGGGCGATATCGGTGTGCCCCAGGTCGATCAGGTGCCGCACGGCTCGGATCGCGCCCGCGCGCTGGTCCACGTCGATGGAGTGCAACTGGGTATCGGCGCTGGTCGCGACGATGATTGGCAGCCGGTCGGCCAGTTGCGCGGCGGCGTCCAAGGTGGGTTGGTTGGGGGCGATGACGACAGCGCCCTCGGCGCCTTGGTCGAGGAAATGCAGCAGCGCGGCGTCCATCTCAGCCTGGGTGTGGTCGCGCAAGAAGGTGACGGAGACCCAATAGCCCGCCCGGCGGGCGGCCTGGTCGATGCCCAGCAGCGCTCCGGAGGGGCCGGAGAGCTGCGCGTTGGTGACGGCCACGCCGAGCACGTTGGATTTCTTCGAAGCCAGCGTGCGGGCGGCGGCGTTGCGGCGGTAGCCCAGCCGGGCGATGACGTCTTGCACCCGGCGGCGAGTGTCGGGGCGTACGGCCGGGTGGTCGTTTATCACTCGGGAGACGGTCTGCCGGGACACGCCGGCCAGTTCAGCCACGTCGACGATCGACGGCGCGCGGGCTTCCGTGTCGGTTGTCATCCAGACCTCCCTGTCGCGCGCAGCTTACCTTCTTTGGCGAAAAAAGTGAACGCTCTCATCCCAGGTTCTTCCTAGTCCCGGCGTGGCCAAGGTGTCGTTTCGATAACTTCTCTGTGAGTTCCAAGATTGGTGTTGACAACCAAGCCCTCGGCGATGATACCGTTCACATGGAAATTGTGTGAACGCTCACATGGCCAGTGAGCCGACTCACTTACCCACCCTCACAACTCAGTCACCCCACAATCGCATAGCCGGATCAAAGAAGAGCCGACCCAGGAGTCCAATATGACTAGGCCTTATGCCGCCGTTGCCAAAAACACCGCCACAATTCTCGCCCTTGCCCTGTGTGCCACCTGGCTCTCGCCGGTGGCCGATGTGCGCGCGGACACGCCCGCGACAGCGATCGCATCCTTCAGCTTCGACGACGCCACCGACGGTATGTCGGGCGCGGGCGCGAAAGCGACCACCACCGGCACGCCGGCCTTCGCCGCGTCCTGGGACGGGACGCAGGCGGCCAGCGTTTCGTCCGGTTTCTGGATGAGCGTCACCAAAGACGACGACACCGGGTTGCTGGCCGGGCTCGACGAGATCACGGTCTCCTATGACGTGAAGGCGACGACCTCAGGCGCGGGCTGGACGTTCTACGCGGCGCCCAGCACCACTACGCAGCCCATCGGCGGCGCGTCCAACGGGGAGATCTACGTCGGCGTGCTCGACAAACCGGCGTCGGTCACCGTGGAGCGCTACTACAACGGCCGCGCCTCTGGGGCCAACAACGCCGCCGTCACCGGCCGCAGCGACACCGGCTGGAAGCATGTGGACATCGTGATTTCCAACACCGCCACCAAGCTCTACCTGAACGGCGTGTTGGTGGAGCAGTCGACGGCGGCGACCCCGCCCGCCCTGAGCACGATCCTGGGCAGCTCGGGCGGCATCATCCAGCTTGGCAAGGCCAACTGGGGCGGCGGCGAGTATTTCTCCGGCCTGCTGGACAACTTCACCATCTACGACGGGCCGCTCACCGACGACGAGATTACGGCGGCCAACGCAGCGCGCGACGCGGTGGTCTTCGACCAGATGGCCATCACAGTGCCCGCCACCGCATCCAGAGACCTCACCCTCGCTGCCACGGCGACCGCATTCGGCTCCGCGATCACCTGGTCTTCCGATCATCCCGAGGTGATCGATGGCGACGGCACCTTCACCTTGCCCGCTGCCGACACCACGGTCACCCTGACCGCCGCGGTGGGCGGCGCGACCCGCACCTTCTCCGTCTTCGTGGAAGGCGGCGCCGAAACCGCTGCCACCCCCATCGCCGACTTCAGCTTCGACGACGAGACGGACGGCTTCGCGGGCGCGGGCGCGAAAGCAGTCCCGAACGGGACCGTGGCCCTGGCAGATTCTTGGAACGGCACCCAGGCCGCCGACATGTCGTCCGACTTCTGGATGAACGTTGTCAAAGCCGACGACAGCCCGCTGCTCGCCGGCGTGGACGAGTTGACCGTTTCCTACGACGTCAAGCTCGCCGCCAGCGGCAACGAGGGTTGGACCTTCTTCGCAGCTCCGAGCGCCTCCACTGTTACCTACCAGCAGGAGAAGTACATCGGCGTCATCGACACGGCAGCGAAGCTGACCGCCGAGCGCTACTACAACTCTGGTTCCCGCATTTCCACGGGCAACGCCGCCGGCGCGCTGGACAACGCCGGCTGGAAGCACGTGGACCTGGTCGTCGGCCCGAACGCCACCCGGCTCTACGTGAACGGCGAACTGCTCGCCAAGAACTCCGGCGCGGTCGCCGACATCGCCACTATCTTGGGCGCTTCCGGCGGGGTCATCCAGATCGGCAAGGCCAACTGGGTCTCGGGTGAGTACTTCAAGGGACTCATGGACAACCTGGCCATTTACGCCGACTCGTTGACCGCCGGCCAACTCGCCGACATGCAGTGGGAACGCGACAAGGCCGCTCTGCATTCGCTCGGCCTGGATGTGCCCGCTGCTGCCGCTGACACGTTCACGCTGCCCGCGCTGCCTGCCCAGACCGTCTTCGGCGCCGAAATCGAGTGGGTTTCCTCCCATCCGGCTGTCGTCGGCATCGACGGCTCCTACGAGCAGCCGCTCTACGACACGGCGGTGACGCTGACCGGCACCATCACCGGCCCCGGCGGCACCGAAGCCGTCACCTACCCGATCGCCGTCACCGGCACCGAGCCGCCCGGCCCGACGCTGCCCACGCCGATCGCGCAGTTCACCTTTGACGACCAGACCACCGGCTTTTCCGGCGCGGGGGCCAAGGCCACCACCACCGGCACGGTGAGCCTGGCCGACTCGTGGAACGGCACCCAAGCCGCCTCGATCTCGTCCACCTTCTGGCTGACTGTCCGCAAGGACGACAACTCCGCGCTGCTCGCCGGGCTGGAAGAGATCACCGTCTCCTACGACGTGAAGGCGACCAGTGCGGGCAACGGCTGGACGTTCTACGCCGCCAACTCCACCACGGCCCAGACCGGCGGCTCGGAGCGCTACGTCGGCATCATGGACAAGCCCAACTCGGTAACCGTCGAGCGCTACTACCAGGGCCGCAGCTCGGGAGCCAACAATGCCTCCGTCGCCGGCTTGGCCGCCGCCGACTGGAAGCACGTCGACCTGGTGATCACCGCGAGCGCCACCAAGCTCTATGTCAACGGCGAACTGGTCTCGACGTCCACGGCGGGCTCGCCGCCGGCGCTGAGCACCATCATGGGTTCCTCGGGGGGCATCCTGCAGATCGGCAAGGCGAACTGGACCAGCTCCGGCGAGTTCTTCCAAGGCTTGCTGGACAACTACACCATCTACGGCGAAGCGCTGTCCGGCGCCGACATCGCCGCCGCCAACTGGGCGCGCGACCGCGTCGCGCTGACCTCGCTGGCCGTTCCCACCCAGGTGGCCAACAACACCGTGCTCCCGGCGACCAGCACCTTCGGCTCGGCGATCTCCTGGGCCACCTCGGATGCCGCGCACCTGGACGTGGACGGCACGGTCACTCGCCCGGCCGAAGGCGACCCGAACGCGGTCGTCACGCTGACCGCCACGATCTCCAACGGCTCGGATTCCAAGAGCCGCAACTTCACGGTGACGGTGCTCTCCTTCGGCGAGCCCGAGCCGGCGGTGACCATCGCCAACGTGTGCGCCACCGAGCGCGTGTCCTACTCGGCGACCTATACCGAGTGGGCCTACTACCCGAAGAAGTCCTGCGACCAGAACGCCGCGACCAGCTGGTCGAACTGGGTCTCCGGCGGGCGCTCCGCCGACACGGTCACCTACGACTTCGTCGACCCGTATGTCTTCGCCCAGATCACTGTCCGGCCCACCGAGCGCGCCCCGCTGACGTTGGCCGTCGAGTACTTGGACGCCGTCACCCACGAGTGGACCGCGGTGTCTAACTCCAACACTTCGCCCGCGCTGGCAATCAACGTGGACTCTGTCATCACCTTCGACCCGGTGACCGCCAAGGGTATCCGGCTGGTGATGACGATGAACTCGTACGCCAAGATCGCCGAAGTCGTGCTGGGCCCGGTGACCACGCCGGTCGCAAACGCGGCGGACCGGGTGCAGGCGGATTTGGACGCCATCTCATTCCCGTACGCCAACGACGTCCGCTCCGCTGTCACCTTGCCTGCCACGGGCGAGGTTTACGGCACGGCGATTTCGTGGGTGTCCTCGGATACGTCCGTCATCACTGACACTGACGCGGACGGCAAAGCAGCGGGCATGGTCAACCGCCAAGCCACCGATCAGACGGTCACCCTCACCGCGACCGCCGCCTACGGCGCTACCACGGCGTCCAAGGCGTTCACACTGACGGTGAAAAAGGCCTACACGATGCCGGAAACCACCGACTACCTGTTCGCCTCGTTCACCGGCTCAGAGGGCAGCCGCACCGACGAGCAGATCTACTTCGCCACCAGCCAGGACGGCGCCCACTTCACCGACCTGACCGCCAACGGCCAGCCCGTCCTGGAGAACAACTCGGGCGACCGCGGCACCCGCGACCCGTACATCGTGCGTTCCCCGGAAGGCGACCGGGTCTACATGATCGCCACCGACCTGTCCATCTACTACCGCAAGGGCTGGGGCTCCGCCGAGGCGACCGTGGTCGACTCCGGTTCCACCAAGATCGTGGTTTGGGAATCGACCGACCTCGCGCACTGGAGCGAGCCCCGGCTGGTCGAGTTGGCCGGCTACATTCCCGACGCGGGCATGATGTGGGCTCCCGAAGCCATGTGGGACGACACCACCGGCCAGTACTACGTCTACTGGGCCACGACCTCGTCCGCGACGAACACCTTGGGTGACGCGACGAACGTCTACATCTCCACAACCCGCGACTTCTACTCGTTCACCGAGCCGAAGCTGTGGATTGACCGGGCAAACAGCTCCATCATCGACACCACCATGATCAAGGTGGGCGACTGGTACTACCGCGCTTCCGGAGACGGCCAGATCACCATCGAGAAGACGAAGAACCCGGCCGCGCAGACCCTGGGCCTGAACACCACCGGCACCGACCAGGAATGGGTGCTCGTGGGCACGCTTTCCTCGATCTTCGGCAACTCGAACTACTCCGGCTCCAAGCTGGAAGGCCCGGAGTTCTTCAAGTACAACGTGGACGACTACCCCGCCGGCACCTACGGCCTGATGGCTGACCAGTACGCCGACGGCCTGGGCTATCTGCCGTTCCGCACCACCAACATCGCTTCCACCAGCACTTCGGACTGGACGTACGCCAGCGACGTCGACTTCGGCACGCTGAAGAAGCGGCACGGCACGATCCTGCCGATCACCGCCACCGAGTACGCCAAGATCCAGGCCTACTTCTCCGGCGCGGGCGACGCGGAGGACGCCACACCCGCCCAGGCGCTGGCGATCCCGTCGGTGGTCGTGGAAGACCTGCCCGCTACCAGCATGGGCGAGGACATCGCCTGGTCGTTCAGCACGCCCGGCATCGTGGCGGCCGACGGCAAGGTCACCGCTCCGACGTCCGGGTCTGTCACCGGCACGCTGACGGCTGTCGTGGGCGGCGAGACTGTCACGGCGACCGTCGAGATCACCGCCAAGGGCGGCGAACTGGCCACGTTCGTACGGTCCGGTGAGGGCGACATGCTCGCCTATGTCGACGACCGGCGCGCCGACTCCCTGTATGTGGCCGCCAAGCCCGCCGGCCAGACTTCATGGGAGGCGCTCAACCGCAACCAGGCGGTCATCGCCGTGAAGTGGAACGGCTCGCAATCGACCAATCCGAACGCGCAGATGGGATCGCCGGAGATCTTCCGGCAGGCCGACGGCACGCTCGGCGCGGTGGCCACCGCCAACAACGCCGGCACCACCATTTACGTTTGGGACGCGGACGACAAGAACGTGTTCCGCAACCAGCGCTCGCTGACTGTTGCGTCGACTGGCGTGGTCCGGGACGCCCACGTCGCCTACGACGCAGGTTCGGGCAAGTATAAGGTGTACTGGCGCAGTGCCACCTCGTTGTGGTTCGTGTCCATCTTCGACAACTTGAACTCCGGCGCCACGCCGACCGATACCTTCATGGCCGAAGAAGCCCTCTTCGCCGCCGTGGGTGCCCTGCCGACCGGGGCCGACACCGCGCAAGCCTCGTCGGTCGCCTTGTCCCAGGCCGAGTTCGACGCGTTCTACTACAAGTACGTGGACTTGCAGAACACCTCTGTGAACACGCCACTGACCCAGAACCTCAACGTGGGCGACACCCCGGCGGCGCTGCCCGCGCAGGTTGAGATGGGCTACAACGACGGCTCCACGAAGAAGCTGAACGTGGAATGGGACGCCGCCGACCTGGCCGCCGTGGACACCAACACGCCGGGCGTCTACGAGATCAAGGGCGAGGTGCAGCAGGACGACTACGCCTATCCGTTCATCGCCGGCCGCGCTGATCCGCACATGTTCTACAACGAGGACGACGGCTACTGGTATGTGACTGGTTCGCACTACAACCAGGCCTACGACGGCGCGATCAGCCAGCAACAGAGCTACCGTAAGCTCGGCCTGCGCCGCGCCACCACGATTGAAGGGTTGCAGACCGCCACCGAGGCGATCATCTACGACCCGGATTCGACGAACGGCGTCGGCTACAACTACTCGGCGTTCATTTGGGCGCCCGAGTTCCACAAGATCAACGGCAAGTGGTGGATCGTCGTCGGCATGCAGTCCACGTGGTCGACCAACGGCAACTACCCCAACGCCACCGTCATCATCCCGTTCACCGGCGACGAAGACGACGTCCGCGACGGCAAGATGCTCGACGCCAGCTTCTGGGGCACCCCGATCGCACTCAACGTCGGCGCCAGTTGGGACGTCTCCTATTGGGAGAAGAACGGCCAGGGCTACTGGATTTCGCCGCCGTCGGGCGACATGACCTTCCGCGTGTACAAGGCGCAAATGGGCGACGGCGTGACGCCGCTGCCGGTGGGCGGATACTCCGTGATCTACCAGCTCGAATATCCAATGCACTACGGCAAGGACAACTGGACGGCTACCTCGGAGGGCACCGACCATGGCGTCATTGAAGGCCCGTACATCGTCGAGTTGGGCGACTACCTCTACCTGGTCTACTCCATGGGCACGGTCGACAAGTACTACGCCCTGGGCACTTTGATGGCCGACAAGGACGCGGACATTTCCGATCCGGCGGCCTGGACGGCCATCCCGTACGTGCAGATGTCCAGCGAAGACGTTTCCGACGGCCAGATCGGCGGGGCCCCGCAGGTCGCCGCCGGCCACAACTCGCTGGTCTTTGACGACGCAGGCAACTTGATGAACGTCTACCACGCCCGCCCGAACCCGCTGCCGCAGGCCGGTGCGTCCGGCGCCGGCGGCCTGTTCGACCCGTCGCGCTCCATCGCGATCAACTCGGTCAACGTGCGCGCGGACGGCACGCTGGAACTGGCGATCACTTCCGACCAAGAAGTGGCCCCGGCCAACAAGGTTGTCGAGGCCTACATCACCGTCGGCTCGGTCACGCTGGCTTCGGCGATCACGATCACGGGCGCTGACGGCGGCACGCTGACCTTGCCCAAGGGCGACACGGCCACCCTCGGCGCGACGGTCGCCCCGGCCGACGCCACCGTGCAGGATGTGACCTGGTCCAGCTCGAACCCGTCCGTGGTTTCGGTCACGGCAGACGGCACCCTCACGGCCAACGCCCGCGGCACCGCGGTCATCACGGCGACGGCGAAGGACGGCTCCGGAGTCACCGCGTCGGTGACCGTCACCGTGCCGCTCACCACGCAGGTCGACCCGCTCAACCCGCTGCTGTGGTACGACTTCTCCGACGAGGCCGGCAATATCGTCTCCGACGTCACCGGAAACGGCCACGACGGCACGATCGTCGGCACCCCGGACTGGGGCGACGGCACGTTGACCTTGAACGGCCAGTACATCAAACTGCCCGACGGCCTGCTGGCGGGCAAGCATGACATCACCATCAGCTTCGACTCGCTGACCAACGGGGCCACCGAGGCGAAGAGCTGGGTGTTCTACGCGGCGGCCAACACCACCGCGCCGACATACCAGACGGAGAAGTACTTGGCTGTCGAGGACATGTCGAACACGGTGAACGTGCAGCGCTGGGTGAACACCGGCTCGCGCGACAACACTGGCAACGCCACCGCCGAAGGCTTGTCCAGCGGAGCTTGGCGCCACGTCGACCTCGTCATCACCGACACGTACACCAAGCTGTACGTCGACGGGCAGTTGCTGGGGCAGTCCACCGACACGACCGGGCGCACCCTGCCCGACATCCTCGGCGCCTCCGGCGGCATCATCCAGCTCGGTAAGGCCAACTGGGGCAGCGGCGAGTTCTACGACGGCGTGCTGGACAACTTTAAGATCTATGACCGGGCGATGACGCAGGACGACTTCCTGATCGACACCGGGCTGTACCTGGACGCGTCCGCGCAGATCCTCTCCGACAAGCGGACGACTGAATCCGGCAAGGAAATCGTCACACTGGTGCTCGACCAGTGGGCGCTCGGCGGCAACGTCACCGGCGCGGTCGCCGACAAGGCGAACGTCACCTTGGACTTCTACGTCAAGGAAGGCTCCACGCTGACGCTGGCTGACGGCTCGCCGCTCCCGGCCGCGTTCGACCTGACCAACCCGGTCGATCTGAAGGTGACCCCGGCATCCGGCTCGCCGGTCATCTACGAGGTGCGCGCCGAAGTGCTGGTCACCCCAGTCCGCATCCCGGGCCTGGTCGACGGCACCGGCGTGACCGGAATGAAGTTCTTCGCCGATCCGGAAGTGTTCGCGGAAAACGGCAAGTACTACATCTATCCCACCACGGACGGCTATTCATCGTGGCGCGGTTGGCAGATCCACGCGTTCGAGTCCACCGACCTGGTCACCTGGGTCGACAAGGGCGTCGTGATCGACCTGCAAGACCAGAACCTCGACGGCACGCCGGATTCGTCCATCCTGACCAGCCGCACCCAGAACGCCTGGGCGCCGGCGATGGCCAAGCGCGACGGCAAGTACTACCTGTACTTCTCCGGCGGCGGGCAGTCCAACGTGGCGATCTCCGAGACCAGCCCGTATTCCGGCTTCGTACTGCAGAACGCCGTGGTGGCCAACTCCATCGATCCGGACGTCTTCCAGGATCCGGCCGACGGCAAGTGGTACCTGGCTTGGGGCCAGTCCGGCATCCAATACTGCGAGTTGAACGACGACATGTTGTCGTGCAAGCCGGGGACGACCTACACGGCGGCGATTTCCGGCTTCCGCGAGGGCTCGTACCTCACCTACCGCGACGGGATCTACTACTTCTCGTACTCGGTCAACGACACCAACGATGCCACCTACCACGTGCGCTACGCGACTGCGACGTCGATGGCGGGCCCGTGGACCTATCAGGGCGAGGTGCTCAACCAGGACGTCAGCAAGGGCATCTTGGGCACCGGCCACCATTCGGTGCTGCAGATCCCGGGTACGGACGACTGGTATGTCGTCTACCACGCGTTCCTGAACGACGCGATGCGCCCGCGCCTGACCGACACCGGTACCGGCAGCCAGATCGCCACCGGCAACAAGCGCGAGGTCCGCATAGCGCGGCTCACCTACGCCGCCGACGGCTCCTGGAACCGCATCCCGGTCACCTACGAGGGAGTGCTCCCGGAGACGACGCCGCAGGTGAACGTCACCGGCGACGAGTCCGGCATGGCCGCTGGGACGGTCTTGACGGCCGCGTTCAACGAAGGCTGGGACGGCCAGACTTGGCAGTGGTACCGCGACGGTTCGCCGATCACCGGCGCGACCAACGCCAGCTACACGCTGACCACCGCCGATGAAGGCGCCGAGATCACCGTCAAGGGCGTCGCCGAACACCAGTGGGTGTTGAATAACGACGGCGACGGCCCGTCTGTGACTGACGAAATCGAAGGTGTGGCCGGCGTTGGCGACACCTCCAACGCGGACGACCTGCTCGATGCGATCGTGCTGCCGTCCACGCTGGCCGCCGGCGATGTGCTGCCGGCCACCTCCAACGACGCGGCGATCACCTGGACGGTCACGTCCGGTTCGATCACGCACGCTGGCGGGGCCATCGCGAACGCGCCCGAGACCGGCTACGCGCAGGTGGTGCTGACCGCCACCATCAACGGGGTCTCCAGGGACTTCCCGGTGCAGGTCATCGGCTCCGACCACGCCACGTTGGCCGCCTACACGGTGAACCAGACGACGCGCAACGTCGACGATCCGGAGTTGGAACGCTCCATTCACTTGGCGGTTTACGAACCCGGCGGGACCTGGACGGCGCTGAACTCCGGCGCGGGCGTGGTCTTCGCCACCTTCGAGGGCACTTCGGTCACCGCGAACGGTTCCAAGCGCTTCACGGGCACGCCGACGTTGTTCCGCACCGCCGATGGCGGGTTCGGAGCGCTCGCGCCGCGGGTCCAGTCCGACGGCACCCCGGTGGCGGCCGACAAGGGCAAGGTGATCGTTTTCACCTCGCCGGACGGCGTCACCTGGACTGAGGTTGGCCTGCTGGAGCTCACCACTTCGCAGCGGGTCGCGAAGGCCGAAGCCACGTGGGACGGCGACGAATACCGCATCGTGTGGACGGACGGGCTGAACACCACGCATCTGGCGGCCTCCGCTGACTTGGTGACGGCCAGCGACGTGCTCACCGGCTTGGCTCCGGCCACAGTCGCGCGCACGGCGGGCACCGGCATCAGCTACGCGAACCTGGCGGCCACGCTGCCGATCACGCTTTCCGAGGCGGCCACGCTGAACAACCTGCTGGGACGGGTGCGCAACACCACCATCGACGCTCCGGCCGACATCGAGATCAGCCAGAACGCGGCGGTGACGCTGCCGCAGCAGATTACGGCGAATTACTCCGATTCGGGCACGCACGATATGGACGTCACCTGGGATCTGTCCGCGGTGGACACCTCCACGCCGGGCGTGTACACGGCCACCGGCACGTTGGGCTTCCAGCAGGCGATCTACCCGCTCATCGCGCAGCGGGCCGATCCGACGGCGTTCCGCTACACCGACCCGGTCACCTCGGCCAAGTCCTGGCTGTTCATCTCCACCGACGACGACGGGCAGGATGAGTTCTTCATCCGGCAGGCGTCGACGCTGGCGGGCATCCAGACGGCGTCCGACAACCGCATCCTGGGCAAGGGCCTGTGCAGCGGTTCGACCACCGGCGCGCAACTGTGGGCTCCCGAGCTGCACGAAGTCGACGGCGAGCTGTACCTGCTGTTCGCCGCGACGCCGAACTGCAACAACTCGTGGAGTTCGGTGCAGGCGTACACGATGCATCTGAAGACGGGCCAGAACCCGCTGTTGGCGGCCTCTTGGGAGACCCCGCAGCGGGTGCAGAACTCGTCCGGTGGCACGCTGACCACGCTCGGGACGTCGATCTCGCTCGACATGACGCACTTCCGCGACGCGGGCAAGGACTATGTGGTCTGGTCGGACCGCATCATCTCGCCGTCGTCCCCGGCCGTGCTGAAGATCGGCGAAGTGGAAGTCTCCGCGACCGGCGCTTGGAAGCTGAAGTCTGAAGCGAAGGTGCTGACCGTTCCGGATTCGGGCTGGGACTACAACACTGACCCGGTCGATGAGGGCCCGTTCGCGATTCTGCGCGACGGCAAGATCTTCATCACCTACTCCGGTTCGGGTGTGAACTCCACTTACGCGGTGGGCTTGGTCTCGGCCGATTCGGGCGCGGACCTGCTCGACGTGGCTTCATGGACGAAGCGGACGTATCCGATCTGGTCGAATGAGGGCCCGATCACGAACAACTGGGGTCCGGGCCACAACTCGTACGTCTACGACGACGCGGGCAACCTGTACAACGTCTTCCACGCCATGGCGACCTCTTCGGGGACGCGCGACGCGGGTATCCGGATGGTGTATTTCCGCGCCGACGGCTCGCCGATTCTGGACATGACGGACACCGAATGGCTGGCCGCGGAAAACCGGACGGTTGCGGTCCAGGTGACGGTTGTCGCCGTGGACAACTCCGAGTTGGCCGACCTGGTCACCTCGCTGTCCGGGATCGAGCCGGAGGATTACAGCTCCAGCACTTGGGCTGATTTCGCCCTGGCGTTGGAAGCCGCCGAAGACGTGCTGGCCGACACGACCGCCACGCAAACGCAGATCGACGCGGCCAGGGAGGCGCTGCTGACGGCTGTCGACGCCTTGAACCACGACGTGTCGGTGTTGGCCGTGCTGGTCGCACAAGCTCAAGCGCTCGACGCGTCGGACTACACGGCGGCTTCGTGGGCGGCGCTGCAGACAGCCATCGCGGACGCTGAGGAGGCCCTGGAGGATCCCACGCTGACGCACGCCGCGGCGGCTTCCCAAGCTGACGCTTTGCTGGACGCCATCACCTCCTTGGTGCCGCGCTCGGCGGCCGAGCTGCCCAACCGGAACGTCCTCGCGGGCGCGCTGGCGGTGGCGGCGGCGATCATCACTTCGCACGCCGATTACGGGCAGCACACCGCGGGCTCGTACGCGCAGTTCCTGGTGGCGTACACCGCCGCCCATACGGTGATGGATTCGGAAACCGCCACGCAGGCGGACGTCGACGCGGCGCTGGGCGCGCTGGTCACGGCCATCATCGGGCTGGACGACAACTTGGAGCCGTTCACGAAGGTGGGCACGCCGAAGATCTCCGGCACGAAGAAGGTCGGGAAGGTGCTGAAGGTGTCCTCGTACGGTTCGTGGACGCCGAAGCCTTACGCCTATGGCTACCAGTGGTATCGGGACGGCCTGGCCATCGCGGGCGCCAACTCGTCGTCGTACGAGCTGGTCGCCGCCGACCGCGGCAAGCGGATCACCGTGCGGGTCATCGCCAAGCTCGACGACTACCAGTTGACCTATTCGAACTCGTCCAAGAAGACTTCGAAGATCGGCTACGGCACGCTGACGGCGAAGACCGTCGTCCAGGGCACGGCCGCCAACGGCCAGACGCTCATCGCGGACACGTCCGCTTGGACGGCTGGGACGACGCTGACTTACCAGTGGTACCGCAACTCGTCGAAGATCGCGGGCGCGGTCGCGGACAGCTACACGCTCACCGACGCCGACTTGGGCAAGACCATCAAGGTGAAGGTGACCGGTGTCAAGGACGGCTACAAGAAGAAGTCGCAGACTTCGGCGAAGACGGCGAAGGTGGCCAAGTTCGCCTTCACCGTAACGCCGGACCCGGTCATCCAAGGCACTCCCACGGTGGGTTCAGCGCTGTCGGTCGATGTGGGTGTTTGGACGCCCACGCCGTCCGCGTACTCGTACCAGTGGTACGCGAACGGGAAGGCCATCTCCAAGGCGACTAAGTCGTCGTACACGCCGAGCAGCAAGTATGCCGGCAAGCAGCTCACAGTGAAGGTGACCGGCAAACTCGCCGACCACGCCACTGTGGCCCTGGTATCGGCCCCCGTGACAGTGGCCTGAGCTGGAGAGGAACACCAAGATGACTAGGGATATCGCAATGAACGCCAAGAAGACCCTCGCCGCCGCGGTGGCGCTCGCAATCGGATTCCTCGGCCTGGGCACGGTGCCCGCCGTGGCCGCCGTCCCGGAAAACCTGGACCCGTCCAACCAGCTCCTGGCGCTGTCGTTCGACGGCGACCTGGCCGACAGCTCCGGCAACGGCCGGGACGCCACCGTCGGCGCGGGCACCGCCAACTATGTGACGGGAATCACCGGGCAGGCCATGAGCTTCAACGGCTCCACCTACCTGACGACCGGAACCGACACCGCGCTGCAGCCGCAGGACTTGACGCTGTCGTTCTGGTTGAACCCGGCCTCGACGCTGTCTGGCGAGCACATCATCGCCTGGTACAAGAACGCGTACAACGCCCCCGGCTGGTACTTGAGTTCCAACTCTGACGCGAACACGCTGGTCTTGTCGGTGGGAACCGGCAGCCCCCAGCCGTTGGAGTTCTACGTCAAAGTGCCGCGGGCCGAGTTTTTCCCGGCCGGGCAGTGGACCCATGTGGTGGTCACCTTCGACCACGACACCAAGACGGCCAAGTTCTACCGCAACGGCGTGTTGGTGACCAATACCTCCGTGTCGAACACGTCGTCGCCGGGCGCGATAGCTGCCTCGGGAGTCTCAGAATTGGGTGCCAACGGGCCGACGCACGGCCACGGTGGCAAGCTGAACGCGAGCCTGGATGAATACCGCCTGTGGAGCGCCATCGCGTCCACAGCCGACGTGGTCGGCCTGTATCAGGAGGGCGTGCCCGGCTTCGACACCACCACCGTGGCGCAGTCCGATCTGGACGCGTTGTCAGTGCCGGAAACGGCGATCATGGATATCGGTTTGGTCGAGCTCGGCGCGCTGGGTTCGGAGATCACCTGGTCTTCGAGCAACACCGCGGTTATCGCCGATGACGGCACCGTGACCCGTCCCACGGGCAGCGCGGTGACGGTGACGTTGACAGCATCTGCCTCTTATGGCAACGGCCCGGCGGTGACGAAGACCTTCACGGTGACGGTCTCGGCCGAGTCTTCCAGCGGCAGCGAGTATTCCGCCCTGTATCTGAGCCAGTCCGGCATGGAGAACGTCGAGTTGGTCGACGCGTACATGACCAACGCCGGGCAGTTGGAGATCGAGTATCTGCTCAGCTTCGACACGGACCGGCTGCTGGTCGAGTTCCGCGCCCAAGCCGGGCTTTCCACCGGCGACGTCCAGAACTACGGCGGATGGGAGCGCGGCCCGTCCGCGTCGCGCAACCCGAACGGCGAAACCAACCCGACCCGCTTCACCGGGCACTTCGTGGGCCACTATCTTTCCGCGGTGTCGGAGGCGTACCAGTCCACCATCGCCACCGACGCGCAGAAGATCCAGTTGGCCGCCAAGCTGACGGCTATGGTCAACGGCATCCGCGAAGCGCAGGAAGCCTACGCGCTGACCGACACGGCGAATGCCGGCTTCCTGCCCGCCTTCGCGGTCTCGGCGCTGCCCGGCGGCTCCGGCGGCCTGCTCGTCCCGTTCTACAACCTGCACAAGGTGGAGCAGGGCTTGATCGACGCGGCCAAGTATGGACCGGATCAGACCACGCGTGACAAGGCTCTCGCGGCCGCGTCCGACTTCGCGCAGTTCGTCGTGAACTGGAAAGCGGCGCATTCGTCGACGAACATGCTGTCCACCGAATACGGCGGCATGAACGAGGCGCTGTACAACCTGTTCGAACTGACCGGGAACCCGGTCCACGCGCAGGCCGCGCACCTGTTCGACGAGACCAGTTTGTTCACCTCGCTGGCCAACGGCAACGACGTGTTGAACGGCTTGCACGCGAACACGACCATTCCGAAGCTGACCGGCGCGGTCAAGCGCTACCAGGTCTACACCGACAACCCGGACTACTACGCCACCTTGTCCTCGACCGAGAAGGCCGAGCTGGAAACCCTGTACAAGCGGGCGGCGGAGAACTTCTGGCAGATCGTCGTCGACGACCACACCTACGCCAACGGCGACAACTCGCAGTCGGAACACTTCCACGCCCCGGACGGGCTGTACGTGGACGCCACGTCCAACGGGGACGGCGACGGTGGCTACACCAACAACTCCACCGACGAAACCTGCAACGCCAACAACATGCTGAAGCTGACCCGGCTGCTGCTGCAGGTGACGAAGCAGGCCAAGTACTCCGAGTATTACGAGCACACCTTCATCAACACCATCTTGGCCTCGCAGAACCCGGAATCCGGCATGACGACGTACTTCCAGCCGATGAAGGCCGGATACTCGAAGGTGTTCGGCACCGAGTACGGCGAGTTCTGGTGCTGCCAGGGCACGGGCATTGAGAACTTCGCGAAGCTGAACGACTCGCTGTATTTCACCGACGACGACGACATCTACGTCAACATGTTCCGCTCGTCCGAGTTCACCGACACCCGGCATTCGCTGAAGCTCACGCAGACCGCGAACGTCCCGAAGGAAACCACCGTCACCTACGAGATCGAAGAGCTGTCCGGTCAGACCATCCCGGCGGGCACGTCGCTGAAGCTGCGCAAACCGCAGTGGGTGGCGTCCGAGCCAGTCATCAAGGTCAACGGCGCGGTGCAATCGCTGACGGCCAGCGGTGACTGGTACACCGTGCCGGTCGCCGACGGAGACACCATCACCTACGAGTTGGAGCCCAAGCTGCAAGCCATCCCGGCGCCGGACAACGCCAACTGGGTCGCTTTCCAGTACGGCCCGCAGGTGTTGGCCGCCCAGCTTTCGCAGACCAACGTGGGCGCCTACGCCTACGGCGGCGTGCTGGTGCGCGTGGCCACCTTCGACCAGGATTCGCACAACAAGTCACTGGTGCTGGTCCAGGACGAGGCCACCGGCGCCGCGATAGATCCGGCGGATTGGCTGGCCGACCTGGACAACAACCTTGAGCGCGTCGACACTTCCGCCGACGACGAGGTCATCTTCGAGTTGCACAATGTCGACGACGCCGCACAATCCCTGCAACTGGTGCCCTATTACTCGCTGTACGAATACCGCTACGCGATGTACCTCACGTTGGTGGAACTGGATTCGCCCGAGGCGCAGGAGATCATCCTGCAGGCCAAACGCGAAGCCCGCGACGCGGACCGCACCGTCGACTCGCTGACCAGCTTCGACAACAACAACTCCGAGTTCGCCAAGAATGTGCAGTCGTCTTCCACCTCCGACGTTGGCACCTATTCGGGCGCGAGCTTCCGGCACGACACAGATGCTGTGAACGGCTGGTTCTCGTACGACCTGGCCATCGACCAGGCCGCCGAGCACAACTACCTGGGCGTGCGCTACACCGGCGCTGACAACGCCCGTTCGCTGGATATCTACATCGACGGCGTGAAGCTGAAGACCTACACCATCACGAACGCGGGCGGCACGGGCTTCTACTGGGATTACACCGAAATCCCGGCGGCGCTGATCGCGGCCGCGGACAACGGCGACGTCACGGTGAAGTTCGCCGCCAACGGCACGTCCACCGTGGGCGGCGTCTATGGCGTCTCCATCTTGACGTCGACCAGCTACAGCACCGCGTCCGGGCTCACGTCGCTGACGCTGAGCGACGGCACTTGGGACACGCCCTTCGACCCGGCCACCACCGCCTACACCGTGACCTTGGACGATTCGGCCACTTCCGTGACGCTCAACGCGGCGCTGGTGGCGGCCAACGGCTACGTCCGCGTCGGCGGCGTCGTGATCGACGAGACGCAGCCCAGGGTGATCGACCTGCCGGGCGATTCGAAGGTCGTCACCGTGGACGCCTACGCCGAGGACCACAGCACGTACACCCGCTACACGCTGACCATCCTCAAGGGCGACGCTGAGGCTCCCCAAGGCCCGCAGCCGATTGCTTCGTTCGACTTCAACAACACCACCACCGGCCTGGCCGGGTCGGGCGCCAAGGCCGTCGCGCAGGGCACCCCGGTGTTGGAGGACAGCTACGACTGCTCGAAGGCAGCCAGCATTTCCAGTGGCTTCTGGCTGAACGTGCTCAAGGACAACGACACGGCGTTGCTGGCGGGGCTCAACGAGGTGACGTTCTCGTATGACGCGAAGCCTTCGACGAGTTCTTCCAACTTGGGCTGGACGCTCTTCGCGGTGCGCTCCAACGCCACCACGACTTACCCCAACGAGCACTACCTGGGCGTCATGGACAAGACCACCTCCGTGACCGTCGAGCGGCTCAATTCCGACGGTTCGTCGCGGATCCACGCCGGCTCGGTGAGCGCCGTGACGTATGCCGAGACGGGTTGGAAGCATGTGGACGTCGTGGTGACCGCCACCGACACCAAGCTCTACATCAACGGCGCCTTGCAGGGCACGTCCACGACGACCGCCGCGCTGCTGACCACGATCCTCGGCTCGTCCGGCGGCTACCTCCAGGTCGGCAAGGCCAACTGGGAGTCCGGAGAGTACTTCATCGGGCTGCTGGACAACTTCAAGGTCTACGACCAAGCGCTGGGCGCGGCGGACATCGCGGCCTTGGCGCCGACGAGCTTCAGCCCGACCTGCACCGGCCCGACCGACGCCGAAGCGGTCGCCGCCGCCAAGGAGGCCCTCGCGGTCACCAACGCCGGCGCGGCTTACGGCAACCTGTATCTGCCCGACGACGTGGACGGCGTCTCGGTGGCTTGGTCCTCGGCTGATCCGACGGTCGTCACTGCCACCGGCGAGGTCACCCGGCAAACGTCGGATACGGACGTGGTGCTGACGGCCACCCTCACCAAGGGGACGGAGACTGACACCAAGACCATCACGGTCCACGTCAAGGCGAAGATCACGCTCGATCCGATGGAGGGCTACCTGTTCGCCTACTTCACCGGCAACTCGGTCGCGGGGGAGAACATCTACTTCGCCGCTTCCCAGGGCAACGACGCGCTGCACTGGACCGAGTTGAACGGCGGCAACTACAAGTTCACTTCCACCCTCGGCGAGATGGGCCTGCGCGACCCGTTCATCATCCGCTCCCCGGAGGGCGATACGTTCTACCTGATCGCCACCGACCTGTCGATCGGCCGCGACGGCGACTGGACGCGGGCGCAGACGACCGGCTCGCGCTACCTGGAAGTGTGGGAATCGCACGACCTGGTCAACTGGTCCGCGCAGCGTCACGTGCTGGTCTCCCCGCCGACGGCGGGCAACACGTGGGCGCCGGAAGCCTACTGGGATGAGACCCTGGGCGAGTATGTGGTCTTCTGGGCGTCGAAGCTCTATCCGGAGACCGACACCGCGCATTCGTCCTCGGGCATCGTCAACTCGATGGTGTTCGCCACCACGCGGGACTTCGTGCACTTCTCCGAGATAACCCCTTGGCAGACGGGCCTGAGCCGCATCGACTCGACGGTCATCAAGTCCGACGACGTGTACTACCGCTTCACCAAGGACGAGGGTGGCGGTGGCACCGGCTGCTCCGACATCATCCAGGAGTCGTCGCCGAACCTGCGCGCGACCCTGTCGGGTTGGACGACCATCGCGTCTTGTATCGGGCGTGACGCGGGCACGTCGGCGGTCGAAGGCCCGTCGATCTTCAAGTCGAATCCAGGCGATGTGAATGGCGACAAGTTCTACCTGTTCGTGGACGAGTACGGCGGGCGCGGCTACGTGCCGCTGGCCACCGACGACATCTCGGATCCGGATTGGCAGGTCCCGGCCAGCTACTCGCTGCCGGCCAGCCCACGGCACGGCACCGTGATGCCGATCACCGCCGATGAGTTGGAGGCGTTGACTGCGACCGCGCCGGTCAATCCCGGCGACGCGGAAACGCCGGTGCTGCACTACACCTTCGACGAACTGGCCGCCGGGTCGCTGAATGCCAGCCAGGCAATCGCCGACACCGGTACCCGCGACACCGTCACCAGCGGCACTGTGCGCAACGGCAACGGCCAAGTGGTCACCGGAGTTTCCGGGAAGGCTTCCGACAAGGCGATCAGCCTGTCCGGCGGCACGTACACCGCCGACTCGACGGCCACCTATGTGGATCTGCCCAACAACATCATCACCTCCGCGGACACCGCTGTGACCGTGGCGACGTGGGTGAAGTGGACGGGCAGCGCCAACGGGAACTGCCAGTGGATTTGGGCCCTCGGCCGCTCGACCAGCTACAACGCGTTTGTGACGACAAGCTGCAACGGCATGTACGGCGGCGTCACGGATTCGTCCGAGAAGCGTGTCGGCGAGGGCTCGTCGTTGCCCGCCAACGAGTGGGCGCATGTGGCCTACGTCTTCGACGACGCCGCCAACACCGAGTCGCTGTACCTCAACGGCGAACTGCTGGCCACCACGACCGCCTCGCAGACCATCAACGGTTTCATCGGCACCGGCTCCATCGGCGGCATGATCGGCAAGTCGTTCTACAACGACCCGTTCTTCGGCGGCCTGGTGGACGACTTCCGGATCTACCGGGCGGCGCTGACCGCGGAGCAGATCGTGGCGGTTTACGCCGAGAACGCTTGGGAGCCGCTGCTGGCCCAGGTGCCGTTCGCGGATGGCGACACCATCCGGATCATCGCCGGGGAGACGCGAGTTCTGGACCTGCCGCAGGTTCCGGGCATCACCTGGACCTCGGACGATCCGATCGTCGACGCCAGCACCGGTGAGGTCGTCGCCCCGTCGGGCGGCAGCCAGGTGGTGACGCTGACCGTTTCCAACGGCACCGACTCGGTTGACTATCACCTGACCATCACCACCGCATCGGGCTCGGACTCGTACGGCTATTTGATGGCGCACTTCATCGAGGATTCCGCGGGCTACGCCGAGAAGGTCTACCTGGACATCTCCAACGGGGAAGACCCGACGTCGTGGACGCAGCTCAACAACGGCCAGCCGATTCTGGTCAACTCGCTCAACTCCACCGGCTTGCGCGACCCGTACTTGGTGCGCAACCCGGAGACGGGCAAGTACTACATCCTCGGCACTGACCTGCGGGTGTTCGGCTGCGTGCCTTACGAGACGTACAACTGCTCGTCCGGCGCGTGGGGGGCGGCCTCCGACCAACTTTCGCTCTACTTGGTGATCTGGGAATCCGACAACTTGGTTGACTGGTCCGAACCGCGGCTGCTGAAAGTCGGGCAGACTGACCAGCGCATGGCTTGGGCCCCGGAGGCCACTTGGGTGCCGGATCGGCACGAGTTCATCGTGTACTGGTCGGCGACGATCTACTCGCTGAACTACACCAACGTCGTGTACGGCTTCACGTCTGACTTCACCGACGACACGTTCACCTACGGCGGCACGTTGATCGACAAGGGCCACGACGTGATCGACACCACGGTCTACCAGCTGGAGAAGTCGGGCACGACGTATACCTACCGTACGTCGAAGGACAACGGGACGAACACGATCTACATGGAGGTGACCACCGACACGCAGTGGTGGCTGCCCGGCACCACGTGGACGCTGATCGCCGACGGGCTTGGCCAGGCCGACTACGGCTCGGTCGAGGGCCCGCTGATGTTCAAGGATTCGTACGCCGACAAGTGGTATCTGTTCGTGGACCAGTACGGCGGTTCGGCGCAAGGCTACCGGCCCTACCTCGTCGAGGGCTTGGGCGGCCCGGTGGCTTCCGCGGCGACGGACATCACGTTCACCAAGCTGGCCGCGCCGATGCCGGGCATGGCCTCGGCCACCAAACACGGCGTGGTCGTAGCCCTGACCGTCGATGAGTACAAGGCGTTGCGGCGGGCCGGCGAAGCCCAAGCCGTCACCGGCACCGCGGTCACGACCGAGATCGGTTCGGCGCCGACGCTGCCGAGTACCGTCGAGGTGGTTTACGCGACCGACACCTACGGGCCGATCACCGAGCAGCGCCCGGTGGTTTGGGACGCGGTCAACCCGGCCCAGTACGCGGGCCTCGGCACGTTCACGGTGACGGGCACAGTCTCCGGCGTGCTGCCTTCGGGCACCGGCTCGGCCACCGCGCCGATGACGGCCACCGCCACCATCACCGTGGTGGCTCCCGTGGTGCACATGACCGACTTGGAGGCGGCGCTGGTCCAGTTGACCGCGCTGGATCCCGAGGACTACACCTCGGTGTCTTGGCTGAACTTGGTGCGGGCGAAGGCGCGCGCCGAGGCGGTCATCGCGGGTGTTCCGACCCAGACCCAGGTGGACGACGCCCTCGCCGACGTCCAGGCCGCGGTCAACGCCCTGGTCGCCGACCTGAGCGTGCTGACGGCTGTGGTCGACCATGCCGAGTCGCTGACTGCCGCCTCGTACACCGCCGAGTCCTGGGCTGCGCTGCAAGCAGTGTTGGCCGACGCCAACGCGGCTCTGACCGACCCGGCGACGACACGGCCCGAGTCACTGGACATCGCCCAGCAGTTGGCGGTTGCCTTGGGTGCTTTGGAACCGGCGGGCACAGTGCACACGGTTGTCGACAAGACGGCGTTGCGCGCCCTGGTGGAAGCCAATGTCGATCTGTCCGGCTACACGGTCGAATCCACGCTGGCCTACTCGGCCGCTTTGGTTGCTGGCCGCGCTGTCCTGGACGATGTGACAGCCAGCCAGTTGGATGTGGACGAGGCCATCGCCACGTTGATCGGCGCGGTGCGCAACCTGGAATGGGCGACGCCGTTGGAGGAGTTCGCCAAGATCGGGACGCCGAAGATCAAGGGCACGAAGAAGGTCGGCAAGACGCTCACCATTTCGTCGTATGGCAAGTGGGAGCCGATGCCGAACTCGTACTCGTATCAGTGGTACCGCAACGGCGTGGCCATCGCCGGAGCCGACCAGGCCACCTACGACTTGGTCGCCGCCGACCGCGGCTCGAAGATCACCGTGCAGGTGGTTGGGAAGCACGCCGGCTTCATCGACACGCTTTCCAAGATGAGTTCGAAGACGTCCAAGATCGGCTACGGCACGCTGACGGCCAAGACCGTCGTGCAGGGCGTCGCCGCCGACGGGCAGACGCTGACCGCGGACACCTCCGGCTGGACCGCCGGCACGGCGTTCACCTACCAGTGGTACCGCAACTCGTCCAAGATCGCCGGCGCGACCTCGGCCACCTACACGCTGACGCCGTCCGAGATCGGCAAGACCGTGAAGGTGAAGGTGACGGGCATCCAAGACGGCTACAAGAAGAAGTCGCAGACCTCCGCCAAGACGGCCAAGGTGGCCCAGTTCGCGTTCACCGCCACACCGGCTCCCGTGATCGTGGGCACGCCTGCCGTGGGTTCGCCGGTGGCCGCTGACGTGGGCACGTGGACTCCGACCCCGTCCAGCTACACCTTCCAGTGGTACTTGGACGGCAAGGCGATCAAGAAGGCGACGAAGTCCAGCTACGTCCCGGTGGCCAAGGATTCGGGCAAGCAACTCACGGTCAAGGTGACGGCGAAACTGGCCGGCTACGCCACGATCACGCTGCTGTCCGACCCGGTGGCCGTCGCCTGATCCGGGTTTCCGTCACCGGTCATCCCGGACTCGTTCCGGGATCTCGGAGGTAGTGCGTTGTCCGTCGGCTGGGACCGCACTGTGTGCGGAGATGCCGGAACAGGTCCGGCATGACGGGTGGGGCGTTCCGATGGTTCCGTTCTTGGGTCATCCCGGACTTGTTCCGGGATCTCGGACGCAGTCCGTTGTTCCTCGGCTGGGACCGCACATGGGCGGACACGCGGGAACAGGTCCGGCATGACGGGTGGGGTGTTCCGGATGAAGCCCGCTATCCCAGTGCGGCGCGGACCCGCGCGGCGATCTCGTCCGCGGGGAGCCGCGCCGGGATGACGACGTAGCCGGGCTTGTCGGCCAGGGCCAGGTAGTGCTCGCGGACGCGTTGGTGGAAGTCGGCGCCTTCGGCTTCCAGGCGGTCCGGCGTCTCGATTTCGGCCATGGCTTCGGCCGGGTCGAGATCGAGCAAGACCGTCAAGTCGGGGCGCAGGCCGCCGGTTGCCCAGGCGGCCAGGCTTTCCAACTCGGAGATGTCCAGGATGCGGCCGGCCCCTTGGTAGGCGAGCATCGAGTCGACGTAGCGGTCGCAGATCACCACGGCGCCGCGCGCGAGCGCCGGGCGGATGACTTGTTCGACGTGAATGGCCTTGTCGGCGACGTACAGCAGGGCTTCGGCGCTGGGCGGCAACTCGCCGGTGGCCGGATCCAGCAGGATTTCGCGGATGTGGGCTCCGGCGGGCGTGTCGCCCGGTTCGAAGGTGAGCACGACTTCGCGGCCCTGGCCTCGCAGCCAGTCGGCCAACGCGTTCGCCTGCGTCGACTTTCCGACGCCATCCCCGCCTTCGAAGACGATGAACATCGCTACTTCTTCTTTGCCCGCGTCGAACGGCGTTTGACGGTCTTGGCCGGGCGGGCCCGTTTCTCGGCGAGCAACTCCGCGGCGCGCTCCAAGGTGACCGTCTCCACGGAATCGGCTTTCCGCAATGTGGCGTTGGTTTCGCCGTCGGTGACGTACGGGCCGAAGCGGCCGTCTTTGACCACCACAGGCTTGCCGGTGGCCGGATCCGCGCCCAGTTCGCGCAGCGGCCCGGCGGCGGCCCGGCGGGCGCCCGCGCGCACTTTGGGCTGGGCGAAGATCGCAATCGCCTCGTCGAGCGTGACGGTGAACAACTGCTCTTCGGATTCGAGCGAACGCGAATCGGCGCCCTTCTTCAGATACGGGCCGTAGCGGCCGTTCTGGGCGGTGATCTCTTGCCCGTCGGCGTCTTTGCCGAGCACGCGTGGCAGCGACAGCAGCCGCAGCGCGTCTTCCAAGGTGATTGTGTCCAGCGACATCGAAGCCAGCAGTGACGACGTGCGCGGTTTGGCCGATTTCGGCGCGTCTGCGGGCAGCACTTCGGTGACGTACGGCCCGAAGCGCCCATTCTTGGCGACCACTGGCAGTCCGGTTTCGGGGACTGTGCCCAGTTCGCGCTCCGCGTCGCTGGGATTCTGCAGCAGCTCGCGCGCCTTCTCGGGGGTCAATTCGTCCGGCGCCAAGTCTGTGTCCACGTTGGCCCGGTTGCCCGCCGCGTCCTCCACGTAAGCCCCGTAGCGGCCCACCCGCAGGTCGATGCCGTCGGTGATCGGGAACGTGGCGATCTTGCGGGCGTCGATTTCGCCCAGGTTGTTTACCAGGTCGTTGAGGCCGTCCGCGCCGAAGTAGAACTCTTGCAGCACCCCCAAACGGGCCGCGTCGCCGTTGGCGATCTCGTCGAGGGTTTCTTCCATGCGGGCGGTGAACTTGTAGTCCACCAGCTTCGGGAAGTGCTGTTCCAGCAGGCGCGTCACAGCGAACGCCAGCCATGTCGGCACCAACGCCTGGCCTTTCTTGAAGACGTAGTCGCGGTCCGTGATGGTGCGGATGATGGTGGCATAGGTGGACGGCCGCCCGATTTCCAATTCTTCCAGCTTGGCCACCAGTGACGGCTCCGTGTAGCGCGCGGGCGGGCGGGTCTGGTGGGCTGCGGCTGTGAACGACACCGGGTCGAGCGTTTGGCCCTGCGTCAACGCCGGGAGCCGGGTTTGCGCGTCGTCGCTCGACTGGTCGTCGTCGACAGATTCGACGTATGCGGCCAGGAAACCGGGGAAGGTGATCGTGCGTCCCGAGGCTGCCAGCGTCGCCCGCCCGGTGTCCACGCGGTCTTCGCCAACACCTGTGATGGTGATGCGCTGCGGGAATGTGGCCCCGATCTTGACCGATATCGTCTGGCCCTCGGCGTCTTTCATTTGCGAGGCGATGGTCCGCTTCCAGATCAGCTCGTACAGCTTGCGCTGGTCGCCGCTCAATCCGGTCTGCTCCGGCGTCCGGAACGTTTCGCCCGCCGGCCGGATGGCTTCGTGGGCCTCCTGGGCGTTCTTCACTTTGGACGAGTAGTGGCGCGGCCGTTCGGGCAGGTACTTGCCGCCGAAAAGCTGCTTGACCTGAGCCCGGGCCGCGGCGATCGCCGTTCCGGACAAGGTGACGGAGTCGGTGCGCATATAGGTGATGAAACCGCGCTCGTAAAGCTCTTGGGCCACCGACATGGTCCGTTGCGCGGTGAAGCCCAGCTTGCGGCCGGCCTCCTGCTGCAGCGTCGTGGTGCGGAATGGGGCGTAGGGGCGGCGCACATACGGCTTGGCCTCCACATCGCTGACCGCGAAGCTGGCTCCGGCCAAGGCGTCTGCGAGGGTTTGGGCTGCCGCCAGGTCGAGGTGTAGCAGGTCTTTGACAAGCTTGCCTTGGGCGTCGAAGTCGCGGCTGGTGGCGAGCTTGCGCGTGCTGACGGCAGTCACTCGGGCCGGGAACGTCGGCGGTTCGCCGCCAGCTGCGCCCAGCACCGCCTCAACGTCGGCGAAATCGGCGCTCTGGAAGGCGATCCGCTCCCGCTCCCGGTCGACGAGCAGCCGCGTCGCCACGGACTGCACACGGCCCGCGGACAGGCCCTGGGTGACCTTCTTCCACAGCACCGGCGAGACTTCGTAGCCGTAGAGCCGGTCCAGGATGCGGCGGGTCTCCTGTGCGTCGACCAGATCGGTGTCGAGTTCGCGGGTCTTCTTGACGGCCTCCTTGATCGCCTCCTCGGTGATTTCGTGGAAGACCATCCGCTTGACCGGGATCTTCGGCTTCAACTCGTCGAGCAGGTGCCAGGCGATGGCTTCGCCTTCGCGGTCCTCGTCAGTGGCCAGGTAGAGTTCGTCGGCTTGCTTCAGCTTGGCCCGCAACTGCGTGAGCATGGACTTCTTGGCGGCGGCGACCACATAGATCGGCTCGAAGCCGCCTTCCACGTTCACTCCGGTGCGCGCCCACTTCTCGCCCTTGTATTTGGCGGGGACTTCGGCGGCGGACGTCGGCAGGTCGCGGATGTGCCCGCGGCTGGACTCGACGTCGTATCCCGACCCCAGGAATTTCTGCAGGGAGACGGCCTTTGTCGGCGACTCTACGATCACCAACTTGCGCGATCCGGCCATCCAATCACCCTCCTGACTTGCGGCTCATTGCATCGTAGCCGATGCAGTGGCCAGGCTCAGCCACGGGCTCAGTTCACGGGTGATTCCGCAAGGGTCATGTTCGCCGTGTGTTGTTCGCCGTACGGGTCGATCCAGGTGACCGAAACGGTCTGGCCGGGTTCGAGAGCCCGGATGATGGTGGCCGGGTTGGTGTCGGAGTAGAGGCTCTGGCCGTCAACGGTCAGCAGTGTGGAGCCTTGGACGATGCCGACCTGGTCGGCGGGGCTGCCGGAAACGACTTGCGCGATCATGCGGCCGGTGGAACTGCCGCCGCGGCGGCGGTGGTTATTGGTCTCCGTGAAGCTGACGCCCATGTAGCCGGCCGGCCCCACCCGGGTGGTGCCCTGGTCGCGACCCGCCTCGATGACGGCGACCACTTTCAGCGCGTTCTGGATCGGGATGGCGTAGCTGATCGACTGCCGTTCGGAGCCGGCGGTCGTCATTCCAGTGACTTCGCCTTCCGCGTCGAACATCGGCCCGCCGGAGTCGCCCGGTTCGGCGTTGGCGTTGGTCTGGATGAGGCCTTCGAGGTCTTCTTCGGCGCCCCAGGGGGAGTCGGAGGAGACGGTCAAGTCTTGGTCTTTCGCGGTGACGGTGCCGTCCGCGCGGACCAGCACACCGCCGCCGTTGGCGTTGCCGACGACGCTGACCGAGTCGCTGATGTTGAGCGTGTCATAGTCGATGGTGACGGTGGCCAGGCCGGACGCGTCCTGGAGTTGCAGCAGCGAGACGTCTTGTTCTTGGTCGAACCCGAGCACCTTAGCCGTGTAAACGGCGTTGGTGTCGACGACGGTGACTTGCAGCTCGGTGGTGCCCGCGACGACGTGGTAGTTGGTCAGGACTTTGCCGTCGGAACTCAAGACCATGCCGGTGCCCGAAGATTGCGCGCCGTCGGACAGGCCGGTGATGAGCACGATGCCGCGAGACTGGTCGGCGGTCACCGACGTGTCCGCGTTGCGCGGCTGTGTCGGCTGCACCGGCTCGGTGTCCCAGCCGCCCTGTTCCTCGTCGTCCGGATAGTACGGCTCGATGACTTTGGGGGTGGTTTCGGCCTGTGGCAGGATGCTGGACACAAAGCGGCCACCCACCGCGAAGCAGCCCATGCCCAGTGCGAATGCGAGCGCGATGGCCAAGACGTTGCGGACCGGATGGCTCTTCTTCTTGGGCGGCGCGACGGGCGCGGCCGGTGGCGCATAGGCGTAGCGGGTGTAGGCATAGGGCTGGCCCGCGTAATAGTCGGGTGACTGCGGCGGGGGATAGTTGGCTTGCGGCGGCGAATAGGCCTGCTGCGGCTGTGTGTAGCCGGTCGCGGCGGCGTAGGGCTGCGCCTGGGGATAACCGGCCGGCCCGCCGACGTAGTAGTGCGGTGTGGCCGGGATTTGCTGGGTCTGGCCGAGCGGGATCTGTTGTGTCTGGTCAATGGCCGGGGTCTGCCCGATCGGCTGCGTCTGGTCGAGCGGCGCGGGAGTCTGGGGCGCCTGCGAGTTGAGATACGCGGCGTAAGTTGGCGGCGCGGGCGCGGCTGGGATGGTTTGCGGCGGGGCGATGAAAGTCGGCGCGTTGTGCGCGGAGCCGAGCGAACCGGTTGCCGGGTTCGTCTTCCAGTGGTCTGCCGCTGATGGGAAAGCCGGACCCGTGCCAAGCGGCGCCGCGGTCTGCGGCGGCTGGGTCGGCTCGGTGGGGCCGTGCTGTTCGTCGGTCATCTAATCCTCCATCTGACTGACAACCATTGTGGCCCACCGCGCAAAGCCCTCGCTGTACGAATCCTGTGAGTTCCCAAAGAAGGCGCCCGACGAAGCGCCCTTGACCCCCAGCCCGTCATCTCGGACTTGTTCCGGGGTCTTAACCCCACAAAGTGTCCTCGCTTCGCTGCGGTACTTTGCGGGGGCCCCTTGTTCCCTCGGCCTCCCAGCCACGTCATCTCGGACTTGTTCCGGGGTCCCTGCAAAGTATCGAAGAACTTTGTGGGGTGGTGTTCCGAGATCTCGGACGTAGTCCGTGTGGCCCGGTAGGGGCACGCCTGTGGCGCGCATGGGACTTCGTCCCAAGATGCCGGAACGAGTCCGGCATGACGGGTGGGGTTTGCCGGAACGAGTCCGGCATGACGGGTGGGGTTTGCCGGAACGAGTCCGGCATGACGGGTGGGGTTTGCCGGAACAGGTCCGGCATGACGGGTGGGGTTTGCCGGAACAGGTCCGGCATGACGGGTAGGGTTTGCCGGAACAAGTCCGGCTGGCCAGGTGGTAGGTGACATATGCTGCTGCCCATGGCTACCTCGTCTCAACCCGGCGCCGCCGAAGACGGCCTGTTGCGCCGCAACAAATGGACGTTCTCCATCGGCACGCTCGGGCGTGACATGACGTATGCCCTGGTCAGCATGTATTTGATTTACTATCTGACCGAAGCGCTCGACCTGTCCGACTGGGTGCTGGGCTGGGTGTCGGTGTTGATTCTGCTGGCCCGGCTGGTGGACGCCGTCCTGGACATCGTCATGGGCTCGATCGTGGACAACACCCGGTCCCGGTTTGGGCATTACAAACCGTGGATCCTGATCGGCACGGTGGCTGTGTCGGTCACCACGATCCTGCTGTTCACGGACCTGGGTCTGGCCGACGGGGCGTTCATCGGCGTCTTCGCGGGCTGCTACATGCTTTGGAGCGTTTCCTGGACGACGAACGACATCCCGTACTGGTCATTGCTGCCCGCGCTCACCCTCGACCAAAAGCAGCGCGAGCAGATCGGCGCGCTGGCCAAGATTTTCGCCACCATCGGGCTGTTTGCAGTCGTCGTCGCGGTGATTCCGGTCACGTCGGCGCTCGGCGCGGCGGTCGGGGTGCGGCCGGCCTGGACGATCTTCGCCACCGTAATCATCGTCATCATGGTGCTGGGGCAGTGCGTCACGCTGCTGGGCACGCGCGAGCCCAAGCTCACCGTGGAGCAGGAGAAGGTCACACCCAAGCAGGTGTTGGACGCCGTGGTGAAGAACGACCAGCTGCTCTGGACGGCCATCGCGATGGTGCTTTTCATGACGGGCTACATCACTACGACGACGTTCGGCACCTATTTCTTCAAGTACGCGTACGGCGACGAGGGCATGTACGCCCCCTTTGGGGCCGTCTTGGGTGTCGGCCAGGTGATCGGGTATCTGGTTTTCCCGCTGCTGCGCCGCCGTTTGAACCGCCGCGGCTGTTTCCGTTTGGCGGTGGCCCTGATCACCGTGGGGTATGTGGCCTTCTTCTTCGCGCCCATGGACATCTTCATCATCGCGGCCGCATCGCTGTTGCTGTTCATCGGCACGTCGTTCGTGATCGTGCTGATGATCGCTTTTATCACCGACACCATCGACTACGGACACTGGAAGTCCGGGCGCCGCAACACCGCGGTGACGTTCGCCCTGCAGCCGTTCATAAACAAGGTGGGCGCCGCGCTGGCCGCCCAGATCGCCGCGATGACCTTGATCGCCTCGGGGATCAACGCCGCCCAAACGCCCGCCGACGTCACCGCCGAGGGCCTTTTCTTGATGAAGGTGGTAATGCTGATCCTTCCGCTGGGGATGATCCTGATCGCCTTCTTCTTGCACTCGGCCAAGTACAAGATCGACGAAGCCTTCCACGACCAGATCCTCGCCGACCTCGCCGAGCGCGGCCAACTGGCCGATTGAGAGCGCTGCGCGCTCGCGCTTTTCAGACGGACTTCGTCCGAGATACCGGAACGAGTCCGGTAGGACGGTGGGGGTTGTGATCATCCCGGACGCGAAGCGCTGTCCAAATCGTCCCGCACTACACTGGCTCTCGTGGAACTCACCAACAACGTCACTGACACGGCGCTGCTCTTCGAGGGCGGCGGCATGCGCGCCGCATACTCGGCCGGCGTGGTCGCGACGCTGCTGCACGCGGGCATCCACTTCGATTTCGTCGCCGGCATTTCCGCCGGGTCGAGTTGCACGGTCAATTACCTTTCCCGGGACGCTGAGCGGGCGCGGATCTCGTTCGTCGAGTTCGCCGCCGACCCGAAGTTCGGCAACGCGTGGACGTTCCTGCAAGGCAAGGGCTGGTTCAACGCGCCGTACATCTACGAGCAAACCGGCGCCCCCGGCCAGTCGCTGCCGTTCGACTTCGATACGTTCCGGGCAAATCCAGCCCGCAGGCGGCTGGGCTCCTTCGAATGCGAGACCGGCCGTATGGTCTATTGGACCGAGGACGATCTGGACACGCTCCCAAAGCTGATGCGCCGCGTGCGCGCCTCCTCGACGATGCCGATCCTGATGCCCCCGGTGGAGATCGACGGCCTGACGTACATCGATGGCGCGCTCGGCCCCACTGGCGGTTTCCCCATCGACGCCGCGCGGGACGCGGGTTTATCCCGTTTCCTGGTGGTGCTCACCCAGGAGCGCGAATATACGAAGTCTCCGCAGCGGAACCCGTGGCTGGTCGAAGCCTGGTTCCGCAAGTTCCCTGCGGTCCCGCCGGCTCTCAACGACCGCTGGCTGCGCTACAACCGCACCCGCGAAGAGCTTTTCGACCTGCAATCCTCCGGCCAGGCATACCTGTTCGTCCCCAAGCGGATGGAGATCTCCAACGCCACCACGGACGTCCCCAGCCTGCGCGCCGCCTACGAAGCCGGCTATGCCCAAGCCCAAGAAGAACTCGGCCCCATCAAAGCCTTCCTGGGTCTGTAGCTCACAATGTCACGCCTCGCCTGATCCGGCATCTTGGACAGAGTCCGGCTCGCTGGGCTCGGGGGCTGGTTCGGCGGTGGATTCGCTCGGCGTCGGTTCTGGTTCCAGGGTCGGGGATTCCGTCGGCTCTTCCGGGGTCGGCTCGGGTGATGGGGTTGATTCTTCCGGCGTCGGCTCCAGGGTCGGGGATTCGGAGGGCTCCGGCTCTGGTTCGCTGTTGCCCGACGGGTCGACCACGTCGCCGACGGTGGTGCCCGGCGATCCGGAGAGGGTCTTTCCAGTGGCGAGTTCCCAGGAGGTGATGGCCACGAAGGCGATCAGAAAGATGGCCAGGGTCGCGACCACGGCGCGCACGACGAGCCGCTGCCCTCGGCCTGGCTCGCTGGCGGCCGTCGTCTCGGGAGGTGCGGCGGGCAATTGCTCGGTTTCTCCAGCGGGCTCGACCGCCGGCAAGATTTTGGTCTCGGCGGATAGGGATTGCGCATCGGGGGCCATTGCCTCGCCGGACGAGATGACCTTCGCCACGGCGTGGTCGATCCCACGCTTGGTCTTGTGGATGCCCGCGGTGTAGAGGGTGCCGAGCACGCCGCCGACCACCGAAGCCAACGCCGCACCGATGACCGTCCCGGCCACTCCTAGCGTCGATCCGATCACCGCCGCCGTAGCCGCCGCGAGCGCGCCGCCCAGAATTTGGGGCAGCGAAAACGACAGCTCGTTGGTTTTCGGATCGTATGCCACCTGGCCAGTGTAGGGCACAGACGATAGACGAGATTGAGTCCGAGTGGTCTTGCGTTGCAAGACACACTTCACTCTCAATCTTGCGCGCCCGGAGGTACTCGAAACCCCAACCTTCTGATCCGTAGTCAGATGCTCTATCCATTAAGCTACGGGCGCTTGGCCGGGGAATGAGTCTACCGGGGTGGGGCGGATCAGTCCAACTGCGTAATTGAACACGGCTTTGTTTGGGCGCTTGGTGCGGTAGTTTGGTGTTTGGCACTGCTAAGCGTGGGTGGTGCTTCGGAGAGCTTCGCTTGGCGCGGAGCAGCAAGGAGAATCATGACTGACATTACCTCGAACACCCCGGCCGGGGTTCCGGAGGAGTTGCTGACTTGGGTGAACGGCGTCGCCGACCTGACGAAGCCAGATTCGATCTATTGGTGTGACGGGTCTGTGGCTGAGCGCGATCGCCTCTATCAGGAGATGGTTGACGCCGGTATGTTGATCAAGCTCAACCCGATCAAGCGCCCGGGCAGTTACTTGGCGCGGTCTGCCCCTTCTGATGTCGCGCGCGTGGAGGCGCGGACGTTCATCTGCTCCGAGAAGGCCGAGGATGCCGGCCCCACGAACAACTGGGCCGATCCGGCCGAGATGAAGGTGACGTTGGCAAAGCTGTTCGACGGTTCGATGCGGGGCCGCACGATGTATGTCGTGCCGTTCTCGATGGGCCCGCTGGGCGGCCCGATTTCCAAGCTGGGCATCGAGATCACCGATTCGCCGTATGTCGTGGTGAGCATGCGGATCATGACGCGGATGGGCGCGGAGGCGCTGTCGCTGATCAACCAGGGCGCGGAGTTCGTGCCGGCGGTCCATTCGGTGGGCTATCCGCTGCGCGACGAGAAGGGCGCCACCCGTCCGGATCTGACGTGGCCGTGCAACGACGACAAGTACATCACGCATTTCCCGGAGACCCGCGAGATCTGGTCCTATGGTTCGGGTTACGGCGGCAACGCGCTGCTGGGCAAGAAGTGCTACGCGCTGCGCATCGCTTCGGTGTTGGCCCGCGACGAGGGCTGGCTGGCCGAGCACATGCTGATTTTGAAGATCACGTCTCCGCAGGGCCGGGTGTACCACCTGACGGCGGCGTTCCCGTCAGCTTGCGGCAAGACGAACCTGGCTATGCTGCGCCCGACTATCCCGGGCTGGAAGGTCGAGACGATTGGCGACGACATCGCGTGGATGCGCCCGGGACCGGATGGCCGGCTGTACGCCATCAACCCGGAGGCGGGCTTCTTCGGTGTCGCGCCGGGCACGTCCACGAAGACGAACCCGACGGCGTTGGCCGCGTTGGATCACGACACGATTTTCACGAACGTCGCGCTCACGGACGAAGGCGACATTTGGTGGGAGGGCCTCACTGAGGAGCCCCCGGCGCACTTGATCGACTGGCAGGGCAACGATTGGACGCCCGCTTCCGACAAGCCGGCCGCCCACCCGAACAGCCGCTTCACGGTCCGCGCGGACCAGGCTTCGTCGATCGCCCCGGAGTGGGAGGCCCCGCAGGGCGTACCGGTCGACGTGGTGTTGTTCGGCGGCCGCCGCGCTACGAATGTGCCGCTGATCAGCGAGTCTTACGACTGGGAGCATGGCGTTTTCGTGGGCGCCACGGTCTCGTCCGAGCAGACTGCCGCCGCTGAGGGCGCTGTGGGCGCGCTGCGCCGCGATCCGTTCGCGATGCTGCCGTTCTGCGGCTACAACATGGCCGACTATTGGGGTCACTGGCTGAAGATGGGCAAGGTGCTCGGCGACAAGGCTCCGCGCATTTTCCAGGTGAACTGGTTCCGCAAGTCTGCCGAGGGCAAGTTCTTGTGGCCGGGCTTCGGCGACAACTCGCGCCCGATCGAGTGGGCGCTGCGCCGCGTCGCCGGCGAGATTGAGGCTGTGGACGCGATCAGCGGCCGGCTGCCGAAGAAGGGCGATCTGAACTTGGACGGCCTGGAGATTTCGGACGCCGAGTTGGAGGCCCTGTTCGCACTCGACCCGGACGCCTGGGCGGGCGAGGCCGATCTGACCGAAGAGTACTTCGCCCAGTTCGGCGCCAAGCTCCCGGCGGAGTTGACCGGCCAGTTGGCGGCCCTGCGCGAGCGCATCGCCAAGGCGAAGAACGCGTAACAACACCCCACAAAGTGTCCTCGCTGCGCTGCGGTACTTTGCGGGGACCCCGGAACATGTCCGGCATGACGGGTGGTGGGGCAGGCGCACTGCCGGGGCAAGCCTCTTACGCCGGTTCGCGGCACTTGGGCGCGGCCTGGCACGCGTAGTTGGTGCCTGCTTTCATGCCTTTGGGGAAGAGCTGGTCGACGGTGACGAAGACGTAGCCCTTCGCTTGCAACTCGGGGATGAACTTCTTGTACGCCTTGATCGTTGACGAGTAGAGGCCGTGCGTGAGGATGATGGAGCCGGGCTTGGCGTTCTTGATGACGCGCTTGGCTACCGTGTCGGCGTCGCGGTCCTTCCAGTCTTTGGGGTCGATGTCCCACAGCACTTGGGCGAGGCCGAGGTTCTTGCCGACTTTCCGGACGGTCTTGTTCGATTCACCATAGGGCGGGCGGTACATGGTCGGCGCTGTGCCGGTGTATTTCTTGATGAGCTTGCTGGTTTTCGTGAGTTGGCTCTTGATCTGGGCGGAGGACATGTACCAAAACTCGGGGTGGCTGTAGGAGTGGTTTTGGACGGAGTGCCCCTCGGCGCCCATGCGTTTGACGGCCGCGGTGTAGTTGCCGATGCGGTTGCCGACCAGGAAGAACGTGGCTTTGACGTTGTACTTCTTCAACGTGTCGAGCACTTTGCCGGAGCGTTCCGAAGGCCCGTCGTCGATGGTGAGCGCGATGCATTTGGCGACGGTGCAGTCCACGTCGGCGGCCACCTCGACTGTGGTGGGGGTCACGGTCGGCGTCGGGGTGGGTGTCGTCGTGGGTGTCGTGGCCGTGGGTGTGGGCGTGGGATCGGGGAGCATGATCGCCGGCGAGTAGGTGGGGGTGGTCGTGGTCTGCTGCGCCAGCGCCGGCTCGGTCTCCGCGGGCTGCGTCAGGGCGCAACCGCCCAGTAGCGCGAGCGCGCTCACGCCTGCGATGATTCTGGCCCTCCACACCTTCACCCAAACGAGGCTAGCCCACCCAAATGGTGACTGAGGGGCTTTTCGGGCAACTCCCTTGCCATTTCGCGATTCGCCCAGCAGCGCTAAGACTTGCGGATCAGGCTTCGACGCCGCATTGTTCGGCGATGATGCGGGCTATGTTGCGGGAGGCTTGCGGATGGGCGAGGCTCCGGCTGATCTGCGCCACGCGCCGCAATTCCTGGGGGTTTTCGGTCCATTCGCGCAGCGTGTCGACTACTTCGCGGGGCCTTGGTGCCCAGACTCCGGCGCCGTTGTCCACCACGTAGCTGACGTTTCCGTCTTCTTGGCCGACGAAGCGGGAGTAGAGGATGATCGGCAGCCCTTTGATGAAACCTTCGCTGATCGTGCCGGGCCCGGCCTTTGAGATCAGGATGTCGGCGGCTTCCATGAACGCCGGCATCTCGTGGGTGAAGCCGTAAATGTGCGCCGGGATTTGCCAACGCACGGCCCGCAGATCGGCTTGGAGTTCTTCGTTGCGACCGCAGATGACGGCCAATTGCAGCGGCAGTTTGGCGTAGTTTATGGCTTTGGCTACGCGTTTCAGCGGGCCCATGCCGTCTCCGCCGCCCACCAACAGCGCGGTCGGCAAGTCTTCGCGCCAGCCCTGTTCGCGTTTCCACGCGGCAGCGTCGATTGGGTCGTTGAAACGGTCGGCGACGGGCATGCCGACCACGCGCAGGTTTCCCGCGGGCACGCCGAACTTGACGCCGCGCTCCCGGGCTGGCTCGGTGGGGACGAGGATCAGGTCGGCGCGCCGGTCGTACCAGAACGCATGGGTGGAGACCATGTCGGTGACCACGATCACGAACGGCGACGGGTTCTTGCGCATCGCCCGCGGCAACATGGCGTTGACCAGCGCGTGCACCGAGATGATCACGTCGGCTGGATTCTCGGCGACGAGCCGGTGCAGGCCGCGGCGCAGCATCGGATATTGCAGGCCGGTCAGCGCGCGGGCCCGGCCCCGGCCGTCGGAACTGCGGTAGGCGAGGCCCCAGACGCCGATTTTCGTCGTCGTGGGATAGATTTCCGGCGCGAAACGCCACGGGGCCGGGTAGTACTCCCGGAAGAAGTCCACCATCTTGCAGTCGAACTTGCCCGGGAATTCCAGGTTGATCGCCTCGATCATCGCTTCGGTCGCTGCCCGGTGCCCGCCCCCGGTGTCGGAGAACAGGAACAGGATCCGTTTTGGCCTGGGCGTCATCAGTTCCGCTACTTGATGCTCATCTTGCCGTCGGCGATGGTCATCTTGGTGGTGCCGTTCGGCATCTCGACCCAGGTCTTGCCCGGCGCCATCTGCAGCGGGGTGCCGTCGTCGAGGGTGAAGGTGAACAAGTCCGTGATCTTGCCTTTCGTCCAGGTGCCGGTCACGTACTTGCCGCCGTGGATGTAGATGAACTTGTCCGAGCCGTCGATGATCTCGTAGATCGGCTCCACGTGGCCTTTGTAGCCTTTCAGCACGCCCATCGACCAGTTGCAGAACAGGATCAGCACGTTGTCGGGCGCCACCCGGGTGCCGTTGCGGACGGTGTACTTGCGCCACTTCTTGTACTTGATGTGCTGGAAGTTGATGGACGCCGGCCAGTTGTTGTTTTCGGCGTCGTACGTGTAGCGGTGCTGCTCCTTACCGTCGCCGGCGCTGGCCGTAGCCGGGGCCTTGGAGCCCTTGTATTGCAGGGTGACCTGCGTCACCGGCAGCCCGTTGACCGTGGACGGTTCGCCGTCCGGCGCGTGGTAGGGGAAATACACCGGCGGGATCTCGTCTTTCGAGAGCGTGCCGTCGGCGGAGAGCTGCTTCGGGTAGGCGATGATCAGCTTGTCGGAGACGCCGCTGCCCAGCCACCACGTGCCCAGGTTCTTGTATCCCCAGCGGGCGGACTTGTCGCCCAGCTTTTCGCGCAGCTCGATGTATTTCTTGTTCTTCTTGACGTACTTGATCACCCACGGCGTGGCCGAGGCGCAGGCGAGCACGGGCTTCAGCGGCGAGATGAGCGCCACGTCCACCGGCCTGACGGAACGCACCGGGTTGGCCCCTTCGGTGGGCCACTTGGAATGGAAGATGGCGCACAGCCGCGTGATGTCGTACGACTTGCCTTGGGCTTCCCAGAAGACGATGTCGGCCTTGTCAACGCCGGATTGCGGGAACGAGCGCATCTCGACGGGCACTTTGACGGCCACGGCCATGTGCCTAGCTTTCGCCTCGTCGCCGTCTTTGAAAGGTTTGCCGGTGAGCGGCCAGCGTGGCGTCGTGTCCACGGTTGGCGTCGGCGTGGGCGTCTCGGTCGGCGTCGGCGCGGGTTCGGGTGAGGACGGTTGCGGGCTCGTGCTCGGATCCACGAGACTCGTAGGTGGGGTGACCGTGCATCCGCCGAGGGCGACTCCCGCCAAGCCCAACAACGCCGCACGCCTGCTAAGACCCGGCATTAACTCTCCAATCACTGGCCGTAAACCCGCCTCTATCGTAAAGGGCGATTCTAGGTTTCCGGGCACGTCGGCCTAAATCGGACCTGGTTCGGCCTGCGGACACCCCCACCCTGTCATCCCGGACACCTGCGCGACGCACCCCTCCGCGTCATGCCGAACTCGTTCCGGCAACCCCTCCCCGTCATGCCGGGCTTGTTCCGGCATCCCCTCCGCGTCATGCCGGGCTTGTTCCGGCATCCCCTCCCCGTCATGCCGGACTTGTTCCGGCATCTTGGGACGTAGTCCCATGCACCCCGCAGGGGTGCCCCTGGCGGGCCACACGGACTACGTCCGAGATCCCGGAACACCACCCCACAAAGTTCTTCGATACTTTGCGGGGACCCCGGAACAAGTCCGGGATGACGCGATTGGGGATCCCGGCAAAGTACCGCACCGCAGCGAGGACACTTTGTGGGGTTAAGATCCCGGAACGAGTTCGGGATGACGGGGGGTTTGACCAGCCGAACGCTATATCTCGTAGTCGAAGGCGACTCGGGCGGTGGCGCAGGCCTTGATGAAGGTGGCCTGCGCGACGTGGTCCGGATGTGTCGCATAGGCTTTCAGATCCGCGGCGGTGTCGAATTCGGAGTACAGCACCATGTCGTAGGAATGCTCCAGGCCGTCTGCTCCCAGCGCGATTTCGAGCTTCCGCAGGCCGGGCAGCAGCCCTTGCAGGGAATCCAAGCCGGCCTTGGCTTTGCGCAGATTCTCGGCCCGGGTGGCGCCTTCGGCGGTTTCGGCGAAGTTCCACATGACGATGTGCTTGACCATCTCATTCCTTCCTGGAGCATTTGAGGGCAACCCTAGTCGCAATGGCTTGCCGCTGCCCACCCACGTGGACGATCTGGCCGTCGCTGACGCGCAACTGGGTGGCATAGCAGGTGAGCGCGGCGACCAGCGCGTCCGCGGGGGCTGTGCCGTCGGCTTCCGGCGCCGCTTCCCAGCAGGGCAAACCCAATTCGGCGGCCGCCGCGGCGGCGATGCGGTGGCAGGCCACATGGTCCGGGTGCCCATATCCGCCGGCGTCGTCGTAGGACACGATCTCGGTCGCGCCCCAGGCCCGGCAGAACGCGGCGAAGTCGGCGGTGGGCGCGGCCAGGCCCACGTTGGCCAGGGCGGCCGCGTCGGCGTTGGGGGCCGGGCCAGCGAGTGTCGGCGTCACCCAGGCCATGCCGGAGTCGCGGTAGCGCCGTTCAGTGCCGCCTGCGCGGGCGGGCGGTGTGCCGAGGAAGCAGTGTTCGGCGCCCAAGATGGCGGTGGCGCGGCGCACTTCGGCTTCCCGCGCGGCGACCAGGTCGGCGCCCGGAGGGAGGCTGCCGGGGACGATTTCGCCCAGCTCGCCCCGGGTGGCGGTGACGACGGCGACAGGTATACCTTGGGCGGCCAAGTCGAGGATGAGTGGCCCGGTGGAAAGCGTCTCGTCGTCGGGATGGGCGTGCAGGATGGCGACGCGCCGGGGTTGGCCCTCACCCATTGATCAGCCCGGTGTAGAGCGTTTCCAGGCGGCTGGCGGCGAAGTCCCAGTCGAAACGGCGGGCGTGCACGCGGGCCACCACGCCCATCCGGCGCAGCAATCCGGGCTCGGTGAGCAGGCGGCGCAAGGCTTTGCCCCAATCTTCGGCGTTGCGGGAGTCCATCAACTGCCCAGTTTCGGCGTGGGCCACGGCCTCGCGCAACCCGCCTGCCGCGGCGGCGATCACCGGCGTCCCGCTGGCTGCCGCCTCCAGGGCCACCAGGCCAAAGGTTTCCGAATGCGAGGGCACGAGCACCACCCGGGCGCCGCGCATCAGCATCGCCAGGTCGGCGCGGGATTGCGGCGGGAGGAAGGTGACGTCGTTGCCCAGGCCGAGGCAGTCGACCAGATCGTGGAGTTTGGCGGAGTAGTCAGCGAAATCGGCGGAGGTGTCGCCGGCGACGACCAGGTGCGGGCGGATTTCCCGCGGCACCTCGGCGATCGCGGAGATCGCCAAGTCGGGCCCCTTCAACGGTTGCAGGCGGGCGGCGAAAAGGACGTAGCCGCGTTCCCAGTCGCCGTAGCGGGTTTCGCCGGGGGCCAGTGGCCGGAAGATTTCCCGGTCGACGCCGGGGGAGACGATAGACACTTTGTCGGGGTCGGCGCCGCAGCGTTCGATGACGGTGCGCGCTTCGGCGGCGGAGATCGCCACCACCGCGTCCGACTGCTGCGCGACAAGGGCTTCGCCGGGAACGCGTGCCGGAGATTCAGGCGGTTCGCCTTCGTGGAGGCTGCGTCCGGGCAGCGCGGCGACGGAGTGGAAGCTCTGCACGTGCGGAATGCCGCGTTCGTGTGCCAGGGGCAAGGCGGCGACGCCGGACATCCAGTGGTGGGAGTGGACCAGGTCGTATTCGCCCAGCGCCGCCAAGCCTTGGGCGAACTCCGCGATGTGCTGGTCGATGACGCTCTTCGGCAGTGGGGTGGTGGGCCCGGCGGTGAGGTGCCGCAGGGTGACGTTGGGGGCGAGATCGCTGACGTCGGGATCGCTGGGGGAGTTGCGCCGCGTGATCAGCTCGACGTGGTGCCCGAGTTTTCCGAGCGCTTCGGCTTGGGCGCGTTCGACGACGTTCATCCCCCCGGCGTCGCCCGATCCGGGCTGCATGGCGGGGGATGTGTGCATGGACACGAAAGCGAGATGCATGTTGCTCTTTCTGTTCGCGGGAGCCGCTTCCAGCCTACTCCCAAGACCCGGTGCCCCCGATCGGATTCGAACCGATACTTGAGCGGGTTTAAGCCGCTTGCCTCTACCGTTGGGCTACGAGGGCTGAGGAGAGTCTACTGGCCAAAATGGCACCAGGGGGCTGCTGGTGATCCGAGCAGCCCCCTGGGCGATCGTGGGGTGGCGCGTACGCCACGTATTAGGGGAATTCTACGGGTGCGCGCGGTCCGAAATCGTCGATTATCACAGAGGTTATGAAATCGTTAACTATCGCTCCGCAAAGCACCCAACCCTGTCACCCTGCCTACCCCAACCGTCATCCCGGACTTGTTCCGGGGTCCCCGCAAAGTATCGAAGAACTTTGTGGGGTGGTGTTCCGGGATCTCGGACGCAGTCCGTGTGCCCGTGAGGGCACGCCTGCGGCGCGCATGGGACTTCGTCCCAAGATCCCGGAACGAGTCCGGGATGACGGTGCTGGGGCTTCGGCAGCGATCAGGGGTCCCCGCAAAGTACCGCAGCGAAGCGAGGACACTTTGTGGGGTAAGAACGAGTCCGGGATGACGGTGCTGGGGCTAGGCCCGACCGGGTGCCCGTTGAATTCTGTCCTGGCGCGGGCTTACACTTGGATTTTATCGTACAGTTGTGTGATAGAAGTGGGGGCGGCGGGAGCTGTGCTGGCGTTGGACGAGCCGGCCGTCGTGTGGACGACGGCACACGGGGTGCCGCAGCGCATGCAGTGGCGCGGGCGGGAATTCCTCGTGTGCGCCAAGCCCGTGCCCTGGGTGGACCGGGTGCCGTGGTGGCAGGTGGCCGAGCGGGCGCCCGCGGGGCTCGGGGCGGAATTGCTCGAACGGCCCATGTGGCAGGTGCAGGCGCTCTCCGACGACGGCGCCGATGTCGTGCGGCTCGATTTGGCCGTCGGCGAAGACTGGTGGCGAGTGATTCGGATGTATGAATGAGCTTCACCCACCTGCACGTCGCCAGCGCCTTTTCCGCGCATTACGGGACCGCGCGGCCCGAGGTGTTGGCGCAGGCCGCCGCCGCGCAGGGAGCCCCGGCGGCCGCCATCACCGACCGGGACGGGCTCTACGGGGCCGTGCGGCACATCCGGGCTTGCCTTGCCGCGGGGATAGCGCCCGTAGTGGGAGTGGAATTGACGATTGAAGGCGAGACGCCGGGCGCCATCACAGTCATCGCGCACGGGCGCAATTCCGGGCTCGGCTGGGCTGGGCTCGTGCGGCTGATCTCCGCCGCGCACGTCCCCCGCAAAGGCGCCAAACCCAAAGCGCACGGCTCCGCCAACCGCGCCGCGCTGCTGCGCCGCAACCACCCGGCCGTGCTGTTGGATGGCGAGCAAGGCCCCGTGGCCACCGTGCTGCTCGGGCCCGATTCGGATGTGGGCCAAGCCGTCCTCGCGGGGGACATCGGCAAGGCGAAGGCGCTGCTCGGGTGGTGGCGCGGGCAGGGGAGCGTCGCCGTGGAGATCGTGTGCCACCACACCCAGCCGGGCACGTCCCGCAGCCTCGCGCACGCCGCCGCGATGTGGCGGTTGGCCCGCGAGACCCAGACTCCGGCCGTGCTCACCAACGCCGCCCGCTATTTGGCCCCGGACGACGCCGTCACCGGGGACGTCCTCGACGCGGCCGGGCTGCTGCTGCCGCTCGGCTCGTTCACCCCGCAGCCCAACGCGCAGGCCTGGCTGAAGCCGCCGGCCGCGATGGAGGCCTTGGCCGCGCAAATCGCTGAGCACGCCGGTTTCGGCAAGCTGCAAGTGCTCGACTTGCTTTCCCAGACGCGGGAGCTGTCCGAACGCTGCCAACTCGACCCGGTGGCCGACCTGGCGTGGCGGCAGCCCAAAGTGCCAGAGCTCAGCCTGCTCGGCATTGACGGCGATCCGCAGGCTGTCTTGCTGCAACGTTGCCGCACAGCGCTCATCGAGCGGTATCCATACGCCGCCCAGGCCGAGTTGCGCCGCGCCGAGCAGCGGATGCACGACGAGCTCAAGACCATCGCAGCTTTCGGCTTCGCCGGCTATTTCCTCACGGTGGCCGATGTCTCCCGACTGATCCGCGAGCTGGGGGTGCGGGTCCAGGCGCGCGGCTCCGGCGCCGGTTCGCTGGTCAACTACCTGCTGCGCATCAGCAACGTCGATCCGCTGGAGCACGACCTGATCTTCGAGCGCTTCCTCGGCATTCAGCGCTCCACGCTGCCCGACATCGACATCGACGTGGAAGCCGCCCGCCGGCACGAGATCTACCGGGCCATTTTCGCCCGCTACGGCGAACACCGCGTCACGCTGCTCTCCATGCAAAACGCCTACCGGGCGCGCGGCGCCACCCGGGACGCCGGCCTGGCGCTCGGCATCCCCGAGGAGAGCATCGGCCGCATCGCCGGGTCGCTGTGGCGCATGAACGCCCGCGACTTCCGCGCCCGCCTGGACAACGCCCCCGAGTTGCGCGAACTGGCCGCCGACGTCGCCGGGCATCCCCAGTTGGAACTGCTCGTCGATCTGACCGAACGGCTCGACCGCCTGCCCCGGCACATCTCCATGCACCCATGCGGGGTGATTCTCGGCAACGCCGGGCTGCTGTCTGTCACGCCCGTGCAGCCCAGCGGCATGGGTCTGCCCATGAGCCAGTTCGACAAGGACGACATCGACGACATGGGCTTGCTCAAACTGGACGTGCTCGGCGTGCGGATGCAGTCGGCGATGGCGCACGCGGTGCGCGAGATCGCGCGGGTGCACGGGCCGCGGGCGGCTTTGGCGGGCGGGCTGGAAGTGGACGCGCGCTACGTCTCCGCCGACGGCGTGGTCGATTTGGACGCCATCCCGCACGACGACGCGGCCACGTTCGACGCGATCCGCTCCACGCACACGCTGGGCATGTTCCAGATCGAATCCCCGGGGCAGCGCGAACTCGTCGGCAAGATGCAGCCCGACTGTTTCGAGGATTTGATAGCCGACATTTCGCTGTTCCGGCCCGGCCCGATGAAGGGCAACATGGTGACGCCGTTCGTCGAGGCCAAGCTTGGCTTCCGCCAGCCCGACTATCTGCATCCGCGTTTCCGCGCTTTCTTGCTCGGTTCCTTCGGCGTCGTCATCTACCACGAGCACGTGCTGCGCATCCTGCATGAATGCATGGGGGTGAGCCTTGCCGAGGCGGACGAGATCCGCCGCCGGATGGAGAAAGACATGGGCTTCCTGCAGCACGCCTTCTTCAAGGCCATCGCCGGCCGCCGCGACGAGCAGGGGCGGCGCATCTTCTCCGCGGCCCAAGCGGATCGCATTTGGGAGGTGCTGAAAGGCTTCGGCAGCTTCGGCTTCTGCAAAGCCCACGCTGCCGCATTCGCCCTGGCCACCTACCAGTCGGCGTGGTTGAAAACGCACTATCCGGCCGAATTCTTGGCGGGCATCTTCGAACACGACCCCGGCATGTATCCCCGCCGCCTCCTGATGGCGGAAGCGCGCCGTATGGGCGTGCCGATCCTGCCCCTCGACGTGAACGAATCCCGCGACGAGTACTACGTCGTCCCCCACGCTCATGAGGGCACGCCTGCGGTGCATGACGGGTTGGGTTCTGCTCCCCACGCTCCCCCCACCAGTCATCCCGGACTTGTTCCGGGATCTCGGACGCAGTCCGACACATTGGGCATCCGCCTCTCCCTGCGCGACGTGCACGGCATCACAGCGGCGGAAGTGAAGCGCATCCTCGCCGGGCAGCCCTACCAATCCCTGTCCGATTTCTATCTGCGGGCGGCGCCTTCGCGGGCGCTGCTGATTCGGCTGGCCCAAGTCGGTGCGCTGGATTGCCTGGCTCCCGGCCGCGGCCGCGGCGACATCATCGCTTACGCGCGGCGGCTGGCGGCCGCGAAGTCGCGCCCGGCCAACACCGGCCAGGGGCAGTTGCCGATCGTCTTCGACGACCGTTCCCTGATGGAGGCCGCGCCCGCGCCGACGCCGTTGGAACAGGTCAGCGCGGAGCTGGACGTGTTGTCTGCGGAGGTGAGCGAACACGTCATCGAGTTGTACCGGCCGCTGCTGGACGAGTTGGGCGTGGTGCCCGCGGCGGATTTGCTGGGGCTGCGCAGTTCATCGGAAGTGTTGGTGGCGGGCATCCGCGTGGCCACTCAGACGCCGCCCATGCGCAGCGGCAAACGCGTGGTCTTCATCAGTTTGGACGACGGCTCGGGCTGCGCGGACTGCACCTTCTTCGAGGACGCGCAAGAACTCGCGGGGCCGCTGCTCTTCGGGACGAAATTGCTTGTGATAGCGGGTCGCACCCGGCGCACGGGAGTCCGCGGCGTGAGCATCCAAGCCGAGAACGCATGGGACCTGAAAGAGCTGTGGAATGCGCGCCAGAGGCAGGTAAGTGAGTTCGTTACTGCGACTACGTAAGGGGCGTCACCAGTCTAAGTAATATCGATACATATAATGCGTATGTCGCTTGACGTGGTTCGGGAACGTCTGCTATCTTATTGGAAGACAGAAGGAGCGAAAGCCCTTCTCACAAAGCGGTGGTGGTGTTGGTGATCAGGAATGACCGCCAACGGGTCCGGAGTTCCAGTGAACGGGGGGAACGCCGGAACCTCCGGGCCCGGACCACCAAGCGGAGTGTTCATGTTCGGGGGACACATGGGCACTGACATGGGTGTCGACGGTGGTGGCCGATGACGCTGCTGATGAGCGCATAGGGGGCAAACGCGCGGACAGCGGCTCAGAAACCACCACCGTCGGTCCATGTTTGGGCAAGTTCCTGGGGCGCATTGCATATCGGGGGGAAACGTGCTGGTGCTTCTCATCGCCTTAGTTGGATTGAGCATGGCGTTGATTGCCGGGTTGGCCTTTCAAAAGCCGCCGCCCGGGCTAAGTTGGAGGGCATGGTTGTGGAACAAGATCCGGGAGTCGTAGCCGCGGGGGTAATGCGGGCAGACGACGCAGCCCATAAGACAGTCATCAAAGCGGCCCTGCCCGAAAGCGCGGCCCCGCCTGATGAGATCGTGGTCGCCGACGGCAGAGTGGTCACCCGCCGCCTCGGCAAGAAGGCCGCCATCATCGAAGGCGCCGGCGCCGAGGGCGCCACAAACGACGTGGTCCGGGCCATCCGCGGAGCCGCCATCTTGGACGACGATCAAGCCTTGGACCTGGCCGAGATCGGGGCCAAGGTGGCCGCCGACGCGGGCCGCCCTCAAGAAATCTCGTGGACCCTGCACCCGGACGACAGTTTCGAAGTCACCGAAGCCCACGCGCTGCCCGATCCCCCGCCGCCGCCAGCCGTCCCCGCCAAGCGGGATCGCTTTTCTTTGTGGCAAGTGCTGGCCCTGGTATTCGCCGGCCTGGGCGCCCTGCTGGGCCTGGTGGGCCGCCTGCTGAAACGCTGAGCCCAATGGGCGGCCTGCCCTCACGCATGTCGTCCGCCCACAGGGGCGCGTCCCGTCTGGGAAACGGTTTGATCGGACACGTATACTCAACTGTTCGCTCTTCGACAGGGGGCATACATGGACGACAAGACCCTCGCAGCCTTGACTTTGACGCTTGTCATCGGCGGAATTGTCTTCTTCACCATCGTGTTGCCGATCTGCGTCCGCATCATGCGCACGCATCTGCGCAACAAGCGGATGGCCCAGTACGCCGCGGCGAAGGGCTACCAGTTTCAGGCCAAACCTACGCAACTGCTGTTCTTCAAGTCCCTGGGGTGGCTCACCATGTACTCCAGGTGGGCCCGGGTGCGCCAAGGCGTCTTCGGCCAGTTCCAGGGCGTCGACTTTCTGGCATTCGGGCACGAGGGGCTGACGAACAACAGGAAGGATCCTGACCTCGGCGATATCGGCGTTGTCGCGCTGCGCCTGCCCGTGGCCCTGCCCAACCTGGACCTCGATCCGCCGGTGTTGCGCTCTGTCACCAAGTTCGCCGACCGCGTGGTCCGCTTCTTTGGGGGTACCCCGGCCCCACCTCCCCTGGAATGGGATGCCTTCAGCGACAAGTACCAGATACGCGCCCAAGACATGGACTACGCGCGTGCCCTGCTCAACCCCGATTTGATGGAGTGGTTGATGCTGCCGAACGTGGGTCCGGTCTTCTGCATCCGCGACGACTACCTGATCCGCATCACGGGCAAAATGTCGCCCGAGACCGTCGAATCCACCGTGCCCGTGCTGTACGAGTTCTACCGCCGCATCCGCCCGGAGATGTTCGGCACGCTCCGCTGAGAACACATCGCGTCACTTCACGGTGAACGCGGCAACCCAGTTTGTCCGCAGCGTGGTGGAGTCGAAGTCGTCGGCTTGCACACCCGGCCGCAACGCCATGGCGGTTTCGCCCCAATAGACCGGGACGTAGATCGCTTCCGTCAGGGCTGTCTTGGTGGCACTCAGGACGGCGTCCAACTGGTCTCTCGGTTTGGTCATCGTGTCGATGGAGGCCATCTTGGCGGCGACTTTCTTGTTGGTCCAGTTGGCCGGGTTCGTCGTGGGGCCGGAGGCGTTCAGCAGCCAGGAGGAGATCTCCCACGGGATCGGCGTCGTCGGCGTGTAGACCATCCAGGCCAGCCCTTGTTCGCCGTCGCCGACCGACATCAGCCAGTCCTCCAGCGGGATTTCTTTCACGGTCACGGAGATGCCTATCTGCGCCAGGCATGCCGACACCACCAGGGAAGCCTCGCCCACTTCGGGGTAGCCGGCCGGATAGGTGAGTTGCACCGCGAAGCCCTCCGGGACCGCCGACTGGGCCATCTCTTCCAAAGCCAGGGTCAACGAGTGTGGGTAGGCCGGCAGCGCGGCGACCAGCGCATCCGTGTCGTCCCCGCCCAGGGCGGCCAACTGCGCCGGGGCGTCGATACCGGTGGCCGCCTGTCCGTGCCCGTCCAGTACCTCCGAGATCAGGCGCATCTTGTCGATGCTGTACGCGATGGCTTTGCGGACGTGCGGGTCGTCGAAGGGAGCCACGGTCGGGTCGAGTGTCAGGCCCTGATAGGAGCGGTCGGAGAAATACACGACTTTGCCGGCGCTCGTCCACTGGCTGGCGTTGGTCAGCGGCACGGACATGGCGACGTCGATGCTGCCGCTGCGCAGGGCGTCCAAGCGTTCCTGCTCGTCGGGGATGAACACGATCCGCACCAACCGCGGGCCATGCGCCCCACCCCAGTAGCTGTCGGAGCGCAGCAGCGTGATCGAATCGGAAGTGAAGTGCGTGACCATATAGGGGCCGGTGGCCACCATCAGGTCGGACGCCGAGCCGAAGTAGGCGGCGGACTCATAGACCGACTTGGAGATGATGGTCATGCCGCCGCCCGGAGTCAGGTTCGCGCCGAAGTCGGCATGCGGCCCGTCCAACGTGACCGTCACCTCCGACTCCCCGGTCGCCTCCACCGAGCGGATGTAGTCGGGGATGTACGACACCAAGCCGGGCGAACGCTGCGGGTCGAGGGCGAGTTCGAGAGAGAAGACGACGTCTTCGGGCGTGACCGCCATGCCATCTTGAAAGAGCGTGCCGGGGCGCAGTTGGAACACCCACTTATTGCCCTCGACTTGCCAGGATTCCGCCAGGCCGGGCACCAGTTCGCCGGTCGGATCACATGCCAGCAAACCCTCGCTCGTCAACGCCGCGAGATAGAAATTGGCGATACCGGATTCGGCGTTGATCGAGAGATTCGTGATCTGTGTGGCGAACGCTATCGTGAAGGCGTCGCGTTCGGCGGACATTGACGGGGTGGGAAAGGTCAACTCTTCTTCGGGCTGCGAGCATGCCGCCAGCGCCAAGCAGGCGAGCGCGGCGATGATGCGTCGTAGCCTCATATAAACTCCACTGTCCCGGCGTCTCCCGGGCTGAGCTTCTTGTTGGACGTCTGGGAGGTCTCAAGTTTGCCTAAGCGTATCTCGTAGCGCCCATTTCCATCGCCCTCGCCTGCGATGTAGACGACGGTTGCCTCGACGGTTTGCGATTCGAACTGGATGCGTGCCGTCTGCCCCAGCGTTACGACACTGAGCAGCGCCTGCGGGGCGGGCACGGACACGTACAGGTTCGTGTGGTCTTCCATCACGGCGACGACTGTTCCCGCCTCGACCTCGTCCTCCGCCTCGACGTACAACTCCTTCACCTTGCCCGCGACCGGCGCCACGATCGTCATGGTCTCCGACTTGATCCGGGCGACCTCAACGCGCGCTTGGGCGCGGGCCACTTTGGCCTCGGCCAGGGCCTTTTTCGACTTCGACGCGCTCTGGGCCGCCTGCTCCGCCGCTTCCAACGCGTCTTCGGCCTTCACCAAGGCGTCTACCGTGCCGTCTTGGACGCTGACAACCAACGCGTTTGCCTCGACTTCTTTGCCAACGACGTCGCCCACGGTCGCAATCGTGCCCGCGGAGCGTGTCACCAACGTGAGTTCGGGTGCGACGACAGTGCCCCGCAGGACTTCCGGCGCGGGTCTGCTCAGAAAGATGCCAACCAAGGCGCCGACTACCAGCAATCCGGCGACGATCAGAGCGATCCTGGTCCGGATATTGCTACCCATGGCAAGTGCCGTCCGCGTAGAGCTCAATGTTGACCAGGCGGCCCGCTTGCATGGGTTGTTCCGCTTGCACGGTGAAGCTCTCCGTGGACACGGCGGTGATCACTCCGGGGGAGCCTTCAACCGAGACTTTGTCGCCCACGCATAACACGCGCACGACGTTAGCAGACGCGCCGGCGACAATCTTGGCCGGAGCGTCGGTGCGGATCACGGCCACCACGTCCCCAGCCGTCAGCACCTGCCCGAAGGATGCGATTTCGATGACGGCGCCGGATTGGGGGGCGAGAATCGTGTAGCCGCTCACGTTGGACGACACCGCCAAGGACTCGGCGGCGTTGGCCTGCGCGGTCTGTGCGGCCTTGATGTCCTTGCTTAGCGCCTTCGCCTCCGCTTTCGCGTCGGCTGCTGAGTTGGCATATTTGTTGACCTTGTTTTTCGCAGCGCTCGCCTTGGCGGCGTACGTGTTGGCGGCGGCCTGCGCCGTGGCCAGGCTGGCCCGCTTGGCTTTGAGGCTCTTCTTGATCTTCGCGATTTGGTCCTTGGCCTTCTGGCGGATGGCTTTGCAGGCGGCGGTGTTCGGGGTGGTGTCGAGGATCTTCTGGTATTTCTTCTGCGAAGCCTCAAGTTGCTTGATCGCGGCTTGCAGGCTGGTGACTTGGGCGGCGGCGCTGTTGGCCTGGGCCTTTGCGGAGTTGTAGGCGGCCTGCGCGGACTTCTTCTTCTTGTTCGCGGTGGAAACGTCGTCGGACGTCTCGGATTTCAGAGTCTTGAACAGCGCGATCTCCAACTCGGCGACGGCTGCCTCCTGGGTGGCCAACTCGAGTTCCGCCGCGGCGAGCCGGTCGTCGAAAACGACCAGTTTCTGGCCCTCGGCTATGGGGCCGAAGCCGGCCGACTCCAACACGCGCAACTGGCCGGGCAGATCGTCGGGAACGGTGACCGTGATCGTTTCTTGTTGCACAACGCCGGTGGCCACCAGCCCAGTGGGCGTTTGGCATCCGGAGAGGAAGAGCAGTCCAAGGATCAGGCACAGGGGCAGAGCACACCGTCTCATGAGCTAAAGCATAGGGGTTACGGTGCCAATGCTGCACTTGGATTCCAAATGGCACTGAAGAAATCTTCCGTGCTGGTTCACACAGGAGGCGCCCAACTTGACCCAGTACGCTTGGGGGCGTGAGTGACTTGTTGGCCCGGCGCGCGAACAACCTGCCCCGGCAGCGCGAAGAGCGGTTGTCCGTCGGCAAGCGGATCCTCACATCCGGCTGGACGTGGGTGTTGCTGGCGGCAATCATCGTCTATTCGGCATGCCTGCTGTATTTCTACCTGACCGCGACGGCCGGTTACGAGGTGCAGGGAGGCACGGTTTCCGGTGTCAACGCGGCCGCTGTCAAGTCGGGCGCCTGGTACGCGCTGCCGACTTTGGCGTTCTGGATTGTCGTCTACCTCATCGCGGACCGGTTCCGCCCGCAGCGCCCGCTGGTCTGGTTCTTGGCGTTGGGCTGGGGCGGGTCGGTCGCCGTGGTGGTCTCGTCCGAGATCAATACCTGGGCTGCCGCGCATCTGAACGTGTACGGCGATGGCGACCCGGCGACGGCGACGCGCGCGGCGATCTTCATAGCCCCCTTCGTCGAGGAGGCCGCCAAAGCGACGGTGCTGTTCTGGCTGGCCATCCTGGTGCGCTACCGCTTGGTCTCGAAGGTGTCGCTGGTTTGCCTGGGCGGCCTGTCCGCCGCCGGGTTCGCCTTCGTGGAGAACATCGTCTACTACGCCCGCGTCATCGTCTACGCCTCGCACACGATCCAGGCTGGAGATGTCGCCTCTGCCGTGGAGGAGATTCGCTGGCTGCGCGGCTTCTGGACGGCCTTCGGCCACCCTTTGTTCACCATGATGACGGCCATCGGCGTGGCCATAGCGGTGCGCACCCATTCCAAGGTGGTGCGCGTGATGGCCCCGCTGGCCGGATACCTGCTTGCCGCCGCCGGCCACATGCTGTTCAACTCCCAGGCTTCGCTGGCCCAGGGCACCGCGCTCTACCTGATGTACTGGACGGTGGCGATTCCGCTGGTGGTCGCGGCCGTCATCTACGTGGTGCGGCAGGAATTGGCCCAAGGGCGCATGATCTACAACCGCCTCACCGATTACGTCCGCGTGGGCTGGTTGATGCCGTCCGACCCAGAGGTGTTCGCGTCGCTGCGGCTGCGGCTGCGGTCCGGGCTGGTGGCGGTGACCTACGGCTGGTCGGCATGGCTCGCCACCTTGCGGTTGCAGCAGGTGATGACAGAGTTGGCCTATCTGCGCGACGCCGAGGTCAGCGGCATCGTCGACTCGGCGGCCGGGCTGCGCGCCGAAGAGTTGCTGTTGCGCATTCGGGCGTTGCGGCAGCGCGCCGTTTCTGACCCGCGCAAACAGAAGGTGCGCCTGCCCAGCTTGCCGAGATTCAAGAACATCTTTCGCAAGCGGTCGCGCTTGCCGGGTTCTGGGGGTCAGACTGGGTATTCTGCTATAAACCCAAGTTGGGGGCCTCCGGGGAGTTAGGAGCGCGCCTTGGCGGAACATCCGATGGATGCGGCGCTCGAGCGTGTCCGCGACGCGCTCAAAGGTGTCCGCCTGCCGCTGGATCTGCCAAGTGCCGCGCCCGCTGCGGAGTACGCCGCACGCCAAGTGGTCCAGCTTGACGACTACATCCTGCCGCGCTTGGCCGAGCAGAACGCCCCGCTGGTGGCCGTCGTTGGCGGCTCGACTGGCGCGGGCAAGTCCACACTGGTGAATTCGTTGATCGGGCGTGCCGTCAGCCCGTCTTCGGCGTTGCGGCCCACCACCCGGGTGCCGCTGTTGGTGCACAATCCCGCGGACGCCAGCTGGTTCGATTCGCAGCGCATCTTGCCCAATCTGGCGCGCACCCGCGACGAGTCGCCCGCTCCGGGCACGCTGCGGCTGGTGGCCGAGGTTTCGCAGCCGGAAGGGCTGGCGATCCTGGACGCTCCCGACGTCGACTCGGTCGTCGAGGAGAACCGCTCGCTCGCCGGTGAGTTGCTCGCGGCCGCCGATCTGTGGATCTTCCTCACCACGGCGGCCCGCTACGCCGACGCGGTGCCTTGGGACCACCTGAAACAAGCTGCGGAGCGGAACGTGCTTGTCGCGCTGGTCTTGGACCGGGTTCCGCCGCGTTCCATGGACGAGGTGCGCGGGTATCTGACCGAACTGATGGCCCGCCAGGGCTTGGGCGGTTCGCGGTTGTTCTGCATCCCGGAGGTGTTCGAACTGGCCGACGGCCTGCTGCCCGCGGAAGCGATCGCCGAGTTGCGGGAATGGCTCGCCGGGCTCGCGGGCGACGCCGCGGAGCGTAACCGGGTGATGATGCAGACCCTCACCGGCGCGGTGGATTCGCTGGCCCGGCATTTGCCGGAGGTGGTCACGGCGTTGCGGGACCAGCATCAGAAGGTGACGGACTTGCGGATGTCCGCCGACCGCGCCTACCGGGAGGCGCTGAGCCGCATCAACCAGCAGACGGCCGACGGCACGATGCTGCGCGGCGAGGTGCTGGACAAGTGGCAGGATTTTGTTGGCACTGGCGAGTTCTTCCGGGCTGTCGAACAGCGCATTGGGTCTATCCGGGACCGCATCGCGGCGTTCTTCCGGGGCGCGCCCAAACAGGCGGACGAAGTCTCGCTGGCCATCGAATCCGGCTTGGACATATTGGTCCGCGAGGAGGCGGAGGCCGCCGCCCAGCGCGTTTACGAGCTTTGGTCTGCCGACCCGGCCGGCAAACAACTCATCACTGCGGCGAAGTGGAACATCGGCCGTGGTTCCCCCGGTTTGGCGGCGTCCGCGACCGAGTTGGTCCGCGCCTGGCGCGAAGACGTGTTGAAACTGGTTTCCGAGCAGGGGTATTCGAAGCGCAGCAAGGCCCGGTATCTGGCGCTGGGGGTCAACGGCGTTGGTGTAGCGCTGATGATCCTGGTCTTCTCCCAGACTGGCGGCCTGCTCGGCGCCGAAGTTGGCATCGCCGGAGGCACGGCGGTCTTGGCCCAGCGGGTGTTGGAGGCGGTGTTCGGGGAGGATGCCGTCCGCAAGCTGGCCAAAGAAGCCAAACTTGGCCTTGACAAGCGCATCCAGGAGTTGCTGGCCGCCGAGTCCGCGCGCTACGGGCAACTGCTGGGCACCCTTGGTGTCACGCTGTCGGCGGCCCGCTGGTTGGAGACGGCGCTGGACGAGGTGCGGCTTGCCCGCGCCGAGGACGACAGGCTGGGTGGCTGATGGAGGAACGCAGGGCGAATCTGGCTCGCAGGCTGCGGGCGTTGGGCCAGTGTGTCGAACTGGCTGAGGGCCGGGTAGACATCACCACTTTGGAGCATGTGAAGGACGTGATTCGCAGGGCGGGGGACCGCGCGGCGATCAGCGGCGAGAAGACCGTCGTGGCGCTTGCCGGGCCCACCGGCGTGGGCAAGTCCACCTTGTTCAACGCGCTCAGCGGCACCGACTTCGCCGAGGTGGGCGTGCGCCGCCCCACCACGTCCAATGCCCGGGCTGTGGCGTGGGGAAGTGCCTTGCCGGCTGAGTTGCTGGACTGGCTGGAGATTTCCGACAGGCATCTCGTCACCGAAGTCCCGGAGGGTTTCGCCGAATTGGTCTTGGTGGACCTGCCCGACTACGACTCGGTCGAATCAGAACACCGGACGGTCGTCGACCACTTGGTCAAGGTGGTTGACGCGCTCATTTGGGTGGTCGATCCGGAGAAATACGCGGACGCCGCGCTGCACGACGGGTACCTGCGGCCGTTGCGGGACTGCGCCGACGTGATGATGGTGGCTTTCAACAAGGCCGACGCTTTGGACGCGGCGGACTTGAACCGCTGTGTGCGCGACATGCGCCACTTGTTGGACGACGCGGGTCTGAAGGCGACCCGCATCGTGACGACGGCTGCCGAGTTTGGCACCGGTATTGATCCGCTGCGCGAGGTGATTTCACGGACGGTGTCGGCGAAGGTCGCCATGGCGACGCGTTTGGCCCAAGAGGTGTCGGTTGCGGCGTACAACCTCGAAATCGAGCTTGGCAAGAGCGTTCCGGTGCTCAATCGCCGGGCGGTCACCAACCTTATCGACGGTTTGGCCGAGTCTGCTGGCGTGCCCGAGTTGGCCGACGGCATCGGGGCTGACTACCTGGCGCGTGGGCGCGCGGTCACCGGGTGGCCGTTTACCGCGCGGCGCTACCGCAAGAGCGACGACCCGCTGCGGCGCTACCGGAAGGCGAACGCCGAATTGCCAGCGGGCAAAGTGTCCTTCGATTCGGCTGTGCGCGGCGCGAAGCTGGAATCCAGTTTGCGCGAGTTTTCCGACTCGGTGGCGGGCGATCTCCCGGCGGTGTGGAAGCAGGCGGTCTGGGAGGCGGCTCATTCCAACTCGGGGGCGGTCAAGGATCAGTTGCGCGACATCGCGGCGGCGTCTCTGCCTCCCGAAAAGCCGCCGGCCTGGTGGCAGCTTTTCCGCATCTTCCAATGGCTGGCCGTCCTCGCGGTCATCGGCGGGGTGCTGTGGCTGGTGTCAGGCCCGGTCTTGCAGTGGTGCGGGTATGAACCCTTGCCGTCCGTGTATTGGCTGGGTATCGCCGCCCCGCTTTGGCTGCTTGTCGGCGGCATCGTCTTGGGCGTGGCGGCCGGTCTGATCGGCCGCGCGGTCATCATCCCCGCCGCCCGGCTGCGCACACGCGGCGCCCGCCGCGAGTTGAACGACCGCGTTGAAGCCGTTGCCCAAGCACAGGTGGTGGCCGCCGTGCAGCAAGAGCTGACCCGCTATTCGGATGCGGTGCGGCTGGTACGCGCGGCTATCCTGTAGCTGGCGCGCAGCCTCAAACATCCAAGGAGGTCCCCCGATGGCAATCAAGACAGTCGCCGTTGTCAGCAATGCCTTGCGTGCCATCCTCGCCGAATGGGCTCGGCGCGTCTGGTGGGGTGTGGCGTCGCTGACTTGGCTGGTGTTGGGTGTTCTCTTGGTGGCGGCGATTCTGGCCACCTGGTTCCATTCCGCTTGGTGGGGCATCGCCGTGGTCATAATCGCGGTCGTCTCGCTGGTGCTCACGGTGGCCCTGCTACTTGCCCGTGGCGCGATTGGCCTGGCTGGCCGCTCCAAGTACGCCGCCGCGCAACGCGAGCACACCGGCCGCATAGTCGACAAGATCACGATGCTGTCCGACGTGAAGAGCCTGCCCCGCCCGCTGTTGGGCATCCGCGTCGTCTTCGACCTGGCTTTCAACCGTACGAACTACCTGCGCGGCTTGTTGGAGGCCAGCACCACCCTGAAGACCGACTTCGCGGAACTGATGGCCGTGATGACTCCGTCCGGAGATGCCGGATCAAGTCCGGCGTGACGCGGAAGGCTACCTGCAGCCGCAGGCGGCGATGGTCGCGGCCGAGCGGTCCAACCAGTTGTAGGCCTTGGTCTGCTGCCGGTTGGTCTTGTTCGCGACCATGGCGAAAGTCAAGGTGGCGCCGTCGGCGGTGATCAGGTAGCCAGCGAGTGAGGCCACGTCGCGCAGCGTGCCCGTCTTCGCGTGCACCTGGCCGATGCCGGCGGCCTCTTTGGCGTCGTCGAAGCGCTTCTTCAGCGTGCCGGTCTCGCCGGCGATCGGGAGCCCAGCGGGGATGGCCTGCCAGCGCTGATCCGACAGAGACAGGGCCACGGCTTTGGCGAGTATGGATGTCTTCACTTTGACTTTCGACGACAGGCCGCTGCCGCCGTCCATCACCATCTTGGAATCCCACAGGCCGTTGGCCTGGAGCCATTCGGTGAGCGCCTTGGTGCCGCCCGTGAAGCTGGCCTTTTGCCCGGACGCCGCCCCCAGGTGGCGCAGCACGACCTCCGCACCGACGTTCGACGACCAGCGGATCGTGTATTCGAGGATTTGCTCCAACGTGGCCGAGGAGACGGCCGCGATTTCAGGCTCGTCGCCGGTGGCTTTGCGGGACTTGATCGAGGACACCTTGATGCCGGCGGCTTTCAGCGCTTTGGCGAACTGCTCGGCGGTGTATTTGGACGGATCGGACGCGGCGTTGAGCTTGCCCTTGAGGCCGTCGTCCAGCATCAGCGCGCTGATGTGGGCGTAGTAGGGCTTCCACTCATCGCGCCAACTCGGCGCCCATTGCGGCCCGGAGAACATGGAGTCGTCGTAACCGAGCGCGACCTTCTTGACTCCGGCCGCCTGCAGCGCCTCGACGGTCTGGTCGACCAGGTCGGACAGCAAGGCGGGCTTGGCCGGCGACTTGGAGGCTTTGGAGACCAGGAATGGGTCGCCGCCGCCGACGAGGATGATCTCGCCGTCGGCGGGTGCGACGACCGTCGTGGTGAACGTGGCCTGCGGGCCGAGCACGTCCAGGGCGGCCAGCGCGGTGAGGATCTTGACGCAGGATGCCGGCACCAAGGCCTTGTCAGACTGGGAGACCAGCGTCTCGCCGTCCGGATCGAGGACCACGATGGAAGTCGTGCCCAGGTCTTTGCTGGGCACTTTTGCCAAGGCCGCCGCCAGCTTTTCGGCATCCGGCACCGGAGGCGGCTCGGCGGGCGTGGACGTCGGCTCCGCGGTGGTGAACTCAGCCTGCGAGGGATTGAAAGTGACCACCGGCTCCGGCTCGCCAGTGCACGCCACAAGCGCGGCGCACAGGAGCAGTGCCGCAAGTCCCCGTCGGCGATTAGTCACGCGCCCTCCCAAATGAAACGCTGAGCAACGATAGTCTTTCACCACAACGTTTATCTCATCTTTATCCAGAGAGGTTCCGGAAACACGCTGATGGCTTATCAACCGTTCAACCAGCCGCATATGGCGCCGGTGTTGCACTTCGACGTGACCATTGAGATCCCCAAGGGCACCAAGAACAAGTACGAGATGGATCACCACACCGGACGAATCCGCCTCGATCGCACCCTCTTCACAGCCACCCAATACCCCAACGACTACGGCTTCATCGAGGGTACCCTCGGCCAAGACGGCGACCCGCTCGACGCCATGGTGCTGGTGCCGGAAGCCACCTTCCCCGGCGCCCTCATCGAATGCCGCGCGATCGGCATGTTCCGCATGAAAGACGAGATGGGCGGCGACGACAAAGTGCTGTGCATTCCGTTGGCCGACCAGCGCCAAGACAACATCAAGGAACTGACCGACTTGCCCGCGCTCAGCCTCCTGGAAATCGAGCACTTCTTCTCCGTCTACAAAGACCTGGAGCCCGGGAAGTCCGTGGAAGGCGCCGTCTGGGTGGGCCGGGCCGAAGCCGAAATGGAGATCAAGGCCAGTTGGGAACGCGCTCGCGGCACAGACTACGCCAACGACTTCACGCCTCAGGCCTGAGCCAACGCGCTGGGGGCCGCCCAGGCCCAGTTCAAACGAACTTCCTCGCCAGGAACAGCCGGGCTTTGTGCAGGTCGCCCCAGGAGTCGATGAAGTCCAGGCCGACCAGGGTGCCTGGGGGGAACGAATAGCGGACCAGGTCCTTGGCTGCCTGGTCAGAGCGGTCGTCGGCGACCAGGCGGACCAAGTCCGGGATTCCCGGTGAATGGCCGACCACCAGGACGCGCTGCACATATTCGGGGATGCGCGCTATCACCGCCCGCAGCCGCATCACGGAGGCGTTGTACAACTCTGGTTTGCCCAGGATCGCCGGCTGCACTTTGGTCAGTTCCGCCGTCTCCAGAGCGCGTTTCGCCGTGGAAGAGAGCACCATGTCCACCGGCTTGCCCAGTAGCACAACGCCTGCGTTCGCCGCCTGCTCCCGGCCCTTGGCGGCAAGCGGGCGCTCGTGATCGCCCACGCCAGGGGCGCCATACGCTGCCTCTCCGTGGCGCAGGAGATACAAGGTTCTCGTTGCGGCGATGCTCGGACTCATCTTGGCCTCAGCCTAGGGAAGCAGTTTTACGGCCCGGTTTCAGGCTGCGGGAAAAGCCCCGGCGCTTTGCCGACCCCCCGGGAGTCCGGCTAGGTGGTGGTCACACACCCAGGTAGAGTTGACGCGTGGAAGAGATCGGCTATATCGACTGGGAACGTGCCAAGGCTGTGGGACGGGGTCTGGTGCCGCCGGGGCCGAAGCTTCCGGCGCCAGAAATCAAGTCCCTGGTCGCTTCCATCAAAGAAGCCGCTGGCAAGGCCGGAGAGCATGTCGCGCGGGTTACGGAGCTGGACGCTCCGGCGGCCGCCGACATTTTGGTCCTCGACCGGGCGCGCTGGATCGAGGCTTGCGCCGCCAGTGCGGGTGTCGTATTGGCCAATCTTGGGGCGACCGACCAGCCCAAGGGCCGCATCGACAAGATTGCCGGCACCACCCGCGGCGTGCAGGTTGGCGTGGCCTTCGCGGCCGTCGCCACGCGGGTGCTCGGCCAGTTCGATCCGTTCAGCCCGGCCAGCCGGCTGCTCTTGGTAGCGCCGAATGTCGCTGAAGTGGAGAGCGAGTTGAAGGTCGACCCGGAGGATTTCCGGCTCTGGGTCTGCCTCCACGAGGAGACGCACCGCTTCCAGTTCGGCCATGCCCCTTGGCTGACCGGCCACATTCTCAACTCCATCAAACAACTGCTCGACGCCGAGGGCGAAGTCTCTTGGCCCAAGAAGTCCGACAGGTCATCGCTGCTCGACATGGTGATGAGTCCCGAGCAGAAGGCGCAGTTCGATCAAGTGTCGGCCGTGATGACCCTGATGGAAGGGCACGCGGACGTGATGATGGACCGCGTTGGCGTCCAAGTGCTGCCCACGCTGCCGATCATTCGGAGAGCTTTCGAAGCGCGCCGCGACCGCCGCGGGTGGACGGCGCTGCTCGGCAAGTTCATCGGGGCCGACCTGAAGCTGGCCCAGTACCGCGACGGAGCCCAGTTCTGCCGCGCCGTGATCGACGCCGTCGGTGTGCCAGGCCTCAACAAGGCTTTTTCGGCGGCTGAGTTCCTGCCGTCTTGGGCGGAGATCCACGACCCGGCGGCGTGGGTGTCGCGGGTGCACCCGTAGTTGAGGCTTGGCGCTGCCGCACTAGCCACCGCCCCACCGGTTCACTAGGGTTGTTTGCCTAGGGGGAACCATGAAGCGACTCACCAGCATCTGCGCCGCGCTGGCGCTCACCGTGGGCCTGCTGACGGGCGTCCAGCCGCTGACGCAGGCTGAAGAGGAACCAGCGCCCGCCGCCATCCTGCCCGATTCCGACATTCTGTCCGCCAAGCTGGCGAAGATCTCGACGAAATACCTTCCGAAGACTTCCGTAGCCGTGCTGACCACCGACGGCGAAACCGTCGTCAACCGCAACGAGCAAGCGCTCATTCCCGCGTCCACACTCAAGATTTTCACCGCGCTGGCGGCCATCGACGTGCTCGGCGAAGACACTCGCTTCACGACTTCTGTCGTACAGGAGTCCAAGTCGAAGATTATCCTGGTCGGCGGCGGCGACCCGCAGTTGCGGCGCACCAAATCGACGACGAAAGCAAAAGCCGCATGGTTGTCCACGCTGGCCTCGCGTACCGCGACCGCACTCAAGAAGGCGGGCATCAAGAAAGTGGCGCTCGGCTACGACGCGTCGTTGTTCTCCGGGCCGGGCTGGTCGCCGAGTTGGGGCAAGGAGTGGCATCCGGACACCCCGCCGGTGTCCGCGCTGATCGACAACGGCGGCATGATCAGCTCGTCCAAGGCTTCCGATTACCCCGCCAAACGCGCGGCCAACCACTTCGCGGCGCTGCTGAAGAAGAAAGGCATCAAGGTCACCTCCGTGAAGTCCGCGGCCGCGGGTGATGCGCCGGTGATCGCCAAGGTCGATTCCGCCCGCCTGTACGAACTGGTCAAGTACATGCTGCGCTACTCGCACAACCTGACAGCCGAGGCGTTGGTGCGCCACCTGGGCATCGCCTACTATGGCGCGGGCCACGGCAGCTTCACCGACGGCACGGCCGCACTGCAGGAGTGGATGGTTGCGCACGGCCTGTGGAAGGACGGCATGGTGCTGGATTCCGGTTCGGGTATGAGCAACAAGAACCGCATCTACCCCGAGATCCTCGCCAAAGCCGTCAACTTGGCTTTGGCGGACACGCAGTACACGGCCGTGCGCGACGGGCTTCCGGTGGCGGGAGTCAGCGGCACTCTGAAAAAGCGCTTCAACGACTCTTCGGAGAAGATCGGGCGCAAGAACGTGCACGCCAAGACGGGGACGCTCCGCTCGGCGGTGACGCTCGCCGGCTGGCTGACCACGAAAGACGGCACTGTCTTGACGTTCGCCGCCATGGCCAACGACGTCAACAAGCACTACACGGCTGGCGGCAACTGGGTGGACCGGACGGCCGCGACGATCGTGGGCTGCGGCTGTAGATGACGCGGAAGGCGTTGGGCCCGGCGGGGCTGCAGGTTGTCCAGGCTGTCCAAGCGGCGGTCTCCTCGCGGATGCTGGTGGCGTGTTCGGGCGGCGCCGATTCGCTGGCGTTGGCCGCCGCGGCGGCTGTGGTCGGGCTGCGCAACCGCTGGGGCGTGCGCGCGGTCGTCGTCGACCACGGGCTCCAAGCCGGGTCCGGCCAGATTGCGAAGCAGACCGCCGAACGGCTGTGGACGCATGAGATTGCCGCCGAAGTCGTCGCGGTTGATGTCGATGCGGACAAAGTGGGGTTGGAGGCCGCAGCCCGCGAGGCCCGCTATGCGGCGTTGTCGACGGCCGCCGCTCCAGATGAGGTGATCCTGCTGGGCCACACGCTCGACGACCAAGCCGAGACTGTGCTGCTGGGCTTGGCCCGCGGTTCGGGGGTGCGTTCCTTGGCGGGGATGCCGCCCGCACGCGGCCCCTTCCGGCGCCCGCTGTTGGGTGTGCGCCGGGCCGTCACCCGCATGGCCTGCGAGGAATTCGGTTTGGAGTGGTGGGAGGATCCGCAGAACGCCGACGCGCGGTTCACCCGCGCCCGCGTCCGCCACGACGTGCTGCCAGTCTTGGAAGCCCAACTCGGGCCGGGTATCGCCGAAGCCTTGGCCCGGACGGCCGACGCAGCGCGTGCCGACGCCGACTGCCTGGACGCCCTTGCCGCGGCGTGGCAAGGGCCGATGGACGCCGAAACGCTGGCCGGGCTGGATCCGGCGATCCGTTGGCGGGTGCTCCGCGATTGGCTGCGCGCCGCCGGCTCGCAAGAGTTGGGCAGTGTCCATCTGGCGGCGGTGGATGAGTTGATCACCAACTGGCACGGCCAAAAGGGCGTGGACGTGCCGGGACTGCGAGTGGTCCGAGTTGCGGGCCAGTTGCGCGCGAACGACCCCAAGCCTTCCTGATCTTGTGTCAGCCCGCTCGGGCTGGCGCCGCCAGGGTTGTGCCAAGCCGGGCAGCGGCTCCACAGAGCCATCCCAGCTTGTTCCGAGATCTCCGGACAAAGTCCGGCCACCCATGTCGGGGGAGGATACGATCTATCCGTGGATTCTTCCGATATTTCCGATGATCTGACGACAGTGCTCTATACGAGGGAGCAGATCGCCGCCCGCCTTGCCGAGATCGCCGCTGAAATCGACCGCGACTACAAGGACAAGTTCCCCCTGCTGGTGGGCGTGCTGAACGGCGCGATCATGGTGGTGGCCGACCTGTCGCGCGCGCTCAGCATCCACTGCGAAATGGACTGGATGGCCGTCTCGTCGTACGGCTCCGGCACCCAGACTTCCGGCGTGGTCCGCATCCTGAAGGACCTCAGCGTCGACCTCGCCGGCCGGCACGTGCTGGTCGTGGAGGACATCATCGACACCGGCCTAACGCTGACCTACCTGATGCAGAACCTCGCCTCTCGCGATCCGGCCAGCCTCAAGATCATGACGATGTTCCGCAAACCCGACGCCTTCAAGGGCGACCTGGAGATCGCGTACGTCGGCTTCGACCTGCCCAACCAATTCGTCGTCGGCTACGGACTTGATTACGCGGGCCGCTATCGCAATCTGACCGATGTGGGGATCTTGGCGCCGCACGTATATAGCTGACGCGGCCAGGGGTGTCGCACATCGGTGAAGATGGGGTCTTGCCAAGCGGTTCGCAGCACTTGTCGCTACACTGGAGTGCCTGTGTATGGGGCGTGTGTAAAGGCGGCTGATGAAAAAGAACCGGTTACTTAGATCTCCTTTGTTGTTGATCTTCGCTGCGGCGATCGTGTTTTTCATCATCACTTCGGTCGTGACCAGCGGGAGTGAATACACCGAGAAGCCCACGTCCGAAGTGGTCCAGCTCATCAACTCGGACACCCCGCTGCAAGAGGTGATCCTCACCGACGGCGAGCAGGTCATCAAAGTGGAGACGGCTGAGACCCCGCCGCAGAAGATCCGCGCGGTGTGGGTCCTCGGGCAGAGCACAGACCTTGTTAATCGGTTGAACGAGCGGGTTACCGCGAAGACGCTGGTGTCGTGGAAGGGCGAGAATCCACAGCAGAGCATCTGGAGCACATTCCTGTTCTCCGTGGTGCCTTTCATTCTGCTGATCGTGGTGTTTTTCTTCATCATGAACAACATGCAGGGCGGCGGCAACCGGGTGCTCGGTTTCGGCAAGTCCAAAGCGCGGCTGGCTTCGAAGGACACCCCGAAGACGACCTTCGCCGACGTGGCGGGCTGCGACGAGGCCATCGAGGAGTTGCAGGAGATCCGCGAATTCCTGTCCGAGCCGGCCAAGTTCCAGGCGGTCGGGGCGAAGATCCCCAAGGGCGTCCTGCTCTATGGCCCGCCCGGCACCGGCAAGACGCTGTTGGCCCGCGCGGTCGCCGGCGAGGCCGGGGTGCCGTTCTTCACGATCTCCGGCTCAGACTTCGTCGAGATGTTCGTCGGTGTCGGCGCGTCCCGAGTGCGCGATCTGTTCGAGCAGGCCAAGGAATCCGCCCCCGCGATCATCTTCATCGACGAGATCGACGCGGTTGGGCGGCATCGCGGCGCGGGTATGGGCGGCGGCCACGACGAACGTGAGCAGACGCTGAACCAGTTGCTTGTCGAGATGGACGGTTTCGATATGAACGGCGGCGTCGTTCTGATCGCCGCCACCAACCGGCCCGACGTGCTGGATCCGGCGCTGCTGCGGCCAGGGCGTTTCGACCGCCAGATCCCCGTGGAGGCCCCCGACATCAAGGGCCGACTGCAGATTCTGCGCATCCACGGCGCCAACAAACCCATGGCTCCGGACACCGATCTCGAATCCGTCGCGAAGCGCACGCCGGGCTTCACCGGCGCAGACCTGGCGAATGTGCTCAACGAGGCCGCGCTGCTCACGGCGCGCAACAACCTGCGCTTCATCGGCAAGCAGCAGCTTGACGAGGCTATCGACCGCGTCATCGCCGGCCCGCAGAAACGCAGCCGGGTCATGGACGAGAAAGAGCTGCTCATCACGGCGTATCACGAGGGCGGTCATGCTTTGGTGGCCGCGGCGATGCCCGGGACGGATCCGGTGCAGAAGGTGACGATCCTGCCCCGCGGCCGGGCGTTGGGCTACACGATGGTCATGCCGGACGCCGACAAGTACTCGACGACGCGGGGCGAGTTGCTCGACCAGCTCGCCTACATGCTCGGTGGCCGGGCCGCCGAGGAGTTGGTGTTCCACGATCCGACGACGGGCGCGTCCAACGACATCGAGAAGGCGACGAAGGTGGCGCGCGCGATGGTGACGCAGTACGGCATGACCGAGTCCATCGGCGCGGTGCGCATCGGCACGGGCGACCACGATCCGTTCCTGGGCCGCGATTATGGGCATGAGCGCGACTACTCTGAAGAGGTCGCCGCAAAGGTTGACGAGGAGGTGGCCAAGCTCATCGCGACCGCACACCAAGAAGCGTTCGACTGCCTCAAAGCGAATCGCGAAGTCCTCGATGAGTTGGTGCGGCAACTCTTCGAGCACGAGACTCTGGACAAAGACCAGGTGGCGAAGATCTTCGAGCCGCTGCAGCGTTGGCCGAAGCGGCCGGCGTGGACTGGCTCGGACGCCCGGGTGCCCTCCGACATTCCGCCGGTCGATCCCCCTGCCAAAGCGGCGGAGCCCGCAGCCGGGCCGCAGCAGTTGCCGCCGGGCCAGTATCCCCAGCAGTTGCCACCGGGGCAGTATCCGGCCCAGCCGGCGCCGGGGCTGTATCCACAGCCGTATCCGCCCGCATATGCGCCGCCCAACTATCCGCCGCCAGGGCAGTATCCCTATCCGGGGCAGTTCCCGCCGGCGTCCGCACAGTTCCCGCCGCAGCAGCCACAACCGCCGCAGCAACCACAGCAGCCGCAACCGCCGGCCGACGAGCCGAAGGAGTAGCTGTGGCCGTCGACCAGCAGCGCGTCGCCGCGGCCGTCCGCGAATTCCTGGCCGGAATCGGCGAGGATCCGGAGCGCGACGGTCTGCGGGACACCCCGGCCCGCGTAGCCCGGGCTTGCGAGGAGATCTTCGACGGCGCGAGTTGTGATCCTGCGGAGATCCTCTCCACCACGTTCGACCTGGGCCACGACGAGATGGTGCTCGTCAAAGACATAGAGGTGTGGAGCACTTGCGAACACCACCTGCTGCCCTTCACGGGAGTTGCCCACGTGGCCTACATCCCTTCCGAGCACCGCATCACCGGCCTGAGCAAACTGGCCCGCCTGGTAGACGCCTACGCGAAGCGCCTCCAGGTGCAGGAGCGCCTGACCGGCCAGATCGCCGATGCCCTGGTGGAACACTTGCACGTCAAGGGCGCGCTGGTCGTCCTGGAATGCGAACACCTCTGCATGACCATGCGGGGGGTGAAGAAGCCCGGCTCCAAGACAGTCACCTCCGCGGTCCGCGGCATCTTGCGCAACCCCGCCACCCGCGCCGAGGCGATGTCGCTCATTCTCGGATAGTGGATCGCGGAGAGCGCGAAGCGATCTCCAATTGCCCAAAGAACGGGCACGAGATCCGAAACGCCGCCCGGCGACTAGGCTTCTCGGGTGCTTGCGCTTCCGCATTTGAATCGCACCCTGGTGATGGGCATCCTCAACGTCACGCCTGATTCATTCTCCGACGGCGGCGACCACGACACCCCTGAGTCGGCTATCGAATATGGCCTGAAACTGCTCGACGAGGGGGCGGACATCGTCGACGTGGGAGGCGAATCCACCCGGCCCGGCGCGTCACGGCCGACCGTCAACGTGGAGTTGGAGCGGGTGTTGGAAGTGATCGCGGCGCTCACCAAGGCCCGGGGCGTCGTGTCGGTGGACACGCAACGGGCGCAGGTGGCGCAGGCGGCTGTCGCGGCGGGCGCGGTGCTGGTCAACGATGTGTCTGGCGGCCGGGCAGATCCCGACATGTTGTCCGTTGTGGCCGACTTGGGCGTGGGTTTTGTCGTGCAGCATTGGCGCGGCCCGTCCGACCAAATGGACCAGCTTGCCCGCTATGACGACGTCGTCTCCCAGGTGCGGCGCGAACTGGCCGACCAGGTCGACTTGGCGTTGCGGGCCGGAATCGCGGAGGACAACCTCATCCTCGATCCCGGATTGGGTTTCTCGAAGAACTCCGAGCAGAACTGGGCCCTGCTCAACAACCTCGACGCTTTCGCTGAGTTGGGGTGCCCGCTGCTCGTCGGCGCTTCCCGGAAGCGTTTCCTGGGCGAGTTGCTGGAAGAAGGCAGCCAGCCCCGGCCGCCGAAACAGCGCGACGACGCCACGTTGGCACTCACCGTGTTGCTCGCCGAGCGCGGCGTGTGGGGTGTGCGGACCCATTCGGTGCGGGCGCAACGCGACGCGATCGAGGTCGTCGGCCGTATGGGCGGCTCGCACTGCGCCGCGTTCCGGTAGCCTTCTGCCGTGCTCACAACACGACTGGCGGTCAACTCCATCCGATGCTCGGGCAGGCACGGCGCGCTGCCCGGCGAGAAAGACGCGCCTCAGCCTTTCCTGGTCGATATCGCGGCGGAGGTGGTCCGGCCGGGGCAAGGCGACGACCTCGCGCACACCGTGGACTATTCCGCACTAGCCAGCCTGGCCGCCGCAATTGTTGCCGCGGAAAGTTTCGACCTCATTGAGTCTTTGGCGGCTCGGATTGCGCAAGCCTGCCTGGAAAACTGTTTGATCGAGAGAATTACCGTCCGGGTACACAAACCCGCAGCGCCCATGCCCGTGGAAGTCGGCGATGTGTTCGCTGAGGTAACGGTCAGCCGGAGTTGAAGATAATGTCACCGGTCGCTGCCTTCTCACTTGGAAGCAACTTGGGCGACCGCTTGGAGTTCCTCCAGCATGCGGTTTTCGGGCTCTGCGGCGTGGGTCTGGCCAAGGTTCGGGTTTCCGCAGTTTATGAAACTGCGCCGGTGGATTACTTGGCGCAGCCCGATTTTCTGAATGCCGTGCTGTTGGCTCAAAGCGATCTTGCGCCGGAGGATCTGTTGGACGCGGCGCTGCAAGTCGAAACGCGGCTGGGCAGGTCGCGTGCTGTGCCAAAAGGACCGCGCTGCGTGGACATCGACTTGATTGCGGTCGGCGATGAAACCCGCGATACGCCGCGGCTGACCTTGCCGCATCCGCGGGCGGGTGGCCGCGCGTTCGTGCTCGTGCCTTGGCTCGAACTCGATCCGGACGCCTGGTTGCCCGGCAAGGGCCGCGTGGACGAATTGCTGGCCGGCCTGGACGCCACCGGCGTGCGCCGGACTTCGCTGGAGTTGGCGGTGCCGGTGTGACTACGGAAAAGGGCGGGCGGCTACGGATCACGGGTCCGGCGTGGGCGGTGTTCGCCGCCGTCCTGGGCGCTGGGCTTACGTGGACTGCCGCCGCTCTTGCCGCCGCGGCGGGCCTGTCGTTGCCGCGTTTCCCGCTGGCGGCTTCCGTGCTGTTGGCCGTCTTCGCGGTCGCCCTGCTGGTGGTTGGCTTGTTGGCGCGGCGGCGTTTGCGGCAATGGAAACCCAGTGTCGCCGTGCCGTTGTTGGCCTTGGGGAAAACCGCCGTGTGGGTGGGCGCCGCGCTATTTGGCGGCTACGTGGTCATCATTTTGCACAGTCTGCGCCTGAGTGCGGAGTTTCCCCGGGAGCGTTTCATCTCAGCGATCATCGCCGCAGTGGCCGCTGGTGTGCTCGTGTCAGCGGGCTACATAATCCAACACGCATGTCGAATTCCGCCCGATGATCAAGACAATTCCGGATCTGATTAATGTTGCCGGATGATTGTGTGCTAGGTTTTTCTTTGGCTTTGTAGGTGGGACGGAGTCCCCTCATAAGGAGAGATGATGGCGCAACGTACGCGTATTGAGTTGCTGGACGACTTGGATGGCGGACCAGCTGAAGAGACGATCGTCTTTGGCTTGGATGGCAAGGCTTACGAGATAGATCTATCCACGAAGAACGCCGCAAAGTTGCGCGACTTCTTGACGACATATGTCAATGCTGGCCGTAAAGTCAGCGGCACGCGGCGTCGTCGCGGCGTGGCTGGCACGGGCGACGCCGGCAATATCCGCGCCTGGGCGCAAGCGCAAGGGCTGCAGGTGTCCAGCCGCGGCCGCGTTTCCGCTGAGATCCGCCAGGCGTACGATCAGGCGCACAGCTGAACGTCACTACGCTTGTAGCGAACCCGCTTCGCAACCGGCTCCGCCCGGCGTTTACTGGTGTGGAAGTGATGGTTGGGAATCACCACTAGACTAATTCCGTTCCTATATGGGACGGCCACCACTGCTGGATGGAGGAGTTGTGCCAATGTTCGACCGCTTTACCGACCGTGCGCGTCGGGTGATTGTGCTCGCCCAAGACGAAGCGCGCATGCTCAACAACAACTACATCGGGACGGAACACCTGCTTCTCGGCCTCATTCACGAGGGTGAGGGCGTCGCCGCCAAGGCGCTGGAGCAGATGGGCCTCTCGCTGGAGTCTGTGCGCGAGCAGGTCGAAGCGATCATTGGCCGCGGGCAGCAGTCGCCCAGCGGCCATATCCCGTTCACGCCGCGCGCCAAGAAAGTGCTGGAGTTCTCCATGCGCGAGGCGTTGCAGCTCAACCATCCTTACATCGGCACCGAGCACATCTTGCTGGGTCTGATCCGCGAGGGCGAGGGCGTTGCCGCGCAGGTGTTGATCAAGCTCGGCGCCGACCTCAGCCGGGTGCGCAACCAGGTGTTGCAGATGCTGTCCGGGTACCAGGAGAAGCAGGCGGCCACTTCGGGAGCTCCCGAGGCTGGCCCGGCGCAGACCGGCTCCACGATCCTCGACCAGTTCGGCCGCAACCTCACGCAGGCCGCGCGCGAGAACAAGCTGGACCCGGTGATCGGGCGCCACAAGGAGATAGAGCGCGTGATGACGGTGTTGTCGCGGCGCACCAAGAACAACCCGGTCCTTATCGGTGAGCCCGGCGTCGGCAAGACGGCCGTCGTGGAAGGCCTGGCGCAGGCGATTGTGCGCGGGGACGTGCCGGAGACGCTGCGCGATAAGAACATCTACACCCTCGACCTGGGCGCGTTGGTCGCCGGCTCGCGGTATCGCGGTGATTTCGAGGAACGCCTCAAGAAGGTGCTCAAAGAGATCAAGACGCGTGGCGACATCATCTTGTTCATCGACGAGATCCACACTCTGGTCGGCGCGGGCGCCGCAGAGGGCGCCATCGACGCGGCGTCGATTTTGAAGCCGATGCTCGCCCGCGGCGAGCTGCAGACGATCGGCGCGACGACGTTGGACGAGTATCGCAAGCACATCGAGAAGGACGCGGCGTTGGAGCGGCGTTTCCAGCCGATCCAGGTCGCCGAGCCGTCCATTGCGCTGACCATCGACATTTTGCGCGGCCTGCGGGATCGCTACGAGGCGCACCACCGCATCACGATCACGGACGGCGCGCTGACCGCCGCCGCCCAATTGGCCGACCGCTACGTCTCCGACCGTTTCCTGCCCGACAAAGCCATCGATTTGATCGACGAGGCCGGCGCGCGGCTGCGGATCAAGCGCATGACGGCTCCGCCGGATCTGCGTGAGTTCGACGAGGAGATCGCCGCCGTGAAGCTCCGCAAGGAGGCCGCGATCGACGCCCAAGATTTCGAGCTTGCCGCCCGGCTGCGCGATGACGAGCGCAAGTTGAATCTGGCGCGCGCCGAGAAGGAAGAAGCCTGGAAGGTGGGCGATCAAGATATCCCCGCGGAGGTCGACGAGGAGGCCATCGCGGAGGTGCTGTCCGGGGCCACCGGCATCCCGGTGTTCAAGCTCACCGAGGAGGAGTCGGCCCGGCTGCTGCGCATGGAGGACGAGATCGGCAAGCGCATCATCGGCCAGCATGACGCCGTGCACGCCTTGTCGCGTTCGATCCGGCGCACGCGTGCTGGCTTAAAGGATCCGAAGCGGCCGTCCGGTTCGTTCATTTTCGCCGGGCCCTCGGGTGTGGGCAAGACGGAGTTGACGAAGGCGCTGACCGAGTTCCTGTTCGGCGACGAGGACGCCCTGATCACGTTGGACATGAGCGAATACTCCGAGAAGCACACGGCTTCGCGGCTGTTCGGCTCGCCTCCGGGCTATGTCGGCTACGAGGAGGGTGGCCAGCTCACCGAGAAGGTGCGCCGCAAGCCGTTCTCCGTGGTGCTGTTCGACGAGATCGAGAAGGCGCATCCAGACATCTTCAACTCGCTGTTGCAGATCTTGGACGAGGGCCGGCTCACGGACGCGCAAGGCCGCGTGGTCGACTTCAAGAACACGGTGATCGTGATGACGACGAACCTCGGCACGCGCGACATTTCCAAGTCGGTGAACCTGGGCTTCTCCCAGGCCACGGACATCGCGGGCAGCTACGAGAAGATGAAGGCGAAGGTCTCCGACGAGTTGAAGCAGCACTTCCGCCCGGAGTTCCTCAACCGCGTCGACGAGATCGTGGTCTTCCACCAGCTTTCCACTCAGGACATCGAGAAGATCGTCGAGTTGATGATCGGCGAGATCGAGAACCGCCTCAAGGACAAGGACATGGGCATCGAGTTGACGCCCGCGGCCAAGGCACTGATCGCCAAGCGCGGCTTCGACCCCATCCTGGGCGCCCGTCCGCTGCGCCGCGCCATCCAGCGCGACATAGAGGACATCCTGGCCGAGAAGATCCTCTTCTCCGAATTGAAGGCCGGCGAACTGGTCCGCGTGGACGTGGCTCCCGAAGGCGGCGAACAAGCGTTCACCTTCACGGGAGTTCCGAAGAGCCATATTCCGGACGTCCCAGCCGAACTGACCGCGGGCGCCTAAGCCACGTTCTCCGTCCGGCGCGCCGCCCGCCGTTTGGGCTTATCCGGGTCACAATTGGCACATGACTTCGTTGCTGCGTCCGGTCGGCTCGAAGTCGGCCGGGACATATTGGGTGCGCCGACTGGTGCTTGTCATCCCAGTGTTACTGGTGGTTGGCTTGGCGGTCTGGCTGATCGGCTCGGGCGACGAGGGCGCTGTGGGCGAGCCCGTGGAGTCGCCTGTGGCGACGGGGCCGGCGGCGTGCAATTCGGCCAACGTGAGCATTTCGATTGTGGCGATCCCGCAGATCAAGACCTCTGCGCCGACGGCCACGTTCGTGATCTCTTTGGTGAACGACGCCGAGCATGTCTGCGTGATGGACGTGTCCAACTCCAACACCGAGATCACGATCGTCTCCGGCAAGGACCAGATTTGGAGCACGGCGGACTGCGACGAGTGGATCACCGCGGGCAAGCAGAGCGTGGACCAAGACGACGCGTACGAGATCACTCTGGATTGGAAGCTGCGCCGCTCGTCCAGCAGTTGCAAGCACGCCAAGGCGGAGCTGAAGCCCGGCACCTACCAGATCAAAGTGGCCTGGCAGTCGGCGACGGGCAAGAAGTCCTTCCTGCTCGTGTGACTCGGATGGCGTGCCCCGCCTGCGGCTAACTGCGGTCGACCGCGGCGGCTGTCGGCTGTCTGGTTGACGTGACTCCGGCGTGAGAAAACTGTCCTAGCTAGTCCTTAGAGTGGTCTGCATGGCGAAGACGAGCGCGTACAGGTGTAGTGAGTGTGGTTGGGCAACTCCGCGGTGGGTGGGCCGCTGCGGCGAGTGCCAGGCTTGGGGGTCGGTGGCGCAAACTCAGGCCCCCACGCGCGTCTCCACGTCGGCGCCGGCGCGGGCCGCGCAGCCCATCCGCGAAGTCGATCCGGCCGAGGCCAAGGCTGTGCCGACGGGCCTGGGAGAGCTGGATCGCGTGTTGGGCAGCGGGTTGACGCCTGGAGGTGTGGTGCTGCTCGCCGGCGAGCCCGGCGTGGGCAAGTCGACGTTGTTGCTGGCCGTAGCCAGCCGGTGGGCGCAGGCGGGGCGGAAAGTGCTTTACGTCAGCGCTGAGGAGTCCGCGGCGCAGGTCGGGCGGCGGGCGCAGCGGATAGGGGCGCTCGCAGACGGGCTGTTTCTCGCCTCCGAGCAGGATCTCTCGGTGGTGTTGGGCCACATCGAGGAGGTGGCGCCGTCGCTGTTGGTGCTCGATTCCGTGCAAACCGTGTCGGTGCCGGGCGGCGATGGCGTGCCTGGCGGAGTGACGCAAGTCAAAGAGGTCACTCAGGCGCTGGTGCGGGTGGCCAAACAGCGCGGCTTGGCGGTGTTGCTGGTCGGGCATGTCACGAAGGAGGGCGCGGTGGCCGGCCCGCGCACATTGGAGCATCTCGTCGATGTGGTGCTCACGTTCGAGGGCGACAAGCATTCCGAGCTGCGCATCGTGCGCGCTTCCAAGAATCGCTTCGGCCCTGCTGACGAGATCGGCTGTTTCGAGATGACCGAGCGCGGCATCGCGGAGGTGGGCGATCCGTCCGGCTTGTTCGTGTCCCACCACGACGAACCGGCATGTGGTTCCTGCCTGACGGTCGCGGTGGAGGGCAGGCGTCCGCTGCTGACCGAATTGCAGGCCCTGGTCGCCGCCAGTGCCGCGCAAAGCCCCAGGCGCGTCGCCAACGGTGTGGACGCCGGGCGGCTGTCGTTGCTGTTGGCGGTGTTGGGCCGCCGCGCGAAGGTGAAGCTGGGCCACAAGGAAGTCTATGTCTCCACGATCGGGGGAGCGAAGACGACTGATCCGGCCGCAGACCTGGCGATTGCCGTGGCCGTTGCCGCCGCGGCTGGCGACGAAGCGTTTGCGCGCCCCCTGGTCGCCTTGGGCGAAGTGGGCCTATCGGGAGAGGTGCGCAGAGTCTCCGGCTTGGAACGCCGCCTCGCGGAAGCCGCCCGACTCGGTGTCACCTTGGCTTTGGTGCCCGCTGGCAGCCGGGTCAAGGTCCCGGGCTTGGAAGTGGTGGAAGTGTCCACCCTCGCGCAAGCCCTTGCCATCCTGGGCGTCCGCAAGAAGGCCCGATTGGAGGCCGCTTGAGAGGTAGGGCACTAGGTAGGGCATAATGGAGGGCATGAAGAAGACGAGCGTGTACTTGGACGATCGCCGCGAGCAGGCATTGCGCGAGGTTTCCGGGTTGACGGGAATCTCGCAGGCCGAGTTGATTCGCAGCGGGATCGACCAGGTGATCGAGCAACACTTGCGTCCGCGGCCCAAGATGCGGGCGCGCGCACATGGCGTGCCCATTGCTTCCCGCGCCGCAGAGTTGATGGAAGGGTTTGGCCGGTGATCGTCGTCGCGGACACTGGCGGCATCATCGAGGCTATCGACGACACCGCACCCCGGCACGATGCCTTTCGCGCTGTCTTGGAGCGCCCGGACTTGGATGTGCGCATCACGCCGCTGGTCATGACAGAAGTGCACTATTTGCTGTCGGCCGCCGGAGCCCAGGACGTGGCGGCCGCATTCCTCGAAGATGTCACTGCGGGCTTCTATCGGGTGGAATCGCCGGCTGTGGCGGACCTGTCCAATGCTGCCAGCTTGATCGCGCGGTATCGCACCGCGATGGCGCGGCGGCGTCCCAAACCGGGGGGATTGGATCTGGCAGACGCGGTGAACGTCGCCGTGGCGGCCCGTCTGGAGACCAATATCATCATCGCCACCGACCAGGATTATCGCCAGCTCAGCCCGCTGTCCCACCACAAGTATTTCTTGCTCTGGCCCGACGATCTCGACTAGGTGGACAGCCTGCTGCGTGACGAATGCCTCTATCGCATGCTCAGCGGATCGATTACGGGGATGCCGTGCGCAGCCGCGACGGTTGACATGTTTCGATCATGTGTTGCCAGCGCGCATCCAGGATCGGTGTGCAACAGTAGTACTCACGTACTACGCCGGGCAACGGGGCTTCCTCCACGCCAAGACGTCAAGATTCGCCAGGGGCCTGGAGCCACCAAACAAAGCCAGGCAAAACGGCGGATCTCGGCGGATCGTTGGCAAAGGCGATCAGGGCGCTGGCCAGTCTTGGCAGCGCGTTGACAGACCGCGGAAAGCGCTGGGAGTCACAGTAGATGATTCCGCTGTGGTCTTGGACAGCGGCCATGGCGGCTGGAAACGTCGTTACGTCAGCGGTGACCACGATCCGGCGTTCGCGCCAGGCGGCCGCCAGGACGTTCGTGTCGGGAGTTCCGCGGAGGTCTTCGCGCGCTATGACCGCTTCGGCATCGACTCCGGCTTGTTGCAGGGCGGCGGCCAGCGATGGTGGATAGTGCTCGTCCAGTAAGAATGCAATGTCAGGCATACAGGGATTGCCTGCGCTCCCACGCCTCGCGTGCCTGGCGTTGGGCATTGTGGACGCGCTCGACATCTGCATCGATCTCGGCCTTGTTATCTGCCCAATAAGCCAAGGCGCACTCGACCTCGCGCGCAGTCAATCCGGTGGCGGCCGCGACATTTGCCACGGTGCGGTCGGCCGGCTCGTGCTGCAGCCATGATTCGGCGACCGTCCAGACTTCGGGGCCTCCGGCCAAGGCCGCGATGCGTTGGCCATGAGGCGTCGACACGAACCGGATGCCAGGGTGCGCCTGCGTCCGCAGCCATTCGTCGAGGGCGGTATTGACCAAAGTCGACTTGGACCAGCCGCTGGACGCCATGTAGTCCGCCGCGGACTTCTCGATCGGATCGCTGAGGCGAACGCTGATGGCAAGGCTCATGTTTACAATGTATCACGATGTATGCACCATTGGGCTGGTGGGCACCGACCGTGCCGTTGCTGATAGGGATCGGACTCACTCACCCATACTCGACTTGGGCTTGTGTCAAACTCACATTCGCCAGTGATCGGCGTCAGGACTCAGACCCGGACAAGGCCCTTGTCGGTCTCGAAGGCGCTGCAGGGGGTCTGCTCACCTGTGTGCACTGTTCTGGGCCCCCTCCTCACTTTGTCGTGGATGGTTGAATGACCCGCTGTGACAAGGGCATTTGACACTGGGGGGGGGGAATTCCACTAGTGTAAAGAAAAATCGCCTATCGAAAGCAGGCTATAGTGAAATCCCTCCTCACCAAGATGTTGATTCCCCTTGTCGCAATAGGAAGTCTTGGCATCGGGGCCAGCGCGGCCTTTGCCTTCTCGGAACACGATGCTGGAGACATGAAGGCCCACGACGCCAAAGCCACGAATCTTAAGTATCACTTCGATGCAGTGTATGAAAAGCGCGGAAACACGAAGTACTACGGAGTCAAGTGGAAGGGAACTCTGTCAGCTCCCAAGGGTGTGACTGCTGAAGTCAAGCTCCGGTCCGACGCCTACCCTTGGGTCTCAGCGGCTTATCTGAAGCCTACCGCAACTACTAGGTCAGTGAAATTTACCAAGAATATGTTCCCTGGCGACACGCTCTACCTGAGTACATCGTCCATCCAACTGTGCCACTACGACTATTGGTGGATCCTTGACGATTGTCAGACGGCCAAGTACAAGCGTGGCTAAACTAGACTTGTGACTTCTCCCTTGGGTGCTCTGTTGTGATGTGTCCGTTCCCTTGCTAGTCGCCGAAGGGCTTGAGGTCACCTTCGGTGATCGAAAGGTGTTGGCCGGGGCTTCGCTCCAAATCGGCCCGGGTGAACGCCTCGCGATCCGGGGTACGTCCGGCTCTGGCAAGACCACGTTGTTGAGGGTGCTCGCCGGTATTCAGGTTCCCGACGCTGGACGGCTGCTGTTTGATGGCGAAGTACTTTCCGATTTGTCTGATGACAAGCGCTCCCGGTTACGGCTACGGGAATTTGGCTTCGTATTTCAGTTTGCCGACTTGGTTCCAGAATTAACGGTCAGTGAAAATATCGCGCTGCCGTTAGAATTTCTCGGAGTCAGGCGACCCGAGCGCAACAAACGCGTGCGTGAACTCATCGCCGCCATGGAATTGCAGAAGTGTTGTGACCAACTCCCACATTCGGTTTCCGGCGGAGAACGGCAACGGGCAGCCGTAGCCAGAGCCGTGATTCACCGGCCTCGACTGTTGTTTGCGGATGAGCCGACTGGATCCCTTGACACCTATTCTCGGGACGGCGCCCTTTCAGTCTTGTCGCATGTCGTGCGACAGTTCGGATGCGCCTTGATTCTAGTCACGCATGATTCCTATGTGGCGCACACTTGCGAGCGAGCGGTTGAAATGATCGACGGCTGTGTGATGTCGGCGAACAGGTTGAATCCGTGGTTGCCCGACTAAGTCATTCGGCGACGCTGTGGAAACTGACTGCGCGGGGTCTTTGGGGCGCGGGCGCGCAGGACCGAGTTCGCCTCGCCATCCAGGTGCTGGCTGTCGCCCTCGCCGTGATCCTCGGTGTCCTGGCATTGAGCATTCCGCAGGCGTTGGAAGCTGGCAAGGAGAGGTTCAGGACTCGGTATCCCGCATACACCGACGCTGAGACTGGGCTGGTCTTGGGTGAGACGGACGAGTTGTATCACGGCAAAGTCGTCACCGTGTGGCAAGTTACTGCGGCTGGGGGAGACGTTCCAACTCCACCTGGTGTGGAAGCCATGCCGGCAGTAGGTCACATGGTTGTGTCGCCTGCCCTCAACGACGCGTTGCTTGGGGACCCAGCTATGCGACTCCGGTTTCCTGGCGCAGTGGATGGTGTCATTGGCGCACAAGGCCTGACTTCTCCAGACGAACTGCTCGCCCTGGTTGGAGTGCCTGCCGCAGGCGGTACGAACGTTGCCGGGTTCGGAGTGTCCCCCACTGCGGTGCAAAGCTTGACGGAGGAATCCGCCCCTGAGTCTTTGGTCTCCGCTGAACTGCTGTTTCTGGTGTTGTTGCCGCTGCTTGGGTTCCTGGCCGCCGTGTCTCGCATGGCCGCGGGCACGCGGATGACGCGGCTAGGAGCTTTGCGGCTACTGGGCCTCTCGGTTGCCGACTGCGCTCGACTGCAAGGGCGGCAACTAGCCATCGTCGCCGCGGTAGGCGCCACAATTGGGTGTTTCGCATATCAACCGTTCTCAGCAAGCCTCGGACTGAGTGGCGTTACGGGGCTGAGTTGGTTCCCAGAAGACACGCACGTGTGGTGGCCAATCTTGCTCTGCCTCGTTGTTGCTCTCGCATTGGTTGGCCGTCTTGTGGGCAGGGTGACAACTCGGGGAGCTTTCCTCAATCCATCACGGGCCCGAGTACCGAGAGGTTGGCCACGACTCTTGTTCTGGGGAATGGCATGCCTCTGTCTCGCGGGCGCAGGCTTGCTAGGTGGCATTTGGGCCGTTGTCGGCCCGCCCAAGCGCTGGTACAACAGCGACGTCCAGAATCCAGTCATGCTGGCGTGGCTGCTCCTCTCTCTCGTCGTCATGGTGTTCGCCGCAGAGCTGGCTCGCCGCCTCGCGTCCGGGCTGCTGGGCCGAGGGCTGAGGAGTTCCGCAGTGGCACTCGGCCTGAGGCTGGCCAGATTCCGGCCACCGGGCAGTGCCGCTGCTCTGCTGAGTGTCAATCTGCTCATCCTCGTGACCGGGTTTTCGACCGCGCTGTTGAATCACGTTGTCGCCGCAACTTCGGGTGATGGGGAACCTGCTGAAGTGGAGGTGTGGGCCAGTGAGCTTCCAACAGGAGAGAGAACCGCCCTGATTGGGTTGCTGGAATCTGGTCGGTTCCGAGGCTATGCCGTCGTCGACGGAGTTATCGATGGGAGAGACGATGCGTGGGAAACAGTTCTCGTTGGCACGTGCGAAGCGCTCTTCCCGTCTGACACGGAATGCGCTGCCGTGGCCAGAGTTCCTGATGACGAAGGCAACCCCCTGCCTGGCCAAGTCGTCACGGTAGAAGTGCCAGGCAACGAGCCGGTCCACATTGGAGTCCCCGACATCGTGGTTCAGTCAGATGAGATCCGGTATCACGGCGTGCTGTTGGTGCTGGTCACAGATGCTCCTTGGCTCAAGGACGTGGTGGCCACGCATGTGCAGTTCTTCGTCGATGCGACGGGTGATGAGTATGACCGGTTGTTGGCAGCCTTGGCGGCGAGGTGCCCTTCTGCCGAGAGCAGCACATCCTTGGGCAGTTCCGGTCGTGAGATCCTGCTCCAGCAGCAGAGCATGCTGCGTCTGTTTTCTACCTTCGGTTTCGTCTTCTGTGTGTTGACCTTGTGTTTGGCGGGCCTGGGCCTGAGCCAGGATCAGCTTCGATCGATTACGGCGTTGCAACTCGTTGGAGTGTCGCGTTCAAACCTGCGGAAGGCGATGGCCGTGAGCAAAGCATTTTCTGTCGCCATTTCCACGGTGGGCGTGGTCTGCGTCACCATCTTGGGAGGGCATGCTTGGCCGGCGACTGCTGGTCTGGGCGCTGACTTGATTCCGGAACTCATTGCGCGCGTGGCGATCTCAGCCATCGTGGCCGTGGGAATGAGCGCCCTGATGGGCGTGCTCTTGGTTCGGCGTCTCGACCTCGCCCAGCCTGATGCCAGAGTCTGAAGCGAAGTGACGGCTCAGACCCGGACCAAACCCTTCTTGGTCTCGAAGGTCACGGCGTGGATACCGGGTTGGCCGTATTCGCTGGTGAATTCGATCTTGACGTCGTCGAAGGTGGGGCCGATCTTTTCGCCGAGCCATTCTTCGACGCGTTTGCGTTCGCCGCCGATCTCGATGCCGACCAGCTTGATGGTGCCCTGCAGGGCGCTGGGCAGCACCTCGGGCTCGGAGTCCCATTTCAGGAAGTAGGGAAGCTGCGGATCGGACAGCAGGCCCTTGACGCCGATCTGGTGCCATTCGAGGAGGCGGCCGTCCGGGAAGCGGCGCGAACCCAGCACGGCGGCGCGGTCCAGGCGCTTTTCGAACGGGGCGAGATCGGGAACGGAGATGACCCAGCTCATCCAGCCGCCGCCCATTTCGGAGCGCGCCCGCACGGCCTGGCCATACGGGGCCTTCTCGGCGACGGGATGCTCCAGGACTTCCACCACTTCGATGTAGCGGTCGTCGGCGAGCTCCAAGATGTAGTTCCGGGTGCCGAAGCGCGGGTGGAAGCCACCGTCGCGGAATCTGGCGCCCAGCTGCTTGCCCAGTCGATCAGCCTCAGCTTTCAAGCCGTTTGCTCCCACTGCGAAGGTCAGATGATCCACGTGCATGACCCCCATTGTGCTGCCGAATCCGGTTTCGCGCTAATCGGGCGTGTCCGCAGGCTCGCTAGGATGGTCCTGTGAGCGGCCAAACACCTACTGCGCGGGTGGGCCTGTCCACGTCCTCGGTGTTCCCCGAGTCGACGCCCGCAACGTTCGAGATCGCCAAGAAGCTGGGTTTCGAGTGCGTCGAGATCATGGTCGGCACGGACGGCGTCTCCACAGACATCGACGCTGTGCGCCGGATGAGCGAATACTACGAGTTGCCGGTCGCCGCAATCCACGCCCCCTGCCTCATCCTCACCGCGGCCGTGTGGGGCACGGATCCTTGGGAGAAGCTGCGCATGTCGCTGGACGCCGCCAAGACCCTCGGCGCGGGCGTCGTGGTCGTGCATCCGCCTTTCCGCTGGCAAGGCGACTACGCCTCCAATTTCGTCAGCGGGGTGCGGCAGTTGGAACAAGACTCCGGAATGGTGATCGCCGTGGAGAACATGTATCCGTGGCGCACTCCTATAGGGATCGAGTTGCGGGCATATTCGCCCGACTGGGACCCTACCGATATTGGCGCCGCGCACCTGTGCCTCGACCTTTCCCACGCGTCGACGGCCCGGCAGTCGTCGCTGCGGCTCATCCAAACTTGGGGGCCCCGCCTGGCGCACGTTCACCTGACTGACGGCACGGGCATGGGCACCGACGACCATCTCCTGCCCGGCAAGGGCGACCAGCAGGCCGGCGAGGTGTTGGCGACGCTGGCCCGGCAGGGGTATGACAAGACGGTGATCCTGGAAGTGTCCACCTCGACGGCGTCCAACCGCATCGAACGCGAGGCGATGCTCGCCGAATGCCTGGCGTTCGCCCGTGAGCATCTGGCGGTGAAACAGTGAGTGGCGACGGCGTGCTCGCGCCCGCGGTTCCGGAGGCGAAAAGCCATCCCGGCATCGAGATCCTGCTCGTGCTCGGAATCTCGCTGGGCCGCTCGGCCGTTTACTCGATCCTGTCGATCGTCAACTCGCTCACGATGGAGGTGCCGCTCAACCAGCAGTCCACCTCGATGAACTCTTCGGTCACGCCCGACCGGCCCTGGCTCGACCTGGCCTACCAGGTAGCCAACATCGCCTTCCCGATCGTCCCGGCGCTGCTCGCGCTGTATTTCCTGCGGCTGAGCCGCGACCGCATCGGATTCGACCTCAAACGTCCCGCATTCGACGCGTTGCTCGGCTTGGGCATCGCCGCCGGCATCGGCATCCCGGGCCTGGTGCTGTACTTCGCAGCCCGGGCCGCCGGGCTCAACCTCAACGTGCAGCCCGCCAACCTGGCCGCCAACTGGTGGACGGTGCCTGTTTTGGTCGGCGCCGCGGCCATGAACGGCATCCTGGAAGAGGTCGTCATCATTGGCTTCTTCTTCGCCAAAGCCGCGGCGCTGAATTGGCGGCCCTGGGTGATCATCGCCGCCAGCGCCCTGATCCGGGGCAGCTACCACCTATACCAAGGCTTCGGCGGGTTTGCGGGCAACATCGCAATGGGGGTCATATTCGGGCTCATCTATCTCAAGACCCGCCGCGTGGGGCCGCTCGTCGCCGCGCACACGTTCATCGACATCGCCGCCTTCGTCGGCTATTCGGCCTTGGCGCCGCTCACGGACTGGTTCTGAGTCGCTAAGCTAGCCCCCATGCGTGTTGGAGTGTTTGGGGCCACGGGGCAAGTGGGCCGTGTAATGCGGGCTCTGTTGGCCGAGCGTAAATTCCCCGTTGACGCCGTCCGCTACTTCGCCTCGGCGCGGTCGGCGGGCAAGGTGCTGCCTTGGCAGGGCGGCGACGTGGTCGTAGAAGACATCGCGACGGCGGACTTTTCCGGGATCGACATCGCGCTGTTCTCCGCGGGGGCGGGGACGTCGCGCGAATGGGCGCCGAAGGTTGCCGCCGCCGGGGCGATCGTGGTGGACAACTCATCCGCATGGCGCGGCGATCCGGACGTCCCGCTGGTCGTGTCCGAGGTCAATCCGGAAGACGCGCTCCACCCGCCGAAGGGCATCATCGCCAATCCGAACTGCACCACGATGGCTGCCATGCCGATCCTCAAACCCCTGCATGACCGGGCCGGCTTGCGACGCCTGATCGTGGCCACCTACCAGGCCGTTTCCGGTTCCGGGCTCAAGGGCGTGCGGGCGCTGGCCGACCAGACCCAGGCCATCGACGACCCGGCCAAACTCGCGCTCGACGGCGAGGCCTACTCGACTGCGGACACGGCCCCTTACGTGCTGCCCATCGCCTACAACGCGGTGCCGTTGGCGGGAAACCTGGTCGCGGACGGCTCTGGCGAGACCGATGAGGAGCAGAAGCTGCGCAACGAGTCGCGCAAGATCCTCCACATTCCCGATCTGGCCGTGGCGGGCACGTGTGTCCGCGTCCCGGTCTTCACCGGGCACTCGCTGGCCGTGCACGCCGAGTTCGCCCAGCCGATCAGCCCTGACGAGGCTACGGCGATCCTGTCTGCCGCGCCTGGCGTCGTGCTGGCGGACGTGCCGAATCCGCGCGTGGCCGCGGGCAAAGACCCGTCCTATGTGGGCCGCATCCGCACCGACCAATCCGTGCCCGACGGCAGGGGCCTGGTCTTCTTCTGCTCGGCCGACAATCTGCGCAAAGGCGCGGCGCTCAACGCCATCCAAGTAGCCGAGTTGCTGGTGGAACGGGGCGAATCGTGACAGAGACACTCGCAGTGGTCGGCGCCGGCGTGATGGGGGAGAACCTCATCGCCGGCCTGCTGCGTGCCACCTGGGATCCGCACCAGATCATCGCCGTCGACCGGTATCCGGCGCGCACGAAGCACATGGCGGACAAGTACGGCGTCCAGATCTCAGATGTGCGGCAAGCCGCCCAAACCGCAGACACGGTGCTGATCATGGTCAAGCCGCAAGACGTCGGCGCGGTGCTGCCGCAGATCGCGGGCGCCATCAAGCCCGGCACACTCGTCGTATCGCTGTGCGCCGGCATCACGACCTCCCGCGTCGAGCAGGCCATGCCGGAGCACACTCCCGTGGTGCGCGTCATGCCCAACACGCCCGCCCAAGTCGACGAGGGCATGGCCGCCGTTTCGGCAGGTTCCAATGCGACAGACGAACACGTCGCCAAGGTTTGTTCGCTGCTGGAAGCCGTGGGCAAGGCCATCGTCGTGCCGGAGGAATACCAAGACGCGGTGACGGCGATTTCGGGTTCCGGGCCCGCCTACCTCTTCTTCGTGGTGGAGGCGATGATCGACGCTGGCGTCATGCTGGGCCTGCCGCGCACGATTTCCACGGAATTGGTCACCCAGACCATGTTCGGTTCGGCGAAGCTGCTGGTGGAGAGCGGCGAACACCCCACGGTGTTGCGCGAGCGCGTCACTTCGCCGGGCGGCACCACCGCGGCGGCCCTGCGGCGGTTGGAGGAACACCGGGTGAAGGCAGCTTTCATGCAGGCCATGGAAGCTGCCCGTGACCGCAGTTCGGAGTTGGCCGACTGACCCTTGCTGATATGGCGGTAACGAAAAGCCGTTATCATTGGCACGCTTTGAACTCCTAGAAAGGTATTCAACAATGAGGTTTGTCCGCCCTGCCGCCGCCCTTGCCGGGCTCGCGCTGTTGCTCACCGGTTGCGGCCAGGTCGCTCCCACCACCACTTCCGATCCGGCCGCGTCCGGCGACGCCCCTGCCCCGCAGGACACCACGAAGGTCTCCATCGCCATGGAGGCCTGGCTCGGCTACGGCGCCTGGTACATCGCCGAAGACCAGGGCTATTTCGCCGCCAACGGCATCGAAGCCGATTTGCCCATGTTCGATTCGGACGCCGACATGGTCGCGGCGTTCGTCAGCGGCCAAGTACAGGCGATGAACGTGGCTTCGCACACCGCGTTGAAGATGATGGAAGACGGCGTCGACATGAAGGTCGTGCTGCTGGAGGACGCTTCCACCTCCGCCGACGCGATCATCGCCACCGGCGACGTCAAGACCGTCGCCGATCTGAAGGGCAAGAAGGTGGCCTACGAAGAGGGCGCCACGTCTGACCTGCTGCTCAACTACGCGCTCGCCCAGAACGGCATGACCATCGCGGACATCGAGAAGATGCCGATGAACGCCTCCGATGCGGGTACCGCGCTGATCGCCGGCCAGGTCCCCGCCGCCGTCACCTATGAGCCGTACATCACCGCCGCCCAAGGCGCCGGCTCGGTCAACATCGTCTACGAGGCGGGCGCCAAGCCGGGCCTGATCTCCGACGTGCTCGCCGTCCGCTCCGATTTCATCGCCAGCAACCCAGCAGCAGTCACCGCGCTGGTGAAGTCCTGGGGCCAAGCCGTCGACTACTACAACTCCAACACCGAGAATGCCCGCGCGATCATCTCCAAGGGCCTCGGCGAATCTCCGGAAGACCTGGCCACCGCGTTTGACGGCGTGCAGTACTTCGACCTGGCCGAGAACAAGGCGCAGTTGACCGGCGAGTTCCTCAAGACCACCTACCCGGATTTGCAGCAGGCGGCCGTCGCGGCCAACCTCATCCAGGGCACGGTGTCTCCGGCGGAAGCTGTCGATCTCACCGCCATCAACGCCGCCGGCTAGGTCGATGGCCCGCATACGGCAACGGATCTCGCGGCGGCAGTACACCACTGTCGCCGTGGGAACCTTCGCCGTACTGCTGGGCGTGTGGTGGGCGGTCACCGCGACCGGAATGATCAGCCCGCTGTTCCTGCCTTCGCCCGGCTCCGTCGTGGCCCGGCTGGGCGAGCTCATGGCCACCGGCGACTTCTTCTCTGACGTCGGGCTGAGCACTTACCGGGTCACAGTCGGGTATCTCGCCGCCACCGTCATGGCGCTGGCCATCGGACCGCTCGTCGGCGTCTCGGCGGTATTCGAGGCGGCCGTCGAGCCGTTGATGGATTTCGTGCGCTACATGCCCGTCGTCGCCTTCGTGCCGCTGACCATCGTGTGGGCGGGCACGGACGACATCCAGAAGTTCCTGATCATCTGGATGGGCACCTTCTTCCAGCAAGTGCTCATGGTGGCCGACGCCGTGCGCCAAGTGCCGCAACCACTGGTGCACCTCGGCGAAACTCTCGGCATGGGGCGCACGGCGATCCTGACGCAGATCGTTTTCCCGTCGGCTTGGCCAAGGGTTTGGGACGCCCTGCGTGTCACGCTCGGCTGGGCTTGGACGTGGCTGGTGGTGGCCGAGTTGGTCGCCGCCACCGGTGGCATGGGCTATCGCATCAACGTCGCCAAGCGCTACCTGGCCACCGACACCATCATCGGCTATGTCCTCGTGCTGGGCATCCTGGGGCTGCTCTTCGACCAGGCGATGCGGGCCATCGGCCGGGTCATGTTCGCTTATCAGAGGGTGCGCTGATGATCGAAATACGCGGTTTGACCAAGGTCTTCCACAACGTGACAGCGCTGGACGGCGTCGACTTGAGCTTGGACGAGAACGAGTTCGTCTCCTTGGTCGGGGTCTCCGGATGTGGCAAGTCGACCCTGCTCAACATCATTGCCGGGCTGGCCGAGCCGACCACCGGCGAAGTCCTCGTCGGCGGGCAACCGGTCACCGGACCGGGCAGGGACCGCGGAGTCGTATTCCAATCTTCCACGCTGCTGCCGTGGAAGACGGCGCAAGGCAACGTCGAGTTTGCCCTGCGCGGCGAGCCGATCAGCCGGGACGAGCGGCGCGCCCGGGCCCGGGAACACCTGGAGCTCGTGGGGCTGGCCGGTTTCGAGGACGCCTTCCCGGCGCAGCTTTCCGGAGGCATGCAGCAGCGCGTGGCGTTGGCCCGCTCGCTGTCCTACCGCCCGTCGATCTTGCTGATGGACGAGCCGTTCGGCGCTCTCGACGCGTTGACCCGGCGAGACATGCAAGAGTTGCTGACCATCGTCTGGGAGGCGCACCGGCTCACAGTGTTGTTCGTCACCCATGACATTGAGGAAGCCGTCTACATTTCCGACCGGGTCGTCACGATGACTCCCAGGCCGGGCCGGATCTTGGCCGAGACCGCAGTCGCGTTGCCGCGCCCACGCCGCGTGGAGCAACAGTCCGAGCCCGAGTTCTTGCAGCTCACCGCCCACCTGTTGGCGCAAATCCGGGGCGCGGCGTGATCGGCCTGTTGGAAGCGCTGGTGCGCGCCGACTCCCAGAATCCGCCCGGCCGGGAAGCCGAGGCGGCTGACATCTTGGCTTCCTATCTTCACAATGCGGGATTGGCCGTCGAGGTGCGCGAAGTCGAATCCGGCCGTCCGAATGTGATCGCCCGATTAGCCGGCGACAGCCCCGAAGCGCTGCTGTTGAACGGCCATTTGGACACCGTCCCGGGCCGCTGGGAACCGCGCTGGGAGGGGGAGCGCTTCTACGGGCGTGGGGCGTGCGACATGAAGGCCGGCCTGGCTGCGATGGCTTACGCACTTGCCCGCGTGGCGCGGCACCAGGGGCGGAAACGCTCGGTCCTGTTCACGGCGGTCATCGACGAGGAGGTCTGGTTCAAGGGCACAAAGTCCCTCATCGCGGACGGCGCGCTGGCCGACTGCGTCTGCGGGTACGTCGCCGAGCCCACGTCGCTGACCATCGCCACCTCGTTGCAAGGGGCCGCCGAGTTCACCCTCCGGACGTCAGGCAGGGCGTCCCACGCCGGGATGGCCGAGCTGGGCGACAACGCGATCCGCTCCATGCTGCCGCTGCTGGCTGCCCTCGCGGAATACGCCGACTCGCTGCGCGGCAAAGGGGCCAACCTCGGCCTGCCAGTGGACCCCTCGGTAAACATCGGCACGATACGCGGCGGCGAAGTCGTGACGATGGTGCCGGCCGATTGCGAAGTCGCCTTCGACCGCCAGATCCTGCCCGGCGAATCCGTCGCCGACGTGGTCGCCGAAGTCCAGCGGGTCGTCCCGGCGCGTCTGGAACAGTCCTTCCCGCCCTGGCAGATCGACTCCGGCCACGATGTGGTCCGCGCCCTCGCCGACGCACACTTGGCAGCCCTTGGAAAGCCCGCCCAAACCTCGGTCTTCCGGGCCTATTGCGAGGTTGAGTTGCTGGCTGCCGCGGGCATCCCCGCGGTGATCTACGGGCCCGGCTCGATTGAGCAGGCGCATCGCCCGGACGAGTACGTTAACAAGCGCGAATTGGCTGCCGCCGCCCAAGTTTACGAGCGGCTAATTAGCGACTTCACCCGCTCAAGTCAAGAGGCAAATCAACGGGTGTCCACCAAGTTTGCAGATCGGTCCAATGCCGATAGTGTTGGCCGGTAACCCGAAACTTCACGTCCGTCTAAGGGGTCTTAATGAGTGAGCCGGTATCCATCGACAGAGTGAAGTTCGTGACAGTCCAGGAGGTCGCCGAGATGATGCGGGTCTCCAGGATGAGCGTCTATCGGATGATCCACTCGGGCCGTTTGGAGGCCGTCCGGTTCGGCCGGACGTTCCGGATCTCAGAGAAGGCCGTCGACGAATTGCTGCGCTCCGCTTTCTACGAAGCGATGTAGCCGCACCGTCAGAATTTTCCCATCGCCGCCGTTCTCGGGTAACATTCAGTGGTTCGTTACTAGGAAGGGCTTTCAGTGGGTTCGGTCATCAAGAAGCGTCGCAAGAGGATGGCGAAGAAGAAGCACCGCAAGCTGCTCAAGAAGACTCGCATCCAGCGTCGCCGCGCCGGTCGCTGAGCCTTTGAGCGTAGTCAAGCTCGTCCGGCACGGACAGGTTCACAATCCTGACGCCGTGCTGTATGCGCGGCTGCCAGGCTTCGGCTTGAGTGATTTGGGCCACCAAATGGCCGATCGGCTGGGCCAGTTCTTCACCGGAGCCAATCTCGTACATCTCGTTTGCTCGCCGCTGCAGCGCACCCAGGAGACGATGGCCCCCATCGCCGAGGCGCATCCCCATCTCCAAGTCCAGTTCGACAAACGCGTCATTGAGGCCGCGAACGTCTTCGAAGGCAAGTCCTTCGGCAAACACAATGAATTGCTGCTCAAGCCGTCCAGTTGGTGGGCGCTGCGCAACCCGCTGCGGCCCAGTTGGGGCGAGCCGTACAAAGCCATCGCTGCCCGCATGCATGAGGCGATCGCCGACGCGCACCGGGTGGCCATGGCCTCCGGGGGCGACGCCGTCATCGTCACCCACGAACTCCCGATTTGGATGGCGCGGCTGTCCGCGGAGGGCAAAATCCTGGTGCACGACCCGCGCCGCCGCCAAGCCCGGCTGGCCTCCGTCACCACGTTCACCGTCGCCGACGGCCGGGTGCGCTGGCTCGCCTATGAGGAGCCAGCAGCCGATTTGCTGCCCGTCAAGAAGCGCAGGTTTCGCCCGGGCGCGTAGGCTCGGCACATGGAACATTTCGATCTGTGCGTGATCGGGTCAGGCACGGGCAACTCGCTGATCGGGCCTGAGTTCAGCCATTGGCGCGTCGCGCTCGTGGAGGGCGGCACTTTCGGCGGCACCTGCCTCAACCGGGGGTGCATCCCCACCAAGATGCTCTGGGCGGCGGCACACGCGGCCGATGTGCGCGGCGCGGCCAAGCTCGGCGTGCACGCCAGCGCCGAGGTGTTTTGGCCTGAAGTGCGCGACCGGGTCTTTTCCCGCATCGACCCGATTTCGGCCAGTGGCGAACAGTGGCGTGAGTCCAACCCGAACGTGACGTTGTACCGCACCTGGGGCGCGTTCACGGCTCCCGGCGTGCTGGCGGTCGGCGACGAGCAGATTACGGCTGACCGTTTCGTCATCGCCGCCGGATCCCGTCCGCACATCCCACAAGTCTTTCCGGAGGATCCGCGCATCCACACTTCTGACACGATCATGCGCATCCCCGAGTTGCCCAAGCGGTTGGTGATTGTCGGCGGCGGCGCCATCGCGGCCGAGTTCGCCTACATCTTCGCCGCGTTCGGCGTCGAGGTGACGCTGTTACACCGCGGTCCCAGGCTGCTGCGCACGGCCGACGAGCAGGTGGCCGAGCGTTTCACGCAACTGTTGGGCGGCCGTGTCAACCTGCGGCTGCGGCAAGAGGTCATCTCGGTGGACGTCTCCGGTGAGGTGGTTTGGCTGCTGACCCGGGACCCGGACGGCATCGAGTATTCCTTCGAGGGCGACTTGGTGCTGGTAGCGACCGGCCGTGTGCCGAGCGATGTCGGCGCCCCGGCGGCAGGCATCGTCACCTCAGACGGGCGCATCATCGTCGATGAGTATCAGCGCGCGAACGTGCCCGGCGTTTGGGCGCTGGGCGACGTGAGTTCGCCGGTGCAGCTCAAGCACTTGGCCAACGCCGAGGCGCGGACGGTGCGGCACAACCTGCTGCATGAGGATCTGATCGCCACTGACAAACGCTATGTGCCCCGCGCCGTGTTTTCCGGTCCGGAAGTGGCTTGGGTGGGTGCCACCGAACAGGAGTTGCGGGGCCAGCCATATGCGGCCACCGTCCGCGAATACTCTTCTGTGGCTTACGGCTGGGCGCTGGAAGACACCGACCATTTCGTCAAACTGCTCACCGACAAGGGCATTCTGCTGGGTGCCCACATCGTTGGGCCACAGGCGGCCACCTTGCTGCAACCGCTGATCGGCGCCATGGGGCGCAACGCCCACGATGTCGCGCGCGGCCAATACTGGATTCACCCGGCGCTTGCCGAAGTGGTGGAGAACGCCCTGCTCGACACGCCCTGACATCCAGCCTGAGAGCGCCTGAGCAAATCTAAGGGAACCTTAGGGCTATTCCCGCAACATTCTGGCGCTGGGCCACATGTAATAGGTAGAGGACTTTGAGGTCCGTCACCGTCCCCAGACGAGAGGAATCACCACATGCGTTCGCTGGTTCGCCCCCTTGCAATCATCGCGGCGGCATCCATGGCCGCCATGGCCCTCGTGGCCACACCCACCGCCGAAGCGGCCCAACACGTGCCGATCACCGGAAAGATCACCGACTCGCGGGGCAATCCGCTCGTCGACTTGAACTACGAGTACGACAACGTGGAGTGCGAGCTGCAAGACGGCAAGGTCGTTGACAAGTTTCCCGACGACTTCGGCGTCGGCATCACCGGGGGCGAATGGGTCGACGACCATTGGACCGACGACGCGGGCGAGTTCACCATCAACGGGGTCAAAGGCGACTGCTACCAGTTCATATTGTTCGACGCCTACGGCTGGGAAACACCGCTCGTCTACAACGGCGAGATTGCTGGCTTCGCGCTGCTGCAGCCCGGCGCCACCGACGTCGTTATCACCACGATGCCGGAGCCATCCAAACCGGTGAAGGTGCATTTCGAAGGGGCCACCGCCGGGTCGTTCGCGCAGTTGGTGTGGCTGGACACCTACGGTGAATGGGAAGAGATCGCCGAGTCGCGCATCGGCGGCCAGTTGGATTCCGTGAAGGCGATGTGGCCCGACGCGACCGATTGGGACACCTCCGCCGTCTTCTACGTGATCCCCGGCCAGACGTACACCTTCAGCTACAGCGGCGACGCCGGGGCCTATGCGCAGAACATGGACGGCTCCAACTACTACTTGTATTGGCCGGGCCCCGACGTGCCGGTCTATTCCGGCACCGGTGACAGCCCCGACACGGCCAGCTTCACACTTCGCCCGGCGGCGGCTATCGACGGCAAAGTGATCTTGGGCGATGCCGATGCGGCCGACACCAAGGTGACGCTCTACCATGCCGCCGACTTGAACAAAGACCCCTACACGGCCGCAGAAGAAGCCCGGCTGCTGAAGTCCGAATCCAAGCCCGCCCGCGTTTCCAGCCGTGCCGCGAGCACCCGCGACGAGGATCCGTACTGGTATGTCTACCAGGCTTTCACCGTCCCGGTCGCCGACGACGGCTCCTACAGCCTCACTGGTCTGATCCCGGGCGAGAAATACGTGCTGTCCGTCGACAACCCCACGTACCTGCCGCATTGGCTGGGCGGAGCAGTCGGCGGCGCCGACGAAGTCTGGCTGGAAGACCTGGAAATGGCCACCGCGCCGGCCACCGTGTCCGACATCAAGCTGACTCAGCGCGCCGGGGTCATCTCCGGTTCGGTGCGCGGCTGGCTGGCGCGCGGCGCGCTGCCGCTCGGTTCGCAGTGGAGCGCCACGGCTATCAACCTCTCCACCTATTCGCAGTACGCCTCTGAGATCACTTCGGCGGGCAAGTACCGGATCCCGCAGGTGCCGGCCGGCGTCTACCTCGTCCAGGCGTACACCTTCTGGACTGACGGATACTTCGATTACCGGCTCTACGGTGGGTTCGAGCAGGTGGTCACCGTGCAGAACGGCCAGTCAACTCCGCTCGACATCGTGTTTGAGAACCGCGAAGGCTGGGACGAATACGCCATCGGCGACGTGGCGGTGAACGTCGAAGGCCGCGAGGTCATCTACCAAGACGACTCGTGGACCGAGTATGACGATCCGGAAGTAGGCGACGTGTACACGGCGGTCGGCGAGACCAGCGAGGGTACGGTCAGCCCGTCGTTCGGCTACACGTGGTATTCCGACCGCGACATCTACTCCGACCAGGACACTTTGACGGTCGGGCGCAATATGATCCAGAAGCCGCTCGGTGTGCTGGCGAAGGCCAGTGGCGAGCAGGCTTGGCCTGGTTTCGCGACCGCCAACCTGGGCGAGGTGCGGGCTGACCAGTACTTGGAGGCCGAATCTGAGCCGGAAATCACATCTGGCGACAACGCCCGAGTCGGCGTCCCCATCGTTGTGGATCCGGGCACATGGGATCCCGAGCCCGACTCGATCGCCTACGAGTGGTACGCCGATGACGAGTTGATCGCCGGCGCGGACAGGCCGATCTACACGCCCAAGGAATCGGACCTGGGCAAGGAGATCTACGTCGTGGTCACCATCTCCAAGGAAGGGTACGCCACTGAGCGGTATCCGCTTTGGGCGGGCACAGTGGAGATCGACCTGAACGTGGTGATTTCCGGCACCGCCAAGGTGGGCAAGACGCTGACATCTACAGTCAACGCCAGCGCCTACGAGTTGGAGTATCAGTGGCTGCGCAACGGCGAGCCGTTCGACGGGGCCGACGGTCCCGAGTTGAAGTTGACGAAGTACTGGGCGGGCCGCTACATCTCGCTGCAGGTGACCGCGTTGGCGAATGACGAGATTATCGCGCAGCAGACCTCCGACGAGATCTACATGGCGAAGTTGAAGTCAAAGATGTCGGTCAAGACGACGCGCACGCCGACGGCCAGCCGCTCCGGGAAGCTGAAGGTCACGATCAAGGTGCCTGGCGACAAAGTGCCGTCGGGCAAGATCAAGGTGAGCGTCAAGGGCTACTCGAAGACGTACAAGCTGTCGGTGTCCGATAAGGGTGTGCAGAAGGTCACGCTGCCGAAGCTGGGCCGCGGCACGTACACGATCACCATCAAGTACTACGACAACTCGCACAACACGACGGTGACCAAGAAGATCAAGAAGACGGTTCGCTAACCGACGGTGAGGTTCTCCAGGGCGTATTCCGCGTCGCTCTGGAGAGCCTCCTCCAAAGTGTCCGGGATGGACGAGTAGAACACCGAGTAGGTGCGCTCGCCCGTGTTGACCATGAGGAACAGCACCCGGTCGTAGGTGGCGTTGAGGCCGGGGATGTCGAAGCCGATCTTCGTGTCGATGAGCCAGCCGGGCTGGCCGTCCACGGTGTAGCTGGAGCTGGAGATGTCGGTGCGCGTGACAGCCGTGTTGGAATAGAAGGCGCCCATGGCGCAGTTCAGGATCAGGTCAGCGCCCTCCTGGACGCTGCCAAAGCCGTCCCCGGAATACACTTCGGCGATCAGGACGCTGGCCACCCAGCTACTGTTCCCGTCGCCGTATCCCTCTTGGTCCACCACGATCTGTTCGTAGGCCATTTCGGCGAAAGCCAGCCGATTGTCTCTCCGCACCCCGCTCCAAGGGGAGCCCAACTCCGGGTAGGACAGCAGGCCCCCATAGACGCGGCCGGCGCCGGACTGCGGCTTGGATTCGTTGCTGCTCGACGTGGGGCAGTAGTCCATGGGGGCAGTCGAGACCGCGGGGCCCGGGTCAGTGTCGATGACCTGGCCGATGCCGGGGAAGTTCTGCGCGATGATGACGACGACAAGCCCAATGATCGCGACGCCGCAGGCTGCCCCGATGATCAAACCCCAAGGCCGGGTCTTGGGCCTGGGAACAGTCTGCTCCGCCGAGTATCCGGGCGGCAGCGCGGTCGGATCCGAGTTGAGGTATGGCGTCCACGCCGTTCCCGTCCAATAGCGATACATCCCGGGCTGCTGCCCGGGGTCGGGATACCATCCAGGATTGCTCACGCGCCCAGCTTACTGATCCCTGCTGTGACTTCACTGTCAGCCCGGCGCGATCTGGGATCTCAGACACAGTCTGAGTGTCCCGCCTCAGTCACACCACGGATCGGTGGTGTTCCACGGCGACGGGCCGGCCGTTCGCGTCCAGGTGGATGACGACGGCGGAGGCCGTTGTCAGCGTGGGGTCGTGGACTCCCAGGGCGTCGAGCATGATCGGCAGCACGGGCCGGTGCCCGCAGACCACCGTGGGCGTGCCGGCGGCCGTGCGTTCGGCGATGTCAAGCACCAGCCGGGCGGCTTGGCCTGGGCGGTCGGCGGCGGCTTCTTCGGACAGCGCGGCCCAGCTTTCGATGGAGAGTTTGGCGCCTTTCGCATAAGGCTCCAGGGTTTGGATGCAGCGGGTCGACGTGCTGGAGGTGAGTCGGGCGGCGCCGTATGCCGCGAACAGGCCCACCAGGGCGGCGGCTTGGCGATGCCCGCGCTCGTTTACGGGCCGGGTCGGGTCGGCTTTGGGCGCCCATTGCGAGCGGCTGACGGCCTTGCCGTGCCGGACGATGATGAGCGGCGTGGTTTCGGGCAACGCGGCTGCCTGCTTGATCAGGCCCGGGTCCTCGGGATAGGAGACCCGCGCCAACGCCTTGTCGATCGGCAGCCAGCGGATCTTGTCCACCTCGTCGTTGGGCCGGTGCGCGGCCACGGAGACCACCGAGCCGAGCCAATACTGGACTTCCTTTTCCCCAGCGGCGACTTCGTAGCTGATCGGGTCGAGTGGCGGGCCGAGGCGCGCGGTGACGCCAGTTTCTTCGCGGGTTTCCCGGGCGGCGCAGGCGGGCAGTGATTCGCCGGCTTCGAGTTTGCCTTTGGGAAGGCTCCAGTCGTCATAGCGGGGCCGGTGCACCAACAGCACTTCCAGGTCGGCGCGCTGGCGCAGGCATACGATACCCGCCGCCTGGAGTTGGTTAGTGGCTGCCACAGGCTCAGCGTACCGCGCGCCGTTGGCCGACCTGCGCGATCAGGTGCTCTTGGATATCCAGCAGCGGTTTGCCGTCCACCGCGGTACGCTGCGTCCAGGTATCGCCGGACAGCCACCAGGAGGCCGTGCCCTCGTCGAAGGCGATGTCGAAAAGGTGCTCGATCTGCGCGATGTGGCGCGGATGGTTGATGCCGACGAGCACTTCGACGCGGCGGTCAAGGTTGCGGTGCATCAAGTCGGAGGAGCCGATGGCCACGCGCGGGTTGCCGGCGTTCGCGAACCAGTAGGCCCGCGAGTGTTCCAGGAAGCGGCCCAAGATGGAACGCACCCGGATGTTCTCGCTCAAGCCGGGGATGCCCGGGCGCACCGAACAGATGCCGCGCACCCACATGTCCACTTTGACGCCCGCCTGCGAGGCCCGGTACAACGCGTCCGTCAGCGTTTCGTCGATGATGGAGTTCACCTTGATCCGGATGCCGCTGGGCAGCCCCTTGGCGTGGTTGTCGATCTCGTTCTGGATGGCTCTGAGCAGGCCCTTCCGCACGCCCTCGGGAGCGACCAGCATCCGCTTGTACGTCTCTTCCGACTCAGTCGCGATGTGGTTGAAGACGTTTTCCACGTCGCGCGCGATGAACGGGTTGGCCGTCAACAGGCCCATGTCTTCGTAGATGCGCGCCGTCTGGTGGTTGTAGTTGCCGGTGCCGACATGGCAGTAGGTGCGCAGATTCTCGCCCTCTTCGCGCACGACCATCGCCAGCTTGCAGTGGGTCTTCAAGCCGACCAGCCCGTAGATGACGTGGCAGCCGGCGGCCTTCAGCTTGGTGGCCCAGTTGATGTTCGTCTCTTCGTCGAAGCGGGCCTTCAACTCGACGACGACCATCACGGACTTGCCACGCCGGGCGGCTTTGATCAGCGCGTCGATGATGGGCGAGGAATCCTCGGCGGTGCGGTAGAGCGTCTGCCGGATTGTCAGCACGTCCGGATCTTCCGCGGCCTGCTCGATGAAGCGCTGCACACTGGTGGCGAAGGCGTCGTAGGGATGCTGCAGCAGCACGTCGCGGCTGCGCAGCGCGGCGAAGATGTCGGCGGATTCGGAACGCTCGACAATAGCCAGCTCCGGGTGCGTCTTGGGCAGGAAAGACGGGTATTTCAGCGATTCACGCTCCAGGTCGGCGAACTGGCTCAAAGCGCTCAGGTCCAGCATGGACGGCAGCCGGATCACTTCCGACTCCTGCATGCCCAGCTCGTCCAGCAGCCGTTCCAGCATGGCTGTGTCCATGTGGTCTTCGACTTCGAGGCGTACCGGCGGCCGGTCGGTGCGGCGGCCTTGGAGTTCTTTCTCCAGCGCCGTGAGCAGGTTCTCCGCGTCGTCTTCTTCGACTTCGAGGTCTTCATTGCGGGTGACGCGGAAGGCTGCCGAGGATTCGATCTGCATGCCCCGGTAGATGCCCTTGCCCAACTGCTGCGTCATGATCAGCTCGATCGGGATGAAGCGGTCGTGCCCCAGCGGGACGAAGCGGGGCAGGTTGTTGGGAACCTTCACGCGGCCGAAGCGTTTGCGGCCGGTGCGCGGGTTGCGCAGGGTGACGGCCAGCGAGACCGACAGGCCGGAGACGTATGGCATCGGGTGCGACTGGTCCACCGCGACGGGATCCAGCACGGGACGGATCCGGGCGCCGAAGTGGCTGTCGATGAACTCGCGTTCGGCGTCGGTCAGCTCGGCCCAGGTGAGGATGTGGATGCCGCTGGCCGCGAGTTCGGGGCGGATAACGTTGTCGAACAGGGCGTAGGCCTCAGCCGTTACCTCGCGGGTCTGCCGAAAGATGATGTCGTACAGCTCGCGGGGCAGGTATCCCGAGGATGAGCGCAGTGCGATGTCGGCGTTGATGCGGCGCTTCAGGCCGGCCACCCGGACCCGGAAGAACTCGTCCAGGTTGGAGAAGAAGATCGAAAGGAAGCGGGTGCGTTCCAGCAGCGGCACCCGCAGGTCGTCGCGCGCCAAGTCCAGCACCCGCCGATTGAACGCAAGCCAGCTCAACTCCCGGTCGGAGAAGCGGTTGGACGGCAACTCGGGCAGCGCGTCAGCCGATTCCAACGATTCGACGCTCATGTAGCCTCCCAAAGGACATCCCGGTGCACCTGCTCGAAACCGGCCCTGTCGTACATTCTTACCGGTTTCTCCTCGCTCGCGTCCACATACAGGAACACAGTCTGCACCCCTTGTTGACGCAGGTGGTCCAGCCCCGCGTCCAGCAGCGCCCGGCCCAAACCTTGGCCTTGCGCCCACTCGGCCACTCCAATCACGTACACCTCGCCGCGGTCGGGAGTCTCCCGCTTCGTCCAGTGGAATCCGGCCAGCCGGCCCCCCGCGAATACGAGCAGCAGCCCCGCTGGGTCGAACCAGCTTTCGGCCATCCGCTCGCGGAAATCCGCCGCCGTCATGCGGCCCTGTTCCGGGTGGTGGGCGAACGCGGCGGCGTTGACGGCGGCGAGGGCATCCAAGTCCGCCTCGCGGTAGCCGCGCACGGTGAAGCCGTCCGGAAGCCTGGCCTCGGAGTCGGAGCCGGGCCCGAGAGCGCGTTCCATGACCAGCAGTTCGCGTATGCCGCGATAGTCCAGTTTGGCGGCCAGAGCCTGGGCTGGCGGCAGGTTCCCGAACGCCCAGACCGGAACCTGGCGCCCCAACTGCGCCAACATCGCCGTGGCTATCCCACGGCGGCGGAATTCCGGTGCCACCATCAACTGCGCCGTCCCCATCCGGGTGTCGTGCTGCAGGTAGCCCGCCAACTGGCCATCTTGCCAGTGCAGCAGATGGCGGCATTGTTCATGGAGATTGAAATAGCCCTGTTCGCTGAGCGGGCTGTTGCCCGGCCCGTCGGCAGCCTCCACGTGGCGGGCCAGTGCGGCCACGTTGGACCGCTCGGTGGAGTTGAGCCATTCGATGAACATGGTGACTGTGTGCCAGGCCCGGCCCGCCGGGTGCTCAGTCGCCGGTCCGGGCGGCGTCGGGTGAGAAGCGGTAGCCCACGTTGCGGACTGTGCCGATGAGGGCTTCGTGGTCGGGCCCCAGCTTGGCGCGCAGCCGCCGGATGTGCACATCGACCGTGCGCGTGCCGCCGTAGTAGTCGTAGCCCCACACGTCCGCGAGCAGGTGTTCGCGGCTGAAGACCCGGCCCGGGTGCTGCACCAAGTACTTCAGCAGCTCGAATTCGGTGTAGGTCAGATCGAGCGGCGCGCCTTCTTTGGTGGCGGAGTATGCCGCGTCGTCGATGGTGATTCCGCCCGCGGAGATCAGCGAGTCGTTGGCGGCCGCGGCCACGAGCAGCCGGATGCGCGCGTCCAGCTCGGCTGGGCCGGCGGAGTCGATGACGAAATCGGACAGGCCCCATTCGGCGGAGATCGCGGCCAAACCGGATTCAGCGATTACCAGCAGCAGCGGGATTGTGGAGCCCGACGAGTTGAACAGTCGCGCCATCATGCGGGCGCCGGCCAAGTCGTCCCGCCCGTCCAGCACGACCAGGTCGGCTTTGGCGGATTCGGTGAGCGCTTGTGTGTCGGCGGGAACCGTGACGACCTCGTGGGGGAGTAGCTCAAGGACGGGCAACGCCTGTTGGCCCGATGCCGCTTTGGCGAGTTCATTGCTGACCAGCAGCAAGAGCGCCATGGCAACTCCTCATCCACATTTGGGCACAGGTTGCGGGCAACCAGGGCCGGGGGACCGTCACTTGGACGGTTATCTCATATCGTAGTTTGCCAGGTTCCGGGTTTTCTGGCGAAATTGCCGTCTCACAGCTGCCCTGGCGCAGTCTCATGCGCCCGGAGGGGTGCCCCTGGCGGGGCACACGGACTCCGTCCGAGATCCCGGACCCCCACCCCACAAAGTTCTTCGATACTTTGCGGGGACCCCGGAACGCCACCCCACACAGTTCTTCGATACTTTGCGGGGACCCCGGAACGAGTCCGGGATGACGGCGTGTCGAAGGCGGTGTCAGGCGGGGGCGAGCGACGAGCGCTCGGTCCAGGATGTCGCCAGGGTGGTCATCGCCGGGGGACGGCTCGGGTCCGCGATGCGGGCCGCGAGGGCTTCGGCCGCGCACAGGCCGAGCTCGTAGGCGGGCTGGGCGATGACTGAAAGTGGGGGACGCAGCACCGTCGTCCAGTCGGTGTCGTCGAAGCCGAAGATGGCGATGTCCGCCGGCCAGGCCAGGTTTTCGGCGTTGGCGGCGTCCACGATGCCCAGCATGAACGAATCATCCAGGCCGAACAGCGCCGTGGGCCGGTCCGGGCCGCGCAGCAAGTCGAGAACCGCGTCGCGCACGCCCTCGCGATGGCGCGCTTTGGGCCGGTAGCGGTCTGGGACTTCGATGCCGGCGTTGGCCATCGCGTCCAAATACCCGCGGAAGCGGTCCTCCATGGTGGTGATCCGGCAGAACTCCTGTTTCGAGTCGGCGCCGCCGTGTTCCGGCGTGGCGATGCGGGTGTGCCCGGCGGCGATGGCCCTGCTGACTGCCCGGCGCGCCGCGTCATAGTTGTCCACGACCACGACGTCTGTTTCCAGTTCGGGTATGTAGCGGTCCACTTGCACCACCGCTTGGCCGCGGTCGACCGCCGCCTGTAGGTGCTCGTGTTTGTCCAATGACGCCGGGGTGAGCAGGATCCCGTCCACCCGGTTCTCCATCAGCACGCGCAGGCCGCGCTCCTCCTTGGCAGGGGACTCGTCGGTGTTGACCAGAATGACGTCGTAGTCGTTGGCGCGGGCACCGTCCGAGAAGCCGCGGATCACCCGGGCGAAGAAGGGATTGGCCACGTCGGCGACCAGCGCTCCGAGCGTCATGGTGCGTCCGGTCACCATCGAGCGGGCAACGGCGTTGATCGAGTAATCGAGTTTGGCGGCGGCAGCCAGCACTTTGGCCCGGGAGCGTTCGCTCACCGAACCGTAGCCGCCGAGAGCCCGGGCCGCGGTAGCCCGCGACACGCCGGCTTCCCGCGCCACATCGAAAATCGAGGCGGGTGCCGCGCCACTTGCCATGGTCACGCGGTGAGTATAACGGGCCCGGCTCATAACGTCTGGATAAAGCTCTACGCCAACCTCTTGACAATGGCCCGAAAAAGTGAGAGCGTGCTCAATAAGAACTGAATGAGAACGTGCTCAATCCCAAGAATCCCGATCCTCCAAGCGCGCGCCGGACGGGAAACAAGACCACACACACCAAGGAGTCAAGCCAAATGGCAACCAACACCCTGCCGCTGTCGCCGATAGCGGCGGATTATCAGGAGAAGCTGCAAGAGACGGTCGACCTGTACCCGAAAATCGAAGAGTTCATCAACTCGCTGGCCGGGCCCAAGAACGTCTACTTCGTGGGAGCGGGCGGCTCGCTGATCGCGTCTTTCCCCGCCTACTACCTGCTGCATCGCATGGTGGACATCCCCGTCTATCAGATCCAGTCGGATGAGTTGAACTTCGGCCGTCCCAAGGCGCTGGGCCCCGGGTCGCTGGCCATCGTCGCTTCGTACACCGGCACCACCAAAGAGACCGTCGCCGCCGCCAAGTACGCCAAGGAGGCCGGAGCCACCGTGTTCTCGGTCTGCAAGGAAGGCAGCCCGCTGGCCAAGACGTCCGATTTTGCCATCACCGGCGGTTCGGATGCCCTTGAACTCATCGCCGCCTACTGCCTTTGCGCCAAGCTCGGCGTCGACCTGGACTACGCCAAGGTCAAGGCCACCTTCGCGGCCCTGCCCGCTGCGTTCGCGGCCACTGTGGAACAGAATGAGTCCAAGGTGCATGACATCGCGGTCGCACTCAAGGACGAGCCCATCACCTACATCGTCGGGTCCGGCCCCTCGCACGGCTGGGCCTACGGGTTGGCGATGTGCTACCTGCAGGAGATGCAGTGGAAGCACGCCGTTTCCTTCAACGCCGGCGAGTTCTTCCAAGGCGCTATGGAGGTCGTCACGGACGAGACGCCGGTGATCTGCCTGCTCGGTGAGGACGCCTCCCGGCCGGTGGCCGAGCGCGCCCAGCGTTTCCTGGAGACGTATGCCAAGCAGAAGGCGCACTACATCGACTCGAAGACTTTCGAGTTGCCGGGCATCGATCCCGCCTGCCGCGAGATCGTGTCACCGCTGATCATCGCGCAGGTGATCCACCGGTTGGCGGCCCACTACGAGGCGGTGCGGGGTCACGCCCTGTCGCAACGCCGCTACATGTTCCGAGTCAACTACTGACATGCGCATCGTCGCTATCGGGGACAACTGCCTCGACTGGTACCTCGACCGCCAAAAGATCTACCCGGGCGGGAATACGGTCAACGTCGCAGTGTTCACCCATCGCCTCGGCGCCGAAGCGGCCTATATCGGCCAATTCGGCGCCGACCGGGCGGGCGACATCATGATTTCGGCGCTGCGAGCCGAAGGAGTCGATTGCGGCCGCATCCGGCAGGTGCCCGGGCGCAGTGGCTACGCCACGGTGCGCAACATCGACGGGGAGCGAGTCTTCCAGGGCGGCTCCAATGGAGTGGTGGTTTTCGCGCCGGATGCCGATGACTTGGCCCACATGGCCGGCGCCGACCTGATACATACTGGCGACTGTTCCTTCTTGGAGGACTACGTGGCCGAGTTTGCGGCCATAGCGCCAGTCAGCTTCGATTTCTCCATCCGCCCGGACGACTATTGCCAACCCTTGCTTCCCCACGTCAAGATCGCCAGCTTCTCGCGTCCCGGCCTGGCCGCGGCCGACATCCAGGATTTCATCGCCTGGGCGCACAGCTTCGGCCCTGAACAAGTCCACGTCACCCAGGGTGAGAACGGGTCGTGGGTCTCGCAGGGGCAGGGGATCCACCACGAACCGTCTGTGCCGACACAAGTGTGTGACACTTTAGGCGCGGGCGATTCGTTCATTTCCGCCATGCTGATCGGCCGCCTGCAAGGCAAGCCGCTTGATCAGGCCGCAGCCTTTGCGGCCCGTTTCGCCGCAAAGGCCTGCCAAGGCTACGGGGCGTTCGGCTACGAGGCCGACGCGGCGGACATGACCGTCGCGCCGGACCACTACGCACATGTCTCATAACACATCAAACTCAAAGGAGAGAGAACAGTGAGAAAGCAAGTAATCGCCATCCTGGCCGCATTGTCATTGGCGACGGTGTTGGCCGGCTGCGGTGGCACCCCGGATTCCGGCAGCAGCAGTGGCGGGGATCAGCCCGCCGGCGAAGTGAGCGGCAAGATCTCGTTCCTGCACAAGTGGACGGATGACCAATATGCCTACATCTACGCTGACCTTGTCAACGAGTATTTGGCCGCTCATCCCGGCGTGGAGATCGACATGCAGGCCGTCGGCGACCAGCCGATCAAGGACCAGCTCCGCGTGCTGACCTCGGCTGATGAGCTGCCGGACATCTTCTTCGCCTGGCCGGGCGACTTCGCCAAGAAGTTCATCCGGGGCGGCTTCGCCGCAGATCTGACTGAGTACCTCGCGGGTGACTGGGGCGACGCTTTCGCCGACTCCGCACTGGGCGCGTACTCCTACGATGGCAAGAACTACGGTGTGCCGATCAACCAGAACGCCAAGGTCTTCGCGTATTCGAAGAGCGCCTTCGAAAAGGCCGGGATCTCTGTGCCGACCACCTACGAAGAACTGCTGGCCACCTGCGAGCCGCTCAAAGCGGCCGGTTACAACCCGATCGCCTTCGGAAACCAGTACGGCTGGCCGGCGATTCACTACATCACGCAGCTCAACGCCGAGTATGTGCCGGCCGACGTCCGCAACGCCGATTACAACCCGGCTGGCGGCGCGTTCACCGATCCGGGCTACGAGCAGGCGCTGACCACGTTCAAGGATCTGATCGACAAGTGCTCGAAGACTGGCTCCAACGGCATTTCCCACGAGACCGCCCAGGCGGAACTGACCACCGGCAAGGCCGGCATGCAGTACGTCGAGGTGCTCGAATTCGTCTCGCTCGACAACACCGAGTCGGTGCCGGCCGAGTTCGTGGACGACTGGGACTTCTTCGCCTTCCCGCCGATCGCGGGCGCGGCGGGTACCCCCGGAGCCATCACCGGCGCTCCGGACGGCTTCCTGGTCAATGCGAAGAGCCAGAACATGGCCCTGGCCATCGACTTCCTGAAGTTCCTGACCAGCAAGAGCTCTGAAGGCGCCATCGCCAAGGCCTTCCAGTGGCCGCCGGCAGTGGACGGCGCCGCAGAAGATGCCGGATTGAACGAGAAGACGGTTCGCGCCACCGACCTGATGGGCTCCGCCGTTGAGACCGCCGTTTGGCTCGACACCGAAACGCACGCTGAGGTTGCCCAGGAGTATCTGGCCGGCGTGGAGAAGTTGCTTGCCAATGAAATGACTCCCGCCCAGGTGATGGAGTCTGTGCGTGCGACCGCTAAGCGTGTCGCCGAAGAAAACTCGTAGGAACTCGCGGTGTGGGCGGTTCACCGTCGAGCCGCCCACACCAACCTCCGGGAGGGAACATGAAAGTCCGTCGCGGCATCGGGTATCTGTGGATATTGCCGGCGATCATGCTGTTGCTGGTATTCGTCTACTACCCGATCGTGGAGAATTTCCGGCTCAGCCTGTACAAGTGGAACGCCTTCCAGCCCGAGCCCAAGTTCGTTGGGCTGAGCAACTATGAACGCGTCTTCGCCGATGAGGTCTTCTACACTTCCATCTTCAACAACGTCGGGTATGCGGTCATCTCGGTGATCTTCCAGGTCGGGATCGCGCTGGTGCTCGCGGCCGTCTTGGAAGGTGTGGTGGCGCCCCGGCTGCGCGGGCTATTGCGCACCATCTACTTCATCCCGGCCACCATCTCGATCACCATCATCGGCTTGCTGTTCCGCAAGATCTACGAGGGCGAAGGCCTGTTCAACGCCTTCCTGGGCCTGTTCGGGATCGAGTCGGCACACGCCTGGCTGGGCGAAACGTCCACGGCGATCTGGTCGGTGATAGCCATGAGCCAATGGCAGAACTTGGGCTACACGACAATGCTATTTGTGGTGGCCATCCAGCGCATCCCGCGCGAGTACTACGACGCTGCGGCCGTCGACGGCGCCGGCCCGGTGCGCACTTTCTTCTCTGTCACGGTGCCCCTGGTGCGGGAGATGACGACGCTGCTGATGATCGTCACCATTTCCGGTGCCTTCCTGGTGTTCAACGAGATCATGGCCACCACCCAGGGCTCGCCGGGCAACTCCAGCCAAGTGTTGGGCACTTGGCTCTACCAGTCTGCTTTCAAGAATGACGATATGGGCTACGCCGCAGTGGTCGCCGTCGTCATCTTCGCGATCACCTTCACCGCGGCCCTGCTCCAGTTGGGCTACGGACGTCTGAGGAGGGTTGAGCTATGACCGCCGCCACGCTCCCGATCATGCGCAAGCGCCGCATGAAGATCACGCCCGCCCGGGTCATCCTCGGGGCCGTCCTGGTGTCGTTCGCGATACTGGTGATCTACCCGCTGTTCTGGATGGCGATCTCCGGCTTCAAGACCAACGCCGAGTTGTACGGCGATCCGTGGGGCCTGCCCGGCGAATGGCGTATTCAGAACTACGTTCGCGCCTACGAGTATGGCGTGGTCCACTACATCGGCAACTCGTTCATCGTCACCGCGGGCTCCATCGTGCTGGTGGTGCTGGTCTCCAGCTTCGCCGCGTTTGCGCTGGTACGGGTGAAGATTCCTTTCAACGGACTGTTGACCGGCCTGATCCTGGGCGGCCTGATGCTCTCGGAGACGGTGGCGCTGGTGCCGCTGTTCAGGATCATGAAGGCCATCGGCCTGTACAACTCGCTTTTCGGCATCATCATTTTGTATACGGCGTTCCGCGTGCCGTTCATCACGTTCCTGATCCGGGCGTACATGATCGACTTGCCGCAAGAGGTGTTCGACTCGGCCGTCGTGGACGGCTGCAACACTTGGCAGATCTTCTGGCGCATCACGATGCCGCTGTGCTTCCCGATCCTGATTTCGGCCGCGATCCTGCAGGCCTTGTTCAGTTGGAACGAGTTCGTCTTCGCGTTGGTGTTCATCAAAGACGATGTGCTGAAGACGATGCCGGTGGGCCTGATGGCCCTGCAATCCAGATTGACTACCAACTGGCCGGTGGTGTTTGCTGGCCTGACGATTGCCGCGCTGCCGATGGTGCTGGCGTTCCTGTTCGGGCAGCGGCACTTCGTGAAGGGCATCACGGAGGGCATTGGAAAGTAGCCAGGGTCCGGTTAGCAGTCCCGGACGGTTCATGTATTGCAGAAAGATGAGGAAGGAGTGCTGCAGCTCAAGCGGCTGTTGCTGCCCGCCGGCTCCCTGACGCCGGAATGTAGATGGATTGTTGGTATTGAAGCGGTCTTGGCCGGGGCGAAGTTCTCGGTCCCGTTCTTGACGCTGTACCTGGCTCAGTGCCTGGGATTGAGTTTCGCGATGGCCGGCCTGTTGGTGGCCATCCGCGGTTGCGGTGGCCTGATGGCCGGCTTCGTGTGCGGGGCTGCCGCAGACTTCTTGGGAGAGAAGAAGGTGCTCGGCGTGCTGGTGGTCGGCCAGATCGCCTGTGCCGCCGCGATACCCCATCTGTTGGAGTTTCCCGAGCTGGTCGCGGGGTTCTTCTTGCTGGGTTTCTTCATCAATGGCACCGCTCCGGTGTTCGCCTCCCTGCTGGTGCGCTCCATGCCGATCACCGGTTGGACGCAGGCGTATTCGGCCGAATATTGGGCAGTCAACGTGGGTTTCGCGGTGACCGCGATCTGCGGTGGCTGGGTGGCGGCCGTCGACTACGCGATGCTGTTCTACCTGGAGGCGGGCTTGTCTTGCGGCGCGCTGCTGCTGGCGATGGTGAAGTTGCCCACGTCCAACAAACCGCGCCGCCAACGTGCAAACCGCAAACCGACGCCCTGTGGCATCTTGCGCCGCGCGGGCCATGTCCTGGATCGGGTGCTGATCGCCGCCCAAGACAAGTTGGCGGTTGCCTTGATCAGCGCGTCCTTCCTTTTCGCGCTGTGTCTGAGCCAAATGACGTCGACACTGCCCCTGGACATGGAGTTGCAGGGGTACTCCCCGGATCAGTATGGCTACGTGATCTTCTGGAACGGGGCGCTGCTCTCACTTGTGCAGATCTCCGCGGGCAAGGTGATCGCGGACATGCGCAAAATGCGCCTCTTGGTATCGGCGGCGGTCATTTCCGGGGCGGGCTACGCGCTGCTGTCGTTCACAGTGACCCCGTTGTGGTTCGTGCTGATTTGCGTGACGATCTGGACGGCGGGGGAGATGGTGGATGCCCCAGTGCGTTCGACAGTCGTCAGTTCGCTGGCCAAGTCGGGCTCGCGCGGCCGCTATCTCGGACTGCTGACGGCCGCGCTGACCGCGGGCTACTGCTTCGGCCCGCTGCTCGGCGGCTGGCTGCTGGAATCCTTCGGCAGGATCGCCCTTTGGCTCTGCACGGGATTGCTCGCCGGCGTGGCCGCCGGAATCCGTTTCGCCGTCGCACGGCGCATCGAGCGACGTCTGGCCACTTGAGCCCTGACGGCGGCACACGCCCGGTCGGGTCATGCGGTGAGGATGCCGGCGTTCGCGTGGAGAGCAGAGCCAGACCCCCTTGCTCACCTTCATTCCATTGGCGTCATGCCGGGCTTGTTCCGGCATCTCGGACGTAGTCCGGTTTGCATGTCGGCTTGTTTCGGGTTTCCGGGCGTGGTTCGGTCTTGTTTGTCTGGTTAGGGTTCGTCGGGCGCTATGATGTGGGGTGTAGCGAACCCCCGCAGAGGAGTCCCCGTTGTCTGGTTATGAAGATATGCCGCGGCTCGTTGGCGAGTTAAAGCGCGCGGCGATTGACGCGTATATGAAGAGCCATGCGTGGTTGCCAGCCGGTGATCATTACATGCCGAAGCATCCGGTGGATTGGGGTGCGCCGTACACGAGTGTGGAAGTGACCAGGCCCAAGAAAGACGGGACTGGCGGTGGCCGGTTCACCGCGTTGACGGAGGGCGCTCCTGGCACTGAGGATTCCAGGTATGTGGGCGCGTTCAACAGTGTGCGTTCGTGGGTTGATAGCACGGTCGAGTTGCTGGTCAGGATTCCGGACGGGTCCTCGTATGACGGCCCGTACCAACAGTTGGCCGGGTTCTTCCTCTACTTGCCGCGGCCTGGCAAGGCTGGGGTCAATCTGCAGTTCTTGAGGAATTGGGCCTGGTTGCGTGAGGCATTGGATCATGACCGGATGCGGGGCCAGTTCGTCGAGGCGTTCGATGCTTATATTGATGCGCTGCCGGGTGTGGTGGCGAATTTCAGCGGGATGGTGTTGGCGTTGATGGCTGGGTTGAAGGCCGAGCAGGTGTTGATGCGGAACGCCCGCGAGGACGCGGTGAGGATTGTGGAGTCGGCGATCGCGTCGTTTAACGAGTGTGTGGCTGTGGGAGAGTCTTCGTATGAGAAGGCTTGGGACAAAGGTTTTGCGGTCACCTCGACGATCGCGAGTGCGATCAGCCTGCTGGTCCCGGGCGGTATCGGGTTTTCCATCACCGCCGGCACAATTGCCATCACGCTGGCTGATTCTGCACCCAAACTCGCCGACTACGCGTTCCCACCAGCGCCCGGCCTGGTCTTCGACGATGTGCGGAAAGCCACGGCACAGGCCGTCAGCAGTCTGCTTCTGGTCATAGAAGAGGTGGAAAAAGGCATGAGCCTGGTGCAGAAGGATAATCGGATTAAGGTGTTGGGGAATGAGAAGCAGAAGCCGTTTGATCTCGACAGTGGGTTGCGGCATGCTCGGCGACCGGCGGATTTCCAGTTGAATCCTGCTATCAGTGAGGATGCGGTCGGTGTTGTGCTTGGGGCGTTGGATGGTATCGGGGACGTACTTAGGAAGGCCCGGGCCAGGTTGTTGTGTACGGAGTATTACAGCGCGTGGTGGCGCCCGATCGGCTTGGGTATGGGCTCGTATGGGTTCCGGCAGGATTGGCTGGGCCTGCTGTCCGATGTGGACAAGCGACTGGATGACTTGCGCGAGGAAGTCGTGGACGCCCGTGCCCGGTTTGATTTGGGCGCGCGGGCTTTGATTCAGCAGGACTGCGACATCGCCAAACAGTTGCAGGAATATGCGGACAACTATGTTGACCCGTATCCGAATCTGCTGTGAAAGGGAGCCAAGTGACCAGGAGAAGAAGGTTGCGTGCCGGTATGGCCGTGTTGGTCACGCTGGCTTGTTCGATCAGCATGGCTGGTTGCGCGCCGGCCAAAGAACTCGGGCCCAAAGAAGTCGTCGAAGCCTACTTGCAGGCGATAGCCGACGGCCACGCCACAGACGCGCTGTCATACGATCTGTCACTCGTTGTGTTGCGTTACGGAGAGCCGGGGCCGCTGCTCACAGACGCGGTGCTCGCAGAGAGCCGTGAGCTGGCGCCGATGGCTGTTGTGACCGTGTCAGATCCGGAGCTTGATGGGCTCGGAGACGCTGAAGTCGTGGCGCAATACAAACTGGGCGACGAAATGATTGAGCACACCTTCGAACTAAGCCACCACGACGCCGAGGGAGCCGACTACAAGCCCGGGTGGTATCTGTCTGACACATCGACAAACGTGTGGCTGGAGTCAGACGACTGGACATTGCATGTGGGCGACGGGTCGGCGATCGGCTTGAATCTGTCTGGCGTACCCGTGGATCCGTCCTCACACGTCACGCTCTTTCCCGGCGTATACCAGCTTTCGGTTTCGAATCCGGGAGTGGTTCTTACCGGGGGAGAATTCACGGTTTGGACCACGAGTTCCGCGCTGGTCCAAACGCCTGTGGAGGCTTCCTTGTCGTTGACTGATGGGTTGCAGGAGCGGATCGGTCAGGAGGCGCAGAAGATGTTCGAGGCTTGTTTGAATCAGCCTCTGGCGGTCACGACGTGCGGTTTTGGCATGGAGGGCTTGTTGGAGGCCGGGGTGGACGAGTCGACGATCAAGTGGGAGATGGTTGACGAACGGGGACAAGACAGCGGGACGCCGGGGTTTGATATGTCTACGTGGGAGTGGTGTTTGCGTGACGGCTTGGCCATGCCGACCGGGGCGGAGTACGGCTCGGACATCGGCGCGTACGAGTTGCGGCTCAAGAGCGCGAAAATGAAGGACGGTTCCGAGGTTGGGCGCTCTGTTCGTGGCACTTCCACGCTGCAGGTCACCAGTCCTTGCGTGGACATCAGCGATCCGGATTATCCCAAGATGACCTTCGCCGACACGGTGGGAACCCTGCAACCGGACACGACAATGACATTTTGCTGAGCGGCACCCCAACGGCCCATTCCATCCGTGTCATGCCGGGCTTGTTCCGGGATTTTCGGGCGTGGTTCGGTGTTGTTGGTGGCAGTACGGCATGCCCAGGAGGCGCATGAATGTGTGCCCGGTTCCGTTCTGGCCGGTACGATGGCGGAATGATCTATCCGACGGTCGAACAGATCGCCGCCGAGGTCCGGCAGTGCTTGGACGCGGGCGATCAAACGGCCGCGATGCGGGTGCTGGCCGACGGAGTCAATCGGCTGCATTGGGCGGTCGATGCTGGCCAGCTAGACGACGCGATCGGCCAAGAGCCGCCGTCCACCGGTGATATTCGCTGGGACACTCTTCTTGCCGCCAGTGTTCGCTACCGGCTGCACGCCATCGGCGTCGACCCGCCGGCGTGGACACTGAAGCCGCCGCTGCCGAAGTTCTTCGCGCCGTTTGCCTGGACGAAAGAGAAGTTCTACCTCGACTGGGCGGGCGCTCCGGCGGAGTTCCTCCGCGTGGGCATATTGATGCACGAACGGGAGTTGTCCACAGCATGAGCACTGTTGGGGCGAGAATGGACCGGGATGGCATCTTGCGTTTGCTGACCCAGGTCGGATGTCTGCTGGAGAGCCAGGGCCAGACGGCCGAGTTGTATGTTGTTGGCGGCGCGGCGATGGCGCTCACTCTTGACAGCCGCCGGACCACCGCTGACATTGATGCTTCAGTCTCCGGCGCATCCGACGCGTTCTGGGCTGCTGTGGAGACTGTGGGGCGTGATAACGGGCTGCCGCCGGACTGGTTAAACACGACGGCGACTATGTTCTTCACCAATGAGCCGGACAGCGACGCGGTCGAGTTCAACATGCCCGGGTTGCGGGTCCTGGCGGGCTCCGCGAAGCACTTGATCGCCATGAAACTGCGGGCGCTGCGGGAGCGCGACATGGACGACTTGGAAGTCTTGTTCCGGGCTGCTGGCGTGACGACCCCGGAGCAGGCGGCGGCTGTCCACGACCAACTGTTTGACGACACCTATCCCGGATACTGGCCCGAGGACGAGGCGCTGTTCCGTGCCCGCGAGGTGTTTGCCCGCGCGGCAAGACTGGGCCGCCCGCTCGCATAGTACCCGTGTCATGCCGGGCAAGTTCTGGCGTGTCGGACGCAGTCCGGTCTAGTTGGTCTGGTCAGTACTCCAGCCGCTTGTAGTACCGCCGGACGGTGAGCGGGTGGTCGCGCAGGGCGGCGATGTGCTCGGCGAGGCGTTCCAAGACAGTGGCGAGGACGGCAGGGGCGATCAGGGCGCGTGTTGCCGGGCTCAGGCCGGGTAGGTCGAAATCTGCGGCGTCGACCACGTGGAGTGTGCCGCCGACGCTGGGCACGAAGCGAGCCACGCGTTCGGCGAGTTCCCGACCGGCGTCCTCGCCTTTGAGCAGCAGCATGTCCACTCCGGGTTCGACGAGTTCGAGGGTGCCGTGGAAGAAGTCGAGGGCGTGGATGGGCCTGGTCCAGATCCACTGCATCTCTTCGAGGATGCACATGCCGAAATACCACGCCTCGTACCAGGCGTTCCCCCCGGACGAGATCAAGATCGGCTTGGTTGCGGCGGCGAGCTTGGCGGCCAGTTCGGCGGCGCGCGGCTCGAAGGCCTGCTTTGCCGCGACCAGCCCCGCAGGAAGGTGGCGCAACTCGGCGGCGATGTCGGAGGCTTCGGCCCACTCACCGCGGTGCTCCAAGACAGCCAGGGCCAGCAGCAAGGTTTGCGTCAGATAGCACTCCGAAGATGTGTCGTCGGCGACCGGGTTGCAGAAATTGATGTCGGCTTCGACGGCCATGGGCGTGCCCGCCGTGCCGGTGAAGGTCATGACTCTGGCACCCTTGCCCTTGGCGTAGCGCAGTGCGGCGACGGCTTCTTGCGTCGTGCCGGAGACCGAGCAGAAGACCACTAGCGATTTCGGGCCCAAATTGGCGTTCCCTCCGGCGATCAACTCCGTGGAGCGCTCCATAAACGTGGGGAAGCTGGAGCGGGTTTGTAGCAGGCGGGCCGCCGGGTAGGTGAGCAGCGCGACCCCGCCGGCGCTGGCGAAGAAGATGTTCTCGATGCCGCTGTCCAATTCGCGGACTACCGCCGCGCGGATCTGGTCGGCTGCCGCGACGGCGGCGGTTTGGGTTTCGAGGTGATGGTTGAGATCTATGTTGAGCATTGCCCCTCCGGAAAAGTTGTCTGACAAGTAGTATAAAGAGTCTGACAACATATGCAAGCTGCGTCCATCCTGCGTCGGGCGGTAGCCAGGTGGCGATGGGAAGCAACTACACTCATGCCATGGCTGTGACAAGCGTCGAGACCGTCGATTACCACACCGGCGGCGAACCTTTCCGCATCATCGAGAACCCTCCGCCGATCCTGGGCGACACCGTTGCCGAACGGCGCGTTTTCGCCATCGGCGACCCGCAGGTGGACGGGCTGCGCCGGTTGCTCTGTTTCGAGCCGCGCGGCCACGCCGACATGTACGGTGGCATGATCGTCCCTCCCGATGATCCGGGCGCCGATCTCGGCGTGTTGTTCTGGCACAAGGACGGCTTTTCGACGGCCTGCGGGCATGGCACCATCGCGTTGGGCGCCTGGGCTGTCAACTCTGGCCGGGTGGCCGCACCTGCTGACGGCGTGACGGACGTCGTCATCGACGTGCCCTCTGGGCGGGTGACTGCGCGGGTCCACACCTCGGGCGGGAAAGTCCAACTCGTGGATTTCATCAACGTGCCCAGCTACCTGGTGGCCGAAAAAGTGGCGTTGACAACGCAATACGGGCCGGTCGAGGTGGCTGTGGGCTACGGCGGCGCGATCTACGCGCATCTCGACGCGGCCAGTGTGGGCATGGAGGTTACGCCCGAACACCACCTCGACCTGATCGCCGTCGGCCGTGAGATCAAGTGGGCCCTCAACGACACCGAAGTCGCCAAGCACCCTTCCGATTCCCGCCTCGACGGCATCTACGGCACGATCATCTACGACGACTTCGGACGCGACGCGCAGGGCCGCCTGCACCAGCGCAACGTCACGATCTTCGCCGATGGCGAGGTGGACCGTTCGCCGTGCGGTTCGGGCACCGCATCCCGCGTCGCCGTGCTGCACGCCGCGGGCCAGATGGCTCCCGGTGACGTTCTTGTCCATGATTCAATCGTCGGCTCGCGTTTCATCGCCGAAATCGCCGAAGTCGTCGCAGCAGACGGCCGGCAGGCCGTCGTCCCCGTGGTTTCCGGAACCGCGTACAAAGTGGGGGAAATGAGATTCACCGTCGATCCGGACGACGATTTAGTACCAGGATTCGTGTTGAGATGACCCAATTGCCCTTTATCACCGCTGACCAGATCCGGGCCAGCGTCACGTTCCAACAAGCAGTCGAGGCGTTGGAAGCCGAGTTGCGTTCCGGCCTGGACCTGGACGCCCAGCCGCCGCGCCAATCCGCCCCCATTTCCAATGGCGAATGGCTGCTCATGCCCTCCCAGATCGGCGACGCCGTGGGCATCAAAGTCCTCACTGTCGCCTGGCACAATCCGGCCCGCGGGCTGGCCCGCATCCAGGGCCTCTATCTGTTGTTCGATTCCGACACGCTCACGCCCATCGCGGTGTTGGACGGCACGTCGTTGACGGAAGTGCGCACGCCTGCCGTTTCGGTCGCCGCCACCCGGGCGTTCCTCGGGGAGTCGCCCGAGGTGCTCGTTTTCGGGGCGGGTCCGCAGGCGCTGGGCCATGTGCGTGCGTTCAGCGAGGTGGTCGGCATCGGCAAAGTGACGCACGTCGCGCTGAACGGCGGCCCGGAGAACATCCCGGTGCTGTTGCCCGATGATCCAGCCGTGCCCGGTTTGGTGGCGAGCGCCGATCTGATCCTTTGCAACACTACGGCCCGCGAGCCGCTTTTCGATTCGAGTCCGGTGAAGGACTCCGCGGTCGTCGTGGCCATGGGTTCGCATGAGCCCGCCGCCCGCGAGCTGGATTCGGCGCTGCTGGCCCGCTCCACGGTGATCGCGGAGCACATCGGCACCGCGCTGCGCGAAGCCGGCGACATCATCATCCCGGTCAACGAAGGCGCCCTGGATCCGGCCCAGCTCGTGGAGTGGTCGGCGGTGGCCCGCGGCGAAGTGACGGTTCCCCGCGACCGCCCGATCGTCTTCAAGTCCACCGGCCTGGCCTGGGAAGACCTGGTGACCGCCAACCTGGCCTTCAAAGCAGCCATCTGACAAGCGCAACGACGCAAGCATCCTGAACAAGTCATGCCGGGCTTGTTCCGGCATCCAACCCCACCCGTCATGCCGGACTTGTTCCGGGATCCAACCGCACCCGTCATGCCGGACTTGTTCCGGCATCCAACCGCACCCGTCATGCCGGGCTTGTTCCGGCATCCAACCCCACCCGTCATGCCGGGCTTGTTCCGGCATCCAACCCCACCCGTCATGCCGGACTTGTTCCGGCATCTTGGGACGAAGTCCCATGCGCCCCACAGGGCGCCCCTACCGGGGCACGCGGACTCCGTCCGAGATCCCAGAACTTGTCCGGGATGACGGATGCTGGTTTACCGCGCTATGGCAGTAATCGTTCCGGTGTACATCCCCATCCCACAGGAATACGGGTAGACGCCCGGCGCGGCCAGCGAAATGTCCACGAGGTTGCTGCCTTTGTTGAGGAAGATCAGGTCGTTGACGCCCAGCTTCGTGACGTTCAGCGAACTGGAGCAGTCGAGGTTTTGCACGTCGAAGTTCAACTGCGTCGTTTCGCCCGCGTAGATGACGGTGTCGTGCGGGGCGTAGCCGTGGCTGACCTGGATGGTAGCCAACTGGCGGCCGCCTTCGTCGACCACATTGGATGTCCGGGCTGTGGCCGTCGGCGTGGTGACGGTCTGGGCGGGGGCCAGTATCGCGGCCGCTCCGGAGGCGTTCAACACCGCGAAGGCGATCACGACGACGCCGACGTAGTGGAAGAAGCGGTCGGTCTTGATCAGCGTCGACACGGAGCCCACACCCATCAGGCCAGGGGCGGTGCCGAGGGCGAACAGCGACATGGTGAGGGCCGCCGTCAGTGGGTCTCCGGTGGATAGCGCGTAGACCTGCACGGATTGCGTGAACGCGCAGGGCAGGAAGAACGACGCCGCGCCGAGCGCCAACCCAGTCCAGTCGCGGTACCCGCCCTTGGCTTCGACCAGGTTTGCCAGCGAGCTCGGCAAGGTGAAGCTGGTCCCGGCCAAGCGCGGCGAGATCCCGGTCAGGCGCAAGCCGAGCAAACCCATTACCACGGCGACGGCCAGCATCAAGATCGCCAACACTGGACCCGACATCGTGAACGTCGAACCAATCGCGCCGAGCACGCCTCCCAGCAGTCCGAAGCCCACGATGCGGCCAGCGTTGAACATGAGTTGCGGCCGCAGCCGTTGCGCCGTAGTGGCATCCGGATGAGCTTCGGCGAAGCTTGCCGACAGCGAGATGACCACGCCGCCGACCAGCGCCATGCAGGTGGATACGCTCGCGGCCACCCCCAGCAAGGCGACAAAGACAAGATTGCCCGAAGCCGCTCCCGCGGTGAGCGAATCGGCGAACGAAAACAAGCCCAACTTGTTGGCCGCCAGGGCCAGCGCGATGACCGCGCCTGCGGCAACAGCCACGTCGATCCAAACCTTGGAATCTGCGGTCAGCCAGGGTTCCTTGGTGCGTCCAATGAGGTACCCGGCCTTCTTGACGGCCTTGGAAATCTCGCCGCGATCGATTTCGCCCGCGCTGGTGATGACCGCCTGCCCCTTGCGCGCCGAGACACTGACCTGCTGCACACCCGGGATGCGCCGGAGCGCCTTGCCCACCCGCTGCTCGCAAGCGGCGCAAGTCATGCCCTGCACATAGACGACCGTGGAATGAGGCTCCGCCACGGGTCCGAGTGTATACGCATATCCAAGAAAAGTGGCTTCCGTCCGGTCGCCGTCCGGTATGGCGGTTGGGGGACCAGGGCAAAGCGGAGGGGAACACTTCTCTGAGAGGCGATAGTCTGGAAAGGTGCTAGTTCCGTTGAGTGTCACCGGCGGCGTGCTGGTGGGTGGCTGCGTGGCGGTTATGGCGGTGGCCGTGTTCGTCATCGTGCGGATGGTGCGGGTGTCGCGGCGCCCCCACGTCGCGGCTGACATTTCGGAAGACACTACCAAGCCTGTATTGGGGGAAAATGTTCGAGATCCCGAGTGACCTGAATCCGGCGCTGGCCGGGCTGGCCTGGCTGCGCGGGCGCTGGGAGGGGACCGGTTTCCTGGAGTGGCCGGGCATGCAGAAGTTGTCGTATGCCATCCAGGTGGACTTCGCGGACAACGGCGGCGACTACCTGCACTACCTTTCCCAGAGTTTCGAGATTGACGAAGATGGACGGCCTGTGAAGGCGCTGGCGATGGAGACCGGCTTTTGGCGGCCGCTGCCGGACGCGACCGTGGACGTGATGATGTGCAGCCCGGACGGCTTTGCGGAGATCTGGTTCGGAAAGCTGCAACCGGGCCGCGTCGATTTGGTGACCGACGCAGTCGCGCGCACCAAGGACGCGAAGGTGGCCTATACGGCTGGCCGCCGGCTTTACGGCTTGGTGGAGGGCAAGCTGATGTTCGCTTTCGACCGGGCCACCGAAGACGAGCCGCTGCGCCCATACGTGTGGGCGACGCTGGAGCGCAAGTGAGGCTGCACTACGGCGATCCGTTTCGCGAGCAGAAGCTGCTCGTCGCAGGCGAGGCGTCCTGCGAGGGGTTTCCCAGGTTTGAGATCGCCGGGCCGGAACGCCTGAGTTGGCTGCACGCGATCACGGCACAGGACTTCGCCAGATTGCAGCCGCACGTTCCGGTGTCCGCCTACATCCTCAACTATCAGGGTCACATCATCCACGCGCTCTGGGGCGAAGACGACGGCCAGGTCTTCCACGCGCAGACCGAACCCGGGCATGAAGCCGACCTGCTGGCGTGGCTGGGTTCGATGGTCTTCGCCACCAAGGTGGAAATGCGGTCCGCGCCGGTGGAACCCGCGGCCGAGAAACCCCCGGCCGGCTCGTGGGCCTACGACGCCTTGCGCATAGCGGCCGGCACTCCGCGCATTTTCCGCGATACCGACGACAGGACGCTGCCCAACGAGTTGGCCATGCCCGACGGCGACCGGCTGGGCGCGTCCGTCCACCTCAAGAAGGGCTGCTACCCCGGTCAAGAAACCGTCGCCCGCGTCTACAACATCGGCCGCCCACCCAGGCGCTTGACGCGGCTGCTGCTGGACGGCTCCGAAGACCGGCTGCCGGACATGGGCGCGGACGTGCTGCTCGAAGGGGAGATAGTCGGCCGAATGGGCACGTCGGCGATCCACTACGAACTCGGCCCCATCGGCCTAGCCCTGCTCAAACGCGATGTCCCGACCGGCGCCGCGCTGACCGTGGACGGCATAGCGGCTAGCCAGCAGGTGATCGTCGACCCCGACGTGGGCCTGCATTTCCAAGCCGCGCAAGCGGTCGGCGGCAAGCGCTGGCTGTTGTGAATATCTTTCCCAGTCGGGACGCTTCGGCACGGCGCCTGCCAGGCCCTACGATGTGACTCAAGGGCAATTGGGATGGAGAACACGATGCCGAACGCGAAGGTCTATTTCACCAAAGACGTCAGTTCTGCGGGCCTGTTGGCCGCGTACCAGGCGTTGGGCAAGGAACTGCCCGGCAAGGTCCTCGTCAAGCTGCACATGGGTGAAGAGGGCAACACCAACTACCTCGATCCGGAGTTGTTGCGCGATCTGACGGCCGAAGTCAACGGCACGTTCGGCGACGCGAACACCGGCTACGGCGGGGCGCGGAGCACTGCGGAGGGCCATCGCCGCGTCGCGGCGGAACACGGCTTCACCTACGCGCCGGTGGACATCCTCGACGAAGACGGCGACATCGAAGTTCCCGCCAACGGCAAGCGCATCAAGCGCGCCATCATCTCGTCCCACGTGAAGGACTACGACTCGTTCGTCTCGGTGGCCCACTTCAAGGGGCACGCCATGGCCGGCTTCGGCGGCACGCTGAAGAACCTGGCGGTCGGCGTCGCGTCTTCCCGCGGCAAGCTCGACCTGCACGGCTCCAGGTTCAACTACCACGGCGAGGAGTTCTTGGAGCGCCTGGCGGAGTATTCCAAGGCCATCATCGATTCGATGGGCGAGAACATCGTCTATCTGAACGTGCTCTGCAATCTGTCGACCTCTTGCGACTGTGATTCGAACGCTCCCGACTCCGAGCTGGCTGACATCGGCATCGTGTCGTCGCTGGACCCGATCGCCATCGACCAAGCCTCGGTAGACCTGCTGGTGAAGTACGGCGGTGAGAAGTCCGCGCTGCTGGATGTCATCGATTCCCACAAGGGCACTTATACGCTCGGCTACGGCGAGCAGATCGGGCTGGGCACCCGCGCCTACGACTTGGTCGAGTTGTAGCGGCTACTTCTTCGCCCGCGAGCGCAACTTGGCGCGTTCGGTCTGGTCGAGGACGGTCTTGCGGATGCGCACCGCCGCCGGGGTCACCTCCAGGCATTCGTCTTCGCGGCAGAACTCCAGCGCCTGCTCCAAACTCATCAGCCGTGGCGGGATCAGGCGTTCCAGTTCTTCGCCCGTCGACGACCGGACGTTGGTCAGCTTCTTTTCCTTCGTCGGGTTAACGTCCATGTCCTCGGGGCGCGGGTTCTCGCCGACGACCATGCCCTCGTAAACCTCTTGGCCGGGTGCCACGAACAGGACGCCGCGCTCCTGCAGGTTGAACAGCGCGTACGACGTGACAGCGCCGAGCCGGTCTGCCACCAGCGAACCGGTCGAGCGGGTGCGGATCTCGCCGGACCAGGGCTCGTACCCTTCGAAAACGTGGTGCATGATGCCCGTGCCGCGCGTCTCGGTGAGGAATTCGGTGCGGAAGCCGATCAGCCCGCGGGCGGGGATGACATATTCGACGCGCACCCAGCCGGTGCCGTGGTTTACCATCTGCTCCATGCGGGCGCGGCGCGTGCCCATGAGTTGGGTGACCGTGCCCACGTGCTCCTCGGGGATGTCCACGGTGAGGCGCTCGACGGGCTCGTGCAGCACGCCGTCGATCTTGCGGGTCAGCACTTGGGGTTTGCCGACAGTCAGCTCGAAACTCTCGCGGCGCATCAACTCGACCAGCACGGCCAGTTGCAGTTCGCCGCGGCCTTGCACTTCCCAGGTGTCGGGCCGGTCGGTGTTCAGCACCCGGATGGACACGTTGCCGACCAACTCGGTGTCCAGGCGGCCCTTCACCAGCCGGGCGGTCAGCAGCTTGCCGGACTTGCCGGCCAGTGGTGACGTGTTGATGCCGATCGTCATGGAGATAGACGGCTCGTCGACGGTGATCAGCGGCAGCGGGCGCGGATCGTCCGGGTCGGCGATGGTCTCGCCGATGGTGATTTCGGGGATGCCCGCTATGGCCACGATGTCGCCCGGGCCCGCCGATTCGGCGGGTGTGCGGTCCAGCGCCTTGGTGATCAGCAGTTCGGAGAGGCGCACGTTCGTGATCGTGCCGTCGGCCCGGCACCACGCCACCTGCTGTCCGCGGGTGATGGTGCCCTCCATGATGCGGCACAGCGCCAGGCGGCCCAAGTACGGCGACGCGTCAAGGTTGGTGACGTGGGCCTGCAGCGGCGCGCCCTCGGTGTAGACGGGGGCGGGAATCGTCTCGCGGATGAGCGTGAACAGCGGCTCCAGGTTCGGCGAATCCGGCATTTCGCCGTCACCGGGTTGGGACATGGACGCGCGCCCGGCCTTGGCGGCGCAGTAGATGACTGGGAAGTCGAGCAGGTCGGCCTCGTCGTCGTCGATCAGGTCGAGGAACAGCGCGTACACCTCGTCGAGCACCTCGGCGATGCGGGCGTCGGCGCGGTCCACCTTATTAATTACGACGATGATGGGCAGTTTCTTCGCGAGCGCCTTGCGCAGCACGAAACGGGTCTGCGGCAGCGGCCCCTCGGAGGCGTCCACCAGCAGCAGCACGCCGTCCACCATCTCCAGGCCGCGTTCCACCTCGCCGCCGAAATCGGCGTGGCCCGGGGTGTCCACGATGTTGATGGTCAGCGTCGAGCCGTCGGCCAGCTTGTGATCCACGGCGGTGTTCTTGGCCAGGATGGTGATGCCCTTCTCGCGTTCCAGGTCCATGGAATCCATCACCCGGGTGTCGACGTCCTGGTTCTCCCGGAACGCGCCCGACTGCCACAGCATCGCGTCGACGAGCGTCGTCTTCCCGTGGTCGACGTGCGCGATGATCGCGACGTTCCTCAGATCTGCGCGGACAGCCATTGGTCTCCTCGAAAGTAGGCAACCCAACAAGCCTACCGGTATGCGCGGCGGTGTGCCGCCAGTGTGATCGTGTCCCGATCGTGACCACTCAATTTCGCCTCAAACACCCCTCGGCGCCCACTATTCGGATACCGTGTCTCACGACGATCCCGATTCTTTTGGACCGGGGCGGTTTTTTTGGTCCGACCATGAAAGACTACGCATATGAGTCAGCGAAACATCGGAGTTACTGAGCTCGTCCTACGTGACGGCCACCAAAGCCTGCTTGCCACACGAATGGCCCTCGAAGACATGGTTGATGCCTGCGAGGCTATCGACAAGGCGGGTTACTACAGCGTCGAGTGCTGGGGCGGAGCTACGTACGACTCCTGTATCCGGTTCCTCAACGAGGATCCCTGGGTGCGCCTGCGCACCTTCCGTGAATTGATGCCGAACACCAAGCTGCAGATGCTCCTGCGCGGGCAGAACCTGCTCGGCTACCGCCACTACGAAGATGAAGTGGTGAAGCGCTTCGTGTTGAAGTCCGCCGAGAACGGCATGGACATCTTCCGCGTGTTCGACGCCCTCAACGATCCGCGCAACCTGGAACAGTCAATGAGGTTTGTCCAGGTGGCCAAGGAGATCAATCCCAACGTCCACGCCCAAGGCACCATCTGCTACACCATCTCGCCGGTGCACACCGTCGAAGGCTATGTGAAGGTGGCCGGCCAGTTGCTCGACATGGGCGCTGAGTCGATCTGCTTGAAGGACATGGCGGCCCTGCTTCAGCCGCAGCCCGCCTACGACATCATCAAGGGCATCAAGGAGACGTACGGCGCCGGGACCCAGATCCAGGTGCACTGCCACTCCACCTCCGGCGTCACGCTGGTCGCGCTGCAGAAGGCCATTGAGGCTGGCGCGGACGTGGTGGACACGTCGATCTCGTCGTTGTCGCTCGGCCCCGGGCACAACCCGACCGAGTCGTTCGTGGCCATGCTCGAAGGCACGGAATACTCCACGTCCCTGGAGTACGACACGCTGCTGGACATCCGCGACCACTTCGCGAAGATCCGCCCGCGCTACAAGGCGTTCGAGTCCGCCGTCCTGGTGGACACCGACATCTTGAAGTCGCAGATCCCCGGCGGCATGCTCTCCAACCTGGAGGCGCAGCTCAAGGCTCAAGGCGCCGGCGACAAGCTGCGCGAAGTGATGGAAGAGATTCCGCGCGTGAAGGCCGATTCCGGGCATCCGCCGCTGGTCACGCCCACGTCGCAGATCGTCGGCACGCAGGCCGTGTTCAACGTGCTGATGGGCCCCTACAAGCGGATGACGGGCGAGTTCGCCGATCTGATGCTGGGCTACTATGGCGCGTCGCTGGGCGAACGCAATCCGGAAGTCGTCGCCATCGCGGAGAAGCAGGCCAACAAGCCGGTCATCACCGACCGCCCCGCCAACCACTTGGAGCCCGAATGGGAGTCCTTGGTGGCCGAGGCCTCCAAGCTGGAAGGCTACGACGGCTCCGAGGAAGACGTGCTGACGTACGCCATGTTCCCGAACGTAGCGCCGACGTTCTTCTCCGGCCGCGCGGCTGGGCCGAAGTCCGTCGCCATGACGGAAGCCCAGTTGAAGGCCGCCCAAGAAGGCGGCGGCGCTTCCGGCATCGCGGGCCCGGTCAACTACAAGATCTCTCTCGGTGGGCGCGAGCACACCGTCAAGGTCGAGCCGGCATAGGGCGGCGGTAGTAATGGCAGCACAACCAGTCCCAATGGCTGACCGCGTCAAGGCGCTGCAAGACGCCCGGGCGAAGAACAAGGCCGGCGGTGGCGAAGCTCGCATCGAGAAGCAGCATGCCCAAGGGAAGCTGACGGCACGCGAGCGCATCGACGCGCTATTGGACGAGGACACCTTCCAAGAGGTAGGCCTGTTCCGGAAGAACCGCACGACGACGTTCGGCATGGACAAAGCGGACATGCCGGCCGAAGGCGTCGTGACGGGTTCCGGCACGGTGCTGGGCCGTCCCATCCATGTGGCCGCGCAAGACTTCACGGTCATGGGCGGCTCGGCGGGCGAAAGCCACAACAAGAAGGTCACCGAGCAGATGTTCGCCGCTGTGCAGGCGGGCACGCCGTTCGTCATCTTCAACGATTCGGGCGGCGCGCGCATCCAGGAGGGCATTGATTCCCTGTCTGGGTACGGCATGGTGTTCTACGCCAACGTGCAGGCATCCGGCGTTATCCCGCAGGTGTGCATCATCGCCGGCCCGTGCGCGGGCGGCGCGGTGTATTCGCCAGCCCTGGCCGACTACGTGATCCAGACGCGCAAGGCGCAGATGTTTATCACCGGCCCCGGCGTCATCAAGCAGGTGACGGGCGAGGAGATCTCCGCCGACGCGCTCGGTGGCGCAGACGCGCACCAGCAGGTTTCCGGCGTCAACCACTTCGTGGCCGACACGGACGAAGAGGCAGTCCTGATCTGCAAGAAGCTGCTCAGCTTCCTCCCGCAGAACTGCGACGAGGAGCCGCCGATCGTCGATCTGGATCCGGACATGTCCTACGATCCGGAGATCGGCGCGATCGTCCCGGTCGCCGACAAGCAGGGCTACGACGTGCGCGACGTGATCCGGCGCGTTGTCGACTGCGAGGATTTCCTGGAAGTCCAGGCGGGCTACGCGCAGAACATCGTGGTGGGCTATGCCCGCATCAATGGCCGGAGCGTCGGCATCGTCGCCAACCAGCCGTCGAAGATGGCCGGCGTGCTCGATATCAACGCCTCCGACAAGGGGTCCCGCTTCGTCAACACGTGTGACGCGTTCAACATCCCGATCCTGACTTTCGTCGACGTGCCCGGATACTTGCCGGGTGTCGCGCAGGAGCATGGCGGCATCATCCGCCACGGCGCGAAGATGTTGTACGCGTATTCGCGGGCGACGGTGCCGCTGATCACGGTCATCCTGCGCAAGGCCTACGGCGGCTCGTATCTGGCCATGGCGGCGCGCGATTTGGGCGCCGACAAGGTATTCGCCTGGCCGACGGCGGAGGTCGCCGTGATGGGCGCCGAAGGTGCGGCCGCGGTGGTCTTCCGCAAGGAGATCGAGGCGGCCGAGGATCCGGCGGCGGCGCGCGAAGAGAAGATCCAGGAATACCGGGACACCTTCTCTACACCGTTCATGGCTGCGGCGCGTGGTCTGGTAGATGAGATCATCGATCCTGGCGAGACCAGGGCGAAGGTCGCATACGCGTTGGAGTTGCTGGCCAAGAAGCGCAAGGCCAGCCCGCACAAGCGACACGGCATCGAGCCGGTTTAGGAGTCTGACATGTCAAACGAAGCCGAACTCACCGAACTCGTCAAGAAGCTGACGAGCCAAGTCGCCGATCTCCAATTCCAGGTCAAGAGCTTGAAGGCGCAAACTGGGGCTACAGTTCCCGAGGAACATCTCGCCTCGATTGCCGCCGGCGTGGCCGCATATCTCGGTTACGAGGGCGAACCCCGCCAGCCGCATTTCAACGCTCCCAGGCCCGCAAGTCGTTAAGGAAAGACAATGAAACTGAAAGTAACTGTTGACCAGGTTCCCTACGATGTCGACGTCGAGGTCGTGAAGGACGCCGCCCCGCTGGGCGCTGTCGTGATCGGCGGCGGCGGGCCCACGCAGGCTCCGGCCCCGAGCGGCGGCGGCGCTGCCGCTGCGGCGGGCAACGCCGTCCCGGCCCCGCTGGCCGGCACAGTGCTGCGCCACTCGGTGGAAGTTGGCGCGAAGGTGAACGCCGGCGACGTGCTGTTGGTCTTGGAAGCCATGAAGATGGAGACGGATGTCACCAGCCCGCGCGCTGGCACGGTGAAGGCGTTCCTGGCCGATCCCGGCACCGCCGTAGCCGTAGGCCAAGGCCTAGTAGAGGTTGAATAAGGCCTTAGGCCTCATTCAAACCGAGCGTAACCGAGAGTCCCAAGGACGCTGTTCTGGTTACCTGGGCATCCCCCAGGTAACCAGAACAATCAGGGCGATCAGAAACACGGCGCAGAAGCCGCCACTGATCCACCATGCTCGCATCGTTGGTGGCATGTTCAGTCTCTGAGTTCTTGATAGACGCTCTCTTTGTAGAGCCAGTCGCCATTGGCGTCCACGTAGCCCTGGTAGCGGGCGGTTTGCGCGAAGTAGACGATGCCCGTCGGGATTTGCGGGCCGGCGTACCACCACTTCACCCAGACGCTGCCGGATGATCGGGCACCGGAGGCCCAGAAGGCGTGGTCGTTGTCCTCCCACTGGCAGGTGAGGCGGTCCCAGCCGTACCAGTCGTCGGTGCATGACGGCAGGTCGAATTGGGCTCCGGTGGCCAGCGAGTAGGCCCGAGTCCTGTCGGCGTTTGTGGCGAATAGTGCGATCGGGTTGGAAAAGCCCGGCACGCCGGTAGCCTCGCCAGTCGTCAGATCGACGACGATCAGGCCGCTGCCGTTGACCACGCCACACCACAGGCTGCCGTCTTCGCAGTCGATTCCGCGTTCCACGTCGGTGCTGGCCAACACATTCAGATCCAGGTCGAGCAGATTGTTCACGCCGTTGCTGTCAGTCCCCCAATATGCGACGGGCTCGTCCCAGGGGCCCAGGACCACTCCCACGCCGTTTGGATACTCGGGCACCACGTTCAACGAGCGGTCGACCAAGTAGGAGGACTCGGTTTCGACGTCTTCCACCTCCGCGTAATTGCCATGGAATCTGCCGCACCCGATCGATTCGGACAGCACTTGGCCGGTGACGCTCATGAAGCGGTTGGGCTGGCCCGGTTCGCCTTCGTCGTCGTCGTTGAGGCAGAACGGGCGATCCGGCTCGGCGACGGAGGCCAGGTAGTCCAGGAAAGTGTCTTCCTGCAGGGGCGCGCTGGCGGTCAGGAAGGCGGGCAAGTCGAGGAACTTGTTTGTCTTCAGGTCGTAGGCGGCGGTGGTGTCGTCGAGCCGGTAGTTCCATTCGTTGTTGTAGGCGGCGATGATCCGGTCGGCGACGCAACTGACGAAGTACGGGTGCTCGACGGGGATCTCGGCTGTCCGCTCACCGGTCAACGCCAGGACTTCGAGCGCGGTGGGCGTGCTCACGACTACGCGGGTGGGGTTGCCGTCGGCGCCCAGGCAATAGTCGTAGCTGAGGTATTTGCTCTCGATGCGCTCCCCGGTGGCGGTGACGAAGCCCAAGCGATTGATGATGTCCGTCCCGCTCTCCCCGGTGTACTCCAGCATGTTGATGCCCCACAGCATCGGGCGGCCATCGGCGAGCGACATGCCACGGGTTGGCTCTGCGGTGGCGGTGGGAGTGGCGACGGTTTCCACTGGCGCCGGCTCGGATGTCGCAGGCGGTGTTGGCGAAGCCGTGCACCCCGCCAACACCACTGCCGCGGCGGCGAGCGCCGCGAGTTTGGCTTTCACTTCAGCCCCACATATCCGGCTTCGGCGATGAGGGCTTTGCCGGCGTCCGATTCCAGCCAGGCGACGATCTGGCGGGCGGCGGAGTCGGCGGGCTCGTCGGCGCGGACCACAGCGTAGAACTGGTTGATGTGCGGGTATTCGCCGGAGCCGATCGTGTCGGCGTTGGGGGCGACGCCGTCCACGGCCAACAGCTTGATGTCGGGCATGGCCAGCATCGACGTAACGTAGTAGTAGACGGAGTAGCCCAGCGCGTTGCCGGTGTTGGCGTAGCTGGCCACACCCTCAACCAGGCCCGACATTTCGCCGGTGACGAAGTCGGTCGGGGCCTCGGCCATCTTGGTGTCGCCCATGATGAGTTTGCGCATCAGCGCTTGCGAGCCGGAATCCTCCGGGCGCTGGTAAGCGACGATTTCCTGGTCGGCACCGCCGACCTTCTTCCAGTTCTTGATCTTGCCGGAGTAGATGTCGCGCAGTTGGTCCGTCGTGACGGAGTCGACCTTGTTGGACGAGTTCGTCAGGAACACCAACGCGTCGCGGCCGATCGGGTGTTTCTCGATTTCAACGCCAGAATCCTTGAGTTTCTGCGCGGTGCCGGAGTCGGCCTCGTAGGCCAGCAGCAGCGCCGGGCGCCATTCAGGGTCGTCGCTGGCCAGGTTCGAGTAGGCCACCGGCGTGGAGTTGAACTCGATCCAGGCGTCGGCGTCCACTTCGGAGCAGCCGGTCAGCCGCTGGACAAGGAGGGAGGCCAGCGGGATGTTGGCCGTGGAGCCGTCGATCTTGGGGAGCGTTTCCAGGGTGAATGTGGGCATGTTCGGGTCGGTGACCGGGGCGGTGGCCGTTTCGACAGGGGTCGGGGTCGGGGTGTCAGCCGGGGGTGTGGTCGCGGCCGGCGTGCAGCCAGCCAGCAGCATGAGGGCGATGCCTGCGATGGTGATCTTCTTCATGGGGTCCTCCGTTCGGGCTAAGTTGTTGCGCCAGTTGTAGCAAGCCAAACTGAAGCCGTGCTGAGAGCCGCTGAGCAGATTCGGCGCTTTCTCAGCACCTCAGGTCGTTACTTCTCAGATTCTTGGGAAAGTTTAGGTGACCGGACACTAACCCCGTCATGCCGGGCAAGTTCGGGCATCTTGGGACGAAGTCCCATGCACCCTGGAAGGGTGCCCCTGCGGGGCACACGGACTACGTCCGAGATCCCGGAACGAGTCCGGGATGACTCGGAAATGACTTGTCAGCACCTAGGCGAATGCCGCGGCGGCGGCCAGCCGGAGGGCATCGGTGAAGCGGGTCTCGCGTTCTTCGGCGGACATGTCGTGGGTGTGGTCGGCCAGGTGGTCGGAAACTGTCAGGACGGTCAGGGCGCCCTTGCCGAACTCGGCGGCGACGCCGTACAGCGAAGCGGCCTCCATCTCCACGCCCAGCACGCCGTGGGTGGTCATCGCGTCGAACTGGCCCGGGATCTTGAAGTAGAAATGGTCGGAGCTGATGATCGGCCCGGCCTTCACCTTGGGGTCTCCTGCGGCGGCCGCCCAGGCTGCTGCGGCCATGGCGAAGTCGGCGGTCGCGGAGAAATGCGTGCCCGGGATGCGCAATTCGTTCATCGACGACGTGGTGTGCGCGCCCGTGCCGATGATCACGTCGCCAACCTGCACTTTGGGCGAGATCCCGCCGGCGGTGCCCACACGCACGATGCGTTCCACGCCGTAAATGGAGAACAGTTCGGTGGCGTAGATAGCGATCGAGGGCATGCCCATGCCGGAGGCCATGATCGACAGCGGTCGGCCTTGGAACGGGCCCGGCACGTTGTATGTGCCGGTGAACCCGGAGATGGCGCGCACCTGCGTGACCAGCTTGGCGTCGTCCAGGATCGCTGCGGCCATGCGCTCGGCCCGCTTCGGGTCTCCCGGCATCAAAACGGCCGGGGCGAAATCGCCGGGATTGGCGGAAATGTGCGGTGTGGGCATGGCTATAGGCTACCCGAACAGCGCGGCTTGCAGGTCTGCTTTGATGGCGTCCAGGCGGGCGCTGGCCCGCTTCCGCACGTCGGTGAGGGCGTCGAAGTCGGCGTCCGGGCTGGCGGGTTCGACCACTTCCAGGTAGCACTTCACCTTCGGTTCGGTTCCGGATGGGCGCACGATCACGCGGTCGTCGCGTTCGGTGAGCAGTAGCACGCCGTCGGTGGGCGGCAAGCCCGCGTAGCCTTCGGCAAGGTCTGCGACCGTGGCCACGGCGGAGCCAGCCAAGGCGGCGGGCGGGTGTTCGCGCAGTTTCGCCATCGTCACCGGAATCTGCTCCAGGTCGGAGAAGCGGGCCGATAGTTGGCTGGTCAGATAAAGGCCGTGCTGGCGCGCCAGGTCGTCCAGCAGATCGGCGATGGAACGCTCGGTGCCCTTGAGTTTCGCCACCAGCGCGGCGACCAGCACAGCCGTCGAGAGCCCATCTTTGTCATGCACCAAGTCGGGGCGGACGCAGTATCCGATGGCCTCCTCATAGGCGAAGGCCAGGGAAGGCACGCGACCCATCCATTTGAAGCCTGTCAAGGTATTTTGGTAGGCCAGGCCATGCGCGGCGGCGATGCGGCCCAACAGGCGCGAACTGACGATGGAGTTCACGAGCACGGCGTGGCCCGCGCCGTCGGCGAGGCCGTGGGCGACCGCTTCGGCCAACACACAGCCCAACTCGTCGCCGTGCAGCATCCGCCAACCGCTGCGGGGATCTGGGATGGCCACGGCACAGCGGTCCGCGTCCGGGTCGTTGGCCAACACCACGTCCGCTTCCAGACGCTGGGCCAGGCCCAAGGCGAGGTCGATGGCTCCCGGCTCTTCAGGATTGGGGAACGCGACAGTGGGGAAGGCGGGGTCGGGCTCGGCCTGCTCGGGGACGGGGTGCACTTCCTCGAAACCGGCCTGGCCGAGGGCATCGAGGGCTACTTTGCCGCCGACGCCATGCATGGCCGTGTGGACGATGCTGATGGGGGCCGGCGTTCCCAGATAGCCGTCCAGCAGATAGGCCGACTCGGCGACCGCCGTCGTGTATTCGGCGACCAGTTCGCGGTCCACGTCCTTCCAGCCCGATGTCGCCAGCGGAATCTCGTTGGCCGGCGGCGCCGCTGCGATACAGGCTGCGATCCCGGTGTCGTGGGGCGGGACGATCTGGGCGCCGCGTTCTGGGCCCGAGACCATGCGCCCGCCGAGATAGACCTTGTAGCCGTTATCCTGCGGCGGATTGTGCGAGGCCGTCACCATGACGCCCGCGTCGGCCTCCAACTGCCGCACGGCGTAGGCCAACACCGGGGTGGGTACGCGGTCCGGCAGCAAGATCGCCTCGCCGCCGGCGGCGGTAATCACTTCGACAGTGTCCAGGGCGAACTGCCGCGAAAGCTTGCGGGCGTCGTTGCCGACCACCACACGTGGCGGCCGGTCCACCTGCTGGCCCGATTCCGGCAGGGCGTCCAGCGGTGTCTTCGGAGAGCGGAAGAGGTAGTCGATCAGGCCATACGCCGCACGGATCACGACGGCGCGGTTCATCCGGTTGGGGCCCGCGCCCAGCGCGCCGCGCAGCCCGGCGGTTCCGAATTGGAGCGTGCTCGCAAAGCGGTCGGCGAGGTCGTCTTGGGCGGAAGGATCGGTCTTGGCTGCTTCGATCAGCGCGCCCAATTCGGCGCGGGTGTTCTCATCGGGGTCTGCCGCGAGCCAGGCTGCGGCTTGCTTTTCGAGGTCTGGCATCGTCTCTCCTGGGGTGGGCCGGGTGGCGTGACTTGCGGAGTACTGCCCTCAGGATACCGGTACCAACGCGACGTCGTGGGCGAACTGGAAAAGCAGAGCTCTGACGAGCGCGCAGCGCTCACAACTGCTCGGGTACCCGGTCGAGGATCAACTGTCGCTGCGGCTCCTCGGCGCCGATCTCCCATGCGCCTTCCAGGGCTTCCAAGGCCCTGGCGAACAACTCCGCGGTGTCGGTATGCAACGTCATCAGAGGCTGTCCGGCCCGGACATGATCGCCCGGTTTGGCGTGCAGCACGATTCCGGCGCGGGCTTGGACGGGATCTTCCTTGCGGGCCCGGCCGGCGCCCAAACGCCACGCGGCGACGCCGACGCCGAGGGCGTCCAGCCTTGTCAGCACGCCATCGGCGGTCGCTGGGACGTCTTGGCTTTCGCGGGCCCAGCCGAGATCGGCGTCCGGATCGCCGCCTTGCGCCGCCACCATCTTTCGCCAGCAGTCCATGGCCTTGCCGTTGGCCAGATTCGCGGCCGGGTCGGCGTCCACTCCGGCGAGGCGGAGCATTTCCGCGGCCAGCGCGAGCGTCAACTCGACGACGTCTGCCGGGCCGCCGCCGGCGAGCACTTCCACGGATTCGCGCACTTCCAAGGCGTTGCCGACCGTCAATCCCAGCGGCGTGGACATGTCCGTGATCAGCGCGGCCGTTTTCACGCCATGCGCCGCGCCCAGTCCCACCATCGTCTCGGCCAACTGCTTGGCGCGTTCCGGTTCGCGCATGAAAGCACCCGTGCCGCATTTCACGTCCAACACCAGAGCGGAAGTGCCCTCGGCGATCTTCTTGGACATGATTGAGGACGAGATCAGCGGGATCGAATCGACCGTTCCTGTCACGTCGCGCAGCGAATAGAGCTTGCGGTCGGCCGGGGCCAAGCCCGCGCCGGCCTGCGCGACCACCGCGCCGACTTCGGCCAACTGCCGCCGCATCTGGTCGTTGCTGAGCGCGCCGGACCAGCCCGGGATCGATTCCAGCTTGTCGAGCGTGCCACCCGTGTAGCCCAAACCGCGCCCGGAAAGCTGCGGCACCGCCACGCCATACGAGGCGACGAGCGGGCCCAGCGGCAGTGTGATCTTGTCGCCGATACCGCCCGTGGAGTGTTTGTCCGCGGTGGGTTTGCCGAGGCCAGAAAAGTCGAGGCGTTCTCCGGTGGCGATCATCGCAGCTGTCCACCGGGCCAGCTCGCCCGGCGTCATGCCGTTCAGGAAGACAGCCATCGCCAGCGCGGCCATTTGCTCCTCCGCGACCGCGCCGCGCGTGTAGGCGTCCAGCACCCAGTCGATCTGGGCGTCGGAGAGCGCCCGGCCGTCGCGCTTGGCGGTGATGACCTGGACCGCGTCGAAAGGCTCGGTTGTCATGTTGGTTCGCCCCCAGGCCGGACTTCGTCCGGAGATCCCGGAACGAGTCCGGGATGACGGTTGCGGGAGTCAGGATGAGGGTTGGTGGCCCGTTCCGGCGGCACATAGTCGAGCCAGTGCTGCGGCAAGAGGTCGGCGAGGGTCACTTCGCCTTGCGGGGACAGGATCGGCAGGTCCGGGCCCCCGTGTTCCAGCAGGAGTTGGCGGCAGCGGCCACACGGGGTGACCAACTCGCCGTCGCCGTGGACACAGAGGAAAGCCGTCAGGCGGCCACCGCCGGTGGCGTACAGGCTGGAGATCAGCCCGCATTCGCCGCAGAGCGTCAAACCGAGCGAGGAGTTCTCGATGTTGCAGCCGACCAGCACCCGCCCGTCGTCGGCGTATGCCGCCGCGCCCACGGTGTAGTTGGAGTAGGGCGCATAGGCTTTCGCCGCCACCTCGGTCGCCGCGTCCAGCAGCGTCTTCCAGTCGATCGCGCTCATCCCTTGTACGGCTGTCCTTCCTGCGCCGGCGGGCGCACCTTGCCGACAAAGCCGGCCACCGCGAAGATCGTAATCAGATACGGGGCCATCAACATGAACTGCGACGGGATGCCCACACCGACCACTGACAAGGCGTTTTGCAGGTTGTCCGCAAAGCCGAACAGCAGAGCGGCGGCGACGGCGCCGCGCGGGCTCCAACCGCCCAAGATCATCGCCGCCAGCGCGATGTAGCCGCGTCCCGCGCTCATCTCTTTTCCGAACGCCAGGCCATTCGCCACCGTGAAGAATGCGCCGCCCAGGCCGGCGATCGCGCCGCCCAGGATCGTGTTGCGCACGCGGGTGGCGTTCACCTTGATGCCGACCGTGTCCGCAGCCTTTGGGTGTTCGCCGCAGGCGCGCATCCGCAAACCCCAGCGGCTGCGGTAGAGCATGATCTGCAGGACGACAACCGCCGCGTACATGATGTAGACCAGCACGTTCTGGTTGAAAAGCACTGGGCCCAACACCGGGATCAGCGACAGGCCCGGGATCGGCAAGGTCGGCAGCACGGTGGGCACCGCGAAGACGTCCTTGTGCTCGGACAGCACCGTGGAGAAAAGGTAGCTGGTGAAGCCGGTGACCAGCACATTCAGCACGACGCCGACAATGATGTGGTCCACCCAGTAGCGCACCGCGAACAGGGCCAGCAGCGCGCCGACCAGCGCGCCCGCGACCGGGGCGGCCAGCAGGCCCAGCCACGGATTCAGGGTCAACGAGCCGACGACCGCGGCCAGGAAAGCCCCGGCCAGCAATTGGCCCTCAATGGCGACGTTGATCACGCCCACGTGCTCGCACACGCAGCCGGCCATGGCACCGAAGATCAGCGGCACCGACAGGAACAGCGTGCCCTGCAGCAGGCCGGTGACTTGCAGCGATTGTTCGGACCCGGCCACCGCGCGGACCAAGAAGGCGACCACGAAGCAGAAGCCGAAGCCCAGCGGCAGCCCCACCGGTGTCTTCTTGCGGGCCGCGGTGAGCTGCCAGGCCCAGATGCCCAGCCCGATCTCGATGACCGTGCACACCAGCGCCGTGACTTGCGAGGGGACGGCGAACTGGATGCGGCTGAAGCCGGTGTTCACCGAGATGCCGCTCCACACGTCGCCGCCCACACTGAGCCCGAATCCGACCAGGGAGATGACGGCGAGAATGCCGTAGATGATGGGGAACTTCCAGTTGATGGGGGCCAGTGCCTTGGAATCCATGGCCGGCAGTTCGATCGTTTGGGCGCTCATGCCGCCACCTCCTTCACCTTGCGGCGGCGTTCGGGATCGGGCAACCGGAAGATCGCCCGCACCAAAGGCGGCGCCGCGATGAACAAGACGATCACCGATTGCAGCACCAGAATCACGTCGATCGGCGTCGAAGTGAACGCCTGCATCGTGTAGCCACCCGCGCGCAGCCCGCCAAAGAGCAGGCCGGCCGCCACGATGCCAGCCGGTTTGGAGCGGCCCAGCAGGGCGACGGTGATCGCGTCGAAGCCGAACGTGGAGGCGACATCCGTGGTCAACTGGTCGGACACGCGCGACATGAGTTGCGAGGTGGCGGCAAGCCCGGCCAAGCCGCCGGCGAGCGTCATCACCCAGACGGTGGCCGCTGGGACCGACATGCCGGCTGTGCGGGCGGCCTCTGGGTTAGCCCCGACCGCGCGAATCGAGAAGCCCAGCGTGGAGCGTTCCATCAGCCACCACACGCCGAACGCCGCGGCCAACGCCAGCAGGAAGCCCAAGTTGATCGGCGTGCCGAAGAAGGCGGGGAAGCGCGCTGTCTCGTCGACGGGGGGCGAGATCGGGTTGATCGAGCCGGTCTGCTTGAAGGAGGGCTGGGTGAGCAGCCAGCCCAACAGGTAGATCGCGGTCGAGTTGAGCATGATCGTGACGATCACCTCGTTGGCGCCGGTTTGCGCGCGCAGGATGCCGGGAATGAAGCCCCAGAAGGCGCCGCCGACGAAGGCGCCGAGCACGCAGAGGGCCATGTGGATGCCGGGTGGCAGATGCAGCGCGTAGCCCAGGAAGCCGCAGAGCGTGCCGCCCAGGATGATCTGGCCCTGCGCGCCGATGTTGAACAGGCCGGCGCGGAAGCCCATGCCCAGGCCCAGGCCGGCGAAGATCAGCGGCGTGCTGGTGGCGATGGAATCCCACAGCGGCGCGAAGAAGTCCTGCACGGTGTAGGAGCGGTCAATGTTGAACACCGCCCCTTGGAAAAGGGCCGAATACGCGCCGGCGACCGTGTCCCAGATCGCGCCGAAGAGATCGCCGGGCTGGTAGAAGAACCAACTCGCCTTCTCTTGCACGTCGGAATCGGCCGCCGCGATGAGGATGGCCCCGATGATGAGGGCCAGCACCACGGACAAGATGGAAGTGAGTGTCGAACCGTTGACTATCTTGGCGAAGACCTGCCGCCAGGCGGGAGGCTCGGGGGCAGCGGCCGCCGGGGTGTTTTGCTCGCTCATCGCTGCTCCTCCTTGTTGTTCGGGTCGACGCCGGCCATCATCAGGCCGAGGTCACTGCGGGACGTGTCCGGGCCAACGATGCCGACGAATCTGCCGCGGTACATCACGGCGATGCGGTCGGCCAGCGCCGTCACCTCGTCCAACTCCGTGGAGACGATGATCACCGGCGTGCCCTTGTCGCGTTCGGCGACGATGCGCTCGTGGATGAACTCGATGGAGCCCACGTCGACGCCGCGCGTTGGCTGGGAGGCCAGCAGCAACCGCAACTCACGGGAAAGTTCCCTTGCCAACACGACTTTCTGTTGGTTTCCGCCAGACAGCGAACTCATCGGCGCTTCGATCGATCCGGTGCGTACGTCAAACTGTTCGACCTGCGTGGTGGCGTGCTCGGCGATGGTCGCCATGGCGAGCGCCCCGCCGTGTGAGAAGGGGTCGTGGCCGATCTGGTCGAGCACCATGTTCTCGGCGACGCTGAAGCTGGCCACCATGCCGTCACGGGAGCGGTCCTCGGGGACGAAACCCACGCCGGCGTCGATGATTTGCCGCACCGACTTGCCCACCAACTCGTCCCCGTCGAGGGTGATCGAGCCGGCCGTCGGTTTACGCAGGCCCATGAGGGCTTCGGTCAACTCGGTTTGGCCGTTGCCCTGCACGCCCGCGATGGCGAGGATCTCGCCGCGTTTCACATCAAAGGTGATGTGATCCAACAGCGTGAGCCCGCTGTGGTCGACCAGCGTCAGGTCCGCAACGCGCAGGGCCACCTCGGCTTCGCGGGCGGCGTCCTTGTCGACTTTCAGGTCAACTGCCCGGCCGACCATCAGCGAGGCCAGCTCTTCTTGCGAGGCGGTTGGCAGCGCCGTGCCCACCACTTTGCCGTGCCGGATGACGGTGATCGTGTCGGCCACCTCCTGCACCTCGCGCAGCTTGTGGGTGATGAAGACGATCGACGTGCCCTGCTGTTTCAGGTCGCGCATGATGCCCATCAACTCGTCCGTCTCTTGGGGCGTGAGCACGGCCGTCGGCTCGTCGAGGATGAGCACTTCGGCGTCGCGGCTGAGCGCTTTGATGATCTCCACGCGCTGCTGGATGCCGACGGGCAGCTCCTCGACGAGCGCGTCCGGGTCAACTTCGAAGCCGAAGCGGGCCGAGATGTCGCGCACGAGCTGGCGTGCTTCGTCGAGGTTGATCAGCGCTCCGGAAGTGGGTTCGTGGCCCAAGACGACATTCTCGGCGACGGTGAACACGGGGATCAGCATGAAGTGCTGGTGCACCATGCCAATGCCGGCGGCCATCGCCTGGCCGGGCCCGGAAAAATGCACCGGCTCACCATCGATCAGGATTTGGCCACCATCGGCTGCGTACAGGCCGTACAGCACGTTCATCAGAGTGGATTTGCCGGCGCCGTTTTCCCCGAGGAGGGCGTGGATTTGGCCGGGCTCAACTACCAGGTCGATGGCGTCGTTGGCGACGAAGGAGCCGAATTTCTTCGTCACCGCGCGGAGTTCTAGTTTCAAGGCAGGCTCCTTAGATTGCCCCAGAGTTTACGGCCCACGGCGGCCCACGTCACGCGCAAAACAGAAAAGGAGCGGCACCAGACCGCTCCCTTCCCGTTTGGCTTGGCTACGCCGTCGGATCCCCTGGCGAAGTCACCTTGTACTCGCCGGAGACGATCTTGGCCGTGTAATCCTCGATTTGCTGCTTGAGCGCGGCGTCGACCTTCGAATCGAAGTCGTGGTAGGGCGCGATGCCCACGCCGCCGTTGGCCAGCGTGCCCACATACTTCGTGCTGGTGAACGCGTCAGAGGAGGCTTCCTTGACCGAGTCGTACACCGCCGGGCCGATCTGCTTCATTACGGACGTCAGGAACAGATCCTTGTAAGTCGGGTTGGTCTCGTAGCCGTCCGAGTCCACCCAAATGATGGCCACGTCACCGGCGGCCTTGGCTGCCGCCGCGGCGCCGTTGCCCACCGGGCCGGCCACGGGCATGACTACGTCAGCACCCTGGTCGATGAACTGCTTGGTGGTGTTCTGGCCCTTTGACTCGTCTTCGAAGTCGCCGGTGAACAGGCCGTCCTGCTTGTCCTTGTCCCAGCCGAGCAGTTTCACGGACTTGCCGTTGTCGGCGTTGTACTGGGCGATGCCGTCCGCAAAACCGTCCATGAAGATCGTCACCGACGGGATCGCGATGCCGCCGAACGTGCCGACGATGCCGGACTTGGAATAGCCCGCGGCCAGATAGCCGGCCAGGAACGCGGCGTCAGAAGTCTTGAAGACCAGCGGCTTCACGTTTGGCAAGTCGATCGACTCGTCGTCGACGATGGCGAACTTGGCGTCTGGCGTCTCCGTGGCCTGGGCCTTCGTGGCCTCGGCGAGGTTGAAGCCGACCGTGATCGTCAGGCCGCAGTTCTGCGAAACCATGTTCTTCAGGTTGGGCGTGAAGTCGTTGGCGTTCTTCGACTCGGCAGTCTGGATCTTGACACCGAGCTCAGACTCGGCCTGCTTGAGGCCGTTGTAGCCGGATTCGTTGAACGACTTGTCGTCAAAACCGCCCGCGTCAGAGACCATGCAGGCGAGGAAGTCGCTCGAGGAGGCATCGCCTCCGCTGAGAGTTGAGCTGGCAGGCGGCTGGGCGCACCCGCTGAGGGCAAGCGCGAGGGCGGCCAGCAGGGCCGCGCCAACAGTTAATTTCTTCACTAATCACTCCGATCAGTACTTGGTGGGGAGATCCCCCATTCTTCAACAGACCAACCCTATCGAGTTGCCCGGCGCCGCCGCGCCGATAGGGGATAACGATGCTGTTACGACTTCTACCCACCTCGTCATCCCAATCACCCACCTCGTCATCCCAACCACCCACCACGTCATCCCAACCACCCACCACGTAATCCCAACCACCCACCGCGTCATCCCGGACTTGTTCCGGGGTCCCCGCAAAGCATCGAAGAGCTTTGTGGGGTGGTTGTTCCGGGGTCCCCGCAAAGCATCGAAGAGCTTTGTGGGGTGGTTGT
>JAISUR010000031.1 GCA_031271975.1 Propionibacteriaceae bacterium
ATCCCGAAGATGGTCTCCTCGCCCCACCTGAACCGGCTCCAGTCCACCGCCGGGGCAGTCCCGGACGAGTCGGCAGGCTGATACTCCAGGTCGGTGGTGAACTCCGGACGGGCCGGGATGCTAAGCGTGGACGCCGGGGCCAGGTACGCGCCGTCGTAGCCGTCGCTGGGGCGCAGGCGGTAGGTGAGCGTCGCCGCGCCGGATTCGATGCTGTCGAGGATCGGCGCGGCCGTGTACGGCGTGGCGGCGCCCAGGTAGATCCACCCGCCCGGCGCGTCCAGGAAGCCGTCGGCCGTTGTGGGCGTGGTGATCAGGTTCTGCCCGGAGTAGTCGATGCGGAACTGGATGTCCGCCGGCAGGCCCTGCTGCGCGTCGGCGGAAGTGACCGTCTCGGCTACGTAGTCGACGGTCAGCGTGTGCAGGGAGCCCTCCGCGTCCACATACACCGGATAGGGGTAGACCCGCACGCCGCGGGTGAAGGCGCCACCCGCCTCAGCGACCACCTGCAGCGTGGACGACTGCCTAGCTCCCAACGATGCCGTGTAGTGGTCGGCTCCACTGCCCTGCCAAAGCTGCTCTCCCGTGTGGGCGTTGAGAATGTGGTAGGTGGCGACCGGGTCCACGCCGGTCAGCGACACCAGGTCGGCTTCCGCGGACGAACTGCGCGACACCATGGCGACGGTCACGTCGGAGATAGCCTGCGGAATCTCGATTTCCACCACACCGGAAGCTTCGTTGGCGGCGATCACACTCCAACTCAGCTCCGAATAGCCCGCTGACCGGGCAATCAGCCGGTAGCCGCGGCCCAGACTCAGCCCGTCAAAGCTGAGTGCAGCCCCCGTCCCGGCTTGCCAGGATGCGGTCTGCGAAGCGGGCGTCAGCATGGTTCCGTCCGCGTCGAGGGGCACCCAGTGGCCTGCGTTGTCTTTGGTGAGCAGAGCGTACTCGGCGCGAGAATCGGAAGCCCCCAACACGACACTGGCCGCCTGCCCGTCCGGCGCGAGAGTCAGGTTGGTCGGAGCGCTGTCTTTGGCGGCCTTCATCGTGGTGTCGGTGTAGGCCGCTGCCACGGCCGCCGGTCCCGCGCCTGCCGGAAGGGCCGCCGCCGAAATGCCGCTCAGACGGTACGTCTTGCCGGGGACTAGGTCTTGGAACACCAACGTGCCCGCACCTGGTTTGTACCACTGCGCGCCATCGCCGAGGGCTGCGTCGGGTGTCGCGGCCGCCTTGGACCCACCGCTGGGAGTGAAGTACGCGTCCCGTTCCACCAGCGGATACACCAGGCCACCGCGCACTTCCGAAAGCGCATAGGCGTAGCCATTCACGGTGTCGGTTTGCAGGACCGCATTGCCGTCATAGCTGGTGTATTGGACGATCGTCCAACCATCGGCGTTGGCCCGCGGAACGGCCGTTGCCGGCACGATCCCGGCTGCCAACGTTGCGCCCAAGACGGCGCACAGAACACGATTGACCTTGAGTGTGCGCATGCTTCCCCCCAGATAGCCACACATCGGATGTCCCCCCGGCATCCAGGTTGCACGCTAGCACGGGCCATCCACCCCGCGCAGGGTTTTGGCGCGATTGGGGATGCGTGGGATACTGCGAGCACAACTGAAAACCGACACCGCAGGGGAAGCCGGTCCAAACCCGGCACTGACCCGCAACGGTAGACGGCGGCCTGGCTGCCCGTGAGTCCGAGAACCTGTGTTGTTGGAGCGTTTCCATCCGTCGAGGTCTGCGGAGGGACGTTGCGGATGACTCCACTTCGTGCCTTCGGGATCGCTCACCGAAAGGCACGTATCGTGCAAATTTCTCGGATGGCAGTCGGCATTACGGCTGCCACTCTTGTGTTATCAGGGCTGAACGCCCTTTCCGCCTACCAAGCCCAGGCTGATCCACCCGCGGGGGTGCGCATCGCCGGCGCGGCCTGTGCGTCCGGCGCCGGGGTGACCGTCGCCGCCGACTTCACCCCCATCGTGAACGTCATCTCCGTCGCGTGCGTTGAGCCCACGGCGAACATGACGATCGCCGAGGCGTTTGCCAGCGCTGGCATGGAATTTGAAAAGCGGGGCGGCATCTTCTACGACACCTTGGCCGGCGTTGCCGCCGACTATGCCGTGGATTCGAGCTACTGGGCTGAATACACCTCCACTTCGGGCGGAACCGCCGCAGGCGGCCCCGCGACAACGTGGCAATACGGCATGGTCGGTTTCGACGATGGCCCAATCCAGAACGGCCAGGCGTATCTGGCCGAATACAACGTCCCCACCAAGACCACGCCGTTGCTGACCTTGGAAGAAGTCACCTCCCGCACAGTCGCCGATGTCCCGGCGATCTCCAGCTACGGCGCGGGTAGCGCCGAGGCTCAGGCTGCCGCGGCTTGGCTGGGCGCGCAACTCGCCGCCAACGACGACGTATTGCCCAAAGCGAAGTCGCCGGATTGGGGCCTGACCGTGGACTCGGTGCTGGGCTTGTCCGCGGCAGGCGTGGGCGGCAACCAGGTCAAGGACACCGCCGCCAAGCTGTGGGCTTCGGGCACGAAGTACATCGGCGCGGCCAGCGCCGCCAAGTCCAACTGGGCCAAGACGGCCAAGCTGGTCCTAGCCCTGCAGGCTGCGGGAAAGGATCCGGCGCAGTTCCCTGACGGTTCCAAGACCCGTGACTTGCCCGCCGAGTTGCGTGGGACGTTGGGCGCGGACGGCAAGTTCGGCACGTCCGCCACGGCGTTCTCGCAATCGCTGGGCATCCTGGCCCTGGCGCGCTCCGGCGGCGGCGCTCCCGTTGCGGCGGTTTCCTGGCTGAAGGGCCAACGTTGCGCCGACAACGGGAATGCGAACTTCGGCGCGTACGGCTACCTGGCCAACTCTTGCACCTCGGCCGACCCGGACACGACAGCGGTCGCCATTCAGGCGCTGGTCGCCGCGGGCGTTCCAGTCGACGACGATGCCATTTGGACGGCCGAGGGGTACCTCTATACCCAGCAGGACACCAGCGGCGGTTTGGGCGCGACCTTCGGCGGCACCACATACCTCAACACGAACTCCACCGGCCTGGCCGCCCAGACTGTCGCCAGCTTGGCCATCATGGGCGACGAGTCCACTTGGGCGGGCACGTCGCAGGGCTACATCACCGGCCTGCAGATCGACGCGGCCGACGTGGCTGGAAACCCCAAGCTGAAGGACGCCGATTTGGGCGCGATCGCGTACGACCAGACGGCCTTCGACCAGGTGCTGGCCTCCGGCATGGACGACGGCGCGCGCGCCGAATTCGCCCGCGCCACCGCGCAAGCAATTCTGGGCCTGGGCGGGCCAACATTCGACAAACTGACCGCCGCAGGCGCGGAAGCCGGGCTGGCCAGCGACCAGGCATTCACGAAAACGCCCGCGCCGAAGATCGCCGGCACCGCTTCCGTCGGTTCCGTGCTGACCTACTCCGTGGCGGCGTGGAATCCGAAGGCTGATCTCACCGTCGAGTGGTATGTCAACGGTGTCGCAACCGGCGTCACCACGCCCTACTACCAAGTGTCCGCCGCGGACGAAGGCGCCACCATCACCGTCAAGGTGACCGGTGTCACCGCCGGCACGACCGAAACCACCGTCGAATCGGCCGCCTCCCAGCCAGTCGCCAAAGGCAAGCTTGCGACGGGCAGCATCTCGGTGAGCGGATCTGCCAAAGTCGGGGCGACGTTGACGGCGACAGCCAAAGGCTGGCCCGCCGACGCGACCTGCGCCTACTCCTACGAGGTCACACCCAAGGGCGGCGCGCTGCGCACCGAATCAGGCAACACGTTCGCGCCTACGCCGGCCGACGCGGGTGGCAAAGTGCAGGCGGTCGTCACTTGCACCAAGGCGGGCTTCGTCTCAGCCGTCAAAAAGACGTCCGCCAAGAAGATCGCCACCGGCGCGATCTTGGCGCCCAAACCGGTCATCACCGGCACGCTGCTGGTGGGCGAAACCCTCACCGCCGTGGCGGGAACAGCCGAGCCAGTTGGGAGCTACGCCCCGGCGCCGGCGCTGGCGCCCACCTACCAGTGGTACGTAGGCGGCAAGGCCGTCAAGTCCGCCACCGGATCGACATTCACGGTGCCCGCAAAGGCCAAGGACGTTTCGGTCAAGGTGACGTGGGCCGGAACGGGCTTTTCCAAGGCGTCCGCGACGTCGGCAAAGTCGAAGATCTACGGCTAGACACCTGTGCGGTGGTGGGCCGCCTATGCCGGGCGGCCCACCACCACCAAATGAAAGAAGAACGAAGATGCGCATCAGCAAGTCCGCGCGGCGGCTCTCGGCCATGGCGGCCGCGATCGCGCTGCTCGGTGTTTGGCTGCCCACCACGCAGGCCGAAGCCGCCGGTGGCCACTCGGGTTACTGCACGACCGCGGACAAGAACGCGGTGACCATCGTCGTCGACTTCCAGGGCTTGGGCGGCAAGGCCAAGATCTACTGTGCGACCGGCCTGAAATCGGGCGCAACCGGCATTGACGCGCTGCGAGCCGCGAAAGTGTCGATCAAGGGCACCGCGACGGAAGGGTTGGCCTTCCTGTGCCGCATCGCCGGACGACCGAAGGCCAGCGAGAAGATCGACATGAACGGCGATCCCGAGTACCAAGAGAAGTGCGCGGACACCCCGCCCGGCGACGCCTACTGGTCGTATTGGGAGGCCGACGCGGGTGGTTCGTGGAGCTACAACCCCAAGGGCGCCCAATCCCACAAGGTGAAGATCGGCGGCTACGAAGGCTGGTCATTCGCCATCAACACCGGCAATCAGGGCAAAGCTCCTTCGGTTTCCCCCGCCAAATACAAGGATCCGCCCAAAGCCAAGGCCAAGCCCAAAGCGACCAAGAAACCCACCCCGAAGGCCACGCCGACGAAGACCGCCACCGCGACCCCGTCCGCCACGCCAAGCCCAGAAGCCGAGATCCCCACCCCAACCCCGACTGAGCTCGTCGAACCTGAGCCGGCTCCTGACGACACCGCGGACTCCTATTCGCTGGGCGACGAGCAGGCGGTCAACTCCTACACGTCCGACGACAGCGGAGATCCGACGGGCGTGATCATCGCCGTTGCCTCCATCGCGGTTCTGATCACCGCCGCCTCCGTGGTGGCTCTGCGCCGACGCCGCAAATGAACAACCGGCAGCGTGCGCTGCATCCAGGCGCTTGGTGGCTGTGGGCCATCGGCCTGGCGGCGGCCGCATCCCGCACCACAAATCCGCTGGCTCTCACACTGATAGCCGCGGTGTGCTGCCTGGTCGTCGCGTCCCGGCGCAGCGACGCGCCCTGGGCGTTGGCCTTCCGCATGTATCTCGGCGTGGCCGTCTTCGTCGTCCTGCTGCGGCTGGGTTACCACGCGCTGCTGGCCGGCAACGGCTTGACGATACTGTTCGAACTCCCAGAACTGTGCTGGCCGGGAAGCGATCTGTGTGTCTTGGGGCCGGTGTCAGCCGAGGCCGTGCTGTCCGGAATCTATTCCGGCATGCAGTTGGGCGTGATGATCGTCTGCGTTGGCGCCGCAAACGCCCTGGCAAACCCGAAGCGGTTGCTTTCCGCCACGCCGGGGGCTGTCTATGAACTGGGCTCGGTGATCGTCATCGCCTGCGCTGTGTTCCCGCAACTGGCTGAGTCTGTGCAGCGGGTCAGCAAAGCCAGGCAACTGCGCTCCGGCCGCACGCACTCCCGCCATCTGCTGCGCGAGGTGTTCCTGCCGGTCTTCGCCGACGCGTTGGACCGCTCGCTCAACCTGGCTGCCGCCATGGACGGCCGCGGCTACGGACGGCGAAATACCTCATGTATCCCCAGGGGGGACACGCGGACTTCGTCCGAGATCCCGGAACACCACCCCACAAAGTTCTTCGATACTTTGCGGGGGACCCCGGAACACCACCCCACAAAGTTCTTCGATACTTTGCGGGGGACCCCGGAACACCACCCCACAAAGTTCTTCGATACTTTGCGGGGGACCCCGGAACGAGTCCGGGATGACGATGCTGAGAGTTCGGCCAAAGTGTCGTCGGTGCTGATCGTGGTGGCCGTGCTCGCGCTGTGCGTCGGCTCGTATTCCATCCTCGACTCCTCGGCGATGCCAGGCGGCCTGGGGCTCGGCCTGCTAGTCGGCGGCCTGCTGGTGGCCGGGCTCGGATTCTGGCTGGCCGGGTTGCGCAACCCACACACCCGGTACCGGCCCGATCCATGGCGGGGCCCGGAAAGCCTCACGGCCATTTGCGGCATTGCGGTCGCGGTGGTGTTCGTGGCTTTGGACCGGTACGGACCCGACGGCTTGCTGCACCCGCCCGTCGGGGGCCTGTCTTGGCCGCAATTCTCCATCTACTTGCTGGCTGGCGTGCTGGTCGCGGCGCTCCCTGCCTTCTGCACACCGGCCCCGCCGAGCAGCCAGGAGGAGGAGCGGTGATCGACTTCGACGACGTGAGCATCGCGTACCAAGGTGCGGATGGCCCCACGCTGAGCCATGTCAACCTTCACATCGACGAAGGCGACTTTGCCCTCGTGTGCGGACGCACCGGCAGCGGGAAGTCGACGCTGCTCGGGGCGGTCAACGGCCACGTGCCGCATTTCACCGGTGGCCGGCTGTCCGGACGCGTCCGAGTGGCCAGCTTTGACACCCGGGAACATCCGCCGCGCGATCTGGCGGCGGTCGTAGGCGTCGTGCGGCAGAATCCGCTCGCCGGATTCGTCACCGACACCGTGGAAGAAGAAGTCGCGTTCGGCATGGAGCAGCTGGGGGTGGCTCCGGCCGTGATGCGGACCCGCGTGGAAGAAACGCTCGACCTGCTGAGCATCGCGGAGCTGCGTTCCCGGGCGTTGCGCAGCCTTTCCGGTGGCCAGCAGCAGCGTGTCGCCATCGCCTCGGTGCTCGCCGCCGGAGCCAGGGTGTTGGTCCTCGACGAACCCACTTCAGCCCTCGATCCGACCTCGGCGGAGGAAGTCCTCGCCGCGATGCTCCGCCTCGTCCACGACCTGGGCGTGACTTTGCTGTTGGCCGAACATCGGCTGGAACGCGTTGTGGAATACGCCGACCGGATGGTGGTGGTGGACGGCGGGCAGGTGTCTTCCGGCACTCCGGCCGAGATGTTGGCCACTTCCCCCCTGGCCCCGCCGGTGGTCGAGTTGGGCAAGCTGGCAGGTTGGTCGCCGCTGCCGCAATCCATCCGGGATGCCCGGCGCCGGGCCGGCGACTTGCGCCAACGGCTGGCCGGGCTGGATCCGTTGGCCTTTCCCCGCGAGGCCGCGCCGGCACAGCGCGAAGTCGCGGCAAACCCTGCCCTCGGGTTGCAGGCCCGGGACATCGAAGTCGCCTACGGCCGCGTCCGGGCCGTGCGCAGGGCTGATCTGGACTTGCCGGCCGGGGAGGTCACCGCCCTGCTGGGCCGCAACGGCTCCGGCAAGTCTTCGCTGTTGTGGGCGCTCACCGGTGTCGGCGCGCGCGAGGGCGGAACGTGGTGCGTCGGAAAGGTGCAACTTGACCGGGAGCCCAGCCAGGCCCGCAAGCTGGTCCGGATGGTGCCGCAGACCGCCTCCGACCTGCTCTACCTCAACACGGTCGCCGCCGAGTGCGCCGCCGCCGACTCCGAGAACGGCCGGGAACCGGGCTGCTGCCGAGCCATCCTGGACTTGCTCGCGCCCGGGATTCCCGCCGACCGGCACCCCCGCGACCTTTCCGAAGGACAGCAGTTGGCGTTGGTGTTGGCCGTCCAACTGGCCGCCAAAGCGCCCGCGTTGCTGCTGGACGAGCCGACGCGCGGCTTGGACTATCCGGCCAAGGCCGCCTTGGGCAAGGCGTTGCGCGAATTGGCCGCGCAGGGCCTGGCGATCTGCGTCGCCACCCACGACGTGGAGTTTGCCGCCACCGCAGCCGACCGGGCGGTCGTGATGGCCGTCGGGGAGATCATCGCCGCCGGGCCGGTTTCCGCGGTATTGGCCACCTCGGCGGTGTTTGCGCCCCAGGTCGCCAAGACGCTGTCGCCGGCACCCTGGCTGAGCGTCGGCCAGGTGGCTTCGGCTTTGGGGAGCGGAAAGTGAGCCGGGTCAGCCCGGTGCCGATCGGGCCAAAGACGGCGGTGCTGCTGGCGCTGGTCTCCGTCGCCGGGCTGGCGATGTTCGCATGGCCGCTGTTCGCGTCGGCGTCTCCGGATAGTGGGCACACCTCGGACGCGCCGTGGATTTTCGTGCTGATCCTGCCGGTGTTGGTGCTGCTGGTGATGGCCCAGCTCACCGAGGGCGGCATGGACGCGAAAGCGCTGGCGATGCTGGGTGTGCTCTCGGCGATCAACGCGGTGCTGCGGCCCTTGGGGGCGGGTACGAACGGCGTCGAGACGGTCTATTTCCTGCTGATTATCGCCGGGCGGGTGTTCGGACCCGGCTTCGGTTTCGTGCTGGGCTGCACGTCATTATTCGCGTCGGCACTGTTGACCGCCGGTGTGGGCCCGTGGCTGAGTTTCCAGATGGTCGCCTGCGGCTGGGTGGGCCTGGGCGCGGGCTTGCTGCCGGACCGCGTCGGCAAACGCCTGATCCGCGGCTGGGCCGAACTGGCCATCCTGGTGATCTACGGCATCTTCGCCGCCTATCTCTTCGGCCTGTTGATGAACCTGTGGTTCTGGCCGTTCATCGCTACGGACACCATGGGCGACCAGTCGATCTTCTCCTATGTGCCCGGCGCACCCATTTGGGAAAACCTGCGGCGCTTCTTCGCCTTCTCGCTGGTCACGTCCACCGCGGTGTGGGACACCGGCCGAGCGATCACCACGACCGTAATCCTGGTCGTGCTGGGCCCGTCAATCCTGGCAATCCTCCGCCGAGCCAGCCGGCGCGCCGCCTTCGACCCAGTGATTGAGTTCGCCCAATCGTGAGCGCTGGCGCGCCCACCCCCAACCCTGTCATCCCGGACTAGTTCCGGGGTCCCCCGCAAAGTATCGAAGAACTTTGTGGGGTGGTGTTCCGGGATCTCGGACGCAGTCCGTGTGCCCCAGGAGGGGCACCCCTGCGGGGTGCATGGGACTACGTCCCAAGATGCCGGAACAAGTCCGGCATGACGGGTGGGGTGTGCCGGAACAAGTCCGGCATGACGGGTGGGGTGTGCCGGAACGAGTCCGGCATGACGGTTGGTCACCTTGTCTCTTCGGTCAGCCTGGCGGCCCAAGGCTGTGGTCCTCCGCGGTGCCGCTTGCGAAAGGCTTTGTAGGCTGTGCGGGCCCGCGGATCCAGGTCGCGCGCCAAATGCCCACTGCTTCGCCCGCCGTCGGGAAAAGTCCACTCTTCGGTGACGCGGCGCCAGTCAATCGACTCTGTCAGCCCACCCGAGATGGCAGCGAAGACGGCTTGCTCCAGCATCGTGCACACTTCGAGCACGTCGTCGTCGCAGGCGTCGCAACCGCAATCGGGAAACACCGTCTCGCTGAAGAACCCCGCCCGCAGCGACACCCCTGGGACGCTCGTGAACAGGAATGCCAACGGCAACGAGGCGTCCGACCTGGGCACGACCTGAACCACCCGCACCGGACGCGGTCGGTCGGGAGTCGCTTCGTCGCCAGACATGTCCGCCCAGCGCGGAAACAGTTGCGGAAGCAAGTCCAAGCCCTCGCGAATCTCCACGTCGTAGGCCTTGCCCAGGTAATCGATCAACGCCTCCGCGACCGTGACCACTGGTTCGAACCGTTCCGGATGCGTGACCACGGAGTACACGTCCCGCGGCGCGCTGGACAGCTCAAGTCCCTGACCCGCCGGGACACCGCCCCAGCGGTGTCCGTAGGGTATGACGGCACCCTCGGCGTCGTGGTAGATGCCCAGTTCAATCGGTGGCCGCTGGTATTGGAGCACTAATCCAGGATAGTCATCGTGGCGCTGCCCGATTACTCGGCCCCCAAGATCTCAACCGTCCCCGCGGCCCCGTCCACGCGCACCCGGTCGCCGGTGGAGAGCTTTGTGGTCGCGTCGCCGCAACCGACCACGGCTGGGACACCAAGTTCGCGGGCGACGATTGCGGCATGGCTGAGCGCGGCGCCGATGTCGGTGACGATGGCGCCCGCGCGGGGAAACACCGGCGTCCAACCGATGTTGGTGAGCTGGGTGACGAGGATCTCTCCCGGCTGAAGCTCACCGGCGTCGGCGATGCTGTCGATGCGGCGGACGACGCCCTCCACAATGCCGCTCGCCCCCGGCACACCAGACACCGTGGCGGACGTCTGTGGGCTGGGTGTTCGCATGTCGGCGCCGACAACCCAATAGTCGGTCCGGCGGTTCGGATCGGCTGCCCAAGCAAACGGGTCGAACGGGCCCGCGATCAGCACCGGCGGCGGCGGCAGTTGTTGATAACGCCGCAGTGTTTCGCGCCGCACCGGGAAGTGCACAAAGGGCGCCGCATCGCCGTCCAACGCCGCCAACAATTCATCCATGGTGAGCAGGAACACGTCTTCGCCGATGCCCAACAACGCCGCGGCCCGCAACGCGAACGCGCGCACCACTGAGGTCCAACGCACAGCTTCGGAGCGGACCGCTTCCCGGCGGGCGGCGGCGCGGGCGCGTTTGACCAGTTGCTTTTCCAGCTTGGGGGCCTGTTTGGGATGCTGGCCGCGCAGCCGGGCCAGGGCTTCGCCGTAGGCCGCGTCCGAGCGTTCTGGGTCTGCCTGCTGGGCGGTAGGCACCACCGCCAGCGAATCTGGGTTTTCTTTTGGACGCGGCCAGGCCAACTCGGTTTCGTTGTAGCCGCGATGGCCGTATCGCTCCAGATACTCGGCCCGCGTCATTTGCCCCGCGGCGACACGTTGCAGCCCCTCGGCCGGGCCCAGGCTTTCCAGGTTTCCGGCCAGCCGCGCGATAGAAGCGAGCAGAATAGCGGCGTCATCCGGGCCAACCAGGGCGCGCAGCACACCTGGCAGCGTGTCCTTTTCCGGCGTGGCGGCGACGATCGACCAGAACGAATCCCGGTAGCCGGGGAAAACCTCGTCCAACCACAGTTGGCGCAGCGCGGCGCGGTCATCCGTGGCCGCAATCTGCTCGGCCAGCGCCTGACAGCGCTGGGGCGTCGCAGCGATGAAAGCGGCCAGCCGGGCGCGTGCCGACAACATCGGGCCCAGAGTGCCCAACATCCGCATGCCGTCGCGCTGCTGGTCTTGGCTGGTCATGGGGAGCATCGGAATGGGGACTTCGTCGGGCAGTTCGCCCCAAAGGGAGGTCATCTTGCGGTATTCGGCGCGCGGGTCCTTGAAAACCTTCGGGCCGCGGATCGCCAGTTGCACGCTGAGGTTGTTGTAGGGCCGGCCGCCTATGTAGCCGGACATGTTGCGCCCCTGCGCCTGGATCAGCGGACCACCGTGCGCCATCACATAGTCGGCGGTCGAAATCGTCAACGGTGTTTGCGGCTCTGGGTTGGCTTCCACGAGGTTGGTCGCCGACCAGAGGCAAGTCCCGCGCAGCGAGTCGTTGCGTTCGGCGGTGATGGGATCCCAGCCTGCCATCGTGGTTATGGGCCGGGCCTGCAGCAGCCACACCTTCTTGCCGGCCACCGCCCATTCGATATCGAGCGAACCCATCGCCAACGTCGCCTCAGCGGCATGCGCCTCGCGATGCAGCGTCTTCGCCACGTGTGCCAACTCGTCTGGGCCGGTGTAGGCGCCGTCAGTCCGGTGGAATCGGAACTCCGCCGCGTTTGCGGCGCCTGAGACCAGCGACTCGCCCAGCCCTGCGACGGCGTTGCCCACCATCACGTCCAAGTCGCCCGTCAGCGGGTCGGCGGTGAACAGCACCCCGGCGAAGTCGGCGCGCGCCATCCGTTGCACCACCACCGCGACCTGGTCGCCAATCTCCACTCCGCGCGCCGCAGCATACGCGCCCACGCGGTCAGCCCGCCCGGACAGCCGCACTTCGGCGATGGCTGCGGCGACATCGGCGGCCGCCACGTCCAGCACCGATTCGTATGCGCCCGCAAAAGACGCTTGGGCAGAGTCCTCCGCCAAAGCGGAGGAGCGGACCGCCAACAGCTCGCCTTTCCGGGTCAGCTTGGCAACCTCTTTGGCGAGCCGCGCAGCCGCACTCGCCGTCAGGTGGTCACCCTCAAAAGCACTGCCCAAGACCACGATCCCCGGCGGCACGGGCAGCCCCTCTTGGGCCATCCGGGCCAGCGATGCGCCTTTGCCGCCCGCCGCCGCGAATTCAGCTGCGGGCAGTTTGCCAAACGTGTAGAGCGGTGCCCCCGGCCGTGCCTTGGCGAGCACTACCCAAATGCGCAGGATCGCCGTGGCGAGCAACCATCCGATGAACCAGCCCAGCGTCCCCAACACCACAGTCATGGGAATCTTGGCCACCCAAGGCCAGTCGCTGTGGACCAGGAACGGCACCACCAAAGCTGCCGGACAGGAGTTGCTGACTCCTTGCCGGATCGCATTCCGCGCTCGGGCGTTCACGCTTTGAGCCTAGCGGGTCTATGGGAAGGTGCAGCCAGGCTGGGAGAGGCTACTAGGCGCTGAGGGCCGCGTCGACGGCGTTCTCGGCGAAGATCGTGTCCAGGGTGAGCATGGCGGCGCCGGTCAGGCCAGCTTGCGGGCCGGTCTTGGAAGGCACGATCTGGAGGGCCTCTGTGGACAACGGATGGGAGTGCGCGTAGACACTCTCGCGGATGCCCGCCAGCAGAGGTTCGGGGCTGTCGGCGAGGTTCCCGCCGATGACCACCAACGAGGGGTTGATCAAGGCGATCGTCGGTATCAAGACTTCGCCGATTTCGCGGCCGGCTTGGCGGACCAGGCGCACGGCCAACGCATCTCCCTCCCGGACGAGGTCGACGATGTCGCTGCTGGTGGTGACCGTGCGGCCTGCGGCGTTCAGCTTCGCGGCAATGGCCCTGCCGCCGGCCACGGCCTCCACACAGCCGTTTTGCCCGCACAGGCACTGCACGTCGCTGCCGCGGGAAATGTGGGCGATGTCACCGGCCGCGCCCCGGGCGCCGTGGAGCACCGTGTCGTTGACGATGAGCCCGCAGCCGATTCCCATGCCAACCTTGACGGTGATGGTGGTGGAATGCTCGTGGCTCCATGAGGTACGGAATTCGCCCAAAGCCATGATGTTGGCGTCTTTGTCGACCAACACCGGGACGTTCGGGAAGCTGGCCCGGAAGTAGTCCGGCACGGCGACGGTGTCCCAGCCAGGCATGGTCCGCGGGCGGACGATTCTGCCGGTGGCCGTGTCGACCGGGCCCGGCATGCCGATTCCGATGCCGCGCACGTGGCTGGCGTCGATGGAGTTTTCGGCCAAGAGTGTGTGGAAGTCGGCCAGCGTCGAGCCCAGAATCTGGTCCGGGCCCGCGGAAATGTCGATGTCCTTGTCTGTGGTGGCGATGAGGCTCCCGTGCAGGTCCGTGATCCCGATCCGGGAGTGGCTGCCTCCGATGTCTGCCACCAGCAAAGTCCCGCCCGCCGCGTTGAAGCGGATGGACTCAGCGGGCCGGCCGCCGGTGACCATAGCCTCTTTGCCGACCATCACGAGTTTGGCGGCGGCAAGTTGATCAATCCGCTCCGACAAGGTGGAACGGGCCAAGCCGGTCAAGGCGACCAACTGCGCCCGAGTCCACACCGGGCGCGACCGGATCAGGCCGAGGATGAACCCCGGGCCGATGGCATAGTGCGTCCGGCCGGCGGGCGTCGGACCGGGAAGCGCGGACGAAGGAGGCACCATGGTGCGCTCATTATCTACCCGCAACCAGCTAGGTGCCAGCGTTTGAGACAGCGCTATAACTGGCGTTGTCATGGCCGCCTACCGGCCAGTTGCCGAAATGCGGCAAATCGCTCTTGCAGGCCGGCGTTTTCGCCCGGCGCGGTGGTCTGGCCACCAGAAAGCTCTGCGGTGGCCGCCAATCCAGCCGCCGCGAACCCCAGGCGAGCCGCCCCCAGTGCGCTCCAACTGACCGCGGGCGCCGTTTGGATCGCGGCGCCGAACGCGTCGGCGAGCAGTTGCCGGTATCCCGCCTCCCGGGCACCCCCACCCACCGCGTACAACACTTCAGGAGCCGGTCCTGGCAGGTCCCGCGCGGCCATGGCCAAGTTGCAGCAAACCCCCTCCAACACGGCATACAGCAGTTCGGCGAGCGGCCTGTCTGGGGGCGAATCCGACAAGGCCGGATCCCAGCCGCCAACCTGTTTGGCCGCATGCCACCCCTTGGATTTGCTCACGCCGGGGCCGAAGCGTTCCGGGGCGTAGTAGGGCATGAAAATGGGAGTCGTGGGGCCGGGGACATAGTCCGCCGCCGCGTACAATTCCTCCCAGGTCGCGCCCAACTCGCCGCGGGCCAGATTCAGGGCGTAGCCGCCGTTCAATGGGGCTGCCATGTGCAGCCCGAACGGATCCACGCCGCGGTATGCGTGGAACGCGGGCGGCCACGCCGAGCTCAAGTGTTCGGCGGTGGCGACAACTTGGTGTCCGGTGCCCAGCGAAACCATCCGCTGCCCAGCGGACAAACCCATGCCGTACGCCGCGGCAGCCACATCCCCGCAACCGGTTGCCACCGGGATGCCGTCGGGCAACCCAAAAGCCCCGGCAGCCCGGCCGGTGTGCCCGGCAACGCTGCCTGGAGACGCAAGCGCACCAAGTTGATCTGGCCGCAAGCCCGCCAGTTCGAGGGCGGCCGAATGCCAGCCGTCAGCATGAACGTCCCACAGCAACGTAGCCGAGGCATCGGTGGGATCTGTGACCTGGTCCGCCTGCCCGAGCAATTGGGCGCGCAACCAATCCTTGGCGGAGGCCACCTGGGCGACCTTGGCGAAAGCCTGCGGCTCGTGCTGCCGCACCCAGGCGCAGATCGGCCCGAGCATCCCCGGCGTAATCGGATTGGCAAGCTTGGCCAAGTCTTCTTCAGGTAACTCTCGCCACGGGGCCAGGACTGCTTCCGCCCGGGTGTCGGGCCACAGAATCGCCGGACGAATCGGCAGGCCCCGCGCGTCCAGAAGCAACCCTCCGTGTAGTTGGCCGTCGATGCCGACTCCGGCGATTTCGACCTGCCCGGCGCCATCCAGCGCTTCGCTGGCCGCTTCCTGGGCAGCGGACAGCCACACCAGTGGGTCGGATTCGGCCCAACCCGGCTGCGGACTGGACACCGGATAGTGTCGTTCTGCCTCGGCCAGCGGACGCAGTCGCTCGTCTGCGACTACGGCTTTCACCCCACTCGTGCCGAGGTCAATCCCAAGCGACGCTTTCACTGTTGCGCCTTCAACTCCTGGCCGCGCAGCAGGGACCGGATGTGGGCGGCGGCCGCCTGCGCCATGGGCACATTGTCGGCCCACAGGTTTCGCCAGATGGCCAAGTCGTTGGACAGCCCCGCGCTGACCACCTCTGAGGAGAACGACTCGAACGCGATCGGGCCGGCGTACCCGATGTGGGCCAGCGCCTCGAAGAGCAGCGGCAAGTCGATGTGCCCGGTGCCCAGCGGCCCGCGGTGGTTCTCACCGATGTGGACATAACCCAGGCGTTCGCCGGCGTCGATGACCGGCTGGTAGAGGTTATCCTCCTCGATATTCATGTGGTAAGTGTCCAAATGCACTTTCACATTGTCCTCACCGACGTCGTCGGCCAGGCGCCGGGCGTCGCGAGCGGTGTTCACGACGTTCGTCTCATACCGGTTGCACACTTCCAAGCCGAGCGTGACCCTGGCGCTGGCAGCGTGCCTGGCGGCGTCCCGCAGGGCGGTCACGGCGTTGGCGCGGCCCGCGGCACTCAGCGGACAGCCATACTTGCCGAGCGCGGAAAAGATCGGGCCGGTGAGCACCTTCGCGCCCATCTCCGCCGTGACGTCGATGGACCGGCTCAGCAAGTCCGCCCCGCGGGCGACGATGGCCGGATCGGGCGAAGAGATGTCGGCGTCGAAAGCAAGCCCGCGCGAGCAGGTCAACTCCAGTCCGCTTGCCGCGGCCGCGGCCTTGAGGCCGGCCGGGTCGAGGATGTCCATCTGGTGCAGTGACAATTCCATGAAGTCGTAGCCGGCTTCGGCCGTCGCCCGCAGGGCTTGGGTCAGCTCGCCCAACTCTGATTCGCCCGTCCACACCAGGACGTGGATGCCTACTGGGTTCATAGTTCACTCTCCGCCACCAGCAGCACTTTCCGCTCTTTGCCGGACCGGGCCGCGTCGAACGCAGCCTCGGCATCGTCCAAGGCGAAACAGGAGGTGATGTAGTCGTCGGCCGCGATGACGCCGGAACTGATCAACTCCGCCGCCCGCGAATAGTCTCGGGGCAGGTAGGTGATAGTGCCGCGAATTTCGATTTGGTGATCCTGGAGCAGCGGCAGGTCGACGTTGACTGGGCCATGCGGCACACCCACCGTCATCACAGTGCCGCCGCGGTCTGCGAGGCGGATGGCGTCGGAGAGCGTTTGCTGCGTTGACACGCAGTCGAAGACGATGTCGGCGCTTTCGCCCAGCGCCGCCCGGCCCTGAGTGTTCAAATCGCCGGTTCCAGCCTGGATCGTCTCGGCGCCCATGGCAGCCGCGATCTCCAGTTTCTTGGGGTCAAGGTCAACCACGGCGACCTTCCCGACGCCGCGATGCCGCAACACCGCCAATACCAGCCGGCCGATCGTGCCCGACCCGATTACCACCACGGCTCGCCCAGCGACGTCCGGGGCTTGGTCCACCGCGTGCAGCGGCGTTGCCAGTGGTTCGATGAGCGCGGCTTGCCGGACTGACAGCCCGTCGGGGACGCGGAACAAGTACTTGGTGTCCACTAGGTACCGCTCGGCCATGCCGCCTTCGCGGTATCCGGTGCCGAAGAACTGCATGTTCTCGCAGATGTTCGTCAGACCACGCAGGCAGTTCTTGCATCGGCCGCACCACAAGGTGGGGATGACGGTAACCAGGTCGCCGGGGCGCAGGTCGGTGCCCTCAGGGGCTTCGATCACCGCGCCGACTGCTTCGTGCCCGGGGTAGTAGGGCAGCGGCACGTACGGATGTTGGCCGTCGCGCGCCGAAATATCAGTGCCGCAGATGCCGGAGGCGCGAAACTCGATCACCGCTTCCTGGTCCAGGGCGATGGGCGTCGGTTCGGCGAGGATTGCGATGGTCCCGCCGTCACCGATATGGACTCTCTTGCGAATCATGTATTCCTCCTAGAGCGATGGCCTGGGATTGGGTAGGGGCTGGCCGCCGGACATGCCGGCAGCCAGCCCTGTGTTGCGGAACCCAATCTGATCAGAACACGGAATCCGGGTCGTAGTACTGGTCGATGTTGTTGCAGCCGATGCCGACTGCTTCGGTGTAGGTGACCGGCTCGATGTCCGAGGGCTGCTTCTCGCCCTTGATGAGCGCCAAGGCGATCTCGATGCCGCCAGCGGTCGCCTTGGACGGCGAGTTGAGGCCGGTGGAAACGTACTGGCCGGTGCAGCCGCCCTTCTGGATCTCGGCGAGGGCTTCCTTCTGGCCGTCGATGCCGGCGATCAGGACCTTGTCATTGCCCAGCGTGCGCAGCGCCTGCAGGGCGCCCAGAGCCATGGAATCGTTATACCCATAGATGACGTCGATGTCCGGGTGGGCGGCCAGCATGGTCTCAGTACCGGTGACGGCCGGCTCCTGGGAGTAGTTGGCGTCTGCCTCAGCCACGATTTCGTACTTCACGCCGCCGGCTTCGAGGCCGTCGAGGAAGCCTTGGCGCCGCTGCGGGCCGGTGATTTCGTCGCGCGGGCCACCGTTGAGGATGGCGAGCTTGATCGTGGTGCCCTTCTCGAAGCGCTCAGCCATGATCAGGCCGGCGCCCTTGCCGATGGTGACGTTGTCGGACTTGACGGCAGCCACACCCACGTTGGGGATGTCGGTGTCGATGAAGATCAGTGGGATTTCCGCTGCGATCTCCTTCATCTTGGCCTCTTCGGTGCCGACCGTGACGGTGTTCACCAGCAGCGCCTGCACGCCCTGGGCAACCATCGTCTCAGACTGGTCGATCTGGAGGACCGGGTCGTTGTTGGCGTTCTGGAAGATCAGTTCGAAGCCCTGTTCGGCGGCCTGCTTTTCGGCCTCCTTCTGCATGGCGACGAAATATGGGGCGTTGAGCGACTGCTGTGCGAAACCGATGACTATCTTCTGCCCGGGATCGGCGGCGGCCGGCTCAGTAGAAGTCGCGCTCGGCTGGGCAGCAGGCGTGCAACCACTCAAGGCGAGGGCTGCTGCCATAACCACGGCGGCCGCTTTGGGAATACTCTTCATCATTTCGTTCTCCTTCGACTTTGCTTGATGAAGCATGGGGTGGATGAGTTACCTCATTGGCTAGCGAGCGGCCATGCCGCCGCGCTTGCCGGCCGCCATCACGACAGCGACCAAAATCAATGCGCCCTTGAATGCCTCCTGGAGGAAGGTGGACACGTTCAACAGCACCAACAGGTTGGAAATCACGCCAAAGATGATGGTGCCGACAACTGCGCCGACGGCCTTTCCAGAACCGCCGCTGAGGCGGGCCCCGCCGATGACGACGGCCGCGATGGCGTCCAACTCGTACCCATTTCCAGCCAGCGCGGTGCCCGCGTTCACGCGGGAGGTCAGCAGGAAGCCGGCGATGCCGACCATCAGGCCAGCCAGGGTGTACACAAAGAAGACAGTGCGGTTCACCGGCACGCCAGCGCCGGTGGCGGCGTGCTTGCTGGACCCGATGGCGTAGAGGCGGCGGCCGAAGACCGTCTTGTTCAAGGTGAACGCGATGATGATGATCGCGGCCACCCAGAAGAAACCGATGGTGGGGATGCCGGCGATGCGGGAAGTGCCCGGGATCGCGAAGTTCGGATCGGTGGGGATCACCGGCGACCCCTGGGAATAGGCGAAGGTCAAGCCGCGGGCCAGCGCCATCATGCCCAAGGTGGCGATGAAGGGCTCAATGCCCCGGAAACCGATCAGCGTGCCGTTGACCGCACCCATGAAGGTACCGACGACGGCGGCTGTCAGGGCGGCCACCCAAACGTTGGAACCGCTGAACAACCCGGCACTCAAACACGCTGACAAGGCCAGGACCGAACCCACGGAGATGTCAATGCCGCCAGTGATGACCACCAACAGCTCGGCGAGCACCACCAGCCCGATCACCGCAAGCTGGCTGAACAGGTTGCGGAGGTTGTTTGTGGTCAGGAAGGCCGGCGACGCGATCGACGCCACTATGACCAACACCCCCAAAATCAAGAACGGATAGTGCTTGCGCAACAGATCCAGCAACAGGCTCTGGGCTGAGCCGAAGCCGCCAAGTGGAGCTTGGGCAGACATTGAATTCACTTGCCTATACCTTTCCTTCAGACAGGGCTGCTTTGGCGAGCACATCGGAGGTCAACCCAGCGGTCTTCCGATCCAAGATGACGCGCCCTTCCCGCATGACCAGCACCCGGTCAGCCAGCAGCAACACTTCGTCGGCTTCCGACGAGATCACCACGATTGCCTTGCCGAGAGCCGCCAAGTTGTACACGATTTCGTAAATCCGGGCGCGGGCGCCGACATCCACGCCCTTTGTGGGCTCGTCGAGCAAGTAGACCTCCGGCTCGGCCGCAATCCAGCGGGCCACGCAGACCTTTTGCTGGTTGCCGCCCGACAGCGAGCTGGTCAGGGATTCGGTGCCGCCCACGATGGCAAACCGGTCGACCAGGTCCTTGGCGAGGCTGGCCTCGCGCTTGGTGGAGATGACACCTCGGCGGGTGTACTTCGGCAGGCAGCACATGGTCAGGTTGGCCCGATTTGTGAAGTCGGGCACGAACCCATCCCGGTGCCGGTCTTCGCTGAGGTAGGCGATCCCCTGACGCATGGCTTCGGTGGGGCTCTTCGGGTACGACGGGACTCCGTTGATCTGCACTTTCCCGGCACGCCGGGTTTGGCGGCCGGATAGCGATCGGATCACTGACGACCTGCCGGAACCAACCAGGCCGTAGATGCCAAGCACTTCGCCGGGGCGCACTTCGAAGCTGATATCGCGGGCGCTGCCGGCGGCCAGTCCACTCACGGCGACGACCGGATCGCCCTCGATGTGCTTTTCGGGCCGGTCCAGCACCGCCAGCGATTCGCCGATCATCATCTGTGTGATCTCACCGGTGTCCGTGGCGGCTACCTCGCGCTCGCCGATGAACTGCCCGTTGCGCAACACGACGATGCGGTCGGCAAGCCCGAACACTTCCTGCATGCGATGGGACACAAAGATCACGCAGCGGCCAGCGGCCTTCTCGGAGGCGACTACCTCTTGCACCAACTGGAAGTAGGACTCGGTGGCCGAAGCCGTCGTCTCGTCCAAGATGAGCACCTGGTGGTCGTAGACCAAAGCGCGGCCCAATGCCAGCATCTGCCGCTGCCCAGGGGCTAGGGCCCGGCCAAGAGTTGACAGGGGGACGTCGCCCAGGCCAACCCGAGCCAGGACTTCACCAGCCGGGGGGCGTTGGGCTTTGCCGGAGCGGGCGCCGTGTTGGGCGCGCAGGTCGTAGAGCCGCAGATTCTCTTCGAGCGTGAAGTCGTCGACAACCAGGGGTTCTTGATGCAGCATCAGGACGCCGGCGGCAAAAGCGTCGTCGAGGCGGCGCACGGGTTTCCCGTCCCCAACGCGGATCATTCCCGAGGTAGCTGGCTCCACACCAGAGATCAGCTTGGCCAAAGTGGACTTGCCCGCACCATTGGCGCCGCAGATAGCGACGACTTCCCCAAGCTGAAACTCCAAGGACACGTCTATGAGCGCGTCCACGCCGGGGTAGGTCTTTGTGACGTGCTCCACGCTCACCGCCACCGGTTTGGCCACATTGCCTCCTTGGCTCTCTTGAGACCCGGCCGTGACACTGGATCTCCTGCCGGGCGGGGCCGCCCACCGGCTTTGGCAGTCGGCCTCCATGTCAGGGAACACTAATACGAGAACAAGTCTTTGTCCAGCAATCAACATAAGTATTGGCAGATTCCGCCTTAACAAGCAGGGACGGAGCCCGAGCGAAACGAGTCAAGTCTGGGAGCGTAGGTCAAAACCGCCCTTTGGCAAGGTATAACGATTCGATAACTATTCCCAGGCAGGTTGCGGCTGTCGGGCCTGGCGCGAGCGAGCAGGTCTGGACCTTTTGTTGATCGTCGTCTATAGTCTGCCTAAAATCAGTAAAAGATCTTCTTTCGACGACGCAGGGAGGCGTGCAATGCAGCAATGGCCGCAACCGGTTGATCAGCAGGTCATCAACCACGCGAGAGTGCTCCCACTCGATGTGGTGTCCGCCAACGGGTCCGGCCATGCGGGAACAGCGGTCAGCCTGACGCCCTTCTTGTACACCCTCTTCCAAAAGGTGTTGCGCCACGATCCGGCGGCCCCCGACTGGGCGGGCCGAGACAGGTTCGTGCTGTCCTGCGGGCACGCCAGCCTGGCTTTGTACCTGCAGCTGTTCCTGAGCGGCTACCCGGTGGAAATGGACGACCTGAAGGCAACACGCCATTTCGGATCGCTGACGCCGGGCCATCCCGAATACGGCCACACCCCCGGCGTCGAGGCGACTACCGGGCCCCTGGGCCAAGGGGTCGGCATGGCAGTGGGCATGGCGATGGCCGAACGCCGCACCCGCGCCATGTTGGCCGAAGCCGGACTGCCCGACCCCGAGTTGCTGCGCCACACGGTGTATTGCCTGGCCAGCGACGGGGATCTTGAAGAAGGGATCAGCCACGAAGCCCTCGCGATCGCCGGAAACCAACGCCTGGACAACTTGGTGGTGGTCTGGGACGACAACAACATCTCCATCGAAGGCGAAGTCGGCTTGGTGGACAGCACGGACGTGGCCGCCCGGATGGCCGCCTACGGATTCACCGTCTTCGATTTGGATGATCCCGAATCGCCCCAGGCCGTGCTGAACACGCTGAATCAGGCCCGCGAGTGCCCCCAGCCGGCGTTCGTCAGGCTGCGCACCCGGATCGGGTATCCGCTGCCGCGTTCCGGGGGCACACCGGCCGCCCATTCCGGCGCCCCCAGCCGCGAGGAGATCGCCGAAACGAAGCTCAGCCTCGGATTGCCTGGCGATCTGCCGTTCCACTTCCCCGATGACCTGCTCGCCCACGCCCGCCAGGTTCGCGACCGCGGACAGCAGTTGCACGCCGAATGGGATGCCCGCCTCACCGCGGCGCTGCGCGAGGCTCCCGCCGCTGACGAATTGTGGCGACGCCTCAACGCCCGGAAGTTGCCGGAAGGGTGGCAGGACCGGCTGCCGGTGTTCCCCGTGGGCACGAGCCACCAGACCAGGCGCGCCTCGCAAGAGACATTGACAGCACTGGCCACCGCGATCCCGGAACTGTGGGGAGGTTCCGCAGACCTAGCCGAGACCAACGGCGTGGAGTTGCCCGGCGTCGAGTCGCTGTTGCCCGACGGCGTCGTTTCCGACTATTGGCATGGCGGGCCAGGCGGGCGGCTGATCCACTTCGGCATTCGCGAGCACGCGATGGGGGCGATTCTCAACGGCATCGCACTCCACGGCCTGACCCGCGTCTTCGGAGCGACGTTCTTCGTTTTCAGCGACTACCTGCGCCCAGCCGTGCGGCTAGCGGCGTTGATGCGTTTGCCCGCCACGTACGTGTGGAGCCATGACTCGATCGCCGTCGGCGAAGACGGGCCCACACACCAGCCCGTCGAACACCTGTGGAGCTACCGCGCCATCCCAGGCCTGTCCGTGGTACGCCCCGCAGACGCCAACGAGACTCTCGCGGCGTGGACCCGGATCATCGAGCGGCCTGAGGGCCCGGTCGGGATATGCCTTTCCCGACAGGCGCTGCCCACCCTTCCGGATCCGGCAGCCACCATCGCCGGCGCGCAGCGGGGCGGCTACATCGTCCGCGAACCCGAGGATTCGCCCGTGGCCCTCATCATGGCCACCGGGTCGGAGGTTTCCCTCGCGCTGCAGGCCGCAATCCAACTGGACACTGAGGGAATACCCACCCGCGTGGTGTCGCTGCCGTGCCTGGAGTGGTTCGACGCCGAGCCCGCAAGCTATCGCCAAGAGGTGCTGCCGGACGGCATCCAAATCCGCGTCAGCGTCGAAGCCGGGGCCACACTCGGCTGGCACCGCTATCTGGCCGGCGGCCACCCTGTGGGCGTGGACCGTTTCGGAGCGTCCGGCGCTGGCGAGGCGGTGATGGCCGATTGCGGCATCACCCAAGAGGCGATCGTGGCCGCGGTCCACGCCGTCGCCAGCCAGCATTTGTGCCGGACAAGCTAGGAGCATGCCATGCCCGACTACACCAAAGCCGCCATCGCCCGCCTCATCGACCATACTCTGCTGGCTCCGACGGCGACCCGGGCCGACATCGTAGCGCTCGTCGCCGAGGCCGCCGAGTTGGGCGCCTATTCGGTGTGCGTCTCGCCTTCGTTCCTGCCGTTCGATTCCGCCTCCATGCCGATTGCCGCTGTGTGCGGATTTCCTTCCGGAAAACACGCCACCGCAATCAAAGCCGCCGAAGCGAAGCTGGCTGTTGCCGCCGGCGCGTCTGAAATCGATCTCGTCATCGACGTGGGCGCGGCGATCGCAGGCGAGTGGAGCTACGTGCGGCAGCAGATCGCGCGAGTGCGCGAGGAGATCGGCGCGGCGGTGTTGAAAGTGATCATCGAATCCGCGGCGCTCACCGACCGCCAGATTGTCAACGCTTGCCAGTCGGCTGCGGCCGCCGGGGCGGACTTCGTGAAGACGTCCACCGGGTTTCACCCGGCCGGAGGAGCGAGTGTCGCGGCGGTCCGGTTGATGCGGGAGACGGTTGGGGATCAACTCGGCGTCAAAGCCTCCGGAGGAATTCGCGACGCGGCAACTGCGATCGCCATGGTTGAGGCCGGGGCCAACCGCCTCGGGCTGTCGGCCACCCGAGCCGTGCTGGCAGGTCTGCCTGACTGACCACCGAAACAGAAAGGACTCCGATGAGCCTCTCCGTCGAAAATTCCCCTCGCGGCCAGCAGACTATGCGAGCTGCCCGCTTCCATGGCAAACAACAACTGGGACACCTGTCGTTGGACGTGGTCCCAGTGCCCCAACCCGGCCCCGGCGAGGCGCTGGTCCAGGTGCGCTATTGCGGGATCTGCGGCACGGACACCCATATCGTCCAGGGCCTGCCTGGGTCGCTGCCGGTGGTCGGTCCGCGCACACTCGGCCACGAGTTTTCCGGAAGGGTGGCCGCTGTGGGCGACGGCGTGGGCCACTTGGAAATCGGCCAGCGAGTCACGTCGGACGTGAACTTCTCGTGTGGCCACTGCGCCGCCTGCTATCGGGGCAACCCGCACTTGTGTCCTGACATGTTGGGGGTGGGAACCGCCATCGACGGGGCTTTCGCCGATTACATAGTGGTCCCCGCCGCGGCCTGCCACCCGATCCCGGACCAGGTCAGCGACGAGCAGGCAGCCTTGGTTGAGCCGCTCTCGTGCTGCTTGCACGGCATGGACCGCCTCAGCGTGCGCCTGGGCGACACCGTCGCGATCATCGGCGCCGGGACGATCGGTCTGATCATGGTGCAGCTTGCCCGCCAGGCGGGGGCGGTGCACATTACGGCAGTGGAACCGCACCCGCATCAGCGGCAACTCGCCCTGCAACTGGGTGCAAACCAAGCGGTGGACCCGTCTCATGTCGAAGGCGCTTGGGACAAGGTCATCGACTGCGCTGGCACTCCTGACAGCGCCGCGCTCGCCCTGCGCCTGGCGGCCCGCGGCGCCACCGTCGTCTTCTTTGGCTTGACCCGCCCTGACGACGAGATCGGGTTGCGCCCATATGAGGTCTTCCAGAAAGAGCTGACCATCACCAGCTCGTTCGTAAACCCCCACACCTTCGGGAGGGCATTGAGTTTGCTTGCTTCGGGTGGCATCCGGACCAGCGCGCTGATCACCCGTGTCCTCCCCCTCGACCACATCAATGACGCATTCGGCCAGCCGCACCCCGGCAAGACGCTCGTCGAAGTGTCGGCCGCCGACGACAGGAGCAACCCATGATCCACCTCGAAGTCACCAACCCCGGCACCGGCGACGTGCTGGGCATCGTTCGCGAATCGACGGCCGCAGACGTGCCGCAAGTGGTGGCGCAAGCCACGGCTGGCCAGCGGCGCATGGCAGCGACTCCCGCCTGGCAACGGGAGGCGATGCTGGAAAAGCTGGCCGACCTGATCGAGGCCGACGCCGAAGACTTGGCGCGCTTGGACGCCGCGGAAAACGGCAAGCCCATCGAGCAAACTCGCGGCGAAGTTGCCGCGGCGGTGCGGATCTTCCGGCAGTACGCGCATGAAGCGCCGCGTATTCTCGGGCGGCAATTCCCGATGGATGCCGTTCCGGGTCTGGAGACCCACTTTGCGGTGACGATCCGCGAACCGCTGGGTGTCGTCGCGGCGTTGATTCCCTTCAACTACCCTGTCGAGTTGTACGCCCACAAGGCCGCTGCCGCCCTGGCCGCAGGCAACGCGGTAATCACCAAACCACCTACTCGTTGCCCGTTGTCGCTGTTCCGGATTCACGAGTACTACGCGCAAGCGGGCTTCCCCGAGCACGCCCACCAAGTCATTGTCGGCAACCGCGAAGTGGTCGCCGCCATCGCGGACCACCCGGACGTCGCCGCCGTCACCCTTACCGGGGGCACGCAGGCGGGCCGCAACGTCGCCGAGCGCTGCGCCCGACGTTTCGCGAAGGTATTCCTGGAGTTGGGTGGCAACGACCCGCTGATCGTGTGCGACGACGCGGACCTGGAAGCCGCCGCCAAGGCGATCGTGTTTGGACGGCTGGCCAGGGGCAACGGACAAATCTGCTGCGCGGTGAAGCGCGTTTACGCCCAGGCCGGAATCCACGACGCCCTGTTGGCCCGCCTCATCGAATGGGCCCAGGAGTTGAAAGTGGGCGACCAACTCGCTGAAGACACCGAAGTGGGCCCGTTGATCGGCGAACCGGACGCGATCAAGGTGGAGCAGGCCATCGCCGCACTCGTCGCCGAAGGCGCGACCTTGCACGCAGGCGGAGTGCGCCAGGGCACATTCATCACCCCGGCCGTGCTGTCCCAAGTGCCCCCCGAGTCGCCGACGCTGGCCGAAGAAATCTTCGGGCCGGTGGCGCCCGTCGTGAAGTTCGACCAGTTGGAGCAGGCCATCGCTTGGGCAAACGCTTCACCGTACGGCTTGCAGGCCGCCATTTTCACCGCTGACATCAACCGCGCGTTGCAGGCCGCCAAACAACTCAACGCGGGCGGCGTCATGATCAACGGCACCACCGCCATGCGTGCCGAGAACCTCCCGTTCGGCGGCCCCGGAGACACCGGCGGCTACCGCGAAGGAGTACACGACACCGTGAAGGACTTCACCAAGCAAAAGACGATCGTCGTGGCGGGCGCGTTCGGGTAATGACCGTCCTCGGCTAGTCACGGCCGGGCGGCAATCCAAGGGCTCCCATGTCGACCACCAAGTCTGCCGACGACTCCCACATCGACACCTGCGCGGCGTTGGATTCGTCGACTTCTGAAACCCAGTTTCGCGCGCCCTCTTCCGACTTGCCGAAACGCACGTGGCGCGCCACCAGCCGGCGTTGGCGCTCGGCGTCCGAAAGCCGGCAACACCGGATCGTCCAGCGACAGGAGTCGGCCACCGCGGTCGTTGGCGATTTGTTGCGCGAGAGTGGTCTTGCCGCTTTGCCGAACCCCCTGAATCTCGACAATCCGGAAGTCGTCGAGCATCTCGTGAACCACGGGCGCAAGATGCCTGTCGATGAGTGAACCCATGGCCGCATGCTACTATGCGTGGTGAATTTCGAGCAGCATCGTGGTGAATTTCGAGGATCACTACGGTGAAATTCGAGCGATTCGCCGAGAGGTCCGTCCTGCTACTCGAAAGCCGACCTTTCGAGTAGGTTTCGAGTGGGGTTGCGTCCGTAGCAGGTGACAAGAAAATGGGGCGTGAAACCATGCAACCCCTGAACGACTTCCTCAACGAGGCACTCCGCGACATCAAAATGCCAACCCATCAGTAGGAAAGGCTTTACCCGCTCAAGAACTGCCACCAAGCAATCCTGGCTGTCATGTTGGTTCCGCCTGGTCAGCACGGGAGCGCTTGGCGGATTCGTTGTGGCCCTTACTCCTCGCTCTTGCTTTGGTTCAACTCGCGGAACCAATCGCGCAATTCGGCTTTGTCGGCGGGTGGCAGTTCGCTCGCGCGGATGCCGCGAACGGCGCTCTCCAGGCCGGTCAGCAGCTGGATACACGCTCCAGGATCGACCTCGGCTCGGATGCGCAAGAAAGCCTCCCGTGATCCGAGTGAGCGCAGAGTGTCGGCATCGAGGATGCCCACCTCGGCGAGTTGCCGCGCCGTAACCGGGCCGATCTCCGGCAGAGAAGTCAAGTCACTCACTTGGAATCACCGTCCCGACCCCGGCTTGATACTTCCCTTTGCCTCCATCGTCACCTTCGCCTTGGACAGCTTGTGCAGCATCGACGCGACCGCCGCGTGGGCTTGCTCCAAATCCGCGCGAGAAAACTGACCGGTCACGAGGCGACTCTACTAACGGGGACCACCGAACGGAATGAAGGAACTGACAGAGGTGGCGGGGTTGGATGACACCTTGATGGCTGTAGGCGAAGGCCTCATCGAGGTCTAGGGCGGCAGGATCGATTTCTCGGGGCGGCATGGCCGCCGCCGCAGTGGGTGTTGAACTCGCTCAACACGATGCGCGGGAACGTCACCTCGAATGTCACCAGCCGATCTCCAAGCTCGGAGACGGAATCCGTCAGCACCTTCGCCGCAAAGGCCATGTTCACTACTTTTCCCGAAAGGCCATTCTCCCACGAACCGCGCGGAGAACTACAGCAACACGGCGATCAGCAGGTCGTACCAGGCGTGGATCACCAGCGGCACCAGCAGATTCTTGCTCGTCATGAACAGATACCC